>NZ_JRFC01000020.1 GCF_000769075.1 Porphyromonas sp. COT-290 OH3588 | reverse complement strand
CATGTCGATACAGTTAATTACATATTAAAGATAGTAATAATCAGAGATATATACAACGTTTCTAACCGAAAAGAGGCAAAATGCCGTGCAACGGTCTCAATTGATTTATAACGAGTCTTTTGTCTTTGTTTTTGGAGGCGATTTTAGGCTCTGTCCCCACTGTTTCTGGTGTTTCTTCCCATCAATCTTGTAGAGTTGATGGACATATCCTAGCGAGTAAGTCCATCGGTTTAGGTGCTCCTTCCCATTAATTATTTTGAGAAGACTCGTTATTCTTTAATAATTGAGGTTGTATTAGTCTGATTTTTTCACCAATGTATTAATGCTTCTTAACACATGGATAGACAAACGAAGGTCTTAAGTAGAGTGGGTGGGGTATAGTGATGTCCCATATTATGCCCAAGCTAATCGGAGCGGTAGCTCAAAGAGCAGTAAATCTATTGGTTGCCCGAGGCCAGAGAGCTCATAAGGCTCTATATGTGTTTTCAGCTTATCCCTATCGGAGTGTGTATCTAGCTAGGTCAGTCAAGAGCGGATATATAGAGGCTAGAGCCTACTTTTGGGGCGACTCCGAGGTATTGGAGGTACTACTGCGCTTTCTATTCCTAGGGTGGAAGCTCTCTATTTGCTGGCGTAGCTTGGTTCTATCTATATGGGTGTAGATCTCGGTTGTACCGATGTCTTCGTGCCCTAGCATGAGCTGGATAGCTTGTAGGTTGGCTCCACCCTCAAGTAGAGCTGTGGCGAAACTGTGGCGAAAGGTGTGTGGGCTAATGTTTTTGGTAATCCCAGCAATTCCTGCAGCCTCCTTGATGAAGACGAAGACCATATTGCGAGAAATAGCTTGACCACGCTTGCTCAAGAAGACATAGTCCTCGTGTCCTCGTTTGGGGGTAGGGCGGTTGGCGGAGAGGTAATCTTTAAGCACCTCTATCGCCGAGGGGCTCATTGGTACTAGACGATGTTTCCGCCCTTTGCCATATACCCTTAGGTAGGCTTCCTCCAAAAACAAATCGCTGTACTTGAGATGGCACAACTCACTGACCCGTAGCCCGCAGCTAAAAAGGATCTCCAAGATGGCTCTGTTTCTTAGTCCCTCTATGCCGCCCTTACTTGCTGCTGCCTCTATGATACTATCTACCTCGTCGGTGGATAGGACACAGGGTAAGTATTGCCCGAGTTTAGGGCTCTCGAGTAGCTCACTTGGGTCTGCCGAGATATAGTCCTCAAGGACTAGGAAGCGAAAAAAACTCCTTACCCCAGCGATGATCCGAGCAATAGATCTAGTTTGTATGCCTAGGTCGTACAGACTGGCGACGAAGTGCTGCAGGTCTTGGTACGATACTTTGGTCAGATCCAAGCCTTGCGCTTCGCTCCAAGAGATTAGTTTGCCTACATCTTCTAGGTAAGCCGAGCAGCTGTTGGGCGTTAGCCCCTGCTCTAGCCTCAAGTAGTAGAGATATTTCTCCGTAATATTCTCAGGAATCAATGAGATAAATTAAAAATAATTAGTTACCTTTGCAAAGTTAATGAAACTAGCGAATAACCAATCAATGAGGAGGATGCGTATCGTCGTTGTGAATGGCCCCAATCTGGCTCGTATCGGTTCTCGGGAGCCAGAGATCTATGGGTGTGCCTCTTTCGATCGTTTCCTTGATGACCTCAGACAAGGTTACTCAGATGTGGAGCTAATCTATCTACAAAGCAACCATGAGGGGGCTCTCATAGACTATCTCTACCAAGCGCAAGACGAGGGCTGTGTGGGTATCATACTCAATGCAGGTGCCTATACGCATACATCTATTGCCCTGCTCGATGCCATCAGAGCGATACAGATCCCCGTGGTGGAGGTTCATCTGAGCAATATCCATGCTCGTGAGAGTTATAGACACGAATCACGTATTGCCTCTGGGTGCCTCGGTGTGATCACTGGTTTTGGTTTGGATAGCTATAGATTGGCTCTGGAGGCTTTGCTAGCAAAATTGCAATGTGTAAATTCTAAAGAATAATCCAATTAATTACTCAAGAAAAGATGAAGAAGACTAAAATTGTCGCTACCATCTCCGACTTGCGTTGCAGCGTGGAGTTCCTTCGCCCCCTTGTCGAGGCTGGTGTGAATGTGGTTCGTATGAATACGGCTCACATGACCAAGGAAGGTATCACAGAGGTGATCAACAATACACGTGCCGTAAGCAAGGATGTAGCTGTACTACTCGACACTAAGGGGCCAGAGGTACGTACGACCACTCTAGAAGGAGATCCAGAAGAGAAGCGCCTATTCTCTGCAGGTGACAAGGTCGTATTCATGGCTAACCCAGAGGTTAAGACTAACAACGAAATCATCAACGTAAACTACGTAAACTTTGTGCGCGACGTACCCGTAGGTGCTCGCATCCTCCTCGATGATGGTACACTCGTATTCCTCGTAGAGGCCAAGGAAGATGATAAGCTATTCACGACTTGCCAGAATACTGGTAAGCTCGGTAGTCGCAAGAGCGTCAATGTACCCGGAGTACGTATTGATCTACCTTCGCTCACAGAGAAGGACCGTGGCAATATCCTGCACTCTATCCCACAGAACATCGAGTTCATTGCTCACTCATTCGTACGCAACAAGCAGGATATCCTCGATATTCAGGAGATCCTTGATGCACACAACAGCGACATCAAGATCATCGCTAAGATTGAGAACCAAGAAGGGGTAGACAACATCGACGAGATCATCGAAGTAGCTGGCGGTATCATGATTGCTCGTGGTGACCTCGCTATCGAGGTGCCAGCCGAGAAGGTGCCTAGTATCCAGCGCATGATCATCAAGAAGTGTATCGCTGCCAAGAAGCCTGTGATCGTGGCTACGCAGATGCTCCACACGATGATGGAGAACCCTCTGCCTACCCGTGCCGAGGTGAGCGACATCGCCAACGCTGTTTACTACCGCACAGATGCTGTGATGCTCTCTGGCGAAACTGCCAATGGTAAGTATCCACTAGAGGCTGTACAGACAATGGCTCGTATCATTGAGGAGGCCGAGGCCACTCTGCACTCTACCTACGACGATGAAGTGCCTCACTCCAAGGAGGTGAGCACGACTACGGCTTATCTAGCCAAGCAGGCGGTCAAGAGCGTAGAGAAGATCGAGACACAGACGATCATCACAGACAGCTATACTGGCCGCACGGCTCGCTATCTGTCTTCGTTCCGTGCTACTGTGCCTGTGTGTGCTATTTGCTACAACGAAACTCTGTCTCGCCAGTTGGCTCTAAGCTATGGTGTTAATGCTCACTACGAAGGAGAGAACGCTAGCGACAAGGCTCGCCTTGTGGCAGGTATCAGGCACTTCATTAATACGGGCGTGATCACCAAGGACTATCAGGCAGCTTACATGAGCGGTACGATCGGTGTCACTGGTGCGGCTCACTGCTTGGAGATTGAAACTGTAGAAACTCTAATCGAGCGCAACAAGTAATCCCAGCAGCCCTCGTGGCTCTTATCCCGCTCAATAGGTCGAGTATTCGACCTATTGAGCGGGATTTTTTCGTGCAAAGTCCAGAAGTAACCTTGGCAATACTGAGATTATTGATTATCTTTGCAGCGCTTTCGTAAATGAAGAGCTGGTTGGGTAGCTCAGCTGGATAGAGCAATAGCCTTCTAAGCTATCGGTCCTGGGTTCGAATCCCAGCCCAATCACTAGAGCAGTGTCGAGATGTAAGTTCTGGCACTGCTTTTTTTATTGGTATGATGTAGTAGACGAGAGGTGTTTCCTTCATCATACGGAGTGAATGGTGTGTCATATAAGAGGCAAACGGCTCAGGTGGTTTGTGACATTTGCTCGTGACGAACCTAAAAGGGGCTGTGGCAAAATTTATTTTTGCCACAGCCCCTTTTAGGTTCGTCTGCCTATGAGTGCAGGAGCTTACGTTGTGTGCCTAGAGTAAGTTTTGCATTACTTGAGGTCTATCTTGTCGGCAGAGGGTGGAGGCGTCTTACTACCCCACTCAGGGTTGGGCCTATTGCCCATGACGAACTCGAGTGTCCCGCCATCGGCAATGTCGCTGTGTTTGAACCAAGCCTTGTTTAGAGGCTTGCCGTTGAGCCTAGCACTCTGAATATACTTGTTCTCGGCAGAAACATCTTGGGCTGTGATGACGAAGCGGCGGTCGCCAGAGAGGTGAATAGTTACTTTGGAGAAGAAGGGTGCCCCAATGTTGTAGACTGGCATACCGGGAGTAACTGGATAGAAGCCCATCATAGAGAAGACAACGAAAGCACTTAGGCCTCCTCCGTCTTCATCTCCGGGCACTCCCATCAGATCGTTGCGGAACCAAGAGCCGATGAGTTTGCGTACGGCACGCTGGGTGCGCCATGGTGCACCTGCGTAGTTGTAGAGATAGGGGATATGCATACTTGGTTCATTGCCCATAGAGAACTGTCCCACGTTGCCCGTTTGGTCGGGGATCTGGCTGTAGAATTGCCATTTGCTCATACTCAGAGGTGTGCGGAATGTTTCATCAAGATTGTTGATGAAGTTGGTATTACCACCCATTAGGTGGATCAGATCGGCTGGGTTATGCTTCAGATCCCAACGATAGGTGTAGGCATTGTTCTCATCGTAGTAGTCCCTAACGCCTAAGCCACCAGATAGCTCGTAGTCGAACGGCATGATGAACTTGCCCTTGTCGTCCTTGGGGTGGAAGAAACTTGTCTTGAAGTTGAATAGCTTGCGGTAGTCGTATGACTTGCGTAGATACTCCTTGGCCTCCTCGTCGTGTCCGAGTTGCTTGGCGATCTCGCCGAGAGCCCAGTAGTCGTAGTGGGCAGCAAGTGAAACGGCCACACTCTGCCTCTTCTCCCAGTTGGTCACACGTGGGTCACTTTCCTTCTCTCCGATGCGTAGACCGGGGAAGTAGCCATGCTCGTCCATATACTTGGAGAGTGGTCCCTTGGGGATACGAGTCCATGGTAGGAAGCTCTTCTCTGCCATGGTCCGCTTGGCGGCTTCGTAGGCCTTGCCCAGATCGAAGCCCGTCATTCCCTTGGCGTGTGCATCGGCAAACGAAGCAATCCCATGGTTACCATTCATACGATGCGTATCACCCGTTACTTCTGGGAAAGTGGGGAGCCAACCCTCCTTAGTTTGGTCTGCTACACGCAGGTAGGAGGTGAGCATATGCTGTTGGCGTATGGGATCTATTAGGATACGCAATGGGTGCACCGCTAGGTAAGTATCCCAAATCCAGTCATCGGTGTAGAATGGCGTCCCTTCATCTTCGTGGATCTGTCCGTCGGTTGCGCTGTAGTAGTGGCCATCTTCCGAGATATTGATCATGCGCTCGTAGGTGCGGTAGAGAGAGGTGTAGAAAACCGAGCGTTCACTCTCGGTCCCTCCCTCGACTTCTATCTTACCTAGAGCCTTACTCCATTCGTGCCGAGCGGCCTTAGTGACCATATCTATCTCGAAACTCTGGATCTCTCTCAAGACGTTGCGCTTGGCTTGCTCGACGCTAATGAATGAAATGCCATAGCGCATGTAGAGGGACTGTTGCTTACCGTCGAACTCCACTACAACGCTTTCGCCTCGGGCTGTGCTATCGGCGAGGACGAATCGCCCGCTCTGAGCATCACGCACACCCGTGCTCTTGGGCTTACAGTCGAACTCCATATAGACATAGACACGAGTTGAGTCGCCGATTATCTGGTAGCCCGAGATCGAATTATCCTCCGCTGTCAGCTCACCCGAGCGACTGCTCATCATCACCCACTGGCCCTGTTCGGGGGCATCGTAGGTCAGTTGATAGAGCGCACTTTGGTGCGAGGGAGCGAACTCGACTTGTACCTTGGGCTCTAGTAGATAGACACTATAGCTATAAGGCTTGATGCGCTCGGAGTCGTACATATATGTAGCAACTCTTGGGAGAGAGTCCGAGAGAGAGGAGAGCGGGCTGAGGTTGAAAGCACTTTGCTCTCGGTGGTTAGTAACGACAATCGGTAGCCCTTTGATGACCTCACCTGTGTAGTCCGCTCGCTCTGGGTAGACCCGTAGCATCGAGTTGGGTAGATGTACAGTTGGGTAGGTTGGTACGAGCAGATGACTGATATTGCCCATGTAGGGGTTCACTAGCTCGACTGGAGCAGGCTCATCGCTGCGCACAATACTCGAGGACGAGCAGGCGGAGAGGACGAGCCCCAGAGCTAGGGGAGCCATTTTGTAGAGAGTTTTTAATTTCATCGGCTTAAGTTTATGATCATACGTATAATGAAATAGCCACAGATCTAGGGTGTATGCTCCTAATCTGTGGCTACAGCTTTGGCTAGTTGAATCCTCGAATCACGTCGGAGTCTCTGGCTATCGGCTTCTCAGGCTCTTCTTGGGGTTGGCTCGAGGAGATGTGTGAGTCGAGTCGTGGTGGAGCGTTGGTTGCGCCACGCTTCTTGCCCTTGCTCGTGCGTTGGCTCTCTAGAGGACGTGCGTCACGCTTGAGCGAGGGTGTTTCTTCAAGGATCGTAAGCATATCGTCGTCGTCTAGCTCATCTGGATCGAGTAGGAATGGCTTCACGTGGTAGCGCTTCTGGCCTATTGGGTCTTTGTCGCCGTAGTATTCGGTAATCAGCTTACCCTCCTCTTCTTCTTGGGCGATGATATCTCGTGTGGCGATTGGGTCTACCATATCCAACCCTCCTAGGCTGCGTGCTGTGGTTTCGTAGTTGAATCCCGAGGCAAGGATTGTCACCGCTATTTCGTCTTGTGGCAGATCGGCGTCTTTGACGTACCCCCATATATTCTCGAAGTCGCTCGCCAGAGTACTCGTAAACTCTCCCATAGCACTCATCTCGCCTGCGGTAAGCGGATTGCCTTTGGGCGAGTAAACGTTGATAAGGATTCGCTTGGCGTTGAGTACATTGTTGTTGTTTAGTAGCGGTGAGTAGAGTGCGTCTTGGATCGCTTGCGATAGCCTATTCTCTCCCTTACCATAGCCCGTGTTGATGATGGCTACACCCCCTGCCTTGAGTGTCGTCTGCACGTCTGCGAAGTCAAGGTTGATCTTACCGCTTTGGTTGATCATATCCGAGATACCTCGTGCTGCATTACTTAGCGTTTCGTCTGCTTTGTCGAAAGCATCGTCGATTGAGAGGTCACCGAAGACGTCAATCAGACGTTCGTTGTTCACTACAATCAGTGCATCGACACTCTTTTGCATCTCACGCACCCCTCTTAGAGCTTGCAAAATCTTGCGTCGCCCCTCAAAAACGAAGGGGATTGTCACGATGCCGATAGTCAGGAGCCCAGCTTCCATCGCTATTCGCCCGATTACTGGAGCGGCTCCCGTACCAGTGCCTCCGCCCATACCAGCGGTAATGAAGACCATTTGTGTATCGTCGCTGGTGAGTGCTCGGCGGATTTCAGCCTCACTGTCGTGAGCTGCTTCGGCCGCACGCTCGGGCTTGTTGCCCGCGCCCAGTCCTTTGGTGATGTTTGGACCAATCGTGATTTTCTCTACTACGGCGCTATCCTCCAGTGCTTGGCTATCGGTGTTGCAGAGCATGAAGGATACTCCGGGGACCGAACCTGAAACAAACATCTTAGTTACGGCATTGCCACCGCCACCACCTACGCCTACTACTTTGATGAGTTTGCGTACGCTACTGGTACTGTAGTTGAACTGCGTACCGCCTCTTACTTCTTCCATCATATTCTCTAAGTCAGTTTATGTAGGTTCGTAGATTTATTCGTCTTCGTCTGTTCCGTTGAGCTGATTGAGCGTACTGCGGAGTTTATCGCCCCAACGACTGAAAAAACCCTTGACACTCGCTCGCTCTTGTGTGACAGCTGGCTCAAAGTCATCGTCCTGTACACCTTCGTCTGTTGCTGCGAAGGTATAGGTGCTCTCTACAGAGTTGGTGCCCTCGTCTTTCTCTTGCACTGATGCTATCGGCTGGGTGGGTTTGTCTTCACTCTCATCAAAGAGATTCTCAAGGCTATTGTATTCCTGATCGACGCAATCCTCCTTGGCTTGGTAGATCAATCCCAACTCGGTCTGGTAGAGTTTGAGGTCGGCTTCTGCTACCGCCTCGCTGATGAGTTCACGGCGTGCCCTGCCTTGACGTATGGGGAGCTTATCGTCGATATCGAAGAAGTGGTCGATATTCGTCGCTCCACCACTGATGACTAGCCCAGACTTGATTTGTTCTTCGTAACCAGAGAGCTGAATGATATGCATCACGTTGCTCATGATCTCTGTCATGCGAGCGGAGATATAGCGATTAAGCTCGTATCTATTGAGATGTTTGTCGGGCGAGCCACTTGTACTGATTGCCTTGATGACCTCGTCCTTGGCGATTGATAGATTCATAGAGCCGTATTCCACCTTTAGCCGCTCGGCATCTGCCTCTATTAGGTGTAGGTGCGTGAGGTCTTTGGTCACGTTGATGCCTCCTAGGGGGAGAATGTGTAGGGCAGAGAGTAGACGATTCTCATAGATCGAAATACTCGTACAGCCACCTCCGATGTTGATGTAGGCACACCCGAGCATTGTTTCCTCTGGCCTTAGGGTGATTACGGCCTCGGCTTGTGGGGCGATTAGGATTTCGTGGATTTTGAGTCCGAGCTTATTCTCCAAGGTTTCGTGGATATTGGCTACGATACTTCTTCGAGCGATGATAATCTGGAAGTTAGCCTCCAAGCGGCTGCAACGTACTCCTTGAGGACTGCCCTCTTGTTTGCCGTCTACATAGTAGCGAGGGTCCGAGATACGTAGGATTTCCATGCCGGGATATTGTGCATCTCTGGCTTGGTCTGCGAGTGTTTGTAGGTGATCGAGGGTAATGATCTCTCCCTCCTCGCTTAGACTGAGTGAGGTATGATAAACTCTCGATTGCATTGAGCGGCACTCAAGTCCTACATAGATGCTTTTGATGATTTCTCGTTCGGGAAGCTTTTGTCCTAGATCGTCTAGGATCTGTCCGATGATCCGAGCAGCCTCGTCTACGTTGTGGATTGCTCCGTGCAGAATGCTTCTGTTGCTGGGCTTACGGCTGATAGCAATGGGGGAGATGCGGCCCCCTGAGAGTTTATGTGCCACTATCCCAGTGATATATGAGCTGCCGAGATTGATGGCAACGTATGTCTTTTCTTTCTTCTTCGTATTCATTGTCAGATCTGTACTTTCTGTTAATGAGTTATTGTATTTGCGTATTGCTGCCCCATTAGTCGTAGATCTCCTCCGTTTTTTTGGTGGGTATCGTTGCTCCATACTCCTTGGCGATGACTTGATCACCGAAGCCAAGTTTGAGATACTCAAAGGTATTCCAGCCTTTGCGTGGGACTACTTCTCTATCGAAGACACGGAGTTTGTTGAGCATCTTCTCCCAATTGGTTCCTTTCCCGAGGATAATCCTCGCTCTACCCACACGAGGTGTCAGCACGATGCCGTCCTTTTCGTCTACATAGGTATGTCCGAAGTAATGTCTGAAGTAGTCGTCCTTGCCGACGAGCTCCATCAGGTCGTACAGTTCTCTAGTGGCGTAGGACTTGGAGATGTGCCCTGTGATGACGGGTACGTAGACAGAGTAGCGTGGATTCATCGGGATAATACCTCGGTTGCGTGCGACATAGTAGGTACTATCGGCACTCTGTACGAGGAAGAGGGGTTCCTTCTGTTCTAGTCGTATCTTGAGCTTGCTTGTACTGCGAGAGGCGTACACCTCTGCATTGTGAAACATAGGGTTCTCTCTGAGCTTCATCTCCACTTGGTTGATGTCGATCGAGTCAAAAAGACTGCCCTCGAGGTTGAGCTTCATCTGTGCCAGTTCGCCACGAATGTCGCCCTCGTCCATGAATAGCTGTCTGCCCGGCTCCGTCACGATCTCAATGTCGATGTGCTGGCAACGTGCCTTAGATTTTTCCTCACTCGTGATGCCCAGACTTGCCACGATGATGTAGCCAAGCAGTAGGAGCGCAAGGACGCTCAGGACAATCTTCTTCATATCTTAGACTTTAGTAGGTTGGCTACATCTGGCACAAGGCGGTCGATGTCGCCTGCACCGACCATCAGGATCACATCGGGCAGCTCTTCGAGGTTGCTTAGGTGTGGGAGCAGATCTGCTTTGCTCATAACACTTACGTGCGAGTTTTGCATCAGCTCGGCAATCATGCTAGAGGTTACGCCCGGGATTGGGAGCTCACGAGCGGGGTAAATGTCCAGTAGAATAATTTCGTCCAGTTTATCTAGGCTCTCGGCGAACTCACGATGAAAATCTTGTGTGCGGCTGTAGAGATGTGGTTGGAATATCCCCATGATTTTGCTCTCGGGGTACAAGCCTCGCACGGAGGCGATAGAGGCCTCAAGCTCTGCGGGGTGGTGGGCATAGTCGTCGATCAAGACATATTGCTCGCTATCGACGACTCGGTCGAAGCGTCGATGCACGCCTCTGAAGCTCTTGATCCCTTGGCTTAGTTCTTCGAGCGTAGCACCAGAGAGTAAGGCTACCGCCATTGCTGCCACGGCATTCTCCACGTTGATCAATAGAGGAACACCAAGCTCGACAACCAGCGATCCAGCAGGTGTGCCGCCTATCTCGGGATAGTGCCAGCGGAAGAATAGATGTCCGTGCTCCACACGTATCTCGGAGGCATAGAAGTCTGCGACTTCATTCATCGCATACTGATAGAGGCGAACGCCCTCCTGCAGGCGAGGCGTGAGCGGAATGCCTCGACGCATGACTAGGCAACCCTCGGAGGCTATGAGCGAAGTGAAGTGCTCGAAGCTCTCACGATAGGCCTCGGGTGTGCCATAGATGTCGAGATGATCGGGGTCGGCAGAGGTAATGATCGCCATATACGGACTTAGGCGGTGAAACGAACGGTCAAACTCGTCCGCCTCTACTACGACTAGATCACTGTGCTCGCTTAGGAGCAGATTGGTCTTATAGTTGTTGGAGATACCACCAAGGAAGGCATTGCAACCCACACTACTGCTGTAGAGTAGATGAGCCAGTAGGCTCGAGGTCGTCGTCTTGCCGTGTGTGCCAGCCACACAGAGTCCACGCTCTAGGCGTGTGATTTCGCCGAGGATCTCCGAGCGCTTGAGTACCCGATTGCCTTGAGCTCTGTAGTAGCAAAGCTCTTGATGCGTCGCTGGTACGGCGGGAGTGTAGACTACGAGCGTATCTAGTGCTCTATAGTGCAGGGGAATGAGGTCAATGTCATCACTATAATGAATGTCTATGCCCTCGCTCTCTAGGGTGCGAGTTAGCGGGCTAGGCGTGAGGTCGTAGCCTGCTACTCCATAGCCCTTGCTATGGAAATATCTAGCGATTGCACTCATGCCAATACCACCTATACCGATGAAGTACACATATTTCATAATAAAATCTCTTTTTACAGTCGATATTTTTGTTTGGGTGTCGTATCTAGTGCGATGATGACAAAGGACGTATCCTAGTGCATCTGCATCGCAACTAGCTCTACCCAAACCATTCGTGGCATTGCCTCACGGGTAGTGATTGTGTCACAAATCGCTTACATAGACTGTCTTGGGGTTCGATGAAAACTGAGTTGAGAGTTACTCTCTAGCACAAAGAACAAAGATAGTGCAATTTGGCTCTCAATCTTCACGAAATTAAAATTTTGTGATATAAGTTCCCCTTATCTCTTTCTTCTCTTTCATAGCGTCCCGGACACGGGGAGTAGGGCTCGTGTTGGTGGGTCTGCAAATTCGTACAGCTCACCTTCTACAGCTCGGCCACAGCGATGAGCCTATCGGCTCTGTCCCTAGGACTTCTTAGGTAGACCAGTACGGTGTAGTCATTGCTCGTCTGGTAGTGGTTCCCCTCGGTTTCGGTTGAGGAGAGGGTTTGAGCACCCTCTGGCAGGTATAGGTATTGATACTCCTGATAGCCCATCTTGAGGAGTACCTCTGCATGGTAGCTACCACTCGCGGCCTCGTATCTCAGGGTACGTTCCTCTAGTGGCAGATGGGCGAAGCACTGTCCCTCTAGTACGATGCGTCCGCTTGCTAGAGGCGGAGCGTAATAGGAGAAGTGCACCAGATGATAGTCGGCTTCGACCTCGGGGACGTCTGTCTGGAGGGATCGAACGATGCTACGCCCATTGCGATCCTCCTCGTAGAGGTATGAATCCCTTGCACGCATGCGCTGCGGATATAGACCTAGGGCATGTAATCCATCTTCGACCCAGATGCGATCAATGCCCATACCAGCCCCTCGATCGGTAAGATGCTCGAGCTTGTGATACTCATTGCCTGCGGCGAAGAGAGCTCCTCTATTCATGTCGTAGCGCAGAGTGCCAAGGGTTTGTGACGAGGGTACAGAGAGCTTCTGAGCGTTGTCCCATCGCCCATTTTGTAGGACGACGATTTTGATCTCCTCTTCCGCCCGATTGATTTGTAGCCCTCGGGTACTTACCTCTACATTGACTTGCTGATGTTTGGCACGGGCATCGACCCACGTCTGTGTGGTCTGCTCTGCCTTGACCTCGGTAAGCTGCTCCGTAACGGCGAAAGGGATTGTAGCGACCGGAGTGTCGGGTTCGGAGCTGTCGTAGATCTCCACAATGTAGTTGCCCGAGTGCTTGAATTGAACTTGCTCATTGGGCAGCTCTAGGCTATAGTGTACGTATGGCTGTAGAGTGGATCGACTTGAGGTTGGGTACGGAAGCTCGTTGCCGTCGAACCCAATTAGATATTCGATGGGGCTGAGAGAGGAGATGCTCCAGTCTGCATTGCAGTGTCTGATGCGATAGGCTAGGATAGGCTCTTCCGACCCGAGTAGGTCGAAGTCTATACGTATCCCCTCTCCTTGGCTGTGCATATAGCTAAATCGAGGTGCTAGACCCTTGGGGCTATTGCGCCCTTGAGTCTGTACCTCGATGTAACCTATGCGTTTGCCCTCCTCTTGGGCATGCGTTATCTCCTGAGAACTGGCGAGCACAGCACACCCTAAGAGGATTGATTTGAGTCGAAGCATAGCCAGTCTTTTGAGGGAGGATTTACTTTAGGTAAGCCTGCATCTTGCAGAGATACTTGCCGATGATGTCGAACTCTAGATTGACCACAGTGCCAGCCTCAATGCGGCAGAAGTTGGTGTGGTCGTGCGTGTAGGGTATAATCGCAACTTCAAAGCCATTGAGCGTTGAATTCACTACCGTTAGGCTAACTCCATTGACGCACACAGAGCCTTTCTCTACAGTCACATATCCCTTGGCTGCCATCTCGGCAGAGGTTTCGTGCTCAAACTTGTAGTACCAGCTCCCATTAGCTTCACGTACCTCTAGGCATACGGCTGTTTGGTCCACATGGCCCTGTACGATGTGCCCATCTAGGCGACCTCCAAGAGTCATACTGCGCTCAAGATTGACTAGGTCGCCGATTTTGAGCAGCCCTAGGTTGCTACGCTCTAGGGTTTCTTTGATAGCAGTGACGGTATAGCTCTTGTCCGTCTTGCGTACGACAGTTAGGCACACGCCGTTGTGTGCGATACTTTGGTCAATACTCAGCTCATCAACAAACGAGCAGGTCATCGTGATGTGTAGGTTGTCGCCCTCTCGTTCTAGTCCCACTACTTGGGCGTACTCTTCTACGATTCCAGAAAACATAAAAAGCCGTTATATTTTGGTTGTGAAATAATCCAATTACATATTACTGACAGCGAAGATACACAACAATCGCCATATCTCCACGTGCCTCTACATACCAACGAGGGTGTATCGCCGTGTAAGCTGTATGGTAAACACTTCGTACACGGTGATACACCCTCGAGATCGTTTGTGATGCTAAGCTATACTCGATGCTCTACCTCTCGGCTGATTACTGTGCCATCTTTGAGAATGAAGATGACCGTAAACTTGGGGTAGTCTTGGGTCAGTGGATAGATTTCGAAGGCACTGCTGAAGATCCAATCCAACACATCCATACCAACATCTGAGATACGCACATCACGAGAGTACCATTTGTTGTACTGTCCCGTGCGGATTACCTCCTTGTAATCTTCGTAGCGAATGCTGAATAGAGGGGAGATATCTACACCGTTATGTGCAATGCGCATATGTCTTAGGTCGTAGGGCATTGGGGTGTGGTCGTGAAAGGCTTCATTTCCCTTGACTACACCATGTAGTCTTGTTAGGGAGTCGAAGCGATGTGCAGCGACTTTGTCGTTGTAGTGAGAGTGTTCATCGCAGAATCTAGGACTTGCCCCATAGGATAGCGTCAGAGGAATGGCTGGCTTATCCTTCCACCACTCAGGGTCACCATCTGTTCTGCAGTCTGCTATGTGAGTCCTCCAGCCTAGTAGGATTCCCTCTGGCTTGCCATAACCCCAAATAATGTATTCACTGATGATCCTGTATTCACCAGTCACTAAGGGTTTTCCTGTTTCCTCGAAGTGTTTCTTCCAGAGCCCCTTCTTGTATGTATAGATTGAGTCTAGCCCGATATTTTTGCTAGGGTCTTTAGGCGTGGGCAGTGGAGGTAGAGCCGCAGAGTCAATGTCAAGAGGTTTTAACCCTAGGTTCTTGAGGGCGATCAGATCTGCCGTTAGGGGCTTCTCTGGCCCAGTTTGCTTGCCCTTGGGGTTTTGCTTAGACTCTGGTAGCTCAAAGGCCTTACGATTGTCCTCTGGGAGTGGGGGAGATGTCATCTCCCTGTCGCAAGCGACTAAGCAGCAGCTTGCGAGGGCTATACCCAGAGCTAGTTTCATCGTCTTCATAGGCGTTCAGTATTGAATGGTTTCAAATAGGTTACATCGGCTTTTTATTGCAAATTGAATCTGCTTAGCCTCTCCTCACAAAGGTAATAGTTTTTGCAGATAATTGGTCAATTAAGCTCCTAAAATATGCGTTGTGCTGGTTCTTCATGTAAGATGTTTGCTGCTCTTTGAGGTTTTGGCTTACATTCACCAAGATTTATATTCTAGATCAGTTTTCAGAATGTTGGTGGGGAAATAGAGGGGCTACCCAAAAGGAGAGTGTCAAGCCCTTATTTGCCCTCTAGAAGGCTCTAGGTTGCGTTTGGACTCATTGGGACCTCTAGTGTTGGCTAAGGAGAAATGTCCTCCTAAAACGGATTTTCTTAATTTGCTAATATAGAGCGGAATATGTTTGTAACTGCTGAGGTTTCGTGCGCTCGTGTGGTCGTTTTTAGATTTTCTTCCCATCAATCCTCTCGGATTGTAGGACATAGCCCAAGCGATTAGCCCACCAATACTCCAAAATAAGCCCTTCAATTTTGTGAAATCCCTTCGTCTTTCCCCCTAAATCAACCTCTCTCCTCTTCAAATTTGAGGGTTGTTTCTTTACATATCTTAACGGAAAAGTAGAAAGACTTCTACTCCAAATAATAGAGTGTGTACGGAGGTATGTCTTCAGATCTGGCAAAAGGGGCTGTGGACAAAGTTTAATTTTTTGCCACAGCCCCTTCCGCCTCTTGCGGTATTAGTTCGTGCCTCTATTGGGTTTGCAGTACAGAGATGAGCCCCGAGGTAAGCTGACGAAGCTCGTCGGGCTTGATGATGAAGGGAGGCATCAGATAGGCCAATCGCCCGAATGGGCGTACCCAGATACCTTGCTCCACCAACTTAGCTTGTAGCGAAGCCATATCGACAGGCGCCTTCATCTCAACCACTCCGATAGCTCCCAGTACCCGAACGTCGGCAACCGATGCCAGAGCTCGGGCTGGTGCGAGCTCTGCCCTAAGCTGCTCCTCTATTTGAGCGACCCGCTCCTGCCAAGGGCTCTCCATCAGCAAGCGGATACTCTCGGTGGCCACGGCGCAGGCGAGTGGATTGCCCATAAAGGTTGGCCCATGCATAAAGCAGCGAGCCTCGCCCGAGCAAATGGTATCTGCGATAGCCTTCGTGGTGATACTCGCCGAGAGGGTCATATATCCGCCAGTGAGTGCCTTGCCGATGCACATGATATCTGGGACGACGCCAGCATACTCCCCAGCAAATAGCCTGCCCGTACGCCCAAATCCTGTGGCAATCTCATCAAAAATTAGCAGTACT
Source organism: Porphyromonas sp. COT-290 OH3588 (assembly GCF_000769075.1). Classification (GTDB taxonomy): domain Bacteria; phylum Bacteroidota; class Bacteroidia; order Bacteroidales; family Porphyromonadaceae; genus Porphyromonas. The sequence goes on along the minus strand of NZ_JRFC01000020.1, from coordinate 167,845 downwards.
CCAGCCTCCCGGCACAGCGCTTGAGCCCTACGTAGGTACTCGGGGTGGTAGAAGTACATACCCCCAGCCCCCTGTACAATAGGCTCTAGCACTAGGGCGGCAAGCTCCGCTCCATACTGCTCAATGAGCAGCTCCAACGGCTCAAGATCGCTCTCCTGCCACTCCTCACCAAACCTAGAGATAGGTCTAGGCAAGAAGTGCTGCCGAGGGAGAGAACCCGAGAATAGGCTGTGCATTCCCGTTATGGGGTCACAGACACTCATTGCATGCCAAGTGTCGCCATGGTAGCCTCCTGCTAGAGTGGCAAAGCGAAAGCGCTGCCGCTCTCCTCTAGCAGCTTGGTACTGAATGGCCATCTTGAGTGCCACCTCTACAGCTACAGAGCCAGAGTCTGCTAGGAAGATGCAGTCTAGACCCTTGGGCAAGATCTTGAGAAGTTCGTCTGCCAATTCTCCAGCTGAGTCGTGGGTTAGTCCACCGAACATAATATGGCTCATACGTTCGCTCTGTTGGCGCAGAGCTTCGTTGAGCCGTGGGTGATTGTATCCGTGTACAGCTGCCCACCAGCTACTCATGCCGTCGATGAGTCTGCGTCCGTCTTTGAGCGTGATATGTACACCATCGGCACGCTCCACGGGGTAGACGGGTAGAGGATCGATTGTGGAGGTATAGGGATGCCACAGATGTCGTCGGTCTATGGCCAGTAGCTTCTCTGTATTCATAGCTCTAGGGTTTTAGTAGTCGTAGCTGACCTCCCAGTCTACAGTCCTATTCTCTAGCCCACACTCCTCGATCATCGCCATATCGTCTTTGGCTTGCTGCCCGATTGTGGTCAGCAGATCGCCAGTGATAGCAGAGTTGATACCAATATAGATGGCTCGTCGCTGCATCTCGGGGCTAAGCTGTGCACGGCCGCCCGAGAAGCGGAGGAAAGCACGAGGATTGACAAGGCGGAAAATCGCAATGGCCGTGAGGATCTCCTCCTCACTCAGAGGGGTAGCCTCGGCAAGTGGGGTCCCCGTGATAGGCTGGAGGATATTGACTGGGATACTCATCGCATCAATGCTCTTGAGGTAGAAGGCTAACTCCACACGCTGCTCTGCACTCTCGCCCATACCGATGATGCCACCACTACAGATGCGCATGCCGACACGCCTAGCTGCTGCGAGCGTTTCCTCCTTGTCTTTTTGGCTGTGCGTGGTACATAGCTCGGCGAAGTAGCTCGGGGCAGTCTCCATATTGCAGTGGTAGGTCGTCACGCCACTATCGAAGAGTTTCTTGAGCTGATGCTCATAGAGCAAGCCAAGTGAGGCGCAGCACTTGAGTGTTGGGTTGGCCTTTTTGATGGCTCGATAGCTAATCGAGATCATGTCGATCTCCTTGTCGGTCTGTCTGCGACCACTGGCCACGAGGGAGAAGCGTCCGATGCCTTGCTTGTGGTTGTAGGTAGCTTGTGCCACACAGACACTGGGGCTGACGAGGCTATATCTCTCGGCCGAGGTCGCATAGTGTCCGCTCTGGGCGCACCACTTGCAGTCCTCTGGGCAGTTGCCGCTCTTGGCGTTGATGATCGAGCAGGTATCGAAGGCATTACCCATGAAGTGTCTGGTGACCTCGTGGGCTGCTTCGTAGAGCTCCTCTTTATTGGGGGTAGTGAGCAGAGCCAGTGCTTCGTCTTGGCTAATAGCTCCGCCAGAGAGAATACGTTCCTTAATTTCTGAAATCATATTTAAGTGATAAATGAATAAAAAGATGGTGTGTCACAGAATACGCAATCCTTGCATATACTTAATACTTAAACACCCAAAAAGGCGATGTGCCGTAATGTACAAACTGCTCTGTTAGTTGCGACATTTGCTCCGCACGGACTTCGTCGTCGGCTTCGGTCACATACTTTAAGTATGCTCTCGTCAGACTCAGTCTTAGCGCCTTGCATTTTGTACATTCTGGGATACCTTAAAAGGGGCTGTACCAAAACGAGTTTTGATACAGCCCCTTTACTATTGTTATATACGCATCATCTATCATAGAGATAGACGATGCGCTATGTTGGTTGTTGCTCAGGCCAAGGGCTGGCGTGTACAAGGCTTGCCAGTTATATACGGTAGTATAGAAGAGCGGCTCCTCGTCCTCACCCTCGTGCTTTGCTTGATAGGACACCTCACCTCTTGCCTCACTCTCTACGGCTAGGGTACGGCTCTTGCGAGCAAGGCTATCTAGTACACTACTAGATAGACGCCCAATCATGACAGCAGTGCCAAGAGAATGAAAGACAGCCGCCCGGCTTCGGCTCCATCTGCGGAACCAAAGTCGGGCGACCGATAGACGAAGAGGCTGATGCATCTCTGTCGTTTGATTTTTGTCTAGGTGTTACTTAGCTACACGTTCGAGCCACTTCACCATGCCAAGCATCACGAACATAGAGAAGGCGCATGCACCTGCGAAGCATACCCAAACCATCCAGATAGGTAGGCTATTGTATAGAATCATACCCACGAATAGTAGGGAATTGCCAGCGGCAGTAGCACAGAGCCATAGACCCTGCATGATACCCTGTAAGTGAGGAGGTGCTACCTTGGACACGAATGAGATACCCATAGGAGAGATGAACAGCTCGGCGATCGTTAGGATTAGGTAGGTCAGTACCATGAGCCAAGGAGATAGCTTCATCGCAGCATCTAGACCACCCGTGGCAGCTAGCTCGGAGGCAGCTGGCATCGTCATAGAGGCTACTGCCATAACTACGAAGGCTAGGGTAGCGATGAACATACCGATCACGATCTTCTTGGGTGTAGAGGGCTCGAGGTTACGCTTGTTGAGGAAACTGAATAGCCAAATCACAAATGGAGTGAGGAACACCACGAAGAATGGATTAACCGACTGGAATACCTCTACGCCCTCAATCACTGTGAAGCCAAGGTCTAGACGTAGACTAGAGAGGTTGATGTAGTCCTTGGCGAACTGTGTGAGCGAAACACCATTCTGGTGGAAAGACATCCAGAAGAAGATTACCACGCCAAACACGGCACATAGGGCTAGGATACGCTGACGGATTTCGCTAGCGGCCATCGTTACCTCCTGACGTGTTGCAGTCGTAGCGGCCTGCTGTACAGACGCCTTCTTTTGGTCTGCTGGGAATTGCTTTTGGTTGAAGATGTAGATCACCAGAGAGATGAGCATAGCACCTACGGCAGCCCAGAACGCATAGTGATATCCCGTGTTGAAGATATCGAGATACTGCTGAGCGAAGGCTGAAGCATCGGTCATCGTGCCATTGGAGGCCTGCATGGCAAGCTGCTCGAAGCGCGTCATCTGCTCCGCAGTGGCAGTGTTGTCTAGCACCTTGTGGCAGAGCTCTGGTAGGGTAGCGTCATAAGCCACACCATTGGCTTTGAGCCACCAGCCACGGATACCCACAGCGAATAGGGGGGCGAAAATAGCTCCTACGTTGATGAACATATAGAAAAGGCTGAACCCAGAGTCACGCATGTGGCGATACTCATCAGTATCGTACATGCGGCCTACGAGTGCTTGTAGGTTACCCTTGAATAGACCATTGCCAAATGAGATCAGAGCGAGAGCTCCGTATGTGATCCATAGCCATGTTTCGTTGGTGCCACCGGGTACGCCGAGCAGTAGATAGCCCGAAGTCATGATCAGCAAACCAACGAAGATCGTGCCCTTATAGTTCTTCAGAGAGTCTGCGATGATCCCCCCTACTAGAGCCAAGATATACACAGAGGCATAGAAGATAGAGTACACAACGCCTGCCCTCTCTCCGCTAAGCCCGAACTTAGACTGTAGGAAGAGCAGCAGAACGCCCATCATAATGTAGAATCCGAAGCGCTCGCCCATATTGGCTAGTGCTGCCCCGATCAAACCTTTAGGGTGATTTTTGAACATAGGTGATAGTTGTTAGAAAGTTATTATTGGGTTTATTTATTACTCATTGACGATGCGCTCTAGGGCACCAGTATTGGGGTCAAAATAGACGGCTGTAATGCCAGCGTCCTTGACGTTGAACATTTTCTTGCTCAGCACTTGCACTCCACCAACCTGAGTGATAGGGACGGATTGTCTAGCTAGGGTTCTGCCAGAGTAATCAACCGTCGCTATGCCAGCACCCGGCACGTTGTAGGTAATGCCCTCTAGCTTCTCATGTTTTTTACGGTCTTTGTTGTTTAGCTCTGGTGCTCGCTCTGTGATCTGTAAACTAAAAAGCACGGGGTAGCCCTCTCGTGCCATAGCATCGAGTACCCCCTCTGCCTCCGAGAAGCGACACAAGATACGGCCGTTCATATCCTCGGACTCTGGGGTTATCTCCCAGCGATGCTGCGTGTAGCGCTCTGTTGTATCCCCTGCGAATAGGCGTAGGGTACGCTTCTCCTCCGTGCGTAGCTTGTCAAGGATCAAGCGCATGGATTCTCCGTCCTTGGGCATACTCTCTACCTCTCCGGTGACGATGCTCATAGCGGCCTCACGCACCTCGTACAGATATGCAGCAGCTAGCTCTGCTTGTTTGGCCTCCGAGGTCGCTAGGCTATACTCTCGTGGCAGAGCTGGTAGTGCCCTATCGGGGAATGTAGGCGTGGGGAGCTGTGTCTTAGCCTCTAGTTTAGGCTCTTCTCGTCCGTTGATGTTGTAGATGAGATTGTTTTGCCCCAGAGAAACGAAGGGGGCGATAGTACGTTTGTCAAAAGCTATGAGGTACTGCTTCTCAGTGTCGGCTACACCATAGGTGCGTATCTGCACATCAGTGATCGCGTATTGCCTCTCTGCTCGATTGGGCATAGGCACCCCGAGATACTTCTCCGCCCAAATGGCATATACGCCCGGTGTATATATACGCTCGCGTACAGTGGCGATCACCTCTAGCTGTGTGCGTGGTAGGCGGTAGACAACTCCATAGTCGGTGTCCGCCGTCGCATTGTAGCGCCTAACCTCGGTTTGGGCTTGAAGTGACGCACTCCAACCAACCAACATTGCGGTACACATCGATATGTATCGTATAGACATACTTCTATTGACAAAGTGATTTACTTAGGGACAAAGCTAAAAAAAATAAATGTATTTGTGGGCATTTATGCGGCCATATAGAAGGCAAATAGACCGACTTGAATAGGCTTGAACATACACTCCTCAAGCATTTTTGTTTTACGACGTCAAGTATAAGCCTTGGAGCCCGTGGCTAGTCGAGAGGCAGAAGAAGTTTGATGTAGGGTGATACCCAAGCCTCGGAGCATGTAGGCCTTGCCCGAGGACAAGATCAAATAATAAAAGGAGGATCGCCGTCTGGCGTCCTCCTTTTATCCATTCTTGCAATATACGTGAGCTTGTCTAGAGTCTAGGCCAGAGTATGGTAGAGGGTACCTGCATCTCTACTTGCTCCTCAATAGTGTTGGGCAGGTTGTGGAAGAAGTCTAGTCCAGTCTTTTCTTCCAGTTCACGGATCTTGATAGCCTTACCTAAGTGACGAGTATTATCTGGGTGGGCTTTGTGCTCTACCCAGAAGGCGATACCTTGGTAGTCACTCCCCCTTTGGGCTACGACTGCCATCCAGTAGTATTGGGGGATTACCATTGTGCCCTTTAGGCGAGGTCCCTCTATGAGATTGTCCGATATAGTTCCTCCTTTAGCTACGTATAGGACATCACGGAAATTGTTATCTCGTCCCCAGCTTCTAATGAGGTCCTCGAGTTTGGCCCAATACTTTTGGTTTAGAGGACCTCTCTGTGGGCTCATATTGGTGTAGTAGAAAGTCTGTACATTCGCCTCTCTGCTGTGTACTCTATCTTCCGAAGCCACGAGATGTCCACGATCGAAGCCGCTCCCTCTGAAGAAGTCACTTGTATCGAACTGGCTGGGTACTTTAGGATCCCAGTCCCATTCGTCCGATCGCTTGGTTACTTTCTTGGAGTTGTTCTTGTCGAAGGTGAATGCAACCCAGCGGGAGTGTCGTCGCTCGGTATCGTACTCAAGAGAGTAATTGACCGAACCATCTTTGAGGTAGTGCGTGATGAAGTAGTTGTGCGCTCCTCCAGCTAGACGAGGTAGCTCAATGAGATTGAGATCGCCTAGTATATGTTCGTCCTTGGGGGCAGGTTCGGGATCGGGCTGTGGGCTTGGCTTGTGCTGCCCCTGCTGAATAATTTGGAAGCTATCTGTGCTATTGCCGATGCGAGCTTTGAGGACGACGCTACGCTCTTCGCCTAGGTTTTCTTTGATCTTCACGATAATAGCCTGATTCCCTTTGCCCTCCATTGCATCAAGTGTGATCCAGCTAGAGGAGATACTCGGCTCTTTCTCGATGCGCCAAGCTCCATTGCTCTCTATCTGCAAGAAGAATGTCGTACTCGACTGGTTGAGTAGCTTGACTTTGGCGTGAGAGTCGGAAGTGCTTAGAGAAACCTTGAGCGTAATTTCGGGCTCTCCACGATTATTGCCGATACAGCCCGTGAGGACTAAAGCAAGTAGCAGGGCTATACACCCTGCTACTGAATTGAATTGCTTCATTGTCTATGCTTGATTAGCGTTTGCCTAGGGTCGTTACATCATCTTTGGGGAGCACGACCCATTCGTCAGGAGTGTAGGTCGCGTTAGGCTTATTGATGTCGGCCTTGCGATGTAGTGTTATATCCTTGCCTGCTCCATTAGAGCCATTTAGCCAAACCTCTCCCCACGTACCGATTACGTCAATCATCGTATCTCCCTTGAAGAGTGCTACGTTATCATTGCCGTTGAAGTTCAATGCTTCCTGATCTTGGGTTACATCACCCTTGTAGGCGTTTGCCCTAGGGTTGGCAAGTACGAGTGTCTGCTTGGCTTCTAGCTTGCCCGTGAGTGCCGTTTTCTTGATGCCCGACTTTTTAGCACCCTCCTTGCCATCTTTGCCGTAGTTATCCATTTGCAGGCTGTAGCCTCCTTCCTTTAGGTCGATAGCTTTATCCGTAGGGTTGTAGATCTGGATATACTTATTGCTGCCTCCACCCTCTACATAAGTGATGATCATTAGATCAGCGCCATTGGGTGTTGGCTTGGGGTCTGGCGTTGGGTCTGGCTTGGGTGTTTCGCCGAAGCGAGGAGAAGTCAGAGCCATATCAGCCTTAGTTCTTGGCCAGAGAGTGTATTGGCATACGCCATCTTTGTTGATGTTTTTGCTTAGGATACCAACGATAGAGCCGCTACCGGAGGGGCGTGTGTCGCCCTTGAATGGAGCGTAAGCCGAGATACCTAGAGAGAAGGTAACCTTACCTGTGATTGCAGGGTCGGTGTCAAGAGGTAGATATGCCGTCTTTTTCGTGTCGTCGTTGAGGACGCCGTTGGTGTCTTTGAGCTGAGTCTTGCTGATCTTCACGAGGATATTCTCCACTTTCTGAGCTTGTAGCTGTTCTACGGTTAGCTCAGCAGGTGTCATAGCTTTGGTCTGACCAGTTGCGGAGATCTTATTGCCCGTTAGTGCATCGGCTACATCTGTGAAGTCAACTTGTAGAGAGCCGTTGTATCTCTTCACAGTAGCGCCATGAGCGAGTACTTTGAGCTCGGCATCCTTGGCAAACTGTGGCTTGCTACCCTTGGGGAGGCGGAGCGTGATACCAAGATTACCTTCTTGCACGATGAGGTTGAGCAGGCTCTGCATATTGTTGCCCTCAAAGTCGTTGAGCAGAGCTACAGTGAGCTCTACGGCTTCCTCCACCTTAGCATCGGCTCCAGTGTCATATTTCTTGATGAAGTTTTCAAGACTCATCTTGACTGTTTCTCCGGGCTGTGGCTCGGGAGTGCTCCCTTCTTGGCAACGATCCTCTGTCATCTGCATATCGGCTAGGTTGCGAGGAGCAATGTTGTAGAAACGGATTTGCGTCTTGTCGTTTTTGTCCTTAGTAAGTTGTAGGACTCCAGTGATGCTACCACGCTTCTCTGGGATAGCTTCTGAGCCAAACTTAGCATTCTTGAAGACCGTCACGCTTACCTTGTTCTTGCCCTCTGGGGTAGGTTGGCAGTCCGTAATCTGATGGTTAGTTGTCTTAGAGTCTTTGACAAGAGTACCATCTGTGTTGATGAACTGCACACCCGATACCTGCACGAGAATATTGTCGTACTTGCCTTCGTAGATCTGAGCGATCGTCAGAGCCTTAGGTTCTAGCGTGCGTGTTTCTCCTTTTCGCTCTAGGCTGGCTCCATTAGGCAAGGTGAGCTGTAGAGAAACACCATTGAAATACGCTAGCTTAGCCCCCTTGGCCTTGATGCGCACTACCTCTCCGGGCTTTAGATCACGTACTTCTTCTTTTAGGATTACGGGGATACCGACTTCGCCTGCTTGTACTACAATGAGCTTGCTGAATGGCTGATTAGCTTGAGTGACATCGGTAAGTACCACAGCTTCGAAGAAGACATCTTCATTGATGCTGGGGATATCTGTCCCCTTGTCGTAGGTTTTTAGGAACTCGGAGAGAGGCATGCCCTCGAGCTGAGGATCGTCGGAGCCGTCCATGCCTGCTTGTTTGATTTTGATGGCCTGAGTCTTCGTCCCAGCCTTGACGAGTAGCTGTCCTAGACGAGCTCCAGAAGTATTGGGTAGCACCTTTACTGTAATGGTGTGCGATCCGGATGCTCCCTCCTTGGGACTCACATCTATCCAAGAACTAGAGTTGGAGATACTCCACTTACGATTGGTTTGTAGGGTAAAGTTGGCAGAGCCACCATCCTTGTTGTATTCTATTGTTTCGTTTTTGACTCCCTCCACGGTTAGCTCGGGAGTTTGGTAGGCATCGTCGTTGTCCTTACAAGAGGCGAAGATGCTACCCAAAGCTAGCACTCCAGCCAATAGATGGAGTGAGCGCATACGGATGTTACCTAAGATTTTCATTGAATATTGAATGATTGATTATGGACATTAGAAGCGAGCAGCACTCATCTTGGCGTCCGACTCTCTGAGTAGGAGCAGCTGAGGCGTGTCACGGAAGTAGCTCAAGATAGCCGTTATGCTACCCGAGCCTTGAGGGAGCTTACGACCTGCAAACTTGGCATAGCTACTGGTGCGTACGATGATGGTTTTGCCAGTACGATCCACTAGAGTGCGATTGACGTACCCTTGGCTTTTGCGGTCGTCTGGTGCTGCATAGGTTTGGTTGAGCTCGCTCTCGAGGAATTGCACCCCCTCAATGCGCACGAGTGTACCTGCGTATTGTGGGCTTACACCCGAGATGCTCAGTGAGCGAGGCTCTATGGAGCCGCTCTTTACGAAGAATAGAACCTCGGGGACGAGCTTCTCGGGGAAAAATGCCGTTTCATACTTGGGGTCAAGAGATCTATAGCCAAGGTTGATATGATCGGCATAGCGGCCGAGGGTCATACCACGAGTTCGCAGATAAATTTTGCTCCCCTGCGGATAAATAGTGCTAAGGTTACCCAAAGATAGCTTGAGTTCTAGACCTCCTGTTTCGTCCTGTATGTAGCAGGTGCGGTAGAGGTTGCCCTCGGTGTCGTCCGAGGCCATCGTGGCACTCACGATCACATCTTCGGCGATAGTGAGAGGCGAGCCGGGGTAGAGAGCTTTGAGCTGAGCTACCGTATGAGTAGGTTTGAGCTTCTCAATCAAGTCCTGCCCACTTTGGGGGGCTGGTTCGTCTGGTCTATTGTAGTTACAAGCTGTCGTTAGGCCGAGTATCATAGCTAGGACAGCCAATGTTTGATGCCATTTCATAATCTGTATCATATATTATGTGTCTGAAGAACCTATACCCTAGAACTGAAGCGACGTGTTGAAGAAGAAGTTCGTCCCATAGAGGTAGTAGTACTTGGAGGCGAATGGTGTATGTAGGGTGCTTTCGCCTGCCTCGTTGGTGTAGGAGCGTGTACGTAGCTGCTCAAAGCCTCCGCTGTGGATCTGTTTATTGTTGAGTATATTGCTCACAGATAGGTTGAGGCGGAGGAATACATCACGCTTGATACGCCATGAATAGCCTGCGAAAAGATCTACCGTGAACCCATCTTTGAGGCGCTCGGGCAGGATCTTGCTCTCTGGGAGGAAGGCACGACCAGCATCGGTGCGAGGTACAGGAGCCATGGAGATGTAGTTGCGTCCAAAATAATTGGCATTGATCCCAAATGTTCCGTACCAAGGGGCTCGATAGGTTAGACCAAGCGTGGCAGCCGTCTGTGGCGTTCCCGAGGTATTGAGTCCCTTCCAGTACACGACATCTTGCTCGACGATGCGGTTTACGTTGTCGATCGTCTGGATATACTCAGGGTTGCTGTCGTACTGATACTGCCCCAGAGCCATAGCTCCATTGAGTGTGAGAGTAGGGGATAGCTTGGCCTCTAGGCCAACCTCGGCTCCGATGTGTCGGGTTGCAATGCCCGAGAGGGTGTAGTTGGAGAAGGCGGCATGCTGGTCGGAGTAGAAGTTCATCGTACGGGTCTTGTCTGCAATTCGGGTATAGAATGCAGTCAAGCGACCACGTAGCCAAGGTAGACGAACCGCATAGCTCAAATCGGCCGAGAGCATGCGCTCGCTTTTGGGATCTGAGATACGTGTATCTCGAGTACGAGGAGAGATAAATACACTAGTGAACGTAGGGGCTTGCTCCACGTAGGCGGCATTGAGCAGGAGGAAGTGTTGGCCGCTGATCTTGTAGGTTAACCCAAGTTTAGCCGCAAGGTCGGTGAAGTCCGTGCGGGGAGAAGCTCCTAGTGAATTGTTGGGGAATAGACCTCTCTGCTGATTGCCGTGTCTATACATAGAGGTGTATGTGAGCGATACGGCTGTGTAGGCATCGAAGTGGCGGAAGTTGTATTTGAGATTCAGCCAGCCCTGCGCTCTGTCAATGATGGCATCGTAGTCGTAGCCGAAGCGGTCCCCCTCTCGGGCGATGCGGTCAGGGTTGCGCAGATCCATTTGAGCCTTGCTAGGGTCACCCCCGAAATCTCGATCTGCGAATTTGTCAATGTCGTACACATAGTCCGCCCCTAGTAGATCACCTACTTTGGTGTACTGCTCTGTACGATTGTGGCGGTAGTTGACGCCTGCATCCAGCCTAAGCCAGTCGTTCGCGATCCAGTTGAGTGAGGAGGCCAGAGCAAACTCCTGCTGGTCGCTGTGGCGTCGCTCTATCATATAGAGTGCACGCTTACCCTCGGCCAGTAGCTTACCCTCCGAGTTGTAGAGAGGAGCCGTATTGCTGCGGTTGATTTGGTAGAGCTTCTCCCAATTGATGTAGCGTGTATTGGGGTCGCTTAGCCAGTAGTCCTCGTACAGCAGAGCCGTTTCGGGGTCTTCTTTGCCCGGAGTAGCCATTTCTGTGAAGTAAGATGGTAGATAGCGGTAGTAGTCTGGGCGAGGGTCGGGAGCATTGTACCAGTTGAGCGACGAATAGCTGTTGTAGCCGAAGCGGTAGCTCGCAGTTGTGTTGATTTGTAGATGTTTGGCTAGATTGTCGTAGTAGTGACTGAGCTGTACGACGGGCTCGTGGTTATCTCGCTCACGAGCATTGCGCCAGTTACGCCCTTGGCGCCCCATGTTGGGGTTGTAGTAGTTGGAGCCTACTAGATCATATGCCTCTTGGGTCGATGCGCTCGCTACGCCTCGGCGTGTGGGAGCACCGAAGGCAACCAAACCGATGCTGTGGTTGTCGCCGAGTTGCTTCTCTATGGCTAGGAAGTAGCTACTAGCATCGTAGTGCTGCCCTCGTACATAAGAGTATAGTCCATTGCCCCAGCGTCTGCTGCCAGAGAGAGCCAGTGACCAGCCGTTTTGCATACGCCCCGTAGTCCAAGAGAAGATAGCACGGTTGCTGTAGGTCCTATTACTATTGGAGTAGGTTAGGCGTCGCTGAGCTCGATATTTGGAGGCTCTCATTTGTAGATTGCTTGTCAGACCAATTGTCCCGACAGCCACATCTATTGGCTCCAGCGTTTCGCTTAGACTTTGGTTGCGGGTCATATCGTTTAGCCCACCCCAGAGCGACCATACCGAGTAGCCTGTATTGAGGTCGTTCATCGGGATACCGTTTAGGTACTGAGCTGTGTAGGGAGAGTCGTAGCCTCGGCGGTTGAAGCGAGCTGGGCTGAAGGCGAAGCTCGCTGCGTTGTTGAATGGGTCTTGGCTCGCAGATAGTAGCGACCCAAGATCAGTACGTGAGCTACCGCCCTCGGATAGATCCTCTACTATGTCTAGATCTTCGGTGGAGAATCCTTGTGCGTCTTGTATGGGTGCAAGGCGTAGCAGTGGGAGCTTGGCTCCCGAGGCTGTCTGTATGTATTCGAATTGCTGTGCCTCATAGCCGGGCGCTGTGATGGTGATCGTGTAGCGTCCCTGAGGTAGCTTCTCGAGTGTGTAGTATCCGTTACGGTCGGTTTCCAGTCGTGTGCGTACGGGTCCCCACACGGAGATTGATACGCCCTCCACCGACTTGCCACTAGCTTGGTCTACAACCTGCCCTCGCTGCGTCTGTTGAGCAGAGAGTGAGCCAGCGGTTATTAGACCCATTGCCAATACTGTAAGTAATCGCTTCATGTCTATACATTATATAAGTAGGTAAGATCCGATACAATCATCTAGTTACACGGACGTTCCCATTGAAATTCAGCTTCTAATAAGTTTTATTAAATTTGCCCCAAGTCGAGAAAGTCCAAGTAATCAATCAGATCTTTGACTGGCTCAAAGTTATGAATTTTATATTAAAGCTCTTTTGTTATGCGGAAGCTAATGCTCACAGCATCTCTAGCCCTGATGCTTCTAGGTGTCGGGCAAGGACATGCACAGAAGTATGCCAAGATCTCAGTGGCGTTCTACAATCTCGAAAATCTATTCGACACTCAAGATGGCCCCAACAACGATGCCGATTTTTTGCCCAATGGCTCTAATCAATGGACGCCAGAGCGCTATCAGATGAAGTTGGATAATATGGCTGCAGCGATCAATCAGATTGCCGGGGATAGAGCCCCCGATATCCTTGGGGTCTGCGAGCTAGAGAATAGGCAGGTGCTTGAAGATCTGATTGCTCACCCTACGCTTGCTGCTCAGGGCTATAGTATCGTACACTTCGACTCGCCAGATAGACGTGGTATCGACTGCGCCCTGCTCTATAGAGGTTCTGTGTTTAAGTTTACAGATGCTCGCCCACACCCCGTTAATATCTCGGGCGAACCAGAGATCAAGACTAGAGATGTGCTGGAGGTCAATGGGGCTATCCTAGGCGAGCCCGTCAGCATACTTGTCGCTCACTGGCCTAGCCGTGCAGGAGGGGAGCAGATCTCGCTTAATAGACGTATGTCGGCGGCCAAAGTGATGAAGCGGGTGACGGACTCGCTTACGAGCATCGGAGCAGACCAAAAGGTCATTCTCATGGGCGACTTCAACGACGATCCCGTGTCGCCTAGCCTGACCAAAGGCTTGATGAGTAAGAATCAGCTCGACGAGATCCGAGAGGGCGATCTATTCAATGTCATGGCCAAGCTACATCGCCAAGGGTTAGGTACTTTGGCCTATCGTGATGTGTGGAACTTATTTGACAACATCGTCGTGACCAGCAACCTCATCGGTTCGGATCTGTCTACGCTCAAGCTGCTCGAGGATAAGACGACGAAGGCCTATGGGCGCATCTGCAACTCTTCTATGCTGACGCAGAAGACTGGGCAGTTTAAGGGGTATCCCTTCCGTACTTTCAGCTATGGACAGTTTCAGAATGGTTACAGCGATCACTATCCTGTCTACGTTTATCTAGTTAGACAGCTCTAGTCTGTTGGTTAAAGCCCCTCTGTGCTGGAGTTTCTTGAGGGCTTTTTTGCATACTATAGGCGATGTGTCGAGATGTAAGTCTTGGCACATCGCTTTTTGTGTTTGGGAGAGTTCTCTGGTAGGAGAGGAACTGTTGTAGGATTTATTGCTGCAGCAGCCTCCGTAAAGAGTACGAGATGTGTCAATGGAAGATGCAGAGATTGAGCCAAGGGTGCCACAAATAGGTGTCTGATCTCAGGCAGACGACTAAATGCGTGCGGATTAAACTTTGTAGACCCCACAGCCGTTTATGCATGATGCAGGTCGTCCACTAGCCATATTCTGGTGAACGGCTCTGGGCTTGCTAGCAGTAGTCTTTGGTATAGGGGGACGAGCGCCCTGCGCTTTCTTGGGCGGAAACTTTGGAGCAAGCTTAGCTCTATATAGAGATAGGCTTGCTCTATGTAGAGGTAACCTTGCTCTATATAGAGCTAAGTTTGCTCTAGAGAATTTTGCCGCTTAACCTATCTTTGCCATCGCTAATTTCTCGGTCTTTTGTCCCTCTCATGGTATCCTATACCTTGTCGAGAGCTTGAGAGTCTGCTAGGCTTCGAGTCTGTGCGTATACAGGCGTAAGTTTCTTTGCACCCAATTGTGTGAAAAATATCGTTGGCGGCTGATCTGTTTAATTCGCTTGTAACTAGGGGAAAAGGCTTGTTGTGTTGGTCTTGTTTATCAAAAAATAACATATAAAATGATGTTTCTTGCTCGATTAGTGTTTAGAAATATTAACTAATGACCAAACAAAAAGTACTATATTGGTAGTTATCATGTAGAATGCACCTCGCTAGGGAACAATTTTAATAGGTGGATTAGGTCTCAATAATGATAACTCTTAATACAACTAGAGGAAGAGATTACAGTATGAAAGAAAAAGAATATTCGGCATCTAAGGAGCTTTTCTCCAAGTGTGTCAAGGCTGGATCACGTTTCTATTATTTAGATGCGAAGCAGGATCAGCAGGGGAATAACTATTTGGTTATCTCCGAGAGTCGTATCAATACCCGTACTGGGCAGAGAGAGCGCCAGCGTGTCTTTGTCTATGAGGAAGATATCGACAAGTTTGTACAAGGACTTGAGGAAGTTATTAGTACCTTTGGTACACTTTCGGGTCAAGAAGCCGAAGAGGAGAGAGGTGTGGGGCTAGATCACACAGCAGGAATGGATAGTGCTATTACTCCAGTGAACATACCTGATGTGGATCAGTTCCTACAAGAGGAGATGGAGTAATATTCACATACAATGACGAAAATATCACATAGAGGACTCTACATCATAGCTAGCTTGCTGTGGCTTGTCGCAGGTGCCAAGGTACTGTATATTGCTTACGGGGTCTGGAATCTTGCATCTTCGGCCAAGATTTACTGGGCTTTTGGGGCGTACATCTTCTTTGCTCTGGGGATATTCCCTAGGGTCGTGGCCAAAAATATCAAGGTAATACAGCAGAGTGGTCGGGAGTTTCTGCCCATTTATCGCTGTTTTACCCCATCATCATGGGCGATTATGGCCTTCATGATGACCCTAGGTATTGCTCTACGCTACTCGGGGTTCGTTAGCTATACTTTCATTGCTGGCTTCTATACTGGCTTGGGCATTGCGTTAGTGGGTTCTATTCGCACCTATCTTATGCTTATCTTTGCTCCTCGCTCTAGCAATAATCAACATTAGATGACAGATCACTCTATATTTGAGAACAAAACTGCAGCCTACTATACACTGGGTTGTAAGCTAAACTTCGCAGAGACCTCTCACATCGGGAGGTCTTTGTTGGCACAAGGCGTGCGCACTGCGCGCACGGGAGAGCATGCCGATATCTGTGTGATCAATACTTGTTCAGTGACGGAGCTGGCGGACAAGAAGTGTCGCTATATGATTCGTAAGGCCCATCGAGAGCACCCCGGGGCTTTCGTCGTGGTAACGGGCTGCTATGCTCAGCTTAGCCCAGAGGAGGTCGCCCAGATCGAGGGCGTCAATTTGGTACTTGGCTCCGAGCAGAAGCTCGATGTCGTGCACTATCTTAGTCAGCTGGAGCTGAGCCGAGAGCAAGATCAAGCTCAGACGATTACGACGGCGACCAAGGATATTGAGCACTTCCACATCAGTTCCTCGAGCGACCAGCGTACCCGCCACTACCTCAAGGTGCAGGACGGATGCGACTACCACTGTACCTACTGCACTATCCCCAAAGCACGAGGCCGTAGCCGTAATGGCTCTATTGCTCAGATTGTGCAGGAGGCTCGACGCATCGAGCAGTTGGGGGGCTTGGAGATTGTACTTACAGGGGTGAATATCGGAGATTTTGGTCGTAGCACAGGAGAGAGTTTCCTCGATTTGCTCAAGGCTCTCGATACTATCTCTGGTATTCGGCGCTTCCGTATAGGCTCGATTGAGCCAAATCTGCTCACAGAGGATATTATTGATTTCTGTGCCGAGAGCCAACGTATAGCACCACACTTCCATATCCCTCTGCAGAGTGGTAGTGATGAGGTCCTCAAGCTGATGCGTCGTAGATACGATACTGCACTGTTTTCTCGTAGAGTCGCCTATATCCGAGAGCGTCTGCCCGAGGCTTTCATTGGGGTAGATGTGATCGTGGGTACTAGAGGCGAGCTCCTAGAGTACTATGAGGCTTGTGTAGATTATCTCACAGAGTTGGACTGCTCTCAGCTCCATGTCTTCAGCTATTCCGAACGGTCAGGTACGATGGCTCTGCGCATTGCCCATAGCGTAGACCCAAGAGAAAAGCACAGGCGTAGCCAGAGATTGCAGAGGCTCTCGGAGGATAAGCTCAGGGCATTCTACGAGGCCAATATAGGTCGAGAGATGCGTGTGATCTGGGAGGAGGGCAATGACGATGGCTGGATGACGGGCTACTCCGACAATTATGTACGTGTTGGCCGCCCATATCAAGCCGATCGGGTCGGGTCAATGGAGCTGGTACAAACTACAGGGCTGAGCGATACGGGATTATTCCTAATCTAACTACCTTTGCGGTATGAAATACCAGTTGTACAAGTCCTTTTTTGCTCTGCTCAGACGTCTGCCTTGGGGCGTACTCACAGCCCTGAGCAAAGGTATTGCTGCACTGCTTAGAGGCCCCATAGCCTATCGCCGTGCTGTGGTCTACGACAATCTCAAGCGTAGCTTCCCCGAGAAGAGTACTGCCGAGCTAGAGCGTATTGCTCACGACTTCTATGACCATTTGGTTTTTCAGTTCCTTTCTTCTCCCAAATTACTAGCTCAGCCCACCGAGGTCATTAAGCGGGAGCATATGCTTGTCGAGGGTATGGAGATCTTCGCCATGCTCAAAGCAGAGGGCAAACCTCTCTCCCTTGTTCTCATGGGGCACTGTGGTAATTGGGAGTTGTTCAGTGCAGGACAAATCTACTTCGACGAGATTGGCATTCAGCAGGAGCAGCTCTACCGCCCCCTCAAAGATGAGGCGCTAGATCGGGTACAGCTAGAGATGCGCTCCGCACTCGGCTCGATGACGACCCCCAAAGACCAAGTCGGTAGACGATTGATTCAGCTGATGCGTCAGAGCCCAGACTCTGGGCATACCATTGCTTTCATCGCAGACCAGACACCCGGGCAGGACGGTCGAGTGGGCCTTTGGGCAGATTTCCTCAATCAGCCTACTGCGTTCCTCGACGGAGCGGAGCGTTTGGCTGCCAAGTATCAGTTGCCCGTGGTGTATATGGACGTCGTTCGTCATAACAATCGTTGTTATACTGGCCGAATGAAGCTGCTGAGCGCTAACCCACACTTGCTGCCAAGGCATGAGCTCACCAAGCTCTATATCCACGAGCTCGAGCAAACTATTCGGCGAGATCCCGCCTGCTGGCTCTGGAGTCATCGCAGGTGGAAGCTCAAGCCCCCCGAGGCGCAATCCACTCCCTCTCAAATCAACTAGTCCGATGGAAAGACTCAGGCGTGTAGCTGTCGTTGTCTTGAACTGGAATGGCCGTAGACTGCTCGAGCAGTTTATGCCCTCTTGGGTTGCGTTTACGCCAGCCGAAGCGGAGCTAATCATTGTTGATAACGGTTCGTCCGATGATTCGGTCGCCTATTTACAGAGCCATTATCCCGATGTTCGATGTATTGCATTTGACCAAAACTATGGGTTTGCCCTCGGTTACAATAGGGCAATAGAGATGCTTGAGCACTCGGTAATCGTCCTCCTCAACAGTGATGTGGCCCTGACCGCAGGCTGGCTCGATGAGCCTCTTGCTTTGCTTGAACACTCTTCGGACATCTCGGCAGTACAACCCAAGATACGTGCCTATCGTTCGCCTGAGATGTTTGAGTATGCAGGAGCTGCTGGAGGCTATCTAGATGTATATGGTTACCCATTTTGTCGGGGGCGTATCTTCGATACCTTGGAGGCGGATAGGGGGCAGTATGATGAAGTTGCGACAGATCTGCTCTGGGCATCTGGTGCGTGTCTGATCATTCGCCGAGAGGCTTACTTGCAGGCTGGGGGACTCGATGCTCGCTTCTTCGCGCATCAAGAGGAGATAGATCTCTGTTGGCGTGTAGTAGCTCGGGGAGGGAGAATTGCTCTAGCTCCCCATTCGATAGTCTATCATGTGGGAGGTGCTAGTCTAGCAGCGGAGCATCCGCGCAAAACCTACCTCAACTTCCGCAATAATCTGCTTATGCTCTACAAAAATTTACCCGAAGCACGCCTTGAGGCAGTACTTCGGGTACGTATTTTGTTGGATTGTTTGGCTCTATTGGTCTTCTTGCTGCGTGGGCAAGTGCGCCATGCTAGGGCAGTTTGGCAGGCGTATCGAGATTATCGTACAATGCGTCCCGACTTCGAGGCTGATCGACGAGAGAACTTAGCCCAAACAAAGGTTCCGAACCCCGAGGGTATCAAAACATTTAGTCTGCTTCGCCGATATTACCTTAGCGGACAGAAACATTACAGCCAACTCTAGGCTTGCTCAAAAATCAGCTCACCAAAAAACTGAGGTCTGTGAAAGGCTGGTTGCTCCTCTACGATTGGCGACCAAGATAGGTAGTGTGGGTGTGCTGTACCGTCTGCACACTTGTAGAAGTTAGCTCGCATTGACTGTGGGCGCTCTCCCTCGGCATAGCCCATGGTCGTCCATGGGATTAGGGCAGTTAGCTCCCACGTATGCAGGCCTGTTTGGTCTAGCTTCTGATCGGTATATGTAGCATGGCGGCGGATTGTCGCAAACTCCTCAGCAGTGAAGCCAGTCCCTTCGCCAACTCTTGGGTGATGAGAGGCGTAGCAGACACCTGCGGCATTAAACTCGAAGTTGATATAGGCTTCCCCCTCTTCACGTTGCATGAAAAACTCCACACAGCTATCCTCGTGAACATAGTGACCATCTCCCTCCGATAGTGTACGTAGATCTAGACCTCTCACGAAGTAGTGCAGAGCAATACCCTCGTGGCAGTGGGCAATATCTACTACCGCTATCGGTTGATATGGGAAGTCGGCCTCCCAAGGCAAGGTGTCAATATGTAGACGACGCCCTCTGCTCTCGAGAAGAAGCGGGAGGTCGGTCATAGAAGCTGAGGATAGATCGACGAATGGGATAGTTGTTCTTTTCATATTAATGTAGCTGTTTCGTTGGTTAGACGCCACTAATAGTGAGCCAAGTAATAGGACTCAATCCCTGTATAGATACCAATGATGGCGATGATGAATAGGATTGTCGCTACACCACGGCTAATCCACATTACACCACGGTCCCCCATACGCTGTGAGAGTTTCGTAACCAAGTAAGTTAGCAGTACCCACCATAGCATACAGCCGATGCCTATGGCCGTCAGGGCAAGGGCTAGTTCTAGCCCGGGCGTGCTGCTCTCTCGGACAAATCCGAAGCGCGTATATAGTGGTAGGATCAAGAGCATGATGAAAGGGTTCGAGAGTGTGACGAGGAAAGCCGTTACGACTTTGCGCAGGCCATGTATCTTGCTGAGGCGCTTGGTGGGTTGATGCTTGACGCCCTTGCCAGCATTGCGAAAAACCACATAGCAAAAAATCATAATAATCACTCCGCCCAAAATGCGCAGAGCGGCATCGTACGCATCGACGAAGTCCAAGACTAGGCCCACACCTAGGTAAACAACAAAACCATATAGGACATCGCTAATCATGGCTCCTACACCTGTGAGCAAACCTTCCTTGCGTCCGCCATATATGGTCTCTCTCAGGCACAACAAACCCACAGGTCCTAGTGGAGCTGAGATGATAATACCTATGATGATACCTTTAATTAGTGTCAGTAACATGCAAGTTCTTTCTAGATGTTGCCTCTAGTTCATATCGTTTCTTAGGGAACATCTTTGCAAAGGTACGGAAAAAGTGACGAAGTCTACCGCTCTGTACAATAGAGTTTCCAAACTTAGATCGTACTAATACCAGACTGATGGGTTAGGACGGCTGTGCTTGTCGTACTTGAGATCCTTGAGTAGTGAGCTCTTGACTCCGATAGTCAGATTGTAGCTCTTGTACGGGCCAAACGGAATGGCACTAGCAGTGAAACTCCAGCAGTGTAGGTCTCGGCTGATGCCGAGGGTCATGTTGGCTATCTTCTTGCTGAGGAAGTCATAGCTCGCATTGAAGTTGAACGACCAATTTTTCGTTGGCTGTATACTGCCCGAGAACATTAAGCTGTGGGTTAGCCCATAGTTATACTCGTCACGATCGAAGTCGAAGGTCGTTCGGTTGAGATTGACCCCATAGCTGATTGAGAGATTCCAAGGTACAGAAGCTATACCATAGCCGTCTGCATCGTACTGTATATCGTCTTGATTGCCATACATCGATCCTCCGTCTTGACTAGCATTCTGATTGGCTGCCATCTCTCCCAGAGATGTATCTCGGTTCGTTTGGTTGGGCCCCTGCATATTGTCGGTGCCTTCGCCAGAGTCTTTCCCCGATCTGTTACCCTGTTTGTCCTTGTCCTCGCCACTGAAGAGCTTCATGAGCTTCTCGAAAGTGCCGTTATTGAAAGTATAGCTAAATGATGTACCCGTCCCTCTGAGCGAGCCAATTCCTCTGCCGTTGAAGACACGTAGCTTATTGAGCCTTATTTCTCGCTTCGTCCCATCGGGGCTAGTCGTATGCCCGTACATATAAGGGTCGAAAGATCCGCTGAGGTTGAGGTTGAAGCTCTTGGAGAGCTTGAGGTTGATACGTGCATTGATGTCGCTCAGCTGAAACGAATCCGCTGCCATATTATAGCTTGTGCTGACGGAGAAGTTATCGATAAGGCTGACTTTCTTGAAGCTCTCTACCGTATCTTGCTTACTGCGGATCTTTGCTTCGATATTGTTGTCTAGGCTGAAGTTGAGTGATGCACTCTTGCCTCGGCCTGCTCCTCCGAAGATATGATCATCGCTAAAGAGTGAGTAGATCTCTTGCTTTCTATTACCATTCTTGTCTGTGTACTCGATGTGCCGCCAAGATCCCCAGAAGTCTTCGCTGAAGTCGGGGCGGTAGCTGATCCCGATGCTTGGAGTCATACGATGGCGAATCATCTGCAATTTGTCGCCGAAGATACGCCAAGGCTTGAAGAAACCATAGAGTGTGGTATTGAGGCTAGCCGATGTGCTGAAGTCGTAGGATCGGTTGAAGCCGTACTTCCTTTTGCTTACAAGCCTGTCTTGCGTGGGGTCGTACTCTTTGACTGACTTGTAGCTATACCAGCGCTCCGTATAGTTGGCGCTAAGCGTCATATCTATATAGTCAAATATCTTGTACGATGCCGAGATCGGAATGCTGTGGCTGACACCATTGCGCCAGTCCTTGATGAGGTTCTTCTTGAATACTTCGTCTTCTTTGGCCGAGATACTATTGCGTAGTTGTCCTGAGTAGCTGAGCCCGATCTTCTCGTACCACCGTTCTTTGCCCACACGCTTCTTCCTTTTGAATGGGAAGATACGGTTCATACTTACCGAGATATTGGGCGAGGTAAGGGCTACCTCTTTGGTCGATGAGGTCTGAGAGGCATCGATTGAGGCTGAGAGGCGGAATGGTGTACCGACGAACGTACGGCTATAGTTGATAGATGAGCTCTTGGTGTTCTGACCAGAGAGATTCGGGTTGTAGAGCGTGTTGAGCGAATTGTGGTTGTAGCTACTGGTGGAGAAGTTCACACTTGCCGAGAAGGTTTGGTTGGGGTTTGCCTTGGCGTCCTGCGAGTGCGTCCAGTTGATGCGGAAGTCTTTGGTCGAAGTGAAGTCGCCTGCCACATCTTCGTCACCCGTTTTGGTAACGATGTAGCTGAGGTTAAATCCGCCATTGTAGCTATAGCGTTTGCGATAGTTGGAGCTAGCATTTACCCCCCATGAGCCTCGGCTGTACCAGTCCCCTGTGATCGCTAGATCTACATAGTCGTTGATCGCCCAGTAGTAGCCTCCCTCTCGCAAGTAGAGGCCTCGCTGTGCTTCCTCTCCGTACTTAGGCATGATGATCCCAGAGGAGTAGGAGCTAGAGAACGGGAAAAATCCGAAAGGCAAACCAATAGGTAGTGGTACGCCTAGGATCTCTAGATAAGATGGCCCTGCGACGATATTCTTACCTGTGCGTACCTTGGCTCTGGTAAGTTTTAGGCAGAAGTGGGGACTCTCTAGGTCGCTACACGTGGTGTAGGTGCCACCCTCCATATACATATGCCCCTCTGTGTCCTTTTTCGTACGCTCAGCCACGACATAGCCCTCGCCTTGTTTGGTTACGGCCCCAGTGATGAACCCTTTGGATGTCTTGAAGTTGTAGTTCATCGTCTTGGCTTCATAGCTTTGGTCGCCGTCCCTAAACTTGGGGTGAGCCGTAGGGCGACCGAGGCTGTCTAGTACGTAGTGAGCGTAGACAAGGTTGCTGTCCACATTCATACGCATAAAGTTAGCTTCCAGTCCTTTGTCCTTGTAGTCCACTGTACTTGGCCCAAAGAGATATGCCAGATTGGATCCAATCATGACGATAGAGTCCTTGGCCTTGTACTCGATGATGTCGTCGAAACCATCTACTACGGGGTTGCGCTTGCTGCTATCTGCTTGGTTCTGTAAGCTATCGACCACTGAGATGCTGTCTGCTACGGTAAGGCTGTCTGTCCTAGGGCGTAGGGAGTCTACGAAGATGCTATCTAGTAGGCGAAGGCTATCGTTGGTTACCGAGAGGCTATCGATGCGTAGAGAGATCGTGTCAATAGCCTTTGCAGGGCTGTCGGGTACTGCGAGAAGGATTGTATCGAGCGTATTGCCCTGCTCTGCCTCTACCTTGGGAGATGCAAGGGGTATAGGACGGCGAAAGACGCAGGCCGATAAAATAAGGATTAGGAGGATTCCTAGTGGGATTGTATATTGTTGATACCGCTTGCGGTTCTTAGACATATCCGTTCTATTCTTACATTCTTCCGAAGAAATAACGAGCAAAGATACATATATAGTCTTTAATACTCATGGCCGATAAGACGCATCTAGGTAAATCCTAGCTATAAGTTTAGTGGATTGGTACTAGATACTGAAATCCAATCTAGGGTAGGGCTGTTTATCCTTTCTAGTGGAGGTCTAGATGCGCGAGGGCAGGGGCTAGGAGGATCGAGCAAAGCTAGTTCTGGACCCTAGGGATTGGCCTTTTGTTATCGAAGTTCGTATTTTTACGCTGATTGGCAGGTTGTTGCCCACGTACTTTGAGATTGCATACGATTTGTGTGGGCGTGTAGAGCTGCCGACTGAGAGTTTGTGTTTGATATGATCCCCAACCTAAAAGAGGCAATGAAGAAGAAAACAGCAAATAAGCCTAGAGAGGAGAAACTCTTCTTGGGTAAGTACAAGATTGGTCGGCGAGGCGTAAGGGTAGATGCCTACTATGTCGATGAGGCAGAAGCGGAGGCCTACTGTAGAGATAGAGAAGCTCTGGCAGAGCGAGCCATTAAGTTCTTCTCGACCTACTGCACTATGGTGGCTCGTCACTGGGCTGGCAGCGAGGACGGTGAGGCAGTCGTGGGCTACGATGCCCAAGATCATATACTCTCGCTCATACACCTCGACCCCTTGGGCATACAGATGCATCTAGAGTGTCCAGAGGACAAAGATTTTGAGGAAGCACTACTCTACCACAATATGATGGATCGGCAAGATTACGAGAGGCTACGAGAGCAGAAGACCCAAGAGGATAACTCTCGTTCGTAGTGCCCAAGGCTCGTCGCTCTCCTCTAAGTGTGCCAGCCCTTGGCAGGAGAGGTGGCCCTTGGCTTACCGCTGCGATATCCTTGCTCCACAATTTTAGAGCTATTTCTGCAAGTGGCGATATTTATATTTTTGATCACTTTTCAGAATGTCTATGGGAAAGTCTTCCGTGGCTTGATGTAAAAAGTATAGATCCCGTATTTGCCCCCTAGGAGGGGCTACACGGCGTTTAGAGTCGTTTCGGCTCTCTGGCCCCATAGTCGGAGAATCCCCCTCTTAAACGTGGTTTTTTAATGTGTTGATAACCAGATGTCTAGTTTTGTATTTTGTGTTGCATAGTCAGATTGCCCCTTCCATGCTCGGTTTTTCTTCCCATTAACTTGATCAGATTGATGGACATCTCCTAGAGTATTAGTCCATCAATTGCCGGGAGTTAGTCCTTCAATCTTTCCACGATCACCTATCGCTTCGGATCAACCTCTTGGGCATCATCTCTGGTTTGGTGCCAAGCAGTTTACAGTCCTTAACGCAAATGTATCAAGACCGAGCAACTTCTGCATACGGTATGATGCTTCCTCCGAGTGAACGTAATCTGGCAGGCAAGCACAGCCTAGCTCCGAGCTTCTGGAACTGCATAGATGCTCTGTGGTAGTCAGTCCCTCGTGACAACCTCTTCTATTCCTACTTTCTAGTGGTGATTGTTGATGTAGTGCCCTCAGATTTTGTATTACCTTTGCAGCCAAGAATTAATGAGATAAATGCAAGATATTAGAAACATTGCCATCATCGCCCACGTAGACCACGGTAAGACTACACTCGTGGATAAGATGCTACTGGCAGGGAAACTTTTTAGAGACGACAAAGCCGCCGAGGTAGACACCTACCTAGATAATAACGATCTAGAGCGTGAGCGAGGCATCACGATCCTATCGAAGAATGTGAGCATTCGCTACCGTGATGTTAAGATCAATATCATAGACACGCCCGGGCACGCCGATTTTGGTGGCGAGGTGGAGCGTGTACTTAACCTAGCAGATGGCTGTCTACTTCTTGTAGATGCTTTCGAGGGGCCAATGCCTCAGACTCGTTTCGTGCTACAAAAAGCCATTGAGATGGGGCTGAAGCCCATCGTTGTGATCAACAAGGTTGACAAGCCCAACTGCCGCCCCAGTGAGGTGCAGGATATGGTCTTCGACCTGATGTTTAGCCTCGGAGCAAGCGAGGACCAGCTAGACTTCGAAACAATATATGGCTCCGCCAAGCAGGGCTGGATGAGCAAAGACTTCAACGAGCCTACCCAAGATATCACCACACTGCTCGACACAATCCTTGAGCAAATCCCCCCGCCCGAGCAGATTGACGGCCCTAGCCAGATGCTCATCACTTCTCTAGACTTCTCTAGCTATGTGGGGCGTATTGCCGTGGGACGTGTGCACCGTGGTACATTCAGAGAGGGGCAGGACGTGATGCTCTGCAAGCGTGATGGCTCGACCAGCAAGATGCGCATCAAGGAGGTTAATATCTTCGAGGGGCTAGGACGCACTAAGGTAGACTCCGTTTCCTCGGGAGATATCTGCGCCCTAGTGGGCATTGATGGCTTCGAGATAGGCGAGAGTATTACCGATGTTTCTTGCCCAGAGGCTCTAGAAACGATTGCTGTCGATGAGCCTACGATGAGTATGCTCTTCACGATCAATAATTCGCCCTTCTATGGCAAGGAGGGTAAGTTCGTTACTAGCCGCCATATACATGATCGCCTGATGCGTGAGCTAGACAAGAACCTTGCGCTGCGTGTAGAGCCAGCCGATACGGCCGATAGCTGGCTCGTCTATGGGCGAGGCGTGCTCCATCTCTCGGTTCTCATAGAGACGATGCGTCGAGAGGGGTATGAGCTACAAGTAGGTCAGCCTCAGGTGATCATCCGTGAGATAGACGGCGTCAAGCATGAGCCTATCGAGCACTTGACGGTCAATTTGCCCGAAGAGAGCGCCAGCAAAATCATTGACATGGTCACTCGCCGCAAGGGAGAGATGACGATGATGGAAACTAAGGGAGATAGGACTTTCCTCGAGTTCAACATTCCCTCTCGTGGCATTATTGGGCTAAACAATGCGGTACTGACAGCCTCGGCAGGCGAAGCAGTCATGGCGCACCGCTTCCTTGAGTATCAGCCATGGAAGGGAGATATCGACCGGCGCAACAATGGCTCGATCATAGCCCTAGAGACGGGTACAGCCTTTGCATACGCACTCAACAACTTGCAGAGCCGTGGACGCTTCTTCATCTCTCCACAAGAGGAAGTTTATGCTGGCCAAGTCATCGGCGAACACAGCAAAGAGGGCGATTTGGTGGTCAATGTCTGCAAGAGCAAGAAGCTAACTAATATGAGAGCCTCGGGCAGTGATGACAAAGTAGCGCTCGCGCCACCCGTAGTATTTAGTCTGGAAGATGCGCTGGAGTACATCAAGCCCGACGAATATGTGGAGATTACACCACACTCGCAACGTATGCGTAAGATTATCCTTGACGAAACGGAGCGCAAACGACTCAACCGCTAGGTATCTTAGGATCACTAAAAGCAATCACAATTATGTACAACGCAGAAGCTGTAGAAAATGATCGTCTTTCGGATTAGGCTACGGCTTCTGCATTTTTGTCTAACTATGAAGAAGTAATTAATTGATTTTTAATACTAATTAATCGTTATTTCCATGAAACGATCAGTTAAACACTTACTTTGGGGACTACTATGTTCCGCAGTTCTCGTCTTACCCTTCAGTGCTTGTACGCCGGAGAAGATCATTGAGCGTATAGAGGTACGTAAGGGTAGTGTCATTCATTCGGGGCAAGGTGCTCCAGCTCCAAGTTTGGGAGAGGTTGGCGACTACTACATCGACCTGTTGACTTCGGAGTTGTATGGAGCCAAAACGGCTCTAGGCTGGGGCAAGCCGATCAGCCTCAAGGGCATTGCCGGGCAGAAAGGAGAAAAAGGAGAGAAGGGCGACAATGGCCAGAATGGCCAAGACGGCGCTAAGGGGGACAAGGGCGATCCCGGTCGTGATGGCAAGAATGGTCAAGACGGTGCTAAGGGAGACAAAGGCGATCCCGGCCGTGACGGCAAGAATGGTCAAGACGGTGCTAAGGGTGACAAAGGCGATCCCGGTCGTGACGGCAAGAATGGCCAAGACGGCGCTAAGGGAGACAAAGGCGATCCCGGCCGTGACGGCAAGAACGGCCAAGATGGTGCTAAGGGTGACAAAGGCGATCCCGGCCGTGACGGCAAGAACGGCCAAGATGGTGCTAAGGGTGACAAAGGCGATCCCGGCCGTGACGGCTCTCGCATCTACGGAGGTCAAGGAGCTCCACAAGACAATCTCGGTAAGGAAGGCGACTGGTACATCGACAAACAGAATAAGCGCCTCTATGGCCCTAAGACCGAGGCTGGCTGGGGTAATGACTATATAGATCTGTCTTCAGGTGGCGGAGGGCATCAGCCTAATCCCAACCCCGACGGACCTGACACACCTCCAGCTCCCCCAACGCCTCCAACGCCTCCAGCAGACAACGAAGACTTCCCGCTCGAAGGCGTGCGCTACGAGCTACCTAGAGGGATCATGGGCGCAAACATCTACAACATCACTTACACACTGCAAGACGGATCGGTAAACTACTCAACCGAATACGATACCGACATCCGTCACCCCCGCTGGGTAGCGTTCACTTTCGACAGCCACAACTCTGTCAAGGGCAAAGGAGTGAAGCGTAGTAGCAAATGGCTATGGGACTCTACGCACATTCCTCAATCATGGAGCACGGTCGATCTCTTTGCACAATGGTATCCGCACAACAAGCAATCGGATCAGAACAGCTATGACCGTGGGCACATGGTGGCCTCCAATGATAGGCGAATGACGCAAGAAGCAGAGAAGCAAACGTTCTATTTCTCGAATGTGAGCCCACAGCTCTCGGACTTCAATCAAGGCTATTGGCAGCATCTAGAGGATAAGGTGCAGAAGTGGGGGAGAGATAATAGCTTCAGAGATGTGATGTATGTCGCCAAGGGCGGTTCGATTAAGAGCGGCACGTACACGTTACCCGAAGGAGTACCAATGGCAAGGCCAAGCTACTACTGGATGGCGATGCTCGTTCGTAAGGGGACTACAGTCCAAGCTTTAGCCTTCTGGGTGGAGCATAAGATCTATGGTAAGAAGAAAGCGAACTTCCCTGCTACTGAGTCGGTAGTCATCTCCATCGACGAGCTGGAGGAAAAGACAGGGCTAGATTTATTCTACAATCTGCCCGATAAGTTGGAGCAGCGGGTCGAAGCTCAAGCGCCAGACCTCACGTTCTGGGAAGGCTAGCATAGCTTAGATACGTATCATACGAAGTAAGGCGAGTTGATAGAGGGGGCTTTGGCTCTCCTCTATCAACTTGTTTTGTATAGACACAGAGCTAGCTGGCTATTTAGTACTTTTGTCGTATATAAATAGAAGACAAGCAATGACACAGCTACAGACAGTCGTTAAGACGCCTCGTCGCACCTTCGACCCACTAGACTACGGGCAGGGAGTGATGAGTCTAGGCTCGTGCTTTAGCGAGCATATCGGAGCCATGCTGCGTGATGCTGGGCACAGCATCGTGATTAATCCCTTCGGCATACAGTACAATCCGCTCTCTATCTTGAGGTCGCTCATGCGGCTGATGGAGCATAGGGCCTACACCCTAGACGAGCTCATCGAGCACGATGGTCTATTCCATAGCTTCGATCACCACGGAGCTTACTCCAGTGCAGACCCCGATAGAGCCCTTAGTCTGATCAATGCCGACTATGAGCGAGCTATGCAGGCCCTGTCGAAGACCTCTTTCCTCCTGCTCACTTGGGGCACTGCCTTCGTCTACTACCTCAAAGAGGGTAGCCGAGTGGTCAATAACTGCCACAAACTCCCCGACTACTACTTCCAGCGCCGCCTCCTCTCGGTGGGCGAATTGGTCGCTCCGTGGCAGGACATGCTCGGCACACTACTGGCCAAGTGCCCCGAGCTACAGATTATTACCACGATTAGTCCCGTGCGTCATCTTAGGGACGGAGCACATGGCAATCAGCTGAGCAAGGCCACGCTGATGCTGATGAACGAGGAGCTACACAAGCTATTCCCCGATCGCATACATTATTTCCCTGCATACGAGATCGTACAGGACGAGCTGAGAGATTACCGTTTCTACGCCGAGGATATGCTTCACCCCACTGCCCAGACGGCACGTATCGTGGGTGATCGCTTCGTCCAGTGGGCTTGCTCGCCTGAGTGCTTGGAGGCCATGACGCATCTGGCGCGTCTGCGTAGCGAGTACCAGCATCGCCCTTTGCATGCCGATCACCCCGAGGCAGACCTTAGACGAGAGCAGCTACTCGTGCGCCTTAGAGCCTTCGAGCGCCGCTTCCCCGAGGCGGACTTGTCTTCGTGGTTCTCCGATTAGATCAATTATAATATGAGTATTGTACTATGCATATAACATCAGACGCTCTTGCCGATCTCCTCTCCGCCCGACAGGCTCGGTTGGTACAGAGCGAGGAGCTACACATATGGCTAACCGATAGCCGCTCGCTCTCTAGAGCCGACGGTACTGCGTTCATCGCCATACGCACCTCATCGGGCGATGGGCACCGCTACATACGAGAGCTGTACGAGAGAGGCGTGCGTACCTTCATTGTTGAGGACGACTTCTCCGCCTATCTGTCGAGTTGCCCCGAGGCCAATTTCGTTCGGGTCGAGCACTCCATTCGTGCGCTCCAGAGGCTGGCGGCATATCATCGTGCGCATTTTGACCTGCCTGTGGTCGGCATTACTGGCAGCAATGGCAAGACCATAGTCAAAGAGTTTCTCCATACGCTACTGCGCCCCTACTACAAGCACATCTGTCGCTCGCCTCGTAGCTACAATTCGCAGATTGGCGTTGCCCTATCCTTGCTAGAGCTGGAGGCATCGGACGAGCTGGCACTCATCGAGGCGGGCATCTCTTATCCCGGCGAGATGCAGGCTTTGGCGGATATGATTGCGCCCTCGGTGGGCATACTGACGAGCTTGGGTAGTGCGCACGCCGAGCATTTCGCCTCGGCTCAGGCGCTTCTAGACGAGAAGCTCAAACTTTTCGTTTCGGTTGAGTCTATCATTGCTCCGCTTGATTACCCGCTCATCGGTGCCAGCCTCGAGCGCTTGGGGCTGCTTGGGCGTCTGCGTGGCTGGAGCCGTACCGATCGCTCTGCCCTGCTCTGGCTAGAGCAGAGCCAGAAGTGTGGCGACGAAACGCTACTGCGCATACACCACTCGGGGCAAGTCTACGAGGCACTACTGCCCATGAGCGACGAGGCGAGCATAGAGAATGCGCTGACGTCGCTCTCTGCGATCGCTGTACTATGCCCCGATCATCTGCCTACTGCCATCGGTCTGCTGCACCGCTTGCGTCCTGTGGAGATGCGTCTGGAGGTTAAAGAGAGCTATCGAGGCAATACGATCATCAACGACTCCTATTCCAACGATCTCGATGCCTTGCGTATGGCGCTCGACTTCCAGCGCAGACGTGTGCAGAGCTCCAATGCCAAGGCTGTGGTCGTCTTGTCCGACATAGAGCAGAGCCCCCTCTCTGCCGACGAGCTCTACGCTCAGGTGGCGGAGCTACTCGAGGCCTATCAGGTCGCCGAAGTCTTCGCTGTCGGGCCTACTATCGGCAGGTTGCTCGAGCAGTGCCGTTCGTTTGCCTGCACGCACTTCGCTACGACCGAGGAGCTACTTGGCTCATCTGCTCTGTACGATCTGCATAGGGCTTGTATTCTGCTCAAAGGAGCTAGAGTTTTTGGCTTCGAGCGCATCTATCGAGAGCTCTCTCGCCTAGAGCATCAGACTACGCTCGAGGTCAATCTCTCGGCAGTGCGCCACAATCTAGCCTACTACCGCTCCCTGCTACCACGCCAAGGGCGGATTATTTGCATGATTAAGGCCGACGGCTATGGCATCGGAGCCCTCGAGCTAGCACGCACACTTGAGGAGGGCCGTGTGGACTATCTGGCCGTGGCGGTGGCTGATGAGGGCAAAGCACTACGCTTGGAGGGGATTCGTAGCCCTATTATCGTGATGAATCCGGAGCTATCTAGTAGCGAAACACTCTTCCAATACAATCTGGAGCCCGAAGTCTACAGTCTGGCTCTGCTCAGTGGTCTGATCGAGGAAGCCGAGGCACGAGGCCTAGAGCGTAGACCCATACACATCAAGATAGATAGTGGTATGCACCGCCTAGGCTTCTCGCTCGATGAGCTGCCACAAGTGCTCACCCTGCTCGAGCGAACCGAGAGCCTATCGGTGGCGAGTGTATTCAGCCATTTGGCCTCGGCAGACGAAGCAAGGTGGGACGACTTCACCAAGGCACAGGCGGACTATCTGCTCGAGGCGCACGCAACCCTCGAGCAGGGACTCGGCTATCGCCCTCTGCTTCATCTGCTCAATACGGCTGGGCTGGAGCGGTTCGCCGACCAATATGCCTTCGATATGGCTCGGCTAGGCATCGGTCTATATGGCGTTAGCCCTACGCAGCAGCCCAACCTCAAGTCTGTGGCTCGCCTCTCTACCACTATTCTGCAAATCAAAGACGTCGGACTTGGCTCGATGGTAGGCTATGGTTGTCGGGGGGAGGTGGCTCGTCCCACACGCCTAGCCGTTATCCCCATTGGCTATGCCGATGGTTTTAGGCGTATGCTGAGCAATGGTGCGTGGTCTGTGGCCGTCAGAGGTCGGCTGTGCCCAACTATCGGCAACATCTGCATGGACGCTTGTATGATTGATATAACCGATGTGCCAGAGGCCAGAGAGGGCGATCGGGTCCTCATCTTCGCAGACGAGGCACTCTCGCTCGAGCAGATGGCACAGGCGTGTGGCACTATTAGCTACGAGATACTCACCACACTCTCGCACCGCATACAGCGGCTCTACTACCAAGAGTAGTCGGTAAGCGACCGAGAGCACGACATACCAAAGGGGCTGCGTCTAGATAATACTTAGACGCAGCCCCTTTGGTGTACCCTTTAGGATAAGTCATTCGGCCCTACTGGACGCTGTGTAGGTCACGGAGTGCCTTGTGTAGAGTCGCTCGCTTGCGATGTTTGTCTTGGAGCCTAGGCGAGTTTACAAGCCTGCCTCGGGCAGTTTGCCACCACTACCACTACTGCTATCGCCGCCACTGCCAGAGTTGCTGCCGCCACTGTCGGTGTCGCTTGGCGGTGTGTCGATGCTTTTGCGGGCTTTGACGAGTGTTTGCTCATAGCTCACGTTGCTAAGGGCGAAGTATTTGCGTGATGCACTAAGCCGCACGACGGGTTTGGTGATGTGCACATTGGCATTGAACTTCTCTTTGCCCTTCTCAACTAGCTTACTCTGAAATGACGGACTGAGCGTACCGATGTCCCCAAAGTCCACAATATCGCCATTCTCCACGTGCTGCTTCGCAATCTCGGCAGCTAGACGAAGCACTGCCTCCACCTCTGCGCCGGTAAAAGTGGTTGCACGAGCCACCTCCTCGCAGAAGTTGCGATGATCAATACGTTTTCTACCAGTGGGACGAGCTTGTAGGACAGTCTTGCCTGCCATCTTCCCGAAACTTGCTTTCCGCTCAACGAGTACGTAAGCCAATGGTCTATTAGCCATAATAAATTGTATATGCCTTCATGATGTTTTTCCTCTAGAGAAGTTGAAGGCTTTACCCTCACTAGAGTGCTTTTCATAAGGAAACAGACAAATGTATAACAAATATCCGA
The DNA here is from genome assembly GCF_000769075.1 of Porphyromonas sp. COT-290 OH3588. GTDB lineage: Bacteria > Bacteroidota > Bacteroidia > Bacteroidales > Porphyromonadaceae > Porphyromonas. Next base: position 135,101 of record NZ_JRFC01000020.1, on the reverse strand, counting down.
ACCAAACCAATAGATAGCATGGATTGTGGTGCGATTTTTTTCGGCTCAAAAAAGTGTTAATTACAAGTGCGAATAATCGGACTAACGCCCCCCGAAAATCATTCAAAAAATTGCTAAAAAATGCACTGACATCTCAAACAAAAAATTCAGACGTCTCAATCCGAAAATTGAGACGTCTAAACAGCACGATTGAGACGTCTGAATTTTCGGATTGAGACGTCTCAAATTTTAGGCTTTGATAAGTCTATGTTAAGTCAATGATAACTAGGTGTTTGTAAAATGATGTTTGGAGAAGTCGTTGAGGACGATATTTCTCTAGACTAGCGACACCAATAACTCACTAATAAGACGTCTGCTCTAGATCTAAATGATGCGTTTTACTGACTAATAAGCACTGTAATACCAGAAGGGAAGTAATAGATAAAATTAATCATTGTAGGCTTCTAGAGGGTTTATAGGCACCAACTCTAGGGTATGGAGAAGGGGCTGCAATCAAGTTTTACCTTGATGCAACCCCTTAGATATCTTCATTGAGGTGGGTTTATTTCGCCTCCTCGGCTGTGCAGAAGTGATAGAGTGCCTTAGCTTGCTCCTCTCCCCAGTGTGGCGCATAGGCTGGCTCTGGCGACTGCTTCGTGTACAGCTCTAGTGCTTTGGTTATAGACGGTAGCGCTTTGTCTTTACCTCCGCCATAGGCTGCTGGCGTATAGGCCACGGACTGGGCTTGTAGCAGGTAGACTCTCGGGTTATTGGAGTTGGCTTCTTGGGCTAGTTGGAGCTGCTTAGCGCTCTCTGGCCCATAGATCTGCCAGCGTGTCTGTGGATTAACTTGCAGGCGAGCGGCGAAGAGCATACTGCGCAGGCAGGCAATCTCGGAAGCATCGCCCCCTAGCTCCGTCGCCTTCTCTAGGTATTGCTCTGCCTGCTCGGCGAGGCGGTCGGCTGCCTCACTGTCGGCAAAGGCCTGTATGGCACGGCAGTAAGCCGAGTAATAGGGAGCTGTCCAGTCTGCTCCCGTCATCAGAGTAAATCGGTCAAAGTCCGCTGCTAAGCTCTGCAAGACCTCAATCGAGGCAGAGCCTAGCTTGGCAGTACGCTCGGTCATCGCACGTTGGTAGGCTGAGCTTTGGGCGCCAAGGCTCACCGAGCAGAGCAAGAGCAGAGCACAGAGTAGGGGAGTCGTTATTCGCTTCATTATTATTACTGTATTTAGAGGTTTGTATTCATGATTTCCTTTCGTCTATCTACACCGATATTGATGAAGAAGCCGAGCATATAGACCTGCCGATAGGGTGTAGTGATGCGTGTAGCCGAGTATTGCCCCAGAGCATTAGGCTCGGGCGAGTAGCGGTAGCCGAAGGTTGGGGCAGCATTGAGTATATTCTCCACACTAGCCACGACCACACCTGCCATACGGCCAAGCATAAACGGATAGTTGTACGAGAAGCTCAGACCGAAACTCTCGTCATTGAGCTCGTTGTAGTAGCCTCGAGCCTTGCTGTTAGGATTGTGGTAGGGCATACCCGTGCGGTAGTTTATAGCGAGGTTGAAGAGCGAAGAGATCGGCTTGCACCAATACTTGATCACGGCCGAGGCTGTATGCGTGGCGACGAAGTCGGGTTGCTCTAGCTCGTGAGCATACAGCCAGCTACGACGGGCATCGGTGTAGGTGTAGGAGAGCCAGTGCTCAACGTTGGGGATAAGGCGTGTAACTCGCCAGAATACATCGACTCCACGAGCATAGCCACGGCCTAGATTGTCCACTCGGTAGTTGTGATGCAGGCGAGTGAGGCTGCTGTACTCCTTGTTATAGATCTGCAAGCGTAGCAGATGATGCAGCTTGGGACGCCATTCGTAGGTTAGGTTGGCTTGATAGGCCTCTTCTCGAGCATTGGGTTGTATCCCATGTGTCAGGTAGTAGTCGCCTAGGGCTGCATATCTACCGAGGTCTAGGCTTAGGGTACCAGTCTGATGCAGGCGCACGGCAAGCGCAGCCCGTGGAAGCAGTGTGGCCGAGCCAATGAGGGACGAATGCTCCAGCCTTAGCCCTCCCTCAAGCGATAGTGAGCGGCTAATGGGGTAGAAAGCCTCAACCCAAGCCGATGAGGTCGCATCAGCTATCGAGCCAATGCCCTGCCTCTGCCGTAGAGCAGCCTTGGCACGGACGTAGGCATAGTCCAGACCACCAGCCACCTTGAGCGAGGTGAGGCGTGTATCTAGCCTCAAACGTATCTGGGCATCTAGCTCTCGTGACGTCATCTCGAAGCTACGGTTGTGCCAGTCGGGGTAGGCTATGTGGAGCTTATTGTCGTCCCAGCCAAGACCAACGGCAAGTGTAGTCTTGGTATAGCCGTCTTGGAAATGATGGCGCCAGCGCCCCATGCCGAAAGCATAGTCGTTACGTCCCTTGTATAGCTCCGAGGTGGTGCCATAGGGTGTGGGGGCTGGGGCGAGTGAGATGTGCTTATCTCGGCGCATCATCACGAGCGCCTTGACGTCGTCCTGCTTTGTCGGTGACCAAGCTAGTCGAGCATGATAGATCATACCGAAAGGAGCCTCGGGCAGTTTGTACTCGTTCCTAAGCATCAGCCTAAGGGCAGAGCCCTCAATGACGCTCACTCCCTGCTCGATATAGGTCGTCTTCTTGGGTGAGAGGTAGCCCCAGCCGATGCCAGCGAAGACCGATGCGAGCGATACATTGAGCGACGAAGGCGACTGCCCCGAGAGTTGTAGCTCGAGCAATCCGCTCAGACCGCCCTGTTTGCTTGCACCATAGCCGCCAGTGGCTAGGCTTAGTCCTTGGAACATACCCGTCTCGAAGCGTGCCCTCGTGGGGGTATTGTGCCCATTCTTGCCGAAGAAACGCTGGATACGTATCCCCTCGATGCTCACATTCGTCTCCCACGCAGCACCTCCACGCACGAAGAAGCCCTCTGTCTGCCCCACATGCTGCAAGCCCGGCATCTGCCGCATAGATAGGGCTAGGTCGCCCGAGCCTGCTGGGTTGGTGTAGACGTCCATCGGCTTCATGACGGCTTGGCCTTTGCGGTCGTTGAAGCGTAGAGCAGAGGCACTCACTACAACCTCCTCTAGCGTCAGCGATAGCTTCTCCTTGAGGCTAAAGGTGAGGTCTTGGGCATCTTCCATACGCTTGAGCACAATGGTATCGGCTTCGTAGCTCAGATGCGAGGCGACGAGGCTTAGGGGGAGCGGTGCCTCCGTCGAGAGAGAGAAGTAGCCGAGCGAATCGGTCGCTGTGCCGTCGAAAGAGTCTGCTGGGTACACATTCGCTAGGCGTATCGGGCGCCCATGCCCGTCGAGTACTCGTCCCTTGAGCAGGGTCTGACCCTCGGCTAGGCTCGAGTAGGTCATCAGCAGTGCGATGCACATAAATCTGGTAGAGATGGTCATAACTTATTAGAATTGGGGAGATATGATTTCAAAGCCTCGAAGTGCTTGACAAAAGCCTCTCGCCCAAGCGGCGAGAGCCGACAAGTAGTACGTGTTCGCTTGCCGATGAAGCCCTTCTCGATGGTGATATAGCCTGCCGATGCGAGCTTGTCTATCTGTACGCTGATATTGCCCGAGCTGGCTCCTGTTGCTTCCTTAATATAGAGAAAGTCCGCCTCCTCTAGCGAGAGCAAGATCGACATGATCGAGAGTCTGAGCTCGGAGAGGAGTAGTGGGTCGAGGCTTGGCAAGTTGATCACGTCGCTCATACGACAGACGCATTAGGTGTACTCTTGAGCTCTCGGCGTATTTGCGCATAGAGGTAATGCCCCGGGATACAGTGCATAACGAAAAAGACGACTCCAAACACCAGACTATAATCCCTATAAGAGAGCAAGTCTAGAGTGCGGTCGAGTATGATGCTGCCATAACCAATCGCCATACCCAAGATAGAGCAGACTTGTAGCACTCTGATGCGTAGGACAAAGCCCGTAATCGCCGAAGCCGAGCCTAGAAGAATGATGATCGCAATCAACGTAAAGAACCCTAGGACAAAGGAACAAGCAAGGGCATTGAGTCCGCTCACGAGCCAAACAGTATTGATGAAGTAGTCTATCTGACTGCTACTATACGGTTGATGGCGCTTTCTGCGAGCCATTAGCCAAGAGATAATGCCACCGACAAACGGAATGAGTAGCCAGATATAGGCGTGATGTATAGACGTCATATAGGGCATTAAGAAGTAGTGTAGCAGGCTCGTCAGGACTGTGACGTAGCCCCAGAGGAGGAATTGGGTCGCCCCCGTGGTGTTGATTCTACGATTTGTCTTGCTGATCATCGCTTCGATGACCTCTAGACTTTGCTTTGGGTTGAGATTTTCTGCCGCCATTGTGTGCGTGTTGAGATAAGTAATACGATGTGATTAAATGCTTGTAGCCGTCCGCCTTGCTTACTAGTAGTTACAAATATCAGTGCATTAAGTGCGCAATGACTCTACAAATGTAATTCAGTTTATTTTGTAAACCAAATGATTGTGAGGGATAAACGAGGCGTCAAACTTGTGTGTCTCGCCCCATGTAGCCTCCTTGCGGGGGCATAAATAACGGATCATGGCTTGAGCTTCGCCCGCTGGAGTAGGGTATAGTACCAGCAATGTGCCGAGGAGCAGGCCTCTAGTAGCACGCCATGAGCGATCAGTGGCTCCTTGTGCAAGCACCTAAGCATGATGCTTGGGGCTAAACTTCCGAGGTATTAGGATTGCGAACAAACTGAAGATGTGTTTTTGTTGAGTTTCTCTTTGATGCTAGTATTTCTTTAGTATATTTGCAGCATTGTGTTGGATATAAACAAAAGTGTACGATATATTAACGCTTAAAAAGTTAAAAATGATGCTTATCATTGGTATCCCAAAAGAAATTATGCACGGCGAAGCACGTGTAGCTGCCACACCAGAGACTGTTTCCAAGTTTGTTAAGGACGGATTCAGAGTACTCATTCAGAAGAATGCAGGCCTTGGCGCACTTTACCATGACGAAGAATATGCATCAGCAGGTGCTGAGCTAGTTGATTCGCCACGTGAAATCTACGATCAGGCACACATTATCCTCAAAGTAAAAGAACCCCAGATGAACCATGAGCTCGGGCTACACGAGGTCGATATGATGCATCAGGGTCAATACCTCATCACCTTCATTCACCCAGCTTCGCCAGTCAATCACGACATGGTACGCAGACTAGCTCAGCAGGGAGTCATTGGTCTGACGCTCGATGGCGTGCCACGTATCAGTCGTGCTCAGAACCTAGACGCACTCACCTCGATGAGTACTTGTGCCGGCTACAAGGGAATCTTGATGGCAGCCAACGACTTGGCGAGCTTTATGCCGATGATGGGTACTGCCGTAGGTATGATCCCCCCTGCTAAGGCTCTGATCATCGGCGTAGGCGTAGCAGGACTACAAGCTCTAGCTACGGCCAAACGGTTAGGTTGCCAGACCTATGCTGCCGACATTCGCCCTGCTGCCGTCGAACAAGCACAGAGCCTAGGGGCCAAGGTCGTGGACCTTGGCGTGCCAGCCGAGCTAGCCGTAGCCGAGGGTGGATATGCCAATACACTGCCCGAGCATGTGCTGGTGGAGGAACGTAAGCGCCTTATGGAGGTCATCAAGGATATGGACGTGATATTCTGTAGCGCCCTAATCCCCGGAAAAATTGCCCCCATACTCATCACCGAGGATATGGTTCGCCAAATGAAGAAGGGCTCAGTGATCGTAGATATCTCTATTGACCAAGGCGGTAACTGCGAGATAACACCAGCAGGAGAGAGAGCCGTCAAGCATGGAGTAATCCTAGAAGGCATCAAAAATATCCCGGGCATGCTCCCAAAGAGCTCTACATGGATGTTTGCCAACAATATGTACAATCTAGTCAAGTACCTCGTCAAGGACGGTGCCGTACATCTAGACATGAATGATGAGATTTGTGCCAAGATCCTCGTTACACGCGACGGACAGATCGTCCACGCTGGTACGCTGGAGGCTATGGCAGCCAAGTAATCAGACAATCTGCAACTAGTCTACGAGGCTGTGTCGCTGCGAGTAGCATCACAGGGGCACAGCCTCGGCTTATTGATAACTCACTATTTAGGAATATAACACTTATGTCCCCACTGCTCTATCTCATAGTATTGGCTGTCTCCACGGTCGTCGGGTATCTATTGATTCGTAATGTTCCCAGCTTGCTACACACGCCTCTGATGTCGGGTATGAACGCTCTGAGTGGCGTTACCGTCGTTGGTGCTGTCTCTGCCACAGGTCTGGCTCTGCTCAGTGCCACAGGTGGGCATCTCTGGCTTAGCCAGATACTAGGAGGCTTAGCCATTATCCTAGCCACAGTCAATGTAGTAGGCGGGTTCGCTGTGACGCACCGTATGCTACGCATGTTCAACCGCAAAAAATAGTTTTGGCCCATGACACCTTACATATATTATGGTATATGCGCCTTGCTTACCGTCATGGTGCTAGGCGGTATTTGGATGATGAGCCGTGTGCAGACTGCCAAAGCAGGCAATCAGCTCAGTGCTCTAAGCATGCTGCTGGCCATTATCTTTACTTTGGTCTATCATCAGGTATTCTCTGCTTGGACGATCTACCTATTCATAGCTATTGGTAGCCTCATCGGTTTGCGCTTGGCCAGACGTGTGCAGATGATACAGATGCCACAGCTTGTGGCTCTGCTCAACGGTATTGGAGGTGGCGCATCGGCCCTTGTCGGTTTCCTCAGCCTACAAGGCATGAGTCTAGGTATCATGACGAGCGACAATCCTCGCTTCGCTGCTGGTACGTCTGTTCTAGCGATCTTGATTGGTATGATGACTCTAGTGGGGAGTCTTGTGGCAGCAGGTAAACTGCACAAGCTCCTACCCCAGCGTCCTATTGTCTACCCTGCCCATAGTTTCATCTCCAACGTGTGCATCGGCATGAGCGGCGCGCTCACGGTCATGATCTTCTTGGGCTATCTAGAGGCAGATGCACTCACCGTTGGGATAGTAACCGTGCTCTCGACGCTCTTTGGCTATCTCTTCGCCATTCGTGTCGGTGGTGCAGACATGCCTATTACCATTTCTCTACTCAACTCGCTTAGCGGCTTGGCGGGTGCCATTGCAGGTATGGCTACGGGCGACCTGCTACTTGTGGCAATCGGAGGTGTCGTGGGAGCTAGCGGTCTGCTCCTCACACAGATCATGTGCCGAGCTATGAACCGTAGCCTAGCCTCCATCTTACTTGGAGAGGGACTAAACACCTCCAAACCACAGTCACAAACTGCGAGCAAGCCACAGAGTACAGCAGCTCCTGTCGCAGACGAGTCTAAGCCCAGTGAGTCAGCACGCCCAACGCTCGTAGATACGCTTCGCTCGGCTCGTGAGGTCATCATCGTCCCCGGCTATGGCATGGCTCTCTCTCAGGCTCAGCACGAGGTGCGAGCTCTAGCCAATAAGCTAACGAGCCAAGGCGCTCGAGTGCGCTACGCCATTCACCCCGTGGCAGGTCGTATGCCGGGGCACATGAACGTGCTACTAGCCGAGGCTGATGTAGACTACGAGGATCTGTACGAGATGGACGCGATCAATGATNCCCGTGGCAGGTCGTATGCCGGGGCACATGAACGTGCTACTAGCCGAGGCTGATGTAGACTACGAGGATCTGTACGAGATGGACGCGATCAATGATGATTTCAAGACTGCCGACTTAGTAGTTGTGATTGGCGCCAATGACGTACTTAACCCCGCTGCTCGTGAGGCCGAGGGCACGCCTATCTATGGTATGCCTGTCTTGAGTGTAGATGCGGCTCGAGAGATCGTCATCTGCAACTTCGACCTCTCTCCCGGCTATGCAGGCGTCCCCAATCCGCTGTACACACGAGCCGAGGGCGTGCATCTGCTCCTCGGCGACGCCAAGGAAAGCCTCAAGGGACTGCTGTCAGCTTTTGACGAGAAGGGAGCTTCGAGCAAGGCAGAGTCTAATACAGCAGATCGTCTGCCGGAGGTGCTTCGCTCGGCTCGTGAAGTCATCATCGTCCCCGGCTATGGTATGGCACTCTCTCAGGCTCAGCACGAGGTGCGAGCTCTAGCCAATAAGCTAACGAGCCAAGGCGCTCGAGTGCGCTACGCAATCCACCCCGTGGCAGGTCGTATGCCGGGGCACATGAACGTGCTACTAGCCGAGGCTGATGTAGACTACGAGGATCTGTACGAGATGGACGCGATCAATGATNCCCGTGGCAGGTCGTATGCCGGGGCACATGAACGTGCTACTAGCCGAGGCTGATGTAGACTACGAGGATCTGTACGAGATGGACGCGATCAATGATGACTTCAAGACTGCGGACTTGGTAGTTGTGATTGGTGCCAATGACGTGCTTAACCCCGCTGCTCGTGAGGCCGAGGGCACGCCAATCTATGGTATGCCTGTCTTGAGTGTAGACGCAGCTCGAGAGATTGTGATTTGCAACTTCGACCTCTCTCCCGGTTATGCAGGCGTCCCCAATCCTCTGTACACGCGAGCCGAGGGCGTGCATCTGTTCCTCGGCGATGCCAAGGAAAGCCTCAAGCAGATGCTTCAGCGCTTCTAGATATTAGGGTGATTTAGTCAAGTCAAGGGGCTGTACTGGAATTGAGTTTTCGGTACAGCCCCTTGAAGCTAAAATGGTCTATGTGTGGATTGAAACATCTTTATTGTACTTTTGTTGTAAACTTGCGAGGCAATAGATAGATACATCTGGGCGTTTGATGTGTGTCCCCAATCATCTGCGAAGCCTTGTTTAGCAAGTGATATAGTTAAGAGGAACAAGAGTATGAATATAACATGGGCAGTTATCGCCCTTCTAGCCCTTGGGGCTGTCGCTGCCTTGGTCGGCTGGATACAAGGACAGATTCGTCAAGCTAAAATCGCACGTGGCGAGGCAGTGGAGGTTGAACCCGAGCGTCCAGTCAGTGTAGGTGGTTGCTGTGGTATGCACATGACCTGCGAGCGAGATAGCTTGCTCTCTGCAGTCAGCACACGGATTGTCTACTACGATGACGAGGAGCTCGACCGCTTCCATGGTACTCAGGCCTGCGACTATTCAGCCGAGGCAGTTGATGAGTTTCGAGATATCCTCATCACATTAAACCAAGATGATGTGGCAGGATGGGTGCGTAGCTTGCAACTACGTCAGATAGAGCTTCCCGAGGATCTTAAACCAGAGGTTTTCCTCATCGTAGGCGAGTGCCGAGCCTACCACATGGAGCACGGGCCAGACGCACATCATCATTAATTAAGTAGTAGGCTCTGGGCGTGGCAAGCATTTTCGAGTTTCAATTCTTCCAAAACGCACTTTGGGCGTCTGTCCTATCAGCTCTAGTTTGTGGGCTGATAGGATCTTATATTGTGGTACGCCGCATAGTCTTTGTTAGTGGAGGGATTACGCATGCTTCATTCGGAGGGCTGGGACTGGGGGTCTATTTAGGTATTAGCCCCATATTATCTGCTGGAGTAGCTGCCGTACTGGCCGCTCTTGGTATTAGCTCTCTGAGCCGAGGTGGAGAGATCAGAGAAGACTCTGCTATTGCTGGTGTTTGGGCTCTTGGTATGGCATTGGGTGTTCTGTTTCTAACTCTTACACCCGGCTATACAACGGGTCTTTCGTCTTACCTTTTTGGCAATATCTTGCTGGTTAGCTCGACCGATTTATTGTGGCTTGCGGGCTTTGGTTCCTTGCTATTGCTTTGCTTGGTTCTATTCTATCGTCCCATTTTATATTCCATTTTCGATCCCGACTTCTCTCGGACACGAGGTGTGAGAGCGGACCGCTGGAATATGTTTATGCTTGTGATCGTATCAGTAGGCTTGGTATTGTGCATCAGGCTAGTGGGGATTATGCTTTTGATGTCTTTGCTCACTCTGCCACAGAGTATAGTAGGGCTCTTTGTCGCCGACTTCAAGCGGCTAATGCTTGGCTCTGTCTTGGTATGTTTGTTTGCGAATATCTCGGGTCTTCTGCTTAGTTACTATTTGCTAGCTGTCCCCTCGGGAGTACTGATCATACTGGTCCTATTCTTAATGTTGGGCTGTGCGAAACTTTTGCGTCGACTACAGTTGCGTAGCGTATAGATAACCGTATATGATGACCGTATGAAAGCTGTTTTTCGCTCCTCTATTTTCGATCCATTGTGGCTAGTCCTATGTTTTATAGCACTCGGGCTAGGTTGGGGCTGTACGGTTAAGAAAAACAATAGTGCTACCCGTCTATACCATAACCTGACGACAAGGTACAACGTACACTACAACGGACAGACCGCCTTCGACGAGGCTTACCGCTCACTACTAGAGGGTGAAAACGAGAGCTACACACGCCCTATCGCCCCAGACCTCATTGCTTATAAGATAGCACAGGTACGAGGTACGGATAAGAAGTCTGGAGGCTCATTCGATCGTTCAGTAGAGAAGGCACAGAAGGCCATTAAAGAACATAGCATTCGCATTAAACCCGCACGCAAACCCAGTTGGCGGAAGGATCCCAAGGCCGTAGCAGAGCAGCTCAGAGGCGAGTATAATCCATTTTTGCATCAAAGTTGGCTGTTGCTAGGCAAGGCTCAGCTCTATAATGCTGATGTCGATGAGGCTATGGCTACGTTCGCTTACATTGCTCGCCTCTATGAGGCTTCGCCAGAGGTTCGAGATGTAGCTTTGCTCTGGCAGGTCCGTTGCCTCAGTCTTGCGGACCGAGCGAGTGAGGGTAAGCAGTTAGTAGCCCTTATTGATACGACTAATAGAAGTCTCTATAACGATCTTAAACCTCTGTATAGCTTTACTATGGCAGAGCACCATCTGGCTCAGGGGGAGCAGGCTTTAGCTCTACCTTGGCTCTCCTTGGCAGCACAGGTAGAACCCTTAGCCGCTCAGAAGGCTAGGTTGTATTATTTGCTCGGGCAGCTACAGCAGAGCTCGGGCGATGCCTTAGCAGCCTACCGTTCATACGGTAAGGTGCTCTCTCTCTCTCCTAGACCTGCTCTAGACTTTGCTGCCCGCATCAGACGAGCAGAGCTATCGCCTAGAGGGCATACAGATGTTCTTAGGTCACTCAAGGCGATGGCTCGCCGAGGTAAGTATCGAACTCAACTCGATCAAATCTACTACGCCATAGGTAGCACCTATCTCTCTTCGGGGGATACCCTCGGGGCTATTGGTGCTTTTCGCTTTGCCATAGATACGAGCCAAAATAAAGGGCAAGACTATGCTCTGGCCAATATCGCTCTAGGACAGATTTATCTGCAACGCATGCAATATCTCCCAGCCCGAGCCGCATACACCCAAGCCATACCCGCTCTGTCCCAGCTTGAGCCGAGCTACAAGGCATACAATTATCTAGCACAAGGTCTGGACTCTTTGGCTCAGCCCGCAGAGGTTGTGCACCGAGAGGATAGTGTGCTCGCTTTGGCTCGCATGGACGAGAAGGCTAGAGCCCTAGTGATTGATAGTGTGATCAGGGTGCTCAAAGCCAAGGAAGCAGAGGAGGCTGCTCAGAGGGCTAGAGATTCTATCGCTCAGCGCAATCAGGATATCGCTGCACGTATGCCGGGGGCGACTACCCCTAGTGCTCCATCTATTCCCAAAGTGATAGGGGAGAGCGGAGAGTTCTATTTCTACAACTATGCCCTGCTCAGCGAGGGGCGCAAAGATTTCGAGCGAACATGGGGCCGTCGTAAGCTAGAGGATCTTTGGCGCCTGCGTAAGCGTGATGGCTTTGTCCTAGATCGTATTCAATCACAGCTCCCGGGAGGAGCCGATAGTACTACTGCTCGTTCAGGTGATGGGCAGGTCAATATGTCGGATCAAAGTGAGGTCAAAGAAGAGATCCAACCTACCGAAGATCCGCACAACCCTGCGTATTACCTCTCTAGGTTGCCCATGACGCCACAGGCACAGCAAGAGAGCGAAGCCCAGATCGAGCAGAATCTCGTAGAGATGGGGCGTTTACTAACGGATAAACTAGAACGTCTAGGAGATGCTACCAAGATTTATCATCAAGTACTAGAGCGCTTCCCAAAAACGAAATATGCGGAGCAAATACTCTATCGCCTCTATTTACTCTATCTGAGGCAGGGAGATGAAGGACAAGCAGATCAAGTCCGTCGCAGATATTTGGTTACTTTCCCCAATACTCAGCTCGCTCAAGAGCTGTCTACGCCCAATTATCTAGAGCGTCTGCGAGATCGAGATCAGACTGTCGCTCGGCGGTATGTACGAGCCTTCGAGGCCTATCATCATGGGCAGCCCGATAGCGTTCTTAGTATTTACAGCGAGATCAAACGAACTTATCCGACTAGTGAGCACCTGCCTCGTCTGCTCTTTCTCTCTGCTATGGCAGAAGCTAGTGCGGGTAATGCTGTGGCCTTCGGCGAGAAGCTTCGAGAACTGCAGACCATAACCCCACCAGAAGAGATCAAGACTTTGGTAGAGGCCATGCTTGAAGGGTTGAGAGAGGGGCGCCCTATCTATGCCGGTCACCCTAAGCCAATCAATTGGTCTGTTGCCACTGGAGGAGTAGACTCTACTCAGATAGATCAAGCAGAGGTGTTCTCTCCTAGTGGAGCAAGTGATCGCTATGCACTGCTCTTGATCGGTATGGATTCGCTCTCCACTCCTGAGTTGATTTATCGCTTGGCAGTGTACAACTTCACGAAACAGACGCAATCGCTAGTCCCACTTAGGGCATTGAATGAGCTTGATATGCCGGCTGTAGCGGTAGGTAAATTTACTACAACGTATGCTCTGGAGTTATACCTCAATCAGCTTACCTCCGATGATAGCTACGGCACTTTGGGTCGTTTGGCAATACTTCCCATCTCGCAGACTAATATTGCTCGGCTCAATAGAGCCGATATGCTGTGGAACTATTTGGATTTTCTGCTACATGGGGGAGACAGTTTACTCTCTGTAGATGTGCAAGTGGCGAGAGAGATTGCAGACTATTGGGTCTCGGAGCAAAGCAAGCGAACTAATAGAGAGGCACAGACTAGGTCTGCTGCGGGAGAGAAGCTGGATTTCGGATTCGGCACAGCAGTGCCAGCTGCGGTTGATACAACTGCCATTGCCTCAGATCCCCTACAAGTGCCTCGTGAGTCTGCGTTAGCTAGACCTGCTATTAGCTACGATGAGATGCAAGAGAAGGCTGAGCAGCGAGAGAAGCGAACTAAGCAGGAAGCTAAGCAGCGAAAACGCCTTAAGCGAGATCGAGAGAAGAGTAAGACTCGAGTGAGGAGAAGCAAATAAGCAGATATTGATTGACGCTGGATGAAAAAAACGAAAGATTACTTCTATCGTATGTATGCCCTGTTACTAGTTGTGATGCTGGGGTTATTACTATTATATTACTTGCCTAGGAATATTGGAGGCTGGGAGTCTAAGCCTATTGATATGCTGGCAGATCTTCGTGTCGAGAGATCCACAGAGGTGATTGATACTATCGATCTAGATGTATATATGTACGAAACTCCAACTATAGAGCTGGAAGGGGAAGATGCATCACACAGTGACGCACAGGCGATAGAGCAAGAGCAGGTAAGACGAGCCCAAGTATATGAACGGATACATACAGAGAGCTGGTCAGAAGAGGATAGTATCAGCACTGAGATTGTAGACTATAGCCAAACCCGTACGGGTCTTCGACGCTTTTTCTCTAGTCTTGCTAAGTGCCAATCTCTAGATGCATCGGTTCGTATTGCTGTGCTGGGAGATTCGTTTGTTGAGGGAGATATCTTTACCGATGCTTTGCGCTCTAAGCTCCAGACCCTATATGGAGGTTCGGGCGTGGGGTGGATGCCGATGAGCAGTACTACTGCTGGATTTCGTATGTCGGTACGGCATGACTTCCGAGGTTGGAAGGATCATTCAATGTTACACAGCAAGCGAGAGCGTCATATTATCTCTGGGCATATCTTTCGTCCAGAGGGTAGTGCATGGTCTCGTTATAGCCTGCCTAAGGGAATGGGTGCATTCGATCGTGCCACTATGTACTATCAAGCCACGGAGCCTCTTTCCGTTAAGATCACGACTGATAGTGGCGAGGAAGAGCTTCACCTCCCAGCCACAGAGCAAGGCGTAGCTATGTCCACCTATACCTATGCTACACCTCCGACTACGAGCATCAAGATGGCACTCACCAGCGGAGCTGGCTCCATGACGAGCTATGGTATAGCCCTAGAGCAGAGCCGTGGCGTTACGGTAGACAATATGTCGCTACGAGGGAACTCAGGGCTATTGTTGTCCTCCCTAGACCTTGATCTGAACCAAACGTTTGGGCGTTTACGCCCGTACGATCTGATTATTCTACAGTACGGCCTCAATGTAGCCAATGCCAAACAGCGAGATTATCGTGGGTATGCCAAGCAAATGAAGCGAGCCATACAACATCTACGACAGCTCTATCCCGAGGCCGACGTCATGCTACTAGGTGTGTCGGATAGGGCCCAGCGTTCGTCTGGCTCAATGACCACTATGCCGGCTATCATAGAGCTGCACAAGCAGCAAGAGATGCTGGCGGCAGACCTAGGGTTGCCCTTTTGGAGCTTGCTCAAGGCTATGCGCTCAATAGGCGGCATTACACAGATGGCAGCTCAGGGTAAGGCCGCCAAAGATTATACTCATCTTAATCATAAGGGTGGGCGAGAGCTAGCGAGCAAATTCGTGGAAGCTCTAGAAATAGAAAAACGATATTATGAAGCAGCGCAATAGTACATATATTTTGAGCCTATGCCTCATATTACTTCTGGGCATAGAGTCACTTTTTGCAGCCAACAAGCCCAAGGTCTATCGTTGGTATGCACCATCAAGTCCAATATATCAAGCACTTTGGCAGTCGTTCAAGTCTAGTCGTACGGATCGGGCACCACTACGCATCGTACACTTGGGAGATAGCCATATTACTAGTGGCTTCACGACAGTTCCCATCAGAGAGCGTCTGTGCGGCCAGTATGGAGATAGCATTCAGGTGCAGCATTGGGGAATCAATGGTGCTACGTATGTTACTTATAGCATACAAGCTGAGATCGACCGTATAGTTAAGGCCAAGCCAGACCTGTTGATCGTGTCACTCGGGACGAATGACTCCTACACTTTTAGGTTCTCAGCGGAAGAGTTTCGGGCTAATATGGCTACATTCTTTACACTCTTAGAGAAGAGCCTGCCCAATCTGCCGATTGTGATGACGACACCGCCGCCTAGCTTCCTCAAGACCGCTAGCCGAGTGGCGTATGCTCGTGGTCGAGCTCGAGGCAAGAGAAAGTCCGTTCCTCGTACCGTGGTCAATTATAGCTACAACAAGAATACGGGTACGGCTGCACGCACTATGGACTATTTGGCTCGTCAGCGTGGCTACACATTGATTAATCTGTATGGTAGTATCGGGACAGAGCGAGAGGCTAATCATTGGTTAGCCAAAGGTTGGATGCACACAGACCGCACACACTACACCGTAGCTGGCTATACTAAGCATGGCGAGTATATTGCTGCTGCATTGGTTGAGATCATAGAGCAGAGTAAGCCTCTTGTGGGGCATAAATAAAGGGCGTGATGGATTTTTTAAGCTCTTTGGATTTCTCTCTCATTCCACAGCTTCTGCGCTATGATGCCACAGCGCCGATGATTTTCTCTAGTGGATTGTTTTTTTTCGTCTTCCTACTCTTCCTGCCTATCTATGGCGCACTTAGGAGATACACTACTCTGCGTATCGTATACGTAGCACTTTTCTCCCTATTCTTCTATTACAAAAGCAGTGGTCTCTATGTAATTCTTCTAGTGTTGGCTGCAACGAGTGACTTCTTCATCGGTAGATTGATGTCCCGCACATCAAACAGAGGTAAACGAAAGGGTTACGTTGCTTTGAGTATGCTCATCAATCTCGGGGTTTTGGCTTACTTTAAGTATTTCAATTTCCTTGTTAGCTTGTTTTTCGGCTTGATGAATATGCTTGGCTTGGCTCTTGGTAAGCCCGAGTGGGTGCTCGGTGAATGGCAAGCGTGGGACATTATTCTACCAGCAGGGATATCGTTCTATACTTTCCAGACCATGAGCTATATCATCGACCTGTATAGAGGAGAGATACAACCGCTGAAACGTTGGATAGACTACGTCTTCTATGTGTCGTTTTTCCCCCAGCTTGTGGCAGGGCCTATTGTTCGGGCCAAGGATTTTATTCCCCAAATTTATCGTAAGCCTACATTGCCAAGAGCAGAGTATGGGGAGGCGCTGGCTCTGATCGTAAGTGGTCTGTTTAAGAAGGCTATCATATCGGACTATATCAGCCTCAACTTTGTCGATCGTATCTTCGATGCGCCTGCTCTCTACACTGGGCTTGAGAATTTGTTGGGTGTCTATGGCTATGCTTTGCAGATATACTGCGACTTCTCTGGGTACTCCGATATGGCTATCGGGATTGCGTTGCTATTGGGCTTTCGCTTCAATATCAACTTTGATTCTCCATATCAGTCTGCCAGCATCACTGAGTTTTGGAGGCGATGGCATATTTCACTTTCTTCGTGGCTCAGGGATTACTTATACATTCCACTTGGGGGGAATCGCAAAGGTTCTGTACGCACCTATATTAATTTGATGCTTACGATGCTCCTCGGTGGTCTGTGGCATGGTGCCGCCTTGAGGTTTGTTCTTTGGGGGGCAGTACATGGGGTTGCTTTGGCGGTGCATAAGATGTGGTGTAGCCTAGTGCCAAGCTCGGCTCGTGGTGCCGATCAGCTTCCTCTCTGGCGCCGCTGGTTGGGACGCATACTAACCTTTCATTTAGTATGTTTTGCTTGGATATTCTTCAGGGCAGAGTCGATGCAGACGGCAGGCGAAGTACTTACGCAGATTGCTACGAACTTTCACCCAGAGGTCTTCCTTCAGTTTGTGCAGGGGTATAGATTGGTGTTTGCTTTGATGATCTTAGGCTATATGCTGCACTTTACGAGTCACCGACTGGAGCGTCGTTTTAGGCTATTCTTTGCTCGTGCCGAGTTCGTTTGGCAGGCAGCTATTGTATTGGCTCTGCTGACTGCCGTTATACAGATGAGGTCTGCTGAGATCCAGCCCTTCATTTATTTCCAGTTTTAGTACTCGTTTGCGAAAAAGTTTTATCTTTGTACTGCTTTTAGGATAAAGGAGAGGTGCTCGAGTGGTTGAAGAGGCACGCCTGGAACGCGTGTAGGCGTCACAAGCGTCTCGCGGGTTCGAATCCCGCTCTCTCCGCAGGAACAGAGGTCCGAGTCGAAACCGACTCGGACCTCTGTCTTTTCATACTCAGCGGGAAAAGAGAAACACACCGATGTGCTAACTGAGCCTTTCACGATACACAAACTCTTCTGCAGAACCCATGTCAGGTTAGGAGCTGGCAATTTGAGAGGGCTGTGTCTTGTCTATTATGATTGCGATGCCTTGCCGAATATAACTTGACGTGTCTCCTAATGCAGCAAAGAGGGCTTGCTTGGTGTACTACAAGTGTGTTGCCTTGCTTGTCGAGAGAGTAGAGTCTTTGGCCAAGGCTCGATTTATATTTCAGGTCAGAGTTCAGAATGTTGATGGGAAAGCACATGAGCGCTTTGGGGAAAATGTGTAGATCTCGTATTTGCCCCCTAGGAGGCTCTAGATTGCATTTTCTCTTATTGGGGCACTTCCGCTCCGCTCAGCAAAAATAATTGCCTAAAATAGATTTTTGTTATCCTATTGATAATCAGTTGTATAAAATGTTTTGTTGGCATATTCAGTAGATTGGAGCTTTACTGTTGCGTATTTCTTCCCATCAATCTATGCGAATTGTAGGACACATCTAGAGAAATGAGTCCTAGAATCCTCCCAAATCAGTCCTTCAATTTTTCAGCAAATCCCAACTAATTTTCGACAATTGATCCATAGATTGATAACATCTTTTAACAGTCAGTTTAGATCTTCGTCCATGGAGGTTATGCCCTATTTCATAATAAATGTTTATTTTCGTTCGTTGCCATATTGTGTAAGTACTGATAGCTATCACGCCGGTGTGAGGAGATTTATGTGCGCCACTCTATCTCCTTGCTACAACAAACTCATAGCTATAATGCTTACATATCTGGTAAAATACGACAAAATCAATAGATAAAGATTGCTGATGAACCCCAAATATACTCTAGCCTCTCGGCTCTATCTGCTAGTACTGCTCTCGCTACCTCTGGTTAGCTGCGCCGCACGCAATAAGAAGAGCAAAAGCAAGCCTGCCACAAGTCACAGCATACAGACAGCGCAAGTGTCACGGGCTGCTAGCACGGACGAGCCTCTGCTGGAGGAAGCGCTCTCGCAGCTCATACGCAGCGGTGAGCGACTACTCGGCAAACCCTACCGCTCACGAGGCATAGCTCCTTGGCCGTTGGATTGCTCTGGTTACGTATCTTATTTATATAAGATGCTAGGTGTACAGATTCCCCGCTCATCGGCAGCACTAAGCACTTTCGTCAAGAAAGTCGCAGAGGCTAGACCCGGAGATTTGGTTTTCTTCAAGGGGCGCAATGCTTCTAGCTCTCGAGTAGGCCATGTGGCCCTCGTGGTGGACAATAAGGACGGAGATCTGACTATTATGCACAGTACTAATAGCCGTGGTATCATTAAGCACAAGCTCAAGTCAAGCGGCTACTTCAACAAGCGCTTCCTATACGTGGGGCGTCTGCCGTGGATGTCCGAGATGCTCAAGAAGTCTGGTATCGACACGCCACAGACACGCAATACACCCATTCGCCCCACAGTCGCTCAGCCGCCTCTACCATGGCTAGAGCCGACGCCTAGTTTGTGGTCGGCACTTACTCCGCCACCCTCTTGCCAGTTAGACTAGCGAGCCACTAGAGGGCAGTACGCAAGACGGGCAGTCTTTGGCTCTCTCGCTAGAGCTATAGAGGCAGCTCAGATGGTGTCCTTATTTATGTATTGGCAAGCCGAGTACATGAGCAGAGGAGCATTTGAGCTGTGTTTGTTATCTTTGTCAAAATATGTATCAAGTTTTTGAATTACTTTAGGTATGAAACATTTAGTCCTCTGCCTCAGTCTGTCTACATTATTCCTCTCTCATCTAGGAGCACAGCAATCTCTGCCCTCTGCTAGGTTGAGTCTAGAGAGCCAGATGAGGCAATATGCCGTGGGACAAAACCATATCGGTATCTCGCAGAGCCGACTGCACCTGCCTATTACTTTTGCCAATGCCGATCAGAGGCCCTATATGCAAGCGCTCTCCAAGCTCATGAGCCTAGAGAGCTCTAGTGCACGGGTCCTCTTCGACTTCGTAGAGCAGTACCCTAGTTCAATGGATCGCAACCGGGCTAGGCTTATGCTCGCACTGGTGTATATGGAGAGCGGTGACCGCATCAATGCTGCTCACCACCTATCCCTAGTGCAGGCCGATGGACTCAATGACGAAGAATACTCCCAGTGCCTGACACTACGTGCCTACCTCATGCTCACAGAGCAGAATACCTCTGCTAGCATACCAGCGGCTAGAGCTCTGCTAGAGCAGGCCTCTACGGGCCGATCTATATGGGCAGAGTGGGCCATACTCTACCTTTGCAACCTCGACTGGAGCGAGGGGCAGGCTAGCCGAGCTGCTACACTACTGGCAGATCACCCATGGAGCCCAGAGCTTGCCCCAGAGGCTGCCTATCTACAAGCTCTAATGGCATACGAGAGAGAGGCGCCCTCCAAGGCCATTGCTCGTACGCAAGAGTTACAGCATCGGTTCCCCAAGCTTGTCGAGCGCATACGCCTACAAGGGGCTATGGGGCAAGCCTATTATGCCCTTGGGGACTATACCAATGCTATTCGCATCTTGGCTCCTTTGGAGCTGCCTAACCTAACCGCAGAGGAGGCATTCGCCTTGGGGGCAGCCTACTATCATCGTGCCCAGAGCCAAGCTAATGGCCAGATGGGGCTGTCGATACCTGCCCTACAGCGTGCTACACTTGCTCAAGGTGAGCGTGGAGCCATCGCTCAGTTTGCCCTAGCCAATGCGTACAGAGCGGACGGACAGGACGGACAAGCTCAACTCGCTCTCTCGGCTGTCATGGAGCACCCCAAGAGCTCCAGCAAGACCAAGGAAGAAGCCTTGTATCAGCTTATTGAGATTGGCTTCTCTCGTGGCTATGATGCCTTCGGTAGCCAGATCAGACAGACCGAGCGATTTCTAGCCGATTATCCCCATAGCCCACACCGCCAACGAGTGATCGAGTTGCTACGTGGCTACTTCTCGGTTGGCAAGGACTACCAAAGCAAACTGGACTTCATCAAACGTCTAGAGAGTCAAGGAGAGAAACTGACGGATGCTAAGCAAGACGTCCTAGTACGCCTAGCCTCTACACAGGAGTCAGACCCAGCGACTTACCTCAAGACCCTCAACGAAGCCATCGCCCTCTCGGGCAAGGGAGAAGCCTATGCCATAGCACGAGTGATGCGTGCTACTTATTATCTGCGAGAGGGCAAGTACCGAGAGGCAGAGCAAGATGCGGCAGCTGCGATGCGTTTGCAGCAAGGGGCTTCCGCCTATGAGCATGGTATAGCTAGCTATCTGCACGGCTATGCCCTCTACAACCAGAAGAGGTATGCAGAGGCCTATAAGTCCCTAGACCGATATGCCTCGTCCGACGCACAAGCACAGATGAGAGCAGATGCGCTCTGCCGTATGGGTGACTGCCTACTCGGGCAGGGAGGGCAGCCACAAGAGGCAATGGCCTGCTATTTGCGTGCAGACAGACTTCACCCAGAGGGGAGCGACGAGGCTCTCTATCGCACCTCCACCATACATAGACAGAGAGGCGAGTATGACAGGCAGATAGAGGTCATCGACAAGCTACTAGATAAGCACCCACAGTCCGCCTACGTCGCAGATGTACTCTATGACAAGGGACGAGCGCTACTGATAGGGCGCAAGCAATCGGGTGCAGCAGATGAGATCTTTGCTTCACTAGAGCAGCGATTCCCCTCTAGCCCCTCCGCTCCACTGGCTGCTCTAGAAAGAGCTTTGATACAGTCCAACAAAGGAGATGAGCAGCGGGCGATAGAGGCTTACAAGCACGTGGTGCTTACCTATCCGGAGAGTAGTGAAGCCCAGATAGCCTTAAGCGATCTAAAAAGCCTCTATGCCGAGAATCATCGCCTCGATGAGTACGCAGCATTTGTATCTGGCCTAGGAGGTAAACTTGTGCCAAGAGAGCAAGACGCTATTCACTTGAAGTATCTAGCCCTTGAGAGCCGTTTGCGCCGTGCCGAGGCTGGAGTAGAGCAGGAGCTACTGGCCTTCGTTGGCGACTATCCCGATAGTCCCGACCGTTATAGAGCTGAGTGGCTACTCATTGACCGCTACATACAAACCGAGCGCAGAGGAGAGGCTCTGGAGCGCCTGCGTCAGCTCTCTGTGCTTACCCTCTCGCCAGAGCAGTCCCTACGTGTGCAGACCGAGATGGGAGCGACATTACTCGCTCTGGGACGTGGTGCAGAAGCCGTAGAGGCGTACCGTAAGGCCTATCAGCTAGCTCATGGGTCGGCGGAAACTAGCCTAGAGCTTGGTCAGAAGCTCGCTCAAACAGCCCTAGACGCAGGGCAATTTACTCTAGCTGCCGAGGTGGCCCAAGAACTTCTTCGACGCAAGCAGCTCCCAGCGGAGCCTATGCAGGAGCTGACGCTTCTGCTAGGTAGAGCTCAGGAGGGGAATAAAGCCGTGAAAACTGCAATAGCGACATACGCAAGTCTATCGGCCTACCCTGATACTCCAGCGGGAGCAGAGGCTATGGTACGTAGGGCTACACTGATGCTTCGTTTGGGACAAGCCAAGCAGACACAAGAGATGCTGGAGCAGTTCGTCGCTACTGGTACCCCTCAGCAGTACTGGCTAGCAAGAGCTTTCGTCTTGCTGGCCGACAGTTGCGAGGCGGTGGGAGATCTCTATTTGGCTCAGCAGTATATACAGAGCCTCAAGGACAACTACCAAGACCCAGAGCCCGATATCCAAGAGATGATCGAGCAGCGCCTAACTAAATACTCTCAGAAATCATGAAATACAAGATATGCTTCATCGGGCTAAGCCTTGTTTTTGGGCTAGCCAGTGCCGATATACTTTGGGCTCAGAGTAAAAGTGCCCATACGCCAGTGGATACACTACGGCGTAGCCTCAAGGTGATGACTACGCAGGAGAACAAGCTCGAGGTGCGTACGCCTATTGGCTTCACTCTATCGACCCCGAAGGTCTATACAGCAGAGCGGCAACACTTCTCTCCCTCTGCCCTAACTAGGCTTGATGCACCAGTGCAAGTAGGCGCACTCACTTCACTCGCTCCTCTGCCCACCCTCATGGGCAAGAGTGGTCAACTCGGCTATCTCTCTGGAGCTCTAGGCGTACGCTACAATGCTCGCTTGGAGGCAGGCGTACGACCCATTAATACTCAGACGGATTACCTTGACCTCAGACTAAATGGTCGGTGGACGCATTACAATCCTAGTGGGGAGCTCCTCGAGCAGCCTATCAAGGAGCAGAGCTGGGGGCTAGGAGCAGACTACTTCCGCCAGAGTGGCAATATGAGATGGCACCTATCTACAAGCTACCAGCAGGATCATCAGAACTTCTATGGGCTACTAATCAAACAGCAGAATGTCGCTCACACGGATCAAGAGATCTCGGCTTGGCGTGCCCTCAAAGATGATATGTGGCATAGACATTACTTGCAGATCGGTGGGAGTATCAGCTCCATAGAGGCTACCAAGCGTAATTGGCATTATCACTTCGCTCCCAGCCTCGCTTGGGTAAAGCAGGGCGAGCTCAAAGAACTGAACCCCAAGGTTGAGCTGCTCCTAGGGCGTACGCTGAGTGACTATGGTCGGCTCAATCTAGACTTCAAGGCCGAGGGCCTGCTCTATCTATTCGACCGAGAGCTATCTGTAGGTGAACCCGATCGCAAGAAGTCGCTCAACGACTCCTATATACAGATTAGCCCCTCGTGGCAGATTGACGGAGTTGAGGAGCGCTTCGACTGGGGCATACTTGTAGGACTAGGCTTGGCTTCGTTCCAGTCCTCAGATGATGATAAGAACTTGATGCTTCTGTGGCCTCGTCTTGATGCACATATCGGCTGGTCGGAGAGTTGGCTGCTGAGTGCCAAGATTGACGGAGGAGTCCGTAGCAACGGGTTAATAAGCCATGCCCTACGCCTGCCACGGATGCCACTGCTCAACGAGTCGGAGCTCACACGCATACCATTCTCCTCTAGGCTTGCTCTCTCGGGGCTTATCCTCCCTAACTTCTCTCTCGAGCTATATGCAAGCTATGAGCTAATGCGCAACGTAGAGGACTATGTAATGCAGGGGCAGGCCCTTAGCAGTGACTTTGGTTCGCTGCCTATGAGCAACGAGATTTACTCTATCGGTGGGTATAAACGCTTCTACCGAGATGCGGCTCCGACGCACCACTACGAGTTTGGTGCAGCTCTAGCTTATACGTTCTATCGTGCCTACACGTTTAAGGTTGCAGCTCGTAGCCATCGGTGGCGCATCAAGGATGGAGTCGCTCTCCCTTCAGGTGAAGAGTTACATTACCCTCTGTCGGGACGACCAAACTTCGAGCTCGAGGCTAGCGTACACTATCGCCCTAATGGCTACACGGATCTGAGTGTAGGCTATCAAGTACAGACGGGACTAGGCTACAGAGCCGATCTGACTTACTCCAATGGAGCTAGAACCGAGTTCGTCGAGCTCCCAACCTTCGGGGTATTTAGCCTCTCTGGAGCTTATCGTGTCGGCAAGAGGTGGACGCTTACCCTAGACGGCCAGTTCGCTCCGGGAGAGCAGCCCAGCTGGGTACTCGGCTATCCAGTACAGCCTTTTGTGGCCAACGTCGGCTGTACATACACATTCTAGGGTATAGAGCACAAGTCTGTCAAGTCTATACTATCCCATCTGCTTGTCTTATGAGCACTACCGAGCCATCGAGTCGCTTCAAGCAGATGGGATCTTTCTTGTCATAGAAAATCAGTATGAGCAAAAACTACTTACAACTATTCCTGCAACATAATAGAACTGAGCCGACTCGGCATATCCTGTATCTACCAATCTCCAAGAGCCTAATGGCAAGGCGTCTGCTATTGGCCTCGCTTCGAGGAGTGGATCTCGGGCCTATTTGTACGGATAGAGCTAGGCTGCCGGAGGATATCAGATCGCTTGTGCAGGCATTGGAGGTATCGCATCAAGGAGGCAGTGTCATCAGTGTCGGTGAGTCTGGTACAGCTATGCGTTTTATGGCTGCTTATTTGGTGGCAAAGACGAGCCACACGGTTCGACTGGAGGGAACGGCACGACAACATGAACGCCCAATCGCTCCATTAGTTGAGGCGCTGCGCCAGCTCGGGGCTAAGCTGGAGTATTTAGGCCAACCCGGTTATCCGCCTCTATCCATAGAGCCCGCTCAGATAAGAGGAGAAGCCATAGAGTTAGATGCCTCTGCTAGCTCGCAATATCTGAGTGCATTGCTGTTGATTGGTGCGTGTATAGAGGGCGGAGGCTACAAGATAGATGTTAGCCGGTCGGGTCTGTCATCTGCGCCATACGCACAGATGACGCTCGAGGTGCTACGAGAGCAAGGTGTCTATTGGCACCAGACAGGGCAAGTCTACGAGTACTCCACGAGAACCAAAGAGATTGCTAGTACCACTACTCTGGAGGAAGCAGACTGGACTGCAGCCTCCTACGCCTACGAGTTAGTGGCGATAGGAGCGGTCGAGAGCCTCCAACTGCCTCAACTGAAGCTACCCTCTCTACAAGGGGATAGCCTATATTTGCCGCACATCTTCGAGAGTTTTGGTGTGATGACTGAGCCTTATGAGTCTGGTATCCAACTGAGTCTAACCCATGCAAGAGCCGATAGCATGCTCACGCTCGATTGTTCGTCTTGTCCAGACCTAGTCCCCACCTTCGTCGCAACCTCCGTTGCACTAGGACGGAGCTTCTCGCTCGATGGTGTGGCTCATCTACGTATCAAGGAGAGTGATAGATTAGAGGCACTGAGAACCGAATGTGCCAAAGTCGGAGCAGACTTACAGCTCTATCCATCTCGGATAGCTTGGGACGGCAAGTATACCTCTAGACATAATGATACGGCGACTGTACTGCGTACTCACAGCGACCACCGTATGGCGATGGCACTTGCACCTGCTTTCGTGCACCTATTGGGCGCTGTACAAGTAGAAGCTCCAGAGGTTGTGGCCAAGAGTTTCCCGCATTTCTGGGACGAACTAAGTCAGTTAGGCTGGGTTCGCAGCCAATCGTTGCTTCGCTAGTATATAGCCACCTAGAGGATTAATTGGCCGAACGCAAAAAGACCACTAGAAGAGAGTTTCATAAGCCTCTCCTAGTGGTCTTATCTATTTGTAGTGGCAGTTTAGTCCTGCTTATCTTCAGACTTGAAGACTTGGAATGCCTGCTGACGAGGCGGACGACGACGCTCACGTCCCTCCTCGTCCTTGAAACGGAAGCGATCGCTAGGCCATAGTGTCTGCCCCTTCTTGTGCTTACTCTCACCTATACGTTCGCTTTGACTGCTGCGTGGCTTGCGTTCAGAGGTAGATTGGCCACGGCTTGGTCTGTCTGACCTAAACCCACCTTTCCTCTGCTCTTCTCCTCTAGGCTTAGCGCTTCTAGGCGGACGCTCTGAGCGGTCCTCTCTCTGTCGCTGAGTAGTGCCCGAGGTCGTTTCTCTCTGTTTGGGGAAGCGTGGCTCACGGGGGCGGCTCTTGTAGTCCTCTCGTTTGCCAGAGAATAGTTCGTAGCCACGCAGCTCGCACTCAAGTGATCCGTTCATTAGCTCCACTCGTCTGCTCTGTCTTAGGCCAATGTGGTCGAAGTGTTCTGTCTTATAGGCTATGATCCAAGCCGTACAGCCTGAGAAGTTGTGCTTGAGCCGCTCCCCAATCATAGCATATAGAGCCTCAGGATCCGTCAGGCGAAGCCGCTCTCCATAGGGTGGATTCATTACGATAAGTGCTGGTTCCGTGGGTTGAGGGCGCTCCTGAAGAAGCATTACATCTAGCTCTACGTATCGACCAACGCCAGCACGTGCTACGTTTCGCTTGGCAACCTCGATCGCATGAGGCAGAATATCCGAGCCATAGATGCGGTGTGTAAACTCTCGCTCGTCACTATCATCGTTGTAGAGGGCGTCAAAGAGTGCCGCATCATAGTCTAGCCAGCGCTCGAAGGCGAAACCTGAGCGATAGATACCGGGTGCTATGTTGCGAGCGATAAGAGCTGCCTCTATGAGGAATGTCCCCGAGCCACACATTGGGTCGATTAGATCCGTTTCTCCCTGCCAGCCAGCCATCAGTAGGATACCTGCGGCCAAGACTTCATTGATCGGAGCATCAGTCTGCACCGCACGGTAGCCACGCTTGTGCAAACTCTCGCCTGAGCTATCGAGAGAGAGCGTTACCTCTCTATTAGCGATGTGTACGTTGAGGTAAATATCGGGATTGTCTAGACGGACAGACGGACGTGTACCGTCTTTGGCTCGGAAAAAGTCTACGATAGCATCTTTACACCGGTAGCCTACATATTTACTATGCGTGAAGTCGTCGGAGTAAACGGTCGTATCGACCGAGAAGGTCTGCCGCCCCGTCATGATAGTCGTCCAGTCAAATCGGCTAAGCGCCTCGTAAAGCTCGTCTGGGTTGCTAGCTTTGAAGGTGTAGACGGGTTTGAGGATACGTAGAGCCGTACGCAAGCGAAGATTAGCCTTGTACAACATTGCTTTGTCCCCTACGAAGGAAACCATACGTCGCCCGATTTCAATGTCCGTGGCGCCTAATTCTTGTATTTCTTTGGCCAATACTTCCTCCAGCGAGTGGAGTGTCTTGGCAATCATACGAAATTGCTCTGCTTGCATACTTCTTTGAATGCTATACTTCTAGTAAATCGTTCGGGGATTATTGATGAGATTGATGATAGAGAGAGGCTAGGGTGGGTGATAGAGCTCTCGTGGTGGAGTAGACACCATGAGATAGAAGAGCCGAGAGAGCGCCCATAAACCGATATTATGGCACGTCCTCTCGGCTATTCAATCTAGCTAGATCCCCAGCTCGGTGCGTATCTGTGCGATCTTGTCTAGGCAAGCCTGCTGAGCAGCAGGAAGCTCCTCTAGCGTATTGACGTCACCACGCACACCGATGTAGAACTTGATCTTAGGCTCTGTGCCAGAGGGGCGGATAGATACCTTGGTGCCGTCCTCCGTCTTGTACTGTAGCACATTGCTTGTCGTGGGCATATCTAGGCTGAATACCTCGCCCTTGTCGATCCAACGACCCTCAAGTTTGGCATAGTCAAGGACTTCTACTACACGGCTACCGCCCAGTGTAGCCATTGGGTTTTCACGATAGTTCTTCATCATTGCCTCGATCTCCTCGGCTCCGCTCTTACCCTTGCGCACGACACTGATGCCCTGCTCCTTGTATAGACCGTACTCTAGGTAGATCTGCTGTAGTAGTTGGTAGACCGTGAGCCCCTTGTCTAGGGCCCAAGCCGCCATCTCACAGAACATGGCGCATGCCGATACCGAGCTCTTATCACGAATAAAGTCTTCTCTTAGGTAACCATAGCTCTCCTCGCCACCACCGATGTAGTTCATCTTGCCTTCATTCTTGCGTATTACATCTGCAATCCACTTGAAACCCGTGTAACAGTCGAACATAGGTACTTCATTCTTGTCTGCAATAGCCTTGATTAGCTCAGTGGTTACGATAGTCTTGACTACATAGTCCTTGGGCGAGAGGGTACCAGCCTGCTTACGCTGAGCGATAGCGTAGTAGGTGAGCATAGCACACATATCATTGCCATTGACCAGCACCATCTTGCCTTCGTTGTCACGCACGGCAGCCCCTAGACGGTCTGCGTCTGGGTCTGAGGCCAAAACAATATCTGCCCCCGTTTCCTCGGCCTTGCGAATAGCCATCTCTAGAGCCGCTGGCTCCTCGGGGTTGGGTGAGTGCACTGTTGGGAAGTCGCCACTTACCACATCTTGCTCGGGTACATTGATGATGTTCTCGAAGCCAATAGCACGGAGCGTGCGTGGGATCATCTCTACTCCTGTTCCGTGGATAGGCGTGTAGACGATTTTGAGGTCTTTGTGGCGTGCTACCGAGTCCTTGGCGAGGCATAGCCCTGCTACACGCTCTACGAACTTCTTGTCCATCTCCTCACCAAGTAGCTCTATGAGGCTCTCCTTGGGAGTAAACTTGATATCCTCTACGCGGCGAATTTTATTGACTTCGGCGATGATATTGTTGTCATGTGGGGCGATGATCTGTGCGCCATCGCTCCAATAGGCCTTGTAGCCGTTGTATTCCTTGGGGTTGTGGCTGGCTGTGATCATAACACCACTCTGGCAGCCGAGTTCTCGGATTGCGAAGGATACCTCAGGCGTGGGGCGCAGGCTCTCGAAGAGATAAACCTTGATGCCATTGGCCGAGAAGATCTCAGCTGTGATACGTGCGAATAGCGGACTATTGTTGCGGCAGTCGTGCCCAATAGCCACCGAGATCTGTGGCAAGTGAGAGAACTCCTGCTTGAGGTAGTTGGCTAGCCCCTGAGTAGCTGCGCCCACTGTGTAGCGGTTCATGCGGTTGGAGCCTACACCCATGATGCCACGCAGACCACCTGTACCAAACTCTAGATCCTTATAGAAAGCCTCGATGAGGTCCGTAGTGTTTTCATTCGCGAGCAACGCCTCTACCGTTTGTCGAGTTGCTTCGTCGTAGCTAGGTGCTAGCCAGCTCTCAGCCTTGGCTCTTACCTGCAAGAGCAATTCATTCTGTTCCATCTCTTATCTATGATATTATAGTTGATATTGTCTACACATACCCTGCAAAGGTACTAATACTAACACAATACAGAAATATTGGTGTATAAGCTCTACGAATAAAAACAATATCAGTTAGATCACAGACCAACACAACGCACTACAAGACAAGGCCTCCCAGCCTATCCAACCAATTCAGAGGTAAAGAGAGAGGCGATGCACCAAGGGTTGTCCCTCGATACACCGCCTCTGTTTCATACGCCAGAGTAGAATTAGAACTCGTAGCTAACCGAGCAAGTAAAGCCTCTGCCGGGAGAGGGGATATAGCCCGTCGTATTTACCGAGGTAACGTAGTACTCCTGATCGGTGAGATTGTTGGCATTGAGCTGAATCTTCCAGTGGCTGTACTGGTAGCTCACTAGGGCATTGAGTAGCGTATAGGCGGGGAAGACAAATTGATTGGAAGCATCGGCATACACCTTGTCCGAATACTCTACTCCGAGTCCTAGACGGAACTTGCTCTCTGCTCCCAAAGGACGTGAGTAAAAAGACCAAAGGTTAGCTGTATGCATCGGGATACGATCGAGGAACTTACCAGCCAGCTTATTGGCATAGTCACTATTCTCAAACGCATATTTCTCGCTCTTGGCTATAGTCAGCCCATACGCACCCATAAACTCTAGGCTCTTGGTAGGCTTGAAGGTAAGGTCTAGCTCTGCCCCCATAGAGCTAGCACGACCGATCTGTCCCGACACATTCTTGTTGTCTTTCTTCCCAAGATTGGCAACCATATTCTCCTTGATGATATAGAAGCCTGCAAGATTGGCCTCTAGCATACGTCCCAGTTGTAGGCGTGCTCCAGCCTCGTACTGGATAGCGCTCTCTGGAGCAAAGATGTCGCTATTACCGGGCTTGATCTCATTGCCTCGACTATCTAGATAGATGCGGTTGTCTTGTGGCTGCGTACGAGTGGGTTTGAAGAAGTTGGACACCGACGCATAGACATTGAGCTCCTTGCTAATATCATACAGCAAGCCAAGGCGATAGGTAAAGGCTAGATAGTTGGTTCGGAATACATCACCCTTGCTTAGAATGGTCTTGTCGTCCGTTTTCGCCATCTGGAAGGAGCGATTATAGACATCAAGGCGTAGTCCTGCAAGTGCAGCCAGTTTCCCCCAGCGCATATAGTCTTGCACGTATAGACCATTGAGCAGCTCACTCTGGATACGTTGCCCCGTGTACTGAGGGTCGAGATTACCCTGATTGAGTATGGGGCGATCCACAGAAACGAAGGCGTCCTTGCCTGCACCAGTTAGCTTCAGGCCTTGAAAGCGTGGCATATCTGTATATGTAAGTGCGTATCCAAAGAGTAGGTTATGTTGCGTTTGTCCCGAAGTGATCTTGCCCGTGAGCTCAAGTTGGTTCTGCAGGATTTTGGTCTGATAGTCAAAAGCAAAATATCCTCTCTTCACCTTATCAAGATCCATGTACACCTTTTCATTATTTTGACCAATCTTGTAGTATTTGGTAGGCGTAGAAGACTCCTGATACATGAGATCCTCGGTCTGGAAATATCGGACATCGTCGTGGAAGTAAGAGGCATACTCGGTAAGCTCCCATGATCCCCCTAGCTTGGATTGCCATTTGAGCGAAGTCGTCAGGTTTTTGTGCCCTAGATGGTCGATGGGGTCGCCATAGTGGGTGCGTCTATCTCCTCCAAGAGGCGCATCGCCACGCTTGTAGAGCAGCTTGTTGGTTTGGGCATCGTAGATATCGGCAGGCATATGTGGTCGCCCGGGATCTCCCTTGTACATATCTTCGTTAGCCAGCAGCATCAGGCTTAGCTCATTGCGTGGGTTTACTTTGTAGTTGAGCGACAGATGCCCATTGACGAAGCGATCTTGCGTGTGGCGCCACCCCTCGCTGTAACCCGTGCCGAAGTCGGTGCGGAAGGTTAGGCCCTCGGTGATACGTCCCCCCGCACCTGCCTCTAGCTGGTAGGTTCCCCAGCTACCATACGATGCACGCGCATTGACACGAGTCGCCTCTGTGGGTTTCCTCCGAATGACATTGATGACACCGCCAAGGGCATTGTGACCCACTGTCATTGACGAAGCACCACGGATCACCTCAATACGCTCTACTGAGGCTAGAGAGGTAGAGGGAGCCGAGCTGTACCAAGCATGACGGTCATCTCTCATGCCATCGTTGAGCACAACGACATTGGAGAAGCCTCGCATATAGAAGCGTTGGAACGCACCATAGGTGTGCATTGAACGCATATTAGGGACATGCTTAGTGGCTTGAACAAGGTTGTTGAGGTTGAACTCCTGTAGCTGACCTCTTGTAATAGCCGTCATAGAAACAGGGATTTCACGTTGTAGAGCAGGGATCTTGCTAGTACTTGCTAGAGGTATATTTCTCTGAGCTTGTACCAAAACCTCATCTAGATGCTGAATACTATCCAAATGGGTACTAGAGCCTTGGGCATATCCCACTAGAGGAAGAGCCAAGCACCCGAAAAAAAAGAGGAATTGTTTTTTCATAAAGTTAAAATTTTAATTGAACACTGCAAAGATAGCTTATTTAAATTATGTTTCTACAATGGTAACAATACTGACCATTAAGGCCCAAGAAGAGCCCTCAGCCAAACCTAGTCTATAATTTATATTTTCGCTCAAATTTCAGAATGTTAATGAGAAACTTAGGGTAGGGAGGGCTAAAGGAGGATACGCCTAGTATTTGCCCCCTAGAAGGCTCTAGATTGAGTTCGACCTCGTTTGGGCACTTAGCCCCAGCCGAATGAAAACAGCCGCTTAAAACGTATCTTTTTAGATATCTAATAATCAAATAGATAAAATCACATTTAGGACGATTTTATCTAGGCGAAGAGCAAATTTCAGAATTTCTTCCCATCAATCTATTCGGATTGGTGGACATACCTTGGAGGATTAGCCCACCAATCCGAAAAGAACTTCCCATTAATCTTCCCGAATCGCCTTGCGAACCTTTATAAATAGCTCCCATACTTTCTAAAATCTAAGCGTAATTCCTTTACATTCCTTAACTAAAAAGGTAGAGGAGTGGAGGCCTAAAATCAAGTTGATTGGGTGTGGAGAAATAACCTCTGGCGGTTATAAGCTCGTATTGACTTCATGTTAAATCTTAGATTCGTTCAGTTGATGGCTCTTCTTGGGCTTTAATGGTCAGTATTGTTGCCATTATAGAAACATATTAAAATGAGCTATCTTTGCTAGGCTATAAAAAGGATATTAGACAATGACTCCCTTCGTACACTTACACGTACATTCTCAATACTCGTTACTAGACGGACAAGCCTCGATAGCAGGCCTTGTAGACAAGGCTATGAAAGATGGAATGCCGGGCATAGCATTGACTGACCATGGTGCTATGTTTGGGATTAAGGAGTTCTACAACTACGTTCAGAAGAAAAACTCCGACACGCAGAAATCCATCAAAAAAATCAAGCAGGAGCTCTCGGCTATGAAGGCTCTAGAGACCCCTACACCAGACGATATCAAGCGCATTGAGGAGCTAGAGGTTTCCCTTGCGGCGACTGAGCAGAAGCTATTCAAGCCAATCCTCGGGTGCGAGGCCTACTGCGCTCGTCGTCGCCGCTTCGACAAAGACGCCAATGCTCAAGACCCCTACAAGCCAAGTCGCTCGGTCGATAGTAGTGGCTGGCACTTGGTACTACTGGCCAAGAATCTGACGGGCTACAAGAACCTCATCAAGATGGTTTCGCACTCGTGGACGGAAGGCTACTACTACCGCCCACGTATCGACAAGGAGCTACTCGAGAAGTATCACGAGGGTATCATCGTTTCCTCGGCTTGTCTGGGCGGTGAAATCCCTCAGCACATCATGAATGGGCGGATTGATGAGGCGGAGAAGAGTATCCTGTGGTTCAAAAAGCTATTCGGAGAGGATTTCTATCTAGAGATACAGCGGCACAAAACGGATAACCCTCTAGGTAATAGCTCTGTCTACGAGGAGCAGGTCAAGGTCAATAGCGTCATTCTAGAGCTGGGAGAGAGGCTTGGTGTTCCTGTCATAGCGACCAATGATGTACACTTTACCAACGAAGAGGACGCCGAGGCGCACGACAGACTGATCTGCCTAAGCACGGGCAAAGACCTCAACGACCCCAAGCGTATGCGCTACTCCAAGCAGGAGTGGCTCAAGACGACAGCGGAGATGAACCAAATCTTTGCCGATGTACCAGAGACTCTAGCACGTACCAAGGATATTCTAGACAAGGTAGAGTTCTATAGCATCGACCACGAGGCTCTGATGCCTGACTTCCCGATCCCCGACGGCTTCGAGGATGCCAATGCCTATCTGCGTCATCTAACTTATATAGGAGCAGAGCGTAAGTATGGTCAGGAAGGGCTGACAAATGAAGTGCGAGAACGCATAGACTTCGAGCTAGATACGATTAAGAACATGGGTTTCCCCGGTTACTTCCTTATCGTACAGGACTTCATTGCAGCGGCACGTGCTATGGGGGTATTTGTTGGGCCGGGGCGTGGCTCTGCTGCTGGTTCTGCTGTGGCTTATTGCCTCAATATCACTGATATCGATCCAATCAAGTATGACCTCCTATTCGAGCGATTTCTCAATCCCGACCGTATCTCGATGCCCGATATTGATATTGACTTCGACGATGACGGTCGAGGCGATATTCTCAAATGGGTGACAGAGAAGTATGGCAAAGATCGTGTGGCACATATCATCACCTACGGCACTATGGCCACTAAGAGTAGCATCAAAGACGTGGCACGCGTACAGCGTCTGCCGCTCTCCGAGAGTGATCGACTAGCCAAGCTCGTACCCGACAAGATACCGGGAGTGAAGAAAGTGACCCTAAAGGAAGCTATCGAGTATGTTCCCGAGCTGAAGAAGGCCTCTCTTAGCTCGAACCCTATTGAGTTCGACACGCTCAAATATGCCCAGATGCTTGAGGGTAATGTACGCAATACAGGCGTGCATGCTTGCGGAATCATTATCGGCAAGACGGATATCAGTGACATTGTGCCCATCAGCACTGCCAGCGACAAGGCCACTGGAGAGGAGCTACTCGTGACGCAGTACGAGGGCTCTGTGATTGAGGAAACGGGGCTCATCAAGATGGACTTCCTTGGGCTTAAAACCCTCTCAATCCTCAAGGAGGCACTACTCAACATTAAGAAACGGCACGACATAGAGATAGACATCGATCGTATTCCTCTTGACGATGCCAAGACCTATCAGCTCTATAGCGACGGCAAGACGGTTGGGACCTTTCAGTTCGAGTCGGCTGGTATGCAGAAGTATCTGCGTGACCTACAGCCCACGACCTTTGAGGACTTGATTGCGATGAATGCGCTCTATCGCCCTGGCCCTATGGAGTATATCCCCGACTTCGTCAATCGTAAGCATGGGCGCTCGGCGATTACCTACGACTTGCCTTGTATGGAGCGTTACCTCAAGGATACCTACGGTATCACGGTCTATCAGGAGCAGGTCATGTTGCTCTCACGTGAGATCGCAGGCTTTACTCGAGGCGAGTCGGATAACCTGCGCAAGGCGATGGGTAAGAAGCTGGAGGATAAGATGGCCGCCCTAAGGACTAAGTTCCTCGAGGGAGGTAAAGCCAACGGCCACCCCACCGACAAGCTCGAGAAGATTTGGGCAGACTGGGCTAAGTTTGCCAGCTATGCCTTCAACAAGAGCCACGCCACCTGCTACAGCTGGGTCGCCTATCAGACGGCTTACCTCAAGGCCAACTACCCGAGCGAATATATGGCAGGTGCCCTAAGCCGCAACCTCAACAATATCTCCGAAATTACCAAGCTTATGGACGAGTGTAAGTCCATGGGCATCAAAGTACTCGTGCCAGATATCAATGAGTCGGATCAGAAATTCTCCGTTAATAAGTACGGACATATTCGCTTCGGCCTAAGTGCTATCAAGGGTGTGAGTACGTCAGCGGTGGACAACATCATTAGAGAGAGAGAGGAGCACGGCCCCTACAAGGATATCTATGACTTCATGGAGCGCATCGACCTCTCGTCTTGCAACAAGAAAACGCTTGAGAGCCTCATCTTCTCTGGGGCATTCGATAGCTTCGGCATCGAGCGAGAGGCCTATATAGAGCCTCAGTCCGAGGCCAAAGATGAGCACTTCCTTGCAGCCCTAGTGCGCTACGGAGGGCTCGTACAGGAGGAGCGACACCTACAAGCCAATTCGCTCTTTGGCGATGATGACGAAGGTATGCAGATCCCTAAGCCTATGCCTCCGACACTCTCCGACGGCTATAGTGAGCTTGAGAGATTAGGTAGAGAGCGAGATTTGGTGGGGCTATATCTATCGTCCAACCCACTCGCTCCATATCGTGTGATCCTAGAGCACTACTGCAATGTATCTACTCTCGATCTGGCGGACATAGATTTGCTTGGCGAGGGACGCAGACTGCTTTTCGGCGGTGTGGTGTCACGGGTATATAAAGGGGTAACTAAGAAAGGGGCCAATTATGGCAGGCTGACTATCGAAGATACGATGGGTACGACTGAGTTTGCACTTTTCGGGCAGAGCTACATTAACCAAGCTAATTTCTTCCAAGAGGGCCTATTCGTACTCATTCACGCCACCGTACAGGCTCGCCCATATAACCCTAGCGAGCTGGAGATGCAGGTGCAGAAAATCGAGCTGCTCAACGAGGTGTATGACCGCATCGTCGAGCAGGTAGAGGTAACGATCCCAGTAAATAAACTCGACGAAACGCTCATAGAGGAGCTATCCCAGCTCCTAGCGAACAATACAGGAAAGGCGATGTTATCAATAAAGGTTGCAGACCCTACACAAGGTATGGAAATCAACTTTGCCTACGACAGACAGATGGTAGGGGCAACGAACGAATTGCTCGACTTCTGCCTACAGCATGAGCTAGGATTCTCTGTTCGCTAGGCACCGAGCAAGATCATTTACTAATCAAACATATTTAATTAAGATTATGGCACTACAAATCACAGATCAGAACTTCGAGGCTCTAGTAGCCGAGGGTAAGCCACTAGTTGTAGACTTCTGGGCTACATGGTGCGGTCCTTGCCAAATGGTTGGGCCAATCATCGACGAGTTATCGTCTGAGTACGCAGGCAAAGCCAATATCGGCAAGTGCGATGTAGACGCTAATAGCGATCTACCCGGTCGTTTCGGCGTTCGCAACATTCCTACAGTTCTATTCTTCAAGAATGGCGAACTCGTAGACAAGCTCGTAGGCGCACAGAGTAAGGACGCTTACAAGCAGAAGATCGACGGACTGCTCTAATAGAGCTAGTCCCGAGCATAAAAAGAGCGTATCCTAAGTCAGTTGGTACAGTACCAAGCGACTTAGGATACGCTCTTTTTGTACTATCGGCTACAACCTATTTCGCCACCTCTCGGGAGAACGAGTAGGGGCGAGCTTCTGGGTTAGTACCCCAAGATGAGGGCTTTGCCCCAAGAGTGAAGATATACCGCCCCCCCTCTAGTAGATCTTGGTACTGTACGTACGTCTTGTTATATGGTATGCCGTTGCGCTCAACACTCTGGATATATGGATACTCTGCCCCTTTGGCTTCTATGACTGTTGTCCTTCCATTGGGTAGATTGAGCCGAATGGAGCGGAAGTACGGTACACCGATCACGTATTGATCTAGGGCTGGTGTCACCGGATAGAAGCCCAAGGCGGAGAAGACATACCAAGCTGAGGTCTGTCCGTTGTCTTCGTCCCCGCAGTAGCCATCGGGGGCATGGCTATAGAGTCGCTGCATGACTTGACGAATCCAATGCTGAGCCTTATGAGGCTGGCCCGCATAGTTGTACAGGTAGATCATGTGTTGGATAGGCTGATTGCCATGGGCATAGTTCCCCATATCCATAATTTGCATTTCACGTATCTCATGGATAACGAAGCCGTAGTAGCTGTCGTCGAAGATAGGTGGTAGGGCAAAGATACTATCAAGCCTAGAGATAAAAGCCTCGTCGCCTCCCATTAGGTCGATCAGCCCCTGTACATCATGAAAGACAGACCAAGTATAGTGCAGTGCATTGCCTTCGGTGAAGGCATCACCCCACTTAAATGGCGAGAATGGTGTCTGGAATTGTCCTTTTTGTGTACGTCCTCTCATCCAGCCCGTTTCGGTATCGAATAGATTTCTGTAGTTCATCGCACGCTTCTTGTACAGCCCTTGCAGAGCAGGCTTGGCGCCTGCTCGCTTAAGCACTTGGTAGATGCACCAATCGTTGTAGGCATACTCCAGTGAGCGTGCTGCACTCTCATTGATGCCTACATCGCAGGGTACATAGCCGAGTCTATTGTAGTGTTCATAGCCTAGTCGTCCAGTAGACTTGATGCTTGGGTGCGCATGATTGGCTCCATGCTCTAGCGCTGCAATTAGTTCATTGGTATTAACACGCCCTAGCCCTTTGAGATAGGCATCAGCCGCTACAGAGGCAGAGTTATTGCCCACCATACAGTCTCTATGTCCCGGACTTGCCCACTCAGGGAAGAAGCCACTCTCTCGATATGCGTTCATTAGCCCCTCTTGCATCTTGGCTCCCTCCTCGGGGAAGACCAGATTGACCAGAGGGAAGAGCGAGCGGAACGTATCCCAGAAGCCTGTATCGGTGTACATATATCCGGGTAGAACTTGTCCATTGTAAGGGCTATAGTGTAGGGTATCACCCTGATGAGTTATTTCGTAGAAGCGTCTAGGGAAAAGCATCGAGCGATAAAGGTTGGAGTAGAATGTTCGGCTCTTCTCCTCCTCGTCCTCCACCTCGATACGGTGCATCAGCCTATTCCATTCGTTGCGTCCCTCGTCACGGACGTCTTGATACGATTTTCCTAAGACCTCTTCTAGATTTTGTAGAGCCTGAGCCTGACTGATGAAAGATGAGGCTACACGGAAGGTTATAGATCGAGCCTCAGTAGCTTTAAGGCTGACAGCTATCTGAGCATGAGTGCCAGATTTCCCCTCCGATGAATGTAGATATGCTTTGTCAATTGCCTCCTCGAAGCGAACAATGAAGTAATTGCGGAAGTTTTCGGGGACACCACCGCTATTTTTCCGGCTGAAACCAACAAGTGTACAAGAGTCTAGTTGTTTGATTTCACTGCCCGAGTCGAAAGCATCTAGTAGTACCCAACGCTGATGCGGTAGCGAAGTCTGAGGATAGTCAACCTCGAAGACTACAGCCCGCTCGCTAGGGGCTAGGCGAACCCGTGTGTCATAGTCTGCCAAATACACCTCGTAGCAATAAGGACGAGCAAGCTCTGCCTTGTGGCTGAACCACGAAGCCCTCTGCTCTTCGTCAAAAAACGGCCGCTCGCCCACTTGTGGGAGTAGTGCAAACTGTCCGTAATCGTTAATCCATGGGCTTGGTTGGTGTGTCTGCTTGAGGCCTCTAATTTTCGTCGCCGTGTAGGTATATTGCCAGCCATCTCCCATCTTGCCCGTCTGGGGCGTCCAGCTATTTATGCCCCAAGGTCTGGAGATTACGGGGTAGGTGTTGCCCGAGCTAAGCTCGAAGCTACTGAGTGTGCCGACAAGAGGATTAACCAAATCCACTGGCGAGGAATGGGCTACTCTAGCAAGTGGCTGAGCTTGTAGCTCTTGACCTTGATACACTGTCAAGATCATAAATAAGGCAAGTATGTATTGCTTCGATCTCATACTGAGGTTTGTATTATGATTTATCTATCCAATGAGTTATCAAAGTAAGT
Source organism: Porphyromonas sp. COT-290 OH3588 (assembly GCF_000769075.1). Lineage (GTDB taxonomy): Bacteria > Bacteroidota > Bacteroidia > Bacteroidales > Porphyromonadaceae > Porphyromonas. Next base: position 96,514 of record NZ_JRFC01000020.1, on the reverse strand, counting down.
CAATTTTGCCATAATAGAGATGTATTCTGTGCAAGAAAATCCTCGGTTCTAGTAGTGGACTGATGTATTTCTAAGTCTAGGTTTTTGTCGTACATTTGTGGTAAGTTCGTATTTAATAGTACAATGGAGCCCTAAGCTCTACAAGATAATTAGTCATTGAATTATGATGCAAGAACAACATTACCACGAGGCGGCCTCATTCTTGGCCTCTCGTCTGCCCAAGGAAACTAAGACGGCTATTATTCTAGGTAGCGGTCTAGGCGAGCTTGCTGGCAACCTGAAGGAAGCAACCGTCATTCCTTACTCCCAGATCCCTCACTTCGCACACTCTACAGCCGTAGGCCACAAGGGGAATCTGATCGTAGGCATGCTCAACGGAGTACCAGTGCTAGCTATGCAGGGACGTTTCCACTACTACGAGGGCTACCCTATGGAGCAGGTGACCTTCCCTGTACGTGTGATGAAGCTACTCGGCATTGAGAACTTGCTTGTTTCCAATGCTGCTGGTGGGATCAACAATACTTTTAAGGTAGGTGACCTAATGATCATTCGTGATCACATCAACAATATGCCCAACCCACTAGTTGGCCCTAATATGGAGATGTTTGGGCCTCGATTTCCAGATATGACTCGTGCTTATGACCGAGAGTTTATTACCAAAGCTAAGGCTATCACTCAGGAGCTAGGCATTCCCGTCAAGGAAGGTGTCTACGTTGGGCTCACTGGCCCCTCGTATGAAACCCCTGCTGAATATGCTTTTTGGGGTAAAGTGGGCGGTGATGCTATCGGCATGAGTACCGTTCCAGAGGTTATCGTGGCTCGCCATGCTGGTATGCGTGTCTTTGGTATGAGTGTGATTACTAACGAGGGGTATCACTTTGCCGATGACTTTGTCAATGATGCTCAAGATGTCATTGATGCCGCCAATGCCGCTAGCGAGAAGATGGGACGCATCTTCGCTGAGCTCGTTCGTCAGCTCTAGCGATAGGTAGAGGTATCACACAATAATTAAGGGGAGGAGAACCACGATGGATTCTTCTCCCCTTAGTCTTTGTAGCTGTCTCAGACAGATTTGATTCTTTAGTTCACAATACTCATTTCGTCAAGCAGTCGGTGGCACTTGCCATACTCTTCGATGATCATTAAGATGTAGCGAATGTCACAGATGATACTACGCTGATAGTCGGGTAGATACTGGATATCGCCACCGACTCCCTCCCAGTTACGGTCAAAGTTAATCCCAATTAAGTTGCCTGCTCCGTCAAAGACAGGACTACCAGAGTTGCCGCCAGTGGTGTGGGTTGTAGCACACATATTCACGGGCATTCGCCACGAGCCATCTGCCTGCTTTACAGCCCAGCGATTTCCCTTACCGTATGTTTTCTCTTGGTAGATCTCTTTGAGCCGTGGAGCAACGGCAAACTCCCACGATGCAGGATCCTCCTTCTGCATCACACCGCTAAGCCAAGTCTGATGCTCATAGAAGACGCCATCTTTGGGGCTATAGCCTTTGACATTGCCGAAAGTAAAGCGTAGTGTCGAGTTGGCATCGGGCCAGAGATTCTGATCTCCATGCTGCTCCAGCAGGCCTGCTACATACACACGGCGGGCGAGATTAATCGGATTGTCAAAAGGCGCAAGTGCTTTATGTAGATTATTGAGCTCATGCCTCACACTGCTTGCGAAAGCACTCATTGGATCTGAGGCCCAAGTCTTCGCAATCTCAGCATTTGATTGCTTCATAAGCTGCTCGAACTTTGCTTTTGAGGCAAAGACCGAGTTGGTAAATAGATAATCGACATAAGCAGAGGCCGAACCATACTTGGCTACCCCCAAACGGATCGCCTCGGGTTGATGCTCGGGTTTAATTTGCCTGCAATACTCATCGAGTAGAGCCTTTGCGATTTTCGCATCGACCTCTGGGCTATAGTCAGAGGTGAAGAATTTCTCAAAGCCTTGTTTCAGTTCTGTATAGTCAGCTTTTGCTTCGTCTGTCTTGGCGTAGGGAACATGTGAGTACTCAATGCCCTGTACAATGCCTTCGGTCAGATACCATAGTCTCCGTCGCAGCTCTTCTCTTTGCTTAATGGCTCTTCGGATCTGTTCGATAGCTTCCGAATATTTACTTTCGCCCTTTTCGTTTGCCCAAGTCAGTAGGTCGTCCATCTGTTTACGCTTGGCGTCACCTAGCTTACGCACCTCAATGCCCCAGTTCGCCCCGATCGCACGCTTGTAGCCATTCTGAGAATAAGCGTATTTGGCTGCGTACATGATATTAATCTTGGGGTCAGCGAGCATCTGAGTGAGCATCACTTCTTGTCTGATGCCACGCATACGGATGCGGATATCATTGTCGATTCGTTTCCATTCGTCTACCTCTTCGGGCAAGAAGAAACGATAGGTGCGCCCGGGAAAGCCCATAATCATCGCAAAGTCGCCTTGCTCTACACCCTTGGTCGAGATGTTGAACCAGCGTTTGGCTTGCAGAGGTGTGTTGCTAGGTGAGTAGTCGGCAGGATTACCTTGTGTATCGGCATAGATACGGAAGATTGAGAAATCGCCCGAATGACGAGGATAAGCCCAGTTATCCGTATCGGCCCCAAACTTACCGATAGAGCTGGGTGGTGTACCCACCAAGCGAACGTCCGAATAGATCTTCTTGGTGAACATCAGATAGCGATTGCCGTTGTAGAACTGTTTGATCTCTACCTCCACACCCTTAGGCAGCTTGCGTACCCGTTTGGCTGCCAGATTAGCCAAATACTTAGGTGAGAGATAGTCCATGCTATTAGGATTTTTATTTTTCTTGAGTTCTCGCTTGACGTAGTCGGTTACATCTTCGATTTTGTCGATGAAGGTAATGGTAACTCCCTTGGCCGGAAGTTCTTGCTCCAAACTCTGAGCCCAATAGCCGTCTTCTAGATAGTTATGCTCTACTGAACTAAGGGCTTGAATAGCATCGTAGCCACAGTGATGATTGGTCAGTACCAAGCCTTGACTAGAAATAACCTCCCCAGTGCAACCACGATCGAAGATAACGACTGCATCTTTGAGGGAATTGCCATTGGGGTTGTAGAGATCATACTCTTGGAGCTTGAGTCCTCGTTCTTTCATTTTTGGATAGTGGTTGCCTAGCTGCTGCATGAGCCACATACCCTCATCGGCATGAGCCGATTGCCCCAGAAGCAATGTCGCTGCCCAGATCAGGCTAAGAAGGATTTTCTTCATAACTACTTTGTATCATTAGTGGTGAATAATAATCGATTGACACAAAGATAATTTTTTCCATTTAGCCGATTGCCTCCTAGTCGGCTAAATATGTATCATCGCTTAGGGGAGCTGTAAATCTCAGCATAAACCTTAAGAAATGTGACATTACGAAGGTAAAGACTCTCAATGCCGATTTTTAGCATTTAGATCAGATTTCAGAATATTGGTGGGAAAAAGAGGAGGCGATTGGACGAAAGAGGGAAGACCTCGTATTTGCCCCCTAGCAGGCTCTAGATTGCGTTCATACTTGTTTAAGTACTTAGCCCCAGTCTAGTGAAACTAACTGTCCAAAACGATAGTTTATCAAGGTCTTGATAATCAAATTTTTATATTGGATCTCTAGGTGGATTTATTTGTTCGTGTCGGATTTTGAAGTATTTCTTCCCATCAATCTTTGAGGATTAGTGGACACATCGCAAGGGATTAGTCCACTAATCTTAAAAAGTCTTCCCATCAATTTTCAATAGAGTCACCTGAAGACTCTCCAATAAGGTTACTCTCCTAATGAGATCTCGGAGCGATTGATTTGTGTGTTTTTTACAAAAGTGTAGAAACCCCCAGCTCCATGGCTTATGGTGTAAGGGTAGAAAACAACATTGGGGCGACCCTTTAGTGAGAGCCGCCCCAATGGGAGTTTATATTTCTGAGAATTTAATCCTCAGGAAGACTAATTCTTGTTCCAGATAGAAGTAGGCATAATCTGTACAGGGATCATCTGATCGTACTCGTAGCGTCCCTTGTCTACATTACCTTGCTTGTCACCGTAGATTATCTTCAGCGCAACGTTGAACTTGATAGGAGCTTGGAGTGCACCTGAAGTTGTGTTGTTGTTCCAGATTAGCTTCTTGCCAGCTGGATCAAGTGAAAGAATACCATTGGTAACGTAATCGTTGATTACACTATTGTCTACAATCTCATAGCTGATCTCTAGATCTCGACCAAGGATCTGTTCACCAGACTTACGGTGTAGCTGCTCCCACAAGATGTTGTCTGGCTTTTCTAGCTCTACTAGCTTGTAGATATTGCCGAGCTCTACCTCCACTTGCTGACGATTGTCGTGAATCTGAAGTTCACCATCCTTGAATCGCTTGAATTCTGTGTTGAATAGGTTACCTACTCCCCACTTGATATCAATCGCATGGTTGAAGCGGAAATTGATACGGCAGATCTCAATATCCCTAGTGTTGTCACAAGTGTTAGGCTCTGGCTGAAGCGTGTACTTGATAGCAACATCGGTAAGTTTCTTAAGACGATGATCTGCACCGGGATTACGAGTTACCTGTACATTGTAGCCGTCAGAGAGTATTGCAATCTCGAAGTGTTCGGCATCCTGAGGATTTACGAAGCTAATATCTACAGCACCTGTACCATATACTTCTTGGTAGTGCTTCGCCTTGTTGGCGATATTCTGGAAGAAGTTAGCCAGTCCATCGGGCTTGAAGATATTTCTCGTGTCGATGATAGGTACATAACCCATGTTGTTGTTCACTTGAACACCCTTCACCTGAACGGTATTGTTAGGCAACCAGAGAGCTGACAGTTTGTAGCTATCAAACTCCTTAGCAAGAGCCTCGATAGATGGAGTAGTTTCGTCAATCACCTTAACCTTGAAGATTACGTAAACCTTCTTAGGAAGTCTCTTTGTTAGACGATCTGGACGCTGAACAAACTTAACGGCTGTACGATATTCGCCAGGAGCCAAGCACTCAGCTTCGTGAGAGAGTACAAACGTATTGGCATTCACACCAACTAGTGTTCCGCCATTGATTGTCCAAGAAACCTTGATCTCGTCGCCAGTAAGTAGCTTGGAAACTGGCATTCCAGAATGACCTGCGATAACATCTAGATTGTCCTCTGCGATTGTTACACCTCCAGCAAACTCATAGATTGTGTTGAAATTGTTGATACCCATGCCTTTGTCATTTTCGTCGATCTTGGCTAGGATATTACGGTTATTCCAATCTGGTAGAGAAACAAACTTCGCCTTAGGATCCTTTGCTCCCTTGATGTAGATTGTTTCGAATACAGTCTTGTATGTACCATCTTGAGGAGGTGTTACACTTTCCCAATACTTGAAGAACATATCAGCCACCTGAGGCTTAGCGTCCTCAACGATCTTCAGCTTGATGTACGCAAGTGCAACAAGATGACCAGCCATTCTGAGCTTGATACGTACAAGAGGAGTCTTGCCTTGAGTTACGGCAGTGAAATCCCTGCCATCGTAGCTTGGTGTGAACACTCCAGACTCGGTGATCTTACCATAGCGCTGCTGATTGATAACAGTGCCTGCAACGCCACCATCACGATTGTAAGCCTCTGTGGGCATCTCAAACTCATAGGTAAGTTCGTTAGGCTGCTTTTTGAGGATACGAGAGGCACTTGCATTCTTGGTCAGATAAGCTTGCACATAACTCATCAAGTCAGTAGTCTTGTCATAAGGTACTTCTAGCGTGTGAGCAGGTAGGTCTGCCGTTTCCTCTACTACTGAGCGCTGGCGTGGTAGAAGCTGATCAGTAGGCTCGTATGTCTCTTGAACACCCTTGCCAGCAGGGTCGAAGTAGATGTAAGGCTGAGCCTCATTGTTTACAGTAGAGTGTAGAGCCACCCAATTCGTACGAATCTCAGATGCTGGGATCTCAAGCTCATTGTTGCCCTTCGTCTTGATCGCAAATTGAATGAGATGAATCTTGTCCCCAGCAGCTGCATCAACATCGCTACCTACACGGTAGTCGCTTAGCGTAACCTTGACATAAGGGCTTCCGTTGTCGTTGCCTGCCTCTACAGACTTGACGGTGGGCAAGGCTGCTTCTCCGTCCTTCCAGATAGATATATTCCTAAGCTCCTTGATCTTAGCATCTACAATGCTGATATCGCCAAGCTGATTGATATCAAATGTCGCAGGATTAAGACGGATCTTAACGGTAACAGTTTCTGGCTCGTCTATAACATAGCGGAAGGCTTCACTATGATAAACATCACCATTGTTCTGATTAGGCTTCACTTCGCGGAATGTATTGGGATACTTTTCCCATGCGATAGCAGGCCATCCCTTGTAAGAAGCTTCAGGAACTATCACTGCTGAGGTCAGATTGTGCTTGCCTATGAAAGCAGTGATACGTTTTTTGAGCCAATCGATATCCTTCGCGTTTTGCTCAATAGCTTTTTTGTTCTCCCCAATAGCTTTTTTGTTCTCCTCAATATTGCCCTTGTTGGCTTCAATATCAAGTCTGTTCTGTTCAGCCTTTGTTTCTAAAGCATCTATACGACTAGCCAGAGCATCAATCTCATCCTTGAGAGTTTTAGCCTTTTCTTCAAGCGCTGTAATGAGTTCCGTTTTGGTCGTTTCAACGAGCTGTTCGAGCTTCGTAACTGACTCGGTCAGTTTGGTATCGATACCATTTACTTTGCCAGTGAGGAGGGTAAGTGATTGTTCAAGTTCTGCTACTTTGCTCTTAAGTTCGGCTACGACCTTCAGCTCCTTTTGGATACTCGCTATCTGTTTTACTAGTAGATCAATGTTGAGGTTCATTAAGAGTTTGAACTCTTCGTAGTCCTCGTTTTTGAACTTCTCGTACTTCTCTTTGAAATCTTCGAACTCTTTCTTTAGTCCTTGGTGTCCAGACTTGAGGGCATCGAAGTCTTCCTTTTTGGGAGTGTTCTTGCTGAGCTTGTCAAGTGCGGCCTCTACTTTCTTAAGGTTGTCTTGTAGCTTGCCTAGATCTTCCTTTGAGGCGAAGTTTTTGATTTCTTCTTTAGTGGCCAGCTTCTCAAGTTTTTCGATAACTCCCTTGAGGTCTTCCTTGGTAGCACACTTGGAAATAAGATCCTGAATCTCAGCCTTAGCTTCGTTGATCTTGTTGATGGCCTCAGTTTTTGCTTCGGCCGTACCTTTTTGTGCAGCTTCATGGGCAGCCTTGGCATCAGCTTCAGCTTTGTCTGCCTTGGCTTGCGCGCTCTTCACTGCGGCATCAAGAGAGCTCTTTAGCTTATCGAGCTCTTGCTTTGAGTCCTTAGATAGGCCATCAATACGTACATTGATGTCTTGGATGTCCTTATCGTAGTCCTTACAGCCTACGAACGATGCTACCGCACCGAAGGTCATTGTCCCTAGAACCAAAGCTTTTAGAAATCTTTTGTTCATTGTAGTTGATAAATTAGTAGTGAATATTTAACATGCTGTTAATCTCTTTTTTCAAAGTTGTCTATCTCTTTTTTGTTTAGGCTGAGTCCAAAATAAACTGCAAGGCCGAGAGAGAAGAAAGGTCTTCTACTCAACGTCTAGCAACCCAAGGAGCCCAGCAAATCTCTTTTGCTCACAATGTGACGATGCATCTCTTGATACACGGAGCAAAGATATAGAACAATCTTTGTATACGCAACAGTCTGCACGAAAAATAAGCTAACTACATCATATCAACAGTACAACGAACAAAAAACTCTATATGGGAAAAGACTTAATATATTGGTGATTAATCTAGTTAGTATTCATCTCGCTATTTGTCCTCTTTGTGGGCAAATGGCAAGAAGAATGACAGTAGAATAACTGGAATCGTGGCTACCATGACCACTCCGAAGAAGCCTTCGTATCCTAGCATAGTGCTGAGTTTACCACTAAGCATGCCCGGTACCATAACACTTAAATTCATTAAGCTATTGGCGAAAGCGTAGTGAGCCATCTGATACTTCCCGGGGGCGATTTGTTGCATCATAAACAATGTGATGCCCACGAAACCGAACCCGTAGCTGAAGTACTCAAACACGATGCCCGTGCCTACCCACCAGAGATTGCTTGGCTGATAAATGGCTAGGATAAGGTAGACCACAAAAGGCACATTAAAGATGAGCACAAGAGAAGAAAGTACACGCTTGAGCCCAAAATGCGAGATGTAATATCCCGATAGGATAGAGCCAAGAATGAATGCAATGGTTCCCGCTGTACCATATATAAGACCATATGTTTCGTTGCTCAGTCCTATCCCCCCGACCTCGACACCGTCTTTTAGGAAGAGAGGGGCGACCTTCATGGCTAGTCCCTCAGCTAGGCGATATAGGAAGATGAAGACAAGGTAGAGCCAGATATACTTCTTCGTAAAGAACGAGGTAATGACCTCTAGCAGATCCTTCATGCCCTCGGAGAAGCTCTTTCCTTTGGTTGAGGCTGCTTCCTTGGGGAGTACAAAGAAGTGATATACCGCTAGGGCAAACATAATAGCGGCACAGATAGCCATGATGATCATCCAAGCCGTCTGTAGCCCCATGGTTTTGGAGAGCATACCAGCTAGATAGACCAGACCTCCATTGGTAAGGATCTTGGCTAGGTTGTAGAAGGCTCCCTGCCAACCGACATACTCTCCTTGCTGCTTGGCACTAAGCTCTTGCATATAGATGCCGTCCCCTGCGATGTCGTGCGTGGAGCCACTGACGGCAAGCACTCCCATCAAGGCTAGGCTTATGGCGAAGAAACTAGGCAGAGGTAGAGCAAAGCAAATAAGCCCAAACATCAGAGCGGACACCATCTCTGTGATGATGAGATACTGACGCTTGGTTCCAAATATCTCCATCACTAAGCTAAAAATGGGCTTGAGTGACCAAGGTAAAATTAAGAGAGAAGTCCAGTATGTAATATCCTCATTGCCGATGCCAAGATCCTTAAACATCAGCACCGAAACGATTGATAGGGCTACAAAAGGTAGCCCCATCCCGAAATACACAGAAGGCACCCACTTGATTGGGTTAGCCTTCTGAACGGTATTATTTGTCTGCTTCATTATTGTTTGGCCGCTTGTAGAGTATTAAGCATTAGAGATACAATGGTCATAGGTCCCACACCTCCCGGTACAGGTGTGATAGCAGAGGCTAGTGGAGCGACCTCGTCGAAGCACACATCGCCTGTAAGACGGAAGCCACTCTTGCGAGAAGGGTCTGGCACACGTGTTGTCCCTACGTCTACAATCACAGCGCCGGGCTTAACCATGTCTGCTTTGACAAACTCCGGTACCCCAAGGGCTGCTACGATGATGTCGGCTTGCAGGCAGAGTTCCTTGATGTTGGGTGTGCGGCTGTGGCAGACTGTCACGGTACAGTCCCCCGGATTGGCCTTGTGGAGCAATAGCTGTGCCATGGGCTTGCCAACGATATTGCTACGTCCAAGGACTACACAGTGCTTACCTCTAGTTTCTATCTCGTTTCGGCGTAGGAGCTCTAGAATACCTTTGGGAGTGGCCGACACGAAGCAAGGTAGACCGATGCTCATACGGCCGACATTGATAGGGTGAAATCCATCGACATCCTTGCGAGGATCTACAGCCTCGATGATTTTTTGTTCATCAATATGCTTGGGTAGAGGTAGCTGTACGATGAACCCCGTGACATCTTGGTCTTGGTTGAGGCGATTGATCTCGGCCAATAGTGTTTGCTCTGTTACATCTTCTTCGTAGCGAATGAGCGATGATCGAAAGCCAACTTCCTCGCAGGTCTTCATCTTAGAGGCAACGTAGGTTTCGCTACCACCGTCGTGGCCGACGAGGATAGCCACCAGATGTGGTGCAGGTTTGCCCGAGGCGACAATCTTGCCTACCTCTGCTGCGATCTCTTGCTTGATGGCAGCGCTCGTTGCTTTGCCATCAAGTAGCTTGTACGTTTTATTATCCATTATTATTGATGAGTTGTATATGTGATTAATCGCATTCCTTCTAGAGAGGTTATTTCCTTTTCTGGGGGGCTGCTACGACACGGTAGCCGGGATTGACCTTGCCCTTGGCGATGTTCATGAGCTTAGCTCTGATGAGTTGTTTGCGAATGGCGGAGATATGGTCGATAAATAAGACACCATCTATATGGTCGTACTCATGTTGGATAACACGAGCTGCAAAGCCTGTGAATACCTCTCGCTGTGGCTCAAATTGTTCATTGACATACTCTATGGTAATGCTCTCGGGTCGTACGACGTCCTCATGGATACCGGGGATACTCAGACAGCCCTCTGTTTCTGTGAGCTTCTCTGGCGAAGATTCCACGATGTGCGCATTGATAAAAACACGCTTGAAGCCTTTGCACTCGGGGAAGCTATCAGCCATAGGATCGGCATCGATCACGAAGAGGCGAATAGCTAGACCAATCTGAGGAGCGGCTAGGCCAATCCCCTCAGAGTGGTACATGGTTTCCCACATATTCTCAATCAGCTCGCGTAGCTTGGGGTAGTCTGGGGTAATATCAGCCCCCATCTCTCGCAAGACGGGGTGCCCGTATAGGTAAACTGGTAGTTTCATATTTCTGAGTAGTTAGTTTGTTTAAGTTATAGGGACGCATTAGTCTGGCAGGTGGATAGTACCAAGGCCGTCTCGTGATGCCAAATAGCTCTGCAGTATGATCACAGCACTTATCTCGTCCACTAGTCCTTTGTCTGCCTGTCTGCGTATCTTGCCAATGCCTGCCTCTCTGATTGTCCGCTGGGCGAGGGTAGAGGTAAACCGCTCGTCTACTAGCTCTATCGCTACAGAGGGGAAGAGTTTCTCTAGCTGTGCGACGAATAGACGAATATAGGTCATCGACTCGGACTCCTGATGGTTCATTTGTCGAGGATGCCCCACTAGAATACGCTCCACAGCTTCACGAGACAGATAGCTTTGTAGGTACGCAACAAGCTCGTGCGTCCTAACTGTAGCTAGACCGCCGGGGGTAATCTGTAGTACATCAGTCACAGCTAAGCCACAACGCTTGCGCCCGTAATCAATAGCTAAAATTCTTGCCATAGTATCGGAGTTTCCTTACCCCTTGTCCTTTGGAATGATACGCTCGGCTACAGCTCTCGCTTCTGCCATGATAGTGTCTTCACCCTCGACCTTGCCACCTTCCATGAGTACTCGTCCGTCTACGATCACGGTATCGACCGTACTACCCGAGGCAGAGTAGACGAGGTTCGATACTAGATTGTTGAGTGGCGTCATCTCTGGGCGGTTGAGGTCTACGAGGCAGAGGTCTGCTAGGCGCCCCTCCTCGATACGCCCTGCATCTAGTCCGAGGATATCGGCACCAATAGAGGTAGAGGATAGGAATATGTCTTGTGCGCTAACGGCTGTACTATCAAATCGCCAAACCTTGCCAAGGAGAGAGGCTAGGCGCATAGCGTGGAACATATCTAGGTTATTGGACGAGCTACAGCCGTCTGTCCCTAAGCCGAGCTTGATGCCTCGGCGCTTCATCTCCTCATATTTGAAGCCATAGCCAGAGGCGAGTTTCATATTAGACGCAGGGTTGTGTACCACACTTACGCCATACTTGGCGAGCAGATCCATCTCTTCGTCATCGACCCAGACCACATGAGCCAAGATTAGATTGGGGCTAAGAATACCTAGGCGCTCTAGATAGCGCACTGGCGTAGTACCATGTAGCTTAACGCATTCGTCCACTTCTCCCTTGGTTTCTGATAGGTGTAGATGTATCTTGACGTTGTGCTTCTGTGCAAATTCGTGGCAGAACTGGAGCTGCTCGCCACTGACTGTATAGATGGCGTGAGGCCCTAGGTTGAATGTGATGCGGTCGCTCAGCGTGGAGAAGTACTCTAGATATTCGCTACTGCGCTTACGGTCTAGTGCTGCTCGCTCGGTATTGCCTTGGTCAAATAGGGTGTAGGAGATCATAGCCCTTAGACCCATCTCCTCGGCTGCTCGAGCTGTTTGCTTGGGGTGCATATACATATCTAGAAAGCAGGTGGTCCCAGTCTTAATCATCTCTAGGCACGCTAGCTTGGCACCTATGTAGACGTCATGCTCGGTCATTTGAGCCTCTACGGGCCAGATGTAGTCCTCGAGCCATGTCATCAAGGGGAGGTCATCGCCATAGCCTCTATGTAGTGTCATAGCCGCATGGGTATGGGTGTTGATCAATCCGGGTATCACGGCCTTGCCTGTGGCATCGATGAAATAGGTATCGGCCTTACCTTCGATCGTTTTGGCAGGGGCTATGCGAGCTATTCGGTTACCTTCGATGAGTAGGTCAACTTGTTTGCCCTCGTGATAGGCATTCTGTATGAGTATATTGTCCATTACCTTGGGTCTGATATTTTGAGGAAAGCGGATCGTGCGACTGTCCTCTACCTCCAAATCTATCTGGTGGCTTGTGTCTTGCTGATACGCATTCCTGATTAATTCTTTCATAATACTATGTTATAATATGTTTCCGCCAAAGTTCGTCATTTAGGCTCATTTGTCCAAAACCTGCTTAGCCTGCGCAGCTTGCTCAATAGCCACGATACGGCCGAAGCGATAGCGTAGTAGAAGCCCTAGGGCGAGCAGACCGATGGGGAAGGCAGACCATACTCCTACGAGCTGGAGCGTAGTACTCTGCAGAGGGAGTCGAAAGCCAAATATATAGCTCAAGATAGGCTCTAGACCAAGGTGAATGAGCGTGGCAAAGAAGGCTAAGTAGCCTACATCTTCCATACCTCTGAGGGCGTTGGCGTAGATCACCTGCATGGCGTCGCCGACTTGATAGAGGATTACAGGGATCAAGGCTACCGATACCATAGCGATCATCTCCTCGTCTTTGGTAAAGATATAGCCGATATAGTGGCGCCCGAGTAGCATCACAGCCATAGCAAACACCGCTACGACGAGGGAGAGCTCTAGGCCAACTCTAGTAGCCATACGCACCCCGACAAAGTCTCCGATAGTCCTGAAGCGACTGACTAAAATAGTCGTAGCAGCTCCGAGGCCATAATAGATGAGGAACCCAATTGTCGTTACCACGCAGAGTATCTGATGTACTGCTAGAGGAATAACGCCTAGTCGGGTAACGAAGAGCAGAGCTATCGTAAACGACGTAGCCTCTACCCCCGAGTACATGCCCACAGAGCTACCTAGACGAGCTAGCCTAGAGAGATTGCGTGGGCAGTAGTGCCCCGAGAGGAAGCCTTGCCAGCTGGAGCGAAATGCTTGCCTACGGTAGAAGTAGAGGACGAAAGCTACGAGAACGAAGACCCGAGAGGCTAGCGTGGCGATACCTGCCCCTAGTAGCCCCAGCTCTGGTAGCCCTAGTTCGCCGTATATGAGTAGCCAATTGCCCAAAACATTGAGGGCATTGGAGATAAGGATGATCCACATACCCACAGATGTGTAGCCTGCGCCATCGAAAAACTGCTTGAAGGCGCTGAGGAACATATACAATACAAACGACCCTATCTGTAGTAGGAAGTAGGGCCTGACGATCGGGTGTAGATGTTCTGGTAAGTCGAATGCCTCTAGATTGAAGTAAATGGCGAGCATAACCCCTGAGAGCACCAAAGCTAATACTAGGTTCAATAGGAGGCTATGCATGAGCAGAGCACCTGCTTTGTGATACTTGCGTAGAGTGTAGGCTGTGGTAACTAGTGGGGTTAGCCCATAGGAGAAGCCCATACCTAGGACGAAGATTAGGGCAAAGAGATTATTGACAAAGGAGGCCGATGCAAAAGCATCGGTGTCGTAGTGCCCCACCATGATGTTGTCGGCAAAGCTCACAAAAATCGCACCGACCTGCCCGAGAATGATAGGTAAGCCGATGTGTAGGAGCTCCCGATAGGGTTTGGGCGATGAGCTAAAGAGCTTCAAACGGACTTATTTTTTCTTTTTCTTGGGGATATAGATACTCATACTCTTGATGACGATGTCCTTGATCGGTCTATCTACCTCGTCCGTCTCTACTCGTTGTATCTTGTCGATTACCTTCCAGCCCTCAATCAGCCTACCGAAAACAGTGTAAGCCCCATCGAGAGATGGTGTGCCACCACGCATCATATAGCCCTCCTTCTGAGCCTCGGTGTATTTGATGCCGTTTTGGCTCATGATTTCCTCTAGGTCAAAAGCTGTGTGGTACTTGCCCGTAACGATGTAGAATTGAGATGCCGAGGACACACGACCCGGATTGACTTCATCGGACTGACGAGCCGCAGCTAGCGCCCCCCTCTCATGTACAAATAGATCTGTCATGATCTCCGCTGGTATTACTCCAGAGATGGAGTCGTCTGGGAGTTCCTGTTCTCGACCTAGGCCTTTGGAATTTAGGTTGCCTCCCTGCACGACGAACTCTCGGATCACACGATGAAAGACAACGCCATCGTAGGCCTTGCTCTCTACCATGCGCAAGAAGTTGTCCCTATGCTTAGGGGTCTCGTTGTAGAGCTCGAGTACGAGCTTGCCTTTGCTTGTCTCTACAAGCACTTGGGTACGCTCCTCTTGTGCCCATAGTCCTTGGTTGTGGACGAGCATACAGAGGAGCAGAAGGAGTAGCATACGCTTCATAGATCAATCTTAGTCTTGAGTTTATATAAGCTCTGGCGTGGTGTCGTTGCTCGCGTCTGCCGTAGTGATGAAGGCTCTTGGGTCTAGCCCTAGCACATCTCGCTTGAGGGCAGGTAGGTGCTTGCGCTCGGTAATGATGAAGATGACCTCACGCTCTAGCCCCTGATACATACCTCTGCCGTGTAGCAGAGTGCCACGAATACCCTTCTTGACCAACATATCCCTAAGCTCCGTAGGACGATCGGAGATGATGAAGACCGACTTGTGCGGGTTCGTAGGTTGTAGGATATCGACGACCTTGCCGTAGACAAAGATAGTAATCCATGAGTATAGTGGTACACGCCAATCTCCAAAAGTGATCAGCCCCAGTAGTACTATGATCGAGTCGATGATGATAATCAGACTACTGAGCTTGACATTCATCTTGCGTGCCAGCACACGAGCCAACGTGTCGGTACCTGCGCAGGTACTTTGAGCCAAAAAGATGAGATAGACGCTGAAGCCTAGTATCGCTCCGCCGTAGAAACTCGAGAGTAGAGGTTCGTCCTCAACGAGTGGTTTGCCTCCACTAAACTGGGTAATTAGATCGGTAAAGAAGGCAATCAGCACAAAGGTAATAGCCGTCTTGTAGGCAGAGAAACGCCCTAGCTGACGAGCCGCAAGGAAGAAGAGGGGGATATTGAAGCAGAGTGCCACAGCCCCGATCAGCAGACCGTTGGGAGCACTCTCCCAGATACCTTTGCTCAAGTGATTGATGATGATACTCAGCCCATATACACCTCCCGGGACGATCGAGGACGGAGCGATGAAAAGGGCATAGGCTATGGCCATGATAAAAGAGCCTACGACGATAAGTCCTAGGTCTTTAAGGTGTTGTGAAACATTCTGTTTCATACGAATTAGAGTTACATTACGACGAGCGTGACTAAGCAAATATAAATACTTTTTGTTGAGTAAAAGTGATGTGGAGCGATGTCAAAATTTATTTTCTCCACAACCCTCGTCAAGACGCTCCTCCATGCACACTCAATTAGTTGTTTTTGGCGTATTAAACTACCTCTTTTTAGGGGAGAATTGTGGTAGAGTTGATTTACATTTTATAACGATTTTCTTTCGGTTTAGACCAAGATTGAGGGTTCCTAGGTGAGAGGCCTCTGGCTTTGTATTTGCCCTCTAGCGGCCTCTAGGTTGCGTCCAGACTCGTTTGGGCACCTACGCCCCAGCTCAACGCAAAAACGCTCTCAAAACGCTCGTCTTGCAGTTTGTTTATAGTCAGGTGTTTAGATGTATGTTTTCTGAGGTTTTATCTCCTTGAGGCGAAAAATATAGGGTTTCTTCCCATCGATCTATTTGGATTTGTGGACATATCTTGGAGGATTAGCCCACCAATCCGAAAAGAACTTCCCATCAATCTCCCCGAATTGCCTTGCGAACCTTTATAAACAGCCCCTATACTTTCTAAAATCTAAGCATAATTCCTTTACATTCCTTAACTAAAAAGTCGAGGGATGAAGGCCTAAAATCAAGTTGATTGGGTGTGGAGAAATAACCTTTACCATTGTTTTCGCTAGGCGAAGCAATGGGATATGGTGGGTTTTGTCCTATCGGGTGAGCTGTTTTTAGGGGGGAGATGGCGCTAGAGGGGGTCGATATCGAAGATGATGCGGACACGTTTGGCAAGTGGGTAGAGGCTCGTTAGCTCCTGCTCTGCAGCGGCGAAGGCCTCTCGCTCGTGGTGGAAACTCTCGGAGAAGGGTCTTCGGCAGACAATCTCTCTGATATGCTGGTTGTCAATACGTGCGACATAGGGTTCCTGTGCATCACTTACTCGGTCTGCTCCCAAGCGCTGTATCAGAAGCTCGGCAAAAGCCTGAGCGATGCTCTCGACAACCGATTCGTCTGTCCCTTTTAGGCGAATGTAGGTCATACGCCAGAATGGAGCAAAGCGCAGCATCTGGCGCAGGGATAGCTGTTGTTTGATGAAGCTCTTGTAATCCCTTCGCTTGAGCATCTCGATGAAGGGGTGTTCAGGGCGGGCGGTTTGTAGGAGTAGTTGGCAGGAACTCTCTCCGCCCGAGGCTTCGCTCGTGTGTAGCAGTAGTTGCATCAGAAGTTGGTAGGCTCTTTCCTCCGAGCGGAAGTCGGGGTAGGCGAGTATGGTGTCCAGCTGTACCACAGCTATTAGACCGATATTGTCCCAGATAGGCTGCCCCTTGATGAGCTGAGTACCGACGATGATATCGACATTGCCAGCCTCTATCCTCTGGTGTAACTCCTGAATGCGCTTATTGCTCTGTAGACTCTCGCTATCTATTCGTAGGACCTCGGCTTGGTCAAATAGCTCCTTAATCTCTTCCTCTACTCGCTCTACGCCATAACCAACTAAGCGTAGGGCAGGCCTCTCGGTTCGGCGATAGACTACCGAGCGTGTACCACAGCTTGGGCACGCCACAGGAAGAGGTTGCTCGTAGCCACAGTAGTGGCACTGCATACAGCGCTGGGAGCTGTGGTAGGCTAGGCTAACATTGCAGTGTGGGCACCCAATTCGCCCTCCGCAGGCATCACAGAGTGCATACGGGGCATAGCCTCGCCTATTTTGTAGTAGCAAGATGCGTTTGCCTGCCCTCAAGGCCCCCTCCATCGCTTCTCGTAGTGCAGGAGAGATACTAGCCCCATAGGGCATACGTCCCTGCTCTCGTTGCTCCACGAGATCAATCGTCTTGAGGTCAAAAGCGAGTGCGTGTGGCTGCTCAGTGGCCTCGGGCTGACTCTTGGCTAGAAGAGCATACTTGCCACGCAGCACGTTGAAGATGGCCTCAGCCGAAGGCGTTTCGCTAGAGAGCAAAATAGGTATGCTGTGTTTGTGGCCGAGCCAGAGCGCTACATCACGAGCGTGGAAGAGTGGGGCGGAGTGCTGCTGTTTGTACAGATATTCTTGCTCTTGATCTACAATGATTAGGCCCAAGCGACGCATCGGCAAGAAGATGGCTTGCCTTGTCCCCATTACTAGACACGCCTCCTCACTGCTCGTGAGATGTAGATACAGCTCTGTTCGTTTCGCTTCGTTGATCAGGGGGTGGTAATGATAGATTTTGCCGAGTGCAGCTCTAGTGAGCTCAGATATGAACTGAGCTTGTGCAGGGAATGATGCAGCCGATGGGCTCAGCAGTAGCACTTGATATCCCTCTCGGATTTTTTGAGCTACTTGGCCGATGATCTGCTCCTCCCGCTCTCGGCTATAGCGTGTATAGACTAGGCTCACAGGATGGGTAAGCTCCTCGGCTTTGCCTATCTCGGTTATAGGAGGCGGATCTTCGTGTGGAGCTATGCGGCTCTCGGCAAGATGTTGTAGGACGAATATGCCCCTACCTACCAATGCTCTAATGAGTATGAGATCTCTGGGGCTGTGCTGGGCTAGCTCCTCTCGTGCTATACAGCCCTCTAACCCTATACCTCTCTCCTCGGCAAGAATTAGCCATCGTCCCAGCATTTCTAGCTGTTTGGGCGCACGAGAGAGTAGCTCCTCGGCACGAGAGAGGGCGTCTGTGCTACGATAGTCTGTAGATAGGGCTACGTAGACCTTTACTCTTGGCTTGTAGCGAGTTTTTAGCCTCTCCTCTGTCTGTACGGCACCTAGGTTGTACAGCAGATCGAATACCCGAGAGCAATCGTAGCCCAAGCGATGCCTTAGCTGCTCCATGGTCAGAGTTTGTCCTTTGGTTTGTGCTAGGGCATCAAGTAGCTCAAGCGCTTTGGGCTCGAGTGGGCGGTCGGATTGGTATTCGGGGCAGAGCGTTACGAGTGTTTGGCTCTCGGGGAGTAGCCCAGTAGGCAATGCAAGGCGCATAACCTGCCCAAGGGAGGCGTGGTAGTAGTGTGCCACCCATTCCCATAGGGCGAACTCTGCCTCTGTGACCAGAGGCTTCTGGTCGAGAATGCTCTCGATAGGTTTGATGTGGCGCTCATCTACTCCCTCGGGAGGAGTAGGAGATAGACGCCGCACGATGCCGGTGTAGAAGCGCTTCGCCCCGAATGATACTACCACTCTCATACCCGAGAGCAGTTGCTGCTCGGCGAATATGCCTTGCTCTGGTACTCGATAATGGTACTGACCAGAGAGGGCGAGAGGGAGTATCAGCTCGGCATACATCTTGAGGCTTAGTGATGGCTTAGTGATGGCTTAGTGCTTGGTGTATGGCCGAGGCCGCTCTACGACCATCTCGCATGGCTTGTACTACGGTCGCTCCTCCTCTGATCACGTCCCCCCCAGCATAGATACCTTGCAGAGAGGTCTGGTAGTCGTCGTTCACGACGATCTGTACGTCCCACTTGGTCTCGAGTCCTTGGAGTACTTGAGGCAGTAAGGGGTCTTGCGAAACGCCTACGCACACGACCACTAGGTCTACCTCCATCTCTATAGTTTTGCCCGTAGCCACAGGTCTACGTCTTCCACTTTCGTCTGGCTCGGTTAGCTCCATGCAGTGTAGCTCCATACGTGCTACTCGTCCGTCAGCTCCTGCGTGGTAGGCCTTGACCTGATGTAGCGGTACCAGTTCTACACCCTCGGCTAGAGCGTGTTCTATTTCTTCGTTGGTAGCAGGCATCTCGTCACGGCTTCTGCGATAGATGACCATAGCACGCTCAGCACCTAGCCGTACGGCGGTGCGTACGGCGTCCATTGCAGTGTTCCCTCCGCCTATTACTGCTACTCGTTTCCCCTTGAGGTCGGCGAGAGCTTCTTCCGCTTTTTGAGGATCATCTAGCAGATTGGCACGAGATAGATAGTCGCCCGCTAGCCATACTCCGGGGAGGTCTTCGCCGGGGACACCCATCACATTGGAGATACAAGCGCCTGTGCCGAGAAAAAAGGCTTCGTAGCCCTGAGCTTTGAGTGCCTCGAGGCTCACATCACGCCCCACCGTCACACCTAGCTCTAGGCGTACTCCATAGCTTTTGAGGCGTGTCACCTCGTCATCAATTACCTCAGCAGGTAGACGGAAGCGAGGGATACCGCTGCGCATCACACCTCCCGGCTCATCTGCCGCATCAAACATTGTAACTTCATAGCCCAGTAGAGCGAGATCGTGAGCAGTCGCAAAGCTCGCAGGCCCAGCACCCACTAAGGCGACTTTATGGCCATTGGCTGGGGCAGTGGGCTGTAGCGTATGCCACTGCTCTCTGTTCTTCTGTTCCTCCGTGGCTACATAGCGCTCTAGAGCACCGATCGACACAGCACGCTTCTTGAGGCTCACGGGGTAGATACAGCCGCCCTCGCACTGCTTTTCGTGTGGGCAAACCCTAGAGCAGATGGCAGATAGCGTGCTGCTCTCTCGGAGTATGCGCCAGCTGGCAGGCAGATTGCCGCGCTCTAGCTCTTTTATGAAACTGGGGATATGGATACCTGCTGGGCATGCAGCCATACAGCCCGGGTTGGGGCAGTCTAGGCATCGCCTAGCTTCTTGTAGGGCTTCTTCATGGCTATAGTTGATGATGTCCTCTACATATAATGAGGCTAAGTTTAGATCTTGGGTACGCTTAGACTGCTCTGTGCGCTCGAGCGCCATACGCTCTTTGTTTGGAA
This sequence comes from Porphyromonas sp. COT-290 OH3588, assembly GCF_000769075.1. Classification (GTDB taxonomy): domain Bacteria; phylum Bacteroidota; class Bacteroidia; order Bacteroidales; family Porphyromonadaceae; genus Porphyromonas. Next base: position 76,387 of record NZ_JRFC01000020.1, on the reverse strand, counting down.
TGGAGCGACGGAGCTGATTGCGCCACTCCTCTGTCCGTCTTTGCTTAATGAGTTCTTGTGATGTCATACATCCAATACCGTTTTGTTCATTCGAAATAAACCGAAACAAATATACATAGAATATGCATGTACGATTATTTTTGCCGATACTTTCCTCAAGAAGAGTCTTCGGTTCATGCCTTGCTCGGGGAGCGATGTGTCACAAAAAAGGAGGCGAGGCCTAGTGAGTTACTAGATCTCGCCTCTGGATAAGAGTGTTTTGGGTAAAGCTATGCCCTCGTTTTATGGGCTTTGGCTCTCTCTTCTGCTATTCCTTCAGAGAGTCGTAGTAGGCATCGAGGAGCTTCTGCGCACCAACGAAGGAGGACACCATATCGTCTAGCACCTGTTGCTCGATGCCCGGACGCAGGGATTTGACCACATCACTACCATAGAACGAGCGATGCAATGCCTCGTTTACTGTTTCATACATCCACCATTTGGCCTGTCTTTGGCGCTTCTCGTAGAAGTAGCCAGAGTCCATAGCAAAGTGACGGTACTCATCGACCATATCCCAGATTTCCTTGATCCCGAGGCCGTAGAAGCCTGAGTAGGTCAGTACTTTGGGTTTCCAGCCCGACTCTGTAGGCGGGAATAGGTGTAGGGCATTGCGGAAGTGCGAGGCTGCTAGATTGGCTTTGGGGATATTATCTCCGTCTGCTTTGTTGATGATGATGGCATCGGCCATCTCCATGATCCCACGTTTGATCCCTTGCAGCTCATCTCCCGTTCCCGATAGCTGGATCAGCAGGAAGAAGTCTACCATGGAGTGCACTGCCGTTTCGCTCTGGCCGACCCCTACCGTTTCGACAATAATCGTGTCGTAGCCTGCCGCCTCGCAGAGCATGATCGTTTCTCGGGTCTTACGTGCCACACCTCCTAGAGAGCCTGCCGTAGGGCTAGGGCGAATGAAGGCGTTAGGGTGGTGAGAGAGCTGCTCCATACGAGTTTTGTCACCCAGAATACTTCCTCCAGAGCGTTCGCTACTTGGGTCGATTGCAAGGACGGCCAGCTTGCGCCCCTGCTTACACAGGTGTATTCCGAAGGTATCTATCGAGGTACTCTTACCTGCACCCGGCACACCCGTCAGACCAATGCGGATTGATTTGCCTGTGTAGGGGAGGCAACGCTCGATAATCTGCTGGGCGATGACCTGATGATCTGGGTGATTGCTCTCAACGAGCGTTACGGCTTGGCTGAGGATCGTAATATCCGATCGGAGTATCCCCTCGACAAACTCATCGACTGTGTACTGACGCCGTGGCACACGCCTAAAATTGGGGTTGAGCATAGGCTGTACACTCACACCCTGATTTACTTTGAGCCCCATGTAGGCAGGGTCGTTCTCGGGGTGATGCAGGAGTTCTTCGTTAATGTCCATGTTGTTGCTGTGGTTAGATGCGCTCGAGTACCATATCTATTAATCCCTCTATGCTGCCTTTGTAGTCGGTATTCATCTTCTCTGCCTTTCGTCCTGCGATGATGCAGCAGACCGTGAGGGCTCGATGTCCCATTAGAGCTGCTAGACCTGCTAGAGAGGAGCTCTCCATTTCGTAATTGGTGATGACCTGCCCGTCTAGGTCGAAGGCCTGAATCTTCTTGTTGAGCTCGGGGTCTTGTAGCGAGAGGCGTAGGCTCCGTCCTTGCGGGCCGTAGAAGCCATTGGCTGCAATCGTGTTGCCACGCAGAATGTCATCTTGGCAGATTTGCTCTAGTAGAGATGCATCTGCTGGTACGACGTAGGGCTTGAGCCCCTCGATCTGCCAGTCGAGTTGCTTGCATAGCTCGGCTTCGAATGTCTTATTGCGGATTTTGTCTGTACCGCCGTAGAAGTAGATTACGCCATCGAAGCCGATGCTGTGAGAGGCGGCTACGTAAGTCCCGATTGGGCTAACGTCTTGCAGGCCACCAGAGGTGCCGACACGCACGAGGGTAAGCTGTCGAAATTCGTCTTTGACTTGCCTCGTTTCGAAGTCGATGTTGGCTAGGGCGTCAAGCTCGTTAAGCACAATGTCTATATTATCGGTACCGATACCATGGCTCACTACGCTGATGCGCTTGCCTCGATACATGCCAGTAATGGTGTGGAACTCTCGGCTCGTGATGTCACACTCGATGCTATCGAAGCGCTTGGCCACTAGATCTACACGAGCAGGATCGCCAACGAGGAATACACGATCTGCTAATTGTTCGGGCTTGATATGTAGATGAAATATAGAGCCATCGGCGTTGATGATCAGTTCGGACGGTGGGATAACTCGCTTGTTACTCATAACTATAATCGAATTTTGATATTTATAATATATATACGTTGCTCCAAAGTTCCGATGATTAAGCCAATTTTCCAAATTTATTTGGCCCTTATTGCCTCAATCTACTCCCCCTATTTATTCACTTATTACATTGTATTCGCCGTCGGGTTCATACTCATTAGGCGTAGGTCAAGAGGAGCCTTGGCCTCGATCTGCTCGTGTCTGATCTGTACGATAACCTCCTGCCTTGGTAGCAGGTCGAAGCAGTTGCGACTGAAGCGAGCCTGTTGCTGGGCAAGTGTGAGCCAAATGTCTTTGATGAGTACTGGTGAGCTTAGGCGGAGCGTTGCTTCGCCTTGCTTCTGCTCTAGTATCTCGACCTTGACATGCTCCTGCTCTAGCTTCAGGTCTTTGGTCGGGCAAGGGTAATACTCTAGTTGAATAGGGTCATGATGAGCAAACTCTAGACTTATGGATAGTACTCGATCTCTAGAGCTGGGGTCCAACTCCCACTCCTGTGTCGAGATCGTCGATAGGTGTGTGAGCTGATTGGGTGGGCAGTTTGGTATACTGATGCTTGCCTGACGGATCTCTTTGCCTCCAAGTGCGTAGAGCCCTAGGCTTAGTTTGCCTTCTTGTAGAGCTTGTAGCTGGTCATTGGCTACATAGATGGCGATCGAATCCGATCCAAGTGGCTCGGCTAGTAGAGCAATAGGGGCGTAGGCCTCTCTCGTGGTGTAGTGCATAGCCTTGTAGTTTTGCCCGTAGTCGATGCTGCTCCATGAGAGAGCAGGCCAGACATCATTGAGCTGCCAGTAGAGCATACCCATACACACCGGTCGTTGGCTACGTAGAGTACGTATTGCCTTGGCCATGCCTCTGCCTTGTAATACCTGAGATACATAGACGAGTCTATCGAAAGACTGCGGTACTTGGTAGTACTGCTCCATATACTCCAGTATGCGTTGGTTGCCAGTGGAGGCTTTCTGATGCACCCTCATCACCTCGGAGCCCAGATCATGATCCTCTGGCAGTGTAAAGCTAGAGATTAGGGCATGAGTCGGTAGGGACTGGAAGCCAAACTCGCTGACGAAGCGCATACCCCTAGCGGAGCGAAAAATCTCGAAAGGCTGCTGACCATACCAAAGTCCCCAATAGTGGCTGTCGCCATGTCCGAAACTCTCTGGTCTACCCCAGTTCGCTTGCATGGGAGAGCCGTGTATATAGCATCTTTGGCCGTCTAGGTTGGCTACCACCTCTGGTAGTGTCTGGCGGAAGAGTGGGTCGTATCCCTGCCTCATCTGTTGATAGTGATCTGCGGAGTACCTGCTTGCCCAGCCCCAGTATTTGAGAGCCTCCTCGACTTCGTTGTTGCCACACCACAGGGCTAGAGAGGCGTGGTGGCGTAGGCGACGAACTTGATACTCGGCTTCTTGGCGTACTAGGGATAGAAACTCTCGATCGCTCGGGTAAGCAGTGCAGGCAAACATAAAGTCCTGCCAGATGAGTATGCCACGTCTGTCGGCCTCGTCGTAGAATCTCTCGTCCTCGTAGATACCACCTCCCCAGACACGGATCATATTCATATTGGCGAAGATGATGTCGTCGAATAGGCGCTCAAAATCCTTGCCATGTCGCTTGGTCAGTAGTAGTTCCCCGGGAATGTAGTTCGCTCCACGAATGAATATGGGGCGTTTATTGACCTCCCAGTAGAAAGAAGTCCCCCATTGGTCAGGCTGATTGACGAACTTAATCTCCCTAATGCCGATATGTTTGCTCCAGTGATCCAGTTCCTCTCCCAGCGCATTGCGTAGCGATACCGATAGCCGATAGAGGTAAGGATCTCCCCAGCCATTGGGCCACCATAGATGAGGTCGCTGCACTGTGAGCATTATAGGCTTCTGGAGGTCTGTGCTACGGCTCTTGGCGCAGATTTGCCCTTGCTCGTCCTCGAGAGCTACCTCATAGCAGAGGCCCGTGGTTGGGGTTAATAGAGTTAGCTCGGGCATAACCTCGATGCGAGCCTCTGTGGGCTGGTGCTCTTTGCTCCAGACGATGCTTGTGGATAGCGATACATCGTCTAGTCTGGCCTCCTCGTAGCTGCTTAGGCGTACGGGACGCCATAGTCCCATAGCGACGAGGCGCATTCCCCAGTCCCAGCCGTAGTGGTAGGGAGCTTTGCGCGTAAATGGGCTATATCGAATAGGGGCGTGATCGTTGTCGGCAGGGTAGTTGAAGCCATTGGAGAGATACTGCGCATGAACCCTTTTGAGAGGGCTATATATGTGTACCGTTACGGTGTTCTCCCCCGAGGCTATATGTGGTGTGATGTCGTAGCGATAGGCCAGAAACATATTGCTCGTGCTGCCAAGATGACTACCATTGATATATATATCGGCATAGGTGTCTACACCGTCTAGCTCTAGGAAGTGCTTTTTATTTGCCGAGAGCGCATCTGTCGAGAGCACAAAGCGCGTGCGATAGATCCAGTCTTCTTCGCTAGGCCACTGCACTAGGGGCTCATTGGCTCGGTAGTGTGGGTCGGGTAGCTTGCCTGCTTTGATGAGTTCATCTTGGACGAGGCTCGGCACAGTGCAAGCTGTCCATAGACTATCGCCTAGCATCTGATACTGCCATTGGGTAAGTGGGGTAGAGGTTTGCCGAACCTTGGCTTGAGTGTTGGTTTGTCGGGGTTTCATCAAATGTAAATTAGCCCATAGGGTGGTATGGGCTAATAGTAGGATTAGTAATAGATACAGCCGATTCATAATGATTGTACAAAAAAGGGTCAGCTCATAGGTCGCTCTCGTAAGATAGCCCTTAGGGCTTGGTTGAGGCTATGGTATTGAAATGCGAAGCCCTCTGCGATGAGTTTGTCGCAGCTGGCTGGTCTTCCTCTGAGTAGATCACGGCTCATCTCCCCTAGGGCTATTTGTATTAGCTTACTGGGGACTGGGATACGTAGGTGGTCGTGCCCCGATATGCACGATAGACCGTACATAAATTGGTTGTTGGTCAGAGGAGCCTCGGCGCAAGCATTGTAGACGCCACTCATTTGCTCCTGCTCGATGGCGTGCGTGTAGATGCGACAGAGGTCGGCGATATGTATCCAGTTTACATATTGGTTACCCTTGCCCAAAGGCGTGTTTAGGCCAAAGCGTACGGGCAGGAGCATATTGGGCAGCCCTCCGCGATGTGGGTCTAGGACGAAGCCTTGTCGTAGCACCACGCTACGCACGCCAAGTAGCTCCTTTGCTCTAGAGGCTTCTGCCTCTAGCATCTCGTAGGCCTGAGCTAGGAAGCTGCGCCCTGCCCCTTCTTCTTCGTGGGCATAGATGCGCCCGCTCTTACTGGGGTAGAAGAAGAGTGATGATCCCCAAATGATTGTCTTGACGTGGTGCTCGATCTGTGAGAGGCGATTCACTAGTAGGCGTGCCGATAGGACACGGCTACGCAGGATATCTCGCTTGCGAGCTCTGGTCCATCGCTCGCCGAAGAGGCTCACACCTGCTAGATGAATGATGACGTCGGCTTGCTGTAGTGGGTGCTCTGCGATCAGTCGTTCCTCCATATCCCAGTAGAAAGCCTCGTCGCACTCCTCCATGCTCTCCTCTACATGGCGTGTGAGCCACAGAACCCTATAGCCTTGCTCTCTCAGATGTCGTGTAAGTCTTATCCCGATCAGGCTTCGCCCTCCAGTGATGAGAATGGTTCCTTTTTTGTCTTGATTATGCTCCATCGTCTTGAGTTTGTCTTGTCAATTAACGATATAAAGTTAGGAATAAAATCAGAGCCAAGGCTCCAGAAGTTGAGTCGAGGGGATTTTCATGATCGCTTAGCCTAGATAGGTGAGTTCATTGTACTGAAGACCAAGGTGCGCTCGTATTCGTTTGTCTACACTTTTGTTAAGGTATGTAAATGGATTAGTGCTCATTCTTGCGAGCATAGGCTGGAGGTTCTTGAAGGTTGATACGATTTTGCCGAAAAATTGAAGGACTAATCTGGGAGGATTGGTGGGCTAATCCTCTGCGATGTGTCCACTGACCTCAAAAGATTGATGGGAAGAAAAAACAAAACTCATGCCATGTGCTGACGAAAAAGCTTGGCGTATTTATTTATGTGTTTGTTTTCTAGCGTTTTGCATTTGGTCTGTTTTGGGTGGGGATCTTTGTTGGGCTGAGGAGAAGTGCTCGAACGAAGTCCAGCGCCGTGTCGAGCTTGCTAAGGGGCAAATACGAGGTCTACACATTTTTGCCCAAGCGCTCATATGCTTTCCCATCAACAATCTGAAAAATGAGCGAAAATATAAATCCTGCCCCCTCCTGCGATGCTTGATTTTCGGCCTAGAATCCTAGTGGTTCTTCGGGGCGTGTTAGTTTTCTGAACTAATCATTTGGATAGCGTATCACGCAAGCAGATGTCGATAGCCCTCAATCGTACTGGTAAGGAAGTTCCAATAAATATGTTTGTTTCTTTGCAGAAAAAAAACTTATTTTGTAGATGAGTAAATTCAACTTCTCAGAGCGGGTTGATTCTTATCTCTCTAGATGTAGATAGGTATTCCCGTGAGAAGCAACACGTAGTACAAAGAAAGATTGTGTAATGATGGAAGCACAGCAATGTCCACAACCCCTCGCCAATCAAGACGAGGTGATCTCTTCTGCCGCACCACAGACAGAGCAGAGTGAGTTAAGTCCCAACAGCGTTAATTACTCTACGCTAAATCCAAGCCAGCTTATTGACCACTTGGCCGTTATCCTGCAAGGAGCAGAGTTGCCAGAGCGTAAGCAAGTCGAGCTTATTCGCTCGATGTTCTACAAAAAGAAAGAGCAGCTACAGAGCGAAGAGAATGCCGATGCTCTAGCCCAAGCAGAGATCCAAGAGGAGCGCATGAATGATCTGCTACAAAACTTCAAGGAGCTAGATCGCAAGCGTATAGAAGAGCAAGAACGTATCTATAAGGAGAATAAAGCTGTTTGCGATGATTTGCTCTCCAAACTAGAGGCTCTCTTGGAGGCAGGTGAGGACTTTGGTAAGGTCTATAGTGAGTTTCATCAGATCAGAGAGCAATGGGAGGCTGCACGCCCGCTAAGTCCACAAGACGAGAAGGCGCTAAGGAGTAGCTTCGGCGCACTACGTGATCGTTTCTATGAGCTCAAATCAATTAACGAGGAGCTCAGAGAGTATGACTTCCGCAAGAACCTCGAGGCCAAGACTCAGCTATTGGCCGAGATTGAACCTCTCGTCGGGCTAGATAATCCGGTGCAGGCGATCAAGGCACTCAATCCTCTGGTCGATTGTTGGCACAACCTTGGCCCCGTGGCTCGTGAGCTGAGGGCTGAGATACACGGTAAGTTTAAGGAATTTACCACCGCTATCTATAAGCGGCACCAAGACCACCACGACCAAAAGCACCAGCAGGAGGCGGCTAACCTTGAGGCAAAGACGGCTATTTGCCTAGAGCTGGAGGAGTTGCTCCAAGAGGCTATGCCTCACCGCCGCAAGGGCTGGGACGAGCTGACCGCTCGCATTCATGATCTGCAGGAGAAGTGGAAGACTATCGGCTTCACGGGTCGCAAGGACAACGAATCGATCTATCAGAGATATAGAGCCTCGCTAGATACTTTTTTCCAGAGGAAGTCTGCTTTCTTCGATAGCTTCCGAGCCGAGCTGTCGGAGAACCTGACCAAGAAACGAGCACTACTCGAGCAGGCCAAGGCGCTCAAGGATAGTACAGACTGGAACAAGACGGCAGAGGCGCTCAAGGCTCTACAAGCCGAGTGGACAAAGATTGGGGCAGTCCCCAACAAGTACAGCCAGCGCATTTGGAATGAGTTTAGAGCTTGCTTCGACTACTTCTTCGAGCGTCGCAAAAATGAGCGAGGAGCAATGCAGGGCAATCTACAAGCCAATCTGCAGGCCAAGCAACAGATCTTAGCCGAGTTGGAGGCATTGCGTACAGAGGAGGATATCAATCAGCTCCGTCTGCAGCTCGAGGAGTCGGGTAAGAAGTGGCAGAGCATCGGACATGTCCCCCACAAGGATAAGGACGAGGTAAACCGCAAGCACAAGGAGCTGCTCGATGAGCTCTACGGTCGTGTGCGCCAGCAGCGCACTCAGCGTCGCCTCAATGGTTACACCGAGAGTCTCAAGAACATCTCCGATCAGCAGGGAGGGCTTAGCCACGAGAGGCAGCGCATGACTCGCATTTTGGATCGTATGCGTAGCGAGCTACAGACTTACGAAAACAATTTGCAGTTCCTCAACATCAGCAGCAAGGGTGGATCTAGCCTGCTCAAAGATCTGGAGCGCAAGCGTGAGAAGCTCATGACCGATATTGAGCTATTAGAGGAAAAGATTAAACTGCTTATACAGAAAGAAGCCGAGTAGTACAGTGCTCGAGAGCCGCCTATGCGCTCTCGGATAGATGAATTACAGAGGGGGTTGCGTCGAAATACGTTTGGCGCAGCCCCTTTTTTAGGTGCCATCGGCAGGCTGTCTGGTATATGCCCCTTAGCTTGCGGTATGGTAGAGCAAATGTGGGCGCTTTCTCTGCTCTCTTATGTCCCTGTCAATGGATAGTACGCTGGCTTGATTGCGCTTGAGCGAGCGGTATTTAGTAGGCTGCGCAGGAGAGATAAATTGCCATTTATTGACTACCTTTGGCTTCACAATAATTTATTGAGCGAGCTCATGGAGTCTATAAAACAGATATTTCGGATTGGGTATGGCCCGAGCAGCAGCCACACGATGGGGCCGGTGCGAGCCGCAGAGATGTTTCTCGAGCGCTGCCCCCATGCTGTGTGCTATCAGGTTTCCCTCTATGGTAGCCTTGCAGCCACGGGCAAGGGACACATGACCGATGTGGCTCTGCTACGCATCTTGGAGGCCAAGGCGCCCACAACCATCGAGTGGTTCCCCGATATCGAGTTGCCGTTTCACCCCAACGGCATGAAGTTCGACGGCTATGACCGTGATGGCAATATCATAGATACTTTCACGGTTTATAGTATAGGTGGTGGTACACTCGCCAACGAAGACTTCAATGAGCAGAAAATCAAAGATGTCTATCCTCAGAATACGATGCGTGAGATCATGTACGAGCTTAATCGCACCGGTATGAGCTATTGGGAGTATGTCGCCAAGTACGAAGATGAGGATATCTGGGACTTTTTGGCCGAGGTGTGGCGAGTCATGCAGCAGGCAGTAGAGGACGGTTTGGAAGCCGAGGGAATACTACCCGGTGGGCTAGGACTCAGGCGTAAGGCTGCTACCTACTTCGTCAAGGCCAATGGGTATGGCTCTGTGAGCATCAAGAACAGAGGCTTGGTCTATGCCTATGCCCTCGCAGTGAGCGAGCATAATGCTGCCGGTGGACGTGTCGTCACAGCTCCGACTTGTGGTAGCTGTGGTATTATACCGGCTGTGCTGTATCACCTCAAGAAGACTCGTGAGTTCCCCGACCAGCGTATTCTGCGTGCCCTCGCTACGGCAGGCCTTTTTGGCAATGTCGTGCGTACCAATGCCTCGATTTCTGGGGCAGAGGTTGGCTGCCAAGGAGAGGTTGGAGTGGCGTGTGCTATGGGAGCCGCAGCTGCTTGTCAGCTCTTCGGAGGCTCCAATCTACAGATTGAGTACTCTGCGGAGATGGGGCTGGAGCATCACTTGGGGCTAACCTGCGACCCTGTTTGTGGTCTAGTACAGATCCCTTGTATCGAGCGTAACGCCTTCGCTGCTGCGAGAGCTTTAGACGCCAATACATTCGGCACCTTCAGCGATGGGCATCATCGTGTTAGCTTCGACCAAGTCGTGGAGGTGATGCGTAAGACGGGCAAGGATTTGCCTAGCCTCTACCGAGAAACCTCTACTGGTGGACTGGCTACAGCCTACGATGCAGACGAAGCTAAGTTCTATTAACATCATCTCACACGATAGCTATGTGTCGTCGATCTCTATGGCCCGCTTGGGCTACCCTGCTACTGCTCTACCTTGTGGGCCTGCTCGCAGGGCAGGTAGGCCAAGCCAAGGCTTGTGGCAGAGTACAGATCGATACCACTGCTGTGGTCAATCTTCCCTCTGTGCTGGTCCGCTCGTCCTACCGCACTCGTCCACTTAGTGGGGAGGAGCGAGCCGCCTATTGGCGCCGTATCAGGGACGTCAAGAAGACGCTCCCATACGCCAAGTATGTCGCCGCTACGATTATAGAGACCTACGAGTATATGGAATCTCTAGAGAGCGACGAGGAGCGTGAGGCGCATCTCAAGCGTGTCGAGCAGGAGCTTAAAGCCGAGATGGAACCTAAAATGAGGGATCTCACCCTTCGTCAGGGGCAACTGCTCATCAAGCTCATCAATCGCCAATGTGGGCAAACCAGCTACGAGTTAGTTAAGGCTTTTTTGGGGGGCTGGCGGGCTTGGTGGTGGAATGCGTTTGCCAAGGTCGTGGGTGCTAACCTCAAGTCGCCCTACAACCCAAAGGAGGTTGAGGACGATGCCGTCACGGAGCGCATCATCAGGCTACTGGAGATGGGCCTGCTTTAATTCATTTGTCAGAATCGGATAAGATAGTATGATCATCAAAACGGCGGAATTCGTCATCAGCAATACGGACGTCAAGAAATGTCCTGATAGTGCACTCCCAGAGTATGCATTCATTGGTCGCAGTAATGTTGGTAAATCCTCTCTGATCAATATGATCACAGCGCACAAAGGGCTGGCTATGACCTCACAGAAACCGGGTAAGACGCAGCTTATCAATCATTTTTTGATTAATAAATCGTGGCATCTAGTAGACCTCCCCGGCTATGGCTATGCTCGCCTTGGGCAGAGCAATAGAGAGAAGTTCAAGACGATAATTGAGAGCTATATCCTTGACCGTGAGCAGCTTACCTGCCTATTTGTCCTGCTAGACTGCCGCCATAAGCCTCAGAAGATAGACCTAGAGTTTATCGAGTGGGCAGGTGAGCATGGTGTGCCATTTGCGCTCGTCTTCACCAAGGCAGATAAACTCAGCCGAGGCAGGCTCTCGGCGAATGTGGAGGCGTACAAGCAAAAGCTGCGAGAGAGCTGGGAGGAGCTACCACCTATCTTCGTAACCAGTAGCGAGAAGAAGGAAGGGCGTGATGAGCTCCTTGCCTATATTGACGAAATCAACCAAACCCTCTAAGGCTAACTAAACGATAATAACTATATCACAATGAAAGGAAAAATCCTTGTAACGGGTGGAACTGGCTATATCGGTTCGCACACAACGGTCGAGCTGATCAATGCTGGCTACGAAGTCATATCCATGGACAACCTCTCCAACTCAAATATTGAGGTGCTTGATGGTATCGAAGCTATCACGGGTATTCGCCCTAAGTTTTACGAAGCAGACTGCAACGACGAGGCAGCAGTAGAGCGTATCTTCTCCGAGAATCCCGGCATTGTCGGCCTAATTCACTTCGCTGCTTCCAAGGCAGTAGGGGAGTCGGTTCAGAAGCCTTTGCTGTACTATCGCAACAATCTGCTCTCCCTCATCGTGATGCTCGAGGCTATGGAGCGCCACGGTACCAAAGGGATTGTTTTCTCCTCCTCTTGTACTGTCTATGGTCAGCCAGAGGTACTACCAGTGACGGAGAATGCTCCTGTGCAAGAGGCTCTATCGCCCTATGGCAATACCAAGCAGATCAATGAAGAGATCTTGCGAGATGCAATCTATGCAGGGGCTCCATATAAGGCCATTCGTCTGCGCTACTTCAATCCCATTGGAGCGCACTCCTCTGCGCTAATCGGTGAGCTACCTCTAGGCGTACCACAGAACCTAATCCCCTATTTGACGCAGACGGCTGCTGGTATTCGTCAAGAGCTAAGTGTCTTCGGCGATGATTACAATACGCCAGATGGATCATGTATTCGTGACTATATTAACGTAGTTGATTTGGCCAAGGCTCACGTCATCGCCATCGAGCGTATCTTAGATGAGGATAAGCAGAGTGAGCCGCTCGAAACTTTCAACATCGGTACCGGTCGTGGCGTTAGTGTGCTTGAGCTAATCAATACGTTTGAGCAGGTGACGGGTGTCAAGGTGCCACATAAGATCGTCGGCCGTAGAGAGGGCGACATCGAGCAGGTATGGGCCAATCCTAAGCATGCCAACGAGGTGCTTGGTTGGGAGGCTAAAGAAACACTCGCCGATACGCTCAAGTCTGCTTGGGCTTGGCAGGAGCGCATCACCAAGAAGGCGTAGAGGCTACGACACTAGATATTGTATTACCCATAGGGCTACCCACGGTCTACGACTAGGTCTAGCCCTATGGCTTTGCTAGATAGATATACTTGGATATGCCCTCGCACACCATTCGTACTGCAATCATAGGCCTTGGGTATCGTGGCTCCTATTTGCTACAGCTGCTACAGACGATAGGATTGTACGAGGTCGTTGCCGTTGCCGACCCCTCTGCCTCGATTGCTCTTTGCCCTAGCGCAAAAGTTTACAACCAGTCGGGAGAGGACTATAGACGTATGCTAGAGGAGCAAGAGATAGATCTTGTCTTCATCGCTTCGCCGTGGAAGATCCAGATGCAGCAGGCAGAGGATTGCCTGCATGCAGGCGTACACTTGGCTCTGGAGATCAAAGGAGGGTTGCATCAAGGGGAGTATGATGAGGTTATTCGTCTGAGCAGAGCCAAGGGGCTTAGAGTCTATCCTCTGGAGAATACACTATTTATGCGTGAGATCATGGCACTCCAGCAGATGGTATTGGCGGGTATATTGGGCGAGATTATTCATCTTAGAGGAGGATACCGACACGACCTTAGGACTCTCTTGATGCCCGAGGGGGCAGATGAACATTGGCGCACAGGCTACTACCATAGAGTCAATGGCGACCTATATCCCACTCATGGACTAGCTCCGCTCTGCTTCATAGTTGGTATTGGTAGACATGATCGACCTCTACACCTCACGGCAGTAGCATCTAGGGCGAGAGGGCTAGAACTCTATGCTCAACAAACTAATCGAGGGGATATAGAGCCTGTAGCTACTGGAGATATCATTTCTACTCAGATCACTACTGCGTCTGGAGTGCTCATTAGCCTAACTCACGACACAACTCTACCACGCCCCAAGAGCTTGGACTATGAGGTGCAGGGAACCAAAGGGATTTGGCAGGGCGATGGTCGCCGCATCTATCTGGAGGGTATCAGTCCAAGGCAAACATGGGAGGCTGATGAGCCCTACATAGAGCAGTATCTCCACCCCTGCTGGCAGATCTGGGGAGAGGAGGCACTCCGACAAGACAAGCATCACCAAGGTATGGACTATATGATGCTACGTGTCCTTGGTGCAGATCTATTGGGTGAGGCTACTTACCCAGCCGACATCAAGGATCTTGCATTTTGGTGTAGTATTACGCCTCTATCAGCCCTCTCAATTGCCCAGAGAAGTAGCGTAGACTTTCCCAATACTTAATCCTTGGCATCTCTTGGCTGATCATGCAATTTGTGAGAAGCTAATATCATAGGTAGCCCTCCGATTTACGTACAACACACGGCTAAAAATCTTACCTTTGTGCTAGATATGAAGTGGGTCATCTATATATTTAGCTTGTATCTGCTGTTCTTATCGGCTATTCCTTGCCTTGATGCCCATGAGGGTGAGCATCATCACCATGCCGAGGCTCAGGTCTGTGCCGATATGGGAGCAGGGCACTCAGAGGGTTGCAGCCCGCTGTGTGCTTGTGCTTGTTGTGGTTTAATTATAGAGCCCACTATTAGATTTGCTGTGACGGTGGCGGTTCCCAGATATCCGACCGCCAAGCAAATCAAATTTGCAGACTACGAAAACAATCTAATACCTTCTTTCCTCGTCAGTATCTGGCATCCTCCACGATTGGCATAGTGTATCGAAGCACTTACATAGGGTAGCGTATGCCCCATTGATTTGTGCTTGTAGGCCCTCTGCGCCTACACCATCTTTATTGATGTGCTCCCTATATATAATAGGTTCGGCATATCAATCGGTTTTCACTATCAAACAATCATTATTATGCTAAATCGAATTATTCGGTACAGCATAGATCATAAGCCTTTGGTAGGCTTTATGACGCTCCTGCTAGTCGTTTGGGGCGTCTGGAGTATGACTAGGCTGCCGATCGATGCAGTGCCAGATATTACCAATAATCAGGTTCAGATCATCACGACCTGCCCTAGTCTTGCTAGCCAAGAGGTCGAGCAACTCGTGACATTCCCTATAGAGCAGAGTATTGCCAACCTGCCGGGGTTGGAGGAAGTGCGTAGTATTTCTCGCTTTGGACTCTCTGTCGTGACAGTTGTTTTCGACGAGGGAGTGGATATTTACTTCGCTCGTCAGCTCATCAATGAGCACTTGCCAGAGGCTGTCGAGCAGATGCCAAAGGGAGCAGGTACCCCCGAGTTAGCTCCAGTAAGTACAGGGTTAGGGGAGGTTTACCAGTATATTCTTCGGCCTAAGCCCGAGAGCGAGGGCAAGTATAGCTTGGAAGAGCTCCGCACGATGCAGGATTGGATTGTCGTACGTCAGCTCAATGGTACGCCGGGCGTAGCAGAGATCAATAGTTTTGGCGGTAAGGTTAAGCAGTATGAGGTAGCCGTAGACCCCAATAGACTTAGAGCTCTGGGCATTGGGGTAAGCGATATTTTTGAGGCTCTTGAGCAGAATAACGAGAATACAGGCGGGGCATACATAGACAAACAGCCCAATGCCTACTTCATACGAGGGATAGGTGTGGTAAGTTCCCTCGAGGATATTGGCAACATCAACATCAAGCACACGGAGCTGGGGCAACAACTACTCATACGTGATGTAGCTCGTGTGCAGATAGGCCACGCCACGAGGTATGGAGCGCTCACGCTAGATGGAGAGGGAGAAACGGTCGGTGGCATCGTCATGATGCTCAAAGGGGAGAATAGTGACAAACTCGTAGAGCGTGTCAAAGAGAAGCTAGTCAATATCCAACGCTCGCTCCCCGAGGACGTGGAGATTGTACCATTTCTAGACAGGACGGAACTTGTAGATCGAGCGATCTCGACAGTAGAAACCAATCTCATTGAGGGAGCATTGATTGTCATCTTCGTCTTAGTCCTTTTCCTCGGCAATCTCCGTGCAGGCCTTATCGTAGCCTCTGCTATCCCTTTATCTATGCTTTTTGCCTTAGGAATGATGAACCTCTTTGGTATCAGTGCCAATCTTATGAGCCTAGGTGCGATAGACTTCGGGTTGATTGTGGACGGGTCTGTCATAGTTGTGGAAGCAACACTGCATCACATTGGGCTCCGAGCCATCAAAAGTCGCATGACACAGACAGAGATGGACGAGGAGGTGTATGAATCTACTAGGCGTATTCGTAGTAGTGCAACCTTCGGCGAGATTATTATTCTTATTGTCTATATCCCTATTCTCACGCTTGTTGGGGTAGAGGGAAAGATGTTTGCTCCTATGGCCATCACGGTTAGCTTTGCCATTATCGGTGCGCTTATTCTGTCGCTTACCTATATTCCTATGATGTGTGTGCTCTGCTTGAGCAAAGAGCCTCAAGTCAAGCGTACGGTATCAGATAGAATGATGGCTTGGTTACAGAGTCACTATACTCCTCTATTGGATAGAGCATTGAGGTTTAAGTACTGGGTTATTGGCGCTAGTCTTACACTATTTATTGCGAGTATCTTCGTCTTCCGTACGCTTGGGGGAGAGTTTATTCCTCAGCTTCAGGAAGGAGATTTTGCCTACCATTGTATCTTGCCACAGGGTACATCACTGAGCCAAAGCATAGCAACATCGATGCAGGCCTCACGTATTATGAAGAGCTTTGCCGAGGTACGTATGGTCGTTGGTAAGACGGGGTCTGCCGAGGTGCCTACCGATCCGATGCCACCCGAGGCGACAGACCTTATGGTCATTTTACACAACAAGAAGGATTGGCCAAACCCTAGTAAAACATACGATGAACTAGCCGATGAAATCAATGAAGCTCTGACTGTAATCCCTGGTGTCTTTTTTGAGAAGAACCAGCCGATACAGATGCGTTTCAATGAGTTAATGACGGGTATCCGTCAAGATGTCGCAGTTAAGATCTTTGGCGAGAACTTGGATAGCTTAGCCTTATATGCAAATCGTGTAAGTAGTATCATTGGCGGTGTGCCGGGGGTTACGGCTCCTCAGGTGGAGCGTGTGCATGGGCTTCCTCAGATCAATGTTCAGTACGACCGTCTTCGCCTAGCGACCTATGGCATTACGATTGATATGGCCAATCAAGCTTTGAATACTGCTTTTGCAGGTCAGGCTGCAGGTCAGGTCTTTGAGAATGAGCGGCGGTTTGACCTTGTTGTACGCCTAGATAGTGCTTTTCGGACCGATATAGAGGATGTGCGTAATCTGCCTATTCCAAGTCACGACGGACTCCTCATACCACTTTCTCAAGTTGCCGAAATTAATTATCGCCCCGGGCCTGCTCAGATTAGTAGAGAGGAGGGTAAGAGGCGCATCGTTGTTGGCTTCAATGTATCTGGCCGAGATGTCCAGAGTGTGGTCAATGATATACACGATCGACTAGATGAGATGAAGCTGCCGACGGGGTATTACTTCACATACGGAGGACAATTTGAACATTTGCAGAAAGCAACGAGTCGTCTTCTTGTCGCTGTCCCCGTTTCACTTTTGCTGATTTTCTCTTTGCTGTATTTCACTTTCGGATCGGCTCGTTGGGCTCTACTTATTTTTACTGCCATACCGATGAGTGCCATTGGTGGGGTGCTGGCACTGTTGCTACGAGGAATGCCCTTTAGCATCAGTGCAGGTATAGGATTTATTGCTCTCTTTGGAGTCGCAGTTCTCAATGGGATTGTGCTGATCGGAACGTTCAACGAGCTGGAGAAGTCGGGCGTGAGTCTGCTTGAGCGAATTCGCCGCGGAGCCACAGAGCGACTTCGTCCCGTACTGATGACTGCCGCCGTGGCAAGTATTGGTTTCCTACCCATGGCGCTCAGCACCGGAGCTGGAGCAGAGGTTCAGAAGCCCTTGGCAACGGTCGTTATTGGAGGCCTGATTTCGGCAACTCTGCTGACCCTATTCGTGCTCCCTCTTCTGTATATGCTGTTTAATCCAACTCCTCAAAAAATGAAGCACTCTAGGGTTGTTGGAGGGTTGATGATTGGAGGGTTACTCTTGGTTAGTACTTCAGCATATGCCCAAGAGGGGCATAAGCCGAAGATATCTTCCGTAGATGATGCGATAGCCTTGGCGATGCAGCATAACAGCCAGATACAGAGCGAGTGTATGCTTCTTAGAGCTACTAGAGTGCTGCGCCCTACGGCATTTGCCCTACCTCGTCTAGAGCTCTCGGCAGAGATTGAGGAGATGCCTAGCAAAGAGAAGGAGTTGTCAATTGAGGTTAGCCAAAGTATTCCTTTCCCGACGGTTTTTGCAGCCAAACGTAGCCTGCTCAAGACAGAGGAGGCCGAGCAAGAGGCCTTGATGAATGGTAAGATACGCCAGATCTTGACTCAAGTACGAGAGGCGTATATTCAGGCTATCTATTGCTGCGGTCGGCTCAAGCAAATGGAGCGGTTGGATAGTCTGTACACGAACTTTGTGCATCTCAGCCGATCGAATGTTAATAGCGGAGAGGGTAGCCCCGTGGAGCTAAATACGGCTCTCATCAAGCAGGGGAAGAGCCGGCAAGAGCTGGCAAGAGCACGCATCGACCTCAATCAAGCTCGGATTTACCTTGCTAGCTTATTGGGCCTAGAGGCTGAGCTTGACCTAAGTGAACATGATCATTTGGCTACACTTTCACTCCCTCGCCAAGGGTTGTCCAGTGATATCTCCGCACATCCAGAGCTCCGAGCTATCGCTCTTCAAGCTCAAGTTGCCAAGGATAGGGGGCGCCTAGAGCTACATGAAAGCCTGCCAGAGCTAATTTTGGGATATGCGAATAAGCCTCTAGAGGGGAGCCATGGCATTGGTCGAGGTAGCCTTAGCCATGGATTACGTAGTGAGGCTTGGAGTATTGGAGTTGCCATTCCTCTTGGTTGGGGAAGTAATAGGGCCCGCATTCGGTCTGAGAAGATACGCCACTCTGCTCTATCCCTTTCTCATCGACAGCAGGAAAGAGAGATGCAAGCGAAGCTACTGCGTACTTTAGCCGACTATGAGCAGAAGAACGCCCTGTGTGTCTACTATCAGCAGGAGGCACTGCCCATGGCCAAGGCGACATTGCAAGCAGCCCAATTGGCTTTTTCCACAGGCGAGATTAGCTACGTTGACTATCTATATACGTTGGAAACAACGACTGAGCTAGAACTCTCTGCACTTGAGAGCGTCTACGAGCTCAATCAGTCTATCATACAGATTCATTACTTCATCAATCATATTGACCAATCACGATGAAACCAATCATTATATATCTGAGTTTGATCTTTGGTATCCTATCTGCCTGTCAGCAGAGGCCTAACGTTCAACAAGAAAGAGAGAAGCCAAACCAAGAGGAAGCGGAGTCGCACGACGATCCTATCGTGCACATTACTGCAGAGCAAATTAAGGCAGTCGGCATACAGCTTGGCCCTATTGAGTATAAGGAGCTGTCCTCTACGATACGAGCCAACGGATCGCTCAAAGTTCCCAAGACGCATAAGGGATATGTAACGACGCTCTACGGCGGTACAATTAGGCAGATCCATACACTACCGGGGCAGTACGTTCGTAGAGGCCAGCTGATTGCCACCCTTGCTAATCCTCAGTTTGTGCAGATACAAGAGGAATACCTCACTACTCTAAGCCGACTGACGTATGCACAGCAAGAGGTTAATAGACAGCAAACACTTCAAGAAGGTGGTGCTGGAGCGACTAAAAACCTCCAGAATGCCAAGGCAGAGTTATCCAGTCTAAAGGCACGAACTGCTTCACTGGCTCAGCAAATTCGCTTGGCTGGTATTGATCCTAGTAGTATCTCGGCAGACAATCTCCGTGGCACGCTCTCTATTGTTAGCCCCATTGACGGGGTAATTGGTGAGATCATCGGCCAGATTGGTAGTTATATTGAGCCGTCCTCACCTATTGCCGAGGTCATTGATAATGCTTCTTTGCATCTAGATCTCAATGTCTACGAGCAAGATCTGCTCAAGATCAAGGTTGGGCAAACGATTCATTTTCGTCTGACCAACAGCCCGAACCGTGAGTATGACGCACGTGTCAATACTATTGGCTCTACCTTTGAGGCCAATAGTAGAACTATCGCCGTACACTGCGACTTGGTAGGAGATAAGACCGGGTTTATTGATGGTATGAATATCACAGGCGTTATTAGCCTTGGAGAAGAGCTACTGCCAGCTGTCCCCGATGCTGCAATTGTGCATGCCCATGGCAAAGACTATATTTTCGTACAACGGGATATGGGGCATAGCCATGAGGACGAATGGGAATTTACTCCAGTGGAGGTTATACGTGGGACATCTCAGTTAGGCTATACAGCTATTACTCCTCTTGAGAATCTGGAGGAGGGCGCTGTTATTGTGCTTCGTGGCGCTTTCTTCGTGAATGCCCGATTGAGAGAGGCTGATGCCGATCATGGTCATGCCCATTAAATGGTTGTAGAATGACGCGGCTCAAGTAGCCAATGGAATAGAATTAGGGGAGCTATGTCGCCGAGTTAATCTGCCGACATAGCTCCCCTAAGCGTTTGGGCTATTCTCTCCTTAGCGAAGATCTAGTTCCTCAATTAGACGAGGACATTTGCCCCATTTGTCAATCACGAATAGGACATAACGGATATCCACAGAGATTGTACGCTGCAGCTCGGGCTCGAACTCGATATCTCCACTCATAGCTTCCCAGTTGCCATCGAAGGCTAGTCCGATCACACGGCCATTCTTGTCGAAGACGGGGCTACCAGAGTTCCCCCCTGTGATATCGTTGTTGGAGAGGAAAGCTACATGCATTTTACCAGCATGATCCGCCCAACGGCCCCACTCTCCTTTCTTAACTAGATCAAGGAAGTCTGCCTTGAGATCAAATTCGGTTGATCCCGGTTGGTACTTCTCTAGGATTCCTCTTGGAGTCGTGTAGTAGTCATAAGTGATGGCATCGGCTGGTGTATATCCCTTGATGCTGCCATAGCTCATACGCATGGTGAAGTTAGCATCACTAGGCATTGGACGTTTAGGATCCATCTCCATACGACCAGCGAAGTACAACCGATTGCCCGAGTTAATATCATCACTGTATCTAGCTCGTTCGTCGCGGATTTTGCCGAAGAGCATTGTAGCTTGTGCCGAGAATAGCACGGCAGGGTCATTTTGTAGACGTTTCTTGAAATCTCCCTCCGAGAGGATCTTACTTACTTGCTCCTTGTGAGGTACGATGCTCCGGGTGAATAGATCGGCGGCAAATGCCTTCGTATCTCCGCCAAACTTCTGGTCGATGATGTCGAATACTATCTTGGCCTCATCAGTCTTAATGTTTTTTCTCAGTACATCAAGCATTGCAGGTAGCACTTCTTGGTCTAGTGCAGGTACATAATCCTTGTAGAATAGGTCGATCTGCTCCATGATACGTTTGCGAACCTTGGGGTCTTTCTCATCGGCATAGCGCTGTAGCATACGAGATATCTCTACAATCTCGGTTCCTCTAAGCAGAGTTTCGCTTACATATACAGAGCGACGATTGGCATCGCCCGATGCTTTATAGGCCTGCTCCATACGGCTCAAGACACCAGCATACTCCGGCTTGCTATTGTTGCGTACCCATGCATCAAAAGCCTTTTCTTCTGCCTGTTTACGCTCTACCACACCAAGGCGCTTGAGGCCCCTATTCATGCCGATGGAGTTCTTCCAGTAGTTTGAGCTAACGGCATACTTGCTAGCATACTTGATGCGTGTAGCCTGATCGGCATCCATTGCCTTGCGCCAGATAGCCTGCTTGATTCCACGCACTTCAATACGAGGATCATTTTCGTTGCTCATGCGGTTTTCAATGCCCCAAGATGGGATATACCTCTCAGTAGATCCGGGGAAGCCAATTGTCATTGCATAGTCCCCATGTCCGTAGCCCTGTGTAGAAACTGCCGCAAAGTACTTGGGTGTATAGGGCACGTTGTCCTTGTTGTATAGGGCGGGATTGTTGTTTTTGTCGGCATAGACACGGAAAACAGAGAAGTCGCCCGTATGACGAGGCCACATCCAGTTGTCTGTATCGCCACCGAATTTACCGATAGAGCTTGGAGGAGCGAATACCATACGTACATCACTGAAGACATCGTACGTAAGCATATAGTACTTGTTGCCTGCGTAGTATGGGCGTATGATGACTTCCTTGTGCTTGTTCTTTAGGCGCTTATTTTCTTTGGTGATAAGCTCATTGCTTAGCTTCTGGAGTTGAGTTAGACGATCGGTTTCGTTCTTTGGGTTGCGTAGCTTGGCCAGTAGGGTAGATGTTATATCTTTGATGTCACTTAGGTAGCGGATCTGCAGTCCCTCAATAGGTAGCTCTTGTTCTAGGGTATGGGAGATGAAGCCATCTCGTAGATAGTCGTGGTCCACTGTGGATTGGCTCTGGATAGCGTCATATCCGCAGTGGTGATTGGTCATAATCAGCCCTTGTTTAGATACTGTTACCCCAGTACAACCTCGACCGAAGATAACGACTGAGTTGGCGACACTAGGCTTGCTCAAGCTGTAGAGAGAGTCTGGTGTTAGCTGGAATCCAAGCTCTTTGATTTGTCGCAGATTTTCCTGCGAAAGCTCATTGAGGAGCCACATACCTTTGTCTGCCTTGGCGGTAGTCCCTAGGGATATGGCAGCTACACCAAGCATTAAGGCCTTTTTAAGAGAAAAACTCATAGTGAAAAAGCTTCTATTAATAAATTAAGAACTAAGCACAAAGATAAGAAACTAACCGTAATACTCTTGGGACTCAACAAAAGAGTATCCAAAGCTCTATGAGTAAAAAAGGGGCTGTGGACAAATTAGTTTTTGCCACAGCCCCTTCTCTTTGTTTTGATTCTTGATTTGTTGAAAGATCAAGGGTAAAACCTTATCGAAGCACCCTATAGTGGGTGCAAAAGCACCTATTATTGAGTGCATTCGCACCCACTATAAGGTGCAACACGATGCTTCCCCCCTTCAAAAAATGGCATTAGCCGAAACACAATCTGTATCATTTATCGAGATGCCAATTCTATAATATCGATAAGGGGCTGTGCAAAATTTGTTTTGCTTCAGCCCCTTTTAGTTTTAATACTTGACTTCTAGGCGATATGTTTTGCCCTTTTGGGTCGGGTAGCTCATCACATGGGCTTGCTTGGTGCGTTTGCCACGAATAACCTTACCGCTATGATCTACGAGGTTGTAGTGACCGAGAGCCTTGCCCATAATTTGTAGCGGTAGTCCAGAGCCTGAATGAATAGTAGCTTGTGTGATGCGTCCATTATTCCACTTGAAGCCTAGGGTGAAGTCGCCGGCAGCTTTAAGCCCAGAGATAGCACCACTAGACCAAGCCTTAGGCAGGGCTGGTAGCAGCTCGATGAAACCAAGGTGGCTCTGTAGGAGCATTTCGGCGATCCCAGCCGTAGCACCGAAGTTACCATCGATCTGGAAGGGTGGATGTGCGTCTAGTAGATTCTCGTACACACCTCCGTGCCTTACGTCCATGCTATTGCCTATCATCGATGTGTAGTTGAGGGCTTGTTTGAGTAGATGCCGGGCATGGTCACCATCGCCGAGCCTAGCCCAGAGCGCAATCTTCCAAGCACGGCTCCAGCCAGTACCGTCATCTCCACGGGACTCGAGTGAGATCTTAGCCGCCTTGGCAAGATTGGGAGTTGTATGCCAAGAAATCTGTTTGCCGGGATATAGGGCTATAAGGTGAGAGAGGTGACGATGATCGTCGCCCTTGATATCTTCTTTGATCTTCCACTCTCTGATTTGTCCCCAAGAGCCAATGACCATGCCTCGGTCTAGGTGCTTGAGCTTATCCTTGAGTTCGGCAACGAATGGCTTCGGAAGCTTAACCAGATCGGTGGCTTGTAGTGTTGCATCGAAGAGCTCCCAGATCAGTTGCTGAGCATAGGCAATGCCGTCTTCCCACGGACCATGCTCGGGCGACCACTCGGCGGGCGCTATCCATCGGCCATGCTCGTCTTTTTTTAGACGATCGAACCAGTATTCACAGGCAGAGCGCATGGCGGGTAGAGCAGTCTGCTCTAGGTAATGCTTGTCTTGAGTGAATAGATAATGCTGCCATAGGTGCATGGCATACCACGCATTGGTTGGGCGGTTGATGTTCCAGTCTGTATGGCTGAAGATGTTGCTCTGTGTGTGTAGACTCCAGCCACGTAGACCTTCGTTTTTGGCAGTTTGCCTCATGCCGCCATTTTCTTTGGCGGCCTCTACCGCTATATAGTGGAGGAATGGCTTATGGCACTCGGAGAGATTAGTTGTCTCGGCTGGCCAGTAGTTCATTTGGATATTGATGTTGGTGTGGATATCTGACTCCCAAGGAGGGGTGTTGCTATCATTCCATAACCCCTGCAGGTTGTTGGGTAGATCCATACCTCGGCTAGAAGCAATCATCAGATAGCGTCCATACTGGAAGTACAGCTCGTCTAGATAGGTCAGGCTCCTTTGGCGGCGAACGATCTCGTCGGTAGGTAGGGTTGGTACGATGCCCTTGGCTTCGGGCTCTAGATTGATTTTCACTCTATTATAGAGCTTTTGATAGTCGGCTATGTGGTCAGCCTTGATGCGTTCATAGCCCTTGGTGGTAGCTCTAGCGAGTGTCTGCTTGACGTGTTTGCGCACATCATCTAGCGAACCGGATGTGTAGGAGGCGCTATGGATATCGTAGTTCGTCTTGAGAGCAAGATACAGAGTTACGGTATTTGCGTCCTTGATCTTGATCCCGTTTTGTTCCTTGGTCAGCTCTATGCTCCCCCCCTCATTGATGGCTTGGAGCCCTGCCACGTAGCTCACTAGATCTAGTTCACCCTCGAAGATAGAGGTCGCACCCTGTGCTTGTAGTTGGCTCGTAGTTGCCTTGATCTTGTCGGAGGCTGGACGAGCATCTCTAAGGTTTATTTCAAGGCTTAGCTTCCCTTTTTGGTTGGGTGTCGTCAAGCGTACGGCGATGATGCCGTCAGGGTGGGAGGCCAGATACTCTCGCTCGTACTGCGTACCAGAGCTGGTGTAGACCACTCGCCCAATGGCGTCGTCTAGGCTTAGGCTACGCTTGTATCCATTGTAGTCGGGGTGATGCTCGAGGTCTAGGTAGAGGTCACCAAAGTTTTGGTAAGCCCCTCGGATCTGTGGGCTACCTGTCCAGAGCGTTTTTTCGTTGAACTGGATACGCTCGTGGCGGTATCCTCCCATAAACATTGCGCCAAGCTCCCCATTGCCGATCGGTAGCCCCTGCGTCATCCAAGTGATCCCCGGACGATCGTAATGCAGGAGCATGGGGCGCTGAGCCGTCTGTGCACTCAAACTCCCTAGGGTTAGGTTAGAGGCTAGTAGACAGACTGCTAGAGTTTTGATGCTGTACTTTTTCATATAACTTGTGTTGTCCTAAAAATTGTGATAGCGTATTGGGCAATCTATGAGCATACCTCTAGTGGTAAGGCTAGTCGCCGATAAATGTTTCGTTGAGCACCTCTCGGTAGCTATTGAAGATTTTACTCTTGGAGATGAAACCAATGTAGCGTCCGTCGTCGTCTACGACGGGGAGTTTCCACTCATTGCTTTCGTCGAAGATCTGCATGATGCGCATCATTGGCATAGACATACGTAGCTTGATACGTGGCGATACCATGATTTTCTTCACACTATGCCGCTCATATAGCTCGGGGCGGAACATGATGTTACGGATATTATCTAGCTCCACAACTCCGATTAGTATACCCTCATCATCTACTACGGGGAAAGAATTGCGGTGGCTAATAGAGATGACACGAACGAGATCCCCTAGATTCATCTCTGGTTTAACGGTTTCGAAGTCTGTTTCTAGCACATGCTCCACACTCATTAGTGTGAGTACAGCCACGTCCTTGTGGTGTGTCAGGAGCTTGCCTTGCTCGGCCAAGCGCAGTGAATAGATGCTATGTGGCATAAAGATACGGATCGTGCCAAAAGCTGTGATCGCTACAAGCATCAGAGGTAAGAAGAGGTC
This sequence comes from Porphyromonas sp. COT-290 OH3588, assembly GCF_000769075.1. Taxonomy (GTDB): domain Bacteria; phylum Bacteroidota; class Bacteroidia; order Bacteroidales; family Porphyromonadaceae; genus Porphyromonas. Next base: position 50,928 of record NZ_JRFC01000020.1, on the reverse strand, counting down.
GTAACCCCCAGATAGCTCTGCGATCAAGAATACGCCAGTCAGTGGTGCATGCATCACTGCAGCCATGAGGCCTGCCATGCCGAAGAGTACATAGTTCTTGCTTGGCAGATACATCTTCGTAAAAGGGAGGTAGTTGATCAAGAAGCTAAAGAGAAAACCCGTAATCGCACCGACGAATAGTGTAGGAGCGAATAGCCCGCCACAGCCGCCACCCGAGTTGGTTGATACGGAGGCAAATACCTTGAGTAGTACTGTCAGCAGGAGGAAGCCGAAGACAACCCAAAACGAACCAGAGAAAGCCTCAAGCAGACTCCCCTCTAGCAAGCTCCCATACTGCCCGCTTAGCAGGAGGTTAATTGTATTATACCCCTCGCCATAGAGTGGCGGAAAGAGGAAGATGAGCAGGCTGAGGATTACGGCAGACGTCAGGTAACGCATCTTATAAGTGGAGATAGAGCGAATGCGTCCCTCTAGGCTAAACATAGTCTGGGAGAAGAAAAGAGCCATTAGACCGCAGAGCACACCGAGCAGAAGCATCATGGGGATATGCTCCATCTTGTATGGCTCGGTAAACGTAAAGCGGAATAGGCTCTCCCCCCCCGAGAACATATAGCTCACTGCCGCTGCCGAAACAGAGCTAATCAATAGCGGTAGTACCGACATCATCGTCAGGTCGAGAAGCAACACCTCGATGACGAATACCAACCCAGTGATTGGTGCCTTGAAAATACCTCCTAGCGCTCCAGCAACGCCACAGCCGATCAAGAGCATCAGATTGCGCTGCTCTAGTCGGAAGGCTCGCCCGAAGTTTGACCCAATGGCCGCTCCCGTCAAGACGATTGGTGACTCGGCTCCCACAGATCCGCCGAAGCCGATTGTAATGGCAGAGGCGAAGAGAGAAGACCAAGTATTGTGAGGTTTGATGCGGCTCTTACGCTGCGATATGGAGCTGAGCACCTTGGTAACGCCGTGCCCGATGTCGTCACGAAGTAGATAACGCACGAATAGGCCGCTGAGCAGAATGCCAATAGCAGGTAGGATCAAGTACATGTAGCTCCTGCCTTGTATCCCCTCGGTGAGGATATGCTCAAGGAGATGTATCACCTCCTTGAGTAGGGTTGATAGTAGCGCCATGGTAATACCAATACCAAGGCTAAGCATAAGAATAAAGTATCGCTCGCTGATATTGTGCTCTCGCCAGATGATTAGTTTGTCAAGGCTCTGCCTTAGGGCAGCTCGGTAAGTATTCATTTTCCTAAACCTTTGGCTATAGTTTGTATCGTGTAGAATAGTACAATGATATCTAGTCGCAGGGACATATTCTCGTAGTAGAGCCAGTCGTAGGCCATTCGCTCACGCATCTCCTCTAGGGTACTTGCATAGCCATATCGCACCATGGCCCAGCTGGTGATACCCGGGCGCACATTGTGTAGCAAGAAGAGCTGTGGCGCATCGTCTACCAACTGGCGGATATAGTAGCTCCTCTCTGGTCGTGGCCCTACTAGCGACATATCTCCGATGAGTACATTCCACAGCTGTGGCAGCTCGTCTAGGCGGTAGCGGCGCATCACACGCCCCCAAGGCGTCACTCTAGGGTCTTGGTCGGAGCTAAGCTGTGGCCCAGTTTGCTCTGCATCTAGGTACATCGAGCGAAACTTGTAGATGATGAATGGCCGTCCTCTGAGCCCAATGCGCTCTTGGGTGTAGAGAATACCTCCCTCCGACTCTCTGCTGATGCGCCAAGCTATGTAGAGGAATAGTGGCGAGAGCAAGATGAGGCCAAGGGCGGACGAGAGTCTGTCTACGAGCCACTTGATATTGGCTGCAGACTCGCTCAGGTTGCTGGCCGTGACGTCCACTAGAGGCTCCCCAAGCATCGTATTAACTTTGAGTTTGAGCCCCACATACGGGATAGAGCGGGGCGATAGCTTGATCGGGATCCCTAGGATATATAGCTTGTAGAGCAGCTGGCTGACAAGCAAGAATGAGCAGTCTGTCGTGGCGATGACTACTTCATCGGCATACTTGCTCTGGGCCTCACGTACTAAGCGCTGTGCGTAGTCTTTTAGGTAGCTGGCCGTATAGTTGCTTTCTAGCTCCCTATCGGAGCACAGCGGTAGTCGAGCCACAATACGCATGCGCCCCTCATGCTCTAGCCATTGGGCCACCTCGTCGCCGATATTCCCCTCGCTTACCAGTACGATACGCCGCTTGTGCTCCTCGCTGAGGAACTGTCTGAGGAGCATACGTGTGACGCAAACCCTACCTACGTATAATATAAGGAACCAAGATAGGTGTAGTAGCCCATAGAGCCTGAGGTAGTGAGCTGTCGAGGGTGTCACGTCATCGCTGATGACGAAGAGGAAGACAATCACAGCGATAATCGTCGAGGAGGATAGGCTCGTGGTAATGTCGCTCAGACGACTCTTGGCGTAGGGATTGTTGTAGTAACCCGAGAGCCAGTAGACACCCATGGCCAGAGTGACTACACCCAGTAGAGAGAGTAGGGTATTGGGGTGAGCCATGTAGCGTAGGAGCGACCCGAATGTGGCATAGTGCTCCTCGAGCTGATAGCGCAACACGTTGAATGTAGTGAATGCCACCACACTTGCTATGCTGTCTATACCTATATAGGCTAGCCTATGCCGCCAAAGTCTGGTCATGGGCGAATGATTTTAACCTCGCCTTTGCTGCCCAATTTGATAATCTGAGATGGGGGAGCCGTCTTGGTGTCGCCTTGTCTATACCCAACGACATAGTCTACTGCATCAATGATCTCTTGGCTAATGGCAGAGAATATCATTGGAGTCGGCTCGCCACTGATATTGGCAGAAGTAGACACGATAGGGGTACGCATCTGTCGTGCTAGAGCGGCAGAGAAAGCATCTTTGCAGAGGCGTACTCCCAGACTACCGTCCTCGGCCAGCAGGTTGGGTGCTACGCCTCTGGCCCCGTCGTAGATGATTGTCATGGGGCGTATGGCTAGCTCGATCATATCGTAGGCGACCTCTGGTATCTCGGGTATGATGCTCTCCAGTGCAGCAAGGCTATCTACTAGTACCAGCATACTCTTGGCATCGGCTCGGCGCTTGATCTCGTAGATGCGTGCTACTGCTTCGGCGTTGGTGGCGTCGCAGCCTATCCCCCAGACGGTGTCGGTAGGGTAGAGAATGACGCCCCCACGGCGCATAACATCTACCGCAGCATCTATATCATCCTGATAGGCAGGGCGTTCTTTGGTTTTGCTCATTCGGCTTATATTGTTGTGTGAGATGCCTTCTAGCACTAGCCTCGCTAGCCGGCATCACAGTGAATTATTCAGATCATTATTTGCTAGACAAATATATATATTCCTAGCCATACTCTAGTTAAATAATCCATTAGATTGATGGGCTGAAGGTTTTTAGCGATATTTGCAGACAATTCGATAGATTTTGGTTCATAATAGAAGTTGTGATGCAGATTAGAAATATCATACAGATTGGCCTATGTGTTTTGGCCTCTATGCTGGTTGGCTGTACTGGCTCCAAGCAGGGTCAGGCTGGCTCGCAAGCAGACCAGATGCAGACGATTGCACCCACCTCTGCGTTCGATGCCGATAGTGCCTATCGCTTCGTCAGTGATCAGGTCGCCTTTGGCCCCCGTGTCTCCGGTAGCGCAGCACACAGAGCTTGTGGCGACTGGATTGTCGCCAAACTGCGTGGTTGGGGTTATCATATCATTGAGCAAGCCTTTACTGGCAAGGACTACTTTGGCAAATCTATTCAGGGGCGCAATATCATCGCTACTCTAGCCCCAGAGGCTACTCCACGAGTACTGTTGATGGCACACTGGGATACACGTGCTGTGGCAGACCATGACTCCCAGCATAGTCGCCGCTCGGAGCCTATCCTCGGTGCCGATGACGGAGGTAGTGGTGTGGGAGTGCTACTCGAGCTGGCTCGTCAGCATGCTCAAGAGCACGTTGGCGTAGAGCTAGACTTTGTCTTTTTTGACCTTGAGGACGGTGGGAATAATGGGGATAACGATAGTTGGTGCCTAGGTTCGCAGCACTGGTCCAAGCACCCGCACCAGACCGATTACCAAGCTGAGTTTGGTATTCTACTCGATATGGTGGGTGCCAAGAAGGCTAAGTTCTATTGGGAAGGGCACTCCAGAGCCTATGCTGCGCCTATTCTCTACAAGGTCTGGGAGGAAGCTCGAGCACTAGGCTTCGGAGATTACTTCATCAGTGCTGGTGGAGGAGCTATGATCGATGACCATGTTCCCGTCATTCAGAACCGAGGGATCCCTGCGATTGATATTATCAATCACAATCCCCATACCGATCAGGGCTTCGGCGAGCATTGGCACACCCATGGAGATAATATGAATATCATTGATCGCAAGACCCTTGGAGCCGTAGGGCAGACAGTGCATACGATGCTCCGCAATAAATATCGCAAATAGACTATAAACGAGATTATATACTTGGTATGCAAACGATAAACGAAATTCAAGACGAAATCATAGAGGAGTTTTCTGGCCTTGAGGATTGGCTCGATAGATATGAGCTGATCATCGAGATGGGCAATAGCCTAGAGCCTATTGACGAGGAGAAGAAAACTCCACAGAACATTATAGAGGGCTGCCAGAGCAGAGTTTGGATCACCGCAGAGATGCGTGATGGACGTGTACACTATGAGGCCGAGAGCGATGCGATCATCGTTAAGGGCATCGTGAGCCTATTGCTTCGTGTCCTCAACGATCAGACCCCTCAGGCTATTTTGGATAGTGATCTGTACTTCATCAAGGAGATAGGGCTTCAAGACCACCTATCCCCTACACGCTCCAATGGCTTGGTGTCTATGCTACGACAGATGAGGCTCTTCGCCGCTGCCTTTGCGGCTCAGTAGGGGAGCAGTACATATTTTTCTAGGGAGGCGGTAGGACGTCAGAAGGCATATTGCATATTCTGCGTCCTACCGCCCATTTTGTGTTTTTTTACAGATCTGTTGCATCTTCGTACCCTTTTATCTGCTCTTAAGGATAGAGCGCCTAGACCTCGTATTTGCCCCCTAGTAGGCCGTACAGCGAGTTTTGCCCCGTTTGGGCACTCTAGCCCCAGCCGAATGAAGTTAGTACTCCAAAAGCGTTTCTTGTAAGTGTCTAATAAATAAGTGTTTGGGTTGGGTTTTTCTGAAATTTGGTGCACTTGTATGGCTCCCTAAGGACTTTTTTCCCATCAATCCGCCCCAATTAGTGGGGATACCTTGAACGATTGACCCACCAATCCGAAAAAGTCTTCCCATCAAAATAGTTGTTTGAGCAGTTTGGTCTGGCAGAGTTAGTCTGTGTATTACTCAATTTATAGGCTGTTTGTTTACAGATCTTAACGAAAAAATAGCACGTTTGCGTGTCGCATCAGCGCGTCTTGTCCTTGAGTACCCGCTTGTGTGTTTGGTAGGCGAGCTTCGCTGCTCAGTAAGGTGGATTGCAGGTTCGCTGTGCTCATCTGCGACGAGTCCCATATTTGATAGCCAAAGAGGAAATAAAACTATCTTTGTATGCATTATATAATATCAAGTATAGATTAAGATAAGAATATGAACTATTGGTTTGAGTGCAAGGTGTCTTACGAACGCCAAGCAGATGGTATGGGTATGAAGAAGGTTTCTGAGCTCTATCTCGTTGATGCTATGAGTTTCACCGAGGCTGAGGAGCGTGTCATCAAAGAAATTCAGCCTCTAGTATCTATTGGCGAGTTGGAGGTGTCCAATATCAAGCGCGTCAAACTGGCCGAGCTATTCCTCAACGAGAGGGAAGAAGCCGATCATTACTATAAGGCGAGGGTTAATTTCATCACGATCGACGAGAAGAGCGGTATGGAGAAAAAGGCCGGCGTCAATATGCTTATCAAGAGTGAGAGCCTCTCTGAGGCTGTCACAGAGCTCGTCAGCCAAATGGAGAAGCAGCTCGGTGCCTATGAGATTGCCTCGATTACAGATACACAGATCTTAGATGTCTTCCGTTATGGAGCTCAATAGTAGCGATACGATACCCAGTAGACTGGAGGCTGTCAAGGCGACCTTGAGAGAGGGCGTGCACCTTGTGGCAGTCTCCAAGTTTCACCCTGCCGAGGTCATCATCGAGGCCTACGAGGCTGGGCAACGTACTTTTGGAGAGAGTCGTGTACAGGAGCTTGTGGCTAAGCACGACATTCTCTCGGCGATCTATCTCGATCTACAGTGGCACTTCATTGGCCCTCTGCAAACTAATAAGGTCAAGTATATAGCTCCCTTTGTAGATACGATCGAGAGTGTAGACTCGCTCAAGCTCCTCAGAGAGATCAATAAGCAGGCTATCAAAAACCAACGTACCATATCGGTACTTCTCGAGGTGCATGTGGCTAGAGAGGATAGCAAGAGTGGTTTTGATACCGATGAGCTCAGAGAGGTGCTGGAGTTGATTCACAACAATCCGCAAGACTTCGAGGGAGTTAGGCTCTCTGGCTTAATGGCTATGGCGTCTAATACCGACGATGAGTCGCTTATCCGTCGAGAGTTTGCCACGATGCAGGAGCTGTTTCATCGCATCAAGACCTCGGGTTTGCTACACGAGCCAGACGACTTCGAGGAGCTGTCTATTGGTATGAGTGGGGACTACAAGATCGCTATGGAGTATGGTGCTACACTTGTGCGCATTGGCTCTGCTATTTTTGGAGATCGTGTAGGTTGAGCCTAAGCATCTAGCGCTAGTTAATACGATGAAGTGTGGTAGAGGTCGACACAACCCTCTGCCACACTTTCGTTTTGTATGTGTCTTATCCTGCGATATATTCGTAATTTTGTAACCGTTAAGTTGAAGTTAATTTAAGATTAAGATGAATGAAGTGATAGAGTGGTTCAGAGCGATGCTTCTAGAACCATCTAGTACACAGACTATTATTATCCTTTCTTTAGTTTCGGGTATAGGCTTGCTCTTGGGTAAGCTACGCCTAGGGCGTATATCTCTAGGGGTGACGTTTGTGTTCTTTGTCGGTATCCTTGCTGCACATTTTGGCGTCGTCACTCAGGCCGAGTTAACGAGCTTTGCACAGAGCTTCGGCCTCGTTCTTTTCGTCTACGCCTTGGGCGTTGAGGTCGGCCCCTCTTTCTTCCCCTCATTGCGAAGCCGAGGCATCGTGTACAATCTGCATGGCTTGGGTATGATCATCATCACCTATATCCTTATCCTCGGGCTGCACTACTGGACAGATATCTCTATGCCCAATATGTTGGGTATCATGTCGGGGGCTGTGACCAACACGCCCGTACTGGCAGCTGTACAGAGCACTCTACAGTCTACCTATCCAGAGGCGACCGATATGGTCGCAGAGGCAGCCATGGCTACTGCCGTAACCTATCCGCTGGGTATAGTCGGGGTCATCCTCGCTCTCGCTCTGCTCAACGGCCTAGGCTCCCGCAAGAGTGCCAAGAGCAAGGAGGAGTTTAGGACTGCATACGTGGCCGAGTTTGAGGTGATCAATGCGGCACTCTTTGGGCATACGGTTCGCGAACTTGTTGCTATGACAGACAAACACTTCATCATATCACGTGTTTGGCGTAATGAGGAACTGATACTCCCCACCTCTCAGACGCAGCTACAGGAGCGTGATCATCTGTTGATCCTCTGCCACGAGGAGGACCTCAAGCATCTAGAGGCGCTCTTCGGGCGTAGAGATGACAAACAAGACTGGAACCGTCCCGACATCAACTGGGACGCAATCGATGCCAAGCTCAATTCCAAGCGTATCATTGTGACAAACCCCAAACTCAATGGGGTGAAGCTACAAGCCCTCAAGCTACGCAACAAGTACAGCATCAATATCACACGTATAGACCGTGCGGGTATCGAGCTCTTGCCCTCGCCAGATCTCTACTTACAGACGGGTGACCGACTAACGATCGTGGGCGAGTCGGTGGCGCTCTCTCAGGTATCTAAGCTACTTGGGAATTCCATTGAGATGCTGGATAAGCCCAATCTAATTAGCTTCTTCTTTGGGCTCTTCGTTGGCTGTCTTATCGGCTCTATCCCTCTGTATATCCCCGGTATGAGTATTCCTGTACGCTTGGGTTTGGCTGGTGGTCCTATCATCGTGGGCATACTCATGGGAGCTTTTGGCCCTCGTCTGCATCTAGCTACCTACATGACCAATAGTGCTACACAGCTTATCAAGCAGTTGGGTATCATCATTTACCTAGCAGGGCTCGGATTGTCTAGTGGGGCAGGCTTTGTCGATACTTTGCTCCATGGGGCAGGTTTGCAGTGGCTGATTGTGGGCTTCGCTATTACGGTTGTTCCAACCATTATCTCGGGTTTCTTGTCAATGAAGATTTTCAAACAGAGCTTCTCCGAGGCTTCGGGAATGATATGCGGTACGATGGCCAATCCTTTTGCTCTTGACTATGCAGTAGAGCAGACGAAGTCACGCACCTGTTCGGTAGCGTATGCTACGGTCTACCCCGTAGCCATGTTCATTCGCATCATTTCGGCGCAGATTTTACTACTCTTCTTCCTCTAGGAACAGGGGAAAGTCGCTACAAAAAGTTGGGGGGGATTAGCACATTGGCTAGTCCCCCCTAATAAGTATCCTCCATGCAAAGCCCAATGATCAGCCTAATGTACTTATAGATGGAGTGATTTCACATTACCTCTTCATGTGCAGAGATAGCGAAAGAAAAGGGGCTGCGCCAAAACGAAGTTTGACACAGCCCCCTATCATATTGGGTTAATGAGCGTACACAATCACTTGACTAGGGTAATGTCTACTCGACGAGCTAGCTGATAGTTGCGCACTTGGCGGTCAATACCACCCGCAAATGTTTCGATCTGATTGGTGACGCCAGCCCCCTTGATAAAGGTTACAGCGGCTTGCATACGCTGGGCAGCTAACTGTTCATTACGTTTAGCATTGCCATCTGATGAGGCAAACCCAAGTACACGTACCTTAGCTTGTGGATGCTGACGAAGGAAGTCTACGACTTCGAGCAAGGTTTTATGGGACGAAGCATCTAGCTTAGAGCTAGCGACTGCAAAGTAAATCGACCGCTTGAAGTCCGACACATCTATCACCGATACCGTGTCCACCTTGTGCTCTACGATACGTACAGTATCGGTCAAGGATACGACCTGTGGAGCTTGCAAATCCATCTGCATCATCTCACCTCTAACCGTATCTATACGATGCACGTGTACAGTATCAATGCGGTAGACTGTGTCTACACGATGGTTCTGCTTCTGCGCCAGTAGACGGCTTAGCTGTTCCTCTAAGCGCACCAGACGATCGTTGTCTGCCTGTGTCGAAGCACTCATTAACTCAATCTTTGCATCTAGAGGTTCGGCAGAGGTTTTGTTCTTACGGCGTATGATGGTCCGGTTATTTGCGGTAGAAGCCTCCACTCTTTGGTTGAGCAGGAGCATAAGCATCGTTTCGATCCGATCGAGGCGAGCATCATAGCTCTCTGTACTCGGCATACGAGTAGGCTGCTGTGGCGCGGCATAGTAGTGACTGTCGCCCCCACCTTGTACTACGGGTGTTTGGGTTCTTGATGCAAGTAGGTGCAGGAGTAGCTGCTGTCTGAGGAGAGTCGTCCTAAGATCTGCACTAGAGCTAGGGCGTTCTTTCTGGAGAGCCTTGGATAGCTCATTGAGGGCACGCTCTAGATTATCTCGATCAATCTCTATTAATTCCTCATCCGCCGTTGCTTTCGCTGTCGGATTGGCTGTACCTCTATCTGCACTCTGTGAGAATGCACTCACAGAGATGCCGAGGCTGAGGAATAGGGCAAAAAGCTTGTTCATACCTATATTCATTAGTTGATACAGATCTAGAACATCAAGCTATAGCCAACGGAGAACTGATGATTCTTGAAGTGAGGACGAAGGCTATAGTCTGCGAAGAATCTTCCTCCGAAGACGCTCTTGATAGTTGTTCCGAGTATCACATTAGTACCGAAGCGACCATTGCTGTTGATATCTGAGTAGCCGAAACCTACACCTGCATAGGGAGCAATCTTGGAGTTTGCACCTAGATCGAAGCGATAGGTTAGGTTAGCAGCCGCAGACCAAGCAGTCTTGTCGCCAAAGCCATAAGAGAACTCAGGAGAGAAGAAGAAAGCGGACTTGCCGAGCTGCCAGTTGGGGCGTACTGCTACATTCCATGTTGTAGCGTCACCGATACCCAGACCAGTCATGATGTCTACACTTGAGTACTTGAGGTAGCTGTCGGTAACGACCTCGTAAGACTTGCTTTTTAGCTGCTGCTTATCGTTGTCGATCGTGTGCACACGTACCTCTCTTCTGCCACCTACTCCCTCTTGGTCTGTTTCGATGATCTGGATAGGCTGCTGCTGTAGACGGTTCGTTGCATCAATCATCTGCTGGCGCAGCATGGTTTCTTGCGTGCGATTGAGTTTATTCTCTAGACCATCTATCTTGCGCACCAGCTCCTCCGTCTTGTCAAGTACTTTGGATAGCTCTGCACTTGGTACACTCTGTGGCTGTACTACTGGCTGTACCTGCTGCTGTGCGGGTAGGCGATAGACGTTGTTGCCTAGTACACTGAAGAGTAGGATCTTGTCTAGGTCGCTCATGCCGCTTAGCTCAGACGACTTCTCTTGCTTGGGTTGGCTCTTCTCTACTACACGTGAGATTAGCTCCTCTAGCTGAGAACGAGTCATCACTACGGTTTTGCTCTGTGGCGTAGCTACAACTTCGGCTTCAGCTTCACGTACGGCGATGTCTTCTTCCTTCTTGATCTTCGTAACGACCTCGTTCTTTTCCTCTACAACTTGCTTCCTCTCCTCAACGAGCTGAGCCATTCTCTCCTGATCGAGCTCCTCAGCAGCACGAGCAAGTTCCTCGTTAAGCTCGGCAATCTGAGCATCGTACTTGGCACGCATCTCGTTGAGCTTCTCCATGTTGGCTTGGCGCTCGCTGAGGCGCTCTCTATCGGCGTAGCTGCGGTAGAGAGCTTCGCCGCCACGGCTGCGGCTACCGAAGTTAAATCTCAGTCCAGTCTGGTACATCATGCTCACACGCACTTGCGAGGGCTCAGTTACGGCCTTGACATCTGGATTCTCTTGCTCGTTGAGCATTGCACTCGCGTTACCATACAGGGCGATATGGCGACCCAGAGGGATCTCAATACCAGCACCACCCATGGCGAACCAGCCACTCTTGGCGTTGTGTGCTCCGTCGATATCAACGTAGTTTTTGCTATTGACATCTAGGTAACCACCACCGAGAGTCAGGTAGGGCGTTACACCACGAGGTTGATTAAGACGAGCGATGAGGTTACCACCATACATCTTGACGTCGTCCGTGAAGTTGAGGCTTAGCTTGAGTGGATCCTTGGTAGCTGCATAGTAGAAACCACGGATACCTAGTAGAGAAGTGAAGTCTATCCCAGCTGCTCCCCCTACGAACCATTGATCTTGCATAACAGACTTGTTGTGCAAATCAACATAGGCGATACCGGGCTCCAGAACAAACTTTATACCTTTGAAACCATCACTATAGAGTGCACGATAGGCTCGTGTGATGCGGTCGCCGCTCTGCTTGCGTCCACCTAGATAGAAGTCTAGCGATGCCTGAGCGCCCCAGTTCTGGAGTGTGTTGTCTGGATTTGCTCCTGCTGCTAGGTAGCGGTTGTTTTTGTTTAGATTGAATAGGGTGTTCTTACCTTCTAGTGATAGGACTGTGCGCTTGGTAAAGTTGATCTTGACACCAGCCCCAAGAGCTCCGTAGAGCTGTTCTTCTCGGTAAGATTTGTCTTGCTCTGTGTCGTACTTAATGTTCATCACACCAGCACCAGCCGTCACATAGGGAGTGAAGATTGTACCAGCCCAGAGGTTGAGCTTGAGCTCCCCGCCCATACGCTCAATCTGTGCCTTGGAGCCCTCTAGCTTTTCACCTAGATTGTTTAGAGCATTCCAGTTGGCGCCCTGAAGTTTGCCTTTAAGGTCGAAGCTGCGTTCATAGTTCGCTCTTAGCTCAAGAATGGGGCCGAAACCGAAGCCTGCACGTACGCCCCAGAAAGGAGATTCTCCTAGGTTTAGATTCTTGTCCCACCACGTGTAACCAGCCATCGGAGACACCGTAAGGGTAACGTCATTGATCTGAGCTATTGCCTGACTGCTCATTCCCAATAGCATCGTAGCACATAGCACGGTAGTTTTCTTTTTCATCTTTATTCCACTATTTGAATGTTAATGGGGCTCCTCTTAGCGGTGCAAATCTGTTCTCTGAGCTGGAAGCAATAAATACTTCGTCTGGTTGCATAGCTTTAGAAGCCTCTTTCGATTATTTAACACATAAATTCGGCTAATTGTTTCGTATCGGCCAGTTTTTGCGCATTGTAGATAGACCAAAGGCTCTGCATCGGTGAGAGTGATGCAGAGCCTTTGGCATGGTATGGATATTGCCTAGTGACTCTCTAGGCAAAGAAGAGAGTAATTTTAGTACTTACTCCATGGCTTTATCTGGACGTCATCTAGCGATAGGTTGCAGAAAGCCGTGATGAAGGCGGACGCTAGGCGTGCATTCGTCAGGAGAGGAATGTTCAGGTCGATCGAGGCACGGCGAAGTCTATACCCATTGGTCAGCTCACGTGCGGTCAGATTCTTGTTGATGTTTACCACCATATCAATCTGCCGATCGTGGAGCAAGTCTAGAGCCTGTGGGTGTTTGCCCTCGTCGCTTGGCCAGTAGACAAGCGTGCTCTCGATACCATTTTCCTTGAGCATATCGTGCGTGCCTTGAGTGGCGTAGAGCTTATAGCCTTTCTGCCAGAGTAGGCGAGAGGCATCGAGCATATCTACCTTCTGCTTATACCCACCAGTGGAGAGTAGGACTGATCGCTCGGGGATACGGTAGCCTACCGAGAGCATACTCTTGAGGATGGCTTCGTTGGTATCATCGCCGATACAGCCTACCTCTCCTGTACTCATCATATCTACACCGAGTACGGGGTCGGCCTTTTGTAGACGAGCGAAAGAGAACTGCGAAGCCTTAATCCCTACGTAGTCGAGGTCGAAAGCATTCTTATTAGGCTTCTCAACGGGCAAGCCGAGCATCACTCGTGTCGCAAGTTCAATGAAGTTAATCTTGAGTACCTTGCTCACGAATGGAAAGCTACGAGAGGCTCGGAGGTTACACTCAATCACCTTGATTTCATTACCCTTAGCGAGGAACTGAATGTTGAATGGGCCTGAGATTTGTAGAGCCTCTGCGATCTGACGACTGATGCGTTTGATGCGGCGTACGGTTTCTACATAGAGCTTCTGACCGGGGAACTGAATGGTAGCATCTCCTGAGTGTACGCCTGCAAACTCAATGTGTTCGCTAATGGCGTATGCGATGATTTCGCCATTCCTTGCTACTGCATCTAGCTCCACTTCTTTGGCATGCTCGATGAATTGACTCACTACGACGGGGTGCTCTTTCGATACATTGGCGGCTAGCTCCAAGAAACGACGTAGTTCATCAGCATTGGAACAAACATTCATTGCGGCACCAGAGAGGACGTAGCTAGGACGAACGAGGACGGGGAAACCAACCTCCTCTACGAAACTGTCAATATCCTCGAGTGTAGTGAGCTCCTGCCAGCGAGGCTGATCTACGCCAAGCCTATCGAGCATAGCACTGAACTTGTGTCTGTCCTCTGCGTTGTCGATGCTCTTGGCCTGAGTACCTAGGATCGGTACATTCTGGGCGTCCAGCTTCATCGCTAGGTTATTGGGGATCTGGCCACCAGTAGACACGATTACGCCCTTGGGGGTCTCGAGATCCAGAATGTCCATAACACGCTCGAAGGTCAGCTCGTCGAAGTATAGGCGATCTGTGATGTCGTAATCCGTACTTACTGTCTCGGGGTTGTAGTTGATCATTACTGATCGGAATCCCTCCTTTCGAATGGTGTCGAGTGCGTTTACGCCACACCAGTCGAACTCGACAGAGCTACCGATACGATAGGCACCTGAGCCAAGTACTACCACCGAGCGCCCATCATTTTCGTAACTTACGTCGTTGGTCGTACCGCTGTAAGTGAGGTAGAGGTAGTTGGTTTCGGCTGGGTACTCGGCTGCTAGTGTGTCAATCTGTTTGACAACAGGTAGGATCCCGAGCGACTTGCGGTACTGGCGTACGGCAAGCGCTCTAGTATCTGCATTCTGATCTGTATCGCTTAGGACGAAGCGGCCAATCTGGAAGTCTGAGAATCCCTGACGCTTGGCGTGTAGCAGAAGCTCCTTAGATACCTCCTCTAGGCTGCTATACTTGGCTAGCTCCTCCGAAGTCTGTATGATGCTATAAAGCTTGTCGAGGAACCAGCGGTCGATTTTGGTTAGCTGATGGATCTGCTCTACCGTATAGCCAGCCTTGAAGGCCTGGCTGATTACGAAAACACGCGTGTCGGTAGGACGGCGAAGCTCGGTCTCGATATCGTCAATCTTAGGCTCTTTATTGCCTACGAAGCCGTGCATTCCTTGCCCGATCATACGAAGTCCCTTCTGCATAGCCTCCTCGAAGGTGCGTCCTATGGCCATGACTTCACCCACGCTCTTCATGCTGCTACCAAGCTCACGAGATACTCCATGGAACTTGCCAAGATCCCAGCGAGGGATTTTGCAGACAACGTAGTCGAGTGACGGCTCGAAGAAAGCAGGCGTTGTACGTGTAACAGAGTTGTTGAGCTCGTACAGACCATATCCTAGCCCTAGTTTGGCCGCCACGAAGGCTAGTGGATAGCCAGTTGCCTTGGAGGCTAGAGCTGACGAACGAGATAGGCGTGCATTAACTTCGATAACTCGGTAGTCTTCGCTATGAGGGTCTAGGGCATACTGCACGTTACACTCCCCGACAATGCCGATGTGGCGCACGATGCGTATGGCGATCTCCCGCAGTTTGTGGAACTCCGAATTGGTAAGTGTCTGCGATGGTGCGATGACGATACTCTCGCCCGTATGTATGCCGAGGGGGTCGAAGTTCTCCATATTACATACCGTAATACAGTTGTCGTAGCGGTCACGTACCACCTCGTATTCGATCTCCTTCCACCCCTTGAGGCTCTTCTCTACTAGTACCTGTGGGCTGAATGAGAATGCCTTGGAACAGAGCTCGTCTAGCTCGGCCTCGTTGTCGCAGAAACCACTACCTAAACCTCCTAGTGCGTACGCAGCACGAATGATCACTGGGTAGCCAAGGCTGGCCGCTGCTCGGCGTGCGTCCTCGAGTGTTTCTACGGCTTCGCTCTGTATGGTTTTGACGTCAATCTCGTTGAGGCGATCGACGAATAAATCTCTATCCTCGGTGTTCATGATCGCCTCGACTTGAGTACCGAGTACACGTACACCATATTTCTCTAGTACGCCACTTTTGTGTAGAGCGACACCACAGTTGAGAGCTGTCTGCCCGCCGAAAGCGAGGAGAATACCCTCGGGGCGTTCTTTCTCGATGACACGCTCGATGAAGTAGGGCGTCACGGGCAAGAAGTAGATTTCGTCTGCGATGCCCTCGCTCGTCTGTACCGTGGCGATGTTGGGGTTTACCAAGACAGTCTTGATCCCCTCCTCACGCATGGCTTTGAGGGCCTGAGATCCTGAATAGTCAAACTCCCCAGCCTCCCCAATCTTCAGAGCACCAGAACCTAGTAGTAGAACTTTATTTGGCTTGTCGTATTGCATCTTATTTTATGAGTTTGAGGGGTTAGAGTTTGCTTAGGAATTCTTCAAACATCGACATCGTGTCGGTCGGGCCGCTACAAGCCTCTGGGTGGAACTGGGCAGATACGTAGGGGAGTGTCTTGTGGCGTACACCTTCGTTGGTCCCATCGTTGAGGTTGATATATTTTTCTTGCCAACCCTCGGCTAGGGTAGAGGGATCTACGGCATAGCCGTGGTTCTGGCTAGTGATGAAGCAGCGGTGTGTGCCCACCTCACGCACTGGCTGATTGTGGCTTCTGTGCCCATACTTCATTTTGCGTACTGTAGCTCCTGCTGCTGTCGCTAGGAGCTGATTGCCCATGCAGATGCCGTAGATCGGCTTACCCTTCTCAAGAGCCTTGCGTATGTTGGCCACAGTTGCGCCACACATATTGGGGTCGCCGGGGCCATTTGAGAGGAAGAGGCCATCGAAGTCAATCTGATTAAAATCATAGTCCCAAGGCACTCGATAGAGCGTTACCTTGGGACTAATAAGCTGACGTACGATATTGTTTTTGGCACCACAGTCTACCAGCACGACTTTCTTGGGACCATTGCCGTATGTGGTAACCTCTGTCGGCGATACTTCTGCCACTAGGTTGCGCTCGCTATGATCAACAAAGGGAATATCTTCCCCTCCCTCGAGGACGATCTTCCCTTTCATTGAGCCTTTTTCACGCAAGGTCTGGGCAAGCTCTCGTGTATCAATGCCCGTTAGACCGAAGACCTGCTCTCTTTTGAGCCAACTCCCTAGCGACTCTACGGCATTCCAATGGCTATAGTTCTCCGAATAATCCGACACGATTAAGCCCAGAGGGTGGATACGGTTGCTCTCCATATAGAGCTCTATGCCATGCTCGTCTTTCTCGTAGCTAGGGACACCATAGTTGCCGACCAAGGGGAAGGTCATCACCATAATTTGTCCACGATAACTGGGGTCGGTCAGGCTCTCGGTATAGCCTGTCATAGCGGTATTAAATACAACTTCGCCAGCGACGGCGGTTTCGTGCCCGAAGGCATATCCCTCGTATCGACTGCCGTCGTCAAGGATCAGAGTTGCTCTTTTGCGCTGTTGCATATCATTTATATTATGATAGTTTAATAGTTTATCTATGAAACTCTTTAGCTTATAGCTGGTCTAGCTCACTGCTTCAAGAACGCTTCTGAGCCACAAAGATACACTTATAATTGCGATTGTGAAACACGACCACAATTATAGGTGTATCGACCACTGAGCCTAGGCTTCACAGAGGGTTTACCCTTTGCTTAGATCTGCTTTTGAAGTTACTTAGCCTCCTCAGCTTTGTAGTGTTTGCGTAGGCGATCGAGCTCCTTGTGCATACGTGCCTGTACTTTGCGGTACTGAGGATTGTCATATAGATTGTTAAGCTCCTTGGGGTCTTTCTTGAGGTCGTAGAGTTCCCAAGCATCGAAGTCGCCGTAGAAGTGGATTAGCTTGTACCGCTTATCTCTCACGCCATAGTGGCGACGAACAGCGTGCTCACCCGGATACTCATAGAAGTGGTAGTATAGGCTCTTGCGCTCTAGCTTATTGTCCTTGTTGGTGCGTAGTAGTGGAGCCAGAGATACCCCCTGCATATCCTCTGGTATGGGTGCTCCTGCCAGATCAAGGAAGGTGGGAGCGTAGTCGATATTCTGCACTAGCTCAGCAATATCGCCACGCTTCTTGAGCGAAGCGGGTAGGCGCATCACTAGAGGTGTGCGCATAGACTCCTCGTACATGAAGCGCTTGTCGAACCAACCATGCTCTCCCATATAGAAGCCTTGGTCGCTCGTGTACACAATGAGTGTATTCTCTAGCAGATCATGCTCACGCAGGTAATCTACGACACGGCCGATGTTACGGTCGAGTGACTTGACCACCTTGGAGTAGTCACGCATATATCGTGTGAACTTCCAGCGGGCTAGCTCCTCGCCCTGTGGGGCCTGTGCGTAGAAGGCACGAGCTAGAGGTCTGTATAGGCTGTCGAAATGAGCTCGGGTAGGAGCATCCATTTGTTCTAGCTGCCCCTTGTACCAGCGGCCTAATCCCTTGGCTGGTTGTCCCTCCTCGAGCATCTTGAGGTCGTAGACTAGATTGAGGTCGTGCACGATGTGCATCTCTTGTTTGCCTGCGGCTTGTCGCCCCTTGTAGTCGTCCCAAAAGGTATCGGGGAGCTGATACTCCTGATCCTCAAAAGCCTTGATATCCGTCGTATCGGCTAGCCAGTTGCGGTGTGCCGCTTTGTGATGAATGAATAGGGCGAATGGCTTCTCCTTGTCACGTTTGTCTAGCCAATCTAGGCTGAGGTCTGTGATGATGTTGGTTACATACCCCTTGATCTGTACCGTATCGGTCAGTTTGTCACGGCCCGGTTGGACGAAGTGCGGGTCGTAGTAGTCACCCTGACCCGGGAGCATCGTCCAGTAGTCGAAGCCTTGTGGTATGCCCTCTAGGTGTAGCTTACCTACGAGAGCCGTTTGGTAGCCATGCTTCTGTAGGAGCTTAGGCATAGTTTGCTGATTTTGATCGAAGTTCTGATCGTGCTCGTTGTTCTTCTTGCCATTGAGATGGCTATGCTTGCCTGTGAGCATACATGCACGGCTAGGGCCCGAGAGGGAGTTTGCTACGAAGCTCTCCGTAAAGCGCACTCCCTCTTGGGCTAGTGCGTCAATGTTGGGCGTCTGAATGTATCTCTGGTCGTAGCAGCTAATCATCTGCTGGGCATGGTCGTCGCTCATAATATATACGATATTAAGAGGCTTCTGAGCCTGCGCTAGCTGAGCTAGCGAGGCTGCCGATAGTACGCAGAGGACTGATTTGGTGTTCATATCGGGAGATAATTAATGGTTAATACAGATCAATAGGGCTGATGAGCACACGCATATCGTAGGCTTGGTAGGGTAGCAGATACTTGCTCTGAGGCAATGCGCCCCAGCTGTCGTAGCAGCCTAGCCCCATCTGGTAGCGATCTACCTGTACATCGGTGAAGTTGGCCCGTGGGATAAGCTCCGAGTGCTGCTGCGTCTTGTGTGGATAGCCATCTAGGCTCTCCAATGAGCGATCTAGGGCAGAGGCTTGTAGTGGATACTCGGCACGGAACTCTAGCCCGAAGCCCCCACGATCCACAACACGATAGTAGCGTAGGTCGGCCTTAGCTCCCGTTTCTTGTGGGCGTATGTAGGGGTAGAATTGCTCGGCTACGGTCTGTTGGTATCGACCCAAGTGCTGCGAGGCTTTGCGGTCTGCGTAGTTCTCCACTGGCCCACGACCGTAGAAGTCTAGACGGTCGTACACCAGTGGCATCTTTATTCTTAGCCCGAAGCGGAAGAGGTTGGCAACCTGCTTACTCGCTGTACTATCACTAGGCTTGAGGCTCTGGCTGTATATGATGCGTCCGTCGTTGTCTATGTCGTAGCTGATGCTGAATGCACCACCCACACTAGGCATCTCGTAGGTCGCATCTATGCGCACGAACCCACTGGCCGATTGCTTGGCTTGTAGGCTCTTGAGCTTCATCTCCGGGGTGCGCCAGACCTTATACTTCTGCTGTAAGCTGGCTCCCATATCGTTGTCGGTAGGCGCACGCCAGAAGTTGGGTCTGAGGTCTGCTCCCTCTGCTAGTAGCTCACGGCCAGCGAAGTCGTAGCGTGTGATAAAGCCCGTACGTCTGTCGATATCTAGGCGGAATCGCTCGCCCTCTACGATGAGGTAGCGTACATCTCGCTCGTCTAGTGTGGCTGGCTTGTAGAGCTTATTGTGGGTGAGGGTGAGTGGCTGATACTCTGCAGCTTTGAGGACGAATTGCTGATGTGCCACCTCCTTGCCCGCCGGTAGCATACCCTCTGCTTGTCGCAGGCGATAGCTCAGCTGTAGGGTAAGCTCTTGCTCTGCTTTGACGGCTCTAGGCTCGATGCCGAGGCGTAGTCGCTCACGGCTCTGAGGGGCAATAGCAGGTAGCGCAATAGTCGCTGTCTGTACAGGTACGCCATCTACCGATAGTTCCCAGCGCAGATCGTAGCGACCTAGGTCGATGAAGAAGTTTTCGTTATAGACTTCTATCTCTGCCGTCTTGGCATCTACTAGGGTCGTCCAGATATTTTGGTACTGGTAGCGTACTTCCTCAGTGTGAGGGTTGGGGGTGCGGTCTGGGCTGTATAGACCATTGTTGCAGAAGTTATTGTCCTCGGCGTAGTCGTAGCGGTTGTAGTCGCCTGCGTAGGCGTAGAAGCTACGCCCGTCTTTGGTCTGGCTGCGTAGGCTCTGATCTACGAAGTCCCAAATGAAACCTCCTTGCAGAAGTGGCTCTTTGCGGATCAAATCCCAGTATTCGTCGAATCCTCCCATAGAGTTTCCCATAGCATGTGCATACTCACACAAGATGAAAGGCATCTTGGGGTTATTCTTGATGTACTCGATCATCTCGTGTGGACGGCGATACATACGTGTATATATATCGGTATAGTCGGTGCCAGAGCGCTCGTACTGTACAGGGCGGTGTGGGTCAATGGCCTTGATAGCATCGTAGGCTGCTCCGAAGTTCTTCCCCGGGCCTGCCTCATTGCCCGTAGACCAAGTGATGATGCTTGGGTGATTGTATAGGTGCTCCACTTGGCGTACGTTGCGCTCTAGGTGTGCCTTGCGCCACTGCTTGCTGTGAGAGAGTGATTCTTTGTCGTAGCCCATGCCGTGGCTCTCTAGGTTCGCCTCGGCTACTACATAGAGCCCATACTTGTCGCATAGCTCATAGAGATAGCTATCGTCTGGGTAATGGCAGGTGCGTACCGCATTGATGTTAAGCTCCTTCATCAGGCGAATGTCCTGCTCCATACGTGCACGAGATACCACATAACCGCCATCGGGGTCTAGCTCGTGGCGGTTAGCTCCCTTGATCAGTACGGGTTGTCCATTGATCATGAACTGCTTGTTTTTCATCTCTGCACGTCGGAAGCCTACGTTTTGGCGGATCTCCTCCGAGCCACTGCGTATAATCAGTTTATACAGATAGGGATCTTCGGCAGACCATTTGCGGGGGTTCTCGATGTTGAGCAGGAGTTTGCTTTGCGCAGCAGGGAGAGTCTGTGCTAATATCTGCTTGCCGTTGGCATCGAGTAGGGTAAGCTCTGCTGGCTGCGCTCCTTTGCGCTTGAGGCTGACCTCTAGAGTACCATGCTGATAGTTGTCGTCCAATGAGGGCGTCAGGCGAATATCCTCGATGCCCTGACGCTCCCGAGCCAAGAGAAAGCAATCTCTACCTACTCCTGAGAGGCGCCAGAAGTCCTGTGTCTCGAGGTATGTGCCGTCGCACCATCGGTGTACCTGAAAGGCGATCAAGTTCTCTGCTCCTACTTTGAGGTAGGGCGTTAGATCAAACTCTGCGGGCAACTTGCTGTCTTCGCTATAGCCTACATAGCGTCCATTGACATAGAGCGTCATGTTGGAGGTTACAGAGCCGAAGTGGGCGATGATGCTTTTGCCACTCCAAGACTTGGGTATGCTGATGATGCGTCGGTACGAGCCTACATGGTTGTTGTGCTCGGGGACTAGTGGTGGTTGAGTTTTGAATTGGTTGTGCCAAGGGTAGGGAACATTGGAGTAGAGCGGATCTCCGTATCCATTGAGCTCCCA
Source organism: Porphyromonas sp. COT-290 OH3588 (assembly GCF_000769075.1). GTDB lineage: Bacteria > Bacteroidota > Bacteroidia > Bacteroidales > Porphyromonadaceae > Porphyromonas. Next base: position 29,577 of record NZ_JRFC01000020.1, on the reverse strand, counting down.
AACACCGGGGACAGGCATTGTAGCCCAAGCCTTATCGTCATAGTCAAGCTCAAAGAAGTTAAGTGGCCTCTGGTCAAAGTGCCTTACCCAATGAAATCGCCAGATGCCATTGAGCGATAGATAGTTTTGCGACTCTCTGGCATCGCTAGTGGCTTCACCACGGTCGAAGGCGAAGAAATTTGTGCGCATAGGCAATCTGTTGATGCCATTGACTTCGGGGTCTAACCACGGCTTGCCTTGCTGAGCGAAGGCAGATAGAGGTGCGGCCACTAGAGTGGCAGCTAGGGAGATAATCCCTATCGGTAGTTGTACTTTCATATCAAGCATAGTTTAGCCTAGGGGCAATCTATAAATGTCCATTAGATGCTTCTAGCCCCCTAAATTACTAAAAGATATTAGTACTATGGCATACTGAGGCAACAGATGCTCTCTTCGAGGAGTTTGAGTGCGATTATATAAATTGGTTGTAAAAATATGATAAGGGGTGAGGCGTAGATTTGTGGCGTTGAAGAGCTAAATCGAGGTCTAAGTATAGAGGAGGCTACAAAATTGATGGGAAGATTTTTTTGAATTGGTGGGCTGATCGCTTGAGATGTGTCCTCCAATCCCCAAGGGTTGATGGGAAGAAATACTCCAAGATGCTCACTGATGTACATGAAATTATCTGTGAGATTTGTTTATATTGTTGATTTTTAGTGTTTTATTTTTGTCTTGTTTAAGGCGGGTATTTTCATTTGTCTGGGCTCAAGTGCCGAAATAAGGCTGAATGTAATCTAGGGCTTGCTAGGGGCCAAATATGAGGCCTATTGTTTTTCTTCCTCCCTCGCTCTGGTCTTCTCATCAACATTCTGAAAACTGACCCAAAATATAAATAGCCACTTTCGGCATTATCCTACCCTCATTGACCAACCATAATGAGGTAGGCTATGGCAAAAAGCCGTATCTTTGTGGGCTGAATAGGACACAAAGATGATTACAGTAGAACGCTATCACGACATTAGCATGGGGCACCGTGTGGTTGGCCACGAGAATAAATGTCGACACCTGCACGGACATAACTATCGCATTCACTTCACTTGCTCGTCCGAGGAACTCGATGCTCTAGGGCGCGTGATTGACTTCGGTGTGATTAAGGCCACTCTCTGTCAGTGGCTAGAGGAGAACTGGGATCATAAGATGATGCTTTGGGATCAAGATCCTCTGCTCCCAAGCCTCAGAGAGCTAGCACATGAGGACTTAGTCGTCGTGCCCTTCAACCCCACGGCCGAGCAGATGGCTCGCCATTTGGTGGAGGTCGTCGGGGTAGAGCTACTAGCAGGTACGGGCGTTAGCCTAATCGCTGTACGCATAGATGAAACCCGCAAGTGCTCGGCTACCTATACGAAATAATAGATACGATTACTCAAAACAAATTGATATTATGGCAGAAGAATTGCTCGGCTATGATGATATGGCCTCTGTGGCCTTCATTCGCAACTATATCCCACAGGAGCTCAAAGAGCTGCTTAGTGACGATGATATCATTTACTTCGTAGACCTGATCTATGATTTCTATGAGAGCCGTGGCCTGCTTGGTGATGAAGATGCCGATGAGGACGCAGTGGTAGAGTTCGACGAGGAGGAGCTACTCGACTACGTGGTCAAGAATGCGATGAAGGACGGCGTAGGTAAGTTCGATCGTGATCAGATCCGTTTCGTCGTGCAGGGAGAGATGGCTTATAGCGAATCTATCAATCTGTTTGAGGACTAATGGGGAAGAATAAGCTGGCCAAGTTTGCCCAAATGGAGAGCTATCCGCACGTTTTCCAGTACCCATGGGCACGCATCAGCCAAGAGGCTTTCCCGCTCAAGGGACGTTGGCGAGAGGATTTCTTCGGCAATGACAACCCTATTGTCTTAGAGCTAGGCTGTGGCAAGGGCGAGTATACGGTAGGCTTGGGGCAGCGTTTCCCCGACAAGAACTTCATTGGTATAGACATCAAGGGGGCTCGTATGTGGACGGGGGCAACCCAGAGCCACGAGGCCGGTATGGCTAATGTCGCTTTCCTGCGCACGGAGATAGAGCTTCTGGAGCACTTTTTTACTGATGGAGAGGTCGATGAGATTTGGATTACCTTCCCAGATCCTCAGATGAAGAAAGTAACTAAGCGTTTGACCTCAACGGGCTTTGTCAGCCGCTATGCCCGCCTACTTAAACCCGAGGGGATTATCCACCTCAAGACCGATAGCCCCTTTCTCTACACCTATACCAAAGCTATGGTTGAGCTCAATGGCTTGCCTGTGCTAACCATTACCGACGACCTCTATGCTGGTGAGGTCGTTAGTGATATACTAGAGATTAAGACTTACTACGAACGTCAGTGGCTGAGCCGTGGTCTAACGATTAAGTATATTCAGTTCGTGCCACAAGTCCCAGAGGCTGGCTGGCAAGAACCCGATATTGAGATCGAGCCAGATAGCTACCGCAGTTTTAGTCGCAGTAGACGTGTACAATAAAATTATGGCAACAACAATATATCCCAATCTTATCCTTGAGGCCCTTAGCAAGGTTCGATATCCCGGTACGGGCAAGAACCTCGTTGAGTCTGGCATGGTAGAGGATGATATCCGTATAGATGGGCTCAAGGTGAGCTTTTCGCTCATTTTCGATAAGCCTAATTCTCCATTCATCAAGTCTGTTGTCAAGGCAGCAGAAACAGCTATCTTGACCTATGTAGGGCAAGATGTTGATATTCGTGGCAATATCTCGGTCAAGGTGCCAGAGGTAGAGGTCGCCGAGGCGCCTAAGCTGTTACCCGAGGTTAAGAACGTTATTGCGGTTTTCTCTGGTAAGGGAGGGGTCGGTAAGAGTACGGTTTCGGCCAATCTTGCTGTCGCTTTGGCTCAGGCAGGTTATAAGGTTGGTCTGCTGGACGCAGATATTTTTGGCCCTTCTGTGCCACTTATGTTTGGCTGTGAGGACGCTCGCCCTCTTCTTGAGGAGGTTAATGGCCGAGAGCTGATTCAGCCGATCGAGCGGTATGGCGTCAAACTCCTCTCCATTGGCTTCTTTGTCAATAAGGAGAGCCCTGTGCTCTGGCGTGGTAGCATGGCTGGCAATGCACTCAAGCAGCTACTCAGTGAGGGTAACTGGGGTGAGCTGGACTATCTACTTCTAGATATGCCTCCCGGCACGAGTGATATACACCTGACTCTAGTGCAGACGCTAGGCATTACGGGAGCAGTCGTCGTGACGACGCCACAGCAGGTAGCTTTGGCCGATGCAATTAAGGGAATAGGTATGTTCCTTGACGACAAGGTAGGGGTGCCCGTGCTTGGTCTGATCGAGAACATGGCTTGGTTTACTCCAGCCGAGCTGCCTCAGAATAGATACTATATCTTCGGTCGTGACGGAGGTCGCAAGCTAGCCGAAGAGTTGGGAATCCCTCTTCTAGGCCAGATACCACTAGTGCAGAGTATCCGAGAGTGTGGTGATGAGGGGGCTCCCTCTGCCGTGCAGGAGGATAGCATGACGGCTATTTTCTTCCGCACACTAGCACAGAATGTAGTCGAGCAGGTCGAGCAGCGCAATGCCAACCTTGCTCCTACAACCAAAGTAGAGATGACGAAATAATTATAGCATAGCAGGCAGAGGGTCGGTCTGTCGCGCCCTAGTTCGTATGGACTAGTGGTGAGGAACGTCCGGGCAACGCAGAGCACCATACTTCCTAACGGGAAGCTATCCGTGAGGGTAGAGTAGTGTAACAGAGAACGACAGCCTCTTGTAATGGAGGTGATGGTGAAAAGGTGGGGTAAGAGCCCACCGGGCATTGTGGCGACACAGTGTGCCGTACGCCTTATGGGTTGCAAGATCATGTAAACCGACGCTACGAGGGTTGCTCGCCCCATGTCGGAGGGTAGATTGCTAGAGCTGTGCAGCGATGCACAGTCGAGATAAATGACAGACGCTACAGCCTAGCTTGTAGTACAGAACCCGGCTTATAGACCCTCTGCCTGTGGCTATAATTCCTTATGGCACCCTACGCTACACTAGAGAAGAACACACTTAGAGGCGCAGAGGGCGGTTGCCGTAATACGCAAACTGCTCAAGTTACTTGCGGCATTTGCTCTGTACGGACTTCGGCGTTGGCTTCAGTCACATCACACTTCAGTATGCCCCCCTTAGCCTCACTCCTAGTGTCTTGTGTTTTGTGCATTCTGAAATACCTAAAAGGCGCTGCATCAAAAGCGAATTTTGTCACAGCCCCATATTTGTTTCTTTGGGATAAATCGCTACCTTAGCTCTGCCTTTGATAGGGCTAGTCCTATGGGCTGTCGGCTCTATTGATGGTGTTACCAGAGTTAAATACATCATTATTTCTTTTACTTCTATGAAAAAAATGACATCGACACTTACCAAACGTATGGTGCTTGCAGGTATGAGCATCGTAGTTCTTGCTTTTGCTTGCAAGTCTAGAGAAGATGCTATTGAGCCTAGAACTTCGCAGCACAATGCTACGGAGGCAACCCTCCGCCTCTCTATCGGGCGGCCCAATGAGGTCGTACTTCGAGGAGAGGGACAAGCCAAAAAGGATCCTCTGACCATGATCAAGCGCCTTCGCTTTGTGTTTTATCGTCAAGGCGGCAAGGGCTATCAAGTAGCTGTAATCAAAGAGCAAAACATCGAGGAGGATAGCCAGCTCGAGAATCTAAAGCTGGTTTTACCGCAAGATGACTACAAGCTTGTGGTAGTTGCCAATCCCAGCGCTCGGCTTATCGAGCTAACTGCTCCAGATATGCCTCTTGACTCTGTGGTGCAGGCTAGGCCGATGAAGTCTAGTCAGTTTAGAGTTGCTAGAGATGTATATGAGGGGGTATCCATGCTCAACGAGCAGGGGGCACTATCAATTCCTTCTGGGGCTTTCTCTGAGGGGCATCTACCTACTAGAGTGACTTTGGAGGCCTCGCTTGCTCGGGTGTTGGTTTATGGTAATCCGCAGCTAAATGGAGGCCGTAAGGGGAATGCACCTGCACGATATGTCGTGTCCAATCTGCTCAATGAGGTTGCGCCTTTGCGACCACTCGGCAAGCTCCTCTCAGGCCAAGACGAACTTGTTGGTGACCAAAGCCTCAAATCCAATCGCTATGCTGCCTCCTCTGTTTGGGCACAATGGCAAGAAAGTAAGCCACAGAACACTCGTGGTGTAGGGCATTTTACCCCAGAGCTGTATGCAATGGACGAGTTGTGGACCTCGGTGGCGATGACTCCAGATGCCTATAAGAGCCGCTTAGGAGAGGGTAATTTGTATGTTAAGGAGAGCGTTATCCCACCGACTGCTTATCTCAGGGGGACAGCACCTTGCGTGGTATTGGCTTATCCTTATATCCCAAGAGGGGTTACACTTACAGATGGTGAGGGCTGGGTTGCTTTTAGGGGTGTTTATTATTCGGAGAAGAGCTTCAAGTCCTTTATTACTTCACAGCAATATCCTACCGATGCACTCAAGGAGGCGGTTAATAAGGCTTCAATAGGCTTAGATGCCTTCAATCAATCTTTTGATAAGGAGGGGATCCGCTTCTATCATCAAGGTATCAGCTATTATACCATTTATATCAAACATTTTGGTCATAGTGAGTCCCCCAAAGCCCACGGTCTATACGGCGTTGTTCGTGGTAATGAGTATAGAGTTAAGTTGGTAAGTATATCCGAGCCGGGGCTACCAGTACCTCCAGTTTTCATAGATAATCTAGATGAGATCTCGGAGTCGTCTTTTACAGGTATCTCAACGGGTACGACGGCAGTAGTGGAGCGAGATCAATCAGCACAGCTCTAAATCAATAATTTCTACTAATGTATCGAGAGCATAACTGCCACTGCTTGGCAATTATGCTCTCGATACTTGTTTAGAGGATCATGTTGCAGAGCAGTAGAGTAGCTGAGCCGTCTTGTAGGGTTGTGCCAATGAGCATTGTTGATCCTGCGTCTTTGATCCCTAGCTTCTGTCGTAGTGCATCGGCTTTCATTGGGAAGTTTCGACAGCTAATCATGCTCATGGGTAGGCGCTTTTTGAGGCCTTTGATTGCAGCAGAGCGAAATGGAATGACCTCGAGTAACTCTAGCTTACGTCCCGGGAAGTCGGCAAGTAGTTCGTCCGATGTATAGAGATGGGTATGCTGGTGTAGTTGTGCAAGATTGAGCTGTTTGCCTAGGCTACGATACAGTCCAGACTTCATTATCGCAGCGTTGGGTTCGTAGATATAGGATAGTGGGCTAGGCGATATTTGTAGGGGAGAGGCTTGTTCTTCTACGTATGTACTTGTCACAGATGTTGCTCGCCCTATGGCATTAAGATCTGTAGCCCTAATCGTAATTTGATCTCTATGAAGTTGTGAGAGGTTTAGGTCGATCAAGAGCAATAGCTCCTTTACCTCGCCTTTTACAGCGACCACCTCGACTTGCTGGATATGTGGTGTATGCTCTAGAGTATGCTTGATGTCGAGCATAGGGGAGAGCTTGACCAAAAGCCTCGCAGGCTCGTTTAGCTGCTCTAGTCGCTCAATCAGCTCGTATAAGTTGGGGGTACAGTCTTCTATTGCGTAGACTCGCTTAGTGCCCATGATGTCTTCCCGACGTGCAGGGTCTACATAAATAATGGTAGGGTGGTGTCGGTTGATAATCTCCTCTAGGATCTGCATAGAGTCGCCGTGCAGCAAATTGACTTGACGGTCGGGGAGTAGCCTTGGTAGATTGTAGGCACTGGCTGAGTACATGGCTTCGTTTTGCTCGACATATATGGCTTCTTTGGCCACTTGTGCCATCGCCCAGAAATCAACGCCCAAACCTCCCGTCATATCGAGTAGGCTATCCTCGGGTAGGACGAACCTTTGTTTGTACAGAGCCGAAGCCTCGCCAGAGGCTTGCTCTAGATTGATTCCCTCGGGGATATAGATGCCACACCTGCTCAAGCTAGGTAATTTGTTGCCGAGGAGCTGTTGTAGTTTGATCTGGGTAGCTACGGCTGGCCGATAAGTTGAGGGAATAGCGTTGCTTCCTAGCAATAACCTATCGGGAGGAGTCGTCGCATACTCGCTCCTCCAACGGCATATCTGCTCGATTTCCTTAGGCGTGTACATACTCTAGAAGGAGGTGGGCAGACCACTTGGTAGCTCCATAGGGGCACTACCTTGCTTGCCTCTTTTATCTCGGAGGCGTTTGTAGTACTCTATGTTTTTGTTTTCTCGTTTCCTTTTCTCTTCGGGCTTAGTCTTGCGGAGCTCTTCGGGTTTCTGTTTGTCTAGTGGCAGATCGAGAGGGAACCAGACTTCTGAGGTTGTGAATCCCTTCTTAACGGCTAGAGCTTTGGGGTAGTAATAGACCATTTCGGGCTGTTGATCGGGATATTTCCCTGTTGTCCAGTGCCCGTCTGCGTTGCTGTCGATATAGATACGTAGGTAGTAGTCGGCAGGCTTGAGGTCCACAAAAGTGATACTATGTGGCTCTATTGTCTTTTGCTTCGCTACAGAATCCTTCGGCAGAGCCAAGCTGTCTGTGGAGTTTGCAGGGCTAAGTGTACTATCGGTCACGGATATGCCCTCCTTTTCTGTAGCGGTGCGTGGCATTGAAGACGCTTTACCTTCAGATTGAGCAGCAAGAAGTTTCGTAAGCATGCTGTCTACTTCTATACTTTTGGCTTGCTGTACCATACTGTCGATTTGGGCACTTGCTCGGGAGTACCCAAGTACTGTCCCCGATTTGTCGAGTAACTCAGCCACGATAAGGCTATCTGCTACATCTAAGCCTTGTAGAGACAATTGTATTCGCCCAAACTCCTTTTCTTGTAGTATCTCGTGTTGTAGAGATACTTGTTCGCATGAATCTGAATAGATGCTCTGCACGCCGAGAGAGTCTATGTCGATTTTGTATTTCTCTCCGTAGCTCCATGCGATATCTAGGTGATATCGGAGTTTGTCTTTGGTGTCTTGGCGCACTTCAAATAATATGGGCGTGGCTACGGTGTCTACCATTTTATTGACTGATATGGCTGAGCTAGAGATTGAGTCGACCGGTCTAGACAGCACGATGAATAGACTATCTCTCGGTGTCTGTGATTTAATACCCTTGCTAGCCTCTAGCTTGACCGTAAAGCCCTCTTTTTTGTCTTTCTTTTGGTTAGACGAAGTTTTGGCTTTGGGCTTGTAGAAAGTCAGAGTATCCGTTTGGGTGGCTGTCTGCATCAGGCTATCGGTCTTGGCGTAGGTGATGCCGAAGCGTAGTGAGTCGGCTTGCATCAGCAGGCTATCTCTAAGCCAATAATTGATCCCCTTGCCCTCTATTGAGGCGATGTAGACACTCTGAGGGTTACGTTGGGGGGAGTCCAATAGGTACATTGTGGGGACACTGTCTGGTATTGAGGCGAACTCCACACGGCAGACCATCGAGTCTAGTCGATCGTATCGCTCTATCCCCATGCGCTTGACGTCCGAAACAAAATAACGTAGGAGCAAATCACGTGGATAATAATAGGTGTAGGGATAGGTAACTAGCGAATCTCGATGCAGTGTATCTCGACGTACTATGGAGTCTATACGTATAGTATCTGTACGTATGCTATCCAGTAGCCAAGTCTTATGAGCTACACCATCGAAAGCTAAGCCCTCTGTAGGTTGGCTGTAGCGCAAGTCATTGTCGTCATCTTTGAGGCCAAAGACCAAATAGCTAGAGTCTTTAAGCCCACGAATGACAAACTGACCCATGCGGTTGGTCTTGGAGATGAAAGGTATAGGCGTGCTACTTAGCAGCGTGTCACTCTGCATTGAGGCAAAGTAGGCTCCAAGCATTAGATCCTGTACGGGCTCGAGGGTTTGGGCATCAAGTACTGTACCTAGAAGCTGCATACTGTCGAGAGTTTCGCCAGTAGAGAAGCTGTAGGAGAAGTCCTCAAGAGGGTTGTCTTCGTTGTTGTCTACAAGTGCATCGTCGAAGTAGAAGCTGTAAGTCGTGTTGGGTTTAAGCGTATCTTCTAGGTGTATGTCCACGACTTTGCCCGATGCCGAGATGCGTGCAGTTGTTTTTTGCGGAGGAGAGATGATGAGTTTATCTTGTTGATTGACCAGTTTGATAAACTCATCGAAGCGAAGAACGATGCGTTTCTCCGAAACGTTTCTGGCGCCTTGTTCGGGAAAAGCTCTTACGAGCCTCGGTGGAGTTACATCAAAAGGTCCCCCCTCGGGTGCACCTCTATTGGCGCAGCCAGCAAATCCGGATAGAATACCTAGTACGCCGATCAGATAGATGATGTGAAGACTTCTATTATTCACTTGATCTTGTCAGTCAATTAGTCGTTGATTTAGCCCCTCTAGCTAGCCGATACACGTAGCTTCTGTCCTATTTGTAGGCGTGTACTACTAAGCTTATTCCACTTCTGTAGCTGCTTAACGCTGACCTTGTGCTTGCGAGCAATGGTACTAAGCGTTTCGCCTCGTCGTACTTTGTGGGTTTTGCCTACATTAGTTTTCTGGGCTATTGCTTGTCCCTTGAGGGCAACTGTAGACTTGTCTGGCCCTTCTAGCGCAATGCTCAGTTCGGGGGCTTTGATTGAGTCCGTTAGTTCCTCCAGTTTCATAATCCCTGCTATCGGTAGACGCACTGGGTAAGGCTCCGTATTGCCCGGGATAATGCCACGTCTAAACTGAGGATTGTAGGTCTTGATCTGCTCCCGGGATATGCCAGAGAGCTCCGAGAGTCTGTCTATGGATGTAGACTCTCGTACGATGTAGTAGTCTGTAGCTAGGGGAGTGCCGTGTACTCTCGGTTGAATGTTATGCTCCTTATGGTAGTACATCGCAAAGTAGGCTCCGATAAATAGAGGAACATATCTGCGAGTTTCACGGGGAAGATATTCGTAGATATCCCAGAAGCTCTGTCTGCCTCCGCCAGCTTTCCTGATCGCTCGGTTCACGTTGCCCGGTCCACAGTTGTAGGCCGCCATAACGAGGAACCAGTCCCCATACATATTGTGTAGCTCCTTGAGCAAGCGGCAGGCTGCCTCTGTGCTTTTGGTTGGGTCTAGGCGCTCATCAACGAGGCTGTTAATCTTGAGCCCATATATTTTACCTGTCGGGAGCATCAGCTGCCATAGACCTGCTGCTCCCATAGGAGAAACGGCAGATGGGTTGAGAGCACTCTCTACAATGGTAAGGTACTTGAGCTCTAGAGGGAGTTGGTTGCGATCGAGTGCCATCTCGATCTCGGGGAAGTAGAGATCTGCAAGGCTAAGCATTGTGCTGAGCAGAGGGCGACGACGGTAGAGGTACAGCTCTATGCTCTCTCGAACGAGCGGATTGTAGCTCATTCTGATAGCAGAGGGCATCTGGTCTAGAAGCTTGATGTATACACTGTCGTGTACATTGGGGGTGGCGAAGTGGTGAGCATCATCTCCCCAGTTGCTCCCTCGGCGGCTATAGCCTTCGTACCAACCTTGCAGTAGCTTCTCTAGCTCAAGATCGAGCGATGCCGAGAGATGAAACTTGTCATTGGGTAGCTTCTTAACTGTACTCTCCTGCTTTGATGTATGCTGAGCCTGCTTATGGGCGAGCGTGTCAAGCTCTGTGCCCAAGGATAAGGACGGCGGGACTAATAGGGCTATGCTTATGCTGAGTGATAGATGACGGAGTAGTTGTTTCATTGTGTTGTTGCTAGAATGTTAGGCTACACATAACCCCCATTTGGTAGGAGGGTTGATGCCGTATAGGGGGGAGAAAGGTTGGGCTAACCCGCAGGGAAAGGTCGGGCGAGATGTCGAAAGCATAGAGTTCGGCGTCTACATACGCATCTAGTACGGATAGGCCATATACGACAATGCCAGCCACGATACTTAGATCTCGGTAGCGTCTAAAGTAATCATTACCTCGCTTGAGTGTGGAGGCTAGATGCTCCATACGTTTGTAGTCCTCAGGTTTAGTGCCACGGGGTGCGAAGTCTAGCCAAGCAGTGTTCTTGCTTGGGTCGGCACTTCGAAGATCTCGGTAGGCAGCATGATACTCATCGTAGTGGCGTTGATTCCAGTCGATCGCATAGAAGCACGTCATCATAGCGCCCCAAACGATGGGCACTTTCCAGTATTTGCGGTTGTATATCTGTCCGCCTCCGGGCAGGATCGCCCAGAGCATCGCTTTCTTGGGGTTAGGTCGCCATAGACTACGCTCTATTGAGATAGGTTGTACTTGGCTACTCGAGGTGCTGATGTGCTCTAAGCTATCTACCCAAGTATAGGTTTTCGTAGAGCTAGTGGGCTCACTTGCCCACTGTGCCTGTTCGGAGGCAAAGCTTGTTGAGATGCCATTGCCCCTTAGCGTATCAATCTGGCTGGTCTGAGCCGATAGCTCTATCAAGCCAATCAATAGCATCGTAACTATCAATACCAATCGCCCTATCATAAGCCTTATGTCTGTTGTATGCGCTCTAGCAGTAGGATAATGCGCTCTAGATCCTCTTCACTGGCGAAGGGAATGCTGATGCGCCCCTTGCCTTTTGTCGAGCAGCTTAGAGATACTCTAGAGTCGAAGACCTTACCCAGATGTTTCTCTAGTGCCTTAAAGTCTTCTCTGCGGTCTGGTTTGCTCGTGACTGTCGTTGCCTTCGCCTCAGCTTTAGGCGACTGCTCACTGTCTTTGATGGCACGAGCTATCTCTTCTACCTCACGCACGCTTAGCTCTTCGCTGAGAATCATCTGATACAGCTCGATGAGTCGCTCTGTATCCTCTATTTGTAGCAGGGCACGAGCATGTCCCATATCGAGCAGTCTTTGGCTTAGCCCGAGCTGTACTTGGCTAGGTAGGCGAAGCAGGCGTAGGTAGTTGCTAATCGTAGCACGCTTCTTGCCCACTCGCTCGGCTAGGGCTTCGTGTGTGAGTTTAGTTGCTTCTAGTAGTTCCTGATAAGCTAGAGCAATCTCGATAGCGTTGAGATCCTCTCGCTGTATATTCTCTACTAGTGCTAGCTCTAGTAGTTCCTCGGCCTCTACCTGACGCATATAGACAGGTATCTGCTCCATACCTGCTATCTGGGCTGCACGATAGCGCCTCTCGCCAGAGATAATCTGGTAGTGTCCGTCCTCGAGTGGCTGTACGGTGATAGGCTGGATAAGCCCTAGGTGACGAATGGAGGCTGCTAGCTCCTCTAGGCTACTTGGATCAAACTCCCTACGAGGCTGATTTTTGTTGGGGACTATGAGCTCTAGAGGCAGCTCTCTCAGGGTAGATGCCTCTTGGCTCTCGCTGGGTGTAGCCTGCGAGAGAAACGACTCGGTAGCGATGGGCTGGCTACCGCCGCCTAGTAGTGCGTTCAGCCCTCTGCCGAGGGCGGGCTTGTGCTTTTTGCTCATATCGCAATGCTACTTCTGATGTTTATTGATGAGTTCACGGGCCAACTGTAGATGGTTGATAGCACCTCTGCTCTCTGCATCGTACAGTAGAGCGGGTAGGCCGTGGCTAGGCGCCTCACCGAGCTTGACGTTGCGCTGAATGACGGTGTCGAACACCAAGCTCTGGAAGTGGTTTTTGACCTCCTCGTAGATTTGATTATTGAGCCTAGTGCGGCTGTCGTACATGGTCATCAAGAAGCCCTCTATCTCCAAGCGTGGGTTTAGGCGGCTCTTAACAATCTTGATTGTATTGAGCAGTTTGCTGATTCCTTCAAGGGCGAAGTACTCACATTGCACGGGGATAATCACTGCATCGGCTGCTACGAGAGCATTCACTGTGATGAGCCCGAGCGAGGGAGAGCAGTCGATGATGATGTAGTCGTAGCGATCAACCACAGGGGCTAGGACGCCTCTGAGGACGAACTCTCGCCCCTCACGCTCCAGAAGCTCTAGATCCGCCCCTGCTAGATCGATGTGAGAGGGGATAATATCCAACCCCTCCACTGCTGTCGGGGTAATAACTTCGGCTGCTGGTAGGCCTGCACACAGGCACTCGTAGAGTGTTTGGCGTAGGTTGGCGACCTCTAGTCCCAGACCCGAAGAAGCATTGGCCTGAGCATCGGTGTCTACAATGAGTACACGGCGCTCAAGCGAGGCAAGCGATGCTGCTAAGTTGATGGCTGTTGTGGTTTTACCCACTCCGCCTTTTTGATTGGCTAATGCTATAATTCGACCCATATCTTATCTCTTTATCTAACGTAATATTCCTCCAAAATTATACATTTTGGGCCAACTCTCCCTAATTCTTTGGACACCGAAATCTGAAGCTACTGTGACCAAGTCGTATAGTCTAGGCTGTTTGCTGCAGCAATGTGTCTGACATAGAGAGATGCTCAAGAGAAGTGTAGGCTAGCGCTCTAGTTCCTTGAGGTTCTCAAGCTTCTTGCGCTGCATAAACTCGTAGATGCCCTCGAGGTGCTCGACTACTTTACCTCCACCGAATTCGTACACCTTAGATACTAAGCCATCGAGGAAGTCACGGTCGTGTGACACTACGATGAGTGTGCCATCGAAGTTGAGTAGTGCCTGTTTGAGCACTTCCTTCGTTTTCATGTCGAGGTGGTTTGTTGGCTCGTCAAGAATGAGCAGGTTGTATGGCTCGAGCAAGAGCTTCAGTAGGGCTAGGCGTGTTCTTTCTCCACCACTTAGCACCTTAACCTTCTTATTAGACGCTTCGCCGCCGAACATGAAAGCCCCTAGTAGATCCTTAATCTTCGTTCGGATTTCACCCTCAGCCACATCATCAATCGTCTGGAATACTGTCAGATTTTCGTCTACGGCTGCAGCTTCGTTCTGTGCGAAGTAGCCAATCTTGACGTTGTGGCCGATGTTTAGCTCGCCTCCATGCTCTAGCTCCTTCATGATGCAACGCACCAGCGTACTCTTCCCCTCTCCATTCTTGCCGACGAAAGCGATTTTATCCCCTCGCTCAATTGTTAGATTTACCCTGTCGAAAATCTTCTTTTCTCCGAATGACTTCTCTACATCGCTCATCATAACTGGATAGTTGCCCGAGCGTGGAGCTGGTGGGAAGCGCAGTCTAATGGCCGATGTGTCGATTTCGTCTACCTCAACTAGCTCGAGCTTCTCTAGCATACGCACTCGGCTCTGCACTTGATTGGTCTTGGAGTACGTCCCTTTGAAACGCTCGATGAAGTCCGTTGTTTCGGCGATGAATTTCTGTTGTTCCTCGTAAGCCTTTTGTTGCTGTTCACGACGCTCAGCCCTTAGGCGTTGATATTCGGTATAATTGACCTTGTAGTCGTATAGACGCCCCATCGTGATCTCAAGTGTACGTGTCGTGATGCGATCGACGAAAGCACGGTCGTGGCTGATTACTACGACTGTCTGATTGTTCTCCACGAGGAAGTCCTCCAGCCACTGAATGGACTCGATATCGAGGTGGTTGGTGGGCTCGTCTAGCAGGAGGACATCGGGTTTGCGTAGGAGGAGCTTGGCTAGCTCGATACGCATACGCCACCCACCGCTAAACTCCGAGGTTTGGCGTGTGAAGTCGCTGCGCTTGAAGCCTAAGCCCAGTAGTGTACGTTCGATCGCTTTGTCGTAGTTGATCTCCTCAATCGCATAGAATTTCTCCCCGAGCGCAGATACTTCTTCGATGATCGCCATATACTCGTCGCTGTCGTAGTCGGTACGCACCTCGAGCTGATGGTTGAGCTCTGCCATACGTGCCTCCATCTCGTGCAGATGGGCGAAGGCTTGCTCTGTTTCTTCGAATACGGTGCGCCCATCTTCTGTGAGCAAGTGCTGTGGTAGGTAGGCTACCTTAACGTCCGTGGGGACATTGACACGGCCTCTGGAGGGCTCTCGCACACCTGCTAGTATCTTGAGCATCGTACTTTTGCCTGCTCCGTTCTTCCCCATTAGGGCGATGCGATCTTTGGGGTTGATCACAAAAGATATGTCGGAGAAGAGTGCGCTACCTCCTATCTCGACTGTTAAGGCGTCTACTGATATCATTGCTTTCGTCTATATATATTTACGTTGGAGGCACAAAGATACGGATAATTGGATAGAAACAGTCGCCCGTATCGGCTAGTATTAGTCAAGGTATTAAATGCTTTCAAGAGGGACATCGTCGTATACAAACGGCTCGATTTGCTTGGCAACATTTGTGCCGCATGCCCTGCTTCTTCGTCTTGCTTCCTTGCCTTAGTATCCTTCCCATAGATTTAGTTTGGGTGCCTTGTATTTTGCACAAACTGAAGTGTCTAAAAGGGGCTGTGTCAAAATTCATTTTTGACACAGCCCCTTTCGGATTGGTTCGCTTGCTATCCTAGAGGATATTTACCCAGCGCACGTATGCAAAGTCCATACGGTGAGGTAGCCCCTCGTGTCGAGGCAGTATACGTAGAGCCACCTTGTAGTGTCCCGGACGCTTGTTCATGAGTTCTATGCTGTAGACCTCCATTGTCCCTTCTGTAGCCGAGAGGTCTAGAGCCTCGGTCTCAACGAAGTGTAGTTGGCCATTTTCGTCTGGCTTGGCGAAGACAAGCTCCACATCTAGCTTAGCTTGTAGACGTCCCTTATCGAGTTTTAGGGATAGGACACCACTTGTGTCGATGTCACGCTGTCCTGCATTGAAGCCAAGAGTGCCTGCATCGCTGATCTCTAGGATCTGAATATCCTCCCAGTGAGCTGCCACTTCCTGTTTCCATGCTACGAGTGAGCGAGCCACGGCGTGGTCATCGGCATGTAGATGTGCCGAGCGCTTGGCTAGCTTGCAGTAGAAGCGCTCGAAGTAGTCGTCCATCATACGACGCATCGTATAGTGTGGAGCGATGAAGTTGAGTGAGTTCTTGACAAACTGCATCCATGCCTCGCTGAATGGCTTCTCTTGTCGGCCATCGAAATGTAGGGGTAGGATCTCACGCTCCAGCATATCATAGATCGTCGTAGCATCGAGCTTGTCTTGCAGTGACTGATCTTGGAAGGTCCGCTTCTCCGTCAGAGCCCAACCTGCGCCGGGTCTGTAGCCCTCGTACCACCAACCGTCGAGCACGCTGAGGTTGAGTACGCCATTCATCTCTGCCTTCTCACCCGATGTGCCGGAGGCCTCAAGCGGACGAGTAGGCGTATTCATCCAGATATCTACGCCAGCGATGAGCTTACTCGCTAGACGCATATCGTAGTTCTCTAGGAAGATAATCTTGCCGAGGAACTCTGGGCGACGGCTGATCTCTAGGATATGCTTGATGAGTCCTTGACCACCGCCATCGGCAGGGTGAGCCTTACCGGTGAAGAGGAACTGTACGGGGTACTTCTCGTTATTGACGATACGGCTCAAGCGCTCTAGGTCGGTAAAGAGCAGGTGCGCACGCTTGTAAGTGGCGAAGCGACGTCCGAAGCCGATGAGCAGGGCATTGGGGTTGATGCCGTCTAGAATGGCCTTAGTTACCTCTGGCGTGCTGCTATTCTTGATCCAACGCTCTGCGTAATGCTTGCGGATATAGTCGATGAGCTGGAGCTTCTGGTTGTGGTGGATCTCCCAAATCTCCTCGCTGGGGATCTGCTGGATCTTGCCCCAAACCTCTTCCTTCGTCTGATTCTTGACAAAGTCCTTGCCGAAGTGCTTGGCGTAGAACTCCTGCCACTGAGGTGCTGCCCATGTAGGCATATGCACACCGTTGGTTACGTAACCCACGTGTAGCTCCTCGGCGAAGAAGCCTTTCCATACTGGAGCGAACATCTGCTGCGATACCTTGCCGTGTAGTTTACTTACACCATTGGCTTCCTGACAGGTATTCAGGGCGAAAGTGCTCATTGAGAACTTCTCGTCCGTACCGGGATTTTCGCGTCCCATGTCCATAAACTCCTGCCAAGAGATACCCAAACGCTGGGGTACGTGCCCGAGGTATTTACCCATTAGGCCTTCGTCGAAGTAGTCGTGCCCAGCAGGTACTGGGGTGTGTACGGTATAGAGCGAGGAGGCGCGTACTAGCTCAAGGGCTAGGTCGAATGGGTGCTTCTCCTTTTCTACATAGTCGAGTAGGCGCTGCACGCTCATGAAGGCGGCATGCCCCTCGTTCATGTGGTAGACTTCTTTCTTGATGCCGAGCTTATTGAGCAGTAGGACACCACCGATACCGAGCAGATACTCCTGCTTCATGCGGTTCTCCCAGTCGCCACCATACAGCTGGTGTGTGATGCTGCGATCCCACTCACTATTTAGACCATTGTCTGTGTCGAGTAGGTAGAGGCTGATGCGCCCTACACGCACACGCCAGACGTAAGAATATACGATGTGGCTAGAGTAGGGGACTTCTAGCACTACGGGGCTGCCGTCTTCGTTCATTAGCTGCTCGAGGGGTAGCTGAGTGAAGTCTTGAGCTTCGTACTGGGCAATCTGTTCGCCAGCTGGGCTCAGAGCTTGTGTGAAGTAACCATATCTATATAGGAACCCAACGGCCGTCAGACGGACATTGCTGTCACTTGCTTCTTTGAGGTAGTCACCTGCCAGTACGCCTAGACCACCAGAGTAGATCTTCAGCACATTGGTCAGACCATACTCCATACTCATATAGGCTACAGAGGGGCGCTCCTCGTCTGCAGGCTCGTCCATATAGGCACGGAAATCGGTATAGACACTGTCGATCTCTTTGAGTAGGTCTTGGTCAGCTGTGATTTTGCGTATTTCCTCGCCTGTAAGCAGGCGAGTTAGTTTCACAGGGTTGCCCTCTGTGCTATCCCATAGTTCTGGAGAGATACGCTTGAATAGGTTCTGAGCCTTTGGTGTCCATACCCACCAGAGGTTATGCGCTAGCTCATCGAGTTTGCTGAGTTCGGCTGGTAGCTTGGCGTACGTATATACGTCGGCCCACACCGCCTGATTGGTGCTCTTAGGTCTAATCATACTTTTATGTCTAGTGTTGTAGCTTCAAATGAGCCACAAAGGTAGCTCAAACTTTCTAAATAACAGAAAACTTAGCAGAGCTGTATATGCCGGGTATTAGGTAGGTATTGAGGCGGAAAAATGAAGAAATTGATTTTGGCTAGTTGGGAAGTGCTTTTTTGAGGCCTATTGGGGGTGCGATGTGGAGGAGGCACTTTTCGCTTTTTCTGTTGATTAATGTTAACGGATTTGGCTCCAATTTGGCTAACTCACGAAGCGGTTTGAGTCTTTTGCTTCGGTTGTTGGAGAAAGTTGAAGGGAAGATTTCTGCGGATTGATGGACTAATCTGCTGAGATGTGTCCTACAAACCGAAAAGATTGATGGGAAGAAACACAGAAAAAGTATGGCGATCTTAAAGGAAACTAACTAGATCTGTGTTTTATCAGTTTGTCTTTTAGTTTATTATGAAGTGTCCGTTTGGGGCGGGTGTTTTCACTAGACTGGGGACTAAGTGCCCAAATAGGGTCGGACGCAATAGAGAGCCTCCTAGGGGCCAAAGACGAGGTTTGCGTCTTTGTGGCTAGACTTAATAAGTCAGCCCATCAATAATCCGAAAAGTGAACTAAAATCTAAATTTTGTCCACGTGCTCGATCTGTCTTGAAGGCATATTGCGAGGTACCAACTTAGTCTCTTTGTCTAGAAGTGATACCTCTTCTAGAGCAAGCCCTAGTTGAGGTTCCTCGGAGCTTCAGCCTAGAGGGGCAAAACGAATAGGCCTGTGGGTGTGTTGATGAGTATAGGTAGGTTGGGAATGAGTAAAGTGTTTCCTACCTTTGTGCTAGTAATGAAATAAGTAATAGATGAGGCAATCAATTAGATACATATATACATATTTAGTCTTATTTATCGTTTCGGCTACGGGTAGTCTGGTTGCCCAGAGTAGAGATACGGTTCACTACAATCTGGATAGCCTGCTTGCCAAGACTTCCTCCTCTCAGGCGTACTATGCCCCAAGCCCTCTTGTGGATAGTGCTCTGTTAGATTTGGTGCATCAGGCAGAGCAATCCCCCCTAATCGAATATCTACAAGTGGGAGATCTGGGTACGAAAGACCAAGCGCCATCTATCCTCGCCTACAAGATGTGTCTACCCCTTACGACCAAATACAAGACAGTGCAGGAGATAGGTAAGCCCTTGGCGCCTCTGTCCTTCTCGGTCGATGGACCCACTTACCGCGCCAAGGCTACAACCTATGAGCTACCGATACCTAAGTTTGCCCCCAATCTTGAGCTCAAACTTAGGTTGATGAACCATACTATGTTTGCTCTGCAGAGGGAGCGTGTAGATCTCTTCCACTATGGGGCAGAGGCACTCGGGACTAGAGAGGCACTCGGCATCTCTAACCTCAGCACCAATCCGCAGATGCTTGAGCAGCGCTTTGAGCAGCGTAGCGTTAAGCAGCTAGCAGAGGTACTACAGCTACAAGAGATTGAGCGTAGATACTGGATACCGGCCTTCGAGTGTAGCGCACAGTTCTCGCAGAATCATGTTTCGGATAACTGGCACAAGGGCGGTTCGTCCAACCTAAACCTCATCATGCGGAGCTATGCCTCGATGACCTATCTCAAGAAGTCTGTCAACTGGAAGACCGAGCTGGAGAATAAGCTCAGCATATATAATACGGATAAGTCGGAGAAAGACCGAGTGCGGAGCTTCCGCATCGCCGATGACCTATTGCGTCTGCGTAGCAACTTCGGCCTCAAGGCAAGTAAGCGCTGGTTCTACACCCTCGATGCTGAGGCACGCACGCAGTTGCTGAATAACTACAAGGGCAATACCAATATCCTACAGTCTGCGCTGCTTGCCCCTATGACCCTCAATATAGGTCTTGGTATGAAGTTCGACTACAGCAGTAAGTCCACCCGTGTCTACCGGCGCAAGTTTGCTTACTCAATGAACTTGGCGCCCATATCCTACACCTACCGCAGTACGGCTCGTCGAGATATTGACCTAGGGCGCCATGGTTTGGCAGAGGAGAAGCTAGCGTTTCATCGTTTTGGCTCGACCCTTAGGGCAAGTATGCAGTGGGATATCAATATGAATGTGACTTGGCAATCTCGCCTATACTTTAATACATCTTACGCCAACGTAGAGGCAGAGTGGGAGAATACCTTGGATATGAAGATCGGGCGCTACTTCTCTACACGCATCAATGTACAGCTACGCTACGATGATGCCGTGCGCCCCGCTCAGGGTTGGAATAGATATTTGCAATTTAACGAGCTGATTAGCTTCGGGTTTAACTATAGACTATAAAATAATCGTTCAATGAAAATAGACGTCAAACGAACAAATCTTATCCTCAAAGTCATCGCTGCGGTGGTCGTCGTTGGGGCTGCTGTGTGGTGTATCTGGCTCAATGATGCCCAGAGAATCGTAGTAGCAGGAGGAGCTGTACTAGGGCTAGTCAATCTGCTTGGTCTAGCTTATTTCTTCAACAAAAATATGCGGCCACGTCGCTGAGGACTTCGGAGTAATGATTGCATTCTACACAGACGAGGACGTCCGTTTGCCTCGTATTCCTAGGCGCATACTCAAGCGCTGGCTCACCGAGGTGGCTCGTAGTCATGGCAAGCGTGTGGGCGACCTTTGTTATCAGTTTTGCTCGGATGAGCGCATCTTGCAGGTCAATCGTGAGTTTCTCGATCACGACTACTACACCGACATCATTACGTTTGATGAGAGCGAAGGCGATCGCATCTCTGGCGATATGCTCATCAGTCTAGACACGGTGGCGAGCAATGCAGAGCAACTAGGGATAGAATCGCTTGATGAGCTGTATCGTGTCATCGTACATGGCTTGCTTCATTTGGCTGGTTTGGGGGATAAAACCCAAGCCGAAGAGAAGCAGATGCGTGCTGCCGAAGATAAGGCACTGCTCCTGCTAAGGCAGATGCTCAGTGAGAGCCACTAAGGCTGATTGGATTTGCTAATAGTAGGATATACAAATCTAATTGGATAAGGGGCGAGATTGCTCTAGCTTTGCAGTATCATTAGTTACAAAACCATATTAATCGAACAAAACAATGAGCATTATCAATAGCCAGTTGCCAGAATTTAAGGTTCAGGCTTATCGTAAGGGAGAAGGCTTCGTAACCGTATCACACGAAGATCTCAAGGGTAAGTGGTCTGTATTCTTCTTCTACCCAGCAGACTTCACGTTCGTTTGTCCTACAGAGCTAGCTGACCTTGCGGACAACTATGCAGAGTTCCAAGCTTTAGGTGTGGAGATTTACTCGATCAGCACCGATACGCACTTCGTACACAAGGCTTGGTCAGATACGACAGACACGATCAACAAGATTCAGTACACTATGCTCGCAGATCCTACCGGTCATCTAGCTCGTGCTATGGGCGTGATGATTGAGGAGGAGGGTATGGCCTATCGTGGTACTTTCGTCTTCAACCCAGACGGTCAGGTTAAGATCGCTGAGATCCATGACAATGGTATCGGTCGTGATGCTCAGGAGCTGCTTCGCAAGATTAAGGCCGCTAAGTTCGTTCACGAACACCCCGGTCAGGTTTGCCCAGCTAAGTGGAAGGAAGGCGATGCTACCCTCAAGCCAAGCATCGATCTAGTTGGTAAGATCTAGAGTACTCAAGAGCTAATTACTTAACACTACTTATGGCAAGAGGAATAGTAGGCGTTGCCTCTGTCCTCTTGCCTTTTTTTGTATCAAATCATATTACGACTATGCGACTAGAACAAGCTGTACTCGATCAGCTCCGCAGCATATTCGCTGCGCTAGAACATAAATATACGCTTCGGGTAAGCGCCACGCCAGACAGCAAGGGGCAGGAGCTAACCGAGATGATTATTGACTTCGCCTCTACGAGCGACAAGATAGAGGTCGAGGTATCTCAGACCGATGAGTTGCGTCTTACCATTTGGCGAGATGGGCAAGATACTGGTGTGAGCTTCCGTGGTATCCCTACGGGGCATGAGTTTACTAGCCTTATTCTTGCTGTCTTCAATGCCGATGGTAAGGGTAAGAATCTCCCCGACGAGATACTGCTTCGCCGCATCAAGGCTCTCAAGAAGCCAATCAAGCTGACTTCCTACGTGTCGCTTACTTGTACCAACTGTCCCGAGGTCGTTCAGGCGATGAACCTAATAGCCCTTATTGCAGGCGAAGGCGTTACGCACGAGATGGTAGATGGGGCTGTGTACCAAGACGAAGTGAATGCTCGCAAAATCTCTGCCGTACCGACCGTATATGTTGGCGACGAAATCCTACACATTGGTCAGAGTAATCTAGGTGAGCTACTCGTCAAACTCGAGGAGAAAGTGGGCAAGGACGAGCAAGCCTCGGTCGAGCTTGTCCGCAAGGAGTACGACCTCGTGGTCGTTGGTGCGGGGCCAGCGGGCACTGCTGCGGCTATTTACTCGGCTCGTAAGGGGCTCAAGGTTGGCCTTGTCGCAGAGCGTGTGGGAGGGCAAGTCAATGAAACCACGGCTATTGAGAACATTCCCTCCGTGGCTAGGACAACGGGTACTCAGCTTGCCGCAGACCTCAAGCTACACGCCAGCGAGTACAGCATCGATATCTTGGAGCAGCGCCGAGTGGAGAGCGTGGAGCTTGTAGGCGAGTTCAAGGAGATTAAGACTTCTTTTGGCGAAGTGCTGGTTGCTCCTCAGGTGATTATCGCCACCGGTGCTGCTTGGCGTCGTCTAGGTGTACCGGGTGAGGCGGAGCATATCGGCCGTGGTGTAGCTTTCTGCCCCCATTGCGATGGCCCATTTTTCAAGGGTAAGGATATTGCGGTAGTAGGAGGTGGTAACTCTGGTATTGAGGCTGCGATAGACTTGGCTGGTATCTGTAAGAGCGTTACCGTGCTAGAGTTTGCCGATACGCTCAAGGCCGATACTGTACTACAGGACAAGCTCATGACTCTGCCCAACGTTACGGTACACAAGAGCGTTGCTACGCAAGAGGTTGTAGGCGATGGTACGGGTATCTCAGCCCTCAAGGTAGCTCCTCGTGACGGCAGTGCGCCTTTTGATCTGTCTGTCAATGGTGTCTTTGTGCAGATTGGTCTTGCACCCAATACCCAAGTCTTCGACGGTGTCGTAGAGCGTAATAAGATGGGCGAGATCGTCATTGACGAGCGCTGTCGTACCTCGATCGATGGTATCTATGCGGCAGGCGACTGCTCGACTGTACCTTACAAGCAGATCGTGATCGCAATGGGCGAGGGCGCTAAGGCCGCTCTAACGGCTTTCGATGACCGCATCCGCTGTGGTCAGAGCTGGGACGCTCAGAAGTAACAGAGCTTTGTAGCCACCGAGCTGCTCAATAGAAAGAGCCGCAAGCACTCGACGATGCATGCGGCTCTTTCTGTGTTTGTCTACTGACCTATGCCATGGGAGGTCTAGGAGTATCTATTACTTCTTCGCATCAATCACCTTGAGCATCTCCTCTACGGCACGCTTGAGCTGTGTGTCTTGACCTGTGAGGTAATCTTCTGGACTATTGTAAACTTCGATGTCTGGCTGTAGCTCCATATTCTCCAGAGCTCGGCCTTGGAGGTCTTGGCAGGTTACCTGTGGCACACCGAAGACTAAGCTGTTGTTGAACATTCGCTCCCACCATACAGCCGTCATCGTCCCCGGTACTGGCGCACCAATCAGCTTGCCGATGCCTAGCTCTTTGTACACCCAAGGGAAGCCGTGCCCATTGCTGTAGTTTCCTTCGCTCATCAATACGCAGCTGGGCTTGCTCCACTGCATGAATGGGTCGTCGCCAATGTACTGCCCACGTGGGTTGAAGGTGAGATACTTGCGTCCGCTGAGCAAGATCGCCAGATCCTCGTGTAGCCAACCGCCCCCGTTGTAGCGCGTATCAACGATAACGGCTTCCCTATTACGATACTTACCCATTAGGTCTTTGAATACTGTGCGGAAGCTGGGGCTATTCATCTGTCTAACGTAGACGTAAGCAACCCTAGAGTTACTCCACTTATCTACTAGGTCGGCACGCTGCTTGAGCCAACGCTCATAGAGTAGCTCTCGCTCGTGGTAGAAGGTAATTGGTTTGACCAACACCTCGCTTGTCTTACCCGTGCGCAGGTCACGCAGGCCAAGGAGTGTTTTCTTACCAGCTTTGCCCTGCATATAGTAGGCGAGGGCTCGATTGGCTTCAATCTCTTGACCATCGATGCTCTCGATGACCATACCTTCCTGCACTTTCCCCTCGGCCAGAGCTAGAGGACTACCGGGCATAATCTCCTCAATGAGAAAGCCCGCACCCTCGTACTTGCCGTCGAAGAAAGCTCCTAGACGCCCCGTAGCCCTAGATGTTCCTGCGGACATGGCACGGGCACCTGTGTGAGAAGCGTTGAGCTCACCAAGCATCTCGCTGAGCATCTCGGAGAAATCCCTATTGTTATTGATGTGAGGAACGAATTTAGCATACACAGAACGGTACTTCTGCCAGTCTACACCGTGTAGCTTGGGGTCGTAGAACTTGTCTAGGACTTGCTGCCAAACATGAGAGAAGACGTGCTCACGCTCGGCCATGGGCTTCTGCTCAAACTCGGCGGTGATGTTGATTGGCTTGAGGCTTGTGCCGTCAAGTTTCTTCAGACCATTGAAGCTAGCGAGGAATAGTGTCTTGCCGTCTGCTGCCATCTCTAGCGCACCTCCATTGGCTTGAGGTACGAGCACCTTGGTTGTGCGCTCTACGACGTCATATTCCCAGAGGTCTATGCTGCTCTCAAAGCGAGCGATGTAGTAGACCTTGGTACCTTCTTTGTTCATTGCTGCGTCTAGGATAGCACCAGAGGCTCTCGTTAGACGAAG
Organism: Porphyromonas sp. COT-290 OH3588; assembly: GCF_000769075.1. Taxonomy (GTDB): domain Bacteria; phylum Bacteroidota; class Bacteroidia; order Bacteroidales; family Porphyromonadaceae; genus Porphyromonas. The sequence goes on along the minus strand of NZ_JRFC01000020.1, from coordinate 4,900 downwards.
GGTACGGCGCTCACGCTGCTCTAGGTCTAGGTTAGAGATCTCTGCGTTAGGTTTAGTGGAGGCATCGTCGGTCTTTTTCTTATCCTTAGCCTTCTTACTTTTCTTCTTGTTCTTGGCCTCTTCTTCTTTTTTCTTCAGCTTGTCGGCCTCTTCTTTGATCTCTTTGTCTATGGCTCGCTCTTCCTTGGTCTTGATGAAATCCTCGTAGGCTTTATGGTCGAGGAACATCAGATACAAGTCTTGGGTAGCTCCCCAGCTGCCGTGGCTACGGTAGCCAGCTCGATCACTTCCGAATAGAATTGCCTTGCCGTCTAGTACCCACCGACCACTACCGTCGTTGTAGCCGCTCTGCGTTAGGTTTACTTTCAGCCCGCTGCCATCGGCGTTGTAGACTGCGCAGTCTACATGCGTCCATCCACCATTGCCCATATAGTTCGTCATGATGTATTTGCCGTTGGGGCTCCATACGAAGTCTTGGTCGCCGTCTGTGTAGGAGTAGTTGATGTGTTCGGGCATTACGATGCGCTCTTTGCCACTTTTGAGGTTGAGCACGACGATGCTTGTGCGGTTGCGTAGGAATGCGATCTCTTTGCCGTCGGGGCTAAACTGAGGCTGGAAGGAGGGAAGAGTGCCCTGTGTGAGCTGCTTCTCTCGGATCTCTTTGGCGTAGGCGAAGTTGATATCGTCCTTACGTACCAGCTCGCTCTGGAAGAGTTGCCACTGTCCGCCTCTCTCGCCTGCGTAGACAATGCTTCGGCCGTCGGGGGCGAAGTCTACTGAGCGTTCCTGCTCAGCTGTGTTGGTAATGCGCTTGGTCGTCCCGAACTCTACATTGACCACATAGACATCGCCTCGCTCTACGAAAGCAATTTCCTTACCCGAGGGAGCAACCGAAAAAGAGCTGATAGCATTGCCTCGTAGGATATGTGGTATCATAGCTCGCTCCTCGGCATCGAGTACAATATCTATATTGACTAGTTGAGGCTGACTGCCATCACGCATCGTATATATCTGTCCGTCGTAGCCGAAGCAGAGGGTGCCGTCGGAGGCTCGACTCAAGAAGCGAACAGGATTGCCAGAGAAGGTCGTGAGCTGCCTGTCCTTAGCTGAGGGGAGTGCTTGGGCTCTGTGGTAGACGTTGAATGTGCCGTCCTGCTCGCTCAGATAGTAAAAACCTCCTTGTCCGTCCCAAATGGCATTGCGATCTTCACCCGAGAAGGTCGTGAGCTTCTGATATCGTCCTTCTTTGTTGATGTGCCAGATATTGCGAGCGATCGAGGAGGTGTGGTGCTTGCGCCAATAGTCTTCGTATCCTTTGACATCGGTGTATAGCACTTCTCCCGAGTTCGACAGGCTGAGACCGTCCATCGGGATTGAATTCCATAGCTTAGGGCGGCCACCCGTAGTCGGCATCGCAAAGGTTTGAGCAAACATACCACTAGGATACAGATCGAACTGACGGTCTGGCATCAAGTAGGTTTGGAAGAGTACAATGCCATTATCGACAAAGGCAACAGGCCGCTCGCTGCCACTACCTACGGTCAGACGCTTGGGCGTTCCGCCTTCAGCAGGCATAATATAGAGATCATCTGTCCCCTCCCGATCGCTAGAGAAAGCGATTTGTTTGCTATCGGGGCTCCAGACAGGCGCTGTGTCGTAGGCGGCATTGGAGGTTAGCCGTTGCGCACGTCCTCCGGAGCTCGATACGGAGTAGATATCGCCTTTGTAACAGAATGCGATGGTCTTGCCGTCGGGGCTGATGCTTTGATGCCTAAGCCATAGAGGCGCACTCTCGCTAGCCCAAGCCAGAGAGCCAATACAAGCTAGAGTGGCTAATAACCGATGTTTCATTTTGATTAGATGCGTTTATAGTGTTAATAATAATGTTATCAGGCAGTTCCCTCAAACGATAACAAAGCTAACCAAAGATATTCAATACACCAACTTCGCTACTGTGACAACCCGCATTTGCTGTTTACACTATCCACATAGGCTATTAGGCTGTTTTGACGGTAGGTTAAGGCTCTTAGGTTGGGTATATATGTCATAAGACTTGATTACAGACGTCTAAAAAGTGGTTCATCCTAGAATCCATCATCACGCAGAACCTCGGATGGCTCACTATTATCACTTGCAAAGGTACAGATTTGCGAGGGAAAGTGAGCGTCTTTTCTTGTTTTTCTTCTTGTCGGTGAAAGAAAAAAAGTAATTACAGTCGTTGCGAGCGATTACGATTGATAAGCTGTTTCCATTTCTGTTCGCACCAATCGGTAACGGGAAGTCCATTGATAGTCAGTAGCGGTCGCTTCTTCTCGTCCTTAGCGATGCGGATTTCACAACCCTCTTCCGTAAACTCTCTCTTGTATAGTCCCGAGTAGGCTGTTACCGTACCTCGCTGGGGAGTTTCCGTGCGATACATCTCCGCTATTCTGTCGTCCGAGAAGTTCATCTTACGGAGCATCAGACGGATATTCAAGAGTTGGTAGAAGCCACTGAAGAAGCGTTTTATCCAATTCCGCTCTTCCTCGTAAATCTGCACGGTTTCTTTCAATTCGGCAATGGCTCTGTCCCTTCCCTTAACCGTATCCTGCAAGAGTACCACCTCCTTGCGGATTTCAGCCTTCTCCTTTTGAGAAAGATACTGTTGCCGTTCGGCTTCCTGTTCCACGTCTGCAATACGCTTCTCTGCCTTGTCGAGTTCGGAGTTGCCAAAGAGGGAGTACAGCGTTCCTTTCATACGGAGCTTGCCTGCCTGCTTCTCCAGCTCCTTTATCTTGGCTGTGAGTTCCGCCTTTTGGGCTTCCTTCTCTTTCGTAGATTTGAGAATTTCCTTGTAATACTCCATCGTGGTGCGGTGCTTGGCTTCCGAGCCGTATACGCCCCGTTCCAATCCGAAACGCTGCACTCGCTTGGCATAGTCCGTTTGATACTGCTCCAGCTTCTTGGGCGTAAGCACATCATCGGCACAAAGCCGTATCTTGTTTTTCTTCGTCTTGTACTTCCGCTTCCCTTTCTCGGCTTCCTCTTTGGCTTTCCGTCTTTCGCCCGTGACAATCGGGACGATCGTGGCGTGAATATGGGGCGTTTCCTCGTCTGCGTGGAGTGTGGCAGCGACCACGTTGTCCGCCCCGAAAGTGGAGCGAAGCCAATCCATCGATTCATCACACCACTCGTACAGGCGTCCTTCCTGCTCTATGCGAGCCATATCCTTTGGTGAGCTTGACAGAATAAAGCGCAGGGCTTTGACTTGGTTCTTTGCTACCTTTCGGTAGATACCGGCCGTGGCGATACGATGCTCTATCGCTTCGCTACGGTTGGTCACATTTGCAGGGAATTGCACCAATTCCCTGTTCAGGTGTGTGCGAGAAGGATCGACGTTACTCGGGGTATATGTCCGCGCTATATGAGCGGTATTTCCCGAGTCGTTGCTTCTCGCCTTGTCTATATGTAATACGGCGTAGCCCATTGTTTGAAGATTGATTTAGGGGTATCCAAAGGGGCAAAGTCCCTTGGCTCAGGAGGGTATTTTTAGCGATAACGGAGTGCAGCGTGAAGAAAATACCCTAATAAGTTATGGCATTTCTTGAAATGTCCGCTCCGCCCTGCTCGTGCTTCTTTCTTGTTAAGTTGCATTCTGTGAATGCCTGCACGCTTTGTTTCTAAGTTTGGCTCTGCAAACTTGCTGTTCTGCGGAACTGCCGTAGCTATCGAAACAAAGCCGTTTATTCGCATACATTTTATTTCCTGAATCTTTGGATACCCAATGATAGAATAATGTTATTTGCTCTCTTTTACCTTATCGTCTAAGTCCTCGTTTGCGAGGTGGTATCACCTGCTTTAGTTCTGTTCTTTGGGCAACGTGATAGTCATTGAGGTTTTTGTATCGGGAATAGTGTCGGCTCATATCCTCTACCTTGATGCCTGCTGAGCAAAGAGTTTGGAGAGCTTTTCGTCCTGCTGGGTCGTTATCGAAGAAAGCTTGAACGGAATCGATACCTTTCTCGTGGAGATAGGCAATGGCTCGTGGGAGATTGCTGACGGAGTTCAGCACAAGGCAGGGAGCGATTTCTTTCCCTTTCATCGTGAGAAGGGAAAGGAAATCCATAAAGCCCTCGAAGATGCAGAGAGGGGAGTTGTTCGTTTCTCCCGCAACTACGGATATATCCTTTGGTGCGATTGTTCCCTTGAATGTCTTGTCGTCTCGGAGTTCATACCCTCCTGCACAATTGGCAAAGCCGATGGCAGAGTATTCTCTTCCTCCCACTTCGTAGCGAATGTGACGGAGATAGGGACTTCCCACGGCAAGGTCTATCTTGCGTACTTCTCGGAGATAGTTTTGCAGATATAGGGGCAATTCTTCGCTGATGAAGAGAATACGCCTTACATTACTTGGTCGCTGTTCACCTCTTATCTGTTCTGTGTGAGTTTCACGATGAAAGGAAGTGGGTGCGAGGGGTGCCGCTTTCCTTTCGGCAAGATGTGCCATTGCTTCGTAGGCACTGTACCCACGCATACGCATTACAAGGTCGATGATGCTTCCACCTTGGCTTGTCCCGTAGTCGTTCCACAGGTTTTGCCGAAAGTCCACTTTCAGACTGGCGTTGGGGTCTTCTCGGTAGGGAGCGTGATAAAGGGCGTAGCCGTTGTAACGCTTGGCAGGCTCGATGCCACAGGCGTGCAGGTAGTCACCTATCGGTATCGCTTTGATGTATTGTAGGTCGTAATATTCGTTGTTCATTGTTGGATTTGGGTTATTCATATTCATTGTTCGTTATTTCATTGTTCGCTCTGTTTTCTCTTTTTGAGACTATTGCGCAATACACCGCTCAAAGTTTCTTGTATCTTTCTCGGTGTTTTTTGGGTGTTTGAGCGGCTTTGGGAGCCTTGAATACTATCCCCC
>NZ_JRFC01000002.1 GCF_000769075.1 Porphyromonas sp. COT-290 OH3588 | reverse complement strand
GGAAGCTCGGAGCTGGTTCGGTTGGTTTAGTTGCCATGTCGATACAGTTAATTACATATTAAAGATAGTAATAATCAGAGATATATACAACGTTTCTAGCCGAAAAGAGGCAAAATGCCGTGCAACGGTCTCAGATTGTGTTTCTTCTAACGCTATTTTTCGAAAGGGAAAAGCATCGTATTGCACCTTATACTGGGTGCGAATGCACACTATAATAGGTGCTGAAGCACCCAATATTGGGTGCTTCAGCAAGGTTTTACCTTGACCCTGCAACAAACCTAGAACCAAGATAAAGGAAAGGGGCTGTGGGCAAATTAGTTTTTGCCACAGTCCCTTTTTGTGTCCTAAAGTCAAAGTTGAGAGAATATCAGTACCTTTGCGTGGTTTATAAGAACCAAGCATACAACATAGAAAAAGAACATCATAGTTATGTCTGATAGAAAAGTAAGAGTACGATTTGCGCCTAGCCCAACTGGTGCACTACACATCGGAGGTGTACGTACAGCCCTATACAACTACCTATTCGCTCGTAGTCACGGAGGTGATATGCTCCTACGTATCGAGGATACTGATAGCCAACGCTTCGTTCCGGGCGCTGAGGAATACATCATCGAGGCTCTGGAGTGGTTAGGAATCAAGTTCGACGAAGGCGTTAGCTACGGGGGCGAAAATGGCCCTTATCGTCAGAGTGAGCGCAGAGATATCTACCGTGTCTATGTACAGCAGCTGCTAGACCGAGGTGCAGCATACATTGCATTCGACACACCAGAGGAGCTAGAGGCTAAACGCAAGGAGATCGACAATTTCCAGTACGATGCCTCCACCAGACTATCTATGCGCAACTCTCTGTCTATGCCTAAAGAAGAGGTCGATGCCTTGATCACCTCGGGAGTGCAGTACGTTGTACGCTTTAAGATCGAGCCCAACGAGGAGGTTGTCGTAAGTGATATTATCCGAGGCGAGGTTACCTTCAACTCTTCGATCCTAGACGACAAGGTGCTCTACAAGAGTGCCGACGATCTACCGACTTACCACTTGGCTAATATCGTAGACGACCACTTGATGAAGATCAGCCATGTAATCAGAGGTGAGGAATGGCTTCCAAGCTCTCCGCTACACGTGCTGCTCTACCGCGCTTTCGGTTGGGAAGATACGATGCCTCGTTTTGCACATCTTCCTCTACTGCTCAAGCCCGACGGCAACGGCAAGCTATCCAAGCGTGATGGCGATCGTCTAGGCTTCCCTGTATTCCCTCTTCTCTGGGTAGATCCTAAGACCGAGGAGGTATCATCGGGCTATCGTGAGAGTGGTTATTTACCCGAGGCTGTGGTCAATTTCGTAGCGCTACTAGGCTGGAATCCGGGTGGCGAAGCCAGTGAAGTGCTATCTATGGACGAGCTAATCAAGCTCTTTAGCCTAGAGAAATGTAGCAAGGCAGGAGCTAAGTTCGACTACAATAAAGGGCGTTGGTTCAACCACCACTACATTCAGAGTGCCGACAATCGCCTACTCGCCGAGCTACTCTCCCCTACTCTAGCCGAGCATAACATACAGGCTGATCTAGACTATGTAGCTAAGGCTGTGGCTCTAGTAAAAGAACGCTGCCAGCTAATCCCCGAACTATGGGAGCAGTCTAGCTTCATCTTCGTGCGCCCCACGAGCTACGACGAAAAGACTGCCCGAAAGCGCTGGAAAGAAGATAGCGCTAAGCAAATGCTTGAGCTTAGAGATCTGCTACTGACACTCCCAGAAGCGCTACCTACGGAGGAAACTGAAACTAAGGTCAAGCAATGGATCGAAGAGGCTGGGTATGGTCTGGGCGCTGTGATGAACTGCTTCCGCCTCTCTATCGTAGGAGAAGCCAAAGGCCCTCACATGTTTGATATTACGGCGATGCTCGGTCGTGAAGAAACGATCGCACGCCTAGAGCAGGCAGTTCGCACATTGGGATAATGAAGGCCCTATTCAGTCTAACGGGGATTCTTACTCATCTTGGGATGCGTTTGGCTGCTCTATGGCATCCCAAGGCCAAGCAAATCATAGTCGGACGTGGCGAGACAGCCGAACGTCTCAAGGATAGGATCAATCCCAATGGCAAGACGATTTGGTTTCATGCAGCCTCTCTCGGCGAGTTTGAGCAGGGGCGTCCGCTGATGGAGGAGCTTCGGCGACGAGATCCAGCGTGCCAAATACTCGTAAGTTTCTTCAGTCCGTCGGGCTACAACGTACGGCACAGCTATTCGGGAGCTGATGCAGTGGTGTATCTACCAGCTGATTATGCCCAACGAGTCAATGAATTCCTCGATTTAGCACGACCCGATGTGGCGATATTCATCAAGTATGATATCTGGCCGACGATGCTAAGTACCTTGCAACAAAGAAATATCCCGACCTATTTGGTGTCGGCAAGTTTCCGCTCAGATCAATTCTTCTTCCACCCACTAGGTCGTTGGTACCTGCGCCTCTTGAAGCTGTTTACGCATATCTTCGTGCAAGAGGATCAGTCTAAGGCTCTGCTTCAAGCTCATGGTGTTAGTCATATTAGTACTACTGGAGATACTCGCTTCGATAGAGTGGTAGATATTGCTGCACAGGCTAAGGATATTGCTTCGGCATCAGCCTTCAGAGAGGCAGGTGGCACAATCCTCGTAGCTGGGAGTACGTGGCCTATGGACGAAGACATCTTGATTGACTACTTCAACCGAACGCCCAAGATGCGTCTGATCATCGCTCCTCACGAGATAGACGAAGCGCATCTACAGAGCATAGAGGCAAAGCTCCAGCGCCCCTATGCACGCTATACACAGCAGCAGAGCCGTGAGCTGGCGGGGAGTGCAGAGGTGCAACCCGACTGCCTAATCATAGACTGCTTTGGCCTACTATCCTCTATATATAGGTATGGGGATATAGCATACATCGGTGGAGGTTTCGGGCGAAGCATTCATAACTCACTAGAAGCTGCCGTATATGGTATTCCCGTACTCTTCGGCCCAAGGATCGACAAGTTTGTAGAAGCCAAAGAATTGGTTGCTTGTGAAGGAGCCAAGATAGTCAATGATGCTGCAGATCTAGCCAAAGTGCTAGACGAATTGCTCGCTTGCGAACAAGTATGTGCCCATGCAGGAGCTGCCGCAGGGAGCTATGTGCGTAGCAAAACTGGCGCAACGAACAAAGTTCTGACCGGGATTGGTTACTAAAAGACACAAAACTCAAATGAAAAAAAACATAGATACAAGGCGCGATGACCTCGTAGTGCTAGGCATCGAGAGCTCATGCGACGACACCTCTGCTGCCGTACTGCGTGGGCATACGCTCCTCTCCAACGTCATTGCCTCGCAGGCGGTACATACAGCTTACGGAGGTGTAGTACCCGAATTGGCATCTCGTGCACATGAACAGAACATCGTACCAGTAGTTAGCGAAGCAGTATCTAGAGCCGGGCTGACGCTCAAGGACATTGATGCAATCGCATTTACTCGTGGACCCGGTCTGCTAGGCTCTCTTCTCGTAGGCGTGAACTATACCAAAGGCCTCGCACTATCGCTCGGAATCCCAATGGTTGAGGTCAATCATCTGCATGCTCATGTGCTGGCGCACTTCATTCAGGAGGAAGGCGAGGCACACGATGAGCCAGACTTCCCCTTCCTTTGTCTACTCGTCTCGGGTGGCAATTCGCAAATCATTCTCGTCAAAAGTCCAGAGGAGATGCAGATCATAGGGCAAACCATCGACGATGCAGCGGGCGAAGCCTTCGACAAGTGCGCCAAAGTGATGGGACTTGGCTACCCCGGCGGCCCAATCGTGAACCGCTTAGCGAACGAAGGCGACTCCAAAGCCTTTGCTTTCGCTAGACCAAATGTGGCGGGATATGACTATAGCTTCAGCGGTCTAAAGACTTCTTTCCTCTACACCCTACGCGACGAACTAGAGAAGAATCCCAACTTCGTGGAGGAACGTAAGGCTGATCTATGCGCTTCGCTACAAGCCACCGTCATCGAGATCCTAATGAAGAAGCTCCGCCTTGCCACCAAAGAGCTAGGCATCAAGCAAGTTGCTCTAGCGGGCGGAGTATCTGCCAACACTGGTCTGAGAGCAGCTTTTGAAGATCATGCCCGCAGATATGGCTGGAAGATATTCATTCCCAAGTTCGCCTACACGACCGACAACGCTGCTATGGTCGCTATGACTGGCTATTTTAGCCTCAAGGCTGGCCGAACAACAGCGATGGACGCAGTACCTTTCGCTAGAGTAACGATGTAATACGAATGCCCAAGATGGAGGAATTGATTGAACGTATCCAAACGCTTTGCCTGAAAACAAAGCTAACCTTAGCCACAGCAGAGAGCTGTACAGGCGGTCGCTTGGCTAGTTTGCTAACCTCTATCTCTGGTGCGTCTAATGTTTTTCGCTCGGGAGTAATAGCCTATTCGGCCGACTGCAAGACCTCTCTGCTCGGTGTGTCAGCTGATCTGATCACAAAACACACTGTCGTCAGCAACGAAGTGGCAGAAGCTATGGCCTGCGGTGTAACCCAACTCATCAAGGCAGATATTGGCTTGGCAACAACGGGTATAGCAGGGCCCACTGGAGGGACGAAACAAACACCCGTCGGCTCAGTCTGGATTGCCCTAAGCTATCGAGAGAAAACCTCAAGCCGCCTGCTACATCTCTCTGGTAATAGAGCAGAGATTGTAGAGCAAACCTGCCACGAGTTGCTCACAGAGCTACGACAAATGCTCCAAACTCTAGCCGATGAATAAGTCGCTCTAGATACTATTAGCCTCAAGTAAAGCCCCCATTAGAAGTGATTGCGTTCTAATGGGGGCTTTACTTTGAAATGACTTCGGCGTAACTACTCTTTCTTAATCATAATACCCTTGGTACCGTCTGTACGCAATACATATAGCCCAGATGACAGAGTAGATAAGTCAATCGTGGCAGCACCAACCTCATCCGTCTGCTTGACCAGCACCACGACACCTTGCATTGTGACGATACTCACCTCTGTCTGAGGCTTTGCACCCTCTATCTGTATTATATTTTTCGTTGGATTAGGACTTGCTTTTAGAACGAGGCTCTCTTCTACTCGATCGACAGAGGACTCTTTATTCAACTTGAGACAGAAGACATCTTGCAGGGCTACTTTATTGTTTGGTCCCATAGTGATGTACTTACAAGCGATGATATCACCGTTTCCATTGATAATTGGCTCGCGTATATACTTGGTTTGTTTAGGCAATTTGCCCATCAGGTCGAAGTTATACTTGTTTTTGACCCATTGCTGTAGAAGTTGGGGTTCGTCAGGCTCTTTCGGATCAATGATATAAACGACCTCATTATCTACTGCCATAGCCATTCCATCGTTAGTTACTCTGATAGGCGAGTAGTCTTTTAGGCTTGGGAAATGAATGAATACCTTCTCCTTGATATCGTACAAGACAGGATAATTCTCTTGATATTTCTCCAGTTTAATGTCTCCTTCTTTATACTTATAAGTTTTCTGTACCCAAGCAGAGGCAATATATCGACCATTCTCACTCATAACAATTGGTAAGGGATAGACTTCTTTACCTGTTTGCCAGACTGTAAACATCTCGTAATTCCACTTAGCATCTGCCTTCTGAAACTCCTCAATCTGCTTGAAGTACTCCGGAGTGCCTAGCTTAGCCGTAATAATTTTTTTCATATCAGGTTTTTTCGACACAATCTGATCGTACTTACTCATGTCACAGAAAATAGATAAAAATGGGATGCTATATGCCCATGCTCCATCTGGCTGGCGTTCGTATAGGATATGCAGATAATACTTGCCCGACTTGCTTACGACCAAACCTAAAATTGTGTTTCCATCTTCGGACATTTGCCTAGGGGAAACGAACTGAGGCTTACCCTCTATGACATTATCAGGCTGAGGAAGAGATTCATGCTTATAAGTACCATCGCTCTGACGCGTCCAAAGCGTGGGGATAACTTCGAAAGGCTTACTAATATCTGGCTTAACTGCCACTTGCCCAAGGATCTTACTTCCGTCTGAATTGATGGCATAAATAGATGAAGCATCGCCAAAAATGGGAGCTGGAGTTGGGAGCAAAAACCACTTCCCTTCTTTAAACAAACCGGGCTGGCCGTCATCTGTCAAGCCTGCAACGGTACCATCGTTAGTTATACTACGGAAAAGAAGCTGAGACTTGCTCCCATTACATGCCTCCTTATGCAATTTCTTAGTCTCTGAGTCGAAAATATATGCTTCTTGATACTGCTTCGTTCCACAGATAAATCTGCCATTAGACGAAACCCCCATAGGAGCCCATGGGATACCTGTCTTGAGCATATCAATCTTAGGTGATTGAGCGTACAGACAAAGGGGAATGAACATAGCCATGCTCCAAGCTAATAGTTTTCTTAGTTTCATAATAAGTTAAATTTTAGGTGAATGACAGTTTTCTAAATTCGCTCATAACAAAGATAGATATATTCTCAAAAAAACAATAAAAATCATCTATCTAGCAATGAGATTAAAGCGTCTTAATCTTAAGTCCTAATCTGGTATCTACGAAGGTTCTTGCTAGAGCTCTATAGCCTCTAATCTTGATTCTTGGGCAGTATATAGAAATTATGAGGGGAATAGCCTACACTAACGATATGCTTATTCCTCCGAAAGGCTTGAAGCTCTCGACTAGCAGATGAGCGAGATAACCCCATTATACTAGCATAAGTCCTAACCTTAATGAAACCATGATCTGATAGATAGGCACGAAGCCTCTCAAGGCGTTGATCCTGCCCTTGGGTATGTTTCTTGTATGTAGGTGTTTGAGCACGTTCTAGGTGACAAGATTGATTGATACGTCGGACGAGCTCTTTATTGGAACGAAAACTAACACCCGAAACCTCTAGGCTAGCAGCATTGCGTTTAGTTCCTTCTATATTCTCTGGCTCAAACCCTTGACGAAGTCTAAGTTTAGTTGAGAAAATACCTAATCCATCTATCTTGACTGAATATCCCTGAGCCAGTTTATCAGCTATATGCTCAGTTATAGAGTAGATTAATCCTTCAACTTCTCCCTTACTAAAGCTTGTAATATCAGCTATTTCTTGAGCAATTTGTTTCACACTACAATGATGCTCAATTAGCATTCTTGGGTAGCGTATCACGTCCTTATCGCCATTCATACTCGGCATTTCTTGCATAATATATTTAGCCATATTACTTATTTGATTTAGGTTACTAGTAGATTTATAACACAAAAAACTTGTTTTTATTAGAAGATAAAGTTACAAAACATACTAGAAAAAGTTGAAAACATAAGAACTAAAATTTCTAACCAAGCCTTGAAATATACATTTCAAAGTTGGAAACATATAAATCAAGATTGGAAATATACATTTCAAGGCTAGAAACATAGTTTTATATACTAGATGTACAAGTTTTTTCTATAACTAATAGAACTTTTTCTTCTAAATAAATGAAGTTATTCTAGTAGGTTATCGGTCTAATATATCTAACCTCCTCTATTAAACTAAATAAGATTAAGCTACATAATAGCGTATTAATCTTTGTGAAGGGATTTTAGATTCTTGGCTTATATATATGATGACCTATCCGATGAAGACAGAGTGTTTTATCCATTATTAGTAGCTGAATTGAAAGTATATAAAAAGGCGGTGTTTCATAATACAAAAATTTCTATATTGCTTTCGATATTTACTCCGCACGGACTTTGTCGTCGGCTTCGGTTACATACTTCAGTATGCTCCCGTTAGCTTCAGTCTTAACGCCTTATAGTTTGCGCATTCTAAACATCTTAAAAGGGGCTGTGCCAGAAATGAATTTTGACACAGCCCCTCCATATTATTAGCTATTCGATCGGGTCTATTCGTCCTTCTATGGGATACCAAACGTAGCCACGGACGGGATTGTAACCCATTTTACTCAACAAATCCATATAGGTCTGGAGCTGTTTGCGGTACTGCCATCTCGATTTGCTAAATTTATAATCGACGATCTCGGCAGAGCCATCGTGGTAAATCATTACCCTATCAGGACGTTTACTACCGTCTATGCCTCCCCCTACGATAGGTAGCTCTCTCAAAACACGTGCAGAGCCATCGAACCAACGTTGCTGCTCCAACCCAGATAGCCATTGGTTTAGGTCGTGCGTATATGCCTCTCGATGCTCCGCTCGCATCAATCCGAGCCCTTCTGCCCTAAGCAGTGCCTGAGGAATATCATCAGCTGTACCGATCTCTGAGAGTACATAGTGCATGAGCGAACCATAGAGTCGGGGGTTCGTTTCGTCGAAGTAACTCAGGCCTTCACGCAAAATCTCTATACGCTCACCGATAGGATAGGTATGGAGTTGGTCTAGATGTACGAAGCCTTCGTCAGTCTGCTCAGCTTGATTGGACCAATAGTATTGAGAGATATTAGATAGCTCTAGAGGCATATCCAACAGACGCTCTATGCAAGGGAGTTCTTCGCCTAGAGCTGTTTCTAGCAGAGCTAAAATCGTCAGCGGACTACCAGACTTGCTCCTTAGTAGGTAGTTGAGCTTCTTTTCATTGGAGGTTTGCTGATCAGGCAACCAAATATGTAGCTCAGCTTTGGCCCTTGTGGTAGCAACATAAAATAGATTGAGTGCGTCCAAAGACATATTGATCGACTCAACAAGGTATTCCTTGGCGAAGTGAGTCTTCAGCAGCAACCTACGGTACTGTACTGGGACATACTCGGGCAAATCTTCGCCCAAGGAAAGAGGCATTCGACACCAGAGTATAGGTTGTTTGCTAGATGTTCGTGGTATCAGCTCCCACGATGGGAAGGGTAATAGTACTACGGGGAAGCCTAGCCCTTTGGATTTGTGCACAGTCATTAGACGTATTTTACGCTCATCTTCTGGTACAGTAAGCCTATATTGATCCCCTCGCCTAGCCCACATCTTGAGGAAATCGGCTACATCAGCCGAGAGATCCTGCTGGAAGTTTAGGGCAATATCAAGCAACTTAATCTGATGAATGACTTCGCCAGCATCAAGTCGATCTTGATAGATAGAGAAAATGCTCTCAACCATTTCGTACAAATTCTTGCGCCCAGCCTGCTGTATAGCCTCAAGTATCTTAGGATCTATCTGTCGGCTATCTCCGCTCTCTGGGTAGAGCTGGTGGTGTACCTCTTGCAATAGGAACAAAGCCTCCTTGGAGTTGGGAGCAGAGATGTAGCCAAGTGCTGCAATAGCTAGGCGCACCGAGAGCGCATTGCTCAGCAAGAGCGCTTCAGCCGATAGTAGATCCAAGGAGTAGAGACCGCCCTCAAGCAACTCCCCGGTGGCCTGCTCAAGCAATTCGGCGATGGCAGTTGCTTCGCTTTGGTTGCGCACTAGAATAGCTATATCACTAGGCTTATATCCACGCTTCTGTAGGTCAATAAGCATATTGGGGAGCTGATAGCTCAAGAGATGCTCTTCGATGCAATTTGCCTCCTCTACTTGTGTATGTTCATCATCGCTGTATGCGTCTGTATCTTGATCTTGGGGTTGCTCGTTGCCAACAAGTGTATAGCGGTGCAAGACGACCGCTCCCTTGCGATCGGCACGAGCAGAGGGCACGCTCTGCACGAGATCTGCATAGTAATCGACAAAAAGGTTAGCCAAGGGAGCCGTCTGCTCTAGATTAATCGTGGAGTTTTGGGCTGCTACTTCAGCAATCAGATCGGCATAATGAGCCGTAAGCTGGCGAGCGAGTGAGGCAAACAGTTGGTTATTGAACCCAACAACCTCGGGTGTACTACGCCAGTTCTCCGCCAGAGTAATCTTGTGAGTATTGACAAAATCGTCAAAAACACGTTTGCCCAAGAGGCTACTATCCGAATTGCGGAAGCGGTAGATACTCTGCTTGACGTCACCCACCACTAGGTTATCGTGCCCCGAGGCCAAACTATCCTCGAGCAGAGGCAAGAAATTCTCGTACTGCAGTAGGCTCGTATCCTGAAATTCGTCTATCATCTGATGATCGATGCGTGTGCCTATCTTCTCGTAAATGAAGTTCACGCCGCTGCGATCGGACAGTATTCGGTTTATGAAAGCAGGTGCGTCCATCAGCAGCATAGCGTTGTTCTCTCTCTGTATCTCCTTGAGTTTGCGATCCACCTCTGCAATCAGCCCATAGCTATCTAGTAAGTCTTGCATGCTATATATGCTCAGTAGCTCAGGACTGATTTTATTGATACTGTCTTGATATAAAAGGAGGCGCCCACGTAGCTCTTCGTCAGCTCCAAGGAGAGCACGCTTGTCACGCAGCTCAGCTTTAGACTTGGAGATCAGAGTGCTAGGATCTTCGAGTGCGTCTAGAAAGCGCTTGGGCGTAGGATCGAAGCGCTCAGAGGAGATTAAGTTTTTAAGTTCGGAAGCAGCATCTAGGATTTTGAAAAAAGGAGATAACCCACCACCTGTCGTGTAGCTTAAATCTTCGACAACAATCCCGAGAGTACTCAGGTGTTCTAGTACAACCTCGGCAAGTTTGAGTAATGCTTGCTCCAGCTCTCGCTCTCTACGAGCCAGTAGTCTTTTGAAGGTCTTGAGCATCTCACGAGAGGGTAGCTGGCCGCCAGTACTTAGCTTCTTGACATCTTCTCGCTTGAGTTCTCTAGCCAAGCGACCAATTGCAGCCTTCAGATTATGTCCCTTGCCTCGCAAGATTAGTTCACGTGCCAGCTGGATAATCCACTGTTGAACATCATCTTTGGCATTTAGTGTATCCTGCTCAGCCAATACGGCGACAACAGCTTCATCAAGGGCTTGCTCACTCTCTAGACTTAAGCGAAACCCTCCCGACAAATTGAGCTCACGAGCGAATGCTCTAAGAACTTCTTGAAAAAAGGCATCAATAGTTTTGATCCTGAAGCTACTATAGTCCAGCAATAGCCCACGTAGGCAAGCGGCTGCTCGCTCCTTGAGCTCGCTAGGCGAATAGTGTAGGTCGGCACACAACTCATCGAAAAATGGGGAGCGTCGCTTCCCTTGCTCTACCTCCTGCGTGGCAATGGCGTATAACTCCTGCAAGATACGCTGCTTCATCTCCTCCGTCGCCTTATTCGTGAAGGTCACTGCTTGTATGCTTCGAAAGTCTTTTTGTAGGGCTAGACGTAAGTATTCGCGGGTAAGACTGTGTGTCTTACCCGCGCCTGCACTAGCCACATATACTTTTAGTTGGCTCATATAGATGTATGTGTTATCCCCGAAACGAAGATAGACTAGTAGACTAATAGTCCTCCTCGTGGGCTGTAAGGTCTAGCTTCTCGTCGTCGTGACCTCTGTGGTGGTAGGTACGTCTTAGTGGGTTGCGTCTGGAGTATTCGTAAGCACTGCGAGCTCGGTAGATGTCAATAGCTTGATAGATAGCGGCTCGCATAGAGTCTGGCGAAGCCTTGCCTTGACCTGCTATATCGTAGCCAGTACCATGGTCTGGAGAGGTACGCACAATGGTCAGACCGAGTGTACTATTGACACCTTCGCTCATGTACAACGCCTTAAACGGAGCTAAACCTTGGTCATGATACATAGCCAGAATGCCATCGAAAGCATCAGCACGATCGCCACCCCAAAAGCCGTCGGCAGGATAAGGACCGAAGACAATAATCCCCTCACTACTCAGCTGCTCTATAGCAGGAGTGATGATTGTCTGCTCTTCGTTACCCATAAGACCTCGGTCTCCAGCATGAGGGTTGAGCCCAAGTACTGCTATACGAGGCTTGACGATACCAAAATCACGCTTCAGACCAGCCTCCAGTAGCCGCACTTTCTCAGCGATAAGCTCTGAAGTAAGTACCGACGCAATCTTAGATACTGGTATATGCCCCGTAGCAAGTGCGACTCGGCAGTCTAGACAAGACAGGAGCATCAAGCTCTTACCTGCATCTTTCGCTGTTACAGCTTCTAAGTATTGGGTATGCCCGTTGTAAGGGAAGCGATCACGTGGCATAACGCTCTTGTTGGTTGGAGCTGTAACGAGCACGTGGCAACGCCCTGCTTTTACATCTTCGGTCGCACGCTCCAGAGCCGCCAGAGCCAACTGACCAGCATATTCGGTAGGCTGACCGGGCTCAACATGACATTCCTCTCCAGCACAATCAATCAGATTGACGCAACCGTCTTTAGCTTCGTCGGCGTGATGTATCAAATGCCAAGGCTCGGCCTCGAGGGACAAATGATTGCGCCAAAAGGCAGCAGCCTTGCCTGAACCATAGATAACGGGGGTGAATAGCTCCAAGATACGCTCCTCGGCAAAGATCTTGAAAAGGATTTCGTAACCTATACCATTGATATCTCCGTGGCTAATGGCCACTCGTATTTTCTTATTCTCCATACTTTATTAGTTAAACTCCTCTAGAACGCCTTGGTATAGGTACTCTCTAGGATACTTTTAGCTTCAAACTTCTCAGTTCTAGGTCGGAAGCTGTATAGGGCTCCTTCCATCATTCGGATCAGGTTGAGTTTGTTTTCATTGGGGTGATACACGAACCCTTCAGCTACATATACACGAGAGGTCTTGGGATCTATGTACGCATGACAAACGAATGGGCCTCCCATCATAGCGCCGCCCTCCATCTGCCATAGACCACGCATCTCGCCTCTAGGCTGAGCGTTGGGTATCATTACCTTGCGGTAGACAAGTCCCGTACGCACTGTGCTGGGATAAGTTCCCTCAAACTCACCTTGGATATTGGTTTTGAGTACAGAGTCTCTGACCTCGACCAAACGGTCTAGCCCAATATCGGCCTTGGAAGTGTAGGGGAAGCTATAGACAAGTATATCGTGACGACGACGCATATTAGCATTACTCATCCAGAGGAAGTTATCCCCTACTTTGTAGTGTCTAATATCTCTAGGTACATTGATTTTGTGAGCAAACAGACTGTCCACCATCTCGGTGGCTCTCTGGCTGAACTCCTCCTCTACGATAGAGCCAAACCTATATAGCTCGTGGCGCAGAAGCATATTCATGATGGGTTCTTCGTTGCGAGTGATATACGCTTGAAGAGAGTCGGCTGAGGCAGCCTGCATACGTATGACGAGCTGCCCTCTAGCCCATTCGTCGTAGCCGTACTTGAGCGCGGTGGTAGAGAAACGCTCGGGGTCTATCGTAGCGATGATGATATTGCGGAAGTATTGCAGAGCACCTTTGAAGCTCGGCGCTGGCACTCTACCCCCGATGGTAAACATAGGTTCCTCCTGAGGTAAGGCGGGAGCAGCCTGATCGAGCATCTGCAAAATCTGTACGCCTGGTGTACTATCGAGTAGTTCATTCTCCATCACGATCATTACTTCTCCGGGGCCACCCGATGCTTGCACAAACGTAGAACCAACACTACCCTTACAAGCCCCCAAGGCTAGCCCAAGAGCCAGCACACAAGTCCATCTATTGAATGTATTCATATTTCAATCTTTATACACCGATGGGTGTCAATTGCAACAAAGATACAAGAAATTACCTCAAGCTATCGCCTCTCTCATAGGAGAGCTCGTAGCCAATAGAAGCCAACTGATCGGCAAGGAGAGACAAACCCTCAGCGGCTTCGGCACCTAGAGCAGCTTTGTCATTGTAGAGTTCGTATTTCTTTCGTTGCTCAAGTGGCGATAGATTAGGCATCACGACATTGCACCCTGCGAGGATACCATGCAATCTACCCTCAGGGTGTAAGGTAGCTAGAGCTGTCGTAGAAGGGATCAATGCCTCGGGGTGCATCAGGCGAAGTATAGCGAGGAGCCTAAGCGTCAGCTGTAGCGAGCCAGCAGGTTTGCCAGCAAAAGGTGTCTGCTTGTGTGGGAGGAAAGGACCAAGCCCAATCATCTGTGGTTTGAGCTCCTCGATGAAGCGAATATCTCGTATCAAATGATCGATGGTTTGCTCTGGTGAGCCGACCATAATCCCCGTACCCGTCTGGAAGCCAATCTCCTTGAGCTGTCTGAGGCAATGCTGCCTATGCTCGGCTGACATCTCTCTCGGGTGAAGCACGGCATAGTGTTCGGGGTCGAATGTCTCGTGACGCAGCAGAAATCTATTGGCCCCTGCGGCATAAAACGTCTCGTAGTCTACTCTCTTCCACTCACCGATAGAGAGTGTAATGGCACAGTCGGAATAGCTCTGACGTATCTCCTGTATCAGAGTGACCAGTCTATCCGACGTCCAGTAAGGGTCTTCGCCCCCTTGAAGAACAAAGGTTCGGAACCCTAGCCCATAGCCATGCGCACAGCACTCCAAAACCTGCTCGTGGCTCAATCTATAACGTACCACATCTCGATTGCTACGACGAATACCACAGTAGTAGCAGTCGTTCTTGCAGATATTAGTCAGCTCAATCAATCCCCTAATATAGACCTTGAGTCCATAATACTGCTCTCGGACTTGGCGTGCTTGTAAACAAAGCGCTTCCAGAGAAGCATCGTCCTCTGCACTAAGCAGTATGCGGAGATCCTCCTCTGGAAGCGTTCGCTCGTCCCTAAGACGTTTGATTAGTTGATCCAAATGTTATCGAATCTATATAGTCTGGAGCTAAACAGTCTCCATATCTGCGTAGGTTTCCTTGCGCTTGGCTAGCTCTGCCACAAGGCGTCGAGTGCCTGCTGCGGTATCTCCGTGAGCACAAGGCCCCGTGATACATCCGCCGGGGCATGCCATTACCTCAATGAACTGCGCTGGAGCTTTCTTTGTCTTGGCTGCCGAGCGAAGCAGTGTCATATTCTTGCGATCGATATCTGCGATGTTGAGTGCAGTGAAAGTCTTCGCCTTATCCTTGAGGTACGCTTGCACCGAACCCATAACGCCTCCAGCTTGAGCAAACCCATGAGCCTCTCGCACTGAAGTAAACGCTGGAGCAAATCCATCTGCTTCCTCTAGCTCTACACCCATACCATCTAGAATGGCAGCTAATTCCTCGAATGTCCAAACGAAGTCTACGGCCTCATCTCGCTTAGCCTCCTGACGCTTAGCTAGACATGGACCAATGAATACGATCTCGGCATCTGGATGCTGCTGTTTGGCTATGCGTGCGGCATAGTACATGGGCGACCCAGTGTGAGAGACGAAAGGCTTGATATCGGGGATATGCTTCTCTGTAAGCTCAATGTAGGCGGGACAGCAAGACGTAGTCATGAAGGGTTGCCCCTCCTCCAGTTTCTCCAGTAGCTCGTGAGCCTCGTTGCTGATTGTGTCCATAGCACCTTGAGCAACCTCGATCACATCGTGGAAGCCAATGGCCTTGAGTGCACCATAGACCTTGTCGATTGTGGTCTTGAACTGACCGAGTACCGAGGGGGCAGGGATAGCGATCATCTTGTGACCATTGCGAATGCGTTGCAAGACATCGAAGGTTTGGCTGATCTCGAAGATTGCACCGAAGGGACAAGCGTTCACACACTTGCCGCAGTAGATACAGCGGCTCTCATCTATACGTTCGATGCCGTTCTCGTCTTTCTTAATGGCCTTAACGGGACAAGCCTCTTCGCAGGGAACAGGGATATAAACAATGGCATGGTAAGGACAGTTCTTATGGCAGATACCACAGCTGATGCACTTGTCATGATCAATCTCCGCTTGACCATTGCGTTTGAAATCTACAGCGTCCTTGGGGCAGTTGGTCGAGCAACTCTGAGCTACACAGCCTTTACATAGATTAGACACCTCATAGTTTACCTGAACGCAAGACGAGCAGGCCTCATCAATCACGCAGAGTATGTTATCCTTCTCTACCTGCTTACGCTCAAGCGCTCTACGTACATAGTCAGATAAAGGTGTCAGCTCATCGGTTTCGTCACTCATATCGTAGCCTAGTAAGGGCAGGGATTTATACTTCCAAACTACACGTTCCTTGTGGATACAGCATCTCCCACGAGGTTTAGCATTGCGAGGGCTAAGGCGTAGAGGAAGTCGGTCAACGTCTTCAACCAGTTTTTCGTCTTTCCATAGACGTACGAGATCGGCCAGCAGACGGTGGCGTACAATCATCACGTTGTTTGTAAAGGCCATAGTGCTTTAGAGTGTTTAGTATTGCTCTGATTGATGAAAACGTGAAGAATAGATGAAGAAATACCGGAGCGCATAAACCCTACTCAAGCACGCTCCTCTATACTCCACTTACAAGTCTAGTAATCCGTTATTATTTGAAATTGACAAATCCACTGCGAAAATACAGATTTACCTACTAATGAGCAAGCATTTACCCAGAAAGGGAGTAGCACAAGGAGGGAAAGCACGACAAATGTCCATATCTCCACGGCCTCTCAATTGATCAAGAAGGCTATTAGTTTCACAAAAGCTATGTAAAAGCTAGGCAAAGAATAGATAAGTTACGAGAGTAGCGGTCACTGCTCCGGCGAGGTCTGCAAGCAATGAATATGGTACGGCATAGGCTGTACGCCTAATACCAATAGCTCCGAAATAGAGCGCTATAATATAGAAAGTCGTATCACTCGCACCTTGTACTGTGCAAGCCAAGCGACCGACGAAGCTATCTGCCCCATGTGTCTGCATGGCATCGACCATGAGCCCTCTAGCTCCACTGCCACTAAGTGGTTTCATCAGCATCGTAGGCAGTGCCTCTACCCATCGACTATCCCAGCCAAGACTCTCGAAAAGCGACAAAAGCCCTTCGGCAAATAGATCCATGGCTCCCGATGCCCGGAAGACACCTATCCCTACAAGCATCGCAATAAGGTAAGGAATAATACCAACCGCCGTAGAAAAGCCTTCCTTTGCTCCCTCGATAAAGCTCTCATAGACGTTGATACGTCTGCGCACTCCACCGAAGACGAAAGCTAAAATAATCCCTACAAGCACCATGGACGAGATGCCCGTACTGATACGGCTAAACTCCTCGGGAGGGAGCTGAGCACCTAGCCAAACAATACTAGCAAACAAGGACAATACCACCAGCAGAAACATAATCATAGGCCTACGCCAGAGATTGATGCGCTGCTTGATCGCCATCAAGAGCATTACTACGAGCGTTGAGGCAGTAGTTGCCATAAGGATAGGCAAAAAAACATCGGCAGGATTGACTGCACCTGCTTGCATTCGAAAGGCGATTACAGACGAAGGAATAATCGTCAGGCCGCTAGCATTGAGTCCAAGAAACATCAGCATCGCATCGGTAGGCTCTTCCTTGCGGGGGTTGAGCGACTGTAAGCTCTCCATTGTTTTGAGCCCTAGAGGTGTAGCCGCATTATCCAACCCCAGCATATTGGCCGAGATATTCATGAAGATATTCCCCATGGCTGGGTGATTTTTGGGAACCGAAGGGAATAAGATGCTAAGTAGAGGCGAAGCCCAAGAGGCCAAAGTCTGGATAATCCCAGTTCGCTCAGCTATTTTGAGCAAGCCCAACCAAAGACAAAGTACTCCCGTGAGATAGAGCGAGATCTCGAACCCATTTTTGGACTGGTCAAAACAAGCCTTCATAATCCGCTCAAAGATCAGAAAATCTCCCGTCAAGAACAGATGACCTAGAGCCATCACAAAGGCAATGACAAAGAAGCCAACAAAAATATAGTTAAGCACCATACCTCTATCTTTATAAGCAACTATCAATCACGACTGAGTGCTGGCTCATCGGCGTCTATACGTCCAGACCCCAAGCGGATTATCTCAAAAGGCTCCTCTGTACAGTCTACAATCGTAGAGGGCTCTATCTCCACAATACCTCCGTCGATGATACAGCCAATCTGCCCGCCGAAGCGCTCCTGAATTAGTTCGGGGTCTGATGCGTACTCTGGGTCGTCGTCATCGGAGAGCGGCAGAGAGCTAACAATAAGAGGATTGCCTAGCTCCTCTAGGATCAATCGTCCGACTGGATGAGAGGCAAGGCGTACGCCGACCTCCTTCCTATTCTTATAAATCTTGGGGAGCGAACTTGCAGCTGGCAGGATAAACGTATAGTTGCCCGTATGCTCCTTGATGAACTTAAAAGCACGATCATTTAGCCTGCAGTACTCCGACACGTCGCTCAGTCCCGCAAACATAATAGAAAGAGATTTCTTCTTTGGGTCTATGCCCTTGAGGCTACAAATCTTCTCGACGGATCTGGCTTGTAGAGCATCGCACGCATAAGCATAGCCCGTGCAGGTGGGGTAGATAATCACTTCTCCATCTCGCAGAGCCTGCATGACCTCTGCCAGCTCCTTGTAGTTGGGAGCATCTGCATATAGTTTAACCATCATAGTCACAAAGATAAAGATAATACCATCAAAGCAAAGAGAGCATGCCGACGGATAAATCTCGACATGCTCTCCTTGTATTGATGAGTTTTAACTAACCTACTTATTGTGGCTCGTCTAGTAGGATCTCAAGCACCTTGGCTGCTGAGTAAGCCACGGGAGTACCGGGACCGAAGATAGCAGCAACACCAGCATTGTAGAGGAACTCATAGTCCTGCGCAGGGATTACACCACCAGCAGTAACGATGATATCGGGGCGACCAAGCTTCTTGAGCTCTGCGATCACCTGTGGGATAAGGGTCTTGTGCCCTGCTGCTAGAGATGAAACGCCCATCACGTGTACGTCGTTCTCTACAGCTTGACGAGCCGACTCCTCTGGGGTCTGGAAGAGAGGTCCCATATCCACGTCGAAGCCACAGTCCGCATAGCCTGTGGCTACCACCTTAGCACCACGGTCGTGTCCGTCCTGACCCATCTTAGCGATCATGATACGAGGCTGACGACCTTCCTTGGCTGCAAACTTTTCGGCCAGAGCCTTGGCACGTACGAAGTCTGAGTCTTCGCCTGATTCTGATGAATACACGCCTGAGATAGTTCTGATGATTGCTTTATAACGCCCTACGATCGTTTCGCAGGCGTCCGAAATTTCACCGAGTGAAGCACGTACAGCAGCTGCTTTCACCGCTAGGTCTAGGAGGTTACCTTCCTTAGTTTCTACGCAGTGTGTGATAGCAGCAAGTGCCTTCTGCACTTCTTCTTCGTTACGCTCGCCACGGAGCTGAGTGAGGCGTTCGATCTGCTGTAAACGCACGGCCGTGTTGTCGATCTCGAGGATATCGATAGGGTCTTCCTTCTCCAGACGATACTTGTTGATACCAACGATCACCTGCTGGCGAGAGTCGATACGAGCCTGAGTACGAGCAGCGGCTTCCTCGATACGCATCTTAGGTAGCCCAGTTTCGATCGCCTTAGCCATACCACCCATCTCCTCTACCTCCTGAATGTGTGCCCAAGCCTTATGCATCAGCTCGTTGGTCAGGCTCTCTACATAGTATGAACCAGCCCATGGGTCAATCTCCTTACATACCATGGTTTCTTCTTGAATGTAGATCTGCGTATTACGAGCGATACGAGCCGAGAAGTCAGTTGGCAGAGCGATAGCCTCGTCAAGAGCGTTGGTGTGCAGTGACTGCGTGTGTCCTAGTGCGGCACCCATAGCCTCGATACAAGTACGACCTACGTTGTTGAAGGGGTCTTGCTCGGTGAGGGACCAACCAGAGGTCTGGCTATGCGTACGCAGAGCCAAAGACTTGTCGCTCTCGGGGTTGAACTGCTTAACAATCTTAGCCCAGAGCATACGAGCTGCACGCATCTTGGCGATCTCCATGAAATGGTTCATACCAATCGCCCAAAAGAAAGACAGACGGGGAGCGAACTTATCTACGGGGATACCAGCAGCGATACCAGCCTTGAGGTACTCTAGACCGTCGGCGAGTGTATAAGCCATCTCGATGTCTGCTGTAGCTCCAGCCTCCTGCATGTGGTAACCAGAGATAGAGATCGAGTTGAACTTAGGCATATTCTGAGAAGTGTACTCAAAGATATCGGCGATGATGCGCATAGAGAACTCAGGTGGGTAGATGTATGTATTACGCACCATGAACTCCTTGAGGATATCATTCTGGATCGTACCAGCCATTTCCTCTAGCTTAGCACCCTGCTCAAGACCTGCGTTGATGTAGAAAGCCATGACAGGAAGCACTGCTCCGTTCATCGTCATAGACACAGACATCTTGTTCAATGGAATACCATCGAAAAGCACCTTCATATCCTCAAGCGAGCAGATAGATACACCAGCCTTACCTACGTCACCCACTACACGATCGTGGTCGGCGTCGTAGCCACGGTGTGTGGCAAGGTCAAAGGCCACGGATAGCCCCTTCTGACCAGCGGCGAGGTTACGGCGGTAGAATGCGTTAGACTCCTCTGCCGTAGAGAACCCTGCGTACTGACGGATCGTCCAAGGGCGCATAGCGTACATACCGCTATATGGACCACGGAGGAAGGGGGGCAGACCAGAAGCATAATCTAGGTGCTCCATACCCTCTAGGTCGCTAGCCGTATAAACTGGTTTTACGAGGATCTGCTCGGCTGTGCGCCAAACAGAGGTATTATCTTGTTTACTAGCCCAAGCTGCAGCATCGGTATTAGCGAAGCCAGCGGACTTAATATCTATATTCTTAAACTGTGGTTTCATTGCTGTTGCTTGCTATTAGTTAATGCCTAGTACTTGGTTAAAGCCACGGAGCGTTTCAAGCACATTGCTCTTCACATTGATGAAGTTGTTGATACCGATAGCCTTGAGGTCGTCTGTGCAGGCAGGAGCACCAGCCACTACAAACTGAGCACGACCATCGAGATACTTGAATGCCTCGGGGGCAAACTCTGCATACTCGTCGTCGCTAGAGCAGAGCACGATGATGTCTGCACCAGCGGCAAGACCTGCATCTACGCCCTCTTGTACGGTCTTGAAGCCAAGGTTGTCGATGACCTTGTAGCCAGCACAAGCGAAGAAGTTACTAGAGAACTGTGAGCGAGCTAGGCGCATAGCGAGGTTACCGATGGTAAGCATGAATACCTTCACCTCCTTGCCACTGCGTTCTGTAGCTAGACGAAGAGCCTCGAAGTCCGAAGCACCACGAGAGAAATTAAGCTTCTCGATCGTTGCCTCACCACAGCCACAAGTGTGTGGCCCCTCTTCCTCAATCTTAATCTTACCAGCAGCCACCTCTGTGAAGTTGGGGAACTGGTTCGTACCGAGGAAGATTTCCTTACGAGCAGCCACAGCAGCGTGGCGCTTGTCGTTACTTGTATTGACAGCCTTCTGCACAGAACCAGCCTCTACAGCCGCAGCAAATCCGCCCTCTTCCTCTACGGCAAGGAATAGCTTCCACGCCTCAGTGGCAATAGAGTTGGTCAGATACTCTACATAGTAGGAGCCAGCAGCAGGGTCAATTACCTTATCGAAATGACACTCTTCCTTGAGCAGAAGCTGTTGGTTGCGTGCAATACGCTCGGAGAAGTCGTCCGACTCCTGATAGGTAACATCGAAAGGCTGTACTGTCAGTGAGTCTACACCACCAAGCGTGGCAGACATAGCCTCGGTTTGCGTACGGAGCAGGTTCACGTGTGCGTCAAAGATTGTCTTATTCCAAGTAGAGGTCACCGCCTGCTGGTGGATCTTGGCTACCTCGCCACGGTATTCCTCGCCATAGGCACCTACGATCTCGGCCCAAAGCCAGCGAGCAGCACGGAATTTGGCCAGCTCCATGAAGTAGTTGGAGCCAACACCAAAGACAAACTTGATGCGAGAAGTAACCTCCTCTAGTGAGTAGCCAGCAGCCGTGAGCTTATCTAGGAGCTCAGCACCCCAAGAAAGGGCATACCCTAGCTCCTGATAGATATAGGCACCAGCATTATTTAGATTAAGTGCATTGACTGTAAGCACACGGAACTGAGGCAATCCCTTAGCTGCCTCTAGAAGAGTCTTACAGTTCTCCACCCAATTGGGGTTGGAGATACCACGCACGAGTTGTTTCTTGAATGGATCGAAAGCAATCGAACCCTTGCACTGAGCTACATCTGCTCCCGTAGTGGCGAAGTACTCTGTGAGTACGCCTGCTAGCTTGGCAGCCACAGAGATACAGCAAGTGAAGTTGAGCTCAATAGCCTCGGGCAAGATGTCCTTGAGGAGAACTTGCAAAGACTCAACGTTGATCTGGTCTTTCTTGAGTTTGAAGCCAAGAGAATTGATCCCCTTACCCAGCACGTCTAGAGCCTTGGCATTGGCAGCCTTGAGGTCTGAGGCATTGATGTCTTGGCGAATGAGCCAGTCGTTGTCCATACGAGTCGAGCGCACGTAGGGATACTCGGCTGGCATCATGTGAGGAGTAGTGAGCCCCTCAAGGTCTTCGCGACGATAGAACGGATTAACATTGAACCCTTCGTTTGTACGCCACACCAACTTCTTGGCGAAGTCGGCGCCTTTCAAATCAGCTGTGATCTTGTCCATCCACTCCTGAGTCGAGATAGGAGCAAATTCGGTCAGCAGCCGTTCTTTCTGGTTTGCCATATTTATATAGTTTAGTGAATTGCCAAATACACATTTAATTCTCCAATGTCGCAAAGGTACTAAATCCTACAATACACCATACCTATTCTTCAAAAAACTTCTTAGAGAGGGGACACAGAGTGAATTTAATAGACGATATATAGCATCTTGGGAGGGAAGTATGGCATCAAAGAGCAGATCATTCTATTACCGACAAGACAAGGTCTTATCCATAGGACTGGTCGAAGCCTTAGCTTTTGTCACTGCCACCCGATGGTGGTACCACGAGAGTGAAACAAATTTGTAAAATTTTCACAACGGCATCCCCACATACTTGGCAGGTCTACTGGGTGGGAGTTGCTTTTTCTTCCCATTGATTTGGGGCAGTTTCAGGTCTAACACTAGACGATATGTCCACCAATCTTGGGAGATTGATGGGAAGAAAATCTAAAACCAGAGCTGAAAATGCACAAATCCACCGAAAAATAAAACACAAACAACTGATTACCAACATGCTCAAAACAGACACTAGTAGACATCTTTTTTCACTCCAATAGGGGTTGAGTGCCCAAAAGAAAAAGAATGCAATCTGAAGCCTTCTAGGGGGCAAATACGAGGTTTATGCCTTTTGTACCATATTCAAGAGAGTATTCCCATCAACATTCTGAAATCTGGTCTAAAATCTAAATCTCCATAGTTAAGCACTCTAGCGGTACTTAGTAGGCCTCCCTCGTGGTTAAGCCTCCCCCTCGAGCGAACTATGCAACCTCTATAACCCGTCAAATAAACAATATGTCTAGGGTAGTACTAACAATTTGATTAGCTTTGCGTAGCCTAGCAGGCGATCATCGCAAACCACAGATAAGAAAATGAAAAAATTTAGCATCATTGCAGGAATGACCCTTCTGTCCGTAGGGCTATCTACTAGCTCCTGCTCTATCATCAAAAAAAAGAGATCTAATAGAGGGGCTGTCGCTGCTGCACCTCCGAAGGACGACAAGACCAAAGCCTTTGAGAACCTCATCAAAGATGCAACCCCAAGCGAAGGCCTATTTGACATGTACCTACGCAAAGACGGCAAGCTGATTATGGTACTCTCGGAGGCGAACTTTGGGCCTCTATACGGGCTATCTAACCGAGTATCCGAAACGAGCAACACACAGGACTATGTGGCAGGGCAGATGATCGACCGACCAATCGCTATCCGCCTCTCCAAAGACCAACACAGCGTCTACATACACAGTGTGCAAACAAGTAGCCTTGTTGCTGACCAAGACCCAATCAAGCCTGCATTTGAGCGCAACTTCGCCGACCCAATCATCAGGGGCTTCAAGATTGGGGGAATCAAGGGCGACAAGATAGCTATTGACGTGACCGCTCTATTCGCTGGCAATGATGCTCTACTCAGCCCAATCAAAAAGGAAACCCCGATGAGTAAGATGTTCGGCGGAAGTCGTGGCATCAAAGCCGCATTCAACGCCTCTGGCTCTAGTATCTCTAGCGTCAAGGCCTTTCCCAAGAATGTGGAGATCAAGAGCCGTCTAAGCTACGATATGATAGAAGGCAAACAATCCTATACCGTAGGGCTACACCGCTCTATCTATGAGCTACCCAAGGAGCCAATGATGCCACGCCTCGGTGACAAACGTATCGGTTTCTTCTCCTCTGGCAAAGAGCTTTTTACCTCCAGCCACGATAGGCTCAAAGACTTTGTCTACATTCACCGCTGGCGAGTCGAGCCCAGAGAGGAGGATCGTGCCAAGTATGAGGCTGGAGAGCTAGTAGTCCCAACCAAACCCATTACATTTTATGTAGATACAGCATTCCCTCCCAAATGGCGCAGCACTATCCGCGAGGGTATTGAGGACTGGAACAAAGCTTTTGAGCATGCGGGATTCAAAGATGCTATTAGGGCTATCGACTATCCAGCCAACGATCCGAGCTTCGATCCAGACGATATGCGCTATAGCTGCTTCAAGTATGCAGCCTCTCCTATCCCCAATGCTATGGGGCCAAGCTACGTAGATCCCCGCTCGGGCGAGATTCTCACTGCTGATGTGATCTGGTACCACAACGTTGTGTCCCTCGTGCACGATTGGCGATTTGCACAGACCTCGGCCGTAGACCCTAGAGTACGCAAACTCACATTCGACGATGAAGTGATGCGTGAGTCGCTGCGCTATGTGGCCTCTCATGAGATTGGACATACACTCGGGCTAATGCACAACATGGGCGCCAGCTACT
Source organism: Porphyromonas sp. COT-290 OH3588 (assembly GCF_000769075.1). GTDB lineage: Bacteria > Bacteroidota > Bacteroidia > Bacteroidales > Porphyromonadaceae > Porphyromonas. The sequence goes on along the minus strand of NZ_JRFC01000002.1, from coordinate 14,066 downwards.
CCTTCCCTATCGACTCCTTGCGTAGCCCTAGCTTCACCCAGAAGTATGGCACTACCCCAAGTATTATGGACTATGCACGCAACAACTACGTAGCTCAACCCGGGGACTACGAGCGTGGTGTACGCATGATTCCACCCCTCATCGGAGTCTACGATGCCTACGCCATAGCTTGGGGCTATCGCCTAATCGCAGGAGCACAAAAGCCAGAGGACGAACTACAGACACTGAACAAATGGATTGAGGAGAAGGCCAATAATCCGATGTTTACCTATGGGCCACAACAAGTATTCGCAACGGTGGACCCCACAGATCAAACCGAGGATCTAGGCAACGACCACATACAAGCCAGCGACCTAGGCATCAGCAATCTCAAAATTACCCTAACCAACCTAGAGCAATGGAGCTACCAAAGAGGAGAGGAGTACAAAGAGATCAGACCTCTCTACCAATCTCTAGTTAGTCAGTACAACCGCTACATCGGGCATGTACTCCCATACATAGGAGGTATAGACTACCGTGAGGTACGCCAAGGCGATGAGCTAGCTCCCAAGAACTACATCAGCAAGGCAGAGCAGCAGAGAGCTCTACGCTGGCTGATGGGACAAGCTCGCTCTGTAGGCCAATGGCTCTACCCTAGAGAGCTTACTGATAGGATTGGGTACAACCGAGGCCGTGCTATGCGTAGTGTCGCCATGATCACCAATGCGCTCTACGACCCTACTGTCTTGGCACGCATACACGAGGCCGGAGAACTCGATGCCAAGCGCTACTATACCCTACCAACCTACATGGAGGATCTATACAAGGAGCTATTCCGCAGCACACTCAAGAGAGAGAAGCTGAGCCCAGAAGACAAGGTAATGCAGACGGCTGCGATAGAGGCACTAGCTTTCGGTAGCGGGCTCAAAGCAAAGTCTAGCGCAGCAAACAGACTATCACTGGGAGAGAACGACCTGACAGAGGGGAACGAAATGCCAGCCTGCCATGCGTGCTGGCAACACCAAGACACCCAACTAAACGAATACACGATTCGCTTCAACTTCGGTCTACCTACACTACCCTCTGCAATAACGGCTCCAATGATGCTATCCTACCTCAAGCGCATTCACTCTCTCTACGCAGGAGCTGGAGGCACAGCTGAGGATAAGGCCTTCTATGCCTACCAAACACTCCAGATAGACAAGCTACTCAAACCCTAAAGTAGAGGCGGTGTAGTACTCAAGACTTAGGGCATAGCACTCCGCATCGACCAGAAGCGGAGGTCCATCATAATAGGCATACTACTGTGTTACTTGTGACATTTGCTCTGCACGGACTTCATCGTCGGCTTTGGTCACATACCCTAGTATGCTCCCTTCGGCTTCTGTCTTAGCATTTTGCGCATTCTGAAATACCCAAAAGGGGCTGTGTCGAAAATGAATTTCGACACAGCCCCTTGTCTTTGCACAAACTAGTTAACACATGTCATTAATCTCTATGGACGAGTTCTATAAGTTTTGACAGGGCACCCGCATCAAATCTTTAGCAGCTTCTTGAGATAGTCTATATTGAGAGCGGCTTTGAACAGCCTCTTCCGTAAGAATATCGTGCAACGGTCTCATTTATATTTTAGCTCAGTTTTCAGAATGTTGATGGGAAAGACGACACAAACAAGGGCGAAAAACGGCAGGCTTCGTATTTGGGCTCTAGGAGGCTCTAGATTGAGTTCGACCTCATTTTGGCACTTAGTCCCAGTCGAACGAAAACGACCAGCTAAAACGCAAGAAGCACAAATCACTGGAAACCAAACAAATAAAAAGACATATTACATGATTGCGTCTAGATATGGCGGATATTTCCGATTTCCTTCCCATCAATCCTGCCAAGTTGAAGGACACACCCTAGCAAGTTAGCCCTACGATCTCCCGTAATTGATCCTTCAATTTTCTTGAGAGCTTGATTAGAAGATAAAAAATATCTCTCTCATTGGGGCAAAACTCGGGGATATTTCTTTACAACCCTTAACAGAAAAAGAAGACGAGAGGGTATCGAGCTCTTAGGTCTTACTTCTCACTTCGCACCGTCTATATATAAGGCCATAGGATTGGCACTAAAGCAGACAAATACACAGAGAATCAAGCCACTAATCTCTAGGGTACATAAGGCCATATATTTGTTATATCTTTGTAGCATTGGAATTGGAAATATGATCAATAGACTACTTATTCGTACCCGCGTATTGCAAACGGCCTACGCACATTTTCACAGAGAAGAACAGAAGCTCACCTCAGCGGAGGCCGAGCTGAAGGTGAGCCTAACCCGCACCTACGACCTATACCTTTTTCTCCTTAGGTTGATCCCTGAGCTTACAGAGCGATACGATGCGATCCTAGAAGTTCGTCGCACCAAACATCTCGCCAGCCCGGAGGAGCGCAACCCCAATAAGCGTCTAGTCAATAATAGACTCGCTCAGAAGATCGACGAGTGTGCACCGATAGAGCTGTGGTACAATTCTTTTCCTCTAGCGTGGAGTGAGGAGGATATTTTGCTACGCCAGCTCATCAATCAAATAGAGGGTAGCGAGCTCTACAAGGGTTACCTAGAGCGAGAAGACAGCTTCGCCAACGATCGCACCTTTTGGGTTGAGGTATTCAACTCTATCATCGCTCCACACCCACTACTGGCCGAGTATCTAGAGAGCCAGTCCGTCTACTGGGACGACGAGCTATCACAAACAGAGAAAGCCGAGTTTGAGGAGCACCCCGGTTGGGAGGAGCTAGACACTGCTTTCGCCGAGGCTCGCAGTGGTCAGCTATACTCGTCTACCAAACTCTCTATGGGTGCCGTAGAGATCGTCAAGGATTTCGTAGCCAAGACGCTCAAGAGGATAGACGAAGAGCTCTCGATGGAGGAAGTGTTACTACCAGCTTACCGTGATGCCGATGACGAGGTCTATGCCCAGCACCTGATGCGCCAGCTACTACTCGGCCACAAGAAGCATGTCGAGCTTATCGAGCAGCACATCAGTGACGGCTGGGATAAGGAGCGTCTAGCTGATATGGATATGATCCTCATGCAAATGGCTATCGTGGAGTTCCTACACTTCCCAAGTATCCCTACGCACGTTTCTATAAACGAATATGTAGAGCTTAGCAAGATCTACTCCACCCCCAAAAGTGCCTCCTTCGTCAATGGCGTTCTAGATGCCGTGGCCAAAGCGCTCAAGTCCGAGGGTAAAATCCTCAAACAGTAACCCAGCTCTCAAACTAAATCAATTCATATTAAACTCTAAAGACAAAACTGATGAACCCAATCCTATTGCAAGCTGCAGGAGCACAGTCTTCTTGGATGAGCTTCTTGCCCATCATCGCTATCGTTGTTGTTTTCTACTTCTTCATGATCCGCCCCCAGCAGAAGCGACAAAAAGAAGTGGAGCAGAAGCGTAATGCCCTCAAGGCAGGCGACAGAGTGGTAACTTCGGGTGGTATTTATGGTACGATCAAGCACGTCAATGAGCATGACTTCGTCATCGAGATCGCAGATAATGTACGAGTAAGCATCGACAAGAACTCTGTATTCGCTACCGAGGATAGTAGCAAGAAGTAGCATCCTGCCAACAAGTTTGGATCTACGGATTAGTTTCTCTACTACCTATAATATATGAAACTAAACCTAGGCTCTAGCGACTCGTCCCACAAGGTAAAAAAGTCAGCCAGAGGGAGCAAACGTATTTTACGTAGCTCCCGCCTGCTGACTTTTATCTTTTTCCTAGGAGTGGCTTTTGGATTTTGGATTTTGCAGCGCCTTCAAGGCGATTTCACTAGACCGATATCCATTCCCATAGCCTACGACTCTATCGCCCTAAACAACGCCCTCGGCGGTGATGTGCCAGAGAGCCTAGAGCTACAAGTGCAGGACAAAGGCTTCGAGCATATACGCTACTCACTAGATGGCATGGAGCCGATTGTCCTCAAGACCAGCCGAGAAGCTACTGGGCGTGAGTACATCGGCATCAGTAAGCAGGAACTCAAAGCACAGATAGAGCAGCGTCTATCTCCATCTGCCCAAGTCTTGCAGCAGTCTGTAGGCGATATACACGTGGTGCTACAGAAGCGTGTGAGCAAGCGAGTACCCATAGTGCTAGGCTCTGACCCTAGCACAGCAGCGGGTTTTACGGCTAGTGCTGTGGAGCTACACCCCACAGATGTCGTGATCTTTGGCACCAAGGAGAGCCTAGATACTATCCAGCAGATCAGTACCGGGGCTATCAGCCAGAGAGAGCTGCGAGAGAGTATCTCCAGCAATGTAGACCTCATCATGCCCGCTGGGGCTTATTGTCAGACTCGCCAAGCTAGAGTACACGTAACCATTGAGGAGCTTACCGAGCAGAGCTTTACTCTGCCAGTACAGACTAGAGGCGTACCAGTTGGCTATGTCCTACACCCTCTGCCTAGCTCAGTGACCGTCCTGCTCACACTGCCCAGATCTCGCTATGCCGACCTAGTAGAGGCCGATGTAGAGCTATCCATCAATTATGCCGAGGCTACGGCAAGCCGAGAGAGTGGCGATACTGTAGCTCCTCGTCAGCTGACGGTTCAGCTCACCAAACGGCCCGATTGGATCAAACGATACAGCCTCAAGCCCGAGGCTGTCCAGTTTGTTTTGGAGAAGGTAACACCCTAGAGCCTTATGCAGACTAAGATCGTGACTATCGGTATCACTGGTGGGATAGGTAGTGGCAAGTCGCTCGTCAGCACAATACTCGCCACCTACGGCATACCTGTCTACGATACAGACAAGCGGGCCAAAGCCCTCTACGACACAGACGCCGAGCTTAGGGCTGAGGTCATCAAGCTCTTCGGCCCTGAGCTCTATGCCACGTCAGACGGTAGACTCGATCGCCCTCGCCTAGCTTCTATCATCTTCTCCGACACCACGGCACTTGAGCAGATCAATGCCCTTGTGCACCCTGCTGTCCGTAGGGACTTCTCTTATTGGAGAGAAGAGCTAATCCGGCGTGGCGTGTGCGTGTGTGCCATAGAGAGTGCCCTGCTGGTGGGGGGAGTGCTAGAGCGTATGGTAGACGGTGTACTGGTAGTCATGGCCGACGACGAGGTGCGCATCAGGCGTGCTATGCATAGAGATGCGACAGCGGAAGAGGCTATACGGGCACGCATACGCAGTCAGATGAGCCAAGCAGATATGACATGCTCGGCTACTTGGATCATCGACAACAACGACGGCCAACCCCTATTACCTCAGATAGAGGCATTACCTTTTATTCACTAAAGCGACATTGTCTGCCCGAGGGAGTCGCCTCCAAGCTTTGAGTAACGACTAACCCATCAGCCGAGCCACGGCAGACAGACTATTTACAAGTGCAATTATGATTAAGACCATAGTATTCGACCTAGGAGGGGTGCTGATCCACCTCAACAAAGATGAAGCGCTCAGACGCTTCTCCGCCCTAGGCATACCCGACATAGAGAAGATGCTAGATCCGTATCTGCAGAGTGGTTACTTCTTGCAGATAGAAGACGGACGAATGAGCAAAGAAGAGTTTCGCTCGGCTCTCAGTCAGCTTGCTGGTCGAGAGCTCCGACAGGAGGAGATATATGATGCCTATATGGGATTCTTGGAGGAAGTAGCGAGCTATAAGTTTGACTACATCGACACACTACGCCAAGACTACACGGTGCACATCTTGAGCAATACGAACCCCTACGTTATGGAGTTTGCCGAGAGTACCAGCTTCCTCCCAAATGGCCGTCCGCTCAGTAGCTACTGCGAGCGCAAGTTCGCTAGCTGCGAGATGGGTATGGTCAAGCCGCACAGAGGCATTTTTGAGCTCATGATTGAGCAGACTGGTATGCTCCCGAGCGAAACCCTATTCATCGACGACGGACCAGCCAACGTACAGATGGCCGAGGAACTAGGCTTCGTGACCTACTGCCCCGCCAATGGAGAGGACTGGCGTGAAGCGATTGGGCAGATCCTAAAGCAGCATAATAGATAGGTGGTATTGAGAACCATACTATCAACAACAGAGCTGGCGGATCTACGTGCTTCACTCGCTCTATGGTTCGGGCAAAACGCACGTGCGCTACCGTGGCGTGAAACGACAGACCCATATCACATCTGGCTCTCGGAGGTTATTCTCCAGCAAACGCAGGTGCTGCAGGGTCTAGGGTACTATTTCCGCTTCATTGATGCCTTCCCTACGATCCAAGACTTAGCCAAAGCAAACGAGGACGATGTGCTACGCCTATGGCAGGGACTAGGATATTATTCCCGAGGGCGTAACCTGTTGCGTGCAGCACGCGTGGTGGTCGATGAGTTCGGTGGAAATATACCACGAGAGCTGGAGCAAATCAAACGCCTCCCCGGTGTAGGGCCCTACACGCAAGCAGCAGTACTCTCTTTCGCCTACAACCTGCCACATGCAGCCGTAGACGGCAATGTCTATCGAGTAGTCAGTCGGCTACTCGGCATCGACGAACCCATTGATACGCCTAGTGGACAGAAACTATTCCGAGCACTTGCTCAAGAGCTACTCGACCCAGAAGAGCCGGGGCGCCATAATCAGGCGATGATTGAGCTAGGTGCTCTCTGCTGTACACCACGCAGACCAAGCTGCCAGGCCTGCCCTTTCGCTCAGTTATGTGTGGCTCATAGACAGGGCAATCAGCTTAGCCTCCCCGTCAAGCAGGGTAAAATCAAGGTAACAGAGCGTTATTTACACTATTTCTTGGTACGTATCCACTCGGCAGGCTCCATCTATACACTCATTCGTCGTCGGGGCAAGGGCGATATCTGGGAGGGGCTCTACGAGTTACCCCTAGTAGAAACTCCAGAGCCACAAACTCTAGAAGGGATATTCAGTACCCAAGACTGCGGCAATCTCTTTGAGGGCCTAGAAGGGCTGGTTGTACATCCCAAGCCAGTGGCTACGCTCAAGCACCGCCTTACCCATAGGTTGCTACACGCCAACCTCTATCTGGCAGAGGCTAGAAGCTACACCCCTAGGACTACAGAGGGGGGCTACCTCTTGATAGACGAAGAGCAACGAGGACAGTATGGTATGCCTATCTTACTGGACAAGATGCTCTCGTCTCTGTAAGGAGCCACAGGTAAACAAAACAGGTAGGAAGTGGCTTATATACATACTTGACTAAATAGTAAAGAAAATTAGCTAGAGCAATGAATAATCCAACCAAACCCGATAGCCTCATACTGGTTATCTTCGGAGCATCTGGGGACTTGACCAAGCGCAAGCTCATACCCTCGCTCTATCAGCTTTTTAAGCAGGCCAAGCTGCCCAAGCGATTTGCCGTACTAGGCCTCGGACGTACCGCCTACGATAGTGCTTCGTATCGCCCTCACCTAGACGAGAGCCTCAAGAAATACCTTGCCGAGGGCGAGTACGATGCCTCGCTAGCCGAGCAGTTCCTCGCTAGCGTCCACTACCTATCTATGGATCCTGCTCTAGAGGAGGAGTACCCCAAGCTCAAGAGTAGACTACAGGAGCTAGACGAGCAGATCGACAACCCTGCCAACTATATCTATTATCTCTCTACCCCACCCTCGCTATACGGCGTTGTGCCTCTACACCTAGCTTCCGTTGGTCTCAACAGAGAGGAGTGCGATAGCCCCGACGGCAGATGCCACCTCAATGCCCATAGGGGCGAAGACGGCGTGCCTCGCCCTATCCGACGTATCATCATAGAGAAACCCTTTGGCTACGACCTCAAAAGTGCCGAGGAGCTCAATGAGATATACCGCTCATGCTTCAGAGAACACCAGCTCTACCGTATAGATCATTTCCTAGGCAAAGAAACCGTGCAAGACATCATGGCACTTCGCTTCGCCAATGGTATTTTTGAGCCTCTGTGGAATAGGAACTATATCGACCGCATAGAAGTCACAGCCGTTGAGAATATGGGCGTTGAGAGTCGTGGAGGATTCTACGACGAGACGGGAGCTCTGCGTGATATGGTACAGAATCACCTCTCTCAGCTTGTAGCACTTGTGGCCATGGAGCCACCTGTACAGTTCAACGCCGACCTATTTCGCAACGAGGTGGTCAAGGTTTATCAAGCCTTCCGTCCGATGAGCGAAGAAGATATTCGCCGTAGCGTAATCCGAGGTCAGTACACGGAGAGTGAATGGAAAGGCGAATACCACAGAGGCTATCGTGAGGAGGATAAAATCAGTCCCGAGAGCCGTACCGAAACCTTTGTGGCGATGAAGCTCCATATTGACAACTGGCGATGGCACGGTGTCCCATTCTATATCCGTACAGGCAAGATGATGCCGACCAAGGTAACGGAGATTGTCATCCACTTCAAGCCAACTCCTCACAAGATGTTTGCTGGGGCAGACGGACGCTCTATCCCCAATCAACTCATCATACGCATACAGCCCAACGAAGGTATTGTCCTCAAGTTCGGGGCTAAGGTACCCGGATCAGGCTTCGAGGTGAAGAAAGTATCGATGAACTTTACCTACGACCAGCTCGGGGGGCTAGCCTCTGGCGATGCCTACTCACGCCTCTTGGAGGATAGTATGCTCGGGGACTCGACCCTCTTCACTCGCAGCGATGCTGTGGAGATGAGCTGGCGATTCTTCGACCCAATCCTCAGGGCTTGGCAAGATGAGCACTTCCCTCTGTATGGCTATCCTGCTGGCACTTGGGGGCCTAAGCAGAGTGACGAGATCATGGATGGCGACTGCTGCAACTGGACCAACCCGTGTAAGAACCTAACCAATTCGGAGCTCTACTGCGAGCTATAAGCCTATGAAGATCTATCAGTATCCGACACCACATGAGGTCGCCACAGCTCTAGCTCGTGAGATATTCGTCCGTGGCACTCAACAAGGCGATATACATGTAGCCATATCTGGTGGTAGCACGCCTAAGCTACTTTTTGAGCTTATGGCTAGTTCGCCCCTGAGAGAGGAGATTAACTGGGCTCATGTACATCTATACTGGGTAGACGAGCGATGTGTACCCCCGACCGACGAGCAGAGCAATTATGGTATGACCAAGGAGGCGATGCTTAGCTCTGTCCCTATACCCGCCGAGCAGGTGCACCGCATCATGGGCGAGAGCGACCCCAGCGGGGAGGCCATTCGCTACACAGAGCTAGTACGAAGGCAATTACCAACCGAGCACAAACTCCCCATCTTCGATGCCGTAATCCTAGGCATTGGTGATGATGGCCATACTTCGTCCATCTTTCCTCAACAAATGAAGCTGCTCGAGACACCTACTCCATACGTTGTGGCGACACACCCCAGTGGCCAGAAGCGCATTGCGATGACGGGGCCAACGATCATGGCGGCCAAGCGCGTCCTCTTCCACGCCGTCGGCGAGAGCAAGCGCACCATCTTGCGTCAGATAATCAACCAAGCTCCAGAGGCTCAAGCCTACCCCTCCAGCTACTTCTTCGAGCGACGTGACGATGTAGAACTCTATACTGACCAAAGCCTGTAGGCAGTCATCTCTCTACATTATTATGTATGGTATAGCACCTAACTGGATTTGTCCAGTTAGGTGCTATGCTTTTTAGCCCTACTCATCAGCCATCTTTGGCAGACTCGGACACGAACTAAGATTGTATTCCGACACATTGTCAGTCATTATGACAGACGTCAAGGCTACTTCTCATCGTGGCACATGCTTTGCTTAACTCCTTGTCGAGCGAGCGTTCGAGCGGAAAGCTCCTCATCGAACTCATTAAGGAATTAACAATAAAACAATATAAGTATTATGGGAAGAATCATTGGAATTGACTTGGGTACGACAAACTCTTGCGTATCCGTACTAGAAGGTAACGAGCCAATCGTTATCGCAAACAGCGAAGGTAAGCGCACGACTCCATCAGTTGTGGCATTCATCGAGGGTGGCGAGCGTAAGGTGGGCGATCCTGCCAAGCGTCAGGCTATCACTAACCCAACGAAGACGATCTACTCGATCAAGCGCTTCATGGGTGAGACCTTCGGACAGGTAGCTGGCGAGCTAGATCGCGTACCTTATAAGGTAGTTAAGGGCGACAACGATACGCCACGCGTAGACATCGACGGCCGTCTCTATACGCCACAGGAAATCTCTGCAATCATCCTGCAGAAGATGAAGAAGACAGCCGAAGACTACCTCGGCGCAGAAGTAACCGACGCTGTGATCACAGTGCCTGCTTACTTCAACGACGCTCAGCGTCAGGCTACTAAGGAAGCTGGTGAGATCGCAGGACTCAACGTTCGCCGTATCGTCAACGAGCCAACAGCCGCATCACTCGCCTACGGTCTAGACAAGAGCGACAAGGATATGAAGATTGCGGTCTTCGACCTCGGTGGTGGTACGTTCGATATCTCTATCCTTGAGCTTGGCGACGGAGTGTTTGAGGTTCGCTCAACCAATGGTGATACACACCTAGGGGGTGACGACTTCGACCACGTGATCATCGACTGGCTTGCAGATGAATTTAAGGCTGACGAAGGCCTTGACCTACGCCAAGATCCTATGGCGATGCAGCGTCTCAAGGAAGCTGCCGAGAAGGCCAAGATTGAGCTCTCTAGCTCTACATCTACGGAGATTAACCTCCCCTACATCATGCCAGTAAATGGTATTCCTAAGCACCTCGTGCGCACGCTTACTCGTGCTAAGTTTGAGCAGCTAGCCGATCGTCTCATTCAGGCTTGTATCGCTCCATGTGAGCAGGCTATGCGCGACGCTGGTCTAGGCAAGAGCGAGATTGACGAAGTCATCCTCGTAGGTGGTTCGACACGTATCCCAGCTATTCAAGCAATCGTAGAGAAGATCTTCGGCAAGACTCCAAGCAAGGGTGTGAACCCAGACGAAGTGGTAGCCGTAGGTGCTGCGATCCAGGGCGGTGTGCTCACGGGCGAAATCAAGGACGTGCTTCTACTAGACGTAACGCCTCTATCACTCGGTATCGAGACGATGGGTGGTGTGATGACTAAGCTCATCGAAGCCAATACGACGATCCCAACGAAGAAGAGCGAGATCTTCACCACGGCGGTAGACAACCAGCCATCGGTAGAGATCCACGTGCTACAGGGTGAGCGTTCTATGGCTAAGGACAATAAGAGCATCGGTCGTTTCAACCTCGACGGTATCGCTCCAGCTCCTCGCCAGACGCCTCAGATCGAGGTAACATTCGACATCGACGCCAACGGTATCCTTAGTGTAACGGCTGTAGATAAGGCAACGGGCAAGCAGCAGAACATCCGCATCGAAGCCTCTAGCGGTCTAAGCGATGACGAGATCAAGCGCATGAAAGCCGAAGCCGAAGCCAATGCCGAGGCCGACAAGCGCGAGAGTGAACGCATCCAGAAGCTGAACCACGCCGACAGCACGATCTTCCAGACCGAGAAGCAACTTAAGGAACTGGGCGATAAGCTCCCAGCCGACAAGAAGGCTCCTATCGAAGCTGCTCTCGAGAAGCTCCGCACGGCGCACAAGGATCAGAACATCGAAGCCATTGACGCTGCTACAGCCGAACTGAATACAGCTTTCCACGCTGCTACGGAAGAGATGTACAAGGCACAAGGTGGTGCTACAGCCGATGCTCAGCCTAACGCAGGCGGTGCACAGACTGGCGGTAGCTCAACCCAAGGCTCCGACATCACCGACGCCGACTTCGAAGAAGTGAAGTAATTCCGCTCACAAAAGAGCATCAAATAAATAGTAAATAGCAGTAAGATAACAACTTACTGCTATTTTTATTTTCTGTAGCTTCTCGTATTTCTTCGTTTTCTATCGATTTTAGTCGTATATTTGTACCATATTTGTGCCGCGACTTATTAGTATATAAAGTGCGACTTAAATAAAAAAAATAATTTGATTATCAGATAGATACGAAAATCGTATGCCAGCTGCAAAATTTCAGATTGAGCGAAAGTGTGAATTGTGTGGGAAGACCTTTCTTGCCAAGATAATCACATCGAGATATTGTTCTATACAGTGCTCAAGGTCTGCGTATTCACAAAAGAAGCGAGAGGAAAAGTTAGAAGAGCTACGGAGAGAGAAGGCTGCAAAGGTTCCCAAGGATCAACCCTACCTCTCTATTTCCGATGCTATTGCTCTATACGACGTTTGCAGAGATACACTATACCGACTTGTTAGAAGTAAGGCTCTCCGAAGTTATAACTTGGGAAAAAGGATGACTCGCATCTGTAGAGAGGATTTAGAACGCAACTTTAATCTGAGGCCTGTTGATGAACAAAAGCAGAGAACAAGAAATGAGTCTAAACTTTACAACCTTGAGCCAGAGCATTGCTACACGATTGGTGAAATAACAGCCAAGTTTGGTGTTACGGAAGGCACGGTATATAAGCATATCAGAAAGTTTTCCATCCCCATAAGGCAGATTGGTAATTATGTCTATGCCCCAAAGTCAGAGATAGACCAACTGTACAAATAACCTTAGATATACATGAGAAAAGAATTACATAATACGTGTATGTTGTCAAACAAAAGTGCACTGCTACAAATTTAGTGAAATGTCTCTTTGTTGATTTGATTTGTTTGCTTGATATCGTTGCTTTAGTGAGTCTCTNTGTATGTTGTCAAACAAAAGTGCACTGCTACAAATTTAGTGAAATGTCTCTTTGTTGATTTGATTTGTTTGCTTGATATCGTTGCTTTAGTGAGTCTCTTTTGAGTTGTTCCCTTATTTTGAGGATCTGGTCCTGCCTGCCGAGGTATACATCTATTGGCCTTAGATTGCCCAGCGACTCATGATAGCGTTTCTCATTGTAGTACTCAACCCATTCCCCAATAGCCTCTTCGAGCTCTGAGGGCGCGAAGTAATGCTGCAATTTGATAACTCACTTCATTGATCGGTGGTAGAGTTCCATCTTCCCCTGTGTTTGTGGATGCAAGGGCTTACCATGAATATGCTTTATGTTGAACTTCGTGCTAAGATGCTCTTTCAGAGAACTAGCAATATAACAAGGCCCGTTGTCTGAGAGCAATTTAGGAGCATTCTTGTGATTTAACCCTGCTTTGAGCATAGCTTGATCAATAGATCGTGCGACATCCTGCGCAGACATCGAGCTACAAAGCTCCCAGTGAATAATGTAGCGACTATAATCGTCCAAGACCGTGGAAAGATAATACCAGCCAAAGCCCTTGACTTTGAAATAGGTAAAGTCCGTTTGCCACATTTCATTGGGGAACTGCGTCTTATGTTTGTATTCATTGGCCGCCCAAACAAAATCATGTTCTATCCTCTCTAGTAAGCCTGCTGCCCTAAGAATGCGGTAATAGCTGGACTCCGATATAAACAAGCCACTTTCTTCCAGGAGCTTAACGGAGAGCTCTCTCGCCGTTATCTCGGGGTGCTCTAAGGCCAACTCAAGGGCTAAAGCTCTAAGCGTATCGGGGATACGATTCCAAGTATGGGGACTTCGGCTGGGCTTACTACGAAGGGCGTCGAGCCCGCCTACTCTATACTTGTGATACCAATTATAGAAGCTACGCTTAGGAATGCCCAAGTAACGCAAGGACTCGCTAATGCTAATCTCTGAAGACTTAACAACCCGAATAATCTCCTCTTTTTCTTCTGCTGTATATCTCATATACTTTTGATGCTGGCTACTTATTCGAAGTGTTTCAAGCTTTTTTTTACGATGTCGTAACGTAGCACAAGCTCAGCTAGAGCCATCTTAAGATCTTGATTCTGAGATCGAAGTTCTTGCACCTCAGAGCTTGTCGCCTCACGCAATATGTCTCCCTCGAGGCGAGCCTTGCCTGCCTCGATAAACTCCTTGTTCCACTTGTAATATGTAGTATCGCTGATGCCATACTTGCGGCATAGCTCTGCCACACTAAGCTCTCCGCGAATGCCCTCCATAACGATAAGCACCTTTTGCTCTGAGCTGAAGATGCGCTTCGTGTTACGACGGATGTCCTTGAGTAGTGACTCTGGGCTAGTCGATTTAACCCGTTTACTCTTCTTTGTTTCTGTTGCCATAATCTCTGTTTTTTGTTCTCTAAAGTTACACGCAATTCACCAACTAATTCGGATCCCTAGCAGTGCACTTTTGTTTGACAACATACA
>NZ_JRFC01000019.1 GCF_000769075.1 Porphyromonas sp. COT-290 OH3588 | reverse complement strand
ATCGAAGACCCAGAAAACGGCTAGGATACCTAACGCCAAGCCAAGTTTTAGGACTAACTTAGATCAACATTGTTGCGCTGGAAGGAGGAATGTGCATTCTAATAGCGATCCGAGGGGTATCGGGATAATTGAGTATCTTTGTGGAAATTTAGAGATTATGATTTGTCTTGGCCTCTGCATTATAGACTAGGACAGTCGGGTATCGTGCTCCTCTTACCTTGCTCGATAGTTGGTAAGTGGCCAATTCGTATTATATTTACACCATAGTGCTATTGGCAGTATAAATTGAGCGAATGAGGAGCACAGCCTCAGTAGGAAAATTGAACATGAACGTTTTAGAGTTAAGCGAACAAGAAATTATCAGGCGACAGAGCCTAGAAGAACTAAAGAATATCGGCATAAACCCCTACCCAGCCGAGGAGTTTGAGGTAACGGCATATAGCCAAGAAGTGCTTGATGCATTCGAAGACGGTGCCCCTAGGCGAGATGTTCGGATGGCTGGCCGTGTTATGGGCAAGCGTATCATGGGTAAAGCTTCGTTCTTGGAGCTACAAGACACGACAGGACGCATACAGATCTACATCAGTCGTGACGAGCTTTGCCCAGACGAAGACAAGACAGTGTATAATGCACTCATCAAAAAACTACTTGACTTCGGCGACTTCATCGGTGTAGAGGGGCATGTCTTCCGCACCCAAATGGGCGAAATCTCGATCCATGCCTCCAAGATTACTTTTTTGGCCAAGAGTCTGCGTCCTCTGCCCATTGTCAAGGTTAAGGACGGACAGACTTTCGATGCTTTCACCGATCCAGAGCAGCGCTACCGTATGCGCTATGTGGACTTGGCGGTCAATGAGCACATCAGAGATATATTCGTCAAGCGCACCAAGATCTTCAATGCAATGCGCACCTTCTTCAATGAGAGGGGCTACCTAGAGGTAGACACACCAGTGCTACAGCCCATACCCGGTGGTGCTGCGGCACGTCCTTTCATCACCCACCACAATACGCTCAATATGCCCCTATACCTACGTATTGCCAATGAGCTATACCTCAAAAGGCTGATCGTGGGTGGCTTTGATGGTGTGTATGAGTTTAGCCGCAACTTCCGCAACGAGGGTATGGACCGCACCCACAACCCCGAGTTTACGGCCATGGAGATCTACGTAGCATACAAGGACTACAACTGGATGATGAGCTTCACCGAGGAGCTACTCGAGTACATCTGTATGCAGGTACTCGGGACAACGAAGGTCAAGGTAGGCGATAGAGAGATTGACTTCAAGGCGCCTTACAAGCGCATCAGTATGTTCGATGCGATTAAAGAGCATACGGGCATCGACATCAGCCAGATGAACGAAGATGAGCTACGCCAAGCCTGTAAGCAAATCGGCGTGGAAGTAGACGAAACAATGGGTGTGGGTAAGATCATTGACGAGATATTTGGTGAGAAGTGTGAGGGCAACTATATTCAGCCAACCTTCATCACAGACTACCCCAAGGAGATGTCCCCTCTAACCAAGGAGCATCGCAGCAACCCTCGTCTAACCGAGCGCTTTGAGCTGATGGTCAATGGCAAGGAGATAGCTAACGCCTACAGCGAGCTCAACGACCCAATCGACCAAAGAGAGCGGTTTGAGGAGCAGCTTCGCCTCTCGGAGAAGGGAGATGACGAGGCGATGTACATCGACCACGACTTCCTGCGTGCTCTAGAGTATGGTATGCCTCCAACTAGTGGTATGGGGATCGGTATGGACCGCCTAGTGATGTTCCTCACAGGGCAAGAGAGCATCCAAGAGGTATTGTTTTTCCCTCAGATGCGCCCCGAGAAGGTTATTCAGAAAGACAAGGCAGAGGCCTTCGCCGAATACGGTGTCCCAGCCGAATGGGTACCCGTACTACACAAGGCAGGTTATCTGACAGTAGAGGCTATGCGCGCCGAAGAGAAGCCCGGTCGTATGCATCAGAGTCTCATGGATATTAAGAAGAAGTATAAGCTAGAGGAGCTCCCAACCATTAAGCTGGAGGATGTAAACTCTTGGCTACAATAAAGACACGAGGGCAACCTCAGCGCAATCGTAACCTATTATAGGGATATATAACAGCTATGAATCCAATAGGTAAGATCGGCATCATCGGTGGAGGTAGCTGGGCCACGGCTCTGGCCAAAATCGTTATGCGCACACAGCCACGCATATCGTGGTGTCTGCGTACCTCCAACCATGTCAAGGAGTTTAAGCGACTGGGGCACAATCCGAGCTACTTAACCTCCGTTCCTTTCCCCATTGATCGAATAGATTTCTTCACCGAGGGGGACGTCAATGATTTTGTTCGTTCATGCGACACGGTCATCTTGGCAGTCCCATCGCCGTACGTCAAGGGCTACCTCAAGCGTATTCGTAGTACACTGCTACGCACCAAGCTCGTCTTCAACGCCATCAAGGGTATGGTACCCGATGAGAATATGCTCATCTCGGACTATCTACAGACCGTCAAAGATGTACCACAAGCTCAGGTCGGGGTAATCTCTGGTCCTTGCCATGCCGAGGAAGTGGCTCGTGACAGACGCTCCTACCTTACCGCAGGCTGCTTCGACATAGAGAAAGCTAAGGCTATGAGCCAAGTACTGACCAATGACTTCGTCAATTGCGTTGTGAGCCGAGATGTGATCGGTATAGAGTACGCCTCGGTATTGAAGAATATCTATGCCATAGCAGCAGGGATTTGTAACGGTATGAACTATGGGGACAACTTCCAATCTGTCCTTATATCGAACGCCATCGCAGAGATGAGCAACTTCGTCAATTCGGTACACCTCTTGCGTAGAGATGTGACCGAGAGCGTCTATCTAGGCGACCTGCTCGTCACGGCCTACTCCAACCATAGTCGCAATCGCACCTTCGGGAATATGCTTGGCAAGGGATACAGCGTCAAGGCAGCACAAATGGAGATGAGTATGGTGGCTGAGGGGTACTATGGGGCTAAGTGTGTGTACGAGGTCAATCAGAGCTATCAAGTTAATATGCCCATTGCTCGCACTGTCTACGAGATACTCTACCAAGGTAAGAGGATTGAGGACGCAATAGAGAGCCTAAGCAAACGATTTAAGTAAAACAACGAACTTAAGAGTAATGAATAACGATACTAAGACGATCCGTTTGGATCTATCGGGCATCAGCAGTTTTGTGAGCGATGCCGAGCTAAAAGTATGGCATGACAAATGTCAGGGATATGTAGAAGCGCTACACCAAGGCACTGGGGCTGGGAGTGACTTCCTAGGCTGGATAGAACTGCCAACCCAAATCACAGAGGCCGACTTGGAGGAGATAGAGGTTGCTGCTAAGGCTCTAGCCGACCAATGCGACTACATAGTGAGTGTGGGCATAGGTGGTAGCTACCTCGGCACACGAGCCGTCCTAGAGGCTATGACTAGTAGCTTCGAGGCCTACAAGAGCCATCACAAGCACCCTCAGCTCCTATTCGCTGGGCACAATATCGGCGAGGACTACCTCTGGGAGCTATGCGACTTCCTTCGAGGCAAGCGCTTCGGCATCATTAATATCTCCAAGAGCGGTACGACGACGGAGCCAGCCATCGCATTCCGTGTCCTCAAAGCTCTACTGGAAGAACAAGTTGGTCGCCAAGGAGCCAGAGAGCTTATCCTAGCCGTTACAGACAAGGCCAAGGGGGCTCTGCGCACTTTGGCAGACAAGGAGGGCTACAAGACATTCGTTATCCCCGACGATATCGGTGGCCGCTTCTCTGTACTTACTCCCGTAGGCCTACTCCCTCTAGCTGCCGCTGGCATCAACATTAGAGCTCTCGTGGAGGGCGCCAGAGCTATGAAAGCAATGGTAGATAGCGGTGTGCCCACTGAATGTAATATCTCCGCTCTATATGCCGCCGCCCGTACGGCTCTGTATGTGAAGGGTAAGAAGATCGAGATCTTGGCCAACTACCACCCCAAAATGCACTATATAGGAGAGTGGTGGAAACAGCTCTATGGAGAGAGTGAGGGAAAAGACGGCAAGGGTATCTTCAACGCCTCTGTAGACCTCACCGCCGACCTACACTCTATGGGGCAGTGGATCCAAGAGGGAGAGCGTTCGATCTTCGAAACTGTTATCTCGGTGCTCAACTCAGACAGAGAGCTACGTATTCAGCCTGACAAAGAAGACCTAGACGGTCTCAACTATCTAGCAGGTAAGCGTATAGATGAGGTTAATAAGATGGCTGAGCTGGGCACACGTATGGCGCATATCGACGGAGGTGTCCCCAATATCCGCATCACACTACCCAAGCTCGATGAGTACTACATAGGTCAGCTCTTCTACTTCTTCGAGAAAGCTGTGGGTATTAGCGGTTATATGATTGGGGTTAATCCTTTTAATCAGCCGGGGGTAGAGGCATATAAGAAGAATATGTTTGCCCTACTCGAGAAACCGGGCTTTGAGGAAGCTACCAAAGCAATCAAGGAGCGCCTCTAAAAAACAAGACAATCAATGGAATACAACAATAAGCTAACCCCTATCGCTATGCCCGAGTACGGGCGTCATATCCAGAAGCTGGTGCAGTACTGCATGAGCATCGAGGATAGAGACAAGCGTAACCTATGTGCACGCAAGATCGTACGTACGATGAGTGGTCTATCGCCCGAGCGACGAGAAACCCCAGACTCCGATACGGTCTACTGGGATCACTTAGCCATCATCTCTGGCTTCAAGCTCGACATTGACTACCCCGAGGGAACAATCACCGAGGATAGAATGCTCGAGAAGCCCAAGCCTCTACCCTACATCAACAACCGCATCAAATTTCGTTACTATGGTCATATTATTGAGGGTATGATCAAGAAGGTATGCAAGATGGAGGTCGGTCGTGAACGTGCGATGCTTGAGTACTTCATCGCCACTCAGATGAAGCGTTCTTATATGACGTGGAATAGCGACACCGTAGATGATCTACAGATCTTCAAAGACCTCTTTGAGCTATCCGAGGGGGAGATCATGCTCACTCCTGAGAACTGCAAGCTCGTCATCAATCCCAATAGTATCGACCGAGGCGGCAAGCAGAAGGTTAGCAAGAAGCAACTTAAACAGCGTCGATAAGTTTTACACCAAACAACAACTGTATCAATGGCATCATACGTGATCGAGGGAGGCTACAGCCTTAGCGGAGAGATCCGACCACAGGGAGCCAAAAACGAAGCTCTGCAAATCATCTCTTCGGTACTTTTAACCCCCGAGGTAGTAACGATACACAACATTCCCAACATCCTAGATGTAAATAATCTGATCGAGCTACTGCGTCAGATGGGGGTGAAGGTAGCCAAGCTAGAAGAAGAGGGGAGCTATAGCTTCCAAGCCGACGAAGTCAATCTAGACTACTTGCAGAGCGAACAGTTCCTACAGAGGAGCCGTGCACTCAGAGGATCTATTATGACGGTTGGAGCTCTACTCGGGCGTTTCGGCTATGCTATTTTCCCCAAGCCCGGCGGCGACAAAATCGGTCGCCGTAGACTTGATACGCACCTCATCGGCTTCATGGAGCTTGGGGCTAGCTGTCAGTACGATGCACAGAAGCAGAGCTATATACTAGAGGGTAAGGCGCTCAAGGGGAAATACATGCTTCTAGACGAAGCCTCCGTCACGGGGACAGCCAACATATTGATGGCAGCCGTGATGGCAGAGGGTACGACCACGATCTACAACGCAGCCTGCGAGCCTTATCTGCAACAGCTAAGCAAGCTGCTCGTACGTATGGGGGCAAAGATCGAGGGCATAGGTTCCAACCGTCTGACGATTGAAGGCGTCAAGTATCTAGGCGGTGCAGAGCATAGTATGCTCCCAGATATGATTGAGATTGGTAGCTTCATCGGTATGGCTGCTATGACCAAGAGCGAGCTCCTCATCAAAGATGTAAGTATCCAAGACTTGGGGATTATCCCCTCGGCTTTTCGTCGTTTGGGTATTACAGTAGAGGAGCGTGGTGATGACTTGTATATTCCTAGGCATGACAAGGGGTATGAGATTGATACCTTTATGGACGGCTCGATCCTCACTATTGCCGACGCACCATGGCCGGGCCTTACACCGGATCTACTTAGCGTCTTCCTCGTGACAGCGACACAGGCTAGGGGCTGTGTCCTCATTCATCAGAAGATGTTTGAGAGTCGACTTTTCTTCGTAGATAAACTCATTGATATGGGGGCTCAGATTATGCTGTGCGATCCTCATAGAGCCACGGTTATTGGTCTTGGTCAGAAGCACAAGTTAAGGGCAGCCACGATGTCTTCGCCTGATATTCGCGCAGGGATTGCTCTGCTGATCGCTGCGATGAGTGCAGAGGGTACGAGCACGATACACAACATCGAGCAGATAGACCGAGGCTACCAAGATATCGCCGCTCGCCTAAATGCTCTCGGAGCTCGCATCACCCGCATTTAATCTGTTATTGAGTAGAAATAGTAGCTCCCAATCACCGAAGTAAAAGGGAGATAAGAGCATATCGAGCTCTCCACAATACTCTAGAGGCTACAGGACGCAGCAGAGAGGCGTTTATGTAGCCTCTGCCACCGAGTGACCATTACGTTTGGGCTAACCTCGAGGCAAGTACAGATGCCTACGTAGTAAGGGAAACGAAGTGATGGGAATAATCCTTTTTTACCTATCTTTGAGCCAAGCAATCAGAAGATTATTTATTTAATAGGCTTATGACTACTTTTAGTTCGTTGGCTAAGCAAATATTTGCCGAAGCCATTGAGGTGTATTTACGTGAAGGAGGTATCGACATAGTGGCTCCCAACCCCTACCCTATACGTACGATCGAGCACGATCTCTTCCGGAAGAATTGGATTGATCATGCCCAATGGGCACTCGAAGATATTATCCGTGACCCCGAGATTTACCCTGAAGAAGCACTACGCATCAAGCGCCGCATCGACAGGAGCAATCAAGATCGGACTGACTTGGTTGAGCTGATTGACAGCTTCTTCCTCGAGAAGTACCAAGACGTCAAGTCTCAAAGCGGAGCTAAGATCAATACGGAGAGCCCTGCATGGGCCATAGATCGTCTATCCATACTCAAACTCAAAATATACTACATGGGTCAAGCTGAGGCTAATGCAGCAACGGAGGAGATCAAGCAGAAATGCGCTCAAAAGCTATCCGTGCTACGTGAGCAGGAGTTAGACCTATGTACTGCTATCGACGAATTGCTCGAAGATATTGGGGCGGGGCGTAAGTACATGAAGGTCTACAAGCAGATGAAGATGTACAATGACCCTCAACTAAACCCGATGCTCAAGGGGCAAAGTATCTAATTGCGCAAGTAAACACAGACACTCCCCAATCGTGGCGAAGTTCCTGATCGCTCGTCTATCAGCCATAGGAGATGTGGCGATGGCTATCCCTAGTATATATGCTATAGCAAGAGCCAACCCAGAGCACCAGTTCACGGTGCTTACTCAACCTTTCTTAACAACGATTATCGTCGAGCCGCCTCGTAACTTGGAGGCTATGGCCATAGATATCAAGCGTGAAGAGCGCAGGTTGCCGGGGCTATTCCGCTATGCTATTAGGCTTAGGGGTGAGGGGTTCGATGGCTTCATTGACTTACATGATGTCCTGAGGACTAAAATCCTACGTGGTATCGTCGGTTTCGGCAAAACTCGTGTCTGGCACCTGCGCAAACCCAGAGCTATGCGAGGGAAGCTATTAGCTCCACCTCCTACCAAAGAGCTAACGCCCCTGCCCAGTATGCAGGAGCTATACATAGACACCCTAGTACGTGCTGGCCTACACCCTCCACTAGGGTTGATAGAGTCGATCAAAATAGAGAGCCCGCGTTACTGGAGAGCACTAGCTAGCTATCCAGAGCTAACTAAACCCCAAGGACTAATCCCAATTGGAGTGGCACCGTTCGCCTCTACCGACAGCAAGACCTACGACCTAGGCCTTATGGAGCAGGTCGTCGCTAAGCTAAACGATAGCGGACAATACTATGTATTCCTATTTGGAGGTAGAGGCAAAGAGGCCGATACCCTCTGCCAATGGGCAGAGCGATACCCTAGGGTCAAATCTTTAGCTGGTCAGCTAGAGCTAGCCGACGAGCTAGCCATCATGAGTCGCTTAGGAGCTATGCTCTCCATGGATAGCGCCAATGCACATCTAGCAGCTATGGTAGGTACTCGAGTGGTTTCCGTTTGGTGTGGTACACACCCCTACGCAGGGTTTATGGCCATGGGGCAGAAGTTTGAGGATTGCTTACAGACTAGTGAACTAGACTGCCGTCCGTGCTCTATCTTCGGCAAGGTGAAGCGTTGTTTGCACGGCGATATGCCATGTCGGAGAGCAATAACACCAGAGTATATTGCAGATCGAGTGGCCGCAGCCGCACAAGAGGAAACAAATAAAAGACAACATCAAACAATAAAATAGCAGAAGGTAAATGAGACTGCGCATTAACAAACTGATCAGTGATGCAGGGCTTGGCTCTCGTCGCGATGTAGAGGAATTCATCAAAGCAGGCCGTGTAAGGATTAACGGCAAGCGAGCTAGACTGGGAGATATGGTAGAGCCGACAGATGTTGTTCTCTTCGATGAAGTCGATCTACCCGTCAAAGACCTCATTCGAGAGCATGCATCATTAGAGAAGCTACAAGCCAGAGAACGAGAGCAGCAGGGACGCCCACGCACCAAAGACAAAGCGGCCGAGCGTGCCGAGAGCCAGCGCATCAAGGCGTCGCCCAAAAGTGCAGCTTTACGCAAGACTAGCAAGAATAATCCCGAGAATAAACGCCTAGCTCGCCTACGTCGAGAGCGCATGGAGGAGGACGAGGATCTAGGACTATACCAAGTTCGCCACAAGAACCCCTACAAAGAACAGGCACGTCCAAGCAAATTTGGTCGTCATAGACATCACCACGACGACTAATGAATACCTCCTTTTCGACTAGAGAAAAGGAAGTTTACAAATATGATTTATAGAAATAGTAACCCCAAATAAATGATTGTATATATAGTACGCCATACATCCGTTGTCCTAGATGGCAACGAGATATGCTATGGCTTCACAGACATAGCCCTACGTGATACATTCGAGCAGGAAGCTGCCGTAACCAAGTCCAAACTTCATGGTTTATCTTTCGATGAAGTTTTCACCAGCCCGCTCTCTCGTGCAAGTAAACTCGCCGATTTTTGCGGACACCCCGATGCCGAGCGAGATGATAGACTCAAGGAGATGAACTTCGGAGAGTGGGAGCTTCGCCCATGGGCTGACATCATCGTGGGGCAGTCTACCGAGGAGTTTTTCCTAGAGTACATCACTAAGCCTGCTCCCGGCGGAGAGTCCCAGCTGATGCAATACGAGCGAGTACGCGACTTTATCCTAGAGAAGCAGGCGGAGGGACTAGACCAAATCTTAGTTTTCTGCCACGGAGGTGTGATTAACTGTGCCAAGACTATGGCTGGTCTGTGCGATCTAAACGAAGCCTTCGCTACGATACCTGACTTCGGCTCAGTGACACGCCTTGAGTTCTGAACTAAAGACCTAGGTCGGAGGTTGATTAACTGAAACGGTTTAACTATTTACACAAATTATAGAATTATGAAGTTTACACAAGCAATGCAGGACGCTATCAATGCACAGATCAAACTTGAGATGTGGTCGGCTAACCTGTACCTATCTATGGCGATGCATTTCGCCAAGAACGGCCTAGACGGCTTTGCACACTGGTATAAGAAGCAATCTGAAGAAGAGCTTACTCATGCTTATGATATGATGAACTACATCGTCCTACGTGGTGGTGAAGTAAAGATCGAAGCGATCCCAGAGGTAGAGAACAACTTCGGCAGCTATCTCTCTATCGTGGAGAAGGCATACGAGCACGAATGCCTCGTATCGGAAAAGATTGAAGAAATGGTGCGTATCGCAAGCGCCGAAAAAGATATGGCTTCGCAAGATTTCTTCTGGAAGTACATTCGTGAGCAGGTAGAAGAAGAAGCTACAGCATCTGGTCTTGTCGATCGTGTACGTATGGCAGAGGGGCATGCTATTATCTTCCTAGATAAGGAGCTAGCTAGCAGAAAATAGGCGCCTCGCCACTTCCCCACTCCTCATTGAAGAGTAAACAGAATCGGACGTCCCCACACAGAGGTAGGACGTCCGATTTTTATTTAACCTTTTGCTGCTCCAACTTATGTACTTTCCATTTTCTAACGCAACACTATGGTTATAAGAACGACAGGTGGCGGGCTAGCCCGCCACCTGTCAAAAATCGTTCATAGCTTTGATGTTGAAATGGAAAGAACAAAGTACAAACGACTCACTTTGGACAATAGAAAGACCATTGCTAATTGCATTGGACTTGGCAAATCTATCACTGAAATTGCGCAAATTTTTAGTGTGCACAAAAGTACGATTTCTCGGGAGATACGTCGTTTAGGAGAGCTTCAGGACTACCGCCCCTTAAAGGCTCATAAACACGCTGTCGAAGCA
>NZ_JRFC01000018.1 GCF_000769075.1 Porphyromonas sp. COT-290 OH3588 | reverse complement strand
AACATCAAAGCTATGAACGATTTTTGACAGGTGGCGGGCTAGCCCGCCACCTGTCGTTCTTATAACCATAGTGTTGCGTTAGAAAATGGAAAGTACATCTACAGGGATATACGAGATGTCTGTACTCCACACCTGATTGGGGCGTTGAATGTCTAGACCACGCAACAGATAAGGATGCACATACTTCGGAATAGTCCCTTTTGAGAGGCTAGGCTTCGGGTAAATCGGCATTAAGTGCATCAAACGCATCAAGCGGCGAACTCGCTTGACATTAACATGATAACCTTTGAGCGTCAGCATCGACTGCATATGTAACACACCTGCTGTAGGATGCTCCAAGTAGTAGCGGTCGATCTCCTGCATAAGCTCTAGGTTTTCAGCGCTTTCACCCTTGGGCTTGTAGTATAGTGTCGAACGGTTGAGGCTCATGTATGCGCAAAAGCGTTTGCGACTCATGCCTGCGAGGCGAGATGCCTCCATCTCTATTATCTCACTTTGAGTCCGGATGCCTCGCAGGCGCTCGCAAAAAAATCACAATCAATGCTCAGCTGACCGACTTTCTCTAAGAGTCGCTTATTTTCCGATTGAACTTTCTTCAGCTCCTTGTCTTTGACGCTACTGCGCTCAAAGGCTTGATGGGCATGAGCCTCTAATTCGCTTAGCCACTCGCTAATTTTCGAGGGGCTGAGGCTATAGCGTTGTGCCAACTCTTGAAGGGTAACATCTCCTCGTACCGCTTCCAACGCTACCTTTGCCTTGAAGGCCGAACTGTACTTACTTGGGCGTCCCATAATCTTATAGAATTTAATACCCTAAAGTTAATAATACTTTTTACTGCTAGTGTCTAGTTCTCTGGGAGTATTATATTGTGCAATGGTCTCGAAATGTATACACAGCGATGGGGAAAAAATGGGACGTACCGAGATTAACCCTCGGCACGCCCCATGTAGAAAGCCCTTAAGACTACTTACGATAGAGGCGTAAGCTATTGCTAACGACACTCACACTACTCAAGGTCATGGCAATACTTGCCAGCATAGGCGTCATCTGATATCCCGCAAAAGGATATAGAATGCCTGCTGCTATAGGAATAGCTACGACATTGTAGATAAACGCCCAGAATAAATTCTGATGAATCGTGCGTACCGTAAGGTGAGAGATATGGATAAGCTCTGGCAAACGAAGGAGGTCGCTTGAAACAATCGTGACCATAGCAGTATCAATAGCAATATCACTCCCCTGCCCCATAGCAATGCTTACATCGGCAGTTGCCAAGGCGGCACTATCATTGATCCCATCGCCAATCATCGCCACCTTACGGCCTTGGGCTCTGAGCTCGGCTATAAAATCAGCTTTCTGCTCGGGCAATACACCTGCTTTCACATGGTCGATCCCTAGATCTCGAGCCACTCTATGGGCTACTGCCTCATGGTCCCCTGTCAGCATCCAGACCCCGATTCCCTTCTTTCGAAGGCGACTGATTGCCTCTGCCGAAGTAGCTTTGGAACTATCGGCAATACCGAGCACAGCAACGAGTTCACCCTCTCTAGCAAAGTAGACCACCGTTTGCTCCAAGCTGAGTATCTCCTGAGCCCTAATCTGCATACTGGTATCTGGAGCTACCTCGTACTGGGCTAGGAGTGCTAGATTGCCGACTAGATAAGTCTGCCCAGAAGTTTCCGCCACGACTCCCAAACCGACAAGATACTCCCAGCGCGAGAACTCAATGGGAGGATACCCTACAGTCTCGGACGACAGAGCCGCAACTATCGCTTTAGCCAACGGATGCTCACTCTTGCTCTCCAAAGCATGCAATATACCTTTGAGCTGTAGTTCTTCTGGCACAAACCATAATTGATCTACCAGCTTAGGCTTACCCTCGGTGAGGGTTCCGGTCTTATCCAGTACAATCGTATCTATGTTCTTCGTTTGCTCTAGACTCTCGGCATCCTTAATCAGAATCCCCTCAGAGGCAGCTCGTCCTATCCCCACCATGATGGCTGTGGGAGTAGCTAATCCAAGAGCACATGGACAAGCAATAATCAATACCGTCACTGTGGCAATAAGTGCCTGAGCGAGTACTTGCCCCTGCGTACCACCTAGCCACATCCACAGAGAGAAAGTCACTAGGGCTATAACAAGGATCACGAGCACGAACTTCGCTGCAATGCGGTCTACCAGCCTCTGAATAGGAGCTCGTGATCCCTGAGCATCCTTGACTCTATTGATGATGCGTGCTAGTACTGTATCTCCCTTTAGGCTAAGAGACTCGACCGTCAAGACTCCATCATGGTTAATCGTCCCGGCATATACCCGATCCCCCACAGACTTATCTATGGGCATAGACTCTCCAGTGAGCATACTCTCATCTACTGCCGAGTGCCCTTGAAGCACTATTCCGTCCACTGCGACTCCCTCACCCGGACGTACTAGGATACGATCTCCCAAACTAAGCCGATCAATCGCACAAACCTCCTCGAGTCCCTCTAGAGTGAGGCGAACAACCTCCTTGGGTTGTAGCCCCATTAACTTCTTGATTGCTTCAGTGGTATTGCCTTTGGCTCTCTCTTCTAAGAATTTGCCCAAGAGAACAAAAGCGATGATCATAGCTGGAGCCTCAAAGTACAGATGAGGTTCCTCTCCCATAGAACGTAGCACATCGGGGAAAAACAAATTGAACGTACTATACAGATAAGCAATACCCGTACTCACTGCTACCAAGGTATCCATACCGAGGCTTCTACTCTTGACCTGGCTGTATGCCCTCTGGAAGAACGCCCATCCGGGGACAACCATAATGTAAGAAGCCAGCAACCAACAGATATAAGCATTGTAAGCTCCCAATAAATTATACATGCTGAGTACCATAACGACTGCCCCAACGATGAGAGCATAGATCGTATTATTGCGGAGCCGACGATAGGCTTCTTGGCGCTTAGCCTCGATACTTCGATCCTCCAGATCTCCCACAACTAACTCATATCCAGAATTTTCTATGGCTTGGCGCATCTGATCTAGGGTGATAGCCTCCTCATCATAGATGATGCTGACAGTTGCAGAGGCTAGATTGACGTTCGCCTCTATCACTCCTGTAAGCTCTCCTAGCACCTGACCTGCACGGGCTGCACAAGAGGCACAGTGTAGCCCCAGTAGGGGGCAGTGTATTTTCTTCGTTGTAGCCATAATAACTAGTGTATGATATATTTTCTTAATAACATCTTTACCCCCTCTAAAGTTAGCTATCCCATAGATTAAATATGGGGCAAAAAAGGAAGCGGTGCGTCGAAGGTTTCACTCCGACACACCGCCCTCAAGATTTCTCTCCATATATAATACGGTTTCTGCGGGAGTACTTCCCTACAACCGACACCTATGCAGAGATCTTCTAAAATGAAAACTTAACTCCCATATAGCCAGAGCGAGGCATCGTAGGTCCATAGATATAACCGCTATCACGATCTGGGCCAAAGTCGAAGTCATTTTGGAAAGCACCGAAGAGATTATTCACACCACAATAGACTTGTACTTTGGTCTTGGCAAACATCTGGAAGTCGTATGAGATGCGTGCCCCCATATCGAAGAATGATGGCGTATGCACAAGCTCGTCCCACTGTGGAGCCGCACTCTTAGCTTCGCCTCCCTCCATAATGGGCGCTCCCTTATCATCTACTAGACCTACCACAAAGTCTTGCTTACGAAGGCCAGCAGCGATTGCTTCTCTATCTGTTACAGCTGAGTTCTGCCCCCAAACGACTGCGTGTGGTGCCCACATACGGCCTGTGTACGTACCCGTAAGCGAAAGATTCAGAGGCTTAATCGGATTAATGCCGATGGTGAAGTAGCCATAGACAGATGGCGTACGTAAGATTTCCTTGCTTGTCATAGAGATAGTCTGAGCCTCAGAATCCTCGGCCTCAGCCACGAATTGGCTACCATCAGCCTTAGGCACATAGTCCAAGTACTGCTCTTCCTTATCTAGCCCCTCGATCTTGTGGCGAGTACCCCACTCTTGGTTCGCATCGTACTTATTGCTTGTCAGGGTCAGCCCTGCCTGTACTTGTAGCCAGCGGTAAGCTACCTTGGCCTCTAGGTTAGCTCCCATAACTGTGGCACCAGAGCTTACGACTTTGCGATCATCATCTAGACCGTAGTTGGAGCGACGGAAATAAGTGACACCATTCTCTGTCTTGACCTTGTGATTGGTAAATACATCAAGCAGTCTGGTATAGAAACCCTCAACCAATACATTGAGCTGAGTTTCTGCACCTAGACGGAAGTACATATCATTGCTTAGGCTGAAGGCATGGGAAATCTCGGGGCGTAGATTGTCATCATTCACCACACGAGTAGCTTCTCCATTCACAACGCCCACATGCAAGTCTTCATCGAAAACCTGTGGTGCACGGAAGCCCTTAGCATATGTAGCACGCAGATTAATGTTCTTCGTTGGGTTAAAGCGAAGCGTAGCACGAGGGCTAAGGATCATATCCTTCACTGCTGAGTTCTGGTCGAGGCGTGCACCTAGCAAGAAGCTCCACATATCATTCTTCCACTCGATCTGAGCAAACTGACTTGCATTGCGAATTGTCTGATTGATTGGCTCGGACAGCGACTTACCTCCGTGCTTACCCTCGAGCCAGTTCTCCGTGTACCACTGGCGGATAGGCATCACATCGGACAGATAGTCGTGTGTGTACTCTGCTCCCACAAGCAGTTGAGCAGGCATAAAGAGCAGCTTGTCAAAGTCGTATGTGTACTGCAAACCTCCTACATAGGTACGTCCACTAGTAAGACCATAGTTAAGCCCATAGTCCGATGGGTGAATTGGGAAGCCAATGCGACCACCGGGTACTGGCTCTCCACCTATTTTGATTTCATTGCCGTCCTTGTCTTTAGCATTAGGCTTGCCGATACCGCCGTAGTAACTTTCACGGCGCACAGCCTGACCCGAAGCATAAACCTGTAGATGGTGCTTTAGCTCTCCGAGAAAAGATCGAACTTGATATTGCCGCTGTAGACAGAGTGCTTAGTAGCTTCACGGACAGCTGCCACGTGATCTGGCCAGTTTAGGTTATCTCCACCTCGGCGATCTTCGTGGAAAGTGTGCACCTCAGCCGTAAGTTTAGTCAGGTCGCTAGGACGAATATAGGCACGTCCGCCAAGGGCTCGTGAGTCGATGCGACCAAGCTCAGTGTAGCCATCTCCGTTGACGTCATGGCCTCTGCGGAAGCGAGATTGCCCAAAGACCATAGCTCCTGAACGATTGTCTTCGCTCACGACAGAAGCATTGAAGCCTAGGTTGTTGTCTAGAGACTTGAAGCCAGTCATACCAAGAGATTCGTTTACCATAACGCTATTGTTGATAGGCTCCTTGGTAATCACATTAACAACCCCAGCAATAGCTGACGAACCGAAGAGTGCCGATCCGCCTCCGCGTACGACTTCTACACGATCTATCATATTGGCAGGGATCTGCTCTAGCCCATAGACGCCAGCCAGAGCACTCATTACGGGGCGGCTATCAATAAGGATCTGAGAGTAGCGACCATCTAGACCATTGATGCGCACTTGGTTGAAGCCGCAGTTCTGACAGTTATTCTCTACACGCACCCCGGGCTGGAAGACCAACCCCTGAGCTAGGTTGTTGGCATTGGCTTGCTCAAACGTTTTACCATCTACGACATTGACAAGTGTAGGAGCTAAACGACGCAGTGTGTTCTGTCGGTTGGAAGAAACGACTACCTCGTCCAGACGAATATCATCTTGTATGGCTTCAAAATTGATTTCGATGGTACGATTCCTCTCGATGGTCACTACCTTCTCTTGGCTCTTGTAGCCGAGCCCATGCATCACGAGCGTGACCTGCCCCGGCTTGAGATGCTTGAGGTAATAGTGTCCAGTGGCATCGGTAGCCGTGCCAAAGGTCGTGCCTTTGATGCCGATTGTGATGCCGGGAAGATGATCACCGGTTTTCTTGTCAATAACGTGCCCAATCACATTAGCATCTGTAGTTTGATGCTTGCGCTGCTCCACAGGCTCAGCCTTGATAACAGAGATTGGACTGATCGCTAGGTGTGCTAGCAGGAGTAATAAGTACTTACGATCCATAGTAATAAATGTTTCAAGTCAGTGTTCATTTGACTTATCTCGGCGCAAATGTATAAAAAAAGGAGGCCAAAGCCCCCTTATATTCTATAATAGGTATGATGCACAGTAATATACCTAATGATAGGTACTCCCTCTGTACTACCAGCCAGAAGTAGCACCACCACCACCTGAAGAACCGCCTCCGAAGCCTCCGCCATACGAGCCCGATGAGCCTCCTCTAGCTGCACCCGAAATGACGGCTCCTGCGATTGCGCCTAGGAGACCGGCGTTGGAGTCTAGGAGCGACTCGCCACGGTCTTCACGATCCTCCTCGTCGATGTAGGAGCAGTTGATACAAGATCGATAAGCACGAATAAAGCGCCTGCCCCGTTGATCACGAACTATACTCTGAGAATCTACCTTCATTGTGAAGTGATCACAGTTGGGGCAACGCTTATAGCTGGTTTCTGTGCGTGCCAGATCTACGGCATCGACTGCGCTACATGCGCTACACTGATAGGCAATATAGTAGCGAGATTTGAGCTGCATCTCAAGCCTCTGCCCTCGCGTCAGATGCTGCATCGTCTGTTCCTTGGGCAATAGCGCCATCGTCTGTTGATAGCAATTCAGACACGTAGCAACCAGAGGTTTGATACGTTTGAACGCTCTATAACGCCAATATAATAGGATTAGCGTCACTGGCCAAAGTAGGAGCAGAAAAGATGTGATAATCGAGAGCTTGAAGTAGGACTTGACATGAGGGAAGAAACGACGAGCAGTGTAAGGATCTCGAACCAGAGCTATATTCTTGAAGGTCGAGGAGATAAACGAGAGGAAAAGAGCAAAGACAAATATCCCAAACAACACGATTACGACGGGCATCAAGTCGTCTTCTTCCTGCCTGCCTCGGTTTTGCTCCTCGGCAATCCATGAGCTATCCGCCAGCACATGGCCCACTGCCCGAATGCCCGAGATAATCCCCGACTCATAGTCGCCATTCTTGAAGTGCGGCAACATATACGTACGCTGTATCTTATGAGATGTAGCATCGGTAAGATCTCCCTCCAGCCCATAGCCAACCTCGAAACGCACTTGCCGACGATCCATAACGAGCAGGAGCAAAAGCCCATTATCCTTTGTCTTACTCCCCAAACCCCATAGGCGAAACAGGTCGTTAGAGAAACTCTCGATATCACGATCGCCTATGGAGGGAAGCAATACGACGGCGAACTCAACCCCATGAGCCTTACGTATAGTCACCAGCTCACGATCAATGTTGCGCACCTGTGCCTCCGTCAGTGTACCACTGGGGTCGGAGGTCAGACGCAAGCTATCTCTGAGCTGTACATTGGGCACATTCTCCGGCGTGTAGACTTGGGCATACACGCCAAAGAACCCAGAGAGCATCAACCCACACACAAACAAGAGCAGGCGTAGGCCTATCGATCTCAGTGCCTTCATAATGATCGCACTCTAGCTTTGATTACTTACCGAAGTCTACCGTCGGAGCAACCTCGCTACCAGCCTGAGCCTCAAAGTAGGGACGTTTATCGAAGCCTGCGATCGAGGCCACAAGATTGCTTGGGAAGCGACGAATCCCCGTATTATACTTCTTCGCAGCTTCATTGAAGTCTCGGCGTGCTACGGTGATACGATTTTCCGTGCCCTCTAGTTGGCTCTGCAGTGCCATAAAGTTCTCATTGGCTTTGAGCTCTGGATATTTCTCTACCACCACCATCAGACGGCTGAGTGCAGAGGAGAGAGCATCCTGATTGCGCTGAAACTGTGCTAGAGCGGCTTCATCCATGTTATTGGCATCAATGGTTGTGCTCGTAGCCTTGCTACGTGCTTCCACCACAGCTTGTAGAGTTTCCTGCTCGTGAGCAGCATAGCCCTTGACCGTAGCAACGAGATTAGGGATTAGATCGGCACGACGCTGGTACTGGTTCTCTACTTGGCTCCAAGCCGTATTAACCTCCTCTTCCTGCTGTACAAAGCCATTGTATAGGCTTACACCCCAAGCTAGGGCTACGATAGCTAGGACTACTAGGCCTATTAATGCAAACTTTTTGTTCATCTTCTTGACTAATTGATTGGTTTACTATTCTTGTTTTGTTGCTATTACTTAATCTTTTGTGACTCGTGAGCTCGTCGCTTACGCTCCTCCTCTCGGGTCGTTTTCTTGACTGACCAGCCAAAATGCCCAAGAAACTCTCCAAGGGCAAAATACTCGCCATGAGCGTATGCCAGCAGACCTGCTCGCTCCATATCGAAGCCTCCGGTCTTAGGATCGAGATAGCGCTCATTAGCACGCACGTTAATCACATCTGCTAGAAACATATCGTGGCTACCTAGTGGCATAATCTCACGTACTCGGCACTCCAAACTCAGAGGACTATCAACCAAGAGTGGAGCAGATATAAGGCTTGCAGGCTCGATCTCTAGACCCATCTCTGCGACCTTGTCATACTTACGCCCAGACACTACGCCACACCAGTCTGTCTGGCGGGCCATCTCTACGGTCGTCAGGTTGAGGCCAAACTCCATACGTTCCTTGATCATCGCATACGAGTGGCGCTCTGGCCGAATGCTCACATAGCACATAGGCGGGTTCGTACAAACCGTACCGACCCAGCTAGCCGTCAAGAGATTCATCTCTGCCCCAAAGTCGCCGCAACTGACGAGGATAGCGGGTAGCGGATAGATCAGCGTCCCGGGTTTCCAGTCTACACGTCCCATACTAGAGTAGTTGAGCCTCGCTACCCATACACTTGCGTCCACAGTAGTGGCACTCCAGATGTACCCTCTGCTTATCCTGCACCACAGAGAAGCGTGTAGGCATTGGTTCGTTGTTGGTAATGCATTTGGGGTTGAGGCAACGCACCAGAGCCACAACCTCTTTGGGAAGCTTGAGGGCCTTCTTCTCTACAACCTTGAAGTCACGAATAACGTTTAGCCTAATGTCCGGAGCGAGAATAGTAATACGGCTGATCTCCTCCTCGGTGAAGAAACGGTCAGTCATCTTAATAATACCTTTACGCCCATAGCGTTTACTCTCCAGATTATTCCCTATCGTTACCGGAGCAGAGAACTGATCCAACCTGAGTAGTGCAACTATGGCAAATAACTTATCCGAGGGAATGTGGTCAAGCACCGTACCATCACAGATGCTCTCCACCATCATTGTGTTCTTGTTCATACCTTATATATAATGTGGTATTGTACTCTATTGGGCTACGAAACCTCTATCTCTAGCACCTCGCAGATGATAGACTGACGAGTATAGAGTCCGTTCTGTGCTTGCTGTACGTAGTACGCCTTAGGATTGTCATCTACATCTTGTGCAATCTCGCCAACTCTTGGCAGGGGGTGAAGCACTCTAAGGTTATCCTTACTCCCAGAGAGCATATCGTTGGTCAAGACATACACATTCTTGACTCGCTCATACTCCTCTAGATCGACAAAACGCTCACGCTGAACGCGAGTCATATAGAGGATATCTGCCTGATTGATGACCCTTGAGTCAAAGTCACGAGTTTCTTCATAGGGGATACCATGTACGTCGCAGAAGTCGAGGTACTCCTGTGGCATACGTAGCTCATCGGGCGATACGAAGATGAAGCGAGGGCGGAAGTGAGATAGCCCATGAATGAGCGAGTGCACCGTACGCCCATACTTGAGATCTCCTACCATAACTATCGTACGATCAAAGAGAGTCCCCTGAGTCTTGCGAATAGAGTATAGATCAAGTAGCGTCTGCGAGGGGTGCTGATTGGCTCCGTCGCCGGCATTGACGATAGGGGCTCTATTGAGCTCCGAGGCATAGAGGGCAGCACCCTCTAGGTAGTGCCGCATGATAATTAGGTCGGCATAGTTGCCCACCATACTGATGGTATCCTTGAGTGTTTCGCCCTTGGCTGAGCTACTGGTCGAGGCATCTGAGAAACCTATGATGCGTCCGCCAAGCCTATTGACTGCGGTCTCGAAGCTAAGGCGTGTACGGGTAGAGGGTTCAAAGAAAAGAGTAGCGATGACACGTCCCTCTAGAAGTTTTCGATTGGGACATTGCTCAAAGAGCTCAGCTCTGTCGAGAATGCGCACGATATCGTCTGCGCTAAGCTGATGAATAGATACTAAATGTTTCATTGCGATGTGGTCGGCAAGCATTTAGGCTATGTAGACCAAACAAAGATAACGATTTTCGCCCATTGAGCTATGGCGAGTGTAAAGCCATTCTCTACATAGAAACATCAAATGATATACACTCTTTTACTTTTTCGTGTGATGATTGAGCAGGTTCTTCTGTATGTTGTCAAACAAAAGTGCACTGCTACAAATTTAGTGAAATGTCTCTTTGTTGATTTGATTTGTTTGCTTGATATCGTTGCTTTAGTGAGTCTCT
>NZ_JRFC01000017.1 GCF_000769075.1 Porphyromonas sp. COT-290 OH3588 | reverse complement strand
TCAGGTGTAAGTGTACTAGCGGACAAAGGCTATTGTAGCAAAAAGAATTCGGAGTGTTTGGCTGGTCATGGCTTGGTGGATGGCATTATGCTCAAGGCTATTCGTGGGAAGACTCTTAACGAGAGTCAGAAGGCATTCAATCGTGTGATCAGTAAGACAAGGTGCTTGATAGAACGGACCTTTGGCAGTATTCGTCGGTGGTTCTTGGGGCGGACGCTGTCGCTACCGAGGGTTAGAGCGAACGCATACACAGAATATCCTTGAAGCTATGGCGTACAATCTCAAGCGTATGCCAGGGCTCCTTGTACTTCAAGCAGCCAAATGAGCACAAAATCCCCCGACCTTGTGAGCAATGAGCTACAAGGTCGGGGTAAAGGGGGAGGATACTACCACTGAAAAACACAGCCTCAAGCAGCAAAAACACGACTCGAAGGAACTGAGGCGACGAAAAGGTCTATTGCGCAATGGTCTCCGAATGATAAAGCAGCCCTTGGCTATCGCTGTTTAAGCCGAAAAGCGTGGCTTTAACCTCCTCTGCTGTTACCACTTCCCCCTGCTTACTCTGCAAATAATCAAAGGCAAGATTTACAGCGAGTTACAAGCGGTCGAGTTCTGCGTTTACAGATACGGCTTCGGCACTCTTGCCCACGAGCCTGCTCTTACGGCTATCCCATAGCTGGGGAGAGCAAGCAATTTTACAGCTGAATTGCACCATTGTTCGTCCCACACTGAGGCGAGCCATAATGGGGCTTTTTCCTTCCTTACTCTGTGTGCCTCGCTTGAGGTAAAAGAGTAGCTTCAATGTCTTTTCTTTCATTGTCGTTTTTATTTACAAAGTTAGACCTCTAAGAGATAGCTATCGCTATGCAAAACATTGAAAACAAGAGAGAAAACACCATTTTAGTTACCACTTTTTGCTTACCTCTTCCGAAGCCCCTAAAAGGGAACGATTTGGTAACTGAACTCGTTCTTTCAACTGCTCTTTTTTGCCTTTTTCCGTGGTGCAAGCCAATGCACCCAAACGAAAGAAGGGCTGATAATCAAGCAGATAGCCTTTTCTCGCTTCCCCTTACTCCTAACTCCCATACTTCTGCATGGAAGCATCAAATGATATACACTCTTTTACTTTTTCGTATGATGATTGAGCAGGTTCTTAACCTCCAAGCGAAAAAACACGACACCTCGTATTTGCCCCCTAGCAAGCCTTAGGCTGCTTCCGACCTCATTTTGGGGCATTGGCTCCAGACAAGCTAAAATACCCGTCTTAAACAGCACAATTACAATTACCTAAAACACAGATGTATAAATAAATATTCTAGGCGACTTCATCGTAACAGAACGAGCATTTCGCAGTTTCTCCCGATCAATCTCCCGAGATTGGTGGACACGTCTCAACGGATTAGTCCACCAACCTTAAAAAATCTTCCCACTAATTTCCCTAAAAGTCGAACTAGCTTCCCAAACTCTTCCTTCCATTCAGTAAATTCTGGAGCTAAATTATTCACAATAATTAACAGAAAAGATGAGAAATATGATCTAATAAAACTAGCAAACTCCCAGCCAGAGAGATGCCGATATGCCTCAGAATAGATCGCTTGGACTAGGCGATTGAGAGATTGACATCCAATCAAATTCGCTCAAACAAAGCTCCATTTCACTGTGAACGAACTAAGTAACGAGGACTATGAGTTCACGATTTGGACATCTATCCATGATTGTGCCGCCTAGTTGAGTTGAATCTCTGAACCAAAAATTTGGTCAAACGATAGCGGATAGCGCAATCGCTTAGGCATAAGTATCACTCGTCTGTTTTAGCTATCTTTGAGGCAGAAATCGTCGAATTTTCAGTCTGACAGAATGATTGTGAAGAAACAAATAGCTCTTCTACAGCTAAGCGAAAACCTTGCGCTTGGCACAGGTAACCATTTACTTAAACTTAGAATGCCCGAGGGAGCACTCCTGCCTACCATGTACGCAGGGCAGTTCGTGGAGGTACAAGCCCCGAATGGAGAGGTTCTCCTACGCCGCCCTATATCTGTCTGCAATGTAGACGAGGCTACGGGTGAGCTCTGGCTACTTGTGGCACGTGTAGGACGTGGTACGGAGGCCATTACCGAGGCCAAAGTGGGCGACCAGCTCAGTCTAATCTTTCCGCTAGGTAATTACTTCCACATAGAGGGAGCCAAGCGCCCCCTACTCGTGGGGGGTGGCGTTGGGACAGCTCCAATGCTCTATCTAGCCAAGACATTTGCAGATAGGGGTATCCACTCCGAGATCCTATTAGGTGGGCGCACTGCAGATCAATTGGTCCTACTAGACGAGTTTCGTCGCTATGGCACACTGCACCTAACTACAGATGATGGTACCATGGGAGTACATGGACGAGTAACCGACCACCCTCTCTGGCAAGAGGCCCAGTATGACCGTATCTACACCTGCGGCCCCAAACCAATGATGGTGGCAGTGGCTCATTTGGCCAAAGAGCGAGGTATAGACTGCGAGGTATCGCTAGAAAACACAATGGCGTGCGGTCTAGGCGCTTGTCTGTGCTGTGTGGAAGATGTACACGAGAGAGGTAACGTATGCGTGTGCACAGAAGGGCCTGTTTTCAACTCCAAAGAACTAAAATGGTAAAGACACAAATAAATATCGGCGGGCTAACGATCAAGAACCCCGTCATGACGGCCTCTGGCACATACGGCTATGGTCTGGAGTACACCGACTTCGTCGATCTAGCGCGTCTAGGAGGGATTGTAGTCAAGGGCACAACTCTACATCCACGTCAAGGCAACCCCTATCCACGCATGGCAGAAACTCCCGCAGGTATGCTGAACGCTGTTGGGCTGCAAAACAAAGGTGCACATCACTTCTGCCAAGAGATTTATCCGCAGATAGCGCATTTGGACACAGCGGTCGTAGTAAACGTGAGTGGCTCTACAGTAGAGGACTATATCGCAACGGCAGAGATGATCGCATCACTGCCCAATGTGCCAGCTATTGAGCTCAACATCTCCTGTCCCAATGTCAAGGAGGGTGGCATGGCTTTCGGTGTTACCTGCGCAGGTGCAGCCGAGGTTGTCCGTGCCGTCAGACGTGTTTACCCCAAGACGCTCATCGTCAAGCTATCCCCAAACGTGACGGATATCACGGAGATCGCTCGTACCGTAGAGGCAGAGGGGGCAGATAGTATCTCTATGATCAACACCTTACTCGGCATGGCCATAGATGCAGAGCGCCGTCGGCCTATCCTATCTACTGTCACTGGAGGACTCTCGGGGCCAGCCGTCAAGCCCGTAGCGCTACGCATGGTGTGGCAGACATCTAAGGCTGTCCAAGTACCCATCATAGGTATGGGCGGTATCGCCTCAGCCACAGATGCGATCGAGTTTCTACTAGCGGGAGCCTCGGCCATACAGGTAGGGACCTACAACTTCGTAGATCCATCAATAACCGAGACAATCGTCACGGGTATCGAGGACTATATGCATCGCCACGGCATCGACGATATCAATCAGCTTGTAGGAGCACTCCAACTCTAAAGTCTAGTCCGCCATGTTACAAACCCTCGTCCACTACTCGCTACATCTAGTAGCCCCTCTGCTGCTAGCTTGGATATTCTTCCCCAGAGAGCGCAGGCGTATGGCATACATCGTGATGCTCCTGACGATGCTTGTGGATCTAGACCATCTCTTGGCCACACCTATCTTCGACCCAGACAGATGTAGCATCGGCTTTCACTTCTTGCATAGCTATTACCTCATTCCCTTCTACATTCTTATGTGCTTCTTGCCTTATAGGCGGTTGGGATTGCCTTGGTGGCTGAGCGCAGTGGGTATCGGGCTAACGTTTCACATGTTCACTGATTGGCAAGACTACTACCTCTGGTAGATATGGTCTTCCCCAAAGAAGGTGACCCAAGGAGCCGGACCCATACTACGCCAGCCGCAAGGGCTGCGTAGTATGGGTCGGTTATCTCTATCCAGCACTACCCCATAAGAATACAAACACCTCAAAAATAAAACCTTGAGATCAGCAACAAGGGCACTTATTTTGGCTTATCTACTATTATTTGATACATTTGTTAGCACTATTCATTAACTATTACATTTAACGAAGTAGACTTTATGAACAAGAACCTACTAAGCAGACTATTGCTACTATTCATTGTGGGAGCTGCCCTCTTCTCGTGTTCCAGAAAGAATGAGCACGCAGAGCGTATCCCCGCAGATGCGATTTTCGTCGCCTCTATCAACCTGCAAAATCTAGTAGACAAGTCTGGCTACACTGCGGAAGATGCCAAAATCCTCGGGGCGAAGTTTGCAGAAGAGGCTCAGAGCTCTCTATCGCCAGAGCAGATCAAATACTTCCAAAAGCTCATCGCAGACCCAAGAGAGGCTGGGCTATCGCTCAAGGCTCCCGTGTATGTGTTCTCCAGCCCAGACATCTCGTTTGCTCTAGTGGCTCAAGTAGACTCGGAGAGTAAGCTAGAGACGTTCATCAGAGAGTCCTTCAAAACAGACGGCAAAGAAGTCAATATCAGCACTCAAGATGGATATCATTTTGTTAACCTCAACAATACTGGGCTACTTGGATATGACAACCGCTCATGCATCGTCACATTCGGCAAGGCAACTGGTCGAGATGTACAGCTCAAACACCTAGGCGAGGCAATGAAACGCAAGGGGAGCGAGTCCATCACTAAGCATAGCGCATACAAAGAGATGGAGCAAGAGCAGGGTGATCTACGCATGTTCTACTCTCTAGGTGGTATGATGGATATGGCTATGCAGGGATATGGAGCTCTAGGCGCCTCAATGGCACGTGAGATCTATTCCTTCAATATCGACAGCTGCTATGCTATCAATAGCATAGCCTTCGAGGCAGGTAAACTCACGTATGCCCAGAGGATACACACAGAGAACCTCAAAGCCAAGCAAAGCCTAGAAGAAATCTACAAAATAGCGAAGCCCTCCAGTGGCGAATTTATCAAGTACTTCCCTGCATCTTCTTTGGCGTTCCTAAACATCGGCCTAGATGGGAACAAGCTACTCAAGCTCATTTCTGGAGGTTCGCTCGGTGTGATACTCGCTATGGCGGAGGCCGAGGGAGTAAATTTCTCCACCCCAATCGCTAGCCTAGATGGAGACATCACCATAGGCTTGATGGAGCTACATGAGGATTACGTCGGTGCTACTCTGATGGCCAAGCTCAAC
The DNA here is from genome assembly GCF_000769075.1 of Porphyromonas sp. COT-290 OH3588. Classification (GTDB taxonomy): domain Bacteria; phylum Bacteroidota; class Bacteroidia; order Bacteroidales; family Porphyromonadaceae; genus Porphyromonas. Next base: position 13,955 of record NZ_JRFC01000017.1, on the reverse strand, counting down.
GACGAGCAACCTATGGTCAGTCTGCTAGACTACTTCTACACCCAAGCCGTAGAGCAGGAGGGAGGGGTCAATGCCGACTTTGTCAAGATTGACAACCAAAATTATCAGACCATCATTGACAAGATGACGATCTCCTTCGGCGTCAAGGACAACATCTTCTATATCTCCTCACTACCCACAGAACAGACTTGGCAAGAGCATAAGCAGAACGCCTCGGAGATGCCAGAGGGACAGCTCCTCGGCAAGTCGCCTTCAGTGCTGCTAGTAAACATCGCTCAGATTCTCAAGGTAGACCGCATTGCCAGCGAGCTAGCAGGAGAACCCCTCATCAAGCATCAGGTAGAGAAGTTGGTCAGCCTGACTTCCTGCTATAATGATAAGAACATAAGCTCAACCGAGCTACACTTCAAAGATGCTAAGACAAACGCCCTCAAGCAACTTGTAGATATGATCCGTGAAGTCTCGGAGGCAAAGCAATCTGCTCCAGTAGTAGCGGAGGAAGCGACTCAAGAGACTGAAGTCACTCAATGATCCAGCGTATCGGCTTGGAGGGCGTAGTCCCTCAAGTATTCACAGAGGGTTGTCCCTACTCCGAGGTTTGGCACCAGAGCCTAACCCTAGAGCGGGGACAGCTCTATCTGATTGAGGCTACCTCTGGAGCTGGCAAGTCCTCGCTCTGTAGCTACCTCTACGGACATCGCTCGGACTACACGGGACGAATCACCTTCGACGGAGAGGATATTCGAGAGATTAAACCCGAGCGGTGGTCTACCATACGCAGGGAGTCGATAGGGCTACTCTTCCAAGAGCTCAAGCTATTCGACAACCTAAGCGTCTGGGAAAACATACAAATCAAGAATCAACTTACCCAGCAGCACTCACCAGAGGAGATTGTACGCCTGCTCACTCTGCTCGGTATCAGCGACAAGATCGATCAACCTGCAGGCAAACTGTCCCTTGGTCAGCAGCAGCGTGTGGCTCTAGTGCGTCTGCTGATGCAGCCGCTAGACTTCATACTGCTAGACGAGCCAATCAGCCATCTAGACGACGCCAATGGTACGATCGTGGCAGAGCTCATCATCGCCGAGGCTCATCGCCAAGGGGCTGCCATCGTCTGTACCTCTGTGGGCAAGGCTCTACCACTACCCTACCAGCATATCTACCAGCTGTGATGAATAAGCTCGTCCTACGTCTGCTACGTCAGCACCTCAATCGAGGGCAGTTGGTTGGCTTCTTCCTTGCCAACCTAGTCGGCCTAGTCATCCTACTCCTCGGCATTCAGTTCTACCAAGATGCAGCCAAGACAATCAATGGTTCAGACCGACTACTCCCCAGCGATTACATCATTCTCTCCAAACCCGTTCAATCCGATAAGCTCTTCAGCCGAGGAGCAACGACCTTCTCCAAGGACGAGATAATTGGGCTAAGGGAACAGAGTTTCACCAAACACATTGGACAGTTCACTCCAGCTAAGTTTAGGGTAACGGCAGCCATACACTTCGGCATTGAGCTCTATACCTATATTTTCTTCGAGGCCGTCCCCAACGAGTTCCTAGATGTATCGCCCGAAGACTGGACATTCACACCGGGACAGACCGTACTACCGATTATCATTCCTAGACAATATCTAGGTCTGTACAACGCTGCCTTTGCCCAGAGCCAAGGATTGCCGCAGATCTCAGAAGCGGGCATCTCTCGTATTCCTCTAAGTATTACGGTACAAGGACAGGGACGTGAAGATGTGTACGAAGGGCGCATCGTAGGCTTCAGCAACCGCCTCAACACAATCCTAGTCCCCAAGAGCTTTATCTCGTGGGCCAATAGCCAATACGCACAAGGCATCGAGGCGCCCCCCTCTAGGCTGATCCTACAAGCACACAACCCAAGCGAACCAACCATAGGCGAGTATATCCGCCTGCATGGCTACCAAATAGAGGGAGGCAACACAGCAGGAGAAGGTATGGCGATGTTGCGCCTCATCGCTTCTGGAGTCTTTGCTCTTGGGCTACTCATCAGCTTACTCTCCGCTTATCTGCTGATGCTAAGCATCTACCTACTCCTACAGAAGAATACCAAAGAGCTAACAACACTACTACTCATCGGCTACAGCCCTAGGGACATTTACCGACCTTACTGGCTACTCACCTTTAGCCTTAATGCTCTTGCCCTAGTCCTATCGGCAGGTATTGTGCTGATACTACGTAGCCTTTACCTAGCTTGGGGGCAGGCTATACTCCCCAACCTAGCAGGGGGAAGTATCCTACCAATGCTGATCACTGGGCTGGCGCTACTCGTTCTATGTGCTACGCTTTTTGCATGGGCGATCCGTCGAAGAATCCTTAACCTACCTGCATATAGCTAATTAGACTACGAATAGCTCAGACGAAGCCGCAATAAAGACGAGTGTATGGACGTTTCTAGAGCAGAAACTCACCCATTACACTCGTCTTCTCTATGCGGCACCAGCGCATCTATGCCCTAGGCCTAATCTGCCTCTCCGCTTTCTCACTACCGAGGGGCGTCCTATTCTCCCAGATTAGCCACTCCATCATACCCATAGACAGCCTCAACTTCAGAGCCAGAGATGTACTTGAGCTCCCCAAGCTCCGCCTAGACTCTACGCTCAAGCTAAGTGTCCCAATCCAACCGCAGGCACAATCCTACCAACCTCGGCTACAGCTACCCGAACTCACTCGCCCTACCATGCTCGGGGATTTAACTCCTATCCCCAAAGTTAAGCTAGCTTCACCAGCCACGAGTCGAAGAGTTTTCTCGATTGGTCGGCTACGATTAGAGAGCTTCCCTGAGCAAATTGAAGAATTGAGCTATGCGAATACGAAATTATATGCGAAGCAAATTAATCTGAGTACACAGCTGAATCCACTTATTCGGCTCAATGCCTCAGGGATGCTAGGCTATACACATTCTCCCTATCAGCCCGTACCGGAGCAGATGTATCAGCTCTACACGGGGCTATCCATATCGCCAAGGCAAGATCTACGTATCGATCTAGGCGTAGCCTTTAGGGAACAAATACGGTATCAGTACTGGAATCCACACCTCTCGCTACAGGCGAATATGAGCGATCGGCTTCGCTTGCAACTGTATTCGGGGCTATCTCGGTACACTACTCCAAGGCAAATCGGGCTGCATGGACTACATGGCATCCAATACTATCTAGGTGGTAGGCTAGACTATGCTCTAGGGAAGAACGTGTATCTCTATGGCAATGCGCACACCTCTATACATCAGGGCATCATGGGCAGCTCCATTCATCCATATCTCAACCAATGGTCGCCCTCACTAGGCGGTGGTATCGGCTTCTACATCGAGGGCAGTGGGCCGATAGAGATTGGCGTGCAGTATCACTACAATCCGATAAGTCGGCGCATGGAGCCTGTGCCTTCGGTCAATATCGTCGGAGCGGTGAGTCTTCTGGTTAAAGTTATCGCTAATCTATTCGAGTAAGGTTTCCCTCAGATTGGGACACAAAAAACCCCTCCTTGAGACAAGATAGCTCAAGGAGGGGTTCTTATTAGCTGAAAGCCCAGTTGCTTACTTCTTCTTGGCAGGAAGGTGTATAGCCACGCCTAGGGCATCGGCGATCGCTTCGTAGAGAGCTTCTGAGTAAGTTGGGTGACCATAGATCGTGGCGAGCACCTCCTCGGCAGTGGCTTCGATCTCCATGACGAGAGAGGCTTGGCTGATCATCTCGGCAGCCATAGCACCGATGATGTGGATACCAAGGATTTCGCCGTACTTGTTATCTAGGATAACCTTGACGAAACCTGTTGTTTCGCCAGAAGCTAGCGCACGACCATTGGCTACGAATGGGAACTTACCCACTCGGATCTCACCATAGTGTTCACGGGCTTGATCCTCTGTCAGACCCACCATAGCCACCTCTGGGCGAGTGTACACTACCGAAGGGGCGGAGAGGAGTTTGAGCTCTACGTGGTTGCCATGCAGTGCGTTCTCTGCCGCTACCTCAGCCATACGGAAGGCCGTGTGGGCAAGCATCTTGATACCATTGACGTCGCCGGGAGCATAAACACCCTTGACGCTTGTTTCCATATACTTGTCCACTTTAACCTTACCCTTCTCAATCTCTAGGTCTAGCTCGCCTACACCCTCTAGGTCAGGCACACGACCAATAGAGAGCAGAGCCTTATCGGCCTCAATTACTTCTCCGCTCTTGAGAACAGCAGCTAGACGGCCAGAGCGATCTTCGATGCGGTCGATAGACTTGCCTGTCATCACTGTGATGCCCATCTTCTCGAGGTCTGCACGCAAAGTCTCGGATACCTCACGGTCGAGGGCAGGAATGATGCGGTCTGCCATCTCAACGATCGTTACCTTAGTACCGAGAGCGCCGAGGGCTTGAGCCATCTCGACACCAATGACACCACCACCGATCACAACCATAGAAGCAGGCTGTTCTTGCAGGCTGAGAATGTCGTCGCTCGTCATGACTGCTGGGTGCTCGATACCTGTGATAGGAATGCGGGCAACCTTAGATCCACCAGCGAGAATGATCTTATCGGCCTTAATGATCTCCTTGCCGTTGATCACTACGTCCTTATCTTGATTGATGCAAGCCGTACCACGGAAGACCTCTACCCCATTGCTCTTGAGCAAAGAGTAAACACCGCCAGTGAGCTTCTTCACCACACTGTCCTTGTAGGCTACGAGCTTCTTCATATCTACCGTGAAGCTAGTATCCTTGAAGCTGATACCACGAGCAGCAGCCTGTGCTACACCCTCTAGGATCTCGGCATTGCGTAGGAAGGTCTTCGTGGGGATACAACCCTTGTTGAGGCAAGTACCGCCAAACTCACTCTTCTCAATAATGGCGACCTTAGCACCCATCTGAGCTGCCTTGATAGCAGCTACGTAACCAGCAGGGCCACCACCGATCACAGCTACATGGTAGTCACCTTCCATACGTATGAGTGGCAGTTTGCCCGTCGTGTCGCTTGGGGCGGGAGCCGGAGCATCTGGTAGTATTTCGTCCTTGGTACGGACCGTTTCCAAACTCTCGCCAGCCTCACCGATGAAGCCAATCACCTCGGCGATAGGTACAGTAGTACCATCGCCGTGTACGATCTTCAAGAGGACGCCATCGGCCTCGGCTTCGACCTCTGCACTCGTCTTATCGGTCATGATCTCAAGGATTACTTCTCCCTTCTTGACGGCTTCTCCCTCCTGCTTCACCCAGCGAACGATCTCGCCTTCGGTCATATCAATACCCATTTTGGGCATAATGATTTCTGTTGCCATTTCTCTATTATTCTATTGTTTGTATTTGACTGTTTAGTTGATCCGGCTTAAACCAATAGAGGTAGCGGATTCTCTAGCGTAGCCTTGAGCTCCTGCATAAACTTGGCAGCAGCTAAACCATTGATCACACGGTGGTCGCTCGTCAGACTCATCTTCATAATCGGGCGGATCACAACCTCACCATTGCGCACCACTGGCATCTCCTTCGTTCCTGCAATGGAGAGGATCGCCGAGTTGGGTTGATTGATGATTGAGGTAAAGCTCTCCACTCCATACATTCCGAGGTTAGAGATAGTAAATGTGCTACCCTCTTGATCGGCAGGCGTTAGCTTCTTGCCTACGGCACGCTCGGTAATATCCTTCAGACGAAGCATCAGCTCTGTAAGCCCCATCTTCTCAGCTCTGTGCACCACTGGCACAAGTAGCCCCTCGTCCATACCTACAGCCATAGCTAGATTAACGTAGTTGTGCAGTTCAATCTGGCTACCGTCGGGCGAGAGCGAAGCATTAATATAGGGGTGATTCATCAGTGTACGAACTACGGCAAGCGAAACAATGTCTGTTACCGTGAGCTTCTTACCCGTCTTCTCCTTGATTGGCTCCATAAGTTGAGCACGAAGCTTAGACGCCTCTCCCATATCAACCTCATAGTTGAGTACGAAAGTGGGCGCTGAGAAATAGCTCTCGCTCATTCGCTTAGCGATAACACGGCGCATCATATTCATGGGCACAATCTCCACATCGCCCTTGGGCTCTGCTGAAGCAGAGGGGGCTGCGGCAGAAGCGGCTGCTGGAGCCTTCATCTCTGGCGCCTCGTTCTTACCCGGAGTGGCGAAGTTGGTCTTCTTACGCTCGGGAGATGGTATGGTGAAAGCGTCTAAGATACGCTCCAGATTGGGCTCGCCTGTTTCTCCTACGGCAGCCAAGACATCGGCACGAGTTACCTTGCCTCTGAAGCCCGTTCCCTTGAGCTCCTCGACGTTGATGTTGTGCGCCTCGGCGATCTTACGAGCAAGAGGTGTAACTCCTGCACGCTCAATGTAGGTAAAGTTGGCGACGTCTTCACGGTGAATACGCCCCTTGTAGCCAGAGCCAACGATCTGGTTCAGCTCGATACCCATTCGGTGCGCGAGCGAACGAGCCGCTGGCGTGGCTCTTAGTTTCTCATTTTCCATTATACTGTTGATTGAATATTCTTACGATAGAGATCTACTTCTTCAGTCTAGCCAGAAGCTGACGAGAGCTATCGGAGAGAAGCACCACAGCGCCAGCCAAGATAGCAGTATCCTTAATCACTAGACGACCGGCGCCAGAGAGGAAGGGGAATCCGTCTGCCCACTCACCGGCAGCCAAAGCCTCGGGAGAAGCATGCACCCAAGTCTCGGGCGTAGTAATCAAGAAGCTAAGTGTCCCAAGCGTCATGATGATACAGAGTAGCTCGCCGATGACACCAGAGTACGGACAAAACATACCAGAGAAAACCAAGATACCGATGATCATGATCAGGATACCCAGTCCACGAGAGAATAGATAGGTACCATTCTCTTCGTGCCAAGCACTCTTAGCAGCATCGTACTTACCTTCTGGCACCTTATTGAGCGTATATTCCTTGACTACTCGGCCGTCTTCTAGAGTTACCTCATTGCTTGCGTTCTTCATGAAGAAGCTCATCAGAGGGCTATTAGCCACGAAGTGAACGATACCGTTGGCCTCGTAGTTGGCAAATTTGAGCCCGCCGATCCAAACGAAGATAATCAAGATAGCTACACGAATGAGCTTATAGCCAAGTCCTTGGAGCGTAGAGAAGTACCCTAGCGCCTTAATGATGTTTTGTCGCATTGAAATGTTTTTTGAGTTTACCTATATAACGTATTGATAAAATGTGGCTGTGCCTCCAGAGGCAATCTGCAAAGCGAGCTGATAAACCTAAGCCCTTGCACCCAAAGCCCCCCTCGGTGATCATACAACCACCGAAAAGAGCTATACGAATGGGCACTGAAAACGAGCTAAACAAAGCCCCGAATAGCCCTATATAGCCTCGACATGAACCATCCACTGCACGCCAAAGCGATCGATCAAAGAGCCGAAGTAGCCAAAGAACGTATCGTGCATAGGACTGGCAAACTTGCCTCCCTCGGCCAGCTCTCCGAAGATACGATCGGCCTCGGAGCGATCCTCTAGGCTGATGCTGATATAGCTATTGGTACCGATACGCAAGCGTTGGTTAGTATCGGTGTACGCCTTCTCGGGGAGATGGTCATATCCCATAAGCACATTGTCGCCCACGGGGAGCTCGGCATACATCACACAGTCGGCATACTCCTCGGGGATAGTCGTTTCTGGACCTCCATCGGGCATCTCTCTGAAGCGAAAGATCTTAGCCTCGCCACCGAACACCTGAGCATAGAAGTCAAAAGCCTCTGCGCACTGGCGATCGAAAGCCAAGAATGGATTGAGCTTACAGTTCATAGCTTTTGCAAATTACACTAGACAAGCACACGGATATATCACCAACGTAGTATTAACCGATTTATGATACACCCTTGTGCCTACCTAGGAGTTAATAATGACTAACGCTTCTCAACCAGACGCTCGATATACTTGAGGATGCGCTCGGGTTTGGGGAGCATAGCATCTTCTAGAGCGTGGTTGTAGGGAACAGGGATATCATCTGCAGCCAAACGCAGGATACGTCCGTCCAAGTAGTCGAAGGCATCACTCTCGGCAATCATTGCAGAGATCTCGCCGATAAAGCCTCCTGTCTTATGAGCATCATTGACCAGCAAGACACGACCAGTCTTCTTCACAGACTCTAGGATCGTATCCTTGTCTAGTGGCATTAGGGTACGGAGGTCCACAACCTCCACCTCGATGCCCTTCTCACGTGCGGCATCGGCTGCCTCGAGCACACGACGGAGCATACGACCGTATGTAATCACGGTCACGTCCTTACCCGTACGCTTGAGCTCGGCCTTGCCAAGAGGGATGATAAACTCGGGATCCACTGGCACCTCACCCTTAACGTTGTACTCGGCTTTGTACTCCAAGAAGATCACGGGGTTATTATCGCGGATTGATGCCTTGAGCAGCCCCTTGAGATCGGCAGGTGTACCCGGAGCTACAACCTTGAGCCCGGGGATATGACAGAACCAAGCCTCCAAGCTCTGTGAGTGCTGGGCGGCTGAACCTACGCCAGAGCCAGCAGCACATCGGAACACAACGGGTACCGAACCCTTACCGCCGTACATATAGCGGGTCTTAGCTGCTTGATTGACGATATTGTCCATCATATAGACGATGAAGTCCATGAAGGTAACGTCTACGATAGGGCGCATACCAGTAAGGGCGGCACCTACGGCACAGCCAGAGATAGCGTTCTCACTAATTGGAGTGTCACGCACACGTTCTTTACCAAACTCCTCAAGCATTCCAACGGACGTACCGAAGTCACCACCGAAGATACCTACGTCCTCGCCCATTAGGAATACATTCTCATCTCTGCGCATCTCTTCGCTCATAGCCATAATGACGGCATCGCGCATCGACATTAGTTTTGTTTCTTGTCCTTCTATCATGATGATTATTTCTTTTTCTGCAAGTTAATTATTTCGGTAAAAATCTACAAGTCAACGAAATCCTCCCGATTGCCAAGGTCAATAAACCGACCTAATCCCAGAGGTTCATCGTAGAGATTTTACTCGGCGAAAATATCTTCGAATGCGCTCTCTGGAGCAGGTTGCTCACCTGCCATACCGAACTTAACAGACTCCTCTACCGCCTGCTCACTCTCTGCCACGATCTTGTCTAGCGTTTCGTGATCTGTGATCTTATTCTCCACAAGGTAGTTGCGGAACTTGAGGATCGGATCCTTCTTCTTCCACTCATCAACCTCTTCCTTTGTGCGATACTTGCCGGGGTCACTGGTGGAGTGCCCAAACCAGCGATAAGTAACAGCCTCTACGAGGATAGGGCCATTGCCAGCACGTACGTGCTCCATAGCCTTGTCGATAGCCTCACGCACGGCCAGCACATCATTGCCGTCCTCGACAAATAGCCCGGGAATATTGTAAGCTACAGCACGCTCATAGACATGCTTCGTATTCATCACTGATGTGATAGGCGTGGAGATACCATAACCATTGTTGATGCAGTAGAAGACTACTGGGAGCTTCCAGATAGCTGCCATATTGATACATTCGTGGAAAGCACCTTCGTTGCTTGCGCCATCGCCAAAACAGCACATAACCACCTTGCCTGTGTTTTTCATCTTCTGCGTCAGAGCGGCACCTGTAGCGATACCCATACCACCACCTACGATACCATTAGCACCGAGATTACCTCTATCGAGGTCGGCAATATGCATAGAGCCGCCCTTCCCCTTGCAAGAGCCATTGGCACGCCCCATGATCTCAGCCATCATCTCATTGAGGCTCATACCCATAGCAACGCTCTGTCCGTGGCCACGGTGGTTACTCGTCAGCAAATCCCCCTCACCTAGAGCCGATACGGCCCCTACGTTGGCGGCTTCCTCACCTACAGAAAAGTGCGTCATACCGGGTACCAGACCACGGCGCACCATCTGATTGATTTTATTGTCGAAGTTTCGAATGTCTTCCATCTTACGAAACATATCGAGCAATTCTTCTTTCTTGAACTTTGACATACTATACTGTTTTTTTAATTACAAGCTCTATTTCTTCCGCAACACTTTTCGGATTTGTAACGTTCTTTCACGGAAACAATTTATAAACAATCAATGTTTAAGCAAATCACGATAAAATCGGCTCACAAAGATGCCTAATATATGTGATATTCTACTGGATTCCGATGTTTTTCGCCAGAAAAATACCTATATATAGGTAGACACTTCATATATCCTCTACCTTTTTCAATAATCAAGCGCACGAATACGACACAGATAGCATGAGTTAACCCCTAGAAAAGCATCATAATACCTGACACAATAGGCTAGAAACGAATAATAAAAGATAGCCTCCGAACTAATTAAGACAATACACTTAGCTAGCCAAACCATGCTGTAGTTGCCGAGATTTATATTCTAGACCAGTTTTCAGAATGTTGGTGGGAAACCACTAGAGGAGTAGGCAAAAAAGTACAGACCTCGTATTTGCACTCTAGGACGCCCTACACTGCGTCCGGCCAAGTTTGGGTACTTGACTCCAGACGAGCGAAAATCCCCCTCTAAAATAGACAAAACACAAAGCACTAATAATCAAAACAATAAAACCAAGCATTAAACAATTTGATCTGCTATGGAGGCCAAATTATAGAGTTTCTCCCCATCAATCTCTCTCGATTGATGGACACATCACAACGGATTAGCCCTACAATTCTGCCAAATTGCTCCTTCAATTTGGAAATAGTAGTTAACCCAACAGGCCAAATAGCCTCTCCAAAGAGCTGTATCGGAGGACAGAAGATTTACAGTTATTAACAAGATAAGTCTATCATCGAGAATTGGATCTCCGAGCAAAAAAGGCAAGACGCAAGAAGTCAGCTGCTCAATCTAAGCACGAGTCTACAGCCTTACAATATGAGCTATGGTATCATATTTGCTCCTTCTAGGGCAGTAAGTTTGCAAAATCACATACCTTTGCAAACCTTAAGAGAACGATATAATATTAAGAATAACGAGATAATGAACGAAGAAACTAAGCAAACCGAGCTAGATGGGCTGCAAGACCAGCTAGATACCAATATGACAAATGAGCAGGCGGAAGCAGCCAACTCGGAAGAAATGACCGCTGAAGCTGACAACTCGACAGCCACAGAGGAGAGCCTAGAGCAACAGCTGGCGAAGCTCAACGACACTCATCTGCGCCTCATGGCGGAGTACGACAACTACCGCAAGCGTACCCTCAAGGAGAAGAGCGACCTAATCCGAAATGGTGGCGAGAAAGTCCTGCGCGAGCTACTCCCAGTGGTGGACGATCTAGACATTGCTCTAGCCAACATGGACACAGCAGAGGATATGGAAGCCGTCAAGGAGGGCATACGACTTATATATAGCAAATTCACAGACTACCTCTCACGCCAAGGCATCAAGCCTATCGAAACGGCAGGAGTTAGCTTCGACGAGGAGCTACACGAGGCGATCGCCACATTCCCTGCTCCCAGTGAAGAGCTCAAAGGCAAGGTCATCGACTGCGTCAAGAAGGGCTATACACTCAACGATAAGGTGCTTCGCCACTCGAGTGTTGTGGTAGGTCAATAAAGAAAGGAGGACTAAGAGATGTCACAAAAAAGAGATTACTACGAAGTCCTCGGCGTAGACAAAGGGGCTACGGACGAGGCCCTCAAAAAAGCATACCGCAAGCTCGCCATCAAGTATCACCCAGACAAAAACCCGGGCGACAAAGAGGCAGAGGAGAAGTTTAAGGAACTAGCAGAGGCTTACGACGTCTTGAGTGACCCGCAGAAGCGAGCTCGCTACGACCAATTCGGCCACGCCGGTGTAGGTAGTAGTGCTGCCAGCGGAGGAGGCTTCGGCGGTGGCATGTCTATGGAGGATATTTTCAGTCGCTTCGGCGACCTATTCGGCGATAGATTTGGTGGCTTCGGCGGATTCGGTGGCGGAGGTCATCAGGCCCCACGTGGCTCCGATCTCAGAGCACGGGTCAAGCTCAATCTCGAGGAGATCGAGCAGGGTGTAGAGAAGAAACTAAAGGTCAAGAAGTACGTACACTGTTCACGCTGTCACGGCGAGCGCACGACCGAGCCCGATGGGCGCAAAACTTGTACAACCTGTCAAGGGCGTGGCGTGGTAATGCAGATGCAAAATACCTTCTTCGGCCAAATGCAGTCGCAGAGTGTCTGCCCTACATGCCAAGGCCAAGGCGAAGTAATTACTAAACCCTGCGCTCAGTGCCAAGGTAAGGGAACTCAGATTGGGGAGGAGATCGTTAGCTTTCGCATACCAGCAGGTGTAGCCGAGGGCATGCAGCTCACTGTGCCGGGCAAGGGAAATGCAGCCCCAGCAGGTGGCGTAAACGGGAATCTACTCGTTATCATACAGGAAGAAGAGGATCCCAATCTCATTCGCAATGGCAACGACCTCATCTACAACCTACTCATCTCTGTCCCTCATGCCATCAAGGGTGGTGCAGTAGAGGTGCCAACGATTGGGGGACGTGCTCGTGTAACTATCGAACCGGGGACTCAACCGGGCAAAATACTGCGCCTGAGAGGTAAGGGTCTACCAGAGGTCAATGGCTATGGGCGAGGAGATCTATTGGTCAACGTAAACGTATATATACCCGAGACCCTAGAGGGAGGTGGTAAGGAATTACTAGACCAACTTGACACCAACGAAGGCTTCAAGCCAACCGAAGCAGCTAGACGAGAGATCGACCGTAAATACCGAGATATGCTCGACTAGATTAAATGTGTCATCATAAAGGGGGCTGTGGCAAATACGAATTTTGCCACAGCCCCTTATTTATTGTATGCAACGCATCCGCTTAGCAGAAATAGATAGACACTCAAAAGATTTGACATACACTCACTCTAGATCTTCATCAATTTTGACAAATTTCTAATACCTTAGCAGTGTTTTTCGTGGGTACAGACATCTACCCTATTCATACATTGATTTTATGGTTAAGTATCACATTAAAAATTCACTACTATGCAAAAAACTAAACTAGTGCTAGTTATGGTAGCTTCGCTGGCCATCATCGCCAGTGCTTGGCTACTATCGGTTGGGATCAAGCACTTCAGAAGTGGATCGCCCCAGATCACCGTAACGGGTGTCGCCGAGCGTAACATCAAGAGTGACCTAATCGTCTGGACAATATATGTATCGGCACTCAACTCCAATCAGGAGATTGCCTACAACGAGCACCAAAGCAATAGAGAACAAATAGTCAAGTACTTGATGGCAAGTGGCATTACCGAGGAGCAAATCCGCTACTCCAGCACCAACGTGAGCAACGAGTACGATCAGTACTACGACGACAATACACAGAAATATATGCGCACCTTCAGGGGCATTCAGCTCTCAAGTGAAATCATCGTCAGCTCCAACGATGTAGACAATGTAGAGGTCATCTACCAAAAGATCTCTGAGCTACTCAAGCAGGGTGTCAACTTCACAGCTAGAGCACCTCGCTACTACTACACGCAGATCAATACACTCAAAATGGAGATGCTACAAGAAGCCTCTCAGAATGCCTATGCAAGAGCCAAAACAATTGCCGAGGGTAGCAACAGCAGTCTATCCGACCTTGCCTCCTCGACGATGGGAGTCTTCCAGATTGTCGGGCTCAATAGCGAGGAGGACTACAGCTGGGGTGGCACATTCAATACCTCCTCCAAACTCAAAACTGCGAGTGTGACCGTACGCTCATCGTACAAAATCAAATAGGATCCAGACCATTACTTGGCACGAAACTACATGAGCACCCTTGCAGCCTCACTCATTAGCGAGGAGCAGCAAGGGAGCTTCTGTATATACTGGTGCAGAGCTCCACTGACAGCAATCCTAGAGCTAGGCTAATCAAACAGAGGTAAGGATAAGTAGACTTGAGACTATTGCGCAATGCGCCGTTCAAAGTTTCTTGTATCTTTCTCGGTGTTTTTTGCGTGTTTGAGCGGCTTGGGGAGCCTTGAATACTATCCCCCTATCCCCATCCCTGAGGGATATTTCCCTCAGG
>NZ_JRFC01000016.1 GCF_000769075.1 Porphyromonas sp. COT-290 OH3588 | reverse complement strand
GGTACAGCAAAAGGCGATAAGAAAATTATTTCAGTCCCATTATTTGAAAAAGAAAAGGGATCTAACGTAAAAGTTGCGTACGGTTCGGCTTTCTTGCCTGATTTCATTCAATTAGGTGACACAGTAACGGTCAGCGGTCGTGTACAAGCCAAGGAATCAGGAGAATACGTAAATTATAACTTTGTTTTCCCTACGGTTGAAAAAGTATTTATCACTAATGATAATAGTAGTCAATCACAAGCTAAACAAGACTTATTTGGTGGTTCTGAACCTGTTGAAGTTGATGAATCAGAACTTCCTTTCTAGAAAGGTGGTTACATGTAC
>NZ_JRFC01000015.1 GCF_000769075.1 Porphyromonas sp. COT-290 OH3588 | reverse complement strand
GAGGGATATTTCCCTCAGGGATGGGGATAGGGGGATAGTATTCAAGGCTCCCCAAGCCGCTCAAACACGCAAAAAACACCGAGAAAGATACAAGAAACGTTGAGCGGCGCATTGCGCAATAGCCTCATTAAGATTTCTCTCGTATCTCCAGTCCTCCGGTACACTCGAGGGTAGTGCCATCGTCAAAGGTTACCACGAAACGCAGCTTAACCCCCGGGCTAGCTAGGGACTGCTAAATAGTTTATAAATATCCCCGTATTAGTAAGCAGTTTAGCATCAATAACACCTTCCGAAAGACGCCTCATATACTTCTTCCCCATTTCCCACAATACTCCGCCACATACTACAACAAAAAACAGGAAATATGGGAATTGACTTCTTCTCAATTTCCGTTAAAGTATGTAAAGACAATTAGGCTAATTCCGATAAGCCTAAGGAGTATTTTGGGGTAAGTTATTCACCCAAAATGGAAATTTGAAGGGAAGGCTTTTTCTGGTTAATGGGGACATCGCAATGAATGTACCAATCAATCGAAACAGATTGATGGGAAGAAATCCTAAAATTTTGGCTCTATCCAAAGACAACTACCTGACAAAAATATTTATAAATCTGGTTATCAGCACACTACAAAACAAGTGTTTTAAGCGACTATTTTCATTCGACTAAGTATAAGTGCCCAAGCAAGGTCGAATGCCGTGTAGAGCCTCCTAGAGGCCCAATACGAGATCTGCCATTTTTCGCTCTCTCCTCCCCCAGTCTTCTCATCAACATTCCGAAATTTGAGCCAAAATATAAATCTCACCCCCCAATCAAAGTTCCCATCTGACCACAAGTCTGAGTCTTCTGTAAGTGTATGTGTCGCTATCGCCATGAGTAAGAAAAAGAAGCTCATCGTAACTAAGCGCCTCTTCAAAGCAGCAGAAAACACGGAGCATCTAAAGAGTATCTATAAAGAACTCACATGGACTAAAAGCAAACGAACGCAGCCACGAGGCCTTGCATATTGACGAGCCTCCTACACAAAAGAAGAAGCAGATGTAGCACATCGGGCTCCCCCAAAGATGCTGCATCTGCTTCCTTTTTTAGTTATGAGTCAGCCCCTAAGCTAACTGTAGCTCGTCGAAGTTGAGCCCTAGAGCTTTCGCTACACCACGTCCATACGCCTCGTCAGCCTTAGCACAGTTACTGATGTGGCGCACCTTAATCTCGATAGGGATATTACCCATGGCACGAGCGGTGTTATCGAAGAGTACCTGCTGCTGCTCTGGGGTCATCAGACGGAAGAGTGCACGAGGCTGAGAGTAATAGTCACAGTCATCTTCACGGAAGTCCCACTGGTAGGCAGCTCCGTCCAGCTCTAGAGGTGGCTCCTTGTACTCATTCTGCTCCTGCCAGTGTCCGTAGCTATTGGGCTCGTAGCCAAGACGAGATCCATAGTTGCCGTCCACACGCATCGCTCCATCTCGGTGATACATATTAAGGAATGGGCAACGGCTCTTATTCACTGGGATCTGATGATGATTGACCCCTAGACGATAGCGCTGAGCATCTCCATAGGAGAAGAGACGACCTTGAAGCATTCTATCGGGAGAGAAACTAATCCCGGGTACTACGTTAGCAGGATTGAAGGCAGCCTGCTCTACATCGGCAAAGTAATTCTCCGGATTGCGATTAAGCTCCAAGACACCAACCTCGATGAGTGGGAACTCCTTTTGTGACCACACCTTGGTTAAGTCAAAAGGATTGTAAGGCATATTCTTGGCCTGTTCCTCCGTCATAACTTGTATCTTCATCGTCCAGCGAGGGAAATCGCCACGCTCAATGCTCTCGTACAGATCTCTCTGGTGGCTCTCTCTATCCTTGCCTATGATGGCTTCGGCCTCTGCATCGCTCAGGTTCTTAATCCCCTGCTGAGTATGGAAGTGGAACTTAACCCATGTGCGCTGACCCTGAGCATTGATCATGGAGAATGCATGACTACCATAGCCATGCATATGGCGATAGGAGTAGGGAATACCACGATCGCTCATCGTGATAGTCACCTGATGAAGAGCTTCGGGCAAGAGGGTCCAGAAGTCCCAGTTGTTGTGTGGGCTACGCATATTCGTACGGGGATCACGCTTAACCACATGGTTGAGGTCGGGGAACTTGAGTGGATCACGCAAGAAGAATACGGGTGTATTGTTGCCAACGAGATCCCAGTTGCCCTCCTCGGTGTAGAACTTCATCGCAAAACCACGAATATCACGCTCGGCATCAGCTGCACCTCTCTCGCCAGCAACCGTAGAGAAGCGGACGAAAAGCTCAGTTTCCTTCCCAATCTCGGAGAAGATAGCGGCACGAGTGTACTTGGTGATGTCGTGGGTTACGGTAAATTTACCGAAAGCTCCCGAGCCCTTGGCGTGCATACGACGCTCGGGGATCACCTCACGGTCGAAGTGAGCGAGTTTCTCGATGAACCAAATGTCTTGCAGGAGCATTGGGCCACGCCTGCCTGCGGTAGCTACATTCTGGTTGTCCGCAACGGGAGCACCTGCAGCTGTGGTCAGTTTGTTTTTTGTTTCCATAAAACTTCTGATTTATAGTTAATAAATGAACGATTCGTATTATTGCTGTTGTCTAATTTGGGCTACATATTGGTCTAGTAGTCGCTTGTCTTCTGGGCTTAGGAAGCCTGTCTTCGACTGGAGCGTAGCAATTTGCCCAACGTCACGTAAGTTTAGATGCTTCTTCATACCTCGAAACATGCTTCCGGTACGAAACTTGTACGTTGAGAAGAGCAAAAGATGTTTCGGGAGCTGACTCGGGAGCTGCTTGGCGAAAGTAACCCATCGATGATTGGGATATTGGTTGATCACGAACCAGCCACTGGTCCAGCAGCCCAGCAGCAGGAGATCGCATTCGTCCAGCATCTCTGGTTTGAAGTCAGCGGTAGCACAGCACTTGACGCTCACTCCCTGAGTCCACAGATGCATAGCTATCTCTCGGGCATAACCAGCAGTTCGCCCCCGACGACTATGATAGATTATTGTTGCTTTCATTCTATCCTATATATGTGTATTCTAATATGCTAATTAATTACACGCAAATTTAGTCAACCAAATCCACGTAAAAAAAACGATAAAATCTATAGAGTAATAGATAGTTGTGATATGCTCCCCAACCTAACGGTTGGGGACAAGCCTAGAGGCTATTTGGAAACTAAAAACTCGGGTGCTACCGATGTTGATAGGAAGAGGCTGTAACCTCCCCAAAACCATAGAGAAGAAAGACTTGATCCAAATAAAAATCCCTCAAAGGCGACGGCTATTACCGATCGTCCTCGAGGGAGAAGTCCTAAGGTCTAGCTTGACTAGCTAGAGATCTTGGGTGAGATACTGCTCGATGGTGGGGGCATAGAAGCGATGCTCCAGCGTATGAATGCGACTAGCCAAGGTGTCGGCTGTGTCATCGGGGCGTACAAGGCAAGTCGCTTGCAGCAGATGTCGGCCGTGGTCGTACTCCTCATCCACGAGGTGTATCGTGATACCCGATTGCTCTTCGCCAGCAGCCAAGACTGCCTCGTGCACATGGTGCCCATACATACCCTTACCTCCATAGCTGGGTAGTAGTGCTGGGTGTATATTAATGATGCGATTGGGATAGGCTACAAGCCAAGGCGATGTCATCAGACAGAGGTAACCTGCTAGCACAATTAGATCAACTTCGAGCTCTCTTAGGAGCTGGAGGGGCGCATCGCCCGAGCGCATCTCTACATTATTATAGTAGTGGCAAGAGATCCCCAAACGTTCGGCTCTAGCGATAACCCCTGCATCGGCACGGTTAGTCAGGATACACACTACTCGGATTGAGGGGTGATTGGCAAAGTACTTGGCTATGGTTTCGGCATTGGAACCACTGCCAGAAGCGAGGATAGCTAGTTTATTCATAAAAAATAAGTATCTTTGTGCACAAATAACCCATTCGTGTGCAATTTGCGCTCCGTTGAATGCGGAAGCAATCAGCCGAATGGACATCCAAAAGTAAAGTTAATATAGTAAATTATAAACTCAAAACTAAAGAAGATTATGTCACAGATTGAAGAAAAGGTAAGAGAGATCATCGTAGAGAAGCTAAACTGCGAAGCATCTGAAGTAACTCGTGAAGCAAACTTCTCAAACGACCTAGGTGCAGACTCTCTAGATACTGTGGAGCTGATCATGGACTTCGAAAAGGAATTCGGCATGTCAATTCCCGATGAAGACGCTCAGCAGATCAAGACTGTAGGCGACGCTATCGACTACATCGAGAAGAAGCAGAACTAATCCTCTCTCCCGATATGGAACTCAAGAGAGTAGTCATCACAGGTCTAGGAGCTATTTCACCTCTGGGTAAGACAGCTCCCGAGACTTGGGAAGCCCTCAAGGCTGGCAAGAGCGGGGCTGCGCCCATCACACTCTTCGATGCTAGCAAGCACAAGACGCACTTTGCTTGCGAGGTGAAGGACTTCAATGTGAATGACTATATAGATCGCAAAGAGGCGCGTAAGCTAGACCGCTACGCCCAGTTTGCGATGATCGCAGCCGATGAGTGTCTAGTAGACTCTAAGCTCGACCTTGATGCCGTAGACAAGACTAAGGTGGGCGTGATCATCGCCTCTGGTATCGGTGGTCTAACGACCTTCGAGCAGGAAGTGCGTGACTACAACCCCGAGTCGGGTCCCCGATTCAATCCATTCTTCATTCCCAAGATGATCTCGGATATTGCTGCAGGTCACGTATCTATGAAGTATGGCTTCCACGGACCGAACTACTCTACGGCGTCTGCTTGTGCCTCAAGTACCAATGCTCTGATTGATGCGTGCCACCTCATTCGCCTAGGTAAAGCCAAGGTGATCGTAGCTGGTGGAGCAGAAGCATCTATCTGTGCTGCTGGTATTGGCGGCTTCAACGTGATGAACGCCCTATCTACACGCAACGACGAGCCCGAGCGTGCTTCTCGCCCATTCTCGGCGAGCCGTGACGGATTTGTAATGGGTGAGGGCGGTGTATGTATGGTCATCGAAGAACTGGAGCATGCACTCGAGCGTGGCGCACACATCTACGCCGAGCTCGTAGGGACAGGCCTCTCTGCCGATGCCTACCACCTAACGGCGACTCACCCAGAGGGCCTCGGAGCTAAGCTTGTTATGAGCAATGCACTCGAGGATGCTGGACTCAAGCCCGAGGAAGTAGACTACATCAACGTACACGGAACCTCTACACCCGTAGGGGATATCTCGGAGACTAAGGCGATCAAGGACGTATTCGGTGAGCATGCATACAAGCTAAACATCAGCTCGACTAAGAGTATGACAGGGCACCTCCTTGGTGCTGCTGGTGCTATCGAGGCGATGATAGCCATCAAGAGCGTAGAGGAAGACATCGTTCCTCCTACGATCAACCATGCCGACGACGACTGCGACCCAGAGATCGACTACAAGCTCAACTTTACGTTCAACCAAGCGCAGAAACGTACCGTTGATGTGGCGCTATCCAATACTTTCGGGTTTGGCGGACATAATGCGAGCGTGATCTTCAAGAAGTACAAAGGTTAAGCCTTACATAAGATTATATTGCTCATGTCTGTTATCAGCATGATTCGTAATATCATCGAACGAGCCAAAAGGCTCCTCGGGCTATGCTCCGAGGAGCCTTTGCTTCGTCTAGGTGAAGTATTGGGCTTTGAGCCCCGCAACATCAGCTACTACCAGCTAGCTTTCACGCATAGCTCCTGCTCTCTGACCGACGAGATGGGGCAGAGGATCAACAACGAGCGTCTGGAGTATCTTGGCGACTCGGTACTCGCTACGGCTGTAAGTCATCATCTCTACCTCAACTATCCCCACTGGAACGAAGGCGAGCTGAGCAAACGACGTGGTGCTATGGTCAAACGTGCCGTAAACAATGCTGTGGCCAAACGTATGGGGTTGCATAAGATGCTCCGCTACAATAGAGAGATGGGGCAGAGGCTTAGCCCCGATACCTACGGCAATACGCTAGAGGCGCTCATCGGTGCTATATTCCTTGATCAAGGTTATCTACAAGCCGAGATGTTTGTCCTGACGAAGGTGCTGCCACTCTTCCAAGAGCTAGAGGATAGCCTAGTAGAGCAGACGACCAACTACAAGTCACTCCTACTCGAGTGGGTGCAGCAGCACCACCTCGATCTAGACTTCAAGATGCTCCAAGAGCCTAAACGCTCGGGCGGACTATTCGTCTGTGCAGTCTACATCGACGGCAAACGCATCAGCTCTGGCCGTGGTAGCAATAAAAAAGAAGCGCACCAAGAGGCGGCACATGCAGCACTGGCGGCACTGCGCAAGGTAGACCCGACGATCCCGATCTCGGACAGCTAAATACAAGTAACGGAATAAAAAGATTGATCGCCCTAGCCCTCGTGACCTTGCTCACAGTACAGCTGGCTTGGGGACAACAAGAAGCCAACAGACTGATCGGCACCTACTACACCGCTGGAGCCAATGGCAACCTAAAGGTTCGTGGTCTCATAGGCGTATCACTCATCGGTCGGACAACAGAATGGACGAGGCTCTCAGAGTAGAGCCCCGTCCATTTTCTTTTATCCAGCCAATCACTAGGCCTCGAAGTTCAGCTCAAAGAGCAGATCGTCGGCAAACTCACGGTAGATTGGCTCCGAAGACTCCACCCATGCTTTGAGTTCTGGTCGCTCGAGCATCACGGCCTTCGCCTCGGCATCTGCACGTCCCCAACGCTTCAAGAGCAGTAACGCTGCCTGCTGTCTAGGCATGATGTGCGCCTCCTGCTCCGCCTCTAGAGCTACGAAAGCTCTAGCCATGAGTCGAGAGCGTAGACTCTCCCCCTGCACCTGCCAGCCACGGCTGATCCATCGGGCCAGACAGATGAAGCCCACGGGCAGTATATCCTGATAATTATGTTCCTCGTCCAGCACCCAAGTGAGCGACCAGTTGGGGGCATCGCTACATCTATCCAGTAGATGCTTAGCCAAACAATCTCTCAGCTCGGGATTGGAGAAAGAAGTCGAAGCCAAGTAGGTCGCTACCTCCAGCGTTACTTCCTCGGCAGGATAAATGAGCTGACCGATCAGCTTGAGTTCACGTACATCACGGCTGAGCAGATAACGAGCCAAATCGGCGGACTGAGGCAGAGCAGCCGCTCGACGCTGAATGTACTCAAGCGTCAAACCAAAGTTGATCCCATAGTGCAAGCCTTTCTCTCGCATAGACGACGAGATGACGCCGTCCATCGAGGTGCGCAGACCTGCCCTTAGCTCCTTGGCTATCGCTAGGGTCTGCTCGGAGGGGTGAGGCGTGCGTAGCTCCTCGACTGCCACGGGGTCGCTCGGCAGCGTCCCATAGTCACGGCTATAACGTAGCATTTGCTCGGCGTAGCCCTCGTCATAGTGTGCCACGACATCGGCAATGCCTCCGTCCTCGAAGACCAACTCTAGGCGTGGATTGACGAAGCCTCGATAGGGCGCAATGCCCAGCTTGGCATATCGCTCTAGGATCTCGGCATGCTGATCCTCAAACACCCTAACGGCGTAGCCCTCCACGAGCGCACGAGCCGCCTCGTAGTCGCCCTCGCTCTTGATGCGCTGCACCTCGGCCAGCAGCGAGGCTATCGAGGCACGCACCTGCTGGTAGTCATGCACGATGAGCTCTATCCCTCGCAGTTCAATCTGCTGATCCGCAGCCGATCGTGCCAGCACATAGCGGGCGATGAGCGCCCTATTGCGCATGTGCGCCTCCTCAATCTTGTGCCCCGGGCGGATGCGCACAAACTGAGTGATCAGCCCATTGAGCAGATAGCGGTAGTAGCACGCCTTGTAGGCCTCGCCGTCGGGCAGGAGCCCCATCTCGACGAGCTTCTCGTCCGCCATGTAGTAGAGGGCGAATAGATCTGCCCTAGCCTCCTCTATCGTCGAGCCGTATGCCCCGAGCGCATCGGGCGAAACGCCCGGCAGTAGCTGCCCCGAGCCATGCCCTAGGCACTCATGAAGGTCTGTGTGTAGCGGCTCTGTGATACCCTCGTAGCGCTCCAGCATCGCACGTACCTCTGCATCGGGTATGAAGGCCTCGTCCATGCCATTGGCCTTGGAAGCAAGGCGGTAGGCCTCGTGGATATTGTCGATAGTAACAGACTTGGAGCCGTACTCTGCGCGTATCCAGTCTGCATTGGGTAGGTTGATCCCGATCGGTGTAGCGGGATAGGAATCCCCAGCTAGCATCGCAACGGTAACGACCGTAGCTGTGATGCCCTTGGGCTGAGCCTTCTTGAAGCGGCTGTCGATAGGAGCATGCTCCTCGAACCAAGCCGCCTCTTCGCTCAGCTTACGGGTGCGTAGACTAGCGGCTTCGTTGCGTATGTGTACGAGTCCCTCCCAGCTCCCTTTCATGCCGAGAGGATCAGTATAGGTCTCGGTGAAGCCGTTGATAAAGTCTACCTGTGGCTCGGTATCCTGTACCCAAAGGACGCAGAAGCGATTGTAGGACTGTAGGTTGCCCGTCTTGTAGTAGTCGAGTAGGGCTAGCAGAGCCTCACGCTGAGCATCCGTCTGCGTATAGGCTAGAGCGGCTTTGAGGTGCGTGCAAATGCGCTCTAGAGCTGTGCCATACAGCCCACCGATACGATAGACTTGCTCATAGAGCAGGCCGTCGCCATTGCGTCCCAGACGGCTATTGAGCCCATACGAAGGCGGTGTCTTGCGGTCCTGCTCGCTTGTTTGCTCGGCCTGCTCGGCATAGTAAGCCTCTGCCTCGGCCTGCCCGATGCCCTCATCGTAGAAATTGACTGACGAAGCCCTCAGCAGATCCTCCGCTCCGTCCTGCACCGTACGCCTAGGCGAGCGCTCAGGGTCAAAGACTTCTTGTAGCAGATCGTCCACCACACTGGGCGTCAGATCGAGCAATTCGCTTCTCTGCTCTTGCACCTCGCTGAGCGCCTCACGCAGAAAGGCCTCGCTAAACCCGGGCTCGAACTTCTCACTTCCGTAGTGATGATGAATACCCGAGGAGAACCAAAGGCGGAAGAGGTAGACCTCTAGCGCACGCCACTGCTCACTCGTACGATCGCCTTGATAGTGCTGATAGACTCCCTCAAGGAAGCGACGCAGGCGCAGGCTGTAGCGGCCGTTTTGGTCGAATGTAATATCTCGCCCAGCTAGGGCGGCCTCGCTCAGATGATAGACGAGGAGTTTGCGCTCCAGAGGTAGGGCGTCGAAGCCGTCGATGCGGTAGCGCAGGATTTCTATATCGGCAAATCGGCAGACCGATGCACCATTGATTTCTTCTGTCATTGTCCTATATATCATTGCCCAGTGGCAATCTTATTCCTTAATAACTAACCACAAAAGTAACACATATCCCTAGGACTAGGGTTCACACATACGGAGGCTCATCTCGGCAAGCGTACCAATAGCAAATTTTTACACTTCTCGATTACATTTGGGCTCCTAGCTAATCCACCCCTGCTCCACGGTTATCAAATCCTCAAACCGCTTATTTGGGGCCTAGCAGGCCCTAGATTGCGTCCGACCTCGTTTACGCACCTCGCTTCGACCGAACAGGAATAACCGTCTAAAACACGGGTTTCACAAGGGACTATAAAAGAGCCATATATAGAGCCTATTACTCATTCTCAATGGGACTACATGGTACTTGGGAGCATTTCTTCCCATCAATCTTTTGGGATTGGTGGGTACACCGTGGTGGATTAATCCTCCAATCCTCAAAAATCTACCCATCAATTTACTGTGCGCACTCCATTGTTCTTTACAAACCACAGCCCTATTACCCCAAAACACTGAATATATCCTTTACACTCTTTAACCAAAAAGTAGAGGAATGGCCTCTCATCACCGTCATCTAGGTCTAGTGACGAAAGAGAGGATCAGCCAGCCTAAGACTATCGTATGCGCAGTTGTGCTCTCAGGACTGCAAGGCTCCGAGGACAGAGTCACGAGAGCTCATTGGGGGGGAGAGGTACAAGCAAGGTCTACTCCTCATCAACATTGGAGGCAGTGCCTCGAGCCAAATCTTGGAGCAAGCAGTGGGGATATCAAAGTGGTGCAGAAGCATAAGAAATTCGGTGAGGATTTTGTATTTTTGTAACTTTCGGTTAGATATGTATCCTTTCGGACTAAAAACTCAACGTATGCGACATAACCTCCTGACAGCCCTAGGGTGCCTCTTGGCTCTACTTGGCAGCTTCAGCGTCCTCTCGGCCCGAGAGCGAGTGGTACACCTCATCGACTTTGGCGTCAAGCCACAAGCTGGCTACTCCAATACCGCCCCTCTCAACCAAGCTATCGCCGAGCTTGCTCGTACCACTAGCCCCAGCGATACCCTTACGCTAGTATTCGCTCCCGGAGTGTACGAGTTCGCCAAAGATGGTGCTCCTGTGGCTACCTACCATATCTCCAACCACGACCATGCCCCCCTGAGATCAATAGGCATCAACCTCAAGCAGCTACACAACGTGCGCCTAGAGGGTATGGGAGCCGAGTTCCTATTCCTAGACCGAATGCTCCCGATCGCTGTCGTAGAGAGTAGCAACATAGAGCTGCGCAACTTCCGCATCGACTTCCGACACCCCCAGCTCTCACATGTACGAGTGGAGGAGAATAGAGGCGAAGGCGGCTTGGTGCTCGCCCCAATCTGCTCGGCGCAGTGGCGACTGACAGGCCAGGGGGAGCTAGAGTTCTACGGCCGTGACTGGAGCAACCGCCCATACGTAGCGATAGCTTTCGACGGAGCTACTAAGCGTATTCTCTACCGTACGGCAGACATCGACCTCTCGACCAAAGGGAGCCGTCTACTAGACGAGGGGCGTATCTTGGCTCCCAATTTTCGGGACGAACGCCTCAAAGCAGGCACAGTCCTAGCTCTACGCACCTACGAACGCCCCAATCCCGGGATATTCCTCTCGGACAATACGGACGTCCGCCTAGAGAACATCAACATACACTATGCAGACGGCATGGGTCTTCTAGCTCAAAACACTCACAACGTCAGTCTAGATGGCTTCAGCGTTCGCCTCAGAGGCGACTCCGATCCACGCTATGCCACGACGCAAGCCGATGCCACGCACTTCTCTGGTTGTAGCGGTCATATAGACGTGCGCCGTGGGCTCTTCGAGGGCATGATGGACGATGCGATCAATGTGCACGGCGTCTACCTCAAGCTCATCAAGCGTGTGGACAACTACACCGTCGAGGGGCAATATATGCACAATCAGGCTTGGGGCATGGACTGGGGCAAGGCAGGCGACTCGATACAGTTTGTCGCTAGCTCTACCTTCGAGGTCGTAGGGCAGGGCAATACGCTCACCGCCATCGAGCCCGTAGACACACCTACACTAGCAGGGGCTAAGGTGCTGCGTTTGCGCTTCGCCAACAAACTGTCACGACAGCTCAACCCAAGCAATAGCATCGGCATCGAGAACCTACGCAAGACCCCGAGTGTCACCTTCGCCGACAATACGATCCGTCACAACCGAGCTCGTGGCACACTCCTCAACACGCCCAAGCCTATCAAGGTAGAGTACAACGTATTCGATCACATCTCAGGCTCCGCAATCCTCGTGAGTAGCGACTGCAATCAGTGGTTCGAGTCTGGCCAGACAAAGTATTTACATATCCGAGGCAACCTATTCCTCGACGTCTTGACAAGTGTTTTTCAGTTTACCGAAGCTGCTATCTCGCTCTTCCCCGTGATCCCTCAACTCGAGAAGCAGCGTCAGCCCTTCTACGGTGACGGCAAGAATGGCATCACCATCGAGGACAATGTATTCATGACCTTCGATGAGCCGCTCCTCTTTGCACAGAGCGTAGATGGAATACTCTGGAGGCGCAATCGTGTGATCCAGACGGATAGCTACCCCAAGTTTCACTGGCATCAAGAGCCTTTCATACTCAAAGGCTCACGAGGTTTCGTCAAGGAATAAGCTACCTATCTACTCGTATTAAGCAGATTATAGATGATATCAACAGACCTATTGCTCCTCGTAGGGGCAGTGCTGATGCTTGCCGGCATCTTGGCTGGTAAGGTCGGCACTCGCCTAGGCGTACCAGCCCTACTCGTCTTCCTCATCACAGGAATGATCTTCGGCAGCTCTGGACTAGGGCTTGAGTATAGCGACACGAGCAAGACCCAATTCCTCGGGACTGTCGCCCTAGCCGTTATTCTCTTCTTCGGGGGCTTCGAGACAAGGATTGGGGATATTCGCCCAGTGCTTGGCCCGGGGATTATGCTCTCGACTGTGGGGGTTTTGCTCACGACTCTCTTCTTCGGGGGCTTTCTCTATTGGCTCGGCACGTTCGACTTCTTTACCATTCATCTGAGCTTCCCTATTGCTCTACTTCTAGCAGCCACGATGTCGAGTACCGACTCGGCCTCGGTCTTCGGCCTTCTGCGTGCTCGCAATATGCACCTCAAGGAGGGGCTCCGCCCGATCCTAGAGCTAGAGAGTGGCAGCAACGACCCAATGGCGTATATGCTCACCATCGCCCTGATCCAGTACGTCACGGGCGAGGGCGAGGGCTCTTGGGCCAGCATCGTCTCTACGTTTGCACTTCAATTCAGCGTGGGGGCTGGGCTCGGCTATCTGCTCGGCAGGGTGACGACACTCTTCCTCAACAAGATCAACATCGACAATGCAGCCCTCTACCCCATTACCCTACTCTGTGCTATCTTCTTGACCTACTCGCTCACGGCACTGTTCCAAGGCAATGGCTATCTGGCTGTGTACATCATGGGGGTAGTGGTGGGGAACAACCGTTTGGTACACAAGAAGAGTATCGAAACCTTCTTCGACGGTATGACTTGGCTACTACAAATCGCCCTATTCATCGTCCTTGGGCTATTCGTCGATGCCAAAGATCTAATCCCAGTGGCGCCATTCGCTCTGCTCTCTGGGCTATTTATGATCTTTTTTGCTCGTCCTCTAGCCGTACATCTGAGCTTGAGTGTATTCCCACGCATCAGCCTCAAGGGGCGGTCATTCCTTGCTTGGGTAGGCTTGCGTGGTGCCGTACCAATCATCTTCGCCACCTTCCCTATGATGAACAACATCGAAGGGGCGAATACGCTCTTCAACATCGTCTTTTTCATCACCCTACTCTCGCTCCTCATACAGGGCAGTACGCTCCCGATCGTAGCCAAATGGCTCGGGTTGGACGAGGAGGTCAAGAAGAAAGTCAGCTTATTCGGCGTAGAAATCCCGCAGCATACGGGGACTTCTATGGAGGAGCGCAAGGTAACGCCTGCCATGCTAGACGAGGGCAATAGGCTCATGGATCTAAACCTCAAAGAGGAGGAGCTGGTAATCCTCGTACGCCGAGGCGAAAACTACTTCGTCCCCAAAGGCAAGCTAGAGATACACTCTGGCGACATACTGCTCATCGTATCCGAGAGCTCCAGCAACTAATCCGAAGCCCAGCCCAAGAAAACAGATCGGCTCCGACCCACATCGCAATGCGAGAGGTCGGAGCCGATTTTTCATACCCTCGAATGAACAAACACACCCCTAAACGCTTTAATTAACGTACGGTATAGTAACTCAAGATAAGACTCAAAGATATGACACCAATCATAGAGATCGACCAGCAGAGTGGCTTCTGCTTCGGAGTGATCAATGCGATCAAACATGCAGAGCGAGAGCTCGCCTCCGATGCCAAGGAGCTATACTGCCTCGGCGACATTGTACACAACGACCAAGAAGTGGAGCGTCTGCAAACCAAGGGTATGCAGACCATCGACTACGAGGGTCTCAAGCAGCTCTCGGGCAAGCGTGTCCTCTTCCGAGCTCATGGCGAGCCTCCACAAGTCTACTCGTGGGCCAAGGAACGCAACATTGAGCTTGTGGACGCAACTTGCCCCGTAGTCGTGCGCCTACAGAAGCAAATCCTCAAGAAATACACAGAGATCAAACCTCTAGATGGGCAGATCGTCATCTATGGCAAGAAGGGGCATGCCGAGGTAAATGGCCTAGTAGGTCAGACCAACGGAGAGGCGATAGTGATACAGACGGCTGAGGATATTGAGGCAGTAGACTTCGGTCGGCCTGTGGCACTATTCTCACAAACAACGCAGTCGCTCTCGGGCTTCCACGAGCTAATCGAGACGCTCAGAGATCGTATGCAGCCGGGGATCCGCTTCGACTATCAGGATACAATCTGCCGACAAGTGTCCAATCGAATGCCACACATCAAGGAGTTTGCATCGCAGCACGAGCTCATCTTCTTCGTCGCTGGTCCCAAGAGCTCCAACGGCAAAGTGCTCTATGCACACTGCCGACAGAGCAACGAGCGTACCATCTTCGTATCCTCGGCCAGCGAGGTAACCAGAGAGATGCTAGAGCCCATGCCCAAGACAATCGGAATCTGTGGAGCAACCTCTACCCCCAAGTGGCAAATGGAAGAAGTAGCCGCCCGCATCAAATCCCTACTAGACATACAAGACTAGTCGAGCGAGGCCAAGAAGGAGCGAAACTCCTCCTTATACTGCTCTGCATGGCAGCTACCTCCCTCTATATCACAAGCCTCGGCCTTGACCTCCAAACGGAGCGTAGGTGCCGGGGCTTGGTCTATGAGGACGACACGCCCCTCGGTCACTTTGTCGAGGTAGTAGGCCGTGTGCTTGATGAACTCCTGACGAGTAATACTGATTTCAATAGCCATACATAAGATGATTTGCTTGATCAAAAGCAAAAATAGCAACGAAAAGCAGATGAAATAGCAAAGGCGACGTACCAAGACTTGCATCTCGACACACCGCCCAGCCAATAGGTTTAAGGTAGTATGAGGTGAATTTGAGTAAGCAAATCCTACCCCGTGGCCTATGTGGAACTACAAAAAGTGGACACGCCCCGTAGACATCTCGTAGACAGCACCACAGATCTTGATTTTATCTTCCTCCTCTAGCTTCTTGAGGATCGGGCTATCTCGGCGGATCTCATCGATCGTCTGGCGCACATGCTCCACAACTACGGCATTGGCAAACTCCTTGTTGCTATAAGTGCGCTCACCCGTGTAGTTGGTCGCCTGCACCGAAGGTTTGATTTCGCCCATCAAAGAGGTAATATTGCCTAGCTCTACTCCCTTAATCGCAGCCTTGACAGCTCCACAGTCCTGATGCCCGAGGACAAGGATCAGCTTGGCGCCAGATACCTCGCAGGCATACTCCATACTGGCAAGCATATGTTCGTCTACAACGTTACCCGCCACACGGCCCACGAAGAGGTCACCAATACCTTTGTCGAAAATATACTCCACTGGCACTCGACTGTCCATGCATGAGAGAATAAAGGCCTCGGGGAACTGCCCCTCTAGGCCCGCCATGGCTTGCGCATTGAGATCTCGAGCTAGAGGTTTGCCTGCCAAATAGCGCGTATTACCGTCTTGAAGCCCCGTCAGTACAGCATCGGGCGTCAGCCCTTGCTGTATATCTTGGGTGATAATCTGGCCGATACGCTCCTCAGACGGGGCTGCCGATACGTCTGTCTTAGCTTGCTCGGCTGGATTGTTGCAGGCTATTAATAGCATTCCTACAGCCAAAAGCGAGATGATTGTCTTCATAATGTTTGCTGTTAATGGTGAATAAGATAACTTAACTTATATACTTCATCTTTTTGGTTACTCCAATTTTACCTTTCTCCCTAGTCTGTCGAACAATACGCACCCATCTGCAAGAATAGTTCTTTTATTTAATTAACATTCTTATTGGCTCCGATTTTAGATTTTAGCTCAGTTTTCGGGATATTGATGGGAAAACCAACTCGCCATGAGCGCAAACACCGCAGACCTCGTATTTGGGCCCTAAAGAGCTCTACACGGCGCTCGACTTCATTTGGGCTCCTCTACTCAGGCAGATGAAAATACCTACCTTAAAATCGCACAAACATAAACATCTAATAACCATTACAATACAACAACTTCTAGGATAGCGCCATGCGCTAGCAAAGCCTTTTTGAGCTTTTCTTCCCATCAATCTTACGAGATTAGTGGACACATCACAGAAGATTGATCCACCAATCCTCAGAAATCTTCCAATCAATTTTGCACAGAGGTCTCACTTCACTCTACAAATACTGCCTCATTGCTCAAAATTTGCGAGCAAATTCTTAACACTCCTTAACTCTAAAGGTATAAAATCGTACTCCAAAGATTTAACCCAAATGTAGGGGCGTTAACACTAGACCGACCGCTAAACAAGATGAATACCCCCAACTCCAAGGGAGCATACTCCCATAGGTCACAAAGCATCGCAGCGAATTATCTTCTTGGTGCTCCTTACACACAGGATATACTGGCCTTCTGCCCTTATGCTTTGAATGATTATCCCTAACTTTGTATCGTAGCCCGAAAGCCGAAGAGGCGAGGTGTTTGTGAGAACATTGAGAGGGGCTAGCATAGCTCAAGTACTAATCGCTCTAACAAAATTATTATGAGGAAGATTGCTATCATTACAGCCAGATCTGGCTCCAAAGGACTGCCCAATAAAAACATGCTTATGGCAGACGGCAAGCCCCTTCTTGCTTATTCCATTGAGGCCGCTCTAGATGCAGGCGTATTTGATAAAATTATCCTGACTACCGACTCGCAAGAATACATAGACACGCTAACGCACTACCCGATCGACTTCATCAAAAGAGCTGGGCATCTGGCAACCGACAAATCCAGTTCATTTGATGTACTTGAGGACGTACTGCTCAGAGAGGAGTACTCGGGTTACGACTACTTTGTTTTACTCCAGCCGACATCTCCACTACGCACATCAGCGCACATCAAGGAGGCTTGCGAGAGGTTCGAGAGTCGATGGGAACAGTTTGATTACTTGGTTTCGGTGTCCGATGCCCATAAACCAACAACACTTACACGTAGCATAGACGAGGACGAAAGCCTCAAACACTTCGACCTCGACTACTCCAGATATGCACGTCAAAACTACGCACCCGAATACTCGTCCAATGGTGCGCTCTTCATTGCGAAGCCGAAGGAGTATCTACACACGAAGCAATTCTATGGCGCTCGGAGCCTAGCTTACTTTATGGACAAGTCTGTATCCATAGATATAGACGACAGAGATGACTTTGAGCACTTCTACTTCATCACCCAGCAGCGCAAGCGAGATCAGCTCCTACAGGCTCAAGTGGAGAGAGAAGTTAAGCTAAAAGAAACGTATTATAGCCAGCCCAAAGGGATCACTCTACTTGGCGGATCACTCCTTGCCCTATACTCTGCAAATCAGGTTGCTGCTAGAGATGTCCAAAATATCGCTATCACTGCGGCACGTATGGCCCAGTATAGGGAGCTAGTGATGAAGCGAGAGGACCTTGCACTATCGGAGGTTGTTGTTCTGGACTTGGGTAGAGATGATCTACGCAAAGAAGATAAAAGCCCACAAGAGCTCGTGCGTGAAGCCAAGACACTTATAGATCTCGTCATACAGATTAGACCCAAGGCTAGGGTTTACCTGCTAGAGTGTCTGAATACTCTATTCCGTGTCGATTGTGACAACAGCAGGACTGAAGCCTTCAACAAACTTATGAGGCAGGAAATAAAGGCTCTATCTCAAGTGCATTGGGTAGAGCTAAACAAGGCATTTAACAATACGTATGGCAAGCTATCCCCAGCCTATACCAACGATGGCCTTAATCTAAACGAGGCTGGCTACGAGCTACTGGCCAACACCCTATCTAAACAAATCGGATAAATGAACTTGATTATTTGCTTCACCCCTCTCCAAGTACTCATAGCAGAGCGTATCATAGACCTACACCCTAATGAGAAATTTTATGGAGTGATGTACAACCGTCACCCATCAGAGAAGCAGACTTATTATTATCATAGACTAGCCCGCAAGTGCGCCCAAACACAGTTGGTTTATGGAAGTGGGGCTTCTAACAAATTGCAAGCCTACAGAGAGATGCTGAAGCTTCTAATCAAAAGTTACAAACTACCCTCCGTCAAGACTATTTTCATCGCTAGCCTCGATTTAATAGATATACATTTTCTGATCCATCGATTCAGTAACGCAACAATCAAAACCTTTGATGATGGTACTCTAAACTTGAGCCCGATTGCATTTGAAAGAATGATGGATAAACAAGGTGGAGGACTACAAAGAATCCTTAATCTTGTATTAAAAATCCCCTCGGTACAAGATTTACGCAATAGATCAGTACAACATTACAGCATCTACAAACAGCCTAATGTTATGGGGGAAACAACTTACATAGAGCTGTTCTCTAAAAGCGATCTAATAGGCCAAACAAAATCGTCAACTAGAACTAGAAAGGTCTTTCTTGGCCAGCCTATCCACGAACTAACGGACCCTAGCGGAGAGGCAAGTAAAAAGGTTACTGAATATGTGGTAGATATATATAGTATCCAAGAGTATCTCCCTCACCCTAGAGAGCCCTATAAAGTCGAAGGCGTGGAGTATATAACCACCCCTTTAATAGCAGAGGACTACTTCTTGCAGGAGCTCAGAAAATCGGCTGAAACCAGCTTCCATATATACACGTTCTGTAGTTCTGCGATATTAAACTTACAGCATATCCCTAGACTAACTTTTACGGCCATCAAACCAAATAAGTGTCCCGAATTTCTAAAAGAGGCTTATAACGCTATTGAGATAGCAGGCATAGAGGTAGTGGAACTTGCGATGGATTAACAAGAGGTACTATTATTTTATAATCTCTAGCCCAAGTATCAAACTCATCGGTCAGAGGCAAAATTGCTACTTTTGTGTACGAGTGTTTTATGTACTAATATGTCGGGAAATTATATTGTATCAGCTCGCAAGTATCGCCCAGATAGCTTCGCTACGATTGTAGGGCAGGAGGCCATGTCAGCCACCCTGCGCACGGCCGTGCTCTCGGGTAAGACTGCCCATGCGTACCTCTTCTGCGGTCCTCGTGGTGTCGGCAAGACAACCGCTGCGCGCGTCCTAGCTAAGACTATTAACTGTACCAACCTAAGTGCTGAGGGGGAGGCGTGCAATCAATGTGAGAGCTGTCGTGCTTTCGAGGAGCAACGCTCGTTCAATATCTTTGAGCTTGATGCAGCCTCCAACAATAGCGTTGAGGACATTCGTACCCTCACGGAGCAGGTCGCTATGCCACCAGCTCTCGGACGCTACAAGGTGTACATCATCGACGAGGTACACATGCTCTCTCAAGCTGCCTTCAATGCCTTCCTCAAGACCCTAGAAGAGCCACCGAGCTATGCGATATTCATCTTGGCCACGACGGAGAAGCACAAAATTCTCCCTACGATCCTATCACGTTGCCAGATTTACGACTTCCGGCGCATCACAGTCCTAGACATTACTCAGCACCTGCGCTATGTGGCTACAAGCGAAGGGATCGACGCCGAGGAGGCAGCCTTAGGCCTGATTGCTGAGAAAGCCGATGGGGGTATGCGTGATGCACTCTCCATGTTCGACCGCATTGCGAGCTTCTCCGCTGGGCACATCACTTATGCCAACGCCCTAGAGAGCCTCAACGTACTAGACCATACGGCATATAGACAGATACTTGAGCATATCTTGCATGGGGACTATCGAAGCCTACTCGTAGCGCTAGACCAACTACTAGCACGAGGCTTCGACGGGCAAATCATTCTATCTGGCCTAGCCAACTTCTTGCGAGATCTATTGGTCGCCCAGCACCCCGAGACGCTCCCCCTCCTTGAGAAGCCTGCCAGCGTGGCTGAGCTATACCAAGAGTTAGCCTCTCGTACGCCTATATCAGGCCTACATCAAGGGCTCAAAGTACTCGTACAAGCAGATCAGCAGTATCGATCAGCCACAAATAAGCGACTACTCGTAGAGCTCAGCCTGCTTAACCTAATCGGTCTGTTCCGATCGCCCGAGGCGCAAGCAGCCCCCTCGCCCCAAGCACAACCACAAACAGGCTCGCAACCTCAACAGCAGGGCTCTAGCCCTAGTGCACAGCCCAATACCAACACTTCGGCCAATAGCCACAAGCCTCAGCCACAAACAGCTGGGCCTAATACGCTGCCAAATGCAGGCGTGACCACTCCTCCACCTGTACGCCCACAAGCAGCGGTACAGCCAGCCTCGATACCCAACCGGCAAGAAGCAACCCCTACGCCGATGCCTCAGCCTATAGTCGTGGCAGCTGATGAAGAGATTCGTGAGGGCAGACAGCGCTTTCGTGGGCTAAAATCTCGGTCACAGAGGACGCAGAACCCAACCTCCACGGAGCTACATGAGGAGGAAATCTCGGCTCGTGAGGGCTTCGATGAAGTTATGCTCCAGAGGGCGTGGATGGAGTTTGTCAATAAGGAATTGGAGGAAGACAAGGTAATCTGTCGTAACATCATGCAGCAGGAACTACCTCGCCTAGTAGAGCCACATATTGCAGAGGTTGCTATCGTGGACTCGTCTGCCGTTATGGAACCGATCCAGAGGGAGCTTCCTCGCATACAAGCCTATCTGCGCCGGGCGCTACGCCACGGAGGGATAGAGGTGCGTGTACGTGCCAAGGCCGAGGGAGAGCAAACCTTCCTCCCAACAACATCACAAGACCGATACGAACATCTCAAGAAGCTCAACCCAAGCCTTGAGCAACTTCGTGACACCCTCAAGCTACGCCTACTCTAGCCATGATCAGCATCATCTCTCCTGCCAAAACTTTTGCCAGCAAAATCAAGAAGGGAGCTTACAGCCCTGAGCCCACACAGCCTCAGTTCATAGAAGCAAGTCGGCCCATCGTAGAGGCAACACTTGCGCTGGATAAGGAATACATGGCCAAGCAGTTTGGCCTCAGCCCCAAGAAAGCAGACGAAGCCTATCGGGACTGGCGAGCATTCATCTCAAGCACGACTCAAGACCAACCAACGCTACAGCTCTACTCGGGTATGGTCTTCAAGAAGATTGACGCTACGAGCTTCTCCGAGTCTGACTGGCTCTGGGCAAACGAGCATCTGCTTGTCTGCTCGTTCGTCTACGGGCTACTCCTACCGACTGACGGCATCAGAGCCTATCGTATGGAAGGTACAGCCAACTTGGCATGGGATAGAGAGGAGAGCGTCTTCGAGTATTGGCGAGATAAACTAACGCCGCTGCTCATCAGCCGTGTACAAGCCTCGGGAGGTATCCTATTTTACTTGGCTAGTGAGGAGATGAAGCAACTCTTTCACTGGGCCGAGGTTGAGCGCAGCATTCGGGTAATTAGCCCGCGCTTCCTAACTAGAGAGCCCTCTGGTGGCCTCAAGCAAATCGTTATCTACACCAAGATGGCACGAGGAGCTATGGCACGCCACATCATACAGAATAGGATAGAGGACCCAGAGCAGCTCAGAGCTTTCTCTCCCGAGGGATTTAGCTTCTCGAGCGAACTATCGCAAGGGAACGAATGGGTTTATGTTTTGGAGCAGTAATCCTCAAAAACACAAAGGTTATGACGAAAAAGATTAGTGTAGCAACCTATCAAAGGCTCAATGGCAGTAGCTACAGCAGAGGACAGCGTGGAGGCAAGAGATCGTACAAGTGGCTCTGGGCGCTTCTATTGGTAGTCCTACTTGCTTTGGTAGGCCTTGGCTACTGGGCGTACCGTCTATACAAAGCCCCCGTGGGCAGGCACACCGAAGTTGTCTACCTCCTCATTGACCGAGAGGATAGCCCCGAGCAGGTACGCCAGCAGATCCACAAAAAGATTTGGCCCACACGCCCCAATGTCTTCGACTTCTTTTGGTCTTGGCGCAAGGTAGACGAACATCTACGCACAGGCCGCTATGCTGTCCCTCCAGAGGTGACGACAGACGAGCTCATGAGCATTCTCATATCGGGCAATCAAGCTCCCGTTAGCTTGCCTCTACTTGGCATACGCACGGAGGCAGAGCTCGTCAAGCAGCTAGATAAGCACCTTATGCTCGACTCAGCAGAGCTTGTAGGGTTCTTCGAGGATAGCGTAGCACTAGCTAGGCAAGGTATGAATCGAGAGCAGGCTCGTAGCCTATTCCTCGCCCAGCACTATACGCTAGAGTGGGATATTAGTCTGCCAGCATTGGTAGATACAATCCTGCATCAGTACCAAGGCTTCTGGACGGCAAAGCGCATCGCTCAAGCCGATAGCCTAGGGCTCAGCCAGAGCGATGCATCGGCTCTAGCAGCGATCCTCGAGGAGGAATCGAGCAAACAAGATGAATATAGCCGCATAGCAGGGCTATACATCAATCGCCTACGTAAGGGAATGCCCCTGCAGAGCGACCCGACGATTAAGTTCGCCCTTGGAGATTTCTCGCTTAGGCGTATTCTATACGAGCACTTAGAGGTCGCTTCGCCTTACAATACATATCGCAATGTGGGACTAACGCCGGGCCCAATACGGCTGGTTCGCCCAAGCAGTTTGGACGCCGTGCTGCAAGCTGAGCAGCACAATTATCTCTACATGGTAGCCAAAGAAGACTTCTCTGGCTACCACAATTTCGCAACCGACTACGCAACGCACCTACGCAACGCCCGCCTCTACCAACAAGAGCTCAACAGACGTGGCATCAAGAAATAAACAGTAACGACAATAAGATATGAGCTATAACGGACTAAAAGTCGCCTTTCTCCACCCTCGCCTAGAAGGAGGCGGGGCTGAGCGAGTTTCTCTCACTACAGCAAGATTATTTAGTAAATGGGGGATCCATTCGACGTTCATTGGGTCGAAGCACAACCCCAATGAGTTCGTCCTACCAGAAGGGTTCAATGCCGAGATTTATTGTTTGCCAAACCAAGAAACATTTTACACAGAAGACAATAAGGCTGCGCTTATAGCCTATTTGGCGGAGCAAAATATCCGTATCGCCTTTGCGTGTTATATGGAGGGCCAGTTCTTTGAGGATTGGAATAAGTATAGCTTATGTAAATTGGTTTATTGGAATCACAGTAAACCCTTTTGGGAAATGAGCTACAGACTTGAGCTAGGGGAGTTACAAGCCAAATACTCCATCAAGAAATGGATTGAGTGGAACCTGCTCGGCTATAAAGGCAAGACTCGTAACTCGGAGCAGTATCAACGGCTCAAGGAGGAGCACCTGAGAGATATTCACCTATTTGACAAATACATTGTATTGTGCCCTGAATATAAAGCAGAAATAGCCAAGGCTTTATCTCTCACGGAGGAGGAAAAAAGGAAGGTGATTTCAATGACTAATACCATAGAGATTGAAGCAGCCCCAAATCTCAATAAGCGAAAGGAGATTGTCTATGTCGGTCGCCTATCATTAGCTCCCAAAAGATTTGATCGCTTGCTCAAAGTTTGGAGAGAGATTCAAGATAAATTACCCGATTGGGAGTTAAAATTCTATGGTGCTGGCCCAGACGAATGGATCTTTCACAAACTTATAAGAAAATATAGGCTTAAGAGAATACACTTGTGTGGCTATGAAACAGACCTCAAGCGTATCTATAACGACGCTGCAATTATTTGTATGACATCCTCATTCGAGGGCTGGCCGATGGTATTGGTCGAGGCTCAAAGTAACGGAGTAGTCCCTATTTCATTTGATTGTTGTGCTGGTGTTGAGTCTATCATTGGTGCATCTCAGTGTGCAGGGCGATTGGTCAAGCCTTTTGACCTCAAAGCCTATGCTGATACGTTGCTAGAACTTTGTCAGAATGACACGTTGCGCCATAATCTCCAGCAGGCTTGTTTAACTAAGAGGTTAGACTATGCTCCAGATATAAACGATGACCGTTGGAAGAAACTTTTTGATGAGCTCCTGATATCTGATAATTGCCATGAGAATTCAGGCAAATAAAATGACAAGTATCGAAAAATATGACCGAGAGGACAGACTGGAAAGAAAGGACTAAGCTGCTGTGGGGAGCAGAGCGTGTGGAGGAGCTGGGACGAGCCCATGTGCTGGTCGTAGGTCTGGGAGGCGTTGGTGGCTATGCTGCCGAGATGCTTGCACGCGCTGGTATTGGCCGTATGACCATTGTGGACGCAGATATCGTTCAGCCCTCCAACATCAACCGACAGCTGACGGCTCTGCATAGCACGATCGGTCGCCCTAAGGCCTCTGTCCTTGCCGAGAGGCTTAGAGATATCAATCCAGAGATTGAGCTCGAGGTCGTGGAGGAGTTCCTCAAGGACGAGAACATGGTGACGCTACTCGATCGTCATCGCTACGACTTCGTCATCGATGCTATCGATTCGCTTAGCCCTAAGGTCTATCTCATCGCCCTAAGCAAGCAGAGAGGGCTACCTATCGTAAGCTCTATGGGCGCAGGTGCTAAGAGTGATCCTAGTGCGGTTCAAGTAGCCGACATCAACAGAAGCTACAACTGTTCGCTCGCCCGTGCTCTGCGCAAACGCTTGCGCAAGCTAGACATCAAGAATGGCATTCCAGTGGTTTTCTCCAGCGAGCTACCCGACGAAGAGGCAGTCGTGGAGATCAGCGGAGAGCGATGCAAGCGCTCAACTGCTGGCACAGCCGCATATATGCCCGCTATCTTCGGGTGCCACCTATCCGCCTATGTGCTCAAACACATTCAAGTACCCTCAGCCAATGAAAATCATTCAAGCCACTAATATCCGCAAGCGCTTCGGCTCTCTAGAGGTACTCAGAGGGGTTGATTTGGAGGTCTACAAAGGAGAGATCGTATCTATCGTCGGGCCTAGCGGAGCAGGCAAGACTACGCTTCTACAGATCCTCGGTACTCTGGCCGATGCCGACGCAGATAGCCAGCTTATCATCACAGACAAGGAGGTAGGCAAGCTCAGCTCTCGGGCTACGGCAGAGCTACGCAATAGCTCGATCGGATTCGTTTTCCAGAGCCACCAGCTACTCCCAGAGTTTACCGCTCTAGAGAATGTAATGATCCCTGCGATGATTGCGGGGAAGAGTCGCCGAGAAGCACGTGAGCGGGCTGGTAAACTACTAAACCAAATGGGGCTAAGCGAACGTGCCGGACACAAACCCAGTCAGATGTCGGGCGGGGAGAGCCAGCGTGTCGCCGTAGCTCGTGCGCTGATGAACGAGCCAGCCGTCATCTTTGCGGACGAACCCTCGGGTAGTCTCGACACACACAACAAAGAAGCTCTGCATCAGCTCTTCTTCGACCTTAGAGCAGAACTTGGGCAGACCTTCGTCATCGTCACACACGATATAGAGCTAGCGAAACGAGCCGACCGTACGATCTACCTCAAAGACGGCAAGATCGAGCGGATTGAAGTTAATAACTAGGGCATCCGATGCCTCTACACCTAAAATCTAATACTTGCTATGGGGCGTTACTTCTTTTTCATCGGGCGAGCCGAGCGCATTGTGCTGATTGTTCTGCTACTCTTGATTTCTTCGGGAGCGGTCTTGCTATCCTTGACTTCAAGAGGTCAGAACCAAATGTCGGCACTAGCATCGCCTGCCGATACGATCTACCGACCAGACCACTACGTTGGCCCTCCTGCTCATTTGAGAAACTCGTCAGCGCCTAAGTTCAGACAGCGCCAAATACTAGATCTCAATACTGTAGACTCGCTTACGCTAATCAAAGTACCCGGCATAGGCCCTGCTTTCTCGCATCGCATCTTGGCGCTTAGGCGTCAGCTCGGGGGCTACTACACCGTCCTGCAGCTACAAGAGGTGTATGGTATGGACGAGGACAAATTCCTTAGCCTAAAGGGGTGGTTCCGTATTGGTCGTTCGCCACGTACCTACCGCTTGGATTCGCTCATCTCGGGCGATATTCCCCGTCATCCTTATTTGAGCTATACGCAAGTCAAGTCGCTCAATCGGCTCATCAGTCGCCACGGGCGGATTATGCGCTGGAGTACCTTGATGCGTGACCCTGCTTTCTCCAGAGATGATAGCATTCGCCTAAGCCCTTACTTCATCGAGGCTCCTAAATCGCTCCAATAACCCCATTGGTAATCATACAGGAAGGCCTAACCTCTCACGATTATAGAGGTTAGGCCTTTTTTATGTTGACGAAGGAAGTCTATCTCTAATGCGCTTCGAGCCAACTACCGCCCTCGCCAACCTCCACGACTAGAGGGACGGCTAGAGTAGTGAGGGCGGATTGCATCGTCTGTCTGACGAGCTGACGCATCTCTGCTAGCTCGCTCTTGGGGACGTTGAAGTTCAGTTCGTCATGCACCTGCAGGATCATACGGCTCTTCAGGCCTCGGCGCCTAATCTCCGCGTATAGGCGTATCATGGCTATTTTGATGATGTCGGCAGCCGTACCTTGCAGCGGAGCATTGATGGCGTTGCGCTCGGCATAGCCACGCACTACGGCATTGGCACTCGTGATGTCGGGCAGGTAGCGCCGCCTACCTAGGAGCGTGGTAACATAGCCCTGAGCCTTAGCCTGCTCAATCACTCTGTCCATATAGGCCTTCACTCCCGGGTAGGAAGCGAAATAGCCGTCGATAAGCGCTTTGGCCTCGCCTCGTCCGATGTTTAGACGCTCGGCTAGCCCAAAAGCGCTGATGCCGTAGATAATCCCAAAATTGGCAGTCTTAGCTCCACGTCTCTGCTCCGCAGTTACCTGCTCGAGAGGGAGGCCGTGTATCTTGGCGGCTGTGGCTTGGTGAATGTCGTGCCCTTGGCGGAATGCCTCGATGAGCCCTTCGTCGGCACTGATATGAGCCATGAGGCGAAGCTCAATCTGCGAATAGTCTGCACTAAGGAAGACCGAATCCTCGTCATGAGGGACGAAGGCTGCACGAATGGCCCGACCCTCGGCAGTACGAATAGGAATGTTCTGGATATTGGGGTTGCTACTAGAGAGCCTGCCCGTAGCTGCGACGGTTTGGTTGAAGCTCGAGTGTAGCCTACCGTCTGGATAGACTAGATCGGGCAAGGCATCCACGTATGTAGAGAGTAGCTTCTTGAGCCCTCGATAGTCGAGAATGCGTGCCACAATCGGGTGACGGTTGCGGAGCTTCTCCAACACTTCTTCACTGGTCGTGTAGCCCCCTGTTTTCGTCTTCTTGGGCTTCTCCACGATTTTCAGCTCGTCGAAGAGCAACTCGCCCACCTGCTTGGCACTATTGACGTTGAACTCACGCCCTGCCAGCTCGAAGATCTCTGCCTCTACTGCCGTGAGCTTGGCGTGTAGCTCCGACGACTTCTCAGCCAGCACACCTCGATCGAGCCGAACGCCCTCACGCTCCATCGACGCAAGCACTGGGATTAGTGGCATCTCTAGCTCGTTCATCAGAGCCGTCTGCTCACGCTCTGCCAGCATAGGCTCGAAGTAGCGATACAGCCTATAGGTCAGTGCTGCATCTTCGGCTGCGTAGTAGGCCAAGCGATCTAGCTCCACGGCTCTAAGGTTGGGCTTCTTGGGGTTCTGTGGCTTGATCATCTCCTCAAAGCTCATCGGTTGTAGACCGAGATAACGCTCGCTAAGCTCGTCCAAGCCATGGCGCATATCGGGGAAGAGGAGGTAATGCGCCACCATGGTGTCGAAGAGCGGCAGACTAATCTCCACGCCATAGCTCATGAGTACCTGCAAGTCGTACTTGATGTTTTGCCCGATCTTGAGCACTCGGTCGCTACCCAATACCCTACGCAGGGGTTGGAGCAGTGCTAGTGTCTGCTCTCGATCCTCGGGGAAGAGAAGGAAATAAGCCTCTCGATCGCCTAGGGCGAAGCTCGCTGCTACCAGCTCTGCCTCGAGTGGATCCAGACCCGTAGTTTCCGTATCAAGTGCTATGTAGCCCAGCTGTAGGGCTCGCTCGACCATAGCCTCTATCTCCTCGACAGAGGTCATGTGGTGGATATCCAGCTCCAAGGCCTTGGAGAGTGCCCCCTCGGCAGAGGGTGAGGGCTTCGTCCCTGCACTGTAATCAAAAGCAAATAGATCCCCCATCTCGGAGTTCGCCTCCTCCTGCGCAGGCTCTGGGGCAGACTGCTCGAGCTTGCTGGCGAGTTTGTTGAGTAGAGTCCGGAACTCCAGCTCCGTATAGAGCGCACGGAGCGCCTCGGCATCTATGGGTTGGCGAGCGAAATCGTGCTCGTGCCACACTATGGGGACGGCAGTATGTATCGTAGCGAGCTCACGAGTCATGAGGGTAGAGTCTTTGCCAGCCTCAAGGTATTCACGAGTTTTGCCTTTGACCCGATCAATATGCTCGTAGATCCCCTCGATACTCCCAAACTCGGCAAGCAACTTCTGGGCGGTCTTCTCGCCAATGCGTGGGCAGCCGGGCAGATTGTCAGCCGAGTCGCCCACCAAGCCTAGGTAGTCGATGACTTGCTTGGTCTGGCTAAGCCCAAACTTCTCTACGATCTCTCGCTCGCCCCACACCTCATAGCCACCGCCACTCATTGGCCGATACATCGAGATATGTGGCGAGACGAGCTGGCCGTAGTCCTTGTCGGGCGTTACCATCAGCACCTCTAGACCAGCCTGCTCGGCTTGTACGGCAAGTGTCCCGATCACGTCGTCGGCTTCGTAGCCCTCCACCTCCAAGATCGGTATGCGGTAGGCCTCTAGTAGACGCTTGATGTAGGGTACAGCGAGGCGAATACCCTCGGGCGTCTCGTCACGCTGTGCCTTGTAGGCCTCGTAAGCCTCGTGGCGGAATGTTCCCCCGGGAGGGTCGAATGCCACGGCAATGAGGTCTGGCAGCTCCTTGTCCAAGATCTCGTCCAGCATCAATGCGAAGCCAAAGATTGCACTCGTATTGCGCCCTTGGCTATCTATGCGTGGGCTGCGTATGAATGCATAGTAGGCTCTGAAGATCAGAGCGTATGCATCTAGGAAGAATATGCGTTTGCGTGACATTGTCGATCTGTCTAATTCTATTACTACCGCCTTCTCCTCTAGCCTGCCTAGCGACGGACACGCACGGCCGTTCCTGAGCAGGTAACCATCAGCATACTACCTTGGCCACCAACGGCGGAGTAGCTGAAGCTGATGGCGATGACGGCATTAGCTCCGAGCATCTCGGCACGCTGTACCATCTCTCTCTGAGCGGTTTCTTGTGCCTCCTTGACGACACGCTCGTAGGAGCCGGAGCGTCCGCCGATGAAGTCACGGATC
Organism: Porphyromonas sp. COT-290 OH3588; assembly: GCF_000769075.1. Lineage (GTDB taxonomy): Bacteria > Bacteroidota > Bacteroidia > Bacteroidales > Porphyromonadaceae > Porphyromonas. The sequence continues at coordinate 2,999 of NZ_JRFC01000015.1, read as the reverse complement.
GAGGCAGCAATATCTTTGAGGAAGTTAGCTCCGATGATGGTCTCTCCTAGTACCACGCCATAGTATTGCTCTATGTCGTACCCTTGTAGTGTATGGGTTGTAGTCTGTAGCATAGTCTGATGTTTTTGATAAGTTCTCAAACAAAGTTACACCAATTCGCCCAATCCATACCGTCTATCTCCACCAGATGCGCCTCGCTTCCCTGCCGTTGGGGTCTTCCGCCTCTACATGCTGCGCCACAGAAGTGGGTAGTCGGTAGAATAGATTGAGCCCCGTGCGCTGCTCTAGTTCGTCTACGGAGATTGCTAGATCTCGCAGATTACCCTCCCCCTTGGCATAGCTGCGATGCTCTGTCCAGAAGGCAATGCTGTGGTACTCGTCGCCTTTTTGGAGCAGTAGCGCCATCCAGTAGTAGCGGGGTATGACGATTTGCCCCCTTAGGCGGTGCTCCTCGATTTGGTCGTCACGGATCGTCCCCCCTTTGGCCACATAGAGTACATCGTGCAGACGCTCATCACGCCCCCAGCTCTGTACCTTCTTCTCTAGGCGCACCCATACGCCACCGTTGTGCTCTTGTAGCTGAGGGCTGATATTGCTGTAGTAGAAAGTCTGCTCGTTGGCCTCTTGGGCGAAGGTGCGATCCTCGGAGGCGACTAGATGGCCTCTACTATAACCCGAGCGAGCGAACCAATTGTCCGTGCTGTACTCCTTGGGGAGCTTAGGATCCCAGCCCCAAGCGTCCGAGCGCTTGACCCGATTGGGCGCACTTGCGCGATCGAAGCTAAAAGCGACCCAACGGGCGTGTCGCCTCTGGGTATCGTACTCTAGTGAGTAATTGACCTGCCCCTCGGCATAGTGCGTCACGAAATAGTTGTGCGCCCCACCCGAGAGCTGCGGTAGCTCTAGCAGGGTCGTATCGCCGAGGATAACTTCGCCCGTAGGGGCGGCTATCGATGGCTCCTGCGTCTGATGGCTCGATGCCTGCGCGTGGGCTTGCCGCTCTTGCTTGCCCTGTATCGTGTAGGCCTGCCAGCCGACGATGGCGACGAGGACAAGCAGCGCCAGCCAAGGGGCTCTAGAGCCTAGTGTCGTTTTCTTCTGCTTTTTTCTATTCATTGACTTTGTGGGATTTGCTCCTAGAGCACCGAAATCTCTAGGAACTCAAAAGGCGGTGCACCGAAATTTGCATTTCGGCATACCGCCTTTTGAGGTTGATCGTCCTGAGATAGACTCCGTAGGTCTATACTCAACCGATTATCTCGCCCAACCTTACTTAGACTTCTTGGCTACAGAGTCGGCCGAGGCCTGAGCCATCTCTGGCTTGTAGGCAGCATTGAGGTGCTGGATAAAGGCGTCCGTGATGTCCATGCTTTCGTCCGCATAGAGTACACCCGAGTTGATCAGCACGAGCTTGTAGCGACCGTCTTGGTTGAAGATCTTGATCTGAGCCTGAATTTCCTTGAGAATATCCTCTTGCATCAGCTGACCCTTCATGGCGAGCTCTTGGCCTAGCTTGAGCTCTAGGTTCTGCACTTCCTGCTGCATACCGATGACCTTGGCTTGCTCTTTCTGTGCCGCCTCCTCCGAGATGAAGGCGTTGATCTGCGCACGACGCTGGAAGTCCTCGGCGGCCTTCTGGAATGCTGCGGCACGACCCTGCAAGCGAGTGCGGTGGCCGTCTGCGTCCTTGGCTAGAGTGGCTTGTACATCTTGGGCATACTTGTACTGCGAGAGTACAGAGTCCATACGCACATAGGCGATAGGGAGCTGAGCCTCCTCGGTAGACGATGCTACCACAGTAGTAGCACTCTGTGTTTGCTTGCCTTGCTGGCAAGAGGCCAGTGTAAGCAGGGCTGCACAGCCTAGTAGGGCTGCACCTGAGTGTAGAAAATTCTTCTTAATCATATATGTGATCTTAATTTAATTATGCTCGATTGATGGTTAGGCATCTAGGGGCTACTCCTTGGCGGCTTCGTCTAGACGCTCCTGCAGGGTGCGGTGCGCACGCTTCTGCTTGTCTTGAGAGGTATGACAAGAGATCCCCCGATCCTGCATAGCCTTCTGCCCCCCAACGTGTGTGTTTGGGAAACGCCCGTCTTTGAGCAGGATAATCTTGATGCAGAGTAGCAGAATGGCCACACCCACCAAGACGAGTGATGCAATAAGCAATAGCTTCATCTTACGTAATGTCCTATTTAACAAGGAGCAAAGGTAAGACTTTTTCGCCACTAACACCCTTTGCGTCAAGGCAACTATTTCACTTGGCACCTTGCCACTCCTCTCGGCCCATGAGGGCTACCTTGATTAACAGAAATTCACATACCCCAAGCACACTTTGAGCACGCAGCGAGCTCGCCCGATCTCTGCAACTCTCGTAGGCGAACTGCGTATTTGCCCCCTAGGAGGCTCCAGATTGCGTCCGACCTCATTTTGGCACTTAGTCTCAGCCAAGGGGAAATACCCCTCTCAAAAACTGAAAAAGCAAGCCGCTAATAATCAGACATATAAGAACAAACTTGATGCAGTTTTGGGGACTCGTGTCATATTTTTCGACATTTCTTCCCATCAATCCCTTCAGATTGGTGGACACTCTACGGAGGATTAGCCCACCAATCCGCAAAGATGTTCCCATCAATCTTCTGCTGCCACACCGAGCATCTTTAGAATTGCTGCCTCATTCAATAAAATTTCTAACCAACGCTTTTACATCTCTTAACCAAAAAGATGACAAACGCACCCCAAAAATCGTATGGCTAAGCCACAACTGATCGACCATTCGAGATCACGGCCTTGCAATCCCCCTCGGGCGGAACGAAAGGGCACAATACAACTAGAGCCGTGCGAAAACGCTTCGCACGGCTCTAGTCATTTCGCCAATCCTATAGACTGTATTTGTATAGATGAGGCTATTGCGCAATGCACCGCTCAAAGTTTCTTGTATCTTTCTCGGTGTTTTTTGCGTGTTTGAGCGGCTTGGGGAGCCTTGAATACTATCCCCC
>NZ_JRFC01000014.1 GCF_000769075.1 Porphyromonas sp. COT-290 OH3588 | reverse complement strand
GCAGATCATCGACAGGTACCCGGATAGCCCCAAGGCACAAGCTCTACAACAGGCCATCACAGAAGGCCTGAGAAGTGCTGAGCAGGTCTAGCGAGTCTATCGGGAAGCCTTTATGCTAGAAAGCGTTTTGTGTGTCCTCATATACCTTAAACTTAAAAGGGTCTGCGCCAAAATCGAATTTTGACACAGACCCTTGCCTCCAGAGCCTAGGCTCCCACTTGTAGCCTATATATACGTTGCAGTAAAACAAAGAACACGGCAATGTGTCATAATGCACAAACTGCTGTGTCGCTTGCCTCATTCGGCTTGTATTTTACACATCCTTAAAGACCTAAAAGGGGCTGTGGCAAACAAATTTTGCCACAGCCCCGTGTCCTACTTTAGGCTAAACTGGTGTTGCGTTTAGCTATACAATGGTATTCTGCTCAAGTAGTGGATTAGCATCAAGCTCACTCTGTGGCAGTGCATGGAAGAAGCCGGGGGCATCGGTAGCAATATCTACCTTAACCGTATGATTCGTTCCCTCTACGTTGCGATTGATCATGAGCTTCCAGCGCTTCATGTCGAACCAGTTCGTCCCTTCCCCCCAAAGCTCAATGCGGCGTTGAAAGCGAATTTCTTCACGTAGAGCACTCTGCTCTGTAGGCGCCGCAAAGTTTGGATTTCTTTTCGCCACAAACTCGTTAAGTAGGGTGGCTGCCTTGGCGGTTTCACCAGTCTCATTCAGGGCTTCTATCTCCAGTAGGATTGGGTCCTGCACTCTGAGATAGACATAGTCCCCAGTCATGCCAGCGGGTGTACCTGAGTACTTAACTTGGTCGTAGTTTGCCAGTTTAGGACGCAGAGCCGTATATTTCTCGAAGATTTCCTTATTATCCTTATCGTGCAAGAACAGCTTGCGACGGCTATCTGTAGCAGGGATCTTCTGGTAGAGCTTATTGTGAATCGACTTGAAAGCTCCATCCTTCCCCGCATAGCCCAGCTGTAGAGGGTCCATATGAGAGGGATATGAGGCCCATAGGCTTGTATTCACACCCGTGATCTGGTGCCCCCATAGGATGTCAGCTGCCCCAATCTCCCAAGAGCGGCCGGGCTCGGAAACCATATCGGCAGCTCCCTCCTTGGCTACAGCAGCATATTTAGCGACATTGGGCCAATCCTCCATCTGAGCATAGACCTTGGCTAGGTAGGCAGCAGCTACAAACTTGTCAATATCTACTCTATCGCTAGGCGTCTTTGCTCCGTTGTCGGCAGCATAGGTTAGGTCTGCTATGATCTGCTTGTAGACCTCGGATACTTTGGCGCGTGGATATTTCTTCTCCGAGGGCTCAAGCTGTAGAGGCACCCCGAGAAGATCTTCGTGTCCCTTGTAAGTATGCTGATAGAAGTTTACTAAGTGGAAAAAAGAGATGCCTCTTATGGCAAGCGGTACAGACTTGAGAGCCTTGTAGTCTGGATCGTCTTTCTCCTCGCTGTAGTAGTCGTGTAGAATGATATTGGCATCTGAGATTGCCTTATAAAACATCTTCCAAGTCGAGTTCGTACGACGATATTGAGCCTGATTGTTGCCATGTTCGTAGTCGAAAATAAACCAGTTACGCTGCGTCATGAGCATATCCTCGCACATGATATCAGTAGCAAGGTGAAAAGCCTTGAGTCCAAAGTCGTCGTGGCGAGTTCTCTCGGAGCCACCAAAAACGTTGTATGTGGCCACAAGTGCAGCGCTGGAAAACTTCTCTAGGATTTTAGTGTCCTTAGTTTTCTTGTCTCTATCGCTTTTGGTGAGGTACTCTGTCGAATCTGTGGAGAGGAAGTCATTCGCACAAGAAGACAGCAGTAGTGCCCCCAAGGCTAGTGGCAATAATATCTTATTCATATTAGTCTTCAACCTAAATATTTATATTACTTCGTTTTATCCCCAATATGGGTGCTGCAAGTATTTCTTCAATGCACATCTACAGACCCACATTAAGACCAAGTGACAGCGTGCGGATGGCACTATTCACCGAGTAGCTCTGATCTCCCGAAATCATTAGACGGGGGTCAAATCCTTTGAGCTTGCTCCAGAGGGCTACGTTGTCTGCAGCGAAATAGACACGAGCAGACTTGAGGCGCACTTTCTCCAATGCAGACTTAGGTAGGTTGTACCCAAGCGATACACTTCTGAGTGAGAGGTACGAGCCATCTTGCAAGAATCTATCGGACGATACCCCTTGCAGCGTTACATCTAGACGAGGGATCTTACTATTGGTATTCTCTGGAGTCCAGCGATCACGGATATCCACATGCCAATTGGTACCAGCATCCCCAGAGGACATGAGAGAGGAGTAGGCCGAGTTGTAGACATATCCGCCTAGACGATATGCAAACTGGATGGAGAAGTCGAAGTCGTAGACACGTGTATTGGCGTAGAAACCACCAGTGAGCTTAGGGATCGCGGAGCCAGCAAACTTACGGCTCTTTAGGTCGCTTGTATAGCCTTTCTGGTTCTTCTGGACATACTTCTTGGTATCCTTGTCGTAGACGGTGTAGAGCGCATCCCCATTCTTGGGGTCTACGCCTGCGAAGGGCACGAGATAGTAGTCGTAGATGCTGCCGTTCTCCTTGATGATGCGGTTACCCTGTGTAATACCATTTTCCTTGAAGTCCTCGGGTAGGTCAAGCACTGTATTGACGTAGGTCGTACCATTGACACCAAGGGTAACACTAACCTTCTGACTGCGATAGACGTTAGAGTTTAGACTAAACTCCCAACCTGTATTAGTCATGCTACCCACATTGACTGGTTTGGTAGAGAAACCTGTGGTCGAGGGCGTAGGCAGATTGAAGAGCATATCAGAGGTCGTGCGGTTGAAGAAATCAATTTCCCCTGAGAGATAGCCATTGAATAGGGAAAACTCAAGCCCCACGTTTAGGTTGGCATTCTTTTCCCATGTAATATCCCTATTACCCTTGTAAACTCCCTTGAGCGAAGCACTATTGCCATCAGAGGTAAACTCGTAAAGATCTTCGTAGGGCGTGTAGGCACGTACAGGGGGATTCTTGCCTGGTAGGAAGAGGAAGTCGTTACCTTGGAGACCATAGCTAGCACGGAGCTTCAGGTTATTGATTGCTTTAACGCCTTTGAGGAAACTCTCCTCCTTGAGGCGCCACGAACCGCCGACAGACCAGAATGTCCCCCAACGCTTATCAGGAGCGAAGATAGAAGATCCGTCACGGCGTAGACTTGCAGATAGATAGTACTTGTCTGCGTAGTCGGCTGTTACCTGACCGAAGTAACCCTCTAGGCGGTACTTGCGATCCCAGCTAACGAGATCTCTAAATTTATTGGCAGACTTGAAGTGCATGGAGTTAGGGTCGATCAAGTCGGTTTTCTCTGCATGATCGAAGGTGAGCGTCTGCATAAAAGACTCGTGACCGAGGAGCACTTGTAGGCTAAGGTCGTCGAATTTCCTATTCCACGAGAGCACTTGGTTCCAGTTGAGCGACTCGTCACGCTCATGGTAGCGTCCTAGCAATCCGTTGTAGGTAAGGCCGTCGCCAACCTCTGGGTTGTAGTATGCAATTGTCTTATCCCAGATAGAGGAGTAGGTAGCCGTTGTATTGAATGCTAGATCCCATGGCAGATTGACGTCCGCTCTCATGTTTTGGATCAAGGCGGTCTTCTCCACAAGCGTTCTATTACGCTGCTGTTGCTCTACGATGTTTAAGGTAGAGTAGGCACGCTTCCCATTGATTCCAGCACGTACTTCACCACCATCGTACTCAGGCTTGCCATTCTTGTACATGATGCGTCCATCGGCATCGTGCTTGTAGACGGGATAGATGGGTGCGATCATACGAGTCCATGCGAAGGTGTTTGAGAAGTTGTTTTGCTCAGTCATCTGATTTTTCAGCTTCGTGTGAGAGAACTGTGTAGATGCTGCCATCTTGAGCCAAGGATAGAGCTGGGAGTCGTAGGAGATACGAGATGAGATACGCTCAAAGCCAGTACTTAGATTGAATCCTTCATCATTGAGGTAACCTGCTGAAAAGAAGATGTTGTTGTTGCTTACCCCTCTCGTGACACTTAGGTTATACTCTTGACGCATCTGAGGCTTGTAGAGGTGCTTAGCCCAATCGGAGAAGTCCGCTGCATCCTCATACTTAATTGCAGTATTAGATGTGAGCTTGCCATTGACGTCTACGACGGCATTGTCTGCCACACCCTTATAGATGTTGTAGCCGAGCTCTGAGATTAGATTCTCCGAAGCATAAGTCGCAGCTTTCTCAGGTGTCATTCCCTTAGTGCCTGAGTAGAGCTGCCCATTGCGCAGAGCTTCCCACATCAAGGTGTAGTACTCGCCTGGATTGGTGAGCACATCGTACTCTGGGACACCTCGCTGGTTAATCCCGACACGAGCATCGAATGTCACAGCAAGACGACCGTCCTTACCTGATTTAGTAGTGATCAAGATCACCCCGTTGGCTCCACGAGCTCCATAGAGAGCGGCGGAGGCGGCATCTTTGAGGATCGTTAGGCTCTCGATATCCTGAGAGTTAATCGCATTGAGGTCGCCTGTATAGGGAGCTCCGTCTAGGATAATCAGAGGTGCTGAGGAAGCATTGATCGAGCCGATACCACGGATACGTAGCGTCGTCGCTGCACCGGGCTGACCAGTGGAGGACGAAACCTGTAGGCCGGGTACCATACCTTCTAGAGCCTTAGATACGTCGGCTACCTGAGCTTTCTCTAGTTGTTTTTTGTCGATGGCCACTGCCGACCCCGTGAATGAACTCTTTTTGGCTGTACCGTAGGCCACAACCATCACAGCGTCGAGCTCTTTGGAGTCGGGGACCAAAACAATCTTCATGTCTGTCGCCCTGATTGGCACCTCTTGAGTGACGAAGCCAATGTAGGAAACGACCAGAGTCTGGGCACCGTCTGGTACTTTGAAAGTAAAACGACCATCTAGATTGGTCGCTCCACCAATCGTTGGGCTACCCTTGACCACCACAGAGGCTCCAATAACAGGCTGTCCGTCAGCCTTGGAAGTCACTACCCCCTTGACGGTACGCTGCTGAGCCAATAGCATTCCTATACTACAGAATAGGAACGCTAAGAATAAAAATCCCTTTTTCATACATTCAACTTGGTAAAAAACTGCATTCGAAAAAACACATAATGATGATACCATTAAGTAATATCTAGCCGAGCCCCTACATCTGTGACGTAAGACTAAACTAAGTTGAGTACCTTATGAGTACATCTATCTCGACGTACTGGGATCAAGTGCAGAGATCTGGCTGAGATCTAGAGCGAACTCGAAACGAAGATGATGGGCACGAAAAATGTCTGTGCTTGTAGCAAACGGAGAAATCTCCTTCAATATGTGTAATACGTTATGGCAAACTTAACGTATTTAATCTAATAAACCAAACTTTTTGACACGCTTTGGAAATCAAATATTGCTGTTTTGTGTTCTTTTTAATGATATTTAGGCAAATGCGATCGCATTGGAAATATCCTAATAAACCATACGCAGAAAAAGAAATTATCTGCAATAAGTCATCCTATATGGTATGTAAAATTATCAAGCTCGATTACTCCTCGGGCCTCCTCTGCTCATGTCTAGCAAGGTAATACCTCCTGTTGGGTAGGGTGCTATGGCTGAGGCTATTGTATTTCTTCTCTAGAATGTCGAGCTTTGCAGAAGCAAAGAAGTCGTATCACTCAAGTGCTTATTATCATTATGAGATATTATTTCAAATATGGGACGAGTGCCAAAGTCGTTACTGCTATTGGTGTCATCGCTTTTGTGTGCTTCCTCTATGGGATATTCACTATGCCCTATACGTTTCGTTGGCTCATCGTGCTCAATGCCGCTCTGGCACTGGTTTTCATCGTACCTATTTTGCTTAGCCCTGTCTACTACGAAGTAACCCCCGACGGCGTACAGCTACGTTTGGTGGCTTGCTCCATATTTTTCCCTGCTAGTCGATACGAAGTAGCTCCCGAGCCGCCAATCTGGGATCAATTGACGGTCTGGTGGCTAGGTACAGGTGGCTACTTTGGGTATTTGGGTTGGTTCGGACTCAAGGGTGGAGGCTCATGCTGGCTACTACTCACGGAACCCAAGAAGCAAGTCTTGGCTATTCGTGACAAGCAGTCCAAGCGAGTCATCTACATCAATCGGGCAAACTAGCCCTATATACTAAGTGTAATAAATACTGTGGGCGTACTAAGCTAAATTGCTAGTACGCCCACAGTATTTTATATTATTCAGTGATTAATCAGAGCTCTAGGTCGATGTCGAACTTCTCTTCCCAAGGCAATCCCTGTACCATCAGCTCGGCCATGAATGGATCTGGGTCGAACTCTTCGACGTTGTACACGCCGGGCTTGCGCCATAGTCCCTTCATAAACATCATAGCACCAATCGTAGCGGGCACACCAGTGGTGTAGCTCACGCCCTGTGCGCCTGTTTCCTGATAGGCTGCTTGGTGGCTACAGTTGTTCCATACGTAGTAGGTGCGCTCCTTGCCGTCCTTGATGCCACGGATGCGACAGCCGATAGAGGTCTCGCCCGTGTAGTTCTCTCCGAGCTCACCGGGGTTGGGCAGTACGGCTTTGAGGAACTGAATGGGCACAATCTCCATACCATTGTACATGATAGGATCGATACGAGTCATGCCGATATTCTGCATCACACGTAGGTGCGTCAAATATTCCTGTCCAAAAGTCATCCAGAAGCGTGCACGCTTGATCGTGGGGAAGTTCTTTACCAGCGACTCTAGCTCCTCGTGATAGAGTAGATAGCTCTCGCGGGCGCCGATGTTGGGGTAGGTGAGTGGCAGATGAATCTCTTGAGGCTCTGTTTCTACCCACTGGCCATTCTCCCAGTACTTACCCTTTTGAGTAATCTCACGAATGTTGATCTCGGGGTTGAAGTTGGTGGCGAAAGCCTTGTGGTGGTCGCCACCATTGCAGTCTACGATGTCGAGGTAGTGTATCTCGTCGAAGTGGTGCTTGGCTGCGTGAGCGGTGAAGACGCCCGTTACTCCGGGGTCGAAGCCACAGCCGAGGATAGCCGTCAGGCCAGCCTCACGAAACTTATCCTGATAAGCCCACTGCCAGCTGTACTCGAATTTAGCTTCGTCTAGAGGTTCGTAGTTGGCTGTATCGAGATAGTGTACACCTGCCTCTAGGCAAGCGTCCATGATATGGAGGTCTTGGTAGGGTAGGGCCACGTTGATACATAGGTCTGGCTTAAACTCCTTCATCAGAGCTACCAGCTCTGGCACATTGTCGGCATCTACTGCCGCCGTCTTGATCTTGACGTTGGTGATCTCAGAGGCGATCTTGTCGCATTTGCTCTTGGTGCGACTAGCGAGCATAATATCGGTGAAGATATCGCTATTCTGCGCTACCTTCTTGGCTACTACAGTGCCGACACCGCCGGCGCCGATAATGAGCACTCTTCCCATAGGCTTGTATATAATGCTTTAGTTGGTTAATATTCTTGTTCTAGCGTAGTCTATTGGACATACGGACGAGCGTTTCGTCTTTGAGCACGGCACGTACGGCCAGTAGTTGTAGTATGATGCTGATCATAGGCAGAGCTAGCCACGCCTTGATGCCTATCTCGGCAGAGGCGCTGTTGCTATAGCTCCAGACGACGAAAGCGATATAGAGGAGCAGGCCAATCATCAAGAGGACATTGAGCGTCCCTAGACGGATCTGGAAGGTGCGGCTCGTGCTGTCCTTATAGAGGAATATGCTGACCAAGGCTATCAGGGCGTTGAGTATGCCCAGCACACCTATTGGCCAAGCCGAGTAGTAGGTCTTCATGCCCGAGAGGTCGGTAATGCCCCATGCCCCGAGCAGATGTGTCTGGTCGGGGAGGGTAAATAGCGCCAACGGTTGGCTAACGAAGAGTGCCATCAAGATGACTACTGCCACGAGCCAAACCGTTTGTATTCTCTGCCACATAGCATTGGGGCTTTTACTTCTTGATGCGTCCAGCTACGTTGTGGTAGAGCTCGCCGTCCTCATACTCCTTGGCTGCGATGAGGGTGGGCTTGGGTAGACGCTCGTAGTAGCGAGACACCTCGGTCTGCTCACGGTTCTCCTGCACCTCTTGCAGTAAATCCTCGGAGATCGTGGCAAACTCTTGTAGCTTAGCCTCTAGCTCCTGCTTGATCTCCTGAGAGATTTGGTTGGCACGCTTGGCCACGATCATCACGGTCTCGTAGACGTTGCCAGTGTCCTCGCTCATACGTACCATATCACGGCTGATCGTATTGTGCGGGATGTTTGATTTCTTGTAGTCCATTATCCTTTTTATATTGTCTTATTCCTTGATCAATAGTTTGTTCATGCGCTCATAGATGCGCGTGGCAGCCTTGGCGTTCTTCCCCTCGGGGAACTCGTTGAGGTACGCATAGTAGTGGTCTATGGCCTCACGCACTCGCTCCTGCTGCTTGGCGAGCACGCTCTGCTCGGCCTCCTCGCCCTTGGCTTGTAGCACCAGATAGAGCAGCTCCTCACGGTGCTTGGTGTAGGGGAAGTCTTTGAGGGCATTGCGTGCCGTCACTACGGCGGACTGATAGTTGTTGCCGAGGTAGTTGCCTAGGTTGTAGTATAGCCGAGCGGCTAGTAGCTCCTTGTAGGCGAGCTTGTCTTGTAGCTCGAAGAGCATGCTCTGTACCTCTTCTTTGTACTTGCCCTCGGGGTAGAAGTCTAGGTAGCTTTGCAGCTCCTTGATCGCCCCATAGCTATCTGTCTGGTCGAGGCGTGCCTCGGGCGATGCCTTGAAGAGGCAGTAGCCAGACTTGTAGCGAGCCTCCTCTTCCATGGGGCTCTTGGGGTAGCTCGTGTAGTAGGTCTGGAAGTAGCGAGAGGCCTCGGCCTCCTGACCCATATTGAAGTAGCTATCTGCCATTAGGTACGTGCACTGAGGCCCCTCGGAGGTTCGGCTCAGTGAGGGGAGCACGTCCTCCAGCAAGGTCACTACACGAGAGTATTTCTTCTCGTTGTAGCTCTTTTTGGCATAGGAGTATCGCTCCGATACATCTAGCGACTTCTGTACACGATAGTATTCGCCACAGGAGCTCAGCAAGATGATTGCCCAGCAAATGCTCAATAATTTTCTCATACTCAAATAAACACTCCGAGCCTAATGTACTACTCAAAGTAGGGACAAAGGTAATATTTTCCGACCAATTAGTCCTTCAATGATTCTCTAGCTCTCTAAACAAAAACGTACGTAGGGCGTGTTTTGGGGTATATGATGATCAATATTACAGAGGCCCTGCTACACAAATATGATGTTCCCGTGCCTCGATACACCAGCTATCCGCCTGCGACGAGCTTCGCGCCCGACTTTGCCAGTGCAGACTACCTAGAGGCCGTAGAGGCGTCCAACACAGCTCAGCCACAGAACATATCCATATATATACATATCCCCTTTTGCCGACAGCGCTGTCACTTCTGTGGCTGCAATACGGTGCAGTATCCGCTAGAGGATAAGATCGCCGAATATGTACAGTGTGTGCTCTCGGAGATCCGAATGATAGCGCCACACATCAGCCCCGACCGATGTGTCACGCAGGTTAGCTGGGGTGGAGGGACGCCCAACTCTATTCGCTACGAATATATAGAGGCGATCATGTCTACCCTGCGGGAGGTCTTCACCTTCGCCGAGGACGCCGAGATCGCCATAGAGTGTAGCCCCGCCTACCTCGACTATCCGCATGTCGATGAGCTACGTCGCCTAGGCTTCAACCGCATTAGTCTGGGCATTCAAGACTTTCATCTAGATGTCCTCAAAGCGATCAACCGTTTGCCCTCTATGCACCCAGTGCAGGAGCTGCTCCCCTATATTAAGGCCTCGGGCTTCTCAGGCGTCAATATAGATTTGGTTTATGGATTGCCCCTACAAACCCTTGCTAGCTTTGGGGAGAATGTGGAGCAGATCATAGCGTTGCGCCCCGACCGACTGGCTACATTCTCCTACGCACACGTCCCTTGGTTCAATGCCAACCAAAAGCTACTCGAGCGCTACCCGCTACCCACAGGGGCAGACAAGATCGAGATGCTCACCCAAACGGTGCGCCAGATGACCGAGGCTGGCTACAACCTTATCGGTATGGATCACTTTGCCCTACCCGATGACGATCTCTCTCGAGCCCTCGAGGCGGGCGACCTGCATCGCAACTTCCAAGGCTATAATACGAGGCGCACAGCTGGGCAGGTCTATGCTTTCGGTGCTTCGGGGATTAGTCAGCTAGATGGTGCATACGCCCAAAACGTCAAGAGCTCTGTGCTCTATGTCGAGCTCGTTAAGTCTGGGCGCCTGCCCATAGAGCGAGGGTACAAGCTGACCGATAACGAGCGTATGATCCGTGAGGCGATCAACGAGATCATGTGCAATGGGCGCCTAGACTTTGCCGAGCTTGCCGAGCGCTATGGCCTAGGTTTGGAGGATTTCTACCGCATCACACAGTTCGACTCGGGTAAGCTTTCGGCGCAAATGGCTGATGGTTTGCTGACACTCTCGCCTAAGGCGATCGAGGTCAATCCTCTTGGTATGTTGGTGGTTCGCCCTATTGCAGCGGCATTTGACCCTGCCTACACACCAGCCTCGGGGCAATACTCTCGGACGCTCTAGGGCAAACGGAGGTTTCTCTAGGAGGGCGGTGCTGCATCGTGCTCAGATTGTGGAGTCGCTAGAGGCTCGCCGATCTATGCACCATGCTGCACCCCTTTTTTTCGTGTCTACGAATCGGCGTAGCCTGACCCTAGGGTTCGTTTACATGCTTTAACTCCCAATTTATATTTTAGGCCACACTGCTTAGTTTTGATGGGGTAGCATGTATAAGTCGTGGATAACTTGTCCAGACCTCGTATTTGGCCTCTAGCAGGCTCTAGATTGCGTTCGGCCTTATTGAGGCAATTCCCCCTTGCCTGAATGAAAATATCAGCTAAAAACGCACCTTTTATAATATGCTAATATCCAGCTTGATAAAATCATTTTAGGGGCGGTTTTCTGTGCTAGTACCATATTTCTCCTCATTTCTTCCCATCAATTCTTTGAGATCGGTGGACACACCGCAGCGGATTAGCCCATCAATCCGCATCAATCTGCCCATCAATCATCTGTAGCCACCGCATAGATCTTTATAAACTCTTGACTTGTTTTGCTAAATATCTTGCTAAATATTTAACACTCCTTAACTAAAAAGTAGACGAACGGACGTATAAGTTTGCCCATTCTCGACTCTACTTGTGGTACCGCTACACGGCAGGGATATGTGCAGGTAAGTATGATGAGCAAGAGAGCTATAGGGAGATGATGTACTGCGTTGCTGATACTGGGGACGGCTGCTGGGCAAGGCCCAAAGTTGCCTATCGGTATGTGTGGTATGTTTTTTAGCATTTCTTTTTGTTTAGACGACTTATTTTCTTACCTTGCGAAGCGTTTTCGGGGTTCTCGTTCCTACCCTTATAATATCGCTAGAGAACTGATCCCGAGCTTGTGAAGACTGGATACAGAATAGTAATCTACTAAATACACAGTAATGGACGCCAAAATTTTCACACTAGAGTCCAGCCTGCCTCAATATCCGACATTTGAGGAGGGGATTCGCCGTGCCCCCGACAGAGGCTTTCGTCTAACGCCAGCCCAAACAAGGGTGGCGCTACAAAACGCCCTAAGGTATATCCCTGTCGAGCTACACGAAAAGCTAGCCCCAGAGTTTCTAGAAGAGCTCCAAACTAGAGGTAAAATCTATGGCTACCGCTACCGCCCCCAAGGCGACCTCAAGGCCAAGCCCGTAGATCAATACAAGGGGAAGTGTCTAGAGGGTAAAGCCTTCCAAGTGATGATCGACAATAATCTATGCTTCGATGTCGCCCTCTACCCATACGAGCTTGTGACCTATGGCGAGACTGGTCAGGTCTGCCAAAACTGGATGCAGTACTGCCTAATCAAGAAATACCTCGAGGAACTCACCCATGAGCAGACCTTAGTCATCGAAAGCGGACACCCGCTAGGCCTCTTCGCCTCCAAGCCCGATGCCCCTCGTGTCATCATTACCAACTCGATGATGATTGGCCTCTTCGACAACATCAAAGACTGGGAAATAGCAGCCCAAATGGGTGTGGCTAACTATGGACAGATGACCGCTGGTGGCTGGATGTACATCGGGCCACAGGGCATCGTACACGGCACATTCAATACGCTACTCAATGCTGGGCGCCAGCGATTGAATATCCCTTCGGGAGGCAATCTGGCGGGTAAGCTCTTTATCTCTTCTGGTCTGGGCGGTATGAGTGGAGCTCAGCCCAAGGCTGCCGATATCGCAGGGGCGGTGTCGATCACGGCAGAGGTCGATTACTCACGCATCATCACCCGCCACTCGCAGGGCTGGGTCAAGCACATCGCTTGCTCGATCCCCGAGGCCTTCGAGGTAGCCAAGAGAGGGCTAGAGAGCGGTGCCCCCACCTCTATCGCCTACCATGGCAACATTGTGGATCTCCTAGAGTATGCTCTAGAGAGAGGCATACATATAGATCTACTCTCCGACCAAACGAGCTGTCATGCTGTCTACGAGGGGGGCTACTGCCCTGTGGAGCTGAGCTTCGAGGAGCGTACCAAGCTCCTCAAAGAAGATCGCTACGCCTTCGCCTCTGCCGTAGACCGTAGTCTAAGGCGGCACTATGAGGTAATCAAGGGCCTTGTGGCTCGAGGGACATACTTCTTCGACTATGGCAATGCCTTCATGAAGGCGATCTACGATAGCGGAGTCCACGAAATCTCCAAGAATGGCATCGACGACAAAGACGGCTTTATCTGGCCAAGCTACGTCGAGGACATCATGGGGCCAGAGCTATTCGACTATGGTTATGGCCCCTTCCGCTGGGTGTGTCTATCGGGTAAGGACGAGGATCTGCACGCCACCGATCAAGCGGCTATGGCGTGCATAGATCCCAATAGGCGAGAGCAAGACAGGGACAACTATATATGGATACGAGATGCCGAGCAGAATGCCCTAGTCGTGGGGACCAAGGCACGTATCCTCTACCAAGATGCCGTAGGTAGACAGCAGATAGCTCTGCGCTTCAACCAAATGGTGAGAGAGGGCAAGGTTGGCCCTATCATGCTCGGTAGAGATCATCACGACACGGCAGGCACGGACTCGCCTTTCCGTGAAACCTCCAACATCAAGGACGGCTCCAACGTCATGGCCGATATGGCGGTGCAGTGCTTCGCAGGCAACGCAGCCCGAGGTATGAGCCTCGTAGCCCTGCACAATGGCGGCGGCGTAGGCATAGGCAAGAGCATCAACGGCGGCTTCGGCATGGTGCTCGACGGCTCGGAGCGTGTAGACGAGATACTACGTACGGCTATGCTCTGGGACGTGATGGGCGGCGTAGCTCGACGCTCGTGGGCGCGCAACCGCAATGCTATGAGTACCTCCAATGAGTTTAACCAAACGCACGCAGATCAAGGCTACCACATCACTCTGCCCTACCTCGTAGATGATGCCTTGCTGGATAGCCTACTTGGATAATGCAAGCAATCAAATACAAACACAGTATTCATATTTTAATCACACCACGATGGCAACTGTAAAAAGATTAATGGAGTGTGTGCCTAACTTCAGTGAAGGCCGTAACAAAGAAACGATCGAGCTAATCGTACAGCCCTTCCGTGCGGCAGAGGGCGTTAGGCTACTAGACTATAGCAGTGACGAAGACCACAACCGCACGGTGGTAACTGTGGTAGGCGAACCCGAGCCGCTCAAGGCCGCAGTGCTAGAGGCCATAGGTATTGCCCAGAAACACATTGACCTAACCAAGCACGAGGGGCAGCACCCTCGTATGGGGGCGGTAGACGTAGTGCCCTTCATACCGATCAAGAATGTGACTGTGGAGGACGCCATTGCCCTGTCCAAAGAGGTCGGCGCAGAGATTGCGAATCGCTACGACATTCCTGTATTCCTCTATGAGAAGTCAGCTTCGGCAGCCCACAGAGAGAACCTCGCCAATATTCGCAAGGGCGAGTTTGAGGGCATGGAGGAGAAGATCAAGCAAGAGGAGTGGCGACCAGACTTCGGCCCAGCACATCGCCACCCCACTAGTGGTACGGTCGCTGTAGGAGCTCGAATGCCCCTCGTTGCATACAACGTCAATCTAAGCACGTCCAATCTCGACATCGCCTCTGCCATCGCCAAGAAGGTTCGCTTCATCGGTGGGGGGCTGCGCTTCTGCAAGGCTATGGGAGTCGAGCTAACCGACCGAGGCATCACGCAGGTGTCTATGAATCTTACAGACTTCACCAAGACAGCCGTCTATCGAGCTCACGAGATGGTGCGTATGGAGGCTCGCCGCTATGGCGTGGAGGTCGTAGGAGCAGAGATCGTAGGGCTAGTGCCTATGGCTGCTCTGATTGATGTAGCAGAGTATTACCTCGGCCTCGAGCAGTTCTCCATAGACCAAGTACTCGAAAACAAGATTATGGAGTAAGGCGATGAAACCTGTCGGCAATATCTTCATCAAAAACATCGCTCAGCTAGTGACCTGCGAGGGGCGAGGAGCTAAACGAGGAGCCGAGCAGATGAATGCAATAAGCGTCTTCGAGGGGCCTATGGCTGTCATCGCTCGTCAGGGCATCATCACTTACGTGGGTCCGATGTCGGGCGTGCCGGAGCAGGATGTGCGAGGCTGCCACGAGGTAGATGCTACGGGCTGCTGTGTGCTACCGGGCTTTGTCGATAGCCACACTCATCTGGTTTTCGGCGGATATAGAGAAGACGAGTTTCAGTGGCGGCTGCGAGGCGATAGCTATATGAGTATCATGGAGCGAGGTGGTGGGATAGCCAGCACAATGCGTGCCACCCGTAAGGCTACCAAGCAGGAGCTCGTCGCCTCGGCTAGAGATCATCTAGACGCCATGCTCCGCCAAGGAGTAACTACGGTAGAGGCTAAGAGTGGCTATGGTATGGATTTGGCTACCGAGCTGCTACAACTGGAGGCGGCAGCCGAGCTAGAGCAGACGCATCCGCTCTCTATCTACTCCACCTTTATGGGGGCGCACGATACTCCTCCCGAGTACAAGGGGCGGGAGATGGAGTTCATACACTTTTTGCTCCAAGAGGTGATGCCAGAGGTTAAGGCTCGAGGTTTGGCCGAGTGCTGCGACATTTTCACCGAGCGAGGAGTCTTCGACCACGAGCAGACACGCACACTCCTGACGGGAGCCAAGGCGATGGGCTTCGAGGTTAAGATGCACGCCGATGAGATCGTCCCCTTCGGCGGAGCGGAGTTAGCCGCGGAGTTGGGTTGCCTCTCGGCAGACCACTTGCTCCAGATCTCGGAGCAGGGTATCGCTGCTCTGGCCAAGAGCCAGACGGTGGCCACGGTATTGCCCTGTACCGCTTTCTCCCTCAAGGCGGACTATGCCCCAGCACGCAAAATGATTGATGCAGGCTGTGCCGTAGCGAT
Organism: Porphyromonas sp. COT-290 OH3588; assembly: GCF_000769075.1. Taxonomy (GTDB): domain Bacteria; phylum Bacteroidota; class Bacteroidia; order Bacteroidales; family Porphyromonadaceae; genus Porphyromonas. Next base: position 719,877 of record NZ_JRFC01000014.1, on the reverse strand, counting down.
GGCCTCTGACCTCAACCCCGGTAGCTGCTTCTCGTCCTCTGTCCCTCTGATGATCGCTCTGACGACTATCTATATGAATATGACGGTCGAGGAGGCTATCTCGGCTCTGACGATCAATGGTGCTGCCGCTATTGGGCGTGCCGATCGTGTCGGAAGCATCGAGGTGGGCAAAGAGGCGGATATGGCGATCATTCGCTTCCCTTCGTATAAATTCCTCTCCTATCACTTCGGTATGAACTTGGTGCGAGATACCATTAAGAGTGGTGTCCGCTATCCCGTGATTTAACCTCATTACACGCAAATCAACGATTAAAATCTTATAAACAATGCTCAAAGATCTAAACCTACAAGACTTTATCCTCGAGACTGCTGGCTCGGAGCCAGTACCCGGAGGGGGGAGTATCTCAGCCCTTAATGGGGCTATTGCTGGGGCGCTAGCACAGATGGTGGCCAACTTGACTATCGGCAAAAAACGCTATGTCGAGGTTGAGGAGGAGATGCGCCAGCTAGCGAGCAAGGCTGAGGCGCTACGCACGGAGCTAGTGGCGGACATTGACAGAGATAGCGATGCCTATCGCTTGGTCTTCGAGGCCTTCAAGCTACCCAAAGAAACTGACGAAGAGAAGGCCTATCGTACCGCACAAATCCAAGAGCGCACTAAGCTCGCAGCCAACATACCGATGGCAGTGGCTCGGCGTGCGCATGAGTTGCTCTCTTTGGCCGAGGTCGTCGTAGCCAAAGGCAATAGCAATGCGATCACCGACGGCTGTGTGGCCATGATGTGTGCACGCACCGCCGTGTTGGGAGCGCTACTCAACGTACGTATCAACTTGACCTCAATCACAGACGAAGCCTTCGTGCGTGCTCTTGCCGAGGAGGCCGATCGCCTAGAGGCCGATGCGATCGCCAGAGAGCGTGCGGTCTTTGAGCAGACGAAAACATCATTACAATGATCTAGAACTATCCCCTGTCATTATGAAAAACAAGATCGTTGTAGGCGATGCGGCTCTCACCATTGAGCAGCTGGAGGCTTTTGTCCTCCAGCCGCTCAGGGTGGAGCTCGCTCCACAAGCTGTGAAAAACATTGAGCGTTGTAGGCAGTATCTCGACGATAAGGTCACTAGATCTGATCGCCCCCTCTACGGTATTACCACGGGCTTCGGCTCCCTATGTAATAGGAGTATCTCCCTAGAGGATCTGACTACACTACAAGAGAACCTCATTAAGAGTCATGCTTGTAGTACTGGTCGAGAAGTCAAGAGAGAGATCGTGCGCCTGATGCTCCTACTCAAGGCTCACGCACTATCCTTGGGTCATAGTGGCGTACAGCTCCAGTCCGTCGAGTGGATCATCGAGATGCTCAATAAGGACGTTACGCCCGTTGTATTCGACCGTGGCTCTCTGGGCGCTTCTGGCGACCTTGCGCCACTGGCCAATCTCTTCCTCCCAATCATTGGCTTGGGCGAAGTGTACTATCAAGACAAGCGAATGCCTGCTAGCGAGGCACTGGCTCAGGCAGGCATTGAGCCAGTCACCCTCAAGAGCAAGGAGGGACTAGCTCTGCTCAATGGCACTCAGTTTATGTCTGCACACGGTGTCTACGCACTCATACACGCTAGGCGACTGATGACCATGAGCAGTAGCATAGCAGCTCTCTCGCTCGAGGGGTTCAATGGGCTCGACGCTCCATTCACCGAGGAGCTACATACCATACGCAATCACCAAGGGCAGATACAGGTGGCACGGCATATAAGGCATATCCTAGAGGGGAGTGCACACATTCGAGAGTCTAAGCCATACGTGCAAGACCCCTATTCGTTTCGTTGTATCCCACAGGTGCACGGAGCGTCCTATGATGCCATCGCTCATGTGCGACGTGTGGTCGAGGACGAGATCAACGGCGTGACGGACAACCCAACCATCTTCCCCGAGCAAGATATGATCCTATCGGGGGGGAACTTCCACGGACAGCCACTTGCCTTGGTCTATGACTTCCTCGCCTTGGCACTGGCTGAGCTGGGTAATATCTCCGAACGCCGTGTAGCACAGCTCATCTTTGGCCTGCGAGGATTGCCAGACTTCCTTGTGGCTAAGCCCGGCCTCAACTCTGGCTTGATGATCCCACAGTATGCAGCAGCCTCAATGGTTAGCCAGAATAAGATGTATTGCTTCAACGCTTCGTCCGACTCTATTGTCAGCTCAAACAATCAAGAGGATCATGTATCTATGGGTGCCAATGCAGCCACTAAGCTGCTGCCTTTGATTGATAACCTCTACCGTATCTTCGGTATTGAGCTGATGAACGCGGCTCAGGCTTTTGAGTTCCGTCGCCCTGCGACGACCTCACCAGTATTGGAGGATCTGCTCAGCGAGTTCCGCAGGGTTGTCCCCAGAATAGAAGATGATGTAGTGATGTACGAGCAGATCGAGCGTGCCTACGGCTTCGTACAGATCTACCCTTTCTTGCAGATGTAGCTTCTCTAGAAGATATGGGCGGCGGACGATCGGTCATATCTCCGCCTATAACCTTGGGGTTAGGCTCCAGCTAGCTCTTGTGTATGAGGATATAAAGCCGTACCTTTGCACTCGCTAAGCAATAATGCAAGCAAGATTTCTAAATTCAACGTTTTTAATGGCAACTAAAATTAGATTGCAAAGACACGGTCGCAAGGGTTATGCCTTCTATAAGATCGTCGTTGCAGACAGTAGAGCGCCACGAGATGGCAAGTTTATTGAGAAGATTGGTACTTACAACCCAAATACCAATCCTGCCACAGTAGATTTGAACTTCGAGCGCGCACTTTATTGGCTTACTAACGGTGCTCAGCCTACCGACACAGCTCGCAACCTACTCTCTCGTGAGGGTGTACTTCTGATGAAGCACCTACAGGGTGGTATCAAGAAGGGCGCTTTCGACGAGCAGGCTGCTCAGGCTAAGTTTGAGGCTTGGACCAAGAGCCGCGAAGCTGCTCTCGGTACGATCAAGGCTAACCTCCAGCAGGAAAAGCTCAATGCTGCCAAGGCTGCTTTCGAAGCAGAGCAGGCTGCAAACAAGGCTAAGGCTGCTCAGGTAGCAGAGAAGAAAGCTCTAGCCGCTAAGGAAGCTGCAGAAGCAGCCGCCGAGGCTACTGAAGAAACAACTGCAGAGAGCACCGAAGAAACATCAGCCGAATAATCATTCAAACGGTTAAGCCGATGTTTTAGTCATAATAGACGGATGCATGGCACTTCCCACGGGGGAGTAGACTTGCATCCGTCGCTTTTTTTGTTCAGGGCTAATAGTCACAATTACTTATTCTCAATTTTCATTCCTTATGAAGAAACATCTACTTCGCCTTTTGGCCTTCGTACTACTCGGTGTCTGCTACACTGGGCTTGATGCTCAGGTGACGACCTCCGGGATCAATGGTACGATTACCGATGCTGCGACCAAGGAAACCTTGATTGGTGCTTCTGTCGTGGCCAAACATATCCCTACTGGTACGGTGTATGGTGTAGCCACCAACGTAAAAGGGAACTTCAACCTACAAGGACTTCGCCCTGGTGGACCTTATACGATCGAGATCTCGTATATCGGATATCAGACCGTAGTGATGAACAACGTGATGCTATCGCTTGGGGATACCGAGACGATCAACGTTAAGCTCAAGGACGACTCCAAGGCTCTAGAGCAGGTTGTCGTGACTGGCTCCAGAAGTCACAGCCTTAATGCCACACGTACCGGTGCCGCCAGCAGCTTCAACCGCACAGCGATTGACCGTACCCCCTCGGTTAGCCGTAGCGTTATGGATATTGCCAAGCTCACACCTCAGGCCAATGTAACGAGCTCTGGGATTTCTTTTGCGGGCAGTAGCAACAAATACAATAGCTTCCAGATTGATGGTACTGTAAATAACGACGTATTCGGGCTCTCTAGTTCTGGGACCAATGGCGGTCAGTCGGGTGCTAACCCTATCTCTCTCGAGGCGATTGATGCTCTACAGGTGGTGATTGCTCCATTCGACGTGCGCCAAGGTGGCTTCACTGGTGGTGGGATCAACGCTATTACAAAGAGTGGATCCAACACTTGGAAGGGTTCTGCCTACGATTACTTCCACAATCAGGACTTCTACGGGACGACTTCTGGTGCCGATGTGGCCAAGCGTAAGAAGCTGGATAAGCAGTTTGAGAATACAGTCGGCTTCACGCTCGGCGGTCCAATCATCAAGGACAAGTTGTTCTTCTTCGTCAATGGCGAATATGTAGATCGCAATACTCAGACTTCGTTTAACGTCGGTGATGGATCTGCTATCGAAGCCAAGGACATTGACCCAATCATCGAGCATATCAAGAAGATCTCTGGCGGATATGACGGCGGAAGCTACGCCAAGAAGGACATTCCTACGACCAACTACAAGGCTCTAGCCCGTATCGACTGGAACATCAATCAAGCACACCGCCTCAATGTGCGCTATAGTTATGTACAAGGTAGCCGCTTCAACTTCGGTCGTTCGCGCAATCAGCTTCGCCTCAACGACAATGGCTATACGATGAACAACAAGACGCACTCGCTTGTCACTGAGCTCAACTCGACTTTCGGTAGCAACATGAACAACGAGTTCCGCTTCGGCTACACTCGTGTACGTGACTTCCGCACACCAGACGGCAAGCCTTTCCCACACGTTCAGGTGAATATCGACGACAATAGAAGCGTACTTTTTGGCACGGAGCGCTTCTCTATGGCTAACCGCCTCGACCAAGATATCTTCACACTGACCAACAACTTCAACTGGAATATCGGCGACCACGCCCTAACCTTCGGTACGCACAACGAGCTATTCCAGATGCAGAACCTCTTTATCCGTGAGAACTATGGCTCCTATCGCTACGATACACTCGATAAGTTCTTCAAGATTGGGACACCACAGGAGGAAGGCCCCGACCAGTACGATTACTCATTTGCCGACGTCAATGTAACGAAAGACCCACGCTATGCACCCGCTTTCAAGGCAGCTCAGCTTGGCTTCTATGTGCAGGACGACTGGAAGGTAAGCTCTAAACTCCGTTTGACTCTTGGTTTGCGTATGGATCTGCCACTCTTCTTCGAGCAGCCTAGAGCAAATGATAAGTTCAACGGTAGCGATATCGCCAAGCAGTACGGCGTGCAGAACCACACGATGCCACAGGCTACACCTCTCTGGTCGCCACGCTTTGGCTTCCGCTATCAGATCGACGAAGAGCGTCGCTTCTTGCTCCGTGGGGGTGCCGGTATCTTCACTGGCCGTATTCCATTCGTATGGGTGTCTAATAGCTTCAGCAATACAGGGCTTGAGTTCACTCGTCTACGCCTAAGTGGTAAGGGTGCCAAGGATCTACGCTTCAATCCTGATGTCAATAGCCAGTTCGCTCAGACACGTACTTCGGAAATCGACCTCATCACTAAGAACTTCAAGTTCCCACAGGTTGCTCGCTTCAACCTTGCCTTCGAGGCTCTATTGCCCGGTGACGTCAAAGCTGTAGTAGAGGGTATGTATACGCACAACCTCAACAACATTGTGGTGAGGAACCTCAACTATCGAGCTACCGACAAGACCCTCAAGCAGGGATCGCTAGAGCGTCCTCTCTACGAGCAGGTAGATGGCAAGAACTTCAGCGACATCATTCTACTCGACAATACGAACAAGGGGTATACCTATAACGTTACGACGACTCTGAGCAAGGACTTTGCCTTCGGTCTAAGCGCATCTATCGCCTACACCTATGGTCGTGCCATGAGCGTTAATGACGGGGCAAGTAGCCAAGCCAAGAGTACTTGGGAGTACAACCAAGGATTCTATGGCGACAAGGAGCACGAGCTCTACCTAAGTAACTTCGATATGCGTCACCGCATCGTGGGTAACCTTAGCTATCGTGTAGAGTATGCTAAACACTTCGCTACGACGATTGGTCTGATCTATAATGGTCAGAGTGGTAACCGTTTCAGCGTAGTAACTAATGGCGACCTCAATGGCGATGGCGCTCGAGGCAATGACCTCCTCTATGTACCTACCGATGCCGAGATCGATGCCATGCCATTTACTAAGCGTACGACGTTCCTCCCAAGCACGAAGAAAACGATTGTTCTGGCAGAAGCAGATGAGCAGAAGCAGCAGTTTAAGGAGTTCATCAACAACAATCCTGAGATTGCCAAGCACAGAGGCACATTCATTGAGCGTAATGGTTTGGTAACTCCTTTTGTCAATCAGATTGATTTCCACTTTGCTCAGGACTTCTTCCTCAATGTGGGTGGTCGTCGCCATACACTCCAGCTCAATGCCGATGTTATCAACCTAGGTAACCTCTTTAATCGTGCATGGGGTCAGAGTTATTATGTACAGTACGATGCTATCAACCCACTTGGCTTCAGAGGTGGCAAGTACACCTTCACTCCTCTCAAGAATCTTTGGGAGCAGGCCAATATCGACTCTCGCTGGAGAGCACAGATTGGGGTGAAGTATATCTTCTAATGAACCCAAGCGCATTAGCGCTCCCAAACGACTACGGGCTGAGTACTATCTCTAGTACTCAGCCCGTAGTCGTTTGGGGAGGGTTGTGCTCAGCCTCTAGAAGGCATACCCGAGCATCAGATATGGCATCCAGCTCTGTGTAGATGAGTAGAAGTAAGTAAATGGCCCTTGGAGCTGGAGGTAGTTAATCCCAATACCAGCCATCAGACCGCTGCCGTGCGTGTATCTATAACCTGCGCGCAGATAAGCATGAGACGCCCACTTAGAGGGTTTAGCTTGCTCTAAAGTCTTGAGTTTGGGGTGAGTTCCTAGATCCTTGTGTTTGGAGTAATAGTTCATCGCATGGCTGAAGTGATCTACTGCTATACCAGCACCTATCTCGGCGGCGTGCCTACGCCCCCCGAGTAGGATATTGACTTCACCCCCGAATGAAACTTCATTGTGGTCTGGAGCTGAAATAAGAGATCTCTTCTCGAAGCTTTCTTTGTGGTTGATGTAATGCGTCGTGAATGTCCAAGTGCCGCCGGTCGTTTTCTGTATGCCGTAGCCTACAAACCCCTTGAAACCAAGGAGCCTATTGGCAAAGTCGGGGCGATACTCATACGACAGCTCAAATCCTTTGCTCTGAGCTGCTACACTTACTTGCACGGCTCGCTGTGGACGAACTTGTGCCTTAGCTTCGATTGAAGATAATCCCCAAGTCTGTGCTAGAACCACGAGGGCTAGCAAACTGCTTTTTTTTGTCATTTTCTTAAGTGGTATTTTTTCTGTTTGGGTAAATAAATTACTTGTCTATTCATGATCATAGTCGTCTAGCTAGATCCCCGGCAAGTTCATGCCCGTGATCCTGCGATAGAGGTCTAGGGCGTAGATATCGGTCATACCCGAGATATAGTCTAGAGCACACTGGATACGTCCGTAGGTCGTAGTCTGTGCCGTGTCGTACTGAGAGCTGACTCGCCCCAAGAGAGCCTTGCTATACGTATAGTCTGGGTGGTGGAGCGCCTCGAGCAACTTATCCAGCAGAGAGCCGAAGATCTGATGTCCTGCCAACTCGACATCTAGTACCTCCTTGGCGCAGTATATCCGTGCCCAAGCGACCTCGCTACAAGCTCTGTATGCCTCTTTGAGGCGAGGGGAGAGGCGGCCAATCAGGGCGCCGTCGAACTGACCTCTTAGGATCTCCCCTTCGTACTCGAGGAAGATAGCTGCGGCCTCTTCGACCAAGAGGTTAATGACCTTACTACGCAGGTAGCCAATTTGCTCGTTGGGGTCCCCGATTTGGCTGAGGCGTTGGGCAAGTATCTCCAAATCTTCGTCAGAAAAAAAGTCTTGCAGTAGTGTAGAAGCCTCCTCGCGTGATAGGATATGTAGCTTGTATGCGTCCTCAATATCCATCACCTGATAGCAAATATCGTCGGCAGCCTCGACTAGATATACAAGTGGATATCTGGCGTAGGAGAGCGGCTGATCGGAGAGCTTGATGAGTCCTAGCTCGTCAGCGAGCTGACGCATCGTGCCTTCCTCTGTCTGGAAGAACCCAAACTTGCCCTTGGGAGCACTCTGCTCACTGCTGTATGGATATTTGATGATGCTGGCGAGAGTACTGTAGGTTAGAGCAAAGCCGCCGGGCCTTCTTCCCTTGAACTGATGTGTCAGCAGGCGAAAAGCATTGGCATTCCCCTCAAACTGTAAGAAGTCCGTCCAGCGGCCTCCCTCCTTCTCTATCTCCTCACGCCACCGCCTCCCTCGCCCCTCTCGGAAGTATGCGCCGATAGCACGCTCGCCACTATGACCGAAGGGGGGATTGCCCATGTCGTGCGCCAGACAAGCAGCGCTGACGATCGAGCTAATGGCTCGGAAAGGAGTGTCCCTTGCATCAGGATACTTGGCTTCTAGCCCCTCAGCGACAATGTTGCCCAGCGAACGGCCAAGGCAGCTCACTTCGAGGCTGTGCGTTAGTCTATTGTGCACGAATATATTGCCGGGTAGAGGGAAGACTTGTGTTTTGTTTTGTAGACGGCGAAAGGGCGGCGAGAAGACGAGGCGATCGTAGTCACGCTCGAAGTCGCTACGTGTAGAGTCTGGTGCCGCACCTTGTCTGGTTTCGGAGCCAAGCCTACGAGGCGATAGCAACCGACGCCAGCACATACTTTGATCCATATACTGCTATTCTATATATTTCTGCCAAAGGTACAAAAATTTCCATACAGTCATGTCCCGATTCCCTCCGCTCCATGGGCAATATGTCGCTTTAAGGAGGCAGGATATTGCTTCTGTGAATTATATTTTTCCCCTCGATCCACAATTTGTCGGTTTTACAAGCCGTTAAGTGTCTAGTAACAGACGCTCCACGATCCACAAGTGGAGCGATCTCTAGGAGCCAAGGCTGAGGATTATTGATATTTAAGTATAACATAAACCACTAGACAGTATGAAAAGGGTATTAACTATTCTGACGCTCGTCCTCATTGGTATAGGACTGGTTGGTTGCGGAGATTCGAAGCCTAAGTATCCGCGTATCGAAACATCGCTGAAAGGGCAGCATTGGTCGGCAGAGGGAACTCCTCTGACCATCAAGTTTACCTCCGATAAAGAGTTTGAGGTATACTACGATGCTGTTCACACTGGCTTTGCACCTTTTACCGGCTCCAAGGGAACCTACCAGCTTGAGCGCAATACGCTCATCCTACGAGGTCAGTTGGGGCAGAAAGTCGATGATGCAGGTAGGCCAATAGGCCCGCAGCCCATAGCGAGTTACACTGAGCGAGCCAAAATCGATGCGACGAAGTGGACGCTAACCTTTGAAAATAAGAACTTCCTCTTCGGATGGGGTGATGGTAAGCAAGGGGATATCTTCTACCTAACGCCGGGACTGAGAGGTACAGCTTGGCAGACGTTGCCAAGTCCCTCGGGTATTCGTGGCTTTAAGCTCTTCGCCGATCCCAAGAAGAAAGATGATAAGCCGACCGATATCTATAGCGGTAAGTTCAAGATGTACGACAACGACCCCGCTGTTTGGTATGCTCCCTATCGTCAAGCCGAGGGCTCGTACAATACACGTGGCAATAAAATCATCTTTAGCCGTGTACTCACCGACGAGAGCGAGATCAAGGCAAATGGTGGCAATAAGTATTGGACGGAGGAGGCTACATTCTATCCAGAAAATAAGATGATTAAGTTCAAGACTAAGGGCTTCCCTCGTGTAGATGAGCGAGGCGATGGGTCCGAGTCTTTCTATCTACCTCGCCGTATACGCTAGCTAGATTATCTGTTCGATCGCATCAATATGGATAGCCCAAAGGGTCTGTGTCAAAATTCGATTTTGGCGCAGACCCTTTTAAGGTATATGAGGACACACAAAACGCCTTCTAGTATCAAGGCTTGCCGACAGACTCGCTAGACCTGCTCAGCACTTCTCAGGCCTTCTGTGATGGCCTGTTGTAGAGCTTGTGCCTTGGGGCTATCCGGGTACCTGTCGATGATCTGCGGTAGAGTAGGGCTAGGTTGATCAAGAGCATCGCTATGGCGGGGCGATAGGACTCGGGGCGCTGTGTCACGAGCTCTCGGTAGATTCCTATGGCCTCTTCATAGTGAGCTTGGGCGGCAGCAAGTTCATCGGTCTTCATCAGCAAGGCGCCTAGGTTATTGAGCGTGATAGCGATGCTTGGCAGGTACACCAGTGGCTTCTGTAGAGCCAGCTTACGCTTGATTTGTAGCGACTGCTCGTAGTACCCCCTCGCCTGCTGTAGCTGCCCCATCTTCTTGAGTAGTATAGCCAAGTTATTTAGCGTCAGAGCTATGCTCGGCAGATAGGCTTGTGGGTTCTCCTGCGAGAGGTTGCGCTTGATTTCTAGTGCTTCCTCGTAGTAGCGCTTGGCTTCCTCCAGACGGTCCTCTTTCTTGAGCTGTATGGCTACATTGTTGAGTGCACTGGCCAGATGTGGCTGATAGACATGAGGAGCCTGCCTGGCGAGCTGTCGGTACAGTCGCAGCGCCTCAGAATAGTACTGCTTGGTTCGCTTATGATCGTTGACGTCGTTGTATAGATTGCCTAGGTTATTGAGCACCATAGCCACATTGGGCTGATACTCTCTGGGCAAGTATTTGGCCAGCTGTCTGTAAATTTTGAGAGCTCCGCTATAGTATCTCTGAGCTGAATCTATCTTGCCATTTTTCTGAAATATCAGCCCTAGTTGGTTAAGCGTGGCAGCGATATATGGCTTGTAGACTCTCGGGTTGCGTTTGCTGAGTTTGCGGTACAGCTCTAGAGCCTCTTGGTAGTGTCCCATAGCTCTCCCCTCCTCGCCCAAGGAGTGTAGTAGATCTGCGAACTCGTAGTGGTGCATGGCGCTTGGGGCGAGCTTAAGTAGACGCTCATAGAAGGTACATGCCTCATCGAAGGCGAGCTTGACCAGCGCAGACTCGATGAATACCTTGAGCACATCAACCTCCTCCTCTCCTTATCTGACCTTGTACTCCTCGTAGACCTCGGTAAGGCTCGCCGAGCTCTCCTCGGTGATAACCCTCTGTATGGCTTGTAGTGTCCCAGCCAGTAGCCGATTGCCTTGGCTATGCAGTAGGTCAATCTCTTTCTGCATATCCTTGGAGTAGGAGAATAGGTACTTGGTGAAGGACATGAGGAGCTTCTCCACGACGGGTGATATAGCGCCCTGATGCCCGAGTTCTCTGATCGCCTGATTGGTTGCCTCTACACCCGAGCGGAAGGGTAGCGTTTCGAGGCATGAGTCTACCTTGCGTGGGTCTATACCTAGCCCCTCGGTGATGTTGAGCAGCTCGCTGATGCCCATCTGTATCTGCTCTAGCTGCTGTTGGTTCTCCTTGCGGCTGATGTAGTTAAATGCAACTTGCTCTTGGGCAAGGTTCTGATTAAACTGATCCATGAGCTTGCCTTGCTCAGACATTGCTGCGGTGGTACTGTCGGGCGACTGGAGGTACTCGTCGAGCCTCTGGCGCAGCTTGAGCTCCTCTGGCGAATCGGCATCTAGATTGGCCAAAGTCTTGTCTATCGCTTGCCCTAACTGCTTCATGGGGCGATTGGTAAAACCTCTGTGTATCTCACAGCCCACCCAAACGATCATGCTGGAGATAATACTGAGTATGATATTGGTGCAATAGCTTTTGCACTTGGAGAGGGTTACAGTCCTTTTGAGTAAATCCGTGTACTTAGATAAGTTTCTGTGATTAAACCGCTTATTGGTAAATGCTTTCAGGCTTCTAATACAGCGGTATTTGTGTAGACTAGGCATAAATACAACTCTAATGTAAGTGAAAGTATAAGGAAAATCAGATTGCAAATTTAAGCAAAAAAGTCAGATTTTTTGCCATTTAGCCTATTAGCCACAAGATATATAGCTCGCAGATAGGGGATAAACGGGTGTTATTGATCTAAGTTTCTGTTAAGGTATGTAAAGGATTTATGCTCGGATTTTGGGGAATGGGGTAGTAGTTTGTAAAGGGNCAGATAGGGGATAAACGGGTGTTATTGATCTAAGTTTCTGTTAAGGTATGTAAAGGATTTATGCTCGGATTTTGGGGAATGGGGTAGTAGTTTGTAAAGGGCGGCAGAGGGGTTGGGAAAAATTGATGGGAAGATTTATGCGGATTGATGGGTCAATCTGTTGTGATGTGTCCATCAATCTGAAGAAATCAATGGGAAGAAATACTCGGAAATGTGCCACAAGGGAGCAGAACACCGCCAGAAATGCATCTATAACCCTAGTTGATAACAAGTTAAAAGCATCTTCTGTAAGCGACGATCTCCACTTCTCTGGAGCCAAGGAGCCTAAACGCCACTGCGCTCAATCTAGAGCCTCCTAGAGCCCAAATACAAGACCTCCACTCTCGGAGCCTAACCTCCAGCAGATTGCATTCAATACACTATAAATGTAATCAGCAAATGTAAATTTTTGTTGTCCGTATATTTCAGAGTCGTGGAGGTGGGTTAAGGAGAGAATTTATTACAGAAAAATGCTGATTGTGTATTTTATTCCATAATTGTTTCTATCTTTGCCTCTGTCATAGGTGATCAGTCGGTAGTCAATCGATTGGCTTAAAAGGGAACTACGGTGCAAGACCGGGACTGTCCCCCCAGCTGTAACTCCATTAGACACAATAGTTTTACATTCCGATGCCACTGCTTAGGCTTATTACAGACAAGCGGGAAGGCGTAAAACTAGGAGAAGTCAGAAGACCTGCCCATGACAAGCGATGTTTCCCACCTTGGGGTAGAGAGGTGACGAAGCGACCGAAATAAATTCAGACAAGACTAAAACTATTTTAGGCTCGTGCTCCGCTGTGCGTTGAGGGATATTGTACCTCGATGCAATATGCTGTTGTGGATACTTGTGCGTAGACTTTGAGTGCTATGCGAGATGCTGCGTCGGCAGACCTCGGGGCTCGTGCGTGCCAAACTTAACTATCGGAATTATTACTTAAACGTTTCACTGATAATCGTTAGACCGATATGATGACCAGAAAAGAGTACGAAGACAGCCTCAGGAAGATGAACCTGAATGTTTGGTTCATGGGTGAGAAAATCGACAATCCCGTAGACCACCCTATCATTCGCCCCTCTATGAACTCTGTGGGTATGACCTACGAACTGGCGCAGATGCCCGAGTATCAAGAGGTCATGACCGCAGTGTCGAACCTTACAGGCAAGCGTATCAACCGATTTTGTCACCTACACCAGAGCACCGAGGACCTCAAAAACAAGGTTAAGATGCAGCGCCTGCTGGGCCAGAAGACCGCATCGTGCTTCCAGCGCTGTGTAGGTATGGACGCCTTCAACGCCATTTACTCTACTACCTATGAGATGGACGAGGAGCTGGGCACTGAGTACCATAAGCGCTTTGTCGAGTATCTAAAGTATGTGCAGGACAATGACCTCGTGGTCGATGGAGCTATGACCGACCCCAAGGGGGATCGTGGACTCTCACCCTCGCAGCAAGAAGACCCCGATCTCTATCTACATATCGACGAGATACGTGAGGACGGGATTATCGTTTCGGGAGCGAAGGCGCATCAGACGGGTGCCGTCAATTCGCACGAACATCTCATCATGCCCACAATCGCCATGCGTGAGGAGGATGCCGACTATGCCGTGTCGTTTGCTTGCCCTAGCGACGCCGAGGGGATCCTCATGATCTACGGTCGACAGAGCTGCGACACACGCAAGAGTGAGGAGTATCATGACATCGACCCCGGTAATACTGAGTTTGGTGGCCACGAAGCACTTGTTGTTTTCGACCGAGTGTTTATTCCCAATGACCGTGTATTCATGTGCCGTGAGTATCAGTTCGCAGGCCTTATGGTAGAGCGATTCGCTGGTTACCACCGCCAGAGCTACGGAGGCTGTAAGGTCGGTGTGGGTGACGTGCTGATCGGTGCAGCTGCACTTGCTGCCGATTACAATGGCGTACCTAAGGCTACCCACATCAAGGACAAGATCATCGAGATGACGCACCTGAACGAAACCCTATACGCCTGTGGTATCGCCTGCTCGAGCGAGGGTAAGCCCATGAAGGCTGGCAACTACATGGTAGACCTGCTACTGGCTAACGTATGTAAGCAAAACATTACTCGCTTCCCTTACGAGATCGCACGCCTGGCCGAGGATATAGCAGGCGGTATCATGGTGACGATGCCTAGCGAGGCAGACCTACGCCACCCCGAGCTTGGCAAGGTAGTACGTAAGTATATGGTAGGAGCTAAGGGCAAAAACGTAGAGAACCGTATGCGCATACTACGCCTAATAGAGAATATCACGCTGGGTACGGCAGCCGTGGGATACCGTACCGAGAGTATGCACGGAGCTGGCTCGCCTCAAGCACAGCGCATCATGATCGCTCGCCAGAGCGACCTAGAAGGCAAGAAGGAGCTAGCACGCAAGATCGCCAAGATAGACGTATCGCTAGATCAATAGAGATATGAATGCTTTGTCATTCAATACTGAGAACGTGAGTGAAGTGCTTAGCAAGAGGGTTCGCCCCCTCTTGCTTCAGCACGGAGGCGATCTAGAGCTCGTAGAAGTCAAGGGTAAGCTCATTCGGGTACGCTTCCTCGGTTCGTGTAGCTCTTGTCCTTCGCTCAACGACACTATGGAGCGTGTCGTCCAGAGCATCGTCCGTGAGGCTTTCGGCGACGATACCCTGCAAGTAGCCCTGCGGCAGGGCGTCAGCGAAGATTTGCTCCAGCAAGCTAAAGCAATCCTACGTCAGCGCAAACTCCAACCTTAGAACCAACCAAAACCTACGCTATGAACTGGACCGAAACCTACAAAGAGCGGCAGACAACAGCATCCGAGGCCGTTCGGCACATCCGCAGTGGCGAGCGCATCGCTCTAGGTCATGCCGCAGCCGTACCACAGACGCTAGTCAAGGCACTCACGGAGCAGAAAGAAGCCTTCGAGGGTGTTGATATCTATCACATGCTTTGTCTCGGCCCGGGGGAGTATATGCTCCCTGAGATGGCCGGACACTTCCGCCATCGTACAAACTTCGTCGGAGCTAACTCTCGTACCGCAGTCGATGAGGCTCGTGCCGACTATTGCCCGATCTACTTCCACGAAGTGCCCAAGATGATGCGTGAGGGACTGCTACACATCGACGTCTCGATGATTCAGGTCTCCGAGCCCAATGCCGAGGGCTACTGTAGCTTCGGGATTTCCTGCGACTATACTAAGCCTGCCACAGAGCGTGCTCGTCTAGTCATTGCCGAGGTCAATAAGCAGATGCCTTTCGTCGGTGGTGATAACCTCATTCACGTCTCCAGACTAGACCATATCGTCCTCTGCGACTATCCACTCTACACCATTCCCAAGGCTAAGGCAGGCGAGGTGGAGCAAGCCATTGGGCGGCACTGTGCTAGTCTGATCCCCGACGGAGCGACGCTACAGCTGGGGATAGGAGCTATTCCTGATGCTGTATTGCTCTTCTTGGGCGACAAGAAAGATCTAGGCATCCACACCGAGATGTTCTCCGACGGGGTCGTGGAGCTCGTTCGCTCGGGCGTGATTACGGGTAAGAGCAAGAGCTTGCATCCGGGCAAGATGGTCTCTACCTTCCTCATGGGGAGCGAGGAGCTCTATCGCTTCGTGGACAAGAACCCAGACGTTTGGCTCTACCCCGTAGACTACGTCAATAGCCCTGCAGTCATTGCCCAGAACGATCGTATGATCAGTATTAACAGCTGTATCGAAGTCGATCTGATGGGGCAGGTCGTAGCCGAGTCGATGGGAGATAAGCAGTTTAGCGGAGTGGGCGGACAGGTCGATTACGTCCGTGGAGCGTCAATGTCTCGTGGTGGCAAGAGCATCATCGCCATTCCCTCGACGGCTCGTGGGGGTAAGGCCTCGCGCATCGTGCCTCACCTAGCGACGGGTGCAGCCGTCACGACCTCGCGCAACGAAGTGGACTACATCGTCACCGAATATGGTCTAGCGCACCTCAAGGGGCGTAGCCTGCGTGAGCGAGCCGAGGCACTAATTGCCATAGCACATCCCGACTTCAGGGCAGAGCTCCAAGAGTTTTATGATCAGAAGTTCAATAAATAGAGTAAAGTGATGCAACTATTCAAACTGAAAACTACAGTTCACGAGTTTGCCGACTTTAAGGCTTTCGCTGAAGCCTTCGCCCTCGGCGAGCGAGATCTTGTGATTACCAATGAGTTCCTCTACGAGCCTTTCATGAAGGCTTGCGGCCTGCCTTGCCACTTCGTCATGCAGGAGCACTACGGTATGGGAGAGCCTTCGGACGAAATGATGGATAAAATCCTCGGCGACCTCAAGGGCATTAGCTACGACAGAGTCATCGCGATTGGGGGTGGTACGGTCATCGATATTTCTAAGCTATTCGTCTTGGACGGACTGACCTCGGCGCTTGATGCTTTCGAACGCAAGATAGAGCTGAAGAAGGCGAAGAAACTGGTCATCGTACCTACCACTTGTGGTACTGGTAGCGAAGTAACGAATATCTCAATCGCCGAAATCAAGAGCAGACATACCAAAATGGGCTTGGCCGATGATGCAATCGTGGCTGATGATGCGGTCATAATACCCGAATTGCTTCGCGGCCTACCATTTCGCTTCTATGCAGCCGCTTCGATCGACGCACTTATCCACGCTGTCGAGGCCTACGTGTCGCCCCGAGCCAATGCCTATTCGCACATCTTTAGCCTAGAGGCTATGCGCATCATCATAGGTGTCTTCCGCAAGATTGCGGGCAACCCTGAGGCTAGACATGAGTACGCTAGTGAGATGCTCACGGCTGCGAATATGGCAGGTATCGCCTTCGGTAATGTCGGTGTAGGGGCTGTACATGCGCTATCGTACCCTCTAGGAGGGAACTATCACGTGCCACACGGGGAGGCGAACTATCAGTTCTTCACGGCTGTGTTCAAGCTCTATCATCAGAAGAACCCTACTGGCTCCATCGTTGCCCTAGAGCAGAAGCTCGCCGAGCATCTAGAGTGTC
Organism: Porphyromonas sp. COT-290 OH3588; assembly: GCF_000769075.1. GTDB lineage: Bacteria > Bacteroidota > Bacteroidia > Bacteroidales > Porphyromonadaceae > Porphyromonas. Next base: position 702,896 of record NZ_JRFC01000014.1, on the reverse strand, counting down.
AGCCTAGCGAGGTCTACGAGGCACTCGATGCGCTACTCGGTCAGCTCATCGCACGCCGTCCGCTCCGTGAGTATGGTATGCAGGAGGAGGAATGCCGAGGCTTCGCCAAGGCTGTACTTGCCACTCAGCAACGTCTTTTGGCGAATAACTACGTTCCCTTCTCGGAGGACGAAATCGCTCAGATCTATACACAACTCTATTAGGAACCTAAACAACCAAACCAATAACTAGCAATGGAAATCAAGGAAATGATCCGTCTAGCTCGTGAGGCTCAACGTGAGTTTCAAGCCAGACACAACCAAGAGTCGGTCGATCGTATCTGTCACGCAGCGGCCAAAGTGATCTATGACAACGCCGAGGTGCTGGCTCGTGAGTCGGTAGATGAAACTGGTATGGGCGTGTATGAAGACAAAGTAGCCAAGTGTAAGGGTAAGTCTAAGGGCGTTTGGTACAACCTCAAGGGCAAGAAGTCGGTCGGAATCATCAACATCGACGACCGCACGGGTATGATCGAGGTAGCCAAACCTATCGGCGTGGTGGGGAGTATCACCCCAACGACCAACCCAGTCGTAACGCCCATGAGCAATATCATCTTCGCTCTGAAGACCTGCAATGCTATCATCGTGGCTCCTCACCCTCGCAGTAAGCACTGTTCGGCTCACGCCGTACGCCTAATCAAGGAGGCGATCGCCCCATTCGGGGTGCCAGAGGCGATGATTCAGATCATTGAGGAGCCAAGCATCGAGAAGACTCAAGAGCTGATGAAGGCCGTCGATGTGGTGGTTGCTACGGGCGGTATGGATATGGTGCGCTCGGCATACTCCTCGGGTAAGCCTTCGTTCGGGGTTGGTGCAGGCAATGTGCAGGTGATCGTAGACCGTAATATCGACTACCATGAGGCAGCTAAGAAGATCATCGCAGGCAGAACTTTCGACAACGGCATCATTTGCTCGGGCGAACAGAGTGTGATCTACCACCAAGCCGATAAGGACATCGTCTTCGATGCTTTCCGTGCTCATGGTGCTTATTTCTGCTCTGAGGAAGAGGGTGATCGCATCCGTCAGGCAATTTTCTCGGATGGGCACCTCGCCAAGGATATCGTTGGTCAGAGCGTTCATTTCATCGCCAATAAGGCTGGCATCAGTATCCCCGAGGGCACTCGAGTAATCATGGTAGAGGCTCGTGGTGTGGGTGCCGAGGACGTCATCTGCAAGGAGAAGATGTGTCCCGTGATGTGTACACTCGCCTACGAACATTTCGAGCAAGCTGTAGAGATCGCACGCACAAATCTAGCGAACGAAGGCAACGGACACACCGCAGCGATCCACTCAAACAATCAGGCGCATATCATTTTGGCAGGCTCGGAGCTAACGGTTTCGCGTATCGTAGTCAATGCTCCTAGTGCCACGACTGCTGGCGGACATATCCGCAATGGCCTAGCCGTAACCAACACCTTGGGCTGTGGCACTTGGGGGAATAACTCTATCTCAGAGAACTTCACCTACAAACACCTGCTCAATATCTCTCGCATCGCTCCACTCTCCGACAAGATTGTAGAGCCAACGGAGGAGGAAATGTGGCGCGTGTAGGGCTTGCCCTAGGGGAGTCATGCGAGAGTTAGGAGCAGAGAGCCTTAGAGCCTCTCGACTTCCCTAGACCAATAGCCTAAAAGTAGCTTTGAATTAACTATTCAACAACGATAATATATGGACTTTAGCAAGACCAAACAGGAAGAACTTTTCCTGCAAATGATCCGTGCCTTTGCTGAAAAGGAGGTAAAGCCCTTAGCTGCTGAGATCGATGCAGAGGAGCGCTTCCCCATCGAGACTGTACGTAAGATGGCTTCGCTCGGGATGATGGGGATTCCTTTCCCTACCAAGTACGGCGGAGCAGGCGCCAACAACCAGATCTACTCCATGGCGATCGAGGAGCTCGCTCGGGTCTGCGCCACTACGGGCGTGGTGCTCTCGGCACACACATCGCTATGCTGTGCGCCAATCTATCAGTTCGGGACTGAGGAGCAGAAGATGAAGTATCTGCCCAAGCTCTGCTCGGGCGAATGGATCGGCGCCTTCGGATTGACCGAGCCCAACGCAGGAACGGATGCTGCTGCTCAGCAGACTACGGCCGTTCCCGACGGAGATAACTACATCCTAAACGGGAATAAGATCTTCATTACCAATGCCGAATACGCCCATGTGTACATCATCTTTGCCATGACTGACAAGAGCCGTGGCACGAAGGGCATCACCGCTTTCATCGTTGAGAAGGATATGCCGGGCTTCACGGTCGGCAAGAAGGAGCTGAAGATGGGGATTCGTGGCTCGGCTACCTGCGAGCTCATCATGGAGGATTGCATTGTACCCAAGGAGAATATGCTCGGCCTTGAGGGCGGAGGCTTCAAGGTAGCGATGCAGACGCTCGACGGCGGACGTATCGGTATCGCAGCTCAAGCTCTAGGCATTGCTCAGGGAGCACTAGACGAGACGGTCAAGTACACCAAGGAGCGCAAGCAGTTTGGCAAGTCGATCGCTCAGTTCCAGAACACACAGTTCCATCTAGCAGACCTCAAAACCGAGATCGAGGCAGCACGCCTCTTAGTACGTTCGGCTGCTTGGAAGAAAGATAATGGTGTGCCCTACTCGATGGATTCGGCTATGGCTAAGCTCTACGCCGCCGACGTGGCGGTCAAGATGACCAACAAGGCTGTCCAATTCCATGGTGGCTATGGCTACACCCGAGAGTATCCCATCGAGCGCATGATGCGCGATGCCAAGATTACGGAGATTTACGAAGGCACAAGCGAAGTGCAGCGCATCGTGATCGCTTCGCACTTACTTAAATAATGTACCGATATGAAGATAGTAGTTTGCATTAAGCAAGTCCCCGATACGACAGAGATTAAGATCGATCCCGTGAAGGGAACACTGATCCGCGACGGCGTGCCCAGCATCATGAACCCCGACGACAAGGGCGGCTTGGAGCAAGCCCTGCGCTTCAAGGATGAGTTCGGTGCGCACGTTACGGTCATCACGATGGGTCCTCCACAAGCTGAAGCCATACTGCGCGAAGCCTTCGCCATGGGTGTCGACGAAGCCATTCTCCTGAGCGACCGCAAGTTTGGCGGTTCGGATTCGCTCGCCACGTCCTACACGCTCGCCGCTGCGCTACGCAACCTAGAGTTTGACCTCCTGATCACTGGCAGACAAGCAATCGACGGAGATACCGCACAGGTAGGCCCCCAGATCGCCGAGCACCTAGGTCTACCACAAGTAACCTACGTAGCAGATGCTAAGAAGATCGGTGAGCGAACCCTCGAGGTGCGCAAGGAAACGGAGACGGGCTACGAGATTCTTGAGGTTGATATGCCTTGCGTGCTGACGATCCTTGCCTCTGGTTACGAGCCTCGCTACATGAATGTGCGTGGGATTATGGAGACCTTCGACCGCCCCATCACACTCTGGAGCAGCGAAGACATCACCGTCGATGAGCAGTTCATCGGGCTCAAAGGATCGCCCACTCGCGTCGGCAAGTCCTTCACCAAGGGTGCTAAGGCCAAGGGCGTGCTCTACGAAGATCTCACTGCCGAGGAGGCTGCGGACGTGATCCTAGAGAAACTCAAAGAAAAATTCATTATCTAATTCTTAGCTAGCTTATGAATATCCAAGATTATCAAGGCATATTGGTCTTTGCTGAGCAGCGTGAGGGCGTGATCAGCTCCGTCGCTTTCGAGCTACTCTCCAAGGCTCGTGAGCTGGCCGAGCAGAAGCCAATGACTGTAACTGCCCTCCTCATGGGTGAGGGCATCACACCACTGGCGAGCGAACTGCACGCAGCTGGTGCAGATCACGTCATCCTTGTGGACGACCCAGCCCTAAGGCACTACCTAACTGAACCCTATACTCATGCCTTTCATCAGGTAATTATGGCCAAGAAGCCCGAAATCGTGATGCTAGGGGCTACGACAATCGGCCGAGATCTAGGCCCACGCCTCTCGGCTAGGCTGATGACGGGCTTGACTGCCGACTGCACGCAGCTCGATATGTCGCCCGATGGCCATCTGATGATGACTCGCCCTGCTTTCGGTGGTAACCTCTGTGCGACTATCCTGTGTAAGGAGCATCGCCCACAGATCTCTACCGTTCGCCCCGGGGTCATGCGTCGTGCAGCAGCTGATCCTAGCCGCACTGGCACGACAGAGAGCTTCGCCGTAGCATTCTCTACAGAGGCCCCCAAGGTGCGCGTTAAGCAAGTGGTCAAGGCCGAAAAGCATCTTGTGGACATCACCGAGGCGAATATCCTCGTCTCTGGTGGTCGTGGTGTCGGCAGTCACGATGGCTTCGACAAGCTAAGGGCACTAGCGGACTGCATCAAGGCTGAGGTTTCGTCCTCTCGTGCGATGGTCGACGCTGGGCTGATTGGTCACGAACGCCAAGTAGGGCAGACGGGTAAGACGGTTCGCCCTGATGTGTACATCGCTTGTGGTATCTCGGGCGCGATCCAGCACCTAGCAGGTATGGAGGAGTCGGAGTATATCATAGCAATCAATAAGGATAAGTTCGCCCCAATCTTCGGAGTGGCTGATCTCGGCCTTGTGGGCGACCTGCACCAAATCCTACCCGCCCTAACGAAAAAGCTCAGCCGCTAACCCCCGGTCTTTAGGTGTCTCAGAATGCGCAAAATGCAAGGCGCTAAGGCTGAGGCTGAAGGGAGCATACTAAGGTATGTGACCGAAGCCGAATGCCGCAAGCAACACAGCAATTTGTGCATTCTGACACACTGCCTCTTTGTTGAGCTATCGCAGAGGATCTCTATGGCGAGATCGTGCGATGGCTCTATTTGTTTTTCGACGCAGGTAGCCGCCCAAAGCATAGCTTGTATGCGATAGGGAAACGTTTGATCAGCCGAATAACAAGTAGGGAAATGCCTAGGACTACAGCTGTGATAGGAATGGCTATTAGAGAATAGATCTCACTAGGTAGTCTGTAATCTCTAACCCAGTCAGGGATGGTTAGATAATGGTTGGTAAGGAAGAAGTAGTGTAAGAAATATACGGGCAAGCTAATTTTTCCTAATTCGGCGAGCCATGAGCCTATCTTGGGGGCGATGTCGTTCAGTTTAATCGCTCCATACCACAATGCGCATAGTATCGACATCACTGCAGGGTAATACGTCAGGAGGGAGTAAGCGTCCATGTTATACCTATGGGCCATAGGGATTAAATCTGAGAACATATAGAAAATGTAGAATATAGCACAAAACAGCACAGCAGTAGTTGGACGAGGGATGTATTTCTTGGTCAATAAATTGTAATGTCCCAAGAGGTAGCCAGTGACCAAGTATGGGTATAGCCATGTCAAAAGCTCCCACCCGATTGCAGAGTATAACTCCCCCGAAAAGTTGCGCAAGGGCATATTGAGAGCTTTGAGTAAGATAAAAGGAGCAAGAATCCATAGGACTTTTTGCCATTGATGTTTTTGGGGGGTTACTAGCGAGTCTATGTATATTCCCAAAGAGAAAAGAACAAAAAGTAAAAATAGGCTCCATGTAAACCAGAAACCACCATGATACAGCCCAAATAGCATCGTCCAAGGATTAACTGAGAAAATAATTGCATATAGCACAGGAAGGCATAGCAAAGGGAGTAATAGTTGAGAGGCCTTAGTTTGCAAGTATTTCAAGACATCGTCCCAAGAGGAGAATGATAATCTTTGAGATAAGAACCCAGAAACCAAGACAAATAGAGGCATATGAAAACTCGAAATCAAGCGTAAGGTATGGTTTTCATGGTAGTCTAATCCTAGTCCATCGTAGATGTCACGTAGGATGACGTGTCCCATGATGACACAGATGATTGCAAATCCTTTGAGGATGTCTAAATGAGGGTAATGTTTTTTAGGAGTAAAGCTCATGTCTTTTATACTGAAATATCGCTACTTATTGGTGTGCAAAGATATAAAATGTTTTATTTCCTATTTCCGTTGGTAATATCGGACCCAGTCGATGTGCATCTCTACGGGTTTGTCGAGGCCTCTCACTTCGCCGACCCATTGTCCGCCGAGCTGCATATCAATCAGCAGGAAGAAATCTTTGCCGAAAGGGAATTGCCCCTTATTCTCTAGTCCCTTAATTCGAGGATAGCTGAGCGTTAGCTGTCCATTGACGAAGAAGCGTAGCTTGTCGGTGTGGATCTCCACCGCATAGACATTGTAGTCGTCGGGCTTGATAGGAGCCGTCGTCGTAGGTACTGGATCTTTGATTTTGAGATGCCATGTGTAGCTGGTGTGTAGCGTCTGATGCACAAAGCTGTCGAAGTTGAGACGCTCCATGATGTCGATCTCTCCACCCTTGGGCCATTCTCCCTTGTGTGGCATCATCCAGATTGCAGGCCAAGCCCCTTGTGCTGCTTGTAGCTTGCAGCGCACCTCAATGCGCCCTAGGTCGAAGCGTCTTTTGCCTCGTGTGTAGACCCCTCCCGTGAGGTACTGCGAAGGGTCTTCTGGGAGCACATCATTGCGCCGACCCCTCAGGATCATCACGCCGTCTTTGATGCCGAAAAGGCTCTCGTGGTCGCTCATTGTATTGCACCAATCGGGTTTGCCTCGTGGGATTTTCGCCCAGTCGCCGGTTGCGAAAATATCCGAGCGATCAAATTCGTCTGCCCACACCAGTTGCCACCCTTGGGGCTTGGGCACTTCGGGCTCCCTTTTGTGCTTGGACGAACAAGATGCGATGCCGAGTGATACTAGGAGTGTGGCGATGCCTAGCTTGACGCTTTGGTAGAGGTTCATAGGTCTAAGTATGATATTTGGATTGAACTATCTATCACAAAAATAATACAATTGCTGGCTCGGAGTGCCTTTGCGCCTCGTAGCGTAGACAGATCCTTGGGTAAAGCGGTCGAGATTGCCCTCTAGACCGAATATGTATGCTCCCATTAGCCTAGAAAATTGATGTCTGTTTGTCTTCTTTTTAGTTAAGTAATGTTAATGATTTTTGGAGGAATTTGAGAGAATGGCCTAGTAGTTCATAAAGGTCAATGGAGTAGTTGGTGAAAATTGGAGGGCAGATTGATTCGGATTGATGGGCTAATCCGCAGAGGTGTGTCCACTAATCTTAAGAGATCGATGGGAAGAAAATCTCAGAAGTGTGCCACGGATGTATAGAATATCCTAGGGGTTGGTTTTTATATGTTTGTATATTAGTGTTTTATGGTTTGTTTGTTTGAGCGGGTTGTTTTTACTCGGCTGGGTAGAAGTGCCAAAACGAGGCCCAGCTCAATCTAGAGCCCGCTAAGGGCTAAATACGCAGTCTGCTGTTTTGCTTCCCTCTAACCTTGGGAGAACCTCGTTAGGGGCTCAAATGTCTACTGGAGTGTAAATGTTTGATAAAACAATATGAGGGGTTGTTTGTAGAGCTGCCACTACTTTGTCTAGACCTCAAAATCAGACCCGATGCAGCTCATATCCCTGCCTCGTGCAGGTGAGGCTGATTGGAGGCAGATGTTATTAGAGAATAAATCCTTATCTTTGTGGCGTTTTTCGATTGACTCGAAGCATCGGCAGGGCGTGAGCTCTGTGTCGTGTGATGGGAAATTAGGAAAGCTAATTTTGAGTAACACTAATTAAAGTAAAAGACAAGAATGAAGACATTCAAGCTCGAGGGTGCGCTACGCAGCGACCTCGGTAAGAAGGCCTCTAAGGCTCTTCGTGGTAGTGAGAGTATCCCTGCGGTGCTCTATGGTGGTAAGGAAGTAACTCACTTCACTGTAACTCAGGAAGCCGTGCGTAACCTGATCTACTCTCCAGAGATTTTCGCAATAGATCTAGTGATCGATGGTAAGGAAGTTAAGGCCGTCCTCAAGGATATCCAGTTCCACCCAGTTACAGATGCTATTCTTCACCTAGACTTCCTCGAAGTTGATAATGTGAAGCCAGTAGTCATCGAAGTGCCTGTTGTCCTCACTGGTCACGCCGAGGGTGTGAAGGCAGGGGGTAAGCTCAGCCTTGAGATGCGTAAGCTAAAGGTTAAAGCTATCTACACAGAGATCCCAGAGAAGCTATTTATCGATGTAACTAACCTTGGTCTGGGTAAGACTATTCAGGTGGGTGCGCTTAGCTTCGACGGTCTTGAGCTCATGAACGCCAAGAACGCTGTAGTATGTGCTGTGAAGCTGACTCGTGCGGCTCGTGGTGCTATGGCCAAGAGTGGCAAGTAATCGCCTCAGAGGTTAGCATAAACCAAGAAATAAGCTGGGCTATGTCGGAGCAAGTGCTTCGATGTAGCTCAGTTTCGTTCGCTAGTAGTATCTCGTTAAAGGGGGGGGCCTTGTCCTCTCTCGATTGCTTCTAGCCTTTGTGTTTGTATTGCTTTATTACAATGATAAAGAAATTAGATGTATGGTAGCTATGGCTAAAAGCCTATTTAAAGAAGAAGCGGTAGTTTTAAATGGTGGTGATATCCGCATAATTGAACTTTTTGCAGGAGTTGGGGGCTTTCGCATAGGATTTGAAAAAGCCTCTAGTCGATTTAAAACGGTCTGGAATAACCAATGGGAGCCTAGTACAAAGAGGCAGGATGCATCTATTATTTATTGTAATCGTTTTGGTTCCCTAGGACATGTCAATGAAGATATAACGAGTATTCCGAGCGGCGAGATTCCTGAGGCGGATTTGCTTTGTGGAGGCTTCCCTTGCCAAGACTACTCTGTAGCTACTACTCTCTCTAACTCAAAAGGGATAGAGGGTAAGAAGGGTGTGCTTTGGTGGCAAATACAGCGCATTCTTGAAGAAAAGGGAGCGGGCGCACCTAATTATCTCGTTTTGGAAAATGTTGATAGATTGTTGAGCTCTCCTGCACAACAGAGAGGTCGAGATTTTGCTATTATATTAGCCTCTCTTTCAGATTTAGGTTATATAGTGGAATGGAGAGTAGTCAATGCCGCTGAGTATGGTATGCCTCAAAGGCGTAAACGTACCTATATAATTGCTTATCGTGAGGTTAGTCCTACTGCTCAATCATGGGGGCAAGAAGGTGATTCTCCTTATCAATGGATTCTTAATCGTGGAATACTGGCTAGGGCTCTTCCATGTGTTCATCATACGAGGAGGACTAAGCAATCTACCTTTAAAGTGCTTGGTTCTCTTATAAACATCACCCAAGAGTTTAATAAAACTAAAGAGCTGGGAAAGAAAAATTCTACGCCCTTTGGAAATGCTGGGGTAATGAGTAGGCGTCAAGTTTGGACTCTCGATGTAGAGTCATCATACGATGGTAGTTTTACAACCCTAGGAGAATTGCTGGTTGATGAGGTTGAGGTGCCTGAGCCTTTTTTTATTTCGGAAGAAGATTTACCCAAATGGATTTACCTCAAAGGAGGTAAAAATCAAAAACGTGTTACGAAAGATGGTTACGAGTATAATTATTCAGAAGGGAGTATGGTATTCCCTGATGCTTTAGATAAGCCATCTAGAACAATTATAACGGGAGAGGGAGGAGCTTCCCCCTCTCGAGTAAAGCATATTGTAAAGACTCCAAGCGGGCGATATCGGCGTCTGCTTCCTGTAGAGCTGGAAAGGCTTAATATGTTCCCCGATTATCATACGCAAGGGGTTTCAGATATCAGGCGAGCCTTTCTGATGGGTAATGCTTTGGTGACAGGTGTTGTAGAGCGTATCGGACGGGTATTAATTGAAGAGCTGTAATCATGTCTTACAATTCTACATCGCGAAAGGAAATCCTTGAACACGCTCGATTATTGCTTGGAAATAGCCTGCGAGGGCTTTACCAAGAGGTGTTGCAAACGTATAAAGGCAAAGGGGGATTGGGGGTCTGTGTAGAGGAGTTGCACTTCAAATACACCCCCAACTCTAAGTCTAATCCAGATTTTCCAGAAGCTGGAGTTGAGCTTAAATGTACCCCTCTGAAAAAAAATAAAGATGGTAGTTTAGTTTCTAAAGAACGCTTGGTCTTAAACATAATAGACTATACTAAAGAGGCAGATGCGGATTTTGAAACTAGTAGCTTTTGGAAGAAGAATCAGCTCTTATTGTTGCTATTTTATTTGCATGAGTCTGATAAGGATTTTGTGGAATTCGTTTTCAAAATTGTACGTTACTGGAAGTTTCCAGAGGAGGATTTGAAAATTATTAAGGATGACTGGGCGGTAATACATAAAAAAATTGTTTCTGGCGAAGCCCATACATTATCAGAGGGCGATACGTTTTACTTGGGAGCTTGTGTCAAAGGACTAAGAGGAGGTGGAAATAAGCGAAAACAGTATAGGACTGAGATATTGGCAGATCAGCGGGCGTACTCGTTGAAGTCAAAATATTTGAATACAATTATTCTTGATGCTTTATCTCATCCAGAAATGGTTAGTGAAGCTGTTGGTTTAAGTCCTAGGCAGAAGGAGAAGATTAAACAAGAAAAAGCCAAAATTGAGAGTATAGTTCAATCCGTAAAAGACTATATTGATGGTGAGACTTTCGAGCAACTTATAGAGCGTAAGTTTTCCCCTTACTATGGGAGTACAATTTATGAAATAGAGAAAAGCTTAGACCGACAGATAACTTCGAGCCCCAAGGCTATTTCTAATGCTGTAGTTCATGCAATTCTTGGTGTGGAATCTCCTAAAATTAGTGAATTTGAGAAGGCTAATATTCAACAAAAGTCTATTCGCTTGGAGTCCAATGGTCGGTTGAGAGAGGCTATGAGCTTTTCTCGGATTCAGTATGACGACTTAATGTTAGAGGAAGTCTGGGAAGAGTCTGTTTGGTATAGCATTTTAACCATGAGATTTTTGTTTGTTATTTTTCGTAAGAGTGAAGATGGGGATGATAAGGCTGCAGTTCTTGAAAAAGTATTCTTTTGGACTATGCCATATCAAGATTTGGAGAAGGCAAAGCTATTTTGGTTGGACACGCGAAATAAGGTCAGAAAAGGAATTTTTGACCAATTCATGTCTTCCAAATCCAATAACATTTGTCACGTGCGTCCTAAGGCGAGGAATGCTCAAGATTTAATGCAAACAGCCTCATTCGGGTCTCAAAAGAAGAATGCATATTGGTTGAATAGAGGCTATATTTGGAAGATTATTTCCAAGTATCTCGGTGTTTAGGAGAAAGAATATCTGTTTCTCCCTTAGCCCAAACAGGTTTGGGCTAAGGGGTGATTCTACTAAAGGTGATGTGCTGGGGTTTAAGTTTCGGCATATCACCTTTAGTTATCTAATAGTTTTTTTTTCTTTTGGGGAGGCTAGGAGTTGGTGTGTTGGTGTAGGCGTGAAGTTTTTTGAAGAGGGGGGATTTCTCGAGCAGGAGAATAAGGCTTCGTCGCAACTGCTAGTTTTGCTTCGCTTATTGGGGGGGGGCTGTGAGTGCTTCGTAAGGTGTTGGAAACAAAGTTTTTGATGCCAACTCTTGTTAGTCCAGATTTTATTCGTAAATTTGTACGCTTTTTATGCTCCGAGTTGTGCGTTTCACTGTCGCACAGAGCGGGTTATGGGAGGCAAGAGATCATAAATCCAATTTTAAATATTGTACGGGCGTTCCGTATCAATTTAATTTTTTATTCAAATGACAGATCCTATAGCGGATTATCTGACGCGCCTGCGTAACGCAGTGAAGGCTGGCCACAGAGTGGTTGAGATCCCAGCGTCTAATCTAAAGAAAGAGATCACTAAGATCCTTTTCGACAAGGGCTACATTCTGAACTACAAGTTCATCGAAGAAGGTCCACAGGGTAGCATCAAGGTGGCACTCAAGTACGACCGTACTGGCCGCGTGAATGCATTGAAGGCTCTCAAGCGTGTGTCACGTCCGGGTCTTCGTAAGTATGTTGGGTATCGTGATATGCCACGAGTGCTCAATGGTTTGGGTATCGCTATTCTCTCTACTAGCCGTGGAGTGATGACCGACAAGGAGGCTCGTGTGCTCAAGGTTGGTGGCGAAGTACTATGTTACATCTATTAATAGTAGGAGGTACAAGCAATGTCAAGAATTGGTAAGTTGCCTATCAGCATCCCTGCTGGCGTTACTGTGTCTCAGAATGAAGGTGTAGTAACAGTAAAGGGACCAAAGGGTGAGCTCAAGCAGAGCGTAGACCCACGCATCGTAGTAAAGATCGAGGGAGATACAGTAGTGGTAGAGCGTCAGAGCGAGGAGCGTCAGGATCGCTCTATGCATGGTCTGTACCGCGCCCTCATCAATAATATGGTTACTGGTGTATCTCAGGGCTTCACGAAGACTCTTGAGCTAGTAGGTGTGGGTTACCGTGCCTCCAATCAGGGTCAGATCCTCGAGCTATCACTCGGTTTCACGCACAACGTATATCTACAGCTCCCTGCTGAGATCAAGGTAGAAACGAAGAGTGAGCGTAACAAGAACCCTCTTATCATCCTAGAGAGCGCAGACAAGCAGCTTCTCGGTCAGGTTTGCACGAAGATCCGTTCTTTCCGTATGCCTGAGCCATATAAGGGTAAGGGTATCAAGTTCGAGGGTGAGGTTATCCGTCGTAAGTCTGGTAAGTCAGCTGGTAAGTAAGCTCAAAAACTCAAGTAATCATGGTTAAGAAAGAAAATAGAAGACTAAAGATTAAGGCCCGTATCCGCGGTAAGATCAGTGGGACGGCAGAGCGTCCACGCCTAACAGTTTTCCGTAGCAATAAGCAGATCTATGCACAGGTGATCGATGATATCTCTGGTCGCACGCTTGCTAGCGCATCTTCACTCAAGCTGGATGTCGCTGAGAAGACAAAGAAGGAGGTCGCTGCTCTAGTTGGGGCAGAGGTAGCTAAGGCTGCTCTGGCTGCTAACATAGAGTCTGTAGTGTTTGACCGTAACGGATACCTCTACCACGGTCGTGTAAAAGAACTGGCTGAAGCCGCTCGTGCCGCAGGTCTTAAATTTTAATCTCAAATGGCAAGAATGGAAAATCGCGTTAAGTCGACTAACGACTTAGAACTAAAAGATAGATTGGTTGCCATCAACCGTGTAACCAAGGTAACCAAGGGTGGACGTACGTTCACATTCTCGGCTATCGTAGTAGTAGGTAACGAAGATGGTATCGTAGGTTGGGGGCTCGGTAAGGCAGGCGAAGTAACTGCTGCTATTGCCAAGGGCGTAGAGGCTGCCAAGAAGAACCTAGTGCGTGTGCCTGTACACAAGGGTACTATCCCTCACGAGCAGAGTGCTGCCTTCGGTGGAGCTCGTGTGTTCCTCAAGCCAGCTAGTGCGGGTACTGGGGTTAAGGCCGGTGGTGCTATGCGTGCCGTGCTCGAGAGTGTAGGTGTGCATGACGTGCTTGCCAAGAGTAAGGGTTCGTCTAACCCACACAACCTAGTGAAGGCTACGATCGAGGCTCTAAGCGAAATGCGTGATCCTCTGACGGTGGCTCGTCATCGTGGAGTGTCGGTAGAGAAGGTGTTCAAGGGTTAGTAATTAAATTAGGAAAGGAGATCAAACAATGGCAAAGATTAAGATCCAACAGGTTCGCAGCCGCATCAAGTGTCCTAAGGTACAGAAGCTAACGCTAGATGCACTAGGCCTCAAGAAAATGAATCAGGTTGTAGAGCACGAAGCTACTCCTCAGATTCTGGGAATGGTAAGTGCTGTCAAGCACCTCGTTCGCATCGTAGAATAATAAACGCTAAAGAGCTTACAAGATATGAATCTATCAAGTTTGAAGCCTGCAGAAGGCTCTATCAAGACGCGTAAAAGAATTGGCCGTGGACCCGGTAGCGGTCTAGGTGGCACTTCTACCCGTGGTCACAAGGGTGCTAAGAGCCGCTCAGGTTATTCAAAGAAGGTTGGTTTCGAGGGTGGTCAGATGCCTATTCAGCGTCGTCTACCTAAGTTCGGTTTCAAGAACATCAACCGTGTAGAGTACTCACCAATCAACCTATCTACCCTTCAGGCTCTGGCCGAGAGCAAGGGTCTACAGACGATCTGCAAAGAGGAGCTAGCCAAGGCTGGTCTTATCTCTGGCAAGGAGCTCGTCAAGATCTTGGGTAATGGTGAGCTCAAGGCAAAGCTAGAAGTTAAGGCAGATGCTTTCTCCAAGAGCGCCGAGGCTGCTATCATCGCAGCAGGTGGCTCTGTTGTAAAACTCTAGGCTTATGCGGTTCATCGAGACATTAAAAAACATCTGGGCGGTCGAGGAGCTACGTCAGCGTATCCTCGCCACAGTGTTTTTTGTGATCATATATCGTTTGGGTTCATTTATTGTGATCCCCGGTATAGACCCAGCTCAGCTTAGCTCGTTGAAGGAACAGACTTCGACGGGTCTGCTGGCTCTGATGGACATGTTCTCTGGAGGTGCATTCTCCAACGCCTCGATCTTCGCCATGGGTATCATGCCCTACATCTCGGCGTCGATCGTGATGCAACTTGCTGCCATCGTGGTGCCTTCTATGCAGAAGCTCCAGCGCGAGGGAGAGAGTGGTCGTCGTAAGATTGATCAGTGGACACGCTATCTAACCGTGCTGTTGCTTATGGTGCAGGGACCTATGTTCCTGATGAACCTAGACGCTCAGCTACGTGAGGTAGGTAGTGCTGTGCCCGAGGGCTGGTGGTTTACTATATCATCGGTACTCATCATGGCTGCAGGTAGTATGTTTGTGCTTTGGCTCGGTGAGCGTATCACGGATAAGGGGCTTGGCAATGGCGTGTCGATCATCATCATGATCGGTATCATTGCTCGTCTGCCACACGCTTTCTTCGGCGAGTTTATGGCTCGTCTAGGTGCAGCTGCTGGTGGTATGGTTATGTTCCTCTTTGAGATCGTTTTCCTATTGCTCGTGATCGCAGGTGCTATCATGCTTGTACAGGGTGCACGCCGTGTGCCAGTGCAGTATGCCAAGCGTATCGTGGGCAACAAGCAGTATGGTGGCGCACGTCAGTATATCCCTCTCAAGGTAAATGCTGCCAATGTGATGCCTATCATCTTTGCACAGGCTATTATGTTTATCCCTGTGTCTGTCCTCACCTTCATGGGAGTAGGGGAGAATAGTGCGTTTGTTCGCTCGATGTCGGATATGACAGGTGTTTGGTACAACGTAGTCTTCGGGCTACTAATCCTCGTATTTACCTATTTCTATACGGCTATCACGATCAACCCTGCACAGATTGCTGACGACCTAAAACGCAATGGGGGCTTCATTCCCGGCATTAAGCCCGGTAAGCCTACGAAGGAATATCTAGATGCTATTATGGACCGCATCACATTACCCGGTGCGATCTTCTTGGCTGTCGTAGCTATTCTTCCTGCCTTTGCTCAACTTTTGGGCATCAAACAAGATTTTGCTCAGTTCTTCGGCGGCACTTCGCTGCTCATTCTCGTGGGTGTAGTGCTGGATACCCTCCAGCAGATCGAGAGTCATCTCTTGATGCGTCACTACGATGGGCTGCTCAAGAGTGGTCGCATTAAGGGAAGAACAGGTTCGGTAGCGGCTTACTAAAGTATGATTTACTTAAAGACAGACGAAGAAATAGAGCTGATGCGTCGGGCTAACCTACTGGTGGGGCGTACCCTCGCCGAGGTAGCTAAGCTTATCGCTCCCGGTGTAACGACCAAAGATCTAGACAAACGTGCCGAGGAGTTTATTCGTGATAACGGAGCGACTCCTGCCTTTCTTGGCTATCACGGCTTCCCCGGTAGCCTCTGTACCTCGGTTAATGATCATGTGGTACACGGCATTCCCTCCGACAAGGTGGTGCTCCAAGAGGGCGACATCGTTTCGGTGGACTGTGGAACTAAGCTAGACGGATACACGGGTGACTCCGCCTACACCTTCGCAGTGGGTGAGATCTCCGACGAAGTGCGAGCATTGCTCCGCACGACCAAGGAATCACTCTATGTAGGGATTGAACAGGCGGTAGCTGGCAAGCGTGTTGGAGATATTGGCCACGCCGTACAGCAGTACTGCGAGGCCAGAGGTTACCACGTAGTGCGTGAGCTGGTGGGGCATGGCATCGGCCAGAGTATGCACGAGGCTCCCGAGGTGCCCAACTATGGGCGTCGCGGGACAGGACCAGAGCTCCGCTCGGGTATGTGCATCTGCATCGAGCCAATGATCAACATTGGCAGCAAGAATGTGACTTTCGAGCGTGACGGATGGACGGTTCGCACCAAGACCCGTAAGCCATCGGCGCACTTCGAGCACTGTGTCGCCATTCGAGAAGGAAAGGCTGATATACTCTCTTCGTTCGAGTTTATAAGTGAAGTATTAGGAGATCGAGAATTTTAGAAATTATGTCGAAACAAGCTGCAATCGAACAGGATGGAGTCATCCTAGAAGCTTTGTCCAACGCCATGTTTAAGGTGGAGCTAGAGAACGGACATATCATCACAGCCCATATCTCGGGTAAGATGCGTATGCACTACATCAAGATCCTCCCCGGCGATAAGGTAAAAGTAGAGATGTCTCCGTATGACCTAAGCAAGGGCAGAATATCCTTTAGATACAAATAAGTTATATATAGAAGATATGAAAGTAAGAGCATCTTTGAAGAAGCGTACCCCAGACTGCAAGATCGTACGTCGCAAGGGACGCCTGTACGTGATCAACAAGAAAAACCCTAAGTTCAAACAGCGTCAGGGTTAGTAAATCGTCATTACACAAACTAATAAATAAGTATGGCTATAAGAATTGTCGGCGTTGACCTGCCGCAAAACAAACGAGGAGAAATTGCCTTGACCTACATCTTCGGCCTCGGCCGTAGTAGCGCAGCCAAGATTCTTGATGCTGCTGGTGTAGATCGCAACATCAAGGTAAAAGACTGGACTGATGATCAGGCTGCTGCTATCCGTGAGGCTATCGCTGCTGGATATAAGGTAGAGGGTGATCTTCGCAGTGAGATCTCTCTAAACATCAAGCGTCTTATGGACATCGGTTGCTACCGTGGTGTCCGCCACCGTATCGGCTTGCCACTACGTGGTCAGAGCACTAAGAACAACGCTCGCACACGCAAGGGTAAGAAGAAGACAGTTGCAAACAAGAAGAAAGCTACTAAATAATAAAGGTTGATATGGCAAAGAAAACAGTCGCAAAGAAGAAGGTAGTACGCGTAGATGCGGTGGGCCAAGCTCACATCCACTCTTCTTTTAATAACATTATCATATCCCTTGCCAACAGCGATGGTCAAGTGATCAGCTGGTCTAGCGCAGGTAAGATGGGTTTCCGTAGCTCGAAGAAGAACACGCCTTATGCAGCTCAGATGGCAGCTCAGGATTGTGCCAAGGTTGCTTACGACCTAGGTCTTCGCAAGGTTAAGGTTTACGTTAAGGGTCCCGGTAATGGCCGTGAGTCTGCTATCCGTACGATCCACGGAGCAGGTATCGAGGTGCTTGAGATCATCGACGTGACGCCAATGCCTCACAACGGTTGTCGCCCTCCAAAGAGAAGAAAAGTGTAATACACGCTTAGTCGCGAGAAGTAAGTATTATATAATTCAACGATGCCGATGAGATAGATTGAGCTCAAGGTCAAAAGACGGAGGATACATCAGGCTGGAGATTTGGTGAATAGATTGGCTATACTTTCATATTTCTATCCTCTCCTCATAACCGGTCGCGGCTGCACCGCTCTGGCTCTCTCCGCACAAATACTGAGCTCGTCCTCTCTCTCGAGGCGCTAAACAAGAAAGAATAAAATGGCAAGATATACAGGCCCAAAATCAAAAATCGCACGTAAGCTGGGCGCGCCCATCTTCGGTGCTGACAAGGTGCTGACGAAGAAGAACTATCCTCCCGGACAGCACGGAAACAACCGCCGTCGTAAGACGAGCGAATATGGCATTCAGCTCAAGGAGAAGCAGAAGGCTAAGTATACTTACGGTGTACTTGAGAAGCAGTTCCGCAACCTCTTCGACAAGGCTCAGCGCACTAAGGGCGTAACAGGTGAGATCCTACTACAGCTCCTTGAGAGCCGTCTAGACAACGTAGTGTTCCGCCTTGGTATCGCTCGCACTCGTGCAGCTGCTCGTCAGCTTGTTTCACACTGCCACATCGTAGTAGATGGTCAGGTTGTGAACATCCCTTCGTACACCCTCAAGCCCGGTCAGGTAGTAGGTGTGCGTGAGCGCAGCAAGAGCTTGGAGGTAATCGAGAACTCTCTTACAGGCTTCAACCACAGCAAGTATCCTTGGCTCGAATGGGACAACAGCAGCAAGAGCGGTAAGTTCCTTCACACTCCCGAGCGTGCTGATATTCCAGAAGAAATCAAGGAGCAGTTGATCGTAGAATTGTATTCTAAGTAATCATAATCCTATATAGTTCACATGGCAATATTAGCATTTCAGAAGCCCGAAAACGTAATCATGATGGAGGCGACCGGCTCATTCGCTAAGTTTGAGTTCCGCCCTCTCGAGCCGGGCTATGGTATTACGATCGGTAATGCCCTGCGTCGTATACTCCTTTCCTCACTCGAAGGCTACGCCATCTCGTCCATTCGGATCGAGGGCGTAAATCATGAATTTGCTACTATTCCGGGTGTCTTGGAGGATGTTACTAATATCATTCTTAACCTAAAGCAAGTTCGCTTCAAACCCCTAGTTAAGGACGCTACAGAGGAAACGATCTCTCTAGTGATCTCTGGCAAGGATAAGTTTGAGGCTGGCGATATGAACGCTAAGCTCTCTTCGTTTGAGGTGCTGAACCCCGAGCTTGTGATCTGCCAGATCGATCCAGAGTATTCGCTCTCTATCGAGCTGACGATCAATAAGGGTCGTGGCTACGTGCCAGCAGACGAGAAGCATATGCAGGTAGATGAGCTCCAGAGCATCGCTATTGACTCTATCTACACTCCTATCCGCAACGTTAAGTACTTCACCGAAAACTATCGTGTGGAGCAGAAGACTGACTACGAGAAGCTAATCCTAGAGATTACTACCGATGGTAGCATTCATCCACAGGACGCTCTCAAGGAGTCTGCCCGCATCCTGATAGAACACTTCTGCCTATTCTCAGATGAGAAGATCGAGGTAGAGGAGGTTGTTTTCGAGCCAAGTGAAGAGTTCGACTCAGATGCACTACACATGCGTCAGCTCCTCAAGAGCACTCTCGATGAGCTAGACCTATCTGTACGTGCCAAGAACTGTCTGCAGGCTGCTAACGTACTTACCCTTGGCGAACTTGTAGGGTATCAGAGAAATGATCTGATGAAGTTCCGCAATTTCGGTAAGAAGTCCCTCACAGAGCTTGATGAGCTCCTAGAGCGTCTTCACCTAACTTTCGGAATGGATGTTAGTAAGTATAAACTAGATAAAGACTAAGTAAACAGATGAGACATAATAAGAAATTCAATCACTTGGGTCGTAAGAAGGCTCACCGTGAAGCGCTCCTTTCCAACATGGCTACATCGCTGATCCTGCACAAGCGCATCTTCACGACGCTAGCTAAGGCTAAGGCCCTACGTGTTTATGTAGAGCCTATGCTTACTCGTGCCAAGGAGGACAGCACACACGCTCGCCGTGTTGTATTCGCTGAGCTACAGAATAAGTATGCTATCCAAGAGCTTTTCGGTCCAGTAGCTGCTAAGATCGCTGACCGTCCCGGTGGATACACTCGTATCCTCAAGACTGGCAACCGTCTTGGTGACAACGCTGCGATGTGCTTCATCGAGCTTGTAGACTTCAACGAGAACATGCTCAAGAGCGAAGAGAAGAAGGCTGCTAAGACACGTCGCTCACGTCGTGGTTCTGGCAAGGCTAAGGAAGAGGTAGTAGAAGCAACTTCTGCCGAATAACTCTCCGACCTATATAAAGAAATCGGGAGCATCGCCCTAGTGGTGATGCTCCCGATTTCTTTTTGTTCTAGCCTAGGTTCTTGTATCTGTTACTGCATGGCTCTTGTACTGAAGGGGCTGTGGCAAAATTTGTTTTTGCTGCAGCCCCTTCTAAGAGCGTGTCGGCTCTGTCTGTCTCTAGGCTATATCTACCATGAGTATCGCTCAGAGTATGCCGACCTCGATTGGTCCGCACTGTAGCTCCCGATAGCACCTCCCCAGTTTCTCGATCTATGATGCGCCCCTTGAGTTGTTTATTTTGGGCACACAACTCTCCGCTAGACCACGCTAGGGCAGAGGCAAAAAGCCCAGTCAAAATTAGGTAGTTCTTTTTCATCTTTATATTAAACTGAATACATATTTACGCTGCAAATATCCTGCTAAAACCTTTGTGCGACAATCCCTATAAGTAGTGAAAGAAACAATTCCCAAGGCAATAGCCATACCTAAAACCAATTAGGCTTCTGCCCGATACTATTGTGAGGAGAGTGCTTAGTTTCTAGTTGTGCTACTTTTGGGTTAAGGAGTGTTAATGGGTTGGTCAAGAAGTTTGGGGAATAGGACGACAGTTCGTAAGGGAGTGAGAGGTGTCCTCGAGAGATTGATGGGAAGATTTCTGGGGATTGGTGGACTAATTCCTTGCGATGTGTCCTCCCATCTCCCAAAATTGATGGGAAGAAATACCCTAAAATGTGGTATCGGAGCAGGATTTTGGCGTGGAGTTTGTTTTATATATTTGGATATTAGTGTTTTGTGTGTATGCGTTTTGAGCGAGGATATCCATGGCCCCAAGGGGTAGGAGCCCAAATGAGGTTGAGCGCTGTGTAGAGCCTGCTAGGTGGCAAATACGCAGTCCATACCCAATGTCCGAGTCCCTCGAGGATCTACCCATTAATATATCTAGAAGTGGTCTAAAATATAAATTTCGGCCTCTTTTCTTTTGCACAAATATACATAGCCGTTGGTGGGCTAACGTGTAGGTTGAGCCACACCAACGGCTGCGTATCGTATGTTGATCGCCTATGGTGGCGAGTCACTGGGCGCAAAGTGTCGGGTTGTGGAGGCTGTGGCAAAATTCATTTTTGCCACAGCCCCCTGTTTCGCACCCCCTCTTGAGTGGAGGGACGATCGGAAGATTTCGAACGTTAGTCTACCAGCACCTTATTGGTCTGATGGCAGACTTCGAGCAGGTATGCCCCTCTCTGCAGAGCCAGATGATGCTCTAGCTTGCCTGAGCCTCGGTAGATCAGCTTGCCCGATAGGCTGTACAGTTTGATCTCTTCGCCTTGTAGCTCTGCTGCTAGTAGTACGGATAGCCTCTGGTTCTCTACATAGTAATTGTAGCCCTGCCCTCTAGCTATCTCATCAAGTGCTGTGTCCTTGCAGCCCGTACCATCACCGATTGCCGCTACGTTCCAGCCTTTGTCCGTCACGATTGAAGTCGTGCTCGTCGAGGCTTCGTTCTGCTTGTCGCCCTGCCCTCTGTTGTAGAGCGTTACGGGGTCTTGGATGCCGATAGAGCTCTCCGACCAAATAGGCATGGCCTTGTAGATCTTGTCTAGCTGGCAAGCATCTAGACCGCAGTCGGAGATGTCTAGGTAGTTGAGCCCTGTGATGCTGCTGGGGAACTTGAGCCCTTGGAGCTGGCTGTTGCTGCTGAGGTATAGTCGCTCAATGGCAGGCATATTATCCAGTTTAATCTCCTTGACAGGGCTATTGGTCAGCACGAGTAGCTTCAGGTGCTCTAGGGGTGCGCTGGGAGCGAATGCCTCGATTGGGTTGTAGGCGAGTCTTAGATTGACTAGAGCCTTAGTCTTGCCGAGGTCTAGCTGTTTGATGTTATTGCCTTGGGCATTTAGCTCTTCGAGCAGAGGCAGATCTAGAGCGAGCTCCGAGAGTGATAGATTTTTTATATCAACCTCTACGAGAGCTTTGTTGGCACTCAAATCAAGTGCCGTGATATCGCTATTGCCGTAGAGGGTCAGCGATTGCAACGCTGTGTTTTTGCTTACATCAATCTTTTTGAGCTCGTTGATTGCCAAATTTAGGACGCGGAGCTTGCCGAGTAGACCTAGGTCAATCTCTTTGAGCTCGTTGCCGTATAGATCCATCTCCTCTATGTCGGGCGTTCCAGAGAACTTAATGTCTGCAACCCTCTGCTCTGGTGCAGACAGTTTATTCACAGCTCCAGAGATGTGTATTGTGGGGCCGAGTATTTTGCCAGTGATGACGGAGGCGGTGGTTTGGTTGCGGGTTACTTGTACGTCTTCCCACTCGCCATTACCCCAGTCTATCTGTACATAGTCGCTCGTAGCATCGGCACTCTGGCGCAGGGTGAGGGCAACCTCACTGCCGGAGGAGATCCTGCTCTTTAGGCTGATTAGCTTGGTTTCTTTGCGTCGGAAGCTGATGATGAGCTTCGTATCGGCCTCTAGTGTTGTCCCCTCGGGGGATATGAGGTATCCTTCTTCTGCCTCGGCAAGCACGGCTCTCACGCTTGCGAGCTCGTAGCCTTCGTCTGCTTGGGTGGAGATATTGACCGTTGCTCCTTTGGTTACTTGTAGGGGGAATTGCTTAACCTCTTGTCCCGAAATATCAATCGTTGCTTTGCCTCCAGTGCTTACCTCTAGGGCGAGCGTTACCTCGCTACAGGGCTCAGGAGTGCCCAGATCTGTGCTTGCATCTATGTCGTGCTTCCAGCGTTTCTCTTGTAGGATGGAGAAGTCTGCCCCCCTCCAGCTCGTGAAGGAGAGTAGGATATTGGCATAGCCCGTGGGGCGATCTAGTGGAGGGAGTGTGTTGAATAGGTAGGTGAACGCACAAGGTGATAGTCTAGTGCCTCTCAGGTGTACTTGGTCTATGCCTGTACAGTTGGAGAGGTCTAGCCCAGAGAGGTTTGTCGTGTCGGCTTTGAAGGAGCGCAGGTAGCGGTTAGCCGAGAGGTTGATGTGGCTGATTTGTTCATTCTTGTTGATATTTAGGACTTTGAGTCTAGGCTGTTTGCTCACATCTAGTCGTCTGAGGTTGTTGCCTCCGACTTCTATGCTCGTCAGAGCTGTGTTCTGCCCTACATCGAGCTTGGTTAGTCGGTTAGCTCCTAGGTCTATAGCCAGTAGTTCTGGGTTATTCTTTAGGTCGATTTTAGTCAGGTAGTTGCTCTGGGCATAGAGCTTCTCTAGCTTCTTGAGTGTGCCAATGTTGAGCGTTGTAAACCCATTGTGGCTGATGTTCAACTGGCGTAGATCTGGGAGTTTGTTCAGTTCTACTTCGAGGATAGCGTTCTGCTCAATGTCTAGTATGCGTAGGCTTGGCAGCTCGTTGGGTATTCGTAGTGCGGAGAGTTGATTATGGCTGACTTTGATCTCTCGGAGTTTAGGGTGCTGTCCAAGTGTTAGAGAAACTAATTCATTGTCCGTGGCTAAGAAATACACTAGGTCTGGCTGCTGGGAAATGTCTAGGCGCTGGATTTTGTTTTTGCTTACATCTAGATGGGTTAGTTTGGTTAGCGCACTGATGTCTAGTGTCTGTATGCTCCCGCCTTTAGCCTCGATCTTCTCGATAAGTTCTTGGTTGTGAAACTCTAGTGCCGTTAGTAAGTTGGAATCTTTGTAGCCCCCATTGAAGTCGATAGCTTTGGCTTGCCCGTAGATCGTTATCACTTCGCCTTGGGCTTCGGCATTGAAGATGTAGCGTCCCGACCAGTTGGGTGTGACGCTTACCTTGTTGCCGTCGCCCCAGTCGATCATGATTTTCTGATCCTGTACGGGTGTTACATCTAGGTAGAGCTTGCCCTGTTTGCTAGAGCGTAGCTTGATAGTTGCCACTTCGTCGGTCTGCGCCGCCCCCCATGTAATACTGACGAGGGCAAGGAGCCATAAGATGAGTTGTCTTTTCATAGATTACTTGCTTTTTACGTGAGAAAAAATTCTAGATAGTGACAAATTTAACTAATTGATCCAGATGCGTCAAGTTCGGTGGCGGATAAACTTGCAGTCCTAAAGCCAAAATGGCGGTGTGTCCTAATGCACAAACTGCAGTGTTGCTTGCGACATTTGCTCCGCACGGACTCCGTCGTCGGCTTCGGTCACATACCGTAGTATGCTCCCGTTAGCCTCATTCTTAGCGCCTTGCATTTTGTACATTATGAAACATATAAAAAGGGGCTGTGGCAAAATTCTTTTTTGCCACAGCCCCTTTTTATCGTGATGGAGAACCCTTTTGCCCTAGAGGGGGACGACGGCACGCAGGACCTCTCGCTTGCCCGGAGGACCCGCTAGGCGAGAAACGACGAAGCCAGCCCTCTGTAGTCGGCGGCGTACCTCGCCCTTGGCGCAGTAAGTTACCAGTACCGCCCCTGCTGCTGAGTGCTTGCGTAGACGGCAGAAGACTTCTTCCGACCATAGTTCGCTCTGAGCCTCGGGGGAGAAAGCATCAAAATAGATTAAGTCTATCTTGCCCTCGGGGGTATAGGCGAGTAGATCGACGGCCTCTTTGCGCAGGGTGAAGTATTCGCTTAGCACACAGTCCTCACCCCACGCCGCTTCGTGTAGGGCGAGCAGGCTATTATGAGGCATATTGTGTGGCGTTTGGTAGCTCAGTTGGCGGTAAATTTGCTCGGGGACAGGGTAGAGCTCTAGAGTGGTGTAGAGTAGTGGACGCTTGATGCGCTCGGCTTGCTCTAGGCTTAGCAGAGCATTTAGACCCGTACCGAAGCCAATCTCAAGTACCCTAAGCGGCCTACGCTCATCAACCGAAGTGCGAAAGAGAAGCCCTAGATTGATGAAGATGTGCATGCTCTCCTGCATCGCTCCATGTGTGGAGTGATAGTGTTCGCCTAGCTCGGCATTGTAGAGCGTTAGGCTACCGTCCTCGGTCAGGTGGCAAGTGGGAGGGATTGGGTTATTCATCGGACGAGTCTTGTAGTAGAGAGAGTAGAGGGCGGGCGAATTGCCAAATCGCAATCCCTGCTGCCACACTCACATTGAGGGAATGCTTCGTGCCGAACTGTGGGATTTCGATACAGCCCGTACATATATCTACGACACTCTGGCGCACGCCTTTGACCTCGTTGCCCAGTACCAAGGCATACCGATCGCCTGCGATTGGAGCGAATTGCTCAAGCGAGATGCTTCCATGTGCCTGCTCTAGCGCATAAACCTTGTAGCCTTCTCGGAGTAACTCGGCGACAGCATCATCTGCCGATGCGGCATAGCGCCAAGAAACAGAGTCCTCTGCCCCTAAGGCTGTCTTGTGAATATCTGGGTGTGGTGGTCGAGCTGTGATGCCGCAGAGGTACAAGCCCTCTAGACGAAAGGCGTCCGCCGAGCGAAAGACCGAGCCGATGTTGTTCATGCTGCGCACATCATCGAGTACGATGACCAGAGGTAGCTTGCGACTAGCCTTGTAACCCTCGTGATCGAGGCGGGCCATTTCTGTTACTTTGAGCTTCTTCATCGATGTGCATTGCATTAAAGGATATAGCCGATGCCAACTGATATGGCTGGGGCGTAGTACCATTGCGACTGGTAGTAGCGATTGGGGTAGATGTAGCCAGCAGAGAGCCCGATTTGGTAGTGGTACATCAACGAAGAGCCTAGCCTACGGCGTGCTCCCCAAGCCACTAGCGCACTGCTGTAAGCATGGCGATTGTAGCCAGAGGTAGCCACCAGATTGGCCATCGTAATGGGCGAAACCCTTAGGGTGATGTAGTTGGCGGTATTGCCTGCTACGTTGTATCCTGCGGCTTGTCGCCTCAGTAGGTTGTAGTACCATGTGGCGTCCAGCTCGAGGGCAGGAGCGAGGGAGAGGCCGAAGTCGCTACGAGTTGTCCTCCGCTCCGATACTCCATCTCTGATGGTCTGCTGGTCGTAGTTGAAGTGGAAGGAGCTATTTACCCCGATGCTGAAGCCCACGGAGAGGTCTGGAGCAATGTTTTTCTCTAGCGTGTAGCCGATGCGGCCAAGCCCAAGCTCTAGTGCATGATAGGTTGGCAATCTATCGGTTACTTCTTGCCCTCTGAGGCTAGCAGGCCATAGCAGACTGGCGAGCACTAGTAGGCTAAGTATCCTGCAGATATATCGTTTCATTGTCGTATTCTCTTAAGATGATTTGTAGCATATCGTCTTGGGATTGCTTATTTCTCTGCTTCGGCAAGCAAATCTCGTAGCTGACTAAGGCCTTGACTTGCCCCAGCCTCGATCCAATGGATCTGACTGCGGTAGGCAGAAGACACGGGCTTAGGATCAATCAGGTAGACAGGCGTGGAGTGAGGGACGTAGCCAAGCAATCCGGCCGCAGGGTAGACGTTGAGCGAAGTGCCCACGACGACGAAAATATCAGCCTGCTCGGCCAGCTCAATGGCAGGCACCATCATCGGGACGTCCTCGCCAAACCAGACGATGAATGGGCGTAGCTGACTGCCGTCTGGGGCAAGATCTCCGACCTTGAGGGCAAGAGTCTTTGGCGTGACGGGATAAGTCTGTTGGCGGTTCTTGACCGAGCAGTTCTTCGTCAGCTCTCCGTGCAGATGAATGACCTGTGTACTGCCAGCTCGCTCGTGCAGATCGTCCACATTCTGTGTGATTACATACACCTCATAGTCCTGCTCTAGAGCTGTGATAGCCAGATGACCAGCATTGGGGGTAGCTTGCTCTGCCTCACGTCTGCGCATGGCATAGAAGTCAAGTACGAGCTGAGGATTTCGGTAGAAGCCTTCGATCGAGGCGACATCTTCCACACGATGATTCATCCACAGCCCGTCGCTATCTCGGAAGGTCGCCAGACCGCTCTCGGCACTCATA
Organism: Porphyromonas sp. COT-290 OH3588; assembly: GCF_000769075.1. Taxonomy (GTDB): domain Bacteria; phylum Bacteroidota; class Bacteroidia; order Bacteroidales; family Porphyromonadaceae; genus Porphyromonas. The sequence continues at coordinate 676,314 of NZ_JRFC01000014.1, read as the reverse complement.
CCTGCGCCCGAGAGTATGACCAGTTTCTTTTTCATATTTCGGTTGTTGTTGGGTGATTACTTCGTCATATCCTCGCAGAGTGCTATGGCATCTGCGATGCTTGTGACCTGCTTGATGCGCAGGATGTGTCGGCCGTTGCGCTCTCTAAACTCGCATCGCTTGCTGTGCTGTACCACATAGTTGATCAGCTTGTCGAAAGCAGGCGACTGATAGTAGGGGCTAGCCTCGTTCGCCACGAGGTGCAGGCTCATCATCTCCGAGCGCAGGATTAGCTTCTCGATGCCGAGCGACTTGCCGATGCGCCTGAGTCGAGGCACGAGGACTAGTTCCTCGGCCTGCTGGGGTAGTGCGCCGAAGCGGTCGAGCAGGCGCTCACGGAAGGCTTTGAGCTCCTCATCGCTCGAGAGATTGTCCAGCTCTCGGTAGAGTAGTATGCGCTCGGCATCGCTCGGGACATAGCTCTCGGGGAGCGAGAGTTCTAGGTCGCTCTCGACCGACGTTTCTACAACGAAGTGATCTGCACGCTCCTGTACTTCACTGCGGTAGAGCTCACTGAACTCATCGACTTTGAGTTCGTTTACAGCCTCCTCAAACACTTTCTGATAGGTCTCGTAGCCCATATTGGCGATGAAGCCACTCTGCTCCGTGCCGAGGGCATTACCCGCCCCACGTATGTCTAGGTCTTGTAGAGCTATGCGCACGCCACTACCTAGCTCGCTGAAGTTCTCTAGCGCCCTAAGTCTACGCCTAGACTCCTCGGGTAGAGTAGCCAGAGGCGGACTAAGCAGATAGCAAAAGGCTTTGCGGTCGCTACGCCCCACACGCCCCCGCAGCTGATGTAGCTCGCCTAGGCCATAGCGGTGAGCATCGTTGATGATAATGGTATTGGCGTTCGGTACATCAATCCCGTTCTCAATGATGGTCGTGGCCACGAGGACGTCATACTCGTGGTTGCCGAAGTCGAGTAGTAGCTGCTCTAGCTCGGCCGGCGACATTTGTCCGTGCCCTACGGCGACACGAGCATCGGGAACTTCACGTCTGATCACACCTGCCACCTCGTTGATATTCTGAATGCGGTTGTGTACCAGATAGACCTGTCCATTGCGGCTAAGCTCGAAGTTCACCGCCTCGGCTAGGGTTTCCGCTCCGAAGCGTGTGAGGATTGTATCTACGGGGCGACGGTTCGCAGGCGGCGTGTTGATGTTGGAGAGATCTCTTGCGCCCATCAGAGAGAACTGCAAGGTACGGGGGATTGGCGTTGCACTCATGGTGAGCGTATCGACATTGACTTGTAGCTTGCGCAAGCGTTCCTTGACCGCTACGCCGAACTTCTGCTCTTCGTCTATGATGAGTAGCCCTAGATCCTTGAAGTGTACATCTTTGCTCGTTAGGCGATGCGTCCCGATGACGATGTCTACCTGACCCTCTGCCAGATCTTTGAGTATGTCCTTGGTAGCCTTGGCCGATCGTGCTCGGGATAGATACTCGATGCACACGGGGAAGCCTGCTAGACGCTTGCAGAAAGTGCGGTAGTGCTGATATGCCAGTACGGTCGTGGGGACTAGTACAGCCACTTGTTTGCCGTCGGTGGCGGCTTTGAAGGCTGCTTGTATTGCTACCTCCGTCTTGCCGAAGCCTACATCTCCGCACAGTAGCCTGTCCATCGGGAACGAACGCTCCATATCCGCCTTCACAGCCTCGATCGCCTTAGCTTGGTCGGGCGTGTACTCGTACATAAATGATGCCTCCAGCTCGTGCTGGAGGTAGGAGTCTGGGCTGAAAGCGAAGCCCGGAGTATCTCGCCGTTTGGCATATAGGCGAATGAGGTCACGGGCGATGTCCTTGATTTGCTTCTTCGTTTTCTCTTTGATGCGCTGCCAAGCTCCTGTACCGAGGGTGGAGAGTTGTGTCGCCTCGGCGGCATCTCTCGATCGATAGTGCGAGAGCTTGTGCAGGCTGTGTAGATTGACATAGATGCTGTCGCCCTTGCGGTACTCGATCTTGACGACCTCTTGCGGACGTCCACCTAGATCCATCGTCAGTAGCCCCCCGAAGCGGCCAATGCCGTGCTCGGAGTGCACGACCAAATCTCCGGGACTGAAGGTCATGAGCTCTTTGAGGGATAGATTAACCTTACCCGCTCGTGCCTTGTCGCTGCGCAGGTTGTAGCGGTGATAGCGGCCGAATATCTCATGCTCGGTGAGTAGGACGATGCCCTTGGCTGTATCTACGAATCCTTCGTGTAGCACGCCCTGCTGCCATAGAGGTAGGGCGAGTTTGGGGCGGCGCTCTACGATGATCTCGCTCACACGCTTGTACTGCTCCTCGGTGGCAGCGCTCAGATATACCTCATAGCCCCGCTCTGTCCACTCGGCTAGCCTTAGAGTAAGGGTGTCGTAGTCTTTGCCTAGTGCTGGGTGTGCCTCTATCCCTAGGTCGATGCAGCTCTCTCGGGCTTGGTTGCGCCAGTAGCAGTGGCACATGCGGCTGTCTGCCTCTCGTATCTGCTCGGGGGCAATGAGCAGGCGCTGGAGCTGCTCGAGCGTATCGAAGCCCTCACCGTCGTTGAGCTTGGGGCTGTCCTGCCAGACGTGCCCAACTCGGTCGGCTAGGTAATGGCGATCCGAGGCAAAGACCAGAGTACTAGCCCCGAGTAGAGCTTGTAGAGGGACTAAATCGCCAGTCGCTGAGGCGAGGTCTGGTACTAGGCTGATGTGCTCATGTCTAGTGATGGAGAGCTGACTCTCTACATCGAAGCTGCGCAAACTGTCTATCTCGTCGCCGAAAAAGTCAAGCCTGAGAGGGTGTTCGGAGGCAAAGGCGTAGACGTCGAAGATGCTGCCACGTATGGCGAACTGTCCCGGTTCGTAGACATAGTCCACACGTTCGAAGCCCCACTCGTGTAGTTTATCCGCTACGGCTTGCTGAGAGATCTCCTGCCCTACGCTTATGGCTAGATGCTCTTGGCTGATCTCGCTCTCCTGCATCACCCCCTCGGCCAGTGCCTCTGGGTAGGTGACGATGATCGGTAGGGCACTTCCTAGCTTGCCTCGCTCGGCAGTGGTGGAGAGTACCATAGAGCGCAGAATGGCACTAGCCTCGTCCCGATGACCGTATTTAATAGCACGGCGGTAGGCAGAGGGGAAGAGCAGCACAGCCTCCTGACCAAGTAGCTGCACCAGATCGCTATACAGATAGCCAGCCTCGTCGGCATCGTCCATGATGCATAGCACCGACCTCTCGTCCGAGAGCATAGAGATGAGTAGGGCGATGCTGGAGCCACCTAGCCCACGTAGAGATAGGTCTTGCTTTGTGCTTTTGAGCTTCTGCCCTAGGGAGGTATAGCGCAGGGCAAAAGCCGAGCGTAGTCGTGATAAGTCCATTCAGCTGTAAGTGATTAGTAGCTCCAAAGTTCGTCAATTATCCGCATCTAGACAATTGTGCCGAGGGTGTAGAGATCAGTGGTGGAGAGGCTAAAGTGCGCCGTATGAGGCTCCTTCGTTTGGTGGCTCTGGGAGAAATGCCTAGTTTCGTGAATTATTTAATTAAAGATTATCTCGACGAAAATGGCAGAACATCTCATTTTATCACACACTACTAAGGCAGAGCGGTATGCTGAGCTGCTCCCTCAACTCAAGGCTCTCGTCAGCTACGAACGCAACGCCGTGGCGAATATGGCGAATATCGCCTCTGCTCTGCGCATGGCCTTTGGGTTCTTTTGGGTAGGCTTCTATCTTGTCGAGGGGCAGGAGCTTGTTTTGGGCCCTTTCCAAGGGGACATCGCCTGCACACGTATCCCATGTGGGCGTGGCGTGTGTGGGACGGCATGGGCCAAGGCTGCGACACAGCTTGTCCCCGATGTAGAAGCCTTCCCCGGACATATAGCTTGTAGCTCAAGCAGCCGAAGCGAAATCGTAGTGCCAATCAAAGATGCTCAAGGGCAGGTGCTAGGGGTAATTGATGTAGATAGCGACCAGCTTGATGATTTTGATGAGGTCGATGCCCTGCACCTAGAGGCGATAGCCGAGCTCGTTGCCCAATGCCTACGATAATGCACGAGGGCTAAATCTCTACATCTATTCACAGAAAAGGATGCGGCAACTTGGTCGCATCCTTTTTATCTATACCTCTTTTTGATGATTCGTTCCGCCCAATGGGCGGCGACGCAGCACGCGGCGTCGCTACAAGTTCAGGTTAATTGCCTTTCGATTGGCTCGTCCCATCCCGTAGCAACGCTGTGCGTAGCGTTGAAATCCTCTGCTTTGTAAGGGCTGGAAGCCCGTAGGTAACACAGCCGTTTGCGTACTATGAGGCGCCGCCATCCTTCCCCTGTAGAGCATCTGCTATTGGTTGATGACTTTGTAGGTCTTTCCGTTGATGGATACGACGAAGGCACTACCAGAGGGTAGAGGAATCTCTAGGGTCGAAGAGCTTGCTTGTACTCTAGCTGCCATTACTCCGTCTAACGTAAACACAGTAACTTCTGCTCCATGCGGTAGCTGAGATAGACGCAGGACATTGCCCAAGCAGATGTAATGGATAGGGCTGGCGTCGATAGGTGCCATTCCTGTGCCAACGTTTACACCTACACTCGTTTCCCCTGCAAGTACCCCGTCGGCAACCGCCTTGATGCTCCTCCTTGGGATAACGATCGAGTAACCTTTCCTTGGTGCTAACTCAATGCCTCCAAAATTGGCAAAGAGTAACCAGTTATTACCTTCCTTGCGGACGGCTGCTCTCGGAGAGGCGATGAGCTTGTCTGGCAATTCGTAGAGCTGTAGTGTGGCATTGGGTGCAGCGATAATCTCCTCGTTGTAAACGAAGTAGATCTCGTTGAGCCTGCTGAAGTCTCTCATGTCAAAGAGATTGCACCAAACGAACCTTAGCTCTCTGGCTGGTTCTTTGTAGGCGCCTACGAAGTCCATACGTAGCTCCTCGTTGATGATGTCATCTCTCTGTAGAGCAGAAACACTCCCCTTGGGGAGCACGATGCTGTAGCGTACTCCGTCTTGGAAGTCTGTATCCTCACCGAAATATACCTGTGCCTGCCCCAAATCCCAGTCGTAGACAGCCTTTACGGGTAAGCGACGTGCGGCCTTACCCTCCTTGTAGAGGGTGGCTTCTGGGGTGCCGAGAGCCTTGATTTCCGTTGTGAAAAAGAACGTAATCATACTCTCAGTCGCAATGCTACCATTGGGATATGTCTCTGTGAATTTCAATGTTTCGGGGACGGTAAAACTCTCGCGTAGCTCTAGATTACGCCTCTGAGGATTAGCTTGGGAGTGTATTACCCCTTGAGGAACAACTAGAGTGTACTTGCGTCCTTTGGGTAGCTTGACGTTGTCGAAAGAGATGATGGCCAATCCTTGAGGTCTAAGATTGTAGTTTTCGCTTGAAACTTTTGAGCTTGTAGCGACGATTCGGTCGCCATCGTACACAAAAGCAGTAGCGGCAGGGGCTACTTCAATCTCTTCTCCAAAAGAGAACTGGACTAAATTAAGTGGCTTATAGAGTTCGGAGCTGCCACTTGTGAGGGTACAGTGCTGGGGTTCTAGGGGTAAGCTACCTTGTGCCCAGCATAGCGTTGCCACACTAGCAAGGAGGCAACACAACAAAAATTTCATCGTTTTCATAATCATAGTCATTGTTATGAGTTTTTACTCTGCACAGAGGGCGTCCATTGCTTGCTGTAGTCTTTAGTCCCTCTCTGTGCATTTGTTCATCATGAGTAAGAAGTTGGGCTCAGCCTCAGATCTTGTGCGAGCATACACATCATAGCCTTCTCTTACTCAAGGGGGAGGTTATATCTCAATCTTTTTCTCTTTTCTCCAAAGTTACACATAAAATCTCGGAAAATATTTGTAATCAGTAAAATATTATTGGCCTGTTTATCTCCACACTAGCCTGTAGCATCGCAGCGCGCAACGTTGAAATCAACAGCCTTGTGTTTTCATTCCGGCCGTGAGTCGGCGACGCAGCACGCGGCGTCGCTACAAGCTGAAGACAATCGAAGCAAAACTCGAAGACTGAAGAATCGGTTTTTTTGCTATTTTTTTGTTAAAGTGCGTAAATGGATTACTATCAAATTGGACTTATTTGGTCAATCATTTTGGGGAGCAAGTCCAACTTCGCGGAAAAAACTCTCATAGATTTTTTCGGATTGTAGGACTAATCCGATACGATGTGTCCACTAATCCGAGCAGATTGATGGGAAGAAAATCCGAAAAGCCTACTTCACTTAGGCTAAATTATTCTTGTATTGTTTCTATCTAATTGTTTTATAGATATTTGTGATTGGGCCGTTTTGGGCGGTTATTTTCATTCGGCTGGGGTCAAGTGCCAAAACGAGGTCGGACGCAGCCTAGGGCCTGCTAGAGGCCAAATACGAGGTTTGCCCTTTTGCTCCATGCGCTAGGTTATAAGCCACCTTTATTGCTTCAGAAGTGTGTTAAAATGTAAATGCCGTCGTCCGCCAAGGATAGTGCACACGATGGCTGTTTGGGTTGCTAAATATCTCGACAGTTCGTGCCCTCTCCTCCCTCATTTTTAGCACCTTGGCATAGGACTAGGCAGGGATCATAGAATTGATATAACGATAGATTGACGATTGGGAGAGATTATTTACCTTTGTAATTGATTTATAAGCTCAAGAGTACAAACTATGTCAGAAAATAAACAGCTCATACTCGACAAGCGTTATCTGCGCATGGCTGAGATATGGGCAGAGAACTCGTACTGTGAGCGCCGCAAGGTTGGAGCTCTGATAGTCAAAGACAAAAGAATTATTTCGGACGGGTACAATGGCACCCCTGCTGGGTTTGAGAATATCTGCGAAGATGACGAGGGGCTAACCAAGCAGTATGTGCTTCATGCCGAGGCCAATGCCTTGACCAAAGTTGCCAGTAGTACCAACGATTGCTCTGGCGCTACCATATACATCACCGCATCTCCATGCATCGAGTGTGCCAAGCTCATCATTCAGAGTAAAATACGTAGAGTGGTCTACAGCGAGGAGTATCGCCTCAGAGATGGTGTCAATTTGCTCGAGCGTGCAGGTGTGCAGGTCGATTTTGTCCCCCTTCGTGAGCTTTAGTCTTCTCTAAGAAATCGTATATGTCACGCAAATTGCTATATTTCATAGCTCTAGTAGCCATTTTTGCCTTGGGGATCTTCGCAGGCAGACTTCTAGAGGAGAGGCGATTTATCCAAACCAATAGACTTGGCCACGTGCTGCGACTCATTGAGGAGCAGTATGTCGACTCGGTCAATATGGATAGTATCCAAGAGGGAGCTATCCCACTTATCCTAGGGGAGCTGGATCCTCACTCGACTTACCTCTCGGCAGAGATGAGCCGCAAGGAAAACGAGGGACTCAATGGCTCGTTTGAGGGTATCGGTGTGCTTTTCTATCGCCACACCGATACGATTGTCGTTACCCGTGTTATCGACGGAGGAGCGAGTCAGCGTGCTGGGCTACAAGCTGGCGACCGTATTCTTAGAGCCGATACCACGAGCCTCATCGGGGCTGATCTTACCGACCATGAGGTCATGAGCCACCTCAAGGGGCCGTCCAATAGCGTAGTGAAGCTGCTTATTCGTCGAGATGGGCAGGAGCAGACCATTGCCGTGGTGCGTGGCCCCGTGCCAGTCAGCACGCTCGATGCGGCCTACATGGTTCGTCCCGGCATTCTCTATATCCGAATTAACAAATGGGGGGGACGTACACATCAGGAGGTTCTTACGGCGTATGCCCGTCATCTCAAGCAGGAGGTTAAGGGACTGATCATTGACCTTAGAGATAACTCTGGGGGATATCTGGAGGCTTCACTGTCTTTGGCAGGGGAATTCCTAAAGAAGGGGCAACTAATCCTCTATGCCGAGGGACGTGCATTCCCGAGGGAGAACTACATCAATCCTAAGACAGGGCTACTTGTGGATATGCCTCTAGTCGTACTGGTCAATGAATTTAGTGCTAGTGCTAGTGAGATATTCGCAGGAGTGATGCAGGATCACGATAGGGCTACTATTGTTGGTAGACGTACTTTCGGCAAGGGGCTCGTGCAGCAGCCATTCATTCTCTCGGATAGCTCCGTGGTGCGCCTGACTGTGGCACGCTATTACACCCCCTCTGGCAGGAGCGTGCAGAAGAGCTATGCCGAGGGCAACTTAGACTATGCCCAAGATCTACTCAGACGCCTTGAGCATGGCGAGCTACATAGTGCAGACAGCATCAGCGATGCAGACTCGGCACGCTACTACACCACCTCTGGTCGTGTGGTGCATGCGGCGGGGGGCATTACACCAGATATATTCGTCCCCAGAGATACTACCGGTATCAACCCTTACTACACCCGTCTACTCGACCATGGTATGCTGGCTCGTTTCTCTTTTGACTATGCCGATAAGCATCGCAAGCTACTCTCTAGCTTTGAGAGTACGCAGGCACTGAACGATTACCTCAAATCCCTCGGCAATGGCTTCCTCTTTGAGTTTGCCTACTATGCTCAAGCCAGAGGTGTGGCGATACGAACCACCTACCTCTATCAGTCTGCTAACCTAATCCTCACACGCCTTAGGGCCAATATCGCTGATCAAGTGGCACGAGATACCAATGCGCTCTATGAGATAGCTATGGAGGACTCGCCCGAGCTACTCAGAGGAGTAGACCTCATAGAGGCAGGGGAGTGGAACCCGATCGCAAGCAAGTAGCATGACCAAACAAGACTATCGCCGCACCTACAAATCTCTCGTGCGCTCCGAGCTCTCTGCCCAGCATCGCTCTCGTGTGTCGCTGCTAGTGGCCGAGGCGGTGCAGGCGCTCATTCGTCCAGAGCATAGGCATATAGGGCTATACATGGCCATGCACGATGAGCCCGATCTAGAGCCTCTGCTACTGGATTTGGCTACTAAACACAGGGTTTATCTGCCAAGGGTAGAGGGAGAGCGTGATATGAATTTCTATGCTTTTGAGCAGCTCGACACCCTAGAGCGAGCAGGTAAGTATCAGATTTTGGAGCCAACCACGCTCGATGCTCCCATAGAGCCGAGCCTGCTTGATCTAATTATTGTCCCAGCTATGGCTTTCGATAGCTTGGGGTTTCGCCTTGGGCGTGGTAAGGGATACTACGATCGTTACCTCGCCCAAACTCAGGCCAAGACCATAGGCGTGAGCCTCGGTCTGATGCATATTGATCAACTGCCTCGTGACCCATGGGACTTGCCCATGGACGAGGTCGTGCGGGTCAGACTATAAACCACTTATTATTATACTTACTATATGACACCTATTCAGTTTCCACGTCAATTAATGCCTACTATAGATGCTGCTCGTGCAGGCGTAGTGCTTGGGTTATATTTCGCCGTCAAGTATCTGTGTCTGATGTATGGGCTGTACTTTCCTTTGCTTTACTTGATCTTTTTTATTGCTACGCTAGCAGTGCCTTTCGTTGCCTATCGCATGACTAAGGGCTATGGTGCTCGCCTTGCTCAAGTGGGATATACGATTAACTTCCGTATGGCTTGGGCGCATGGGACGATGCTCTACTTCTTCGCCTCGATCATACTGCTTCTGCCTCAGTATATGTTCTTCACACGTATGTATCCCGAGCAGATACAGATGCTCCAAGAGCTTCTGCAAGCTCGCTATGCCGAGATGCCCGGGCTAGAGGATACACTGCATAGCCTCTATGGCGTTGATCCGATTGAGGTGCTCAGAGAGAGCTTGCAGATCCCAATCTTCAATCGACTCCTTAGCTCTCTAAGCAACAACGTTGTCGTCGGAGCGCTTCTCAGTCTTATCAATGCGGCGATTATCAGTCGCAAGGCCAAACCACAAGATCACGCATAAGGTATGGATATATCATTGGTTATCCCTCTATACAATGAGGTGGAGTCGCTCCCAGAGTTGGAGGCTTGGATCCGCCGTGTGATGCAGGCGCATGGCTTTAGCTACGAGATTATCTTCGTCAATGATGGTAGTACCGACGGATCTTGGGAGGTGATCGAAGAGCTGAGCAAGCACAATCCAGCGGTGCGTGGCGTTAAGTTTAGGCGCAACTATGGCAAGTCGCCCGGGCTCCAGTGTGGCTTCGAGCGTGCTCAGGGCGATGTAGTTATCACGATGGACGCCGATTTGCAAGATTCGCCCGACGAGATTCCAGAGCTCTACCGCATGATCAAGGAAGATGGCTACGATCTCGTTAGTGGCTGGAAGCAGAAGCGATACGACCCAGTCCTATCCAAAAACTTACCTTCTAAGCTGTTTAATGCCACTGCACGCAAGCTCTCGGGGATTAAGAACCTGCATGACTTCAACTGTGGGCTCAAGGCTTACCGCTGTGAGGTCGTCAAGAATATAGAGATCTACAATGATATGCACCGCTACATACCTTACATGGCCAAGAATGCGGGCTTTCATCGTATTGGGGAGAAGGCCGTGCAGCATCAGGCTCGTAAGTATGGCTCGACCAAGTTTGGGCTCAATCGCTTCGTCAATGGCTATCTCGACTTGATGACGCTCTGGTTTACCTCCACTTTTGGGCGCAAGCCAATGCATTTCTTTGGCCTAGGCGGGAGCTTGATGTTTCTCTTGGGCTTCATCGCTCTGGGTTTTATTTTACTCAATAAATTCGTTCATATCTACAATGGTACCCCAGCACCACTCGTGACCGATCGTCCGTATTTCTTTATTGCCCTTACGGCGATGATCATCGGTGTACAGCTCTTTTTGGCTGGTTTCATTGGAGAATTGCTTAGTCGTCAAGACCCAGAACGCAATACATACAAAATAGAAAAAGAAATCTAAGATTATGGACAAGAAAACACGGAACACCATCTCCTATGTACTCCTCGCTTTGGTCGTGTTAGCCATAGGAGCTAAGTATTATTGGGATCATCGTACCGCCACGCAAGAGGATAAATATTCGATGCTCAAGGGGGAGGTCTTTCACACTTTCTACCAGATCAAGTACGACCAATCTGCCGATCATAGTGCTTTGGTCGACTCGGTATTCAGAGCCTTTAGCCATTCGCTCAATCCATTCGACTCCACAAGTCTAATCGCTGCAATCAATTGCAATCAATCTGTCATCGCCGATACGATGCTCAAGCACGTCTGGAGAGCCTCGGAGCAGATCTCTAGGGCTAGTGCAGGGAGCTATGACGTCACTTGTTCGCCCCTGATCAATGCTTGGGGCTTTGGTTTCGATTCCTCTCTCCCCATCACGGAGGCTGTGATTGATAGCTTACGCCAATTCGTTGGCTACACGGGTGTCCGCCTCTCTGGGGATAGCCTTATCAAGAGTGACCCAAGGACTATTTTCGACTTCTCGTCAATCTCCAAGGGTTACTGTGCCGATTTGCTGGGGCAGATGCTCAGCGAGCAAGGATCCGCCAACTATATGGTTGAGCTGGGTGGTGAGATTGCTTTTTGTGGTCTTAACCCTAGTGGCAAGCCATGGCGTGTAGGCATAAACAAACCTATCGAGGACGCTATGGGTATGATGCAAGACTTACAGCTGGTTGTTTCGCTCAATCGACCAGCTGGTGGGCTCGCTACCTCTGGCAACTACCGCAACTTTAGGATCCTCAACGGACGCAAGGTGGCGCATACCATTAATCCTCATACGGGCTATCCCATACAGACCGATGTGCTGAGCGCAACGATCATCGCTCCTTCTTGTATGATGGCCGACGGATTGGCTACGGCTTGTATGACTATGACGTCGGATCAGATCCCCGAGTTCATCGCACAGTTCCCCGGTGTGGACTATTTGCTTATCCTCTCGGGGCAAGACGAAAACTTCCGTACCATCATGAGCGACGGATTTCGTGATCTCGTCGTCGAGGAGCCCTAAGTCTTAGGGCTGATAGCCCTAGGATACAAGGCATCCTACCATAGGCGGTAAACGAAATATTCTGATGCACCTAAAAGGGGCTGTGACAAATCAAATTTTGTCACAGCCCCTTGTCGTATCTCTGCGTATGTAGCCGCTAGATTGATCTAGTCGGGTAATTCTACTCTATCGGCAGCCTCTCTTCAGACGTACTGTATAGCCGTAGTAAGGTAGGCTATTGTCAATGTGGCCCACTTGTATGAAGACGCTCTCGTCTGAGCCATAGTAGCCTGCGTTTGCCGTCCTCTACAGGAGTCTTAGATGCCATATATCGATTAGTACCTTTACAAAATTATCAACTACACAATGTATTTCTACTAACTTGGTCTTATCGATAGGGGGAATACGTTTGTTTATCTGTTTGATTTACAGATGTGATGATGCTAAATGCCTCCCATTCTTGCAATAGATAAACCACTGGAAATTAGAAAATACTGGATCCTTACTCCATTTCTTATACTGAACCCACATTATTTTGTGGTACGATTGTAATAATATGTCGTTAAGAGATGTAAACGATTTGTCCTCCTACTAGGGTAGCTGTGTGGGTAGATGAGGCTACGCATCCTAGTGTGCTGGGAGAAATTGAAGGACTGATTGTGAAGAATTGGAGGACTAATACTTGGCGATGTGTCCACCAATCTTGAGAGATTGATGGGAAGAAAACCAGAAAAGAAGGCGATAGATCTATGAGATTGCTTAGTAAATGTATTTATATATCTGTTTAATAGGGGTTTGTGTTTGGGCTGTTTTAAGGGGGCGTTTCGACCTTTTGGGGTTAAGGTGCCAAAATGAGGTCGGACGCAATCTGGAGCCTCCTAGGGGGCAAATACAGGGGGCTGTTATTTTGAACCCATACTTGCCCTATCTTCTCATCAACATTCTGAAACTTGGTCTAAAATCTAAATCTGGGCTCCTCCGAGGAACTGTTCCTAAGTTCTATGGAGTTAGCTAGAAACTTTTATTGATCAGCCCATGAATTGAGGTTGATTTTTTAATTTATTTTATTTGTGTTGAAATAATATTTGCATGAAAAAATGCTATATTTTTGGACTGGTTAATGGGGTTTATTCGCATAATCCAAAGCGGATATTTGTCAAAAACCTATCGCAAGCACGGTAATACCGAAAATAATTTAAGTAACACGTTCATTTATGTTAAGAAATCTCTACAAAATGAGTGCAGTCCTACTCCTATCGGCTACACCTTGGCTACAAGGCCATGCTCGAGGGAGTGTCGCCACGCATGAGGCTATTGTACTGCAGCAATCTACAGGCTTAGCCAAAGGGATCGTCAAGGACACCACGGGAGAGAGCATCATCGGCGCATCGGTTCGCGTCAAGGGGACCAATCTCGGGGCCTCTACCGATCTTAATGGTAGCTTCACGATCGCCAATGTCAAGGTTGGTAGCACACTGGTTATCTCCTTCGTTGGTTATAAGACGATCGAGGTGGTCTATCAAGGTGCCCCTCTGAGCGTTACCCTCTCGGAGGATAGCATGGGGTTGAGCGAGCTACTCGTCGTGGGCTATACGGCACAGAAAAAAGAGAGCTTAACGGGAGCTCTACAAACCATCAAGAGCGACAAGCTCAAGGATATCACTACCCCCTCGGTCGAGAACATGCTCAATGGTAAGATGCCCGGGGTATATGTCGCTCCCGGCTCTGGTAGGCCCGGCACGAGAGGTGCAGTGGTGATCCGTGGACAAGCCACCCTCAGCGGTACTACCGCTCCGCTCTGGGTAATTGATGGCGTGATCGTGGGGAATGATCCGGGGCAGATTAACCCCGATGATGTCGAGAGCCTCACAGTGCTCAAGGACGCTGCCTCGACGGCCATTTACGGTTCGCAGGGAGCCAATGGCGTCATCGTGATGACGACTAAGACGGGGCGCTCTGGGAAGTTTAGCGTCCATGTATCAGCCAAGATGGGAGGTAGCAAACTCAACAACGGCAATCTAAGGGTGATGAATGGGGCGGAGCTGTACGACTACTACAAGTCGTTCCAGAATGCCAATGAGATCAAGTTCAAACGCTGGACGCCAGAGCTACGTGACTCCAACTACGACTGGTGGAACTCGTCTACACAGACCGGACTCAACCAAGAGTACAACGTATCTATACAAGGCGGTAGCGAAACCCTCCAATCCTTCCTCTCGCTGGGTTACTACCAAGAAACTGGGGCCGTCAAGGGCTACGACTACGATCGCTACAACTTCCGCCTGAAGACGACGTATAAGCCAACCAAGTGGCTAACGATCAAGTCCAATATCAGTGGTTCGCTCAAGGGGGTGGAGAATCGTCAGCACTCTGTGACGGATATGTATGCCAAGCTCCCATGGGACAATCCATATCTGGAGGACGGCAAGCCAGTGCCACACAAATACTCTGGCTGGGTCAATAGTGTGACGACCAATACGCTCTATGACCTGCAGTGGAACTATGCACAGGGGCGTGACTACGAGTTCAACGGAGGGTTGGACTTCGATATACGCATCATGCCTTGGCTCACTTTCGCCTCAGTCAATAACTTCCGCCACATTCAGCTCAGCTCGCATAGCTACACCGATCCCCGTAGCAATGGTGGCCTGAACGTCAAGGGTCGTGTGGACGAATGGCGTGCCGAGCATACTCGTCGCTACACGAGCCAGATGCTTCGCTTCAATCAGAGCTGGGGCGAGCACTCACTCAATGGTGTGGCAGGCTATGAATACAACGACTACGTAGGCCGTACGCTAGATGTCGCTGGTACGGGCCTTGTGCCGGGTTTTGATCAGCTCAATACCACATCCAAGCCCGACAAGGCCAAGGGAGGCATGAGCGAGTGGGCGGTACAGTCCTTCTTGATGAATGCCAATTACTCCTACGACGATCGCTATCTGGCACAAATATCTCTGCGCCGAGATGGGGCGTCCAACTTCGGTGATGCCAATAAATACGGTAACTTCTACTCTGTGAGTGCAGGGTGGAATCTGCACCGTGAGCAGTGGTTTAGAGCAGACTTCGTCGATCAGCTCAAGCTCCGTCTAGCATACGGTACGGTGGGGAATCGCCCTACTTCTCTCTACCCTCAGTACGATCTGTATAGCGTGTCGTCTAGCTACAACGGCGAGCCGGGATCTCTGATCGCACAGATCGGCAATAATGAGCTTACATGGGAGAAGACCCAGACCCTAGGGGCGGGCCTCGATCTGGCGGTACTAGACAATCGCCTTCGCCTCAACCTAGACTACTACATCAAGAATACCGACAATATCCTCTACCAAGTGCCTATCTCTGGCCTCACGGGTGTGACTAGTATCTGGCGCAACATCGGTGTGATGCGCAATACTGGTATTGAGCTCGGCATAGGGGCAGACATCATCTCGACAAAGGACTTCGGCTGGACGATCGAGGCTAACCTAGGGCATAATAAGAACGAGCTGATGGATCTGTTTAAGCAACTAGACGCCAAGGGCAACTACATCATCAAGCCCGTGATCGTGGGCGATGGTAGCAACATCGCAGGTTCGGCTAATCGCTTGCTCGAGGTAGGCTCGCCAGTAGATACCTACTACCTCAAAGAGTGGGCAGGGGTTAATACCAAGAATGGTGCACCTATGTGGTACATCGTGGAGCGTGATGAGGCAGGCAACGAGGTCAAGCGTACCACGACTTCCAACTACGCCGAGGCTACATACGAGAAGGTCGGCTCCGCTGCCCCTTGGCTCTTCGGCGGATTCTCTACCAGTCTGCGCTGGCGTGACCTCGATCTAAGCGCCAACTTTGGCTATGCCATAGGCGGACAGATCTACAACTATTCTCGCCAAGAGTACGACTCCGACGGTACCTACACAGACCGCAACCAGATGGCTCTGCACAAGGGCTGGAAAAGATGGGAAAAGGAGGGAGATGTCGCCACGCACCCAATCGCCAAGTACAACAATCAGGACAAGGGTAATGCATCGTCCTCTCGCTATCTAGAGAAGAGCGACTACTTCAAGCTCCGCTCCCTTACCTTGGGCTATACCTTCCGTCTACCTCAGTATGGCGTCAAGGGAGTACGCCTCTTCCTCACGGGTGAGAACCTACTGACCCTAACCGACTACTCCGGTGTAGACCCCGAGATCCCAACTCTAGACAACGGATCGATCATCGGGACATCAACTCCAAGTGTCTATCCCTCGACACGCAAGCTCGTATTCGGTATTAACTTAACTCTCTAGCCGCCTTATGAAAAAGATATTATCATACGCTGTGCTGGCAGCTGCGCTCTTCTCTTGCAACATCGACCGCACACCTCCAGAGTATATGTCGTCTAAGCAGATTACAGACGACCCCCAAGCCTCGCTCAATGCCCTCATCAATGGTATGTACTCCCAGCTCAAGGATTGGTCCGACCCCATGCATCGCTGTGGTGAGTATGCTGGTGACAATATGATGATCCGAGGTTCGTCTACCGACTCCTTCTATGAGTTCATCTCTTTTTCCCGTACGCCCGTCAATGGCCGTCTAACTCAGTTCTGGGACAGAGGCTACAAAGCGATTGCTCAGGCCTCCAACATCATCAATATGATCGGAGAGGGCAAGAGCAAGGAGATTGACGCCCAGATCGGGCAGTGCTACTATGTGCGAGGTATGATGTACTTCTATTTGTGTCGTGCATACGGCCGCCCATATTATCAGGACCCCGAGAAGAACCTCGGTGTGCCTATCGTCAATGGTACGCCCAAAAATGTGCTGACCGACCTGCACTTGCCCGATAGATCCACGGTTGCTCAGACCTATGAGCAAGCCATCAAGGATCTAGAGAAGGCTATCGAGCTCCTGCCCGAGGGCACTAACCCTATTAGGGCTACTCGAGGTGCTGCCGAGGCTATGCTCTCTCGCATCTACCTCTACATGAGTGGTACCTACGAGGTCCCCAATGTAGAGTATGCTCGCAAGGCTGTCGAGTACGCAACACGTGTCATTGACTCAGGCAAGTATAAGCTCCTAGATCGTGGGGACTTCATGAAGTACAATAGGCTCGCACCAGAGGCCAATAAGGAGTCTATCTTCGTCGTTAAGCGTGTGGCAAGCGAGTTTACTGGCTATGACCACTATTACGGTGTAGGGGGTATGTATGCCAATATCGGAGGTATGGGCTGGGGTGAGATGTATGCGAGCGCCAAGTATATTGACCTGCTTAACGAAACGGGTCGTAACGACTGGCGCCCCGATAGCTACAAGATTGTCGATGCTCGTGCAGCCTTCATCGAGCCTACCTACGCCAAGAATAGCGAAGGTGGCTACACAGAGGTCTTCCGCTTCATCGACCAAGACGGCAAGGGTAGCAATGCTCTACACTACTTCCAACTAGAGGTCAAGAGGCGTGACGGTAAGATCTTCGCCGAGGAGAAGATCAAAAAGGCTGATAAAACCGAGGAAACGAAGACCTATGAGCTGACCGTAGTCAATGAGCAAGACCAAACGTATAGCATTGAGTACCGCCCCGGAGTCAAGCGTACGGGTATGCTCGACTACTACATCACGCTTAATAGGGCTTATCCTCAGTTCTATATTACTAAGTGTTCGCGTGAGGGCGAGGACTCTCACCTGCACTCTCCGGTGATTAGCCGCCTAGGGGAGATTTACCTCAATAGAGCGGAGGCTCAGGCCAAGCTCGGCAACTATGCCGAGGCACTGGCTGACCTGAATAGGATTCGTACTCGCTCGATCCCCGGCAAGGGCTATGCGGCTCTAGATGCTACGACTGCCCCTAAGCTCATCGACAAGGAGCGTCAGCTAGAGCTAGCCTATCAGGCTGAGCGTAGCTACGACGTCTTCCGCAACGGTATGGCTCTTCAGCGCCATTATCCCGGGCCTCACAAACAGATGGAGGATATCCCAGCGACAGACTACCGAGTAGTGTACTACATTCCTCAGAGTGCGATCAACTCCTATGCAGGCACGCTGACTCAGAACCCAACAAAGAACTAGCCCCATAGATTAGGACTTCGCCCAGAGCTTAGCTAGGCTTTGGGCGAAGTTTTTTTTGTAACCTATCAGCCCTCGAGAGGCGATGCTTAGAGGTAGCCCCAGAGATGGGGCTAGATACTTGTGAGTGCTAGAGCTTTGGCCTATATTTGCGTTTGGGTAAGTGCCTGTCTTGACGGGGTTAGCCCTATGGGCGGTGCGCCCATTACCTTCTATAATTATTCTTAATCAAACATCAGGTAATACTATGACTACCGAATGGAAAGATAGCTACGCCAGCAAGTGTGTAACAGCTGTAGAGGCCGTACGCCGTGGTGTCAAACATGGTGATCATATTGTGCTCGGTCACGCAGCGGCAGCCCCAGACAGCATTGTCAAGGCTCTGTACGATCTGCGTGAGGAATTCAAGGACCTCAAGACTTTTCATCTACTCTATCTAGGAGAGCCTTGGCACTTGATGCCGGAGATGAGCTCAACGGTCAAGCCCTACATTAACTTCCTCGACAAGAACTCTCGCATTGCCTACCGAGAGCACCGAGCAGACTTTATCCCTTGTCACTTCCACGAGGTGCCTACGCTCTTCACCTCGGGAGCTTTCCCCGTAGATGTAGCGATGATCCAGATCTCTCGCCCCAATGCCGAGGGCTACTGTTCGTTCGGTATTTCCAATGACTATACCAAGGCGGCTGCCAATCAGGCACGTGTGGTCATCGCAGAGGTCAATCGACAGATGCCTTTCATCGGAGGAGATAACCTGATACATATTGATGAATTGAGCTACATTGTCGAGGTCGATCGTCCGCTCATTGCTCTACCGCCCGCGACAATCGGAGAGGTAGAGCTCAAGATAGCTAGCTACTGCGCCGAGCTCGTCCAA
Source organism: Porphyromonas sp. COT-290 OH3588 (assembly GCF_000769075.1). Taxonomy (GTDB): domain Bacteria; phylum Bacteroidota; class Bacteroidia; order Bacteroidales; family Porphyromonadaceae; genus Porphyromonas. Next base: position 657,585 of record NZ_JRFC01000014.1, on the reverse strand, counting down.
GACGGCGATACCCTACAGCTTGGCATTGGTGCCATACCAGATGCCGTACTTCAGTGCCTCAAAGATCGCAAAGACCTCGGGATACATACCGAGATGTTTACCGATGGTGTGATGCATCTAGCTCGTTCGGGCCAAATCAATGGTGCACGCAAAACGCTTCATCCCGGCAAGATTGTTACGACGTTTGTGATGGGCTCTCAGGAGCTCTACGAGTTTCTCGACAACAATGATACGATCGAGATTTATCCCGTTAACTATACCAACGATCCATACGTCGTTGGGCAGAATGATAGGCTCATCTCGATCAACTCTTGTCTAGAGGTCGATCTGACGGGGCAGGTAGCCTCCGAGGCTATTGGCATCAATCAGTTTAGCGGTACGGGCGGCCAAGTAGATTTCTTGAGAGGTGCTAAGCGAAGTAAGGGCGGTTGCTCGATCCTTGCCTTCCGCTCCACTGCACAGAATGACACGATCTCTCGTATCGTCCCCATGTTTGGCGAAGGCTCTAACGTGACGGCTGGGCGCAACGAAGTAGACTACATCATCACGGAGTACGGTCGTGTTCGTCTGCGTGGTCTATCAATCCGGGAGCGAGCCGAGGCACTGGTGTCTGTTGCACACCCCAAGTTCCGTCCAATGCTAGAGGCTGCCATTCGCCAGAGGCTCTACGGCGAATAGATTTGCTTGGTTACGCACGCTCAGTCGTGCCCGCATAAAGTATTCCCCGACGAGGAGCAGGCCCTGCTCCTCGTCGGGGAATACTTTATGTCCGTGTGTCGAAGCTCGCAGCTTGTCTACTCTCGCCAGAAGGGAGCGAGCCTCATACGCCTCCACATCGTACGATCCTCCTCTTGCAGACCTAGCTCATCGAGCTTGACGCACTCGTAGCGGTCGTTTAGGTAGACACGAGGCCCTACGCTGAGCTCTGGGCGAAGTAGAGAGAGGCTATCGGAGCGATATGATGTGCGCACGCCTGCCATATCTAGCAGAGTATGGAAGGTTACGTTGGAAGACACGGGCTTAAACGCATTACCCCTTGCGCTCTCTACCCGCTCAGGAAAGTGCTGCTTGTACGCCGGGGAAGCCCAGAAGAGCGCAGGGATATGCAGCTGATAGTAGGAGAGGGACGGAGAGGAGTGCAAGATGCGCTCTCGCTCATCGTCGTAGACGTCCTCGCCGTGGTCGCTGATGTAGAAGAGTGCCGTAGAGGCATTAGTCTTAGCCTCTAGCTTTGTCATCAGACTATCGAGCAGCAGATCCGTCAGACGGATTGCGTTGTCGTAGCCATTGATCAGCCGCTTCCGCTCGCCGACTGAGGCTCGCTCGGCTTGGTCATCGAGGAAGTGAGCTTGCATACGTGGGTAGCGATCCTTGTAGCTGAAGTGTGCGCCGTAGCTATGCAGTACGATGAATAGCTTGCGATGCCCTGCCGCAAGGGCCCGATCGACATACGGAAGCATATCTGTATCATAGATCGGCTGACGATCTAGGAGCGAAACACCCTCGTACAGCTCCTGCTTGATGCGGTGGTGCTGATTGGCTTGCATGGCGAAGAAATCCACAAAACTCCTATTCTCTGGCTGATTACTCAGATAGATCGTATAGAACCCAGCCTCTCGCATCGCTGTGAGTAGTCCTTTGACCTTGGGTAGATCCTCTGCGTGGAGGGCGTCGGCAGGCGAGAGTAATATAGGGACACTCTTGTAAGTGGTGTTGGACTGTGTGATGACGTCCGTGAAAACACTCATTTGCTCTCGACGTCGCATGAGTCTTGGGTTCGTAGCCCTTGGGTAGCCGTAGAGCTCCCAACTGTATGCTCTGGAGGTTTCTCCCAGTACGAAGATGTAGATCTCCTCTAGGTCGCCAGAGCGTTCGCTCGTAGCGTTGTAGCTAAAGTCTGCCGATGTTTGCTCGTAGCTAGCCACTTCTTGTAGCTTGCCTAGGGCAATGCGCATATTGTTGAAGACGCTCAGTGGATAAACCTCGTTGCGGAGCTTGTAGCCCTCCAGCTCTGGCGAGCGGCGAAAGGCAAGTATAATCATCACTGTGGCAATGATGAGCCCCGAGGCCGTCAGTACACGCCTAGTTTTGAGCGATAGCTCACTGCGCATCTTGATCGACCTAATGGCCAAAGCAGTGGCAAGACCATAGACCGAGAGCACCCCTGCGATTGGGAGGATAATGCCCGAGAGGAGTTCGCCAGCTTCGTCACTATTGGAAGTAAAGAGGTTGAGGATCATATCCACGGCGATGACACTCCCCGAGAATATGGTCAGTAGGACAAGTTGAAAGGCATTGATCAAGATAAGCGGAATAGTCCACATTAACCCTCGCCCTGGCTTTTTGAAGATAGCGAAGAAGACCATATAGATACCTAGAGGCAGGAAGAGATTGATGATCGACTGTGGATAAGGACTAGAGGAGGTCCAGTAAAGTACTACATTGGGCAGAAGTAGTGCCCAAACGAAGCACACATAGTAGAAACGCTGATCGAGCGTGCGTAAGCGGCGCTTGAGTATTTGGAGCAAGTTCACAGAATATACTTGAGTTAGTCGTGGTGATAGGGCTCACCACGAAGAATAGTCATGGCACGATAGATCTGCTCTACGGCGAAGAGGCGTACCATTTGGTGCGAGAAGGTCATACGGCTTAGGGTAATCTGTTCGTTGGCCCGTGCATAAACGTCGGGGGAGAACCCATAGGGTCCTCCTATGACGAAGACCATACGCCGCTCTACCGAAACCATTCGCTCCTCAAGATGCTGTGCAAAGTCCACACTAGTGTAGGCTTTGCCTCGCTCATCGAGCAGGACAAGGCGGTCGGTTGGCTCAATCTGCTTGAGTAGCTCCCGGCCCTCCTGCTCTTTTTGTAGCTGAGGTGTAGTCTTGGCCGAGCGCTTGACGTCGGGCAAGACCTTTAGGTCGAATGGGAGGTAATGCCCAATCCGACCAACGTAGACTTGGATCAGCTCGTCTAGAGCTCTACTGTCTGTCTTGCCGATGACCAGCAATGTGATGCGCATGAAATGCTATCGTTGAAACAAAAAATAGCTAGGCGGCGTGTCTTAGCATAGCACTTGACGTATGCCGACACACCGCCTAGCCTTTGATCTATCTCGTATCTAAGACGAGCCCAAACTAAAATGGCAGATCGTCTGCGGCGGCTGGTGCTGCTCCGAGGCCAGAGGCTGGCATCGTGGGAGCAGATCCGAGCGGATCGAAGCCCTGTGGCTGTGGTGCTGCGTAGCCGGCAGGTGTGGGGGCTGGTGCTACCTGCTGCTGTGGTGCAGATAGAGATACTAGCCCACGATCTACACGCCAAGCACGCACCTCTGTGTACCAGCGACCGTTAAATTCACGGCTCTCGATGTCGATCTGTACCGTTACGTCCTCGCCGACTTGTAGGCCGATGCGGTCAATGTTGTCGCCCCATAGATTGAAACAAATCTTCTTGGGGTACTGACCATCGAGTGTCTCGAGTACATAGTCCTGCTTCTTCCACTCCTTGCCAGAGGCCTTGCCTACTCCACTCTGCAGAGGCAGTACGTGGATGATCTTACCTTGTATTTCCATAATTTTTTATCCCCTTTGCGTTGGGTTATCTATCGTTATATATTGTATTAAGTCTGATTATTTGCCCGAGCGGAACCCAATGATGCGGCGAACTTCCTCGATCGTCTTGGCGGCATGCTCACGAGCTCGCTCTGCTCCTTGACGAGCGATGCGGCGCAGCTGATCTTGGTCTGCGCTAAACTCAGCGATGCGCTCACGGATAGGCGCAGCGTAGGCGTTAATATCGGCCGCAAGCTGCTTCTTCATATCGCCGTAGCGAATGGAGCAGTTGTTGTATAGCTCATCGAAGTGCTGGTAAACCTCTGGCGTAGACACAATCTCCATGAAAGTAAATAGATTTTGTATCACGTCTGGCTTCTCGCTATTGGGCTCGGTGGGGCCCGAGTCCGTTACGGCTTTCATCACCTTCTTACTGATGGTTTTCTCGTCGTCCATCAAGTAGATGCAGTTGCCGTCGCTCTTGCCCATCTTACCAGAGCCATCTAGCCCCGGTACTTTGACGGCCTTGCCTGCTAGAGAGTAGCTCTGTGGCTCTGCGAAGTAGTCTACCCCATAGATCGTATTGAAGCGTCGAGCGAACTTACGTGCCATCTCCATATTCTGCTCTTGGTCCTTGCCTACTGGTACCTTCACTCCTTTGTGTAGTAGGATATCGGCTGCCATAAGTGCAGGGTAGGTCAATAGTCCCGCATTGACGTTGTCGGGCTGCTGACGAGCCTTCTCTTTGAAGCTCGTCGTGCGCTCTAGCTCGCCCAGATAGGCATTCATATTGAGGTATAGATAGAGCTCCAGCACCTCGGGTACATCACTCTGTATATAGATCGTTGCTTGCTCTGGGTCTAGACCACAGGCCAGATACTCTGCTAGGATTGTATAAGCATTGCGCACGATGTTGTCGGGGTGCGGATGCGTCGTCAAGGAGTGCCAGTCTGCGATGAAGAAACGACAGTCATACTCTCTCTGCATCTGGACGAATGCGCGTACAGCCCCGAAGTAGTTGCCCAAGTGCAAGTTGCCAGTGGGGCGAATACCGCTAACTACTATTTCCATTTAGTCTTGTCTACTCTTGTAATCTCTGTTTATTAGCTTACGAAGATAGTGGTTAATCCTCATTCCTGCAAAATGAAAGTATTGTTTTACAGACGGATAAACGAGGGTGTAACTTCCATCAATCAGCCATATATCAAACTATTGCCCCCTCCCTAGAAGCGGATAGATGTCATAGACAAGGCGGTGCGTCGAGGTTTGTACACCCACGCACCGCCTTGTCTTATATTCATCTTAGGCGTATCTAGCCGAAAGCTAGCTTAGCGGATCGAGAGCTTACTTACGTGCTTGCCTACTTTGAGCAGGTAGATGCCCTTGGCAAGTGTAGATACGTCTACACGAGCATCTGCCGAGAGCTTGCGCTCTAGTACGAGGCGACCAGATAGGTCGAGCAGCTGTACGGTAGCCCCTGCCTCAACACCTGAGAGCTCTACATAGCTCACAGCAGGATTGGGGTGTAGAGTGAAGGCCGTAGCCGCCACATCGCTCACTGAGGTCTTGTGCTTGACTACCACTACGATCTCTGGCTCTTTGGTCACCACGAACTTGTATGGTGCCTTGAGGGCTACGCCATCTACCTTGACCTCAGCCACCTTGTAGTCTGTCGCTGGCTCTACAATCAGCTCTAGCTCTGTGCCGAATAGTACTGCCTTGAGGTTGGGGTTGCCCTTGATCGACAGAGTAGCATGCTCAACCTCTGGGAGCTTGACCTCGAACTTAATCTCTACTCCCTCGTAGGGCTTAGGCTCTGCTCCACCATTCCTGTCGAGCACCTTCCAGCCCTTTGCCTTGGCTTCTGCCACTGTGATAGGGCTGAGGCGTTGGTACTCTCTATTGTTGGTGCCGTCTACAACGACTAGCTTGCCCTCTTTCTCTCTCTGAGCCTCGGAGAGGGTGGGGAGCTGGCTGACCAAATGTGCCATAGCGTGGGGAGATAGTTTGTTCCCAGCGATGTGCAAGCCAAGGAGTTTTTGGTTGTTCGCTATGTCTAGCCAAGTGAGCTTGCTGATGTTCTCGCATACGAGATAGGCTAGCTCGGTGTTTTTGCTCAGATCGAGAGCCGAGAGCGCCGCATTGCCAGATATACGTAGCTCCTTGAGCTTGGTGTTTGCACTTAGGTCAATGCTTGTGAGCTTGTTGAAGTTCAGGTCTAGGCTCTCCAAGTTTTTGAGCTGGCTGACGTCCAGCTTAGTAAACATATTGCCCGGTGCTACAAGAAAGCGTAGGTTGGGGCTCTTGGAGAAGTCGATCGTTTCGAGGGCGTTGTCTTGGCAGCCTAGGTACTCTAAGTTGAGAGTCTGAGTAGAGATCTCGAGTGAGGTTACATCATTCTCCGAGCAGTCTAGCTCGTCTACTCGACCCACAATCTTGATTTCTTTACCTGTAAGCGTGTAAGTCTTGCGGTCGTGCCAGCCTCTACCGCTCTCGAAAGGCTCTTTGACACCCTCGATCTTCACATCGGGCGCCCCTTTGATGCCTAGCGAAATCGTTTCGCCAGATTCTTTATCCACAACTATCTTGATGACAGGCTGGTCTTGTGCTAGGGCAGCAAGGGGGAAAATCAATCCTAATAGGAGGCAAAGCATGGCAGCTCTGCTCATAAATTTTAGATGTTTCATCGTTAAGTTTATTAATGATACACTTTGCGAATAGATGATTCGCACACTACATTCGGCAAAGTTGCGGATTTTATGTATAAAACCCTTGCATTTTGTTGATTTTACCTAGACAATACACTCAAAAACACGGCATAAGCAATGTTTGAATATCTCTATCTAGCCCCCACCTAGCCCCATCTGTGGGAGACAAGCTAAAAGGGGCTAGATTTATATTTTAGCTCAAATTCCAGAATGTTGATGAGAGAAATGCTTTGAAGATGGGCGAAAAACGGCAGATCGCGTATTTGGCCTCTAGGAGGCTCTACACTGCGTTTACCTTCAATTTGGCACTTAGTCCCAGCTGAATGAAAACAACCGCTTAAAACGTCTAATTTGTATTGGTTTAATAATGAGCTGGATAAAATGGAGTTTGCTCCGATTTAATCTAAGTCAAGCTCCGATTTCAGAATTTCTCTGCACTAATCTTTTCGGATGTGTGTACACATCGCATCGGATTAGTCCTACAATCCAAGAAAAACGCTTAGAGTTTTTTCGCGAAGGCGAACCAATCGCCCTAGAAGTAGTTCGCCATTCGTCCCAATTTGACGCCAATTCGTTTACATCATTTAACGAAAAGCGCGAAAAGCTGATTGCCATGTTTTCCGTTTTTCATCGTAGCATGTGGTGTAGCCTATCGGGAGGAATTGAGCATAGGAGGATAGAATTTCCAAGCTATACCCCATTAGGCTAGTATCCCCAATAGAGAGCTCGCTCTAAGTCTAGGTAAAATGCTTACACATAGTATCTAGAGCGTTGATTCGAAGAGAAATATTATGTACATTTGCATCAGATCTATTTGGTTGTACTCGGTTTCATCTTGCCAATCTATTAGAACTACTATGAATAGGCGATGGAGGTGTAGAGAAGCCAGAGTATTCTTGATCCCTTGATTTAAGTTAGATAATTGGATAAGAACGATGAAAGCGAAGTATTTAATGATTGCCATGTTTGCGATCTTTGCTGGCATTATCTATGGAGTTTCTAGAAGCCCCTAGTCAGCAGAAGGTTAAGCTACGCTTCGTGATAACCTTTGACGATGGTACTACCCTCTAGCGTACCGAAGTACTGGAGATACGAGAGAAATCCTAATAGCACCCGAGTAGCTCCCCTTTGAGGCTTTATAGTAGTACCTTAGCTCTTTAAGCGACAACGTCGCGTATGGCGTGGTCGATCAACGGGGTACAGTAATCCCTATGCCGAACTCACATTAAAATGAATATGTTTGCTCGAAGTTGTATGAATAACCCTCCGCTAAACCCAATTAATTAAATGGCTATGAACACTATAAAACAATGCCTTAATACCCATATAAGGAACATAAACAGCAGCTTACTTGTAGGTCTACTACTATTGCTCTCTCTACCACTAGGGGCTCAAGTTGACGAAGATGTAGTCATCACGATGAAGACAAACAAGGCCATCGGGGATACTATTGTTATGGAGTTTGCTGATGATTCCAAAACATTTCGACTAGAAGGAGCAACACTTATTGAGAAGAGGGAAGCCTTTTTTCTCAAAATGTTCTATAAGGTAACCAGCCCTACACTTAAGCTCTTTGGTGATATTGGGCTCTTGATGGTTCCTCGCTGTGGGCTCACCGAGATAGACCTCGGCAAGCATACTCGTTTCGGCTATATCGACTGCTCCAACAATCAACTCAAGCGACTTGACCTCTCTAATGTTACGCTAGGCTCACTATACTGCGAAAACAACCAATTGGAGGAGCTCGATCTTAGCAAAAGCCCCAATCTGCAGATGCTAACATGCCAAAATAACAAACTCAGAGAAATAGATTTAAGTAACAAGCCTAAGCTATCCGAGGTAGATTGTTCGGGTAATGCTCTAGAACGCCTCGAGCTCTCTGGTTCCAACTTAGAGAGACTAAACTGTGAAAACAATAATATTCGAAGTCTTGACCTTCGATCCTGCGATAATCTTACCAGACTATACTGTAGAGGCAATGACCTTGGCGAAATAGACCTGAGTCATTCCCCTGAGTGTAGAACATTAGATTGCTCAATCAATAAGTTGACAGACATACGGGTAAGCGATCGAACTTCGTTTGTGTTCCTATCGCTACACAGCAACCGACTAAAAGACTCTTCCCTAAAAAGGTTAGTAAGCTCCCTGAGGGATGTAACGCCAAACACACCATTCGTCTGTATCGACAAAAAGAACCTCAATGAGGGAAACGAAGTAAGCCAAGAAATCGTTGATCTGGCTACCGAAAAAGGATTCTCTGTCAGAGACTATAACGGAGGTATTGGGGAAGACGGGAAAGTGAGTAATAAAGGCGTTGTCTATATCCATCCGGAGGGAATATCCCAGCCTAGGCTCTCAAGAGATGATCTGCACTTATACCCCAACCCAGCTTACACCTATGTCAATATAGTAGGCGCACACCATGGAGAGCCACTAAGACTCTACACACTAGATGGCAAATTGGTGCGACAACAGATCCTGCAAGGGGAAGACGATTCCCTCGATCTTAGTAAACTCGAGCGAGGCATATACATCCTCCTAGTAGGACCGAGGGCAAAACGAATTACGCTCAAATGAGCTTGATTATTTTTATCCACAAGTAGTCTTACGTGAGTTCGGCGTAAGCCTAAGCTCTTTTTAGATTATTGACTACGTGCTCTAAGTCTAGTGAAGGCTTCTTCTCCAAGGATTGGTAAGCAATGAGTCCTGCAAGTAGATTGGAGCAAAAGTTGTGTATGGTACGATGTCTGGTATGTTCGATTGGGCAATGTTCTTGAGTTGGTCGTTACCCGATTCAATCAAGGCACGTTTACGCAGAAGAACCTTGTCATGCAGATGCATCAAGGGGTTCTTCATATTGCGTTTGCGCTTGGTAATCATATGAATATCATCAACAAACAGTCGTTCAAATAGATCCTGTGAGATGTATCCTCTGTCAGCCACGAGTTTACCAAAGAGCTTGTTTGTAAAGGCATCACTCTTCAAAGGTTCTCTATCATCTGTAGCTCCATGGGTGATTCTAAAAGTGATGATTTCCCCTCTGTCATTAATCACGAGATGTAGCTTAAACCCATAAAACCAGCCCAGCGTAGTCAACTACACAATATATTTCTACTAACTTTGCCTTATCCATAGGATGGGAGTATTTGGTTATCTGTTTGACTTACAACTTAAAGATACTAAATATCTCCCATTCTTACAGTAGATAAACCACTGAGAATCAAGAAAAACTACTGAATCCTTACTCCATTTCTTATACCGAACTCACGTTAAATCGGATTGATGCCCCATATATGCTCCCATTGAGTCATTGCCCTCGAGGGCTCGGCCAGTGGCTATTTGGGGCGAATAGGGTTCTGTGTTTATCTTTGTCGTAGAAATAATTAGATAATAGAAATAGAAAAATGGCATTACAATGCGGCATCGTAGGTCTACCCAATGTGGGTAAATCTACGCTTTTCAACTGCCTATCAAACGCTAAGGCGCAGTCTGCTAACTTCCCCTTCTGTACAATCGAGCCCAACGTAGGGGTAATCACTGTGCCCGATGAGCGTCTCAATAAATTAGCCGAAATCATCAATCCCCAGCGCATCGTCCCTACCACAGTGGAGATTGTAGATATTGCGGGTCTAGTCAAAGGAGCTAGCAAGGGCGAGGGGCTAGGGAATAAGTTCCTCGCCAATATCCGCGAGACTGATGCGATACTGCATGTATTGCGCTGCTTCGATGACGACAACATCACCCACGTAGATGGCTCGGTAGACCCCGTGCGTGATAAGGGGATCATTGATACGGAGCTACAGCTCAAGGATCTGGAAACGGTAGAGGCACGCATACAGAAAGTAGCCAAGCAGGCGCAGACAGGTGGCGACAAGGTGGCCAAGCAGACCTATGAGGTGCTCCTCCGCTACAAGGCTGCCCTCGAGCAGGGGCTCAATGCCCGTACGGTAACTTTCGACACCAAAGACGAGCAGAAGATCGCCAAGGAGTTGTATTTGCTCACGAGCAAGCCTGTGCTCTATGTGTGCAACGTTGATGAGGCGAGTGCCGTGTCGGGCAATAAGTATGTGGAAGCCGTGCGTGAGGCGATCAAGGGTGAGTCTGCCGATATCTTGGTTGTAGCGGCTAAAATCGAGAGCGAGATTGCCGAGCTAGAGACCTACGAGGAGCGTCAGATGTTCCTCGGCGAGATTGGCCTAGAGGAGAGTGGTGTGGCACGTCTTATCAAGGCTGCTTATAGTTTGCTCGGCTTGCAGACCTACTTCACCGCTGGGGTGCAGGAGGTCCGTGCTTGGACGTACACCAAGGGGAGCAAGGCTCCTCAGTGTGCAGGCGTCATTCATACCGACTTTGAGAAGGGCTTCATTCGTGCTGAGGTTATCAAGTTCGACGACTTCATTCACTATGGCGGCGAAACAGCAGTCAAGGAAGCTGGTAAAATGGCTGTCGAGGGCAAGGAATACGTGGTGCAGGACGGCGACATCATGCACTTCCGCTTCAACGTCTAGGCGGTTCTATCGAATTCAATAACGAACAAAAGAGGGGCTGTAGCAAAATCAAACTTGCTACAGCCCCATTTATTATCGCAATGATTATATCCCTTGGATAAACGATTCAATACATTTCAAAGCTGGGCAGTGCATATATCTGACGTTTGGCGGAATAGATGTACCTTTGTGTTTTAATCACAAATGTTGCATCATATCCAAATGAAGGAAGTTACATTGCATGGTCGGCAGTTTGAGCTCTATATCACGGCCGAGGAAATCAATAAAGCGGTTGTGGCTCTAGGGCATAGGCTCAAAGAGGACTTTAAGGGCAAGAACCCGCTGTTTGTCTGCGTTATGAACGGGGCGTTTATGTTTGCCTCCGAGCTGATGTATGCCATCGACGAAGACTTTGAAGTAGCCTTCGCACGCTACTCGAGCTATGAGGGTACGCAGAGCACCATGAAGCTCAAAGAGATTATGCCTGTAGCACCTGAGCGCATTAAGGGGCGTATCGTCGTCATTGTGGAGGACCTGATTGACACAGGCTATACGATGCAGTGCGTGCGCGACCTCTACCTTACCCAAGGTGCTCAAGAGGTGCATATTGCGTCGATGCTCAGCAAGCCTGCTGCGCTCAAGTGTGATGTACATGCCCAGTATGTAGCCATGGAGATTGACCCTAAGTTCATCGTAGGGCACGGCTTAGACTACGACGATTATGGCCGTATGTACAAGGATATCTATCAACTCAAGGACTAAACTGTAAAATATAATACATTAAGTATGCTAAATCTTATCATCTTTGGAGCTCCCGGCTCTGGCAAAGGCACTCAGAGCGAAGTGCTCATCGAGAAGTATGGATTTGACCATGTGTCTACTGGGGATCTGCTGCGTGCGGCTATCAAGGCGCAGACCGAGCTAGGTCAGGCGGCCAAGGGCTATATAGATGCTGGTCAGTTAGTACCAGACGAGCTCATCATCGGTCTAATCGAGCGCGTGCTTGAGGAGCGTAAGCCCAAGATAGGCCTTATCCTCGACGGCTTTCCTCGTACAGTGCCACAGGCAGAGGCTCTCGACGGTCTGCTGGCTAAGTACCAGACTGCTGTGCATGCCGTGCTAGACCTACAGGTAGACGAAGACGAATTGGTGCAGCGTCTGCTTAAGCGTGGGCAGGAGAGTGGCCGTAGTGATGACAATCTAGAAACGATACAGAAGCGTCTATCGGTCTATCATGCCCAGACTGCCCCTCTGGCTGAGTATTACGCCAAGAAGGGAGTTCACTATGCCCTAGAGGGTATGGGCGCTATCTCCGATATCACAGCACGTATCTCGGCTGTGGTAGATAGCCTCAAGTAAACATCAAACCAAAACAATGGCAGAATCAAATTTTGTCGATTATGTCAAGATCTACTGCCGCTCGGGTAAGGGCGGCAGAGGATCTTCGCATTTCCGACGAGAGAAATATATCCCCAAGGGTGGCCCAGACGGTGGCGACGGAGGACGTGGCGGACACGTCTACATCCGTGCCAATGGTAACTACTGGACGCTCCTGCACTTGCGCTACGAGCGACACATCATGGCTACGGCAGGGCAGGGTGGTAGTGGTAAACGATCCACTGGTGCCGACGGCGAGGACCGCACCATCGAGGTGCCCGTAGGGACGGTAGTCTACGATGCCGAGACGGGCGAGTTCATTATGGACCTCAACAGGGACGGTCAGGTGGAGATGCTCCTCAAGGGTGGGCGTGGAGGTAAGGGTAATACCCACTTCAAGACCGCTACGAACCAAGCCCCTCGCTATGCACAGCCGGGCGAGCCTGCTCAGGAGCGTACCGTTATCCTCCAGCTCAAGATGCTCGCCGATGTAGGGCTTGTGGGGCTACCTAATGCTGGTAAGTCTACGTTGCTCTCTGTGCTGACGGCAGCCAAGCCCAAGATTGCCAACTATCCCTTTACTACTCTTGAGCCCAATCTGGGCATGGTGCAGTATCGCGACAATCGCTCTTTCGTGATGGCGGATATACCGGGGATTATCGAGGGGGCGTCCGAAGGCAAGGGTTTGGGACTCCGCTTCCTGCGCCATATCGAGCGCAATGCTCTACTGCTATTTATGATTCCTGCCGATACGGAGCATATCGCTCAGGAGTATCAGCTTCTGCTGAGCGAACTTACCAAATACAATGCCGAGCTTGCCGACAAACGTAAGGTACTCGCCATTACCAAGTGTGACCTCATCGATCAAGAGCTGCAAGAGCTACTACGTGCCGAGCTCCCTGAGGGGCTACCTGTGATTTTCATTTCTGCGGTGGCACACATGGGGCTCGTTGAACTCAAGGACCTACTCTGGAAAGAGCTCAACCGAGAAACCAAACACCAAGTAGAGAGCATAGTCCACAAGGCTATGGACATCAAGAGCCTAGAGTGGGACGATGACTGGGACGATGCCCCAGAGATTGAGGAAGACGAAGAGTATGACGAGGAAGACTGGGGGGAGGACACGGATATTGAGATTGACTGGGACGAAGAACCATAGTAGAGGCAGAGCGGAGTTTATGAGGTTGGTCGTGTGGGGTACTATGGTCGCTGGGGTGACTAGGTTCAGGCTTATAGGTCTGACTGCTCTATTGACTTGTATATGTGCTGGCACGAGTATGGCACAGAGTAGCGACCTGACGATCACACCGCTGAGCGATATTGCCAGACTAGAGCACAACCCAGCCTATTTCCCCAAGCAGAGGCGGATAATCCTCGGGGTAAATCTAGGTCAGGACGTGCGTATGAAGGATAAACCCCTCTCTTCTGTTGGTCGCCTTACTTGGGGGCATAGTGGTCTGCTAGATCTCCCGGACTACGAGCGTAGAGGCGTAGCACTGTCCTTTGGTAGGCCTACACGTTGGGGATTTTTGACTATTCTTGGTGGGTACAGCTCTTTGGGTTATGCGCATCTAGATGCGCCTTTGAGAGATTTTGCCCGTTTGCCGATAGGGTGTCTTGTGGGACGCTCCCTCGTGAGCGAGGGCGTACGGCTACGACAGACGGACTATCTCTATGCCTCGGCGGGTTGGTCATTCGACGAGCTTCTTGAGTATCGTCGCCTTAGACTGGGTCTTAGGCTGCGTGTGATGATGGGGCTACGGCACTTCGAGCGGGATATGGGGCGCTTCAACCTCAAGGCCTCCCCCAAGGGCGACGTAGTTGATGCCAATATCGACTATGAGTTCCTTAGAGCTGGGTTTATTTATTACGGCGAGCGAGAGTACCGCAAGGTAAGTATCGCCGAGTATTATGGTCAGCAAACCTCGGTAGGGCTGGCTTATGGGCTAGCTGCCGAGCTAGGCTTTGAGTATGACCTTAGCAATCAGCTCACGCTATCGGGGACTATCACGGATCTTGGTGGAATTCATTGGGAGCGTGCCTTGCGAGGTCGGACAGGTGCCGACCCCAAAGTAGAGGCCAATGATAAGCAACTTGCCCAGAAGCCCAAGACGAAGGATATGCCAGAGGGACCCAAGAACATCTCCGATATTCTCTATCAGGTAGACGAGGTGGTGGGTAAGAATGTACAGACCCAAGACGCCTATTCGGGCGGTACTAATACATGGTTGGCTCCTCGTGGTCATGTCGCTCTGGAGTATCGTCCTATTAAGGCATTCAAGCTCTCGGGCTTGGTTGGAGCATCTGAGTACGACTACAAGCATTACGCTTGGGAGGCTGCACTAGCGGCTACATGGCAACCTAGCCACTACTTTGGGTGCAACCTCGCCTTTTTTTCGCATCATCACTCACGTGCTAATATTGGCCTTGGGCTCACAGGCGGTCTTGAGCAGTTGCTTCTCTCTGTGTCTATTGCCAAGGGATTTTCATCGGGCCGTTTGGGCGATCGGTATATACAGCTAGGGATGCAATTGAACTTCTGATGCATCATCTTAATGATGCCTAAAAACAATAGCTCTATGAAAACGAAGTGGTCTATTTGGTTTGTTGTGCTGGCGTTGCTTCCCAGCCTCTCGGCCTATGCCCAGAGCAATTCCTTCACAATGCTTGGCTCCCTCAACGACTTTGCAGCCCTAGATCTCAATGCCTCGCACATCCCCGATCGAGGTACGGTACTGGTAGGTTTGGGTTCGAGTATAGACGTCCGCTCTCAGGGTGGTATACTCAGCCCAGAGCTTTCTCCTTTTTGGGGTCGTTCAAACTCTTTGGTGCTAGATCGCCCCGATGTGAAGTCTGGTAAGATAGGCTTGGATCTAGGAGTGAACACCAAGTGGGGTTTCTTCTCGTACCAGCTCTCGTTCAACTGGATTGGAGAATATACGGCAGATCCTGCGATCAGAACCTTGATACAGACCAATCCTACTCAGCTTGCAGGTAAGCACATACAGACTGGAGGATTGGGGGAATATTTCCTTGGCTACCAAGAACATGCTATGGGGTTCTCTACCGATAGACTATTGTCGAGCCGACGGCTCAAGGTCGGGGCTAGATTCAAGCTGCTTCATGGCTTCGACTATCGAGATAGTAAGCCCGAATACCTGACCCTTGGCTTCGATGTCAAGGGAGGACTCTCCGAAGCCTCTCTACGCTACACCGCCGTGCGTACTGGAGCAACGGGAGGGTTTGTTCCCGGTGATCCCAAACAAGGAGAAGCTGCAGACAGATATTATCGCATGGAGGGAATGCCCGGAGGACGCTCTACAGGTTGGGGGATTGACCTCGGTGTGGAGTACGAGCTAACCCGTGATCTTAGTTTTGGCCTTGCTCTCAATGATCTCGGATTCCTCGTTTGGGATAGAGCCGTAGAGGTGGAGGCTAATTGGCCCAAGGAGTCGCCCTACCACTTCGTCAATAACTCTCGTTGGGGAGAGTCAAAGCCTAACGACTCTCACGTAGACAAGGCACTTCTCCGCTTGAAGCAGATAGATGACTTGCTAGACAATGATCTTATCCTCAAACGGCATATCTCATCATTGCGCACATGGCTCTCTGCTCATTTCTACCTCACCTCGACCTACAAGCCTATGCATTGGCTACAGTTCAAAGCACTTGCCGGAGCATCTCTCTATCGTAGTAAGGCAAACTGGGAGGGTGCATTGGGACTCGTCTTACAGCCAACCAAATGGTTAGGGATCACGGTGACTTATTCTTCTGTCCCATTTGCTAGAGGCGAATTCGGGGCAGGGGTAGTGTTTGGGAAATATCTGCAGGTCGCATTTGGGCTCGACGGGCTTGGAAATAGCAAGCACAGTGTACGAAGCTATATCGGAGTACATGTGCGTATCTGATCGTTGTAACTAAATAATCATGCTGAGCGAACAGCTAAAGACATATCTGATAGAGTTTCTTGTGGGCGTCGAGGTCGATGCTCAGACAGTCCGAGCTGGTTGCATCACGGATAGACAGTTGGCACGTGCCAACCTGATTGGCTATACTCGCAATCCTAGGGAGATGACTCGCTACAAGCTAGTCATCTATCCCTCGGATTTTTTCGACTTCGGGGTCTATGGCACAGAGCAAGCTCAGCCTATCTTACCCTTACAGGACTGGAGGGGTATCCCTCTGCTCTTTGGAGAGGCCCGAGAGGAGTGGATCAACGAGGGCAAGACGCTTGTAGTATATGCCGATGTCTTAGCCTCTACCTACTATCTCACTAGCCGATATGAAGAGATGTATCGCCGAGGAGAGCGGGATCAACATGGGCGTTTCCCCGGCAAGTCCTCTCTTCCTTACCGAGCAGGCTTTATCCATCGTCCTATTGTAGACGAATACGGAGAGGTTCTCAGGGCGATACTGCTAGAGCACGATATGCTCTCTAGCCGAGGACTATCGCTTTGCGCTCGTCCGTCCTTCTTCAGTAAGATCAACCTTACGCACGATGTTGATCAGCCCTACCTCTATCGAGGAGTGTGGAGCTACTTGAGGGCTGTGCTCAAAGATGGGCGTAATCCCTTCACCGCTTTCGGACTGTGCTTTGGGCACCCTAAAAACGATGAGTTCAATACCTTCAGTAAGTTCATCGCATGGAATAAGCAGCTTATTCGCAGGACGCCCGAGGGTATGACGGATATGATTTTCTTCCTCAAGACCCCTGCCGACCATAAGCTCGACAAACCGAACTATCGGTTGCGCCGACCCTATATGCGTACCCTGCTTGCACAGATGAGGCGAGCTGGGGCTCGGTTAGGCTTGCACTGTAGCTATGCCTCTGGGCTGATGCCTCAGCTCATCGCTGAGCAGAGGCAGTATCTGCAGAAGCAACTAGGTATGACGATCCATAAGTCTAGGCATCACTTCTTGGCGTTGCGTGAACCGGAAGACATGTTGCTCCTCTATAGTGCTGGCATTAGGCACGACTACACGATGGGTTATGCCGACGTGGCAGGGTTTCGTTTAGGGACGTGTCGCCCAGTTAAGTTTATTAATCCCAATACACGTAGCCTCACAGAGCTTGTGCTACACCCCTTGACGATGATGGACGTAACCCTCTCAAGGCAGGACTATATGGGGCTCAGCCTACAAGAGGCCGAGAGCTACGCCGAGGGATTGATTAGACAAGTGGCTCACTACAACGGCGAGCTCAATCTGCTTTGGCACAATGAGCAGTTTAGCCCTACGGTACATTCGTGGCAGACTTCCCTATATAGATATCTATTAGGTGTCATCGAGGATATAGAGCATGAAGATCTGCAGTGCAGAGATCCCGAGGCTGTAGAGCTGGCCAAGCATCTTAGTTCGTGTGGTGGTACCGAAATACATCTTTAGTTTGGCATGAAGAGAGTCCTAATTCTTTGCGATCTCTACCCCCCTGCCTTCGCTCCCCGTGTGGCTTATCTGACGCAGTACTTGCGCTCCTTCGGTTGGCAACCGGTGGTTTTCACAGAGCAGGTTGGTACCCATCAGCTTTTTGCCGACTTCCCAATTCCTTGCCCTGTCTATCGAGTGTGTTTACGCCCTGAGCGAGGTTGGGAGCGTTCGTTGGCTTTTGCCTTGGAGGTCGTGGCTGAGTACAAGGAGCGGAGCTTTGCCCGTACTATCGCAGCTTACATGCAGGAGCACGGACTCGCTCGCCCCGATGCCATTCTTTGTATGGCCTATCGCAAGTTCCCGCTCCGCACAGCGCAGACGCTGGCTCGGCTCTGGGGGGTGTCTTGGCTAGCCGATTGCAGAGATTTGGTGGAGCAGTATAGCGATGGCGATTTTTTGCCTAGACCTATCCGCTTGGGCTCCCTTCGCCTACGTTGGCTGGAGCGCTTACTAGCTAAGCGATTTATTGAGCTGCGTAACCGAGCGTTTGCATCGGCTAAGGGTGTAATTACAGTTTCTCAGTGGCATCGTAGCCTTCTTAGCCAAGTGCATTCGTCGGTTTCTATTATATATAATGGTTACGACCACAAACTCTTTGCTCCGAGCTATCCGCCTCAGACGACTTTTCGGATTGTTTTTACGGGGCGATTGCTTAGCCTTGCTATGAGGGATCCGTCGCTATTGCTCGAAGCATTGGCCTCCGAAGAGCTACGATCAATCCCCTTGTCAGTAGACTTCTACACCGACGACTACTCGGCCGAGTTGCTTCGCTCACTACCTCTTTTCGTCGCCGATCCTCGTTGTCATATTCATGCTATGGTTCCCTCACGGCAGGTGCCTAGTCTATTGGCTGAAGCCAGTATCATTCTTTTACTCGGCAATGCTGAGAATGGGTCCGATGGCCCCAACGGAATGGTTTCAACTAAGCTCTTCGAGGCCTTGGCGATGCAGAAGCCGACATTGCTTCTCCCCGATAGCTCGGGCGAGGCAGCGCAGATCCTTGTGCGCTCTGGCTGTGGCTTAGCCTCGGGAGAGAGAGGAGAAATCATTAACTTCGTCCTACAGCACTACACTGAGTGGGTGCAGATGGGCTTCACTGCAGCACGTCATGC
Source organism: Porphyromonas sp. COT-290 OH3588 (assembly GCF_000769075.1). Taxonomy (GTDB): domain Bacteria; phylum Bacteroidota; class Bacteroidia; order Bacteroidales; family Porphyromonadaceae; genus Porphyromonas. The sequence goes on along the minus strand of NZ_JRFC01000014.1, from coordinate 638,923 downwards.
TGACGACCAGTACATACAGCAGTTTAGCCGCAGGCGTGAGGCTCAGCAGTTTGCTGGGCTACTAGATCAGATCACAGAATGAACGAAACGAATATATTCCGCCCACTTAGATGGGCTAAACCCTCCAACTATCCCTATAGCCTTATTGCTGGCCCATGTAGTGCCGAGAGCGAAGAACAAGTATTGCAGACGGCTCGAGCATTGGCAGGGCAGGGCGTAACGGTTTTTAGGGCTAGTCTATGGAAACCTCGTACTCGCCCCGGCGGATTCGAAGGTGTTAGCGAAGCAGGTATCCCATGGCTCGAGCGTGTGCGTGACGAGTTGGGGCTTCAGGTCGCCACAGAGGTTGCTACACCTCGCCACATAGACTTGATGCAGCGTGCCGGCTTCGATACTTTTTGGATTGGTGCACGCACGACGTCTAGCCCGTTCGCTATTACGGAGCTGGCGGAGGCTCTCAGTGGCCGAGAGGTTACAGTGCTGGTAAAGAATCCAATCAACCCCGATATTGAGCTCTGGGAGGGCGCATTGCTTCGCCTCAAAGGTGCTGGCGTTGACAACGTCGGTGCGATACATCGTGGGTTCAGTACCTATGGTGAGGCCAAGTATCGCAATACGCCTCTGTGGCAAATCCCCATAGAGCTCAAGCGTCGTCACCCCGAGCTGACCCTACTGGCCGACCCTAGCCACATAGGCGGACGCAGAGATCTGATTGAGCCTCTCTCTCGAGAAGCGATAGAGCTACACTACGACGGGCTGATCATCGAGACGCATTGTGCCCCAGATTTGGCACTCAGCGATGTTGCCCAGCAGGTAACGCCCGAGCGACTTAGGGAGATTCTAGGCGAGATCTCTATGCCAGAGGCCGACGAAGCGGGGGCCGAGGGGCTACGTGTCTGGCGAGCGGAGATAGATCGTCTAGACAATGCTCTGCTTGATCTCTTGGCCAAACGTATGAGCCTCGTCAAAGAAATTGGAGCCTACAAGGACAAAAATAATCTCTGTATTCTCCAGCCTAGTCGCTACCGAGAGCTGATGGCTCAGAGAGCAACCCTAGGACAGGAGCTAGGCCTTGATGAGGTTCTAGTACACGATCTCTTCAGCCTGATTCACGAAACTTCTATTCATCTACAGCAACAGAAGCGATGACACTACGGGCGAATGGGATACATTGGATGGTGCTTACCATTGGGAGCAATACGGATGCGCCGCGACACGTTGCATACGTAGAGCGTGCCCTAGGCGAGCACTTCTCTGTTTGTAAGGCTACCCAGCCAGTACAGACAGCGCCGATAGATTTTCCCTATGCCTCGGCAGACTTTACCAACATCGTCCTCTTGGCCAAGACTACACTGAGCCAAAACGAGGTCTACACGATCCTCAAACAGCTCGAAACTGACTGCGGGCGAACCCCACAGAGTAGGCAGACTCACCCAGAGCTCGTTCCGATGGATCTTGATTTGATTGTCTGGGACGGAGAGGTCTGTAAGCCTCGAGATCTGACGCGTCCATACGTACAGAGCGGTCTAGCTGCTCTGGGCGTAGAGATCACTGACGAACATTGAACAATGAAGAATCAACTTAGACAAGGCGTGTACAGGAGCTACTTGCTGCCAATTCTAGCCCTCTGCGTCCTCCTGCCCTTGGAGCTTATGGGGCAGAGCCGTGGCGCAACGCTACACTATATCTCGCTCCCTGCGACCACCAAGACGATGGCATTGGGCGGAGTGACAACGACTATTGTGGCCAACGATGTGGCGTTAGCACTAGAGAGCCCTGCGTTATTCGGCCTCGAACAGAACGGACAGCTCTCCCTCTCCTATATGAACTATCTAGGGAATGCGAACCTAGGTACAGCTTTCTACGGCCGGGCACTCGGGGAGCGTGGAGCTTGGGGGGTTGGAGCTCGGTTTATCGACTATGGTAGCCAAGAGGAGCGCAGCCTGCAAGGGGCTTACTTGGGCACATTCCGCCCCCGTGATGTGATGCTCCAAACCTCCTACAGCTACGAGCTGACCGAGCACCTCAGAGCTGGCATCTCGCTCAAGGGGACTTATAGCTCGATCCTCGAATATACCGCTTGGGGGCTTGGGACTGATCTTGGCCTGAATTACTTCAGCGAAAACAAAGAACGCTCTGTGGGTATATCGCTTGTCAATGTCGGTACGCAGTTTCGTCCCCTTGGTCTTGGCTCTCAAGAGGCGATGCCTTGGGATATTCGTGTGGGCTACTCACAGAAGTTTGCCCACGCGCCCTTTCAGGTCCATCTGACGGCATACAGCCTGCGCCCCAAGCATACGGGCGAGTTTACCCCTACGCTAGGGCGTACTGGTCGTATCCTGCGGCACCTTGCCCTAGGTGTCGAATACATTCCTAGCAATCATTTTTGGCTTGCTCTGGGCTATAATCCTCGCATTGCCCAAGACTATCGTGAGCTGAGAGGCGCTAAGCTCTCTGGGCTCTCGGCTGGCGTTGGGATCAATCGGGCAGGCTATCGTGTCGCTGTGTCTGCAGTAGCTTACGATAGCTCCTTCTGGGGCTTCATGGCGACTTTCAGTACCGACTTCGGTTTGGTCGATCGCCTCTAACTTATCCACCCATTTCTTTTTACTGATTAGGTCTATGATACATCCAAGTGCCGTCGTAGAGCAGGGAGCTGTGGTCGCCGACGATGCGATCATTTGGCACTTCTGCCACATTATGCCACAGACGGAGATTGGCTCGGGTTGTAGCCTCGGGCAGAATGTCGTGATGATGCCGGGTTCTCGGCTCGGGCGAGGTTGCCGTGTGCAGAACAATGTATCGCTCTACACGGGGGTTGTCTGTCAGGACGATGTGTTTCTCGGTCCAAGCTGTGTCTTCACCAATGTGATCAATCCCCGTGCCTTCATTAGTCGAAAGCACGAATACAAATCAACTCTCGTGCAGCAGGGAGCGAGCATCGGGGCGAATGCGACGATCGTCTGTGGTGTGACCATTGGGGCCTATGCTATGGTTGGTGCGGGAGCCGTCGTAACTAGAGATGTGGCAGACTATGCCCTAGTCTATGGTTCGCCCGCTCGACAGCATGGCTGGGTGAGCCGCCTTGGGCATCGCCTTGAGCTAGATCCTGTAACCAAAGAAGGCACTTGCCCCGAGAGTGGCGAGCGCTACCGCCTAGACCCACAGACCTCTAGGCTGATGCCCATGAGAGAAGACTAAGCTACCTATGACAATGTCGCAAGATACCTACTACACCATAGAGGCTGAGGCTGAGGGCCTGTACAGCCAGATGCGCAGCAAGTTTATCGCCTACGTGATACCTATCGAGAGCGAAGAAGAGGCTTTGGCCGAAGTGGCTCGTGTGAGGGCTAAGTACTATGATGCTCGGCACGTCTGCTGGGCATATCGTTTGGGACCCGATGGCGCACGCTATCGCTCCAACGACGACGGAGAACCCTCGGGTACCGCTGGCAAGCCTATTCTCGGTCAGTTGATCTCTGCCGACTTGACCAACATCCTTGCCCTCGTGGTACGCTACTTCGGGGGTATTAAGCTCGGGACTAGTGGGCTGATTGAGGCCTATCGTGAGGCGACTGTAGCCGCTCTAGCTGAGGCGACACGGCGTACCTGCATCATTGAGCGCCCTCTAAGTGCTAGCTTCGGCTACGAACTGATGGGCGAGGTGATGAGAGCCGTCAAGGAGAGTGGAGCGAAGGTGCTGCTGCAAGACTTCCGAGAGAGCTGCCGTCTAGAGCTAAGCCTTAGGGCAGACGATGCGCCAGCACTATTCGATCGTCTAGGCCGGCTCTATGGGGTACAGGTTCAGTGGTTAGATCAAGACGATACAGCATAGATAGAGCCTAGAACAAGGCTGTTTTTTTATTTCATAATACCTCCCCGATGCCCGAGTGATCTGCATGATTTGTTGGGAGTCGAAAGTGCAAAAAGTGACTAAATCTTGAGATTTGGTCACTTTTTGTTTTTACCTTTGGCTTATTGGTTTCGTAAATATTTCATTAATGACTACACTATGAACAGAAAGTTACTCAAGATCTGTGGCACCTTTGTGCTTACAGTCCTATTGGGCCTCTCGGCCCTCGCCCAAGGCCAACCCGAGCATCGTGTGACGCTGAGCGTTGCGCCTGATACCAAGCAGATCAAGTTCATCGTACGCCTTACCGATGGTACTCAGGCCGCCAAGGTTTTCTTTGGAGAAGGAGAAGACAATAGCCCCATTGCCTACAAGCCCGATGGCGACAGTGGTATGACGATTGCCTATACCTTCAAGAAGCCTAGCACCGAGGAGCGCCAGATCGTTCTCGATGCTTCCGAGCTGCTGACCCTACGTATGACCAAGGCCACCAAGCAGATCAACGGAATAGTTGAGGTGATAGCTCCACGGCTGGAGCATCTTTTTGGCGACCATACGTCCCTAGAGGAACATTCCTCGCTCGATCTCTCTAGAGCCCCACGCCTCAAGTCGCTCAGCATGACCTACACGGGGCTGGAGCATGTGGTATTGCCCAAGACCAATACATTGACCTCGGTAGCTATCTCGCCTACGCTGGTGGAGAAAACCTTCCTCAAGAGTATCAATGTAGAGGCTGCTCCCAAGCTCACTCAGCTCGCTATCGGCAACCATGCACTGCCCGATACACTCGACCTGCGCAACAACAAGGAGCTGCGTGTCCTAGGTGTGGCTGCTGGTCTAGATAAGGGGGATAAGAAGCGCAAGAAGCTGCGTGCGATCCTAGGCATCAAAGATTTAACCCTCGAGCGATTCTACGGGCAAAACAATGAGCTAGGTTTCGATCAACTCCCCAATAGACCCGAGGAAGTGCCCCTAGAGCAATTTATCTACAGCAATCAGCGCAACTATCTACTCAACCGCCAGTATATCCAAGGCCTCACGGTCAATCTGGCGCACCTCTACAAGGCTAAGGGGATACAAGCAGGTATCTCGCTGACCAACTTCGAGTGGGTAATGGGTGTCGAGAAGGGAGAGAAAACGGAATACATTCCTATCCCCGAGGATAAGATTAAGCATAAGGATGGTGTCTTTACTTTCGACGAGTCTATCCTCATCGACGGCAAGCGTAAGGTCTACTTCCGTATGTGGAATAGCGGCTACCCCGGCATCGGGCGGTACATCACCAAGGATAAGAAGTACAATAATAAGCTCGTTTCCTATGCTTTTACTCTCGAGAAGAAGACCTCGCACGTTGTCCTCTCTACGGGCGTCAAGGCTGGAGCACCAATCAGCCTGCGCCTTGTCTCTCGCAGTGGTAAGGCGATGATCAAAGTAGGAGCCGAGCAGCGAGAGTACGAGGTGAGTACAGACCTGCAGCAGGCGACTCCTCTGACCCTAAGATCGACAGAGGAGCATCCCGTGGTAGAGCTAGACGGAGAGCTAAGGTTGCTAGCTTGCTCGGATATCAGCCTAAAAAGTCTGGATCTGAGCAAGGCCAAATCGCTACAAGTTCTCGACTGCTCCCGCACAGGTCTAGAGAGCCTAGACGCATCGGCCTGCGAAGACCTAGTCTACCTCTATGCCATGGAGAACGAGCTAGAGGCCGTTACCCTAGGCAAGCTACCCAAGCTACGAGAGCTCAATCTCTCATTCAATAGTCTAACCTCGATCGACTTCTCTGGCTTGCCTCTCTTGACGAACCTAACCTACGATAAAAATAAGGTCAAGCAGGCCGATTTCTCCCACAACCCCGAGCTGAGCCAGCTCTACTGCAAAGCCAATGGCATCGAGAGTCTTAACCTCAAGGGGCTGACTAAGCTCACAGCTCTATCCTGCGAGAGTAATAAGATCAAGGAGCTAGACCTCACGCCTTGCCCTAAGCTCGAGAAGCTCTATTGTAAGGGCAATAAGCTCACGGCGCTTGACCTCAAAGCTAATCCCGCTCTTGTGGAGATCAACGCCTCGGCCAATGAAATCAAGTCGCTTGATCTAAACGGGCTTGCCGAGCTTAAGGAACTCTACTGCTGGACGAACCAAATCGACAAGCTAGACCTCACGCCTTGTAAGAAGCTAGAGGTCGTTAGCGCTGGCGATAACAAACTTACAGAGATTAAGGCTACGGCTTTGCCTATGCTTGGTTCTTTGGCTTTGAGTTTCAATCAGCTCTCTGCGCTCTCGGTAGAGGGTTGTGCCTCTCTGGAGGGAATTGATGTCTCGTTCAATAAGCTCTCACTAGCGGCGGCAGATGCTTTCATTGCTTCTCTACCTATGCGTTCGGCCGATGAGTCTGGGGTTGTAATCTACTACAATAAGCAGGAATTCCCCGATGAGCAAGATCAGAATCAAATTACCCCCGAGCTGGCCTCTAAGGCTAGGGCGAAGCATTGGGTTATGCAAGATGGCGAGGAGCCGCTGCCTCTAGGCTTGCAGGAGGTTGTGCAGCAGAGGCTGAGAGCCTTCCCAACCGTGGCTACCGATCGATTGGAGATTAGAGGAGCCTATACTCGTGGTGCTCTCTATCGCTTCGATGGGGTAGAGGTTGCTCGCCTCGTGGGTGAGCAGACGGCGTGGAGTGTTAGCCATCTGCCAGAGGGTAGCTATCTATTGCGTCTGTGGCTCCCCGATGGCTCGGTCGAAATATTCCGTATAGAGATCCGCCATTAGGGCTATTCCAACACTGTTATAAGTCGAAGGGGCTGTGGTAAAATCAAATTTGCCACAGCCCCTTTGGTCGTTTAATCGACAAGTGAGTGATTAAGATGTAGCGACGCTACGTGCTGCGTCGTCGCCTCTCGGGAGGAGCTCATTAGTATAGCCCTTTTTCCTGTATAGGGGGTAATAGTGCTGCTTGGGTCTGTTGATGTTGGTCTGAGCCAAAGCCCCAAGATTTATATTTCAGCTCAAATTTCAGAATGTTGGTGGGTAAATGCTCAGCTGACAGGTCAAGAAATAGCAGACCTCGTATTTGCCCTCTAGAAGGTGCTATACGGTGCGCGCCTCCGCTTGGGGGCTTAGGCCTACATGAGCGGAAATACCCCTCTTAAACGGCCTGTTCGTAATTGTTTGATTTCTAGATTTGTATGTTCGTGTTCTGAAGTGCTTGATCCATCTGTAGCTTATGTTGTGGTATTTCTTCCCATCAATCTTGCTGGATTGTAGGACACTTCTTGACGGGCTAGTCCATCAATCCCAATAAATCTTCCCACCGATTTTGCCCAGAGGGTCTGTCGCTTTGCCTCAACGAGTCCATGATTGGGGTTGTATGTACCCTTGTTTGTTTGCAAATATTAACGAATAAGTTGCATTTTGGTATCTTCTGTTGCTGGAAGATTGCTGTCGGATCGGGGCGCCTTGCGGCATACTTGTGCCAACATTTGTGGTGAGGTTCTGCTAATTTGATAGATTTGTGTTACTTTTATCCTCGTGCTGTTTGTTGCAAGTCAAAGTTGAATAAGAAATAAAGTAAGATACTCTAATGATTAAATCAGTTACACTTATGAGAAAGCTACTCTACACGCTGGGCTTGGCTTTTGGTATTAGCCTCATAGCCTCGGCTCAGATCCCAGACTTTAAGCTCAAGGATATTGATGGGCGTACGCATCAGACTACTGCTGTTGTCGGCCAAGGCAAGCCTGTCGTTATGAGCTTCTTTGCTACTTGGTGCAAGCCTTGTCTACGAGAACTTAGTGCTATCCATGAGGTCTATGCCGACTGGAAAGAAGAAACAGGTGTAGAGCTGATTGCCGTTTCTATCGACGAGGGGGCCAATAGCCGTAAGGTGAAGCCTCTAGCTCGTAGCAATGGTTGGGAATGGCTGGTACTGCTCGACCCCAATAGCGACTTGATGCGTGCGATGAATGTGACGATGGTACCTACTGTCGTGATTTTCGACGGTGCAGGTAAGATCGTTTACCGCCACACGGGCTACAATGAGGGTGGAGAACAGGAGATCATTGCAGAGGTACGCAAACTCATCAAAAAGTAGGCTGTATGAAGAAGGGTCTATTGGTACTCTACACACTGGCCTCTCTCTCTGGTCTAGGCCTGCACTCTGCACAAGCGCAGGGCGAAGATAACGGGTGGAAGAAGATTAACTACAGCATACTGCTCCAGAGTGATCAGCACCTCAGCCAAGATGAGAAGCTGTCGCACCGCTTTACGGGGATGTCGTACTTGGATATGAAGCTATCCAACGACTATCTGAGCCTAGGCGTTCGTGGCGAGTATATGCCACACCCTCTGCCCGGGCTACACGCCACAGCAGGCAAGGGCATCAGCCATCTCTACCTCAGAGGTAAGTACAAGATGCTGGATCTGACGGTGGGCGATGTGTACGAGCAGTTTGGCTCTGGGCTACTGCTCCGTGCCTATGAAGATCGTCCTCTAGGGATCGACAACGCCATACGTGGTGGGCGACTAATCTTGACGCCTCTCGAGGGTCTTCGTTTGGTGGCTCTAGGTGGTCAGCAACGTAACCACTTCGATCGTGAAGGCAAGCTCTGGAATAGCTCTCGTGGACATCTCCTCGGCACAGACCTACAGCTAGACTTGCAGTCGCTCATCAGCCCTCTGCAGCAGAGCGATCTGCGCATAGATCTAGGCGGTAGCTTCGTCAGCAAGTATGAGAAGACAGATGCGGGTATGCTCATCTTGCATCCTACCGATCCCAAGCTCAGGCTCAACCTGCCCGAGGTAACGCCTGCTTGGTCTGGTCGTACCTCTGTGCAGTATGGCTCTTGGGAGGTCTATGGTGAGTATGGCTACAAGTGGGCAGATCCCAACCGATCCAATAAGTACACCTATGGTCCCGGCTCGGTAGCTATGCTGACGGCCTCGTATTCGACCAATAGACTTAGCGCAGTGATCGGAGCAAGACGCTCGGAGGACTTTGACTTCCGCTCTGCTCGTTCGGCTGGCGAAACGGATCTTAGGGTCAATCACTTGCTCCCCTTCACGCAGGCGCAGACTTATACGCTAGCGGCCCTACGCCCGTATGCTACTCAGGCTCGTGGAGAGTGGGCGCTACAAGGAGAGCTCCGCTACTCTCTCGATCGTGGCACGGCTCTAGGCGGTCGCTATGGTACCAAGATCAAGCTGACGGCCTCGTACATCAGTGCGCTTAAACCTCAGGCAGGCGAGAAGGTCTTCGACAACCTCCAGCAGGGCGACAATGGTATTCGCTATGCTTATTTCGGCTGGGGCGAGAAGCTCTTCCATGACTTGGGGCTAGAGATTAGCCGCAAGGTGAGTAGCTCGTACTCCTTCGCCTTCAGCTATTTCAACCAATACTACAATCAGTTCCAGCTCGAGCAGCACGGCGAGCGTGATGTGCGTAGCCACATCTTCGTCTACGATGGCAAGCATCGCCTTACTAAGTCTTTGGGGCTGCGCACAGAGCTGCAATATCTGCACTCTGGTCAGGCCGAGGGCGACTGGATGTTTGGCCTTGTAGAGGCGTCTATCGGCAAGCATCTCATCGTTTCGCTTAGCGACCAGTACAACAATGGCAAGACCAAGGAACACTACCCCATGGTGGCTGTTGCTGGTACCTATAAGTCGCATCGCCTACAGCTCTCATGGGGTCGTACTCGTGCCGGGATCAACTGCTCGGGTGGTGTGTGCCGTATGATGCCCGAGACACAGGGACTATATCTATCACTTAATTCAGCATTCTAATGAAGAAAATCTTTGTGGCGCTTATGGCGGTGGGGACTCTACTCACCGCCTGCGACAAAAATCAGAAAGAACCTCGCTGGGAGAGCAACGAGGGCGTTCAGCTAAGCGAAGCGGAGCGCCGCACCGTTCTCATCGAGGAGTATACGGGTCAGGACTGTGTCAATTGCCCAACCGCAGCTGGAGTCTTGCATAAGTTAGAGGAGGAGTTCCCCAAGAACGTAATCGTCGTAGCCATGCACTCGGCGCACTCGGGCATGGCACGTGATCTGGAGAACGCCGAGGCGACTCGCCTAGCCAAGCACTATGCTTTACCTAGTGCTGTGCCCATGATGATGATGAGCCGTATGCCCTTTTCCGACAACAAGAACTTCAACTCCGACTATCTCCAATGGCCTAATAGCATTCGTAAGCTCATCAACACTCCCAAGCTGGCAGACATTGTGCTTGGTAAGCCTGAGTATAACGAGGCGGAGGATAAGCTAAGCCTCAGCATTGAGCTTAAGCCAGCACCTACTCTGAGCGACGAACAAGTCGGCCTAGTAGCTTGGCTCGTGGAAGATGTGGTGGCAGGGCAGAAATTGCTCAATGGTAAGACTAAAGAAGACTATCAGCACCACAATGTCCTACGCAAGGTGCTCTCAGGTGGAGAAGCCTTGGTCGTTAAGTCAGAGAGCAAGACTACACTCACAGCTACGGGACTCAAGGCAAGTCTCAAGGACATCAAGAACGCCAAGGTCGTTGTATTCATTCATAAGCTCAAGGGTGGCGACGAAGTGCTAGCAGCTGGTCTTGTTACTCTCGGTTCGGGTAACAAGCCAAAGCCCAACCCAGAACCCAACCCCAATCCCAACCCTCAGCCAGATGGTAAGCCTGAGCTACGTGACGGCCTAAGCTTTTACTTAGCCGAAACGGATTTCAATTCCGACTATTCGCTCAAGTTCGTTAGGCTCATCAAGCAGGCCGACTCGGGATATGAATTTAAGTTTACCGAGAAGCCCGAGAAGGATGGCTCCGAGTATCAAATTGGAATGCCCAATGTATTCATTCACCCCGGTAAGAACGCTCCTGCGGGTCAATACCAAATCAAGGTAGAGAAGGTGAGTCACAAGGGTGATGCTTCAGTAGGGTTATTCTCTGTGTGTGTTCTAGGCCAATGTAACTCGGCCAAGAACCCCGAATCCTACGAGCAGGAAATCAATGTGCAGCCTGCCGACAAGTTGGCCGCTGAGCTCGTACAGATCCACTACAAAGTACCTGCCAACAATCCTCCAGCAGACGGTACGGAGTACAAGACTAAGGTAACTATCTCCGATATGTCTGGTAAGGAAGTCGCACATTGCTTCGTGACTTTCGTCTTCAAGAAGCCTACGGAGTAGCGTACATATCGTATAATTAATTAGGGGGTGTAGACCGCATCGGTCTACACCCCCTAATTAATTATTTCCCCTTAGTGCTCTAGCGCACTTCGTCGCTTTGGCTAGCTCTCTTTTTACGTAGGTACATACCCACGAGTACTAGGACTACCACGACGGTGATGCCGATACCTATTGGCTTGCTGTAGCTCATGACCGTAGGGATCAGTTGATCTTCTGGCACAATGTGCCCTAGATAGTAGCCTATTGCTGCAAGAATGATATTCCACGCACCAGCCCCGATCGTTGTGTAGAAGAGGAAAGGCATCAGCTTCATGCCCGATAGCCCAGCAGGAATCGAGATGAGCTGGCGAATACCCGGGATCAAGCGGCCCACTAGCGTAGAGGTAGCACCATTCTTCTGGAAGTAAGCCTCGGCTTGCTGCACCTTCTCACGGCTGAGCAAGCACATACGTCCCCATTTGCTCTCGGCGAAGCGGTAGACAAGTGGGCGACCTAGGTAGCGTGCTAGATAATAGTTCACGAGGGCACCAACGTTGGAGCCCAGCGTAGCCGCCAGTACGACCAATACTACGTTCATCTTGCCATTGGCCGCCAGATAGGCTGCTGGGGGTACGACCACTTCGCTAGGGAAGGGGATAAACGAACTCTCGATAGCCATCAGTACCGCCACCCAAAAGTAGTTGAGGTGGTGGAGGATTTCTTGGATAAACTCTAATGATTCGAGCATCGGATAGTGACGTGCTTAGGGGTTATTTATTCACCTTCTTCCAAGTATCCTTCAGCCCAACGGTACGGTTGAAGACTGGGCGCTCTGGCGTGCTATCCTTATCTAGACAGAAGTAGCCGATGCGCTGGAACTGGTAGGACTCGCCTAGCTTAGCCTCTGCTAGGAATGGCTCGATGCGGCAGTGCGTCAGTACCTTCAGGCTCTCGGGGTTGATGAGCTCGGCGAGGGTTTTGTCCTTGACGGCTGATGGGTCTTCGTCCGTGAAGAGGCGATCGTATAGGCGTACCTCTGCCTCTACACTATCGGCACAAGACACCCAGTGGATCGTACCCTTGACCTTACGGTTCGCCTCTGGCATACCGCTTAGTGTCTGTGGGTCGTACTCGGCATAGACCTCTACGACATTGCCCTCTGCGTCCTTTTTGCAGCCTGTGCACTTGACGATATAGGCACTCTTGAGGCGCACCTCCTGCCCGGGAGTCATACGGAAGTATTTCTTCGGCGCATCTTCCATGAAGTCTTCGCGCTCGATGAAGAGCTCACGGCGGAAGGTAATTTGGTGGTGTCCTGCACTCTCGTCCTCGGGGTTGTTGAGGAAATCCATTGCCTCGGCCTTGTCCTCGGGGTAGTTGGTGATGACGAGCTTGACGGGGTCGAGTACCGCAGAGCCACGTAGGGCATGGCGGTTGAGGTCTTCACGTATCGAGTGCTCGAGCAGAGCTACGTCGATGATGCCATCGTACTTGGTATAGCCAATCTTGTCGATGAAGCTGCGAATAGAGGTAGGCGTATAGCCACGACGACGGAAGCCACAGATCGTAGGCATACGAGGATCGTCCCAACCACTCACTAGCCCCTCCTGTACGAGCTGGAGCAGCTTGCGCTTGCTCATCATCGTATAGGTTAGGTTGAGGCGGTTGAACTCGAACTGACGTGGGCGATACTCGCTATCAGCAGGCTTGAGTAGGTCGATGAAGTAGTCGTAGAGCGGGCGGTGTACCTCGAACTCTAGCGTACAGATCGAGTGCGTTACGCCCTCGAAGTAGTCGCTCTGCCCGTGGGCGAAGTCGTACATCGGATAGACGTGCCACTTGTGTCCCGTGCGGTGGTGTGGGTGCTTGATGATGCGATAGATGATAGGATCACGGAAGTGCATATTGCTATGCGCCATATCTATCTTGGCACGCAGGATCATAGCCCCCTCCTCAAATTCGCCTGCGTTCATGCGGCGGAAGAGATCTAGGCTCTCCTCGGCAGGGCGATCACGGTAGGGGCTGTTGATCCCGGGGGTGGTGGGTGTCCCCTTTTGCTTGGCAATCTCCTCGGCACTCTGCTCGTCGATATAGGCGTGCCCCTCTAGGATCAGACGTTCGGCGAACTCGTAGAGCTGATCGAAGTAGTCGGAAGCGTAGTACACATCGCCCCACTTGAAGCCTAGCCACTCAATATCCTCACGGATCGCATCGACGTACTCGACGTCCTCCTTGGCGGGGTTGGTGTCGTCGAAGCGCAGATTGCACACACCATCGTATTTCTCGGCGATACCGAAGTCCATACAAATGGCTTTGGCGTGGCCGATATGCAGATAACCGTTGGGTTCTGGTGGGAAGCGAGTTTGTAGGCGACCTCCGTTTTTGCCTGCGCAGAGGTCGCTCTCGACGATCTGCTCGATGAAGTTGAGGCTCTTCTTGCTCTCGATTTCTTGCTCTAGTACTTCACTCATAATCTATATTCTATTGTAATCTTATTTGCTTGAGTTGGGCTGATCAATAGATCAGTATTGATTTGCCGAATTTGGGACACAAAGTTACACATTTGCGCTTGATTAGCTGCCTTATCCCAAATTCCTAGCTGGTCAGTACATGATCTCGTGTCTTGAGGTTTGCCTCCGTTGGAGGGTTCGGCTTGTTGGTTCCCCTGCCAGAGTGGGCCTATGGGCGTTGCACTCCAATGGATTGGAGTCTGGATATACTCAGCCTCCACTGTGCTAAGCGTATTTGAGAGGCTTGGCTTAGTGAGAGGGCTGCCCAAGCATCGCTCCTAGTGGTAGCTGTGTCTTTGCGCTTTTTTTGTTAAAATGCATAAACAAAGGATCCTCACATCAAGGCTGAAACGCAGGGTGTCCTCGGCAGATTGGGCCTACTGTGATCATAATTGATGGGAAGATCTACTTGGATTGGAGGACTAATCTCTTGCAGTGTGTCCACCAATTCCCAAGGATTGATGGGGAGAAATATCCTAGAATATACGACAAGAGTACTAAGATGTGGCTTGTTTGTAGTATATTAGTTTGTTTTATAGGTAGTTATAAAGAGTTTCCTTTAGACGAGTGTTTTCGTGCGACTGAGCCCCAAGTGCCCAAATGCGGTCGGACGCAGTACAGAGCTTGCTAGAGGGTAAATACGGGGTCTAGCGGTTCTTGTCCGAGCTATGAGAGGCTTTCTCATCAACATTCTGAAATCTGGTCTAAAATCTAAAATCCCTGCCAGTAACAACGCCCGCCTAACTAGTATATCGTATTCGTGTTCTCCTAGGGTTTGCTTCTATCGCTCTGCCCTCTAGTACGGGGAGATAGGGGTTGTGCTTGGGAGTCGTAGAGGTGCACCCGAGAGCCCTATATGCTCCGATTGGGGGCTAGGAGTGCGACGCCTTTGTGCCTAAAAAGTGTATGATTTGTCCGTTTTCTAGAGCTCTAGATAAAATTTGTTTTGTTTTTCGTGGTGTAGATGAGCATTTTTGAGTGTCTATGGAGGTTAGTTTTACTATGCTATGTGTGCTTTATCTGTTGATGTATTTTCCTTTTTGCAGTAAACGAGGGGTAAAAAAGGACATTTTTCTATCTGTCCTGCTTTAATAATTAATTTAACTAACCAGACCTGCTGGTGTAATGTAAAATAAGTTGGATTATTATATGGGTTTGTCTTAATTTTGTATTTGCGTACGTGACTACATATATGTATGTCGGTATGATATTTGACTATCTTCCGGTGTGGTGATCCAAGGAAGGAGTTCTTGAGAGGTAAATGATTTTTTAATTTTAATTATAGTGATGAGAGTACTAAAGCAATTTCTACTCATGGCGCTACTAGGTCTATTTGTGATCGACGGCCTAGGTGCGCAAGCAACCCGTAAGGTTGTAGGGGTAGTCAAAGACGACAAGGGAGAACCCTTGATCGGAGTGCAGGTGGTACCTGTAGGGGCTACTCAGAATGGAGGTCTTACCGACTTCGATGGCAACTACAGTGTAGATGTCCCCAAGGGTGTTACACAGCTGAGCTTCTCCTACATCGGCTTTGCTACGCAGACTATTGACATCAATGGTCGTAGCAAGATTGATGTGACTATGCGTGAGGATTCGCAGCAGCTCGAAGCGGTCGTAGTGACAGCTCTTGGTATCAAGCGTAAGAGTAAGACGCTGACCTATGCTACACAGTCGGTGGACAACAAGGAGCTGACACGTATCAAGGAGCCTAACTTCGTTAATGCTCTGCGTGGTAAGAGTGCCGGTCTGACCATTACCCCCAACAACTCGGGTGCAGGTGGTGGATCTACCAAGATTACTCTTCGTGGACAGAACTCGATCCTCGGTACGAACCAACCTCTGATCGTGCTCGACGGGGTGCCCCTCTCTAGCGGACCTTCGGGTCAGGCTACCGACCTCTTGCAGGGTGGTGGTCGAGATGGTGGAGATATCCTCTCTACGATTAACCCCGACGACATTGCCTCGCTTACCGTACTCAAGGGCCCCAATGCTGCTGCACTCTATGGTAGTAGTGCCAATAACGGGGTGCTCATCATCACCACCAAGAGTGGTCGCGAGGGTAAGCTACGTGTAGATGTATCTACTAGCACTATGGTAGACCTCATCGCAGACTATCCCGAGCTACAGAAGACCTATGGCCTAGGTGCAGGGTACGATGGTTGGGGTAAGCGCATCAGCGAGCTGACAGACGACGAGCTAGCTGCTACGCCCTACCTGACACGCACACCTCGCAATACGATCAAGGATTTCTTCAACCTTGGCTTTACGCAGAATACAGCTGCTACGATCAGCGGAGGTACAGAGAAGCAACAGACTTATTTCTCCTATGCCAATACCTATCAGACAGGTATCATGCCCAAGAATAAGTTTATGCGTCATAATATGATGTTCAAGCAGTCTTATAAGCTCTTCGAGCGCCTAGACCTAGACTTGAGCATGAACTATATCCACCAGAATACGCTCAACCGCCCCGTTATCGGTCGCTCTATGAGCCCTATGGCTGCGCTCTATCGTACGCCAGCTAGTGTGGATATGCGCTACTTCCGTCACAACTACCAGCACCCCGGTACCTACGACGATCTCGTTGTCTACAACCCAATCGACGGACGCCACAATAGCAAGCTGCTCGGCCAGCCCGTACAGACTTGGTACTGGCTAGACACAGACTTCAATAACCCATGGTGGCTTGTGAATATGCTCTCTGACGAGTCTATCCAAGACCGTCTGCTTGGTACACTGTCGGCCAAAGTGAAGATTCTTGACAATCTGAACTTCCAGACACGTACCAACCTCGACTACATACAGAATAGAGGCTTCAACTCTCGCTATGCTACCTCTATCGTAGCCGGTCAGGCGCTCGGTGCTTCGTACTACACGGGTCGTAGCCACTCTACGGACTTCTTCCAAGATGCTCTCTTGAGCTACAACCAAGAGCTTGGTAAGGCTGTGAGTCTACAGGCCACTGCCGGTGCTAGCCACAAGCGTTCAGCCAACCGCTCTCTCTCTGTGGGTAACGACCAAGATACTGCGGCTCGCCCCAATATCTTCTTGCCACAGAATGACCTCGTGATCAACGATACCAATAAGTCTGGTCGTAGCGCTAACCCCAACGAAAGATGGGGCGACAACTGGGAGGCAGCCCTCTTCGCTACGGCAACTCTGGGCTGGGACGATAAGATCTTCGTAGATGGTAGCTACCGTATCGAGTGGGCGAAGAGCTTCCAGCAGTTTGCCAAGGAAAATGAATACATCTCCTTCTCATTCTACTCTGCTGGTGCCAATGCTCAGCTAGACAAGTTGCTGCCTCTGGGTAAGCAGTTCAATAGCCTCAAGCTACGTACCTCATTCTCTGTAGTAGGTAACCCAGTGCCCAACCAAGACTTCTTCGCTCAGGGTATTAACCTGCGAGATCCAAGTGGTTCTATCTCTCCTGCTCCACCCCCCTTCAAGGATCCTAAGCCCGAAACAACAACTTCGTTTGAGGTCGGCTTAGACGGAGCACTCTTCGACAATCGTTGGGATTTTGACCTAACGTTCTATAACTCTACGCTCAAGAACCAGTTCCTCTACATCGACGGTGTACCTGTCAATACAGGTAAAATTCGTAACTGGGGGGTTGAGTTCTCTACCAACTATCGAGTGAATATCACTAAGGATCTGACTTGGCGCCCCGGCTTCAACATTGCCTACAACGACAATAAGATCCTCGAAACTTACATTCGCCCCGACGGCACACCTCACACTTACGTCACTGGCCCCAATAAGTTCAAGATCAAGTACGTCAAGGGAGGTGCTTATGGTGATATCTATGTGAACTCGTTCCTGCGTGACGAGAAGGGTCACATCGTGCTACAAGACGATGGCCATACACCAGTGCTCGCATCGGGAGGCTTCGATACTAAGGTGGGTAATGCTACGGCTCGCATCAACTTCGGTATCAACAATACGTTTAGCTACAAGAACTTCCAGCTCTATATGCTCATCGATGGTAAGATCGGTGGTAAGGTGATGAGCCTCACGCAGCCAGATATGGACCTCTATGGTGTGTCTGTGCGCTCAGCCGAGGCTCGTGACCGTGGCTACGTAGAGCTCAATGATGGTAGCGGACGCCGTGTAAACCCCGAGATCTACTACAAGACGATCGGTGGTAACCCAATCGAAGACTATATCTACGATGCGACGAACCTACGCCTTAGAGATGTTTCTCTGAGCTACACGTTCTACGACCTACTAGGTGCTAGCAAGAATTTGCAGCTCAGTGCTATCGCTCGTAACCTATTCTTCATCTACCGCAATAGCCCAATCGACCCAGACATCTCTCAGTCTGCTGCCAACGGCTTTGGTGGTATTGATGCCTACTCAATGCCTACGACACGTACCTTCGGGATTAGTGCCAAGGTTACTTTCTAGTTGAGTTGTCTAACTATTTATCAAAAGAAATTCGATGAAAAAGAAACATATAGTAGTTGGGATCGCATTAGCCTCTTTGGGGTTAGTGCTTCCCGCCTGCGGATCAAGAGAACTTGACAACTACCCTTGGAATGCTCCTCGTGAGAAGCATCAGGGGCAGAATAAAGAGATTGACGATACGGGTGGTGCAGGTGCAGAAGATCCCGTAGCTCTTGCCAAGGAGATGAAGGGTGGTATGAACCATGTGATTACCTGTCAGGAGCACAATTATCAGTATCAGCGTGCGAACCATATCGATGTGTATGCAGGCTACTGGACGGTAACGCAGAATAAGTTCCTCTTCGGAGGAGCTCTGCCTACCACCTATACGTTCCCCAATGACTATCTGATGGGGGCGATGAGTACACCCTCTGCCCTCTATCCTGCTATCCGCAATGCTTACTTCCATGGTGAGCGTCTAGGGGTGCCACACTTCAAGGCGATCGCGATGATCCTCTTCGACTTCACGGCTCAGGAGCTTACAGATATCTTTGGTCCATTGGCCTTCGATGATATGAGGGCGGTGAAGCGCTTCCCCCCTCGCACCTATATTTCACAGCAGGAGGTCTACAAGCGTATTTTCGACGAGCTAGACGAGGCTTCTAAGATTCTTAGAGAAACGCAGCCTTCGTCCGACGAGCTAGCCAAGATCGAGGGCCCACGTGGTGGTATCTCTCGTGGCGACTGGCGCAACTGGGTTAAGTTCGCCAACTCAATCCGCTTGCGTATGGCTATGAATATCGTTAAGGTTGATCCTACACAGGCTCGTCAGCAGGCAGAGAAGGCTATGAGCGATGATATAGGTGTGTTTACCGACAAGGATGCTTACGACTTCACGCAGGATCGTAACTTCTGCGACTGGGTGGGCGATAATCCCATCTGGAAGATTTCTGTGGGTTGGGACGACCTGCGTCTAGGTGGATCTATGGAGAATATCATGAAGCGTCTAGATAATCCGCTCATCGGAGTCTGGTTCACTAAGCATGGTAATATCCTCAATGCCAACAATCAGTCTACGGGTTACACATTCGAGGACGAGGGCTATATCGGCGTGCGTCAGGGTATCCCCATGATCAATAAGAGCGATAAGCTCCACGGCTATGGCCCCTATTCGGCTGCTAGCTCCAATATGCAGAATATGCCATTGCCTTGGATTAAGCGCACGGAGATGCTCTTCATTATGGCGGAGGCTGCTCTGCGTGGCTGGAATACTCCCGGTGGCGCTACTGCACAGGAGTGGTATGAGCGAGGCATTAAGCTCTCTTTCACCGAGAATGGCCTCACCGAAGATGATGCAGCCAAGTACATGGAGCGTACAGAGCCTAAGGATATCGACTATGTAGATCCATACGCAGGCAAGGCTCACGACCTCAAGGGCCGTGTGATGGTAGGTGTAGCTTGGAATGAAGCCGATACCGACGAGATCAAGCTAGAGAAGATCATTACCCAGAAGTATATGGCTGTCTTCCCTTGCTCGGCTCCTACTTGGACGACTTTCCGCCGTACGGGCTACCCACGTCTATTCCCAGTGTACATCAACAACTGGAGGGGCGTAGATGGCGAGCTACAGCTCCGCCGTATCCCATACGTAGAGAACCCCAACAACGCAGAGGAACTCAAGACACTACCTGCGCTACTAGGTGGCCCTAATGAAGGATCTACACGCCTATGGTGGGACGTGCCAACGGAAACGATCACGGATATTCCCGGAGATGACCTCGCCAAGAGCAAGCGCCGAGAACCTAAGAACTTTTAATCTCTAGGCTCTACTCTATTACCTAGTTCGAGTGCTTCTGGGCAATAGGGTAGGGTTGATATGAATGACATTATTATAACCAATAGGAAATGAAACGAAATCTCAATAAATGGGTGGCAGGTCTTTCTGGTCTTGTGCTGGCTTCGTCCTTGTTTAGCTGTAAGGACAAGCAGACCTTGGCTGGGGTAGGCAACGACTACTACATAACCATCACGCCATCTGCTCCCAAGCTAAGAGCAGAGCTCGATACCATCGCCATGACTTGTGCTGTGCGCAATGTCGATGGAGAGGACATCAAGGATGCTGTGGTGAGCTGGTCTTCGGAAGATGAGAAGATTGTTAAGGTTATAGAGGGAAATAAGATTGTTGCCGTCAAGGGTGGCGAAGGCAAAGAGGTAGCGATACGTGCTAGCCTACAGAACGGGCGCTATGCCAAGGTAACAGCTACGGTGACCAAGAAGGCTAACGCCAGTGGCATTACTTTCTTCCTCAACGAGATTACTCCAGTCAAGAAGTATTTCTATATGCCTGCTGGCGAGAAAAGGGATCTCTTGTTGGCGGTGACGCCTGCTGCACTCATTGCAGAGGAGGAGATTGAGTGGTCTTCGCAGGACGATGTGTTCAAGGTAACCAAAAAGGTGCTAGACCCAGAGAAGGACAGTGACATCATCAAGGATCTCCCACAGGGGGCTGCTTGGTACGTTGTAGAGGCTAAACCCGTTTCTCTGGGTGTCTACACGCTCAACGTCAAGCTAGCAGGCAAAACGCAGAGCCTATCCGTCAAGCTAGGCCCAACGCTTAAGGCGGCTGTAGTTAAGAAGGAGATCCAGCCACAGCTCGGTCTTGACCCAAGCTTCAAGTCGTTTGAGAAGTCTGAGGCTATTGATATCCTAACGAAGCATCAGGTAGAGGTCTATGCCGACGTTACCCCCAATACTCAGGAAGCTCTAGATCAGATTAAGGGCGATGTCGTTTGGGAGGTATCAGGTGGCGGCGGTATCATCGAGCAGACCGAGAGCTCTATTGACCCAAGTGGTAAGTTCAAGTTTGTGGCTCATGTGGCTAGCGGTTCTACTGAGGGCAACTTCAAGGTAAGTTGCACTCTGCAGGAAGCTACAGTCGGGGTTATCTTCTCTGTACTCAACTTCAAGACGATACCATTTGAGGGCATTTCGTTTGCTCCATCTGTAATCACGGGCTTCTCTGTGGGTGAGCACCTACCTATCCGTCTACTCGTGACTCCTCGTAGCTCTACGGCAGTGATCCTCGGCGAGCTCGATCTAGAGAAGGCCGTTACCTACTCTACACCCGGTATTGTGGAGCTACAGGGCAACGATGGTGTCTTCTCTCTCAGAGCTCTAGCTACGGGTACTACAGATATGACCATTACGCTACGAGGCAAGAGCTTTACACTCAAGAATATCACTACGCTTGCCTCTCCTAAGTCGCTGAGCATCGACAACTCAACGCCCAACGTCTTGATGGTAGGCGACGAGGTAGACTGGAGAGCTAAGCTCCTAATGGAGGGAGCTGATAAGCCAGACTGGACTAAGGTGCACTGGTCTATCGACAAGAATGTACCTCTAGAGTTTGTAACCAAGAACCCAGTAGGAGAGGTTGTACGTCTCAAGGCTCTTGATTTGCCAAGCAATGAGCCTGTCAAGGTAGAGGTAAGGGCTCAGTATGGTAAGTCCGACCGTATGGACAAGCGTGAGATGACTATCGTGCCAGTACAGCCTAGCGCTACACTCAGCAATGAGATGTACGAGGCCAAGCAGAGTGGTATCCGCTACTCGGGTGGTCTGTACGACATCGTGCTCAAGGCCAAGGACGCACAGCAGAGTATCCCTGCCAACTTCAGAATCAAGGTTGCTGGCTCCGACAAGTTTGAAGAAGGTGTTTACACTGTGGGTAATGGTACCGAGATCTCTGTTCGCTGGAGCATTGGTGGAGGTCTCATTAAGCAGGCCGAGTCTGGTAGTATTAGCATCGAGAAGGACGGATCTAAGTACAAGATCGTTGTTAATGATCTGACGCTCGATGTGGCTGGGAAGAAGATTAAATTCACAGGAACTGTAACAGGTCTTGCTCGAGGCAAGTAAAACCTAGAGCCACCAGAGCTTGGATAAAGGCTCTGGTGGCTCTAGCTGATAATGATAATTAAAGTTTCATTCACAAATAATTAGTTTTATGAAGACAAAGACAAGTCTCTGCCTGGCGGCAGTGCTACTCTCTTCGACTTCTCTACTCGCACAGCTTCCAACGAAGTATGTCAAGTGGACAGGAGAAGGAGAACGTTTTGGTAATGTCTATCGCAGTTGGACTCCGGGTAAGCCTCTGTATCCTGGGGCAGCGGAGGACGAGAACTTCTTTATCTCCCGTATTAAGTTCCGTCCTCGCTTTACCAATCAAGCTACTCAGGTAGACAAGGCCCTTACGCAGGATAAGGACAAGAATGTCCTGAACTGGGTTCCTATTGGGACTTCTAACGATGGTAATACGAATGCTTTGCCCTCTGCTGTTTTCGATAGTGATGTGTTTTCCACATGGAGCTATCTGACGCATTATGGTAACTGGACAGCTCCGCTGGTGCGCATGCCTGGCGCTTTTATGGACGCTGCTCATAAGAACGGAGTAGGTACATCGGTTCTATCATCTATCCCCTTTGGAGATAATATAAATCCTAGCTCGGGGCATGGGCTCGACCTCTCTGGAATGTACGAAGGAGGAGCTGATAAGTTTCTAGCTCTGCTCAAGCAATACGGTATTGGAGGCTGGGGGATGAACTCTGAGTTTAAGAGTACTTCTTCTTTTGCTATAAAACTACAGGAGTTTATGGCTGATGTCTACGATAAGGCAATCACCAAGAAGGAATGGCCTCAGTATGCTGCTATTTGGTATACGCTTGTTTCGAACAATGGTGGCCTGGTATTAGCAGACGGTCTGACGAATAATAATATCAACTGGTTCCATAAGGATGGTCGTCCAGTATCTAATTATGTATTCGGGAATTATAACTGGACACAGAGCCAATTAGCCCTCAATGACCAGTTGGCAAAGAGTGTTAATCGAGATCCAAGAGAGGTTTATGCCGGTATGAATCTTCAGGGAGCTGAAGGCCGTCGCTGGAGTCTACTTAAGACCTCTGGCACATCTATAGGTCTTTGGGGAGCCCACAACCGCAATATGTTCTTCGAGAGCCGTAATGAGATGGGGTCTGCTCCAGAGATCATGCAACGTACATACCTAGGGCGTACCGAAAGCTTCTTTGGCAATGGCAGTCGTAACCCCGCCATCAAGCTACGTGTGCAGGATAAACTGGGTATTTCTTTGGGGTTCCTAAAAGACTTTCACGGGATTAGTGCTTTTGCTACTGCTAAGAGTGCCCTCAAGTGGGATCTTGACCAGATGCCATTCTTCACATTCTTCAACCTTGGTAATGGTCGCTTCTACAACATCGAGGGTAAGACAGTACGTAATGCAGAGTGGTACAATCTGGGGATGCAGGATTATCTCCCTACTTGGCGCTACTGGTTCTCCAAGAAGTATCTAGGCTCTGCAGAAGCAGATGTTAAGGATCTAGGCCTATCTGCCACCTTCACCTGGGATGATGCATGGTTTGGTGGCTCTAGCTTCCAAATCAAGGGTACTGCAGCAAGTGAGTATCTCCACCTCTTCAAAACTGAGTTTGCACTCAAGAGTGGTGACAAGATTCGTCTGCGCTATAAGTTCAGATCAGGTTCTTCTGACCTTGCTCTTGTAGCTTCTGCTAAGGGGCAGGAAAGCACCGAAGTTACTGCTTCTATACTCGATGCTTCTGATGTAGATTTGGACGAATGGACAACCTCTGAAATCACGATTGGAGAAGGTTTCACTGATCTTAATCTAGCAAATCAGACTATAGCTGCTGTCGCACTCAAGTTTGAGAATGCTAAGGATATGGAGCTTCTTATCGGTGAGTTCTCTATTCTGAGAGGTGAGGTTAAGAAGCCTGCTACTCCTACAATCAAGGAAGAGTATACGAAGGCTTATAACTATACATTCAAGGGTATTGATGGTAAGATTATCTTCAATATGCCTACACCTGACGGCCACCCCAAAAATGAAGTGGTGTACAACGAAGATGTTAAGACAGCCTTCTTCAAGCTATACAGCCAGCAGGAGGGTGAGAAGGAACACTTCATTGGAACGACGACTTCGTGGGCTGGTCTTTATTTCTCTGCTCCATTCGACGTTGCTAAGACCAAGAAGATTCGCTTCGGGGTGTCTGCTGTAGGTCTAGATGGTGTTACTGAGGGAGAGATCGCTTGGAGCGAATATAAGACAGCTGGCGAGCAGGAAATCAGTGAAGCTGTTGTGATCGACAAACCTGTTATCAAGCCAAATCAGGACTTCACAGTACAGTTTGAGGATCCAACGCATGCGGATGCGACATGGGTAATCTTAGATGATAAGAACACAGAGCTTGCCTCGTTCGCAGGAGTTAAGAAGTTTACCCACCAGCTACCTAAGTCAGGTATCTATTCGCTTAAGTATACAGTCAATAACCAAGGGGCTAAGACTCTCTTTGGTTTCATCCAAGTTTCAGACCTTAGCAAGGGAGCTGTGCCAAGCATCAAGACGCTGACCTTCAATGCCACTGAGGATAAGAGCGTGAAGAGTAAGAAGGGTCAGGTTAATGAGCTTGCCTATACGGGTAATAGCGCCAATGGTGCGGTGTCTAGAGGTATTAGCCTATCGGAACAGCCCTACTCAATTCCTTCTAGGGAGGTTCGTTTGACTCAACCCGGACAGACTTGGTCAATGGCTATGTGGGTAAAGTTCAATTCGTTCAAGGGTGCTACCCAGCTACTTAACGTGCGTGATGTGCAATATCACGATTGGCCACAGAACAACTGGGGTAATACTTGGTCTGTTTATGACCCTAATAGCAAGATATACGATGTAGCCCGTCGTGAGGACTATTCTCAGGGTGCAACAGAGCATCATCAGAAGTATCGCATCAACTTCCCTATTGGAGCGTGGACGCATCTTGTCTATGTCTTTGAAAGAAAGGATAATGGCCTAAATGTTGGTCGTCTCTATGTCAATGGTAAGCCAGCCGAAGCAGTTGAGTATAGAAATGGAAATGCGAAGGGTCAGGGGCTTGATGAAACAGGTTTTAATCTGACCGACTACAACGATAAATCATTCGTCTACTTCGGTGGTACTGCTGCTGGTCGTGCTGGCGTAGATGGCGTGATTGATGATGTTAAGTTCTATGATATTGCTCTTACGGAGGAGCAGGCAGCTAAGGAAATGTATGCATCTACACTTCCAGAGGGAACTATCGGTTATTGGGACTTCGAGGGTGAAATGAATGCAGAGCACAAGTTCGCCTCCAAGATTTCTAAGCTCGACAATAAGCCTCACTCTTGGACTGCGATCTTTGCTGCTGACCCTAAGGGAGCAGAGGGACGCTCTATTCCATCCAGCATCCCATCTTCTTTCGAGGCAGGTTCTCCATATCTGCCAGGTGAGCTCTTCAAGGTAGAAACTACAGCTAAGTGGACTTTCCCACGCGGTGCCGTTACCGAAGCTACTGGTAACGATGTAGCTGGTAGCGCTAAGGTTACTTATGCCAAGAAGGGAGTTTTCTCTGGTAAGCTTACGCTGACTAATTCATGGGGTAGTGATAGCCGTGAGATCGACGTGATTACCATCACAGATCCCGGTAGCATCGAGACTACCGACGAAGTAAGCCTAGCTGCATTCCCCAACCCATTCGTGGAAACAGTGAATGTTCGCTTTGCTACTGCCGGCCAGTACCAGATTGCTATCTATGATCTCTCTGGTAATCTCGTAAGCCGCAAGGCTATGGATGCAGAGGCTGGTAGCATCGTTGCTGTTAACTTAGACGCTCCTGCAGGTATCTACCTGCTCCGCGTACAGACTGCAGAGGGTAAGCTTCTACAGACGCTTAAACTGCAGAAAAAGTAGGGTTAAACCCTAGTTTAAGAAAACAATGCAAAGAGTGGGCTAGTCATTTCTCAAGATGTGCTAGCCCACTCTCTTTTTTATGATTGCTAATGAACGTATACAAATCATTTAGTATGAAAAGGACAATTTTATTGAGCCTATCCGTAGCCTTGGCCAGTAGCTGGGCGATAGAGGCTCAGACGCCCACACACCCTCAGTACGTTAAGGAGATGGGGGGCTCCGAGGATTTTGCCACCCTCTACCGTAATTGGTCTTTGGGTAGCCCTCTCTCCAAGGAGCGTGTAGAGGACGAGGAGTTCTTCACGAGCCGAGTGCGCCCTCGTCGCCGCTTCGTGGAGAGTAGCACGCAGGTCAATAGTAGCCTATCGACGGATCGCAAATTCATGTGGTGGGTACCTTGCGGCGTAGGTGGCTGGAATGCCGTTCCCTCGTATTTCTTCAACTCGGAGGTGTTCTCTACATGGAGCTATATCGACCACTGGGGCAACTGGACCGCTCCCTATCTACGTATGCCGGGAGCATTCGCCGACGTAGCACACAAAAACGGTGTGTCTATTACCGCAACATCTTCTCCCACTTTCGGCGCTCAGATAACGAGAAACAACGGAGCAGGCCTACAGTATCATACAGTTGTAAAAGGTGGAGTAGATAAATATCTGCAGTACCTTAAGTACTACGGCCTCGATGGAGCTGGCTACAACTCCGAGTTTCGTATGGACTGGAGGCTAGCTATGGAGATGTCTTCATTTTTGGCCAATGTGGGTAAGAAAGCCGCCGAGCAAGGCTTCTTCAATTACTCCAACGACTGGTACTCCCTCACTGCAAGCTCGGGTCGCTTCTCGAGCAACTGGGACGACTTGGCTAGCGAGGACACTGCTTGGTTTCACAAAGATGGAGGTGTGGTGTCGAACCATTACTTCCTCAACTATAACTGGTACGATACCCACCTCAATACCAGTAAGGCTACAGCAGAGGGGCTAGGACGTAGCTCATACGATGTCTATGCTGGTATCAATATGCAGGCTGGTAGCGGCGTACGCTGGGAACTGCTGTCACGCCACCCGATCTCTATCGGGGTTTGGGGTGCACACAGATCCAATATGCTCTTTGAGAACCGTGGAGGCGGTGGCTCAAACCCCCTAAGCCAGCAGGAGGAGTATCAGCTGGCTAGCGAATACTTCTTCACTGGTGGCAAGCACAATCCTATTAGCCACTTCGACTATGGTCGTACTATCCCCTCTGGCTCTCAAGCTGCATCTAGCTTTTTCGGCATCTCTAAGCTAATCTCTGCCCGCAGTACTCTGCACGGCAATCTAGGGCAAGAACCATTTGTAACGTACTTCAACCTCGGTAACGGACGCTACTTCAACCTCAAGGGCGAGCAAGCCTTTGCTGGCGAGTGGTACAATATCGGTATGCAGGACTTCATGCCTACATGGCGCTGGTGGTTCTCCACCCAGTTCATGGGGCGCACCGAGGCTACCATCCCTCAAGAGAGTATGAAAGCCCGCTTCACTTGGGCAGATGCTTGGTTTGGTGGTTCTTGTCTAGAGATCTCTGTAGGCTCTGGCAAGGAGCAGTATCTCCAGCTCTTCAAGACCAAGTACGAGCTCAAGGCTGGCGATAAGCTAACAGTGCGCTATAAGGTGCTCAGAGGTACTGGCTCTATTGCATGGGCCAACGCAGCTCAAGGCAAGGCCGACGAATACTCGGCTACGATCCTAGATAGCGAAGAGAAGCCCCAGTATGGAGAGTGGATTGAGAAAACGGTTGAGGTTGGCTCGGGCTTTACAGATCTAAATATGTCTGATGCAACGCTTGCACTCATCGGGTTGAAGTTTACAGATACTTCTGCCGACTTCGCCGTGCGCCTTGGGGAGATTTCGCTTACTCGTGATAGCTACAAAACTCCTAAGGCTCCCCAGATCGTGTTGCACAAGGTGCTGGACAATAACTATAAGGGGCACGACTTCAAACTTGTCTACAAAATGGCCGAGCCTAAGGTAGACAAGACTATTATCTACAATGACGAGGTCAATACTTGGTTCTACAAGATCTATGCTCAGCAAGAAGGGGAGTCCGAGGTTTTCTGTACGGCTACCACTTCTTGGGCTGCTTATGTCGTGGGTGCTAAGCTCAACATCGAGGGTAAGCGCCGTGTGCGCTACGGCGTTTCGGCTGTTTCTCTAGACGGCAAGACCGAGAGCCCAATCACATGGACTGACTATGTAGACCTCTCCGAGGCCAAGGTTGTAGGTACGGTAAGTGCCGACAGGACGACTGTTAATATCGGTGAGCCTGTGCGTATCAGCTTCGATGACCCCACTCACCCCTCAGCTAAGTCTTGGACAGTCAAGCAGGACGGCAAGGTCATCAAGCAGGTAAGCAATAGTAAATCTGTGGAGTTCTCTGCAAGTGCAGTAGGACTATGCGATGTGGAGTATACACTACAGAATGGACAGACGGAGGTTCTCCCTGCCTATATATCTGTAGTGCCCGAGGCCGCAGGTACTACCCCACGTATTAATAGTATCACTGCTAACGGCAAGAATACAGCTATCGAAGTACGCCCCGATGAAGCCGTGACTATGGCCTACACCGCCAAGAAGAGCGATGGCGCTGTGTCGCGAGCTTTGCGCATCCAAGACAAGAGCTTCTCGATCAAGAGAATCTACGAGACGCTAGGCATTCGTCTTGGTAACTCTCGTGCTACGAATGCAGAGGGTGGTATGACAGTTTCCTTCTGGCTACGTCCACACAAGACGGTCTATGCCCCCGGAGAAGATGGAGTCCGTTTGGTTGAGATTGCAGAGCCTCATGCTCCATGGCCAATGAGTGAGTGGAGCTACTTCTGGGTAAATTATGGAGGAGGCCATACGAACAACCATAAGTCTAGACCATCCTACCAAGGCTTCAGCTGGACCAATATGTTTACGGGCTACGACAGCAATGACGCTCGCGAGAAGTTCGTCGATACTAAGCCTTACAAGATGGAGGCTGGAGGCTGGTACCACATCACCGTATCTCTTAGCTACGACCTAGCAGCTAAGATTTACATCAATGGTGTACTCCTTGATGAAACTAAGCCTTCCGATAAGCGTTCGTCCGTATATGGCTCCAACTATGACCTCAACATCAGTCGCTATGTGAAGTTTGCCTCTGCGCTTGACGGCCTGATTGATGAGGTGCGTGTCTACGATCGTGTGATCACAGAGGCAGAGGTCAAGGAAGCGATGAAGCACAGCGATAATCCCCAGAGCATCAAGGGACTCAAGGCTTACTTCGACTTTGAGCAGGAGCCACAAGATGGCTACTTCATTAGCCGTGTGGGCAACAACGTCAAGGCTGAGGTACGTTCGCTTACTTGGAAGGGAGAGGGTAATGTGGTTTGGACTAAGGAGCCTAATCCGCTCTTTGGCCCCGGAACTGGTCTACTACCTGGCAATAGCTACAACGTCACGACTAAGGCCGTTTGGAGCGCTCCTAAGGGTAAACTAGCCGACATCAAGAGCTCCGAGGCTGGCGGTACAGCACTGGTTTCTTGGTCTAGAGAGGGTGCCTATCCTGTAACGCTTACCCTGCAGAATGCGTGGGGTGAGGATACTAAGACCTTCAATGTGGTCAATGTAGTCAAGAAGAATGTAGCAGTTGAGCAGACAGAGATGATTGACCTAACGGTATATCCCAATCCTTTTGTCGAAGATGTGCGCATTCGCTTTGCCGAGGCTGGTCGCTACGATATAGCTCTATATGATCTGGCTGGTCGTCAGATCTCTCGTAGCGAGGCGCATGTGGATACTGCTATGCTGCATACGCTACATGTAGACGCACCTGCTGGTATCTATCTACTCAAGATTTCTCAGGCTGGGCGTGTGGTTACGACGCTCAAGTTGCAGAAGAAGTAGGCTGAGCTAAGCCTAGAATAATCCAAGAGGGGCTGTGCCAAGATTTGATTTTGGCGCAGCCCTTCTAGCATATGCTAGAGTCTAAAGAGTATTAAGAGCGGCTATGTATGCTGGCGGGACTAAAAAGGCGGTGTGTCATAGTGCACAAACTGCTGTGTTGCTTGCGATATTCTGAGATATCTCAAAAGGGGCTGCGCCAAAAATGAATTTTGACACAGCCCCTTTTTGTAGCGAGAGGGGGACTTGAACCCCCGACCTTCGGATTATGAATCCGACGCTCTAACCAGCTGAGCTATCTCGCCATCTGAGTACCTGAGGTACTCCCGAAATCGATGCAAAGGTAATACTTTTTCTGAAACTAACAAGTCTTCGTGTGCCTTGCACTCGATTTTGTTGTCTAGACACCAACTAAGCCGACCATCGTAGCCTCATGTATTGTGTGAGGCTTGGAGGTCTTGAGGTCCATACCTGCTCGTTTAGTTGCTTTTTTGTTAAGGTCTGTAAATGGATTGTGCTTAAAATTGGTGTAATGGCTGACTAGTTTATAAAGAGTAGTGGAGCTGCTGAAGAAAATTGATGGGAAGAGTTATTCGGATCCTAGGGCTAATCCTCGGAGATGTGTCCACCGTTTGCCCAAGATTGGAGGGAAGAAAAGCCTCAAAGTCTGCCCAAGGTTTATCGAATTGCCCTTTTATTTGATGTATATATTTGGTTTTCATTTGTTTGTTGATCTCCTGTTTAACGGCGCTATTTCCGTCCGTCTGAGGTTAGGTACGGCAAGAGGGGAGCGCTCAATCTAGAGCCTGCTAGGGGCCAAATACGGGGTGTGGGTAATCTACCCCTTGTTGGTCGATGGTTTCGAGTACGATGCCGAGAGAGGGGCCAAGAATATAAACTCAACCATGCTATTTGTTTATTTCTGTAAATCCTCCATGAGATCGTCTAGATTAAGCAAAGACGGCGGAGATCTAGATCTGAGCCCGTAAATTCTCCTTTTGCTTGCTCATTACCACAGACCTTCATAACTTAGGGGGCTGTGGCAAGATATGAGGTTGTCCCCAGCATGAGACCCAATTGAATTTATGATTATACAGATACTACTAGTGGCACTGCTTGGCGGTGCTGTACTGGCGATATTCGCCTTGGAGCGTCGGCGTGCTCGTGTGCAGAGCGAGCTCGACCAAAGTAAACTAATTGCCGAGCAAGGGCAGCGTGACCTTGCCCATGCCGAGCAGAGGCTGCAAGCCCTAGAGGGAGATCTGCGCAGCACGGAGGAGCTGCTGGCACATGCTCGCCGAGAGGAGATAGCACTCAATACAACCGCTGCCGAGCTGCGTACACGCCTCGAGCTGGCAGAGCATCAGCTAGGAGAGGCACAGGCACAGAAGCAGGTCTTGGGCGAGGAGCTCAAGGGGCAGTTTCGTCAGCTCGCCTCGGATATCCTCCAAGAGCGAAGCTCGGCACTCGACCAGCGCAACGAGGAGGCACTCAAGCCTCTACGAGAGGACCTCAAGCGTTTCGGTGAGCAGGTACAGAAGACCTATACAGAGGAGGCACGTGAGCGCTTCTCGCTAGAGCGTGTGATCAAGGAGCTTATGGAGCGCAGCCAGCAGGTTAGCCAAGAGGCCAATCAGCTGACCAAGGCTCTGAGGGGCGATGCCAAGGTACAAGGGGATTGGGGCGAGATGATACTGGACAATATCCTAGAGATGAGCGGTCTGCGCTCTGGGGAGGAGTACTTCACCCAGCAGGAAGTGCGTGACGAGGAGGGCAACCGTTTGCGCCCGGACGTGGTAGTCAAGTACCCCAATGGTGGGTTTATGGTCATTGATAGTAAGGTTAGCCTCACGGCCTATACTGTATATGTAACAGCCGAAGACAATCTAGAGCGTGAGGCAGCAGCCCTCAGACACCTAGAGAGTGTTCGCAGGCATATCGACGAGCTCTCGAGGAAGTCATATAGCGACTTGATCGAGGGAGCACCAGACTTCGTCCTGCTCTTCATACCCAATGAGCCTGCCTACAACTTGGCGATGCAGCTCAACCCACAACTCTGGATGGATGCCTACCGCAAGCGCATTGTCTTGATCAATGGCACCAACCTAATCGCAGCCCTACGCATGGCACAGGATATGTGGCAGCGAGATCGACAGATTAGCAATGTGGAGAACATCGTCCAAGAGGCAGGCAAGCTATACGACAAATTCGTTTCCTATACCGAGACGCTACTCGAGGCGGAGAAGAAGATGCAGGCAGCCTCGGCCTCGCTGAGCAAGGCGCGCAATCAGCTTACCGATGGTAGAGGCAACCTCGTGGGGCGCCTACAGAAGCTAAGCAAGATGGGCGTCAGGGGCAAGAAGTCGCTACCAGCAGAGCTCGAACCAGACGAGAGCGAGGAGTAGGGAAGTATGGGCAAAAGAATAGGGTGCTACCAGCGGCTGTCGCTTGGTAGCACCCTATCTCGTAGGTGGTGTCGCCTAGTGGCGTAGATCCTTGAGCGCCTTTTGTAGCTCTTGTCTGGCTAGGAAGATGCGGCTCTTGACCGTTCCTAGAGGAATGTTGAGAACCTCTGCAATCTCGTTGTACTTGTAGCCAGAGAGGAACATGGAGAATGGCTCCTTGAGTACTGGGCTCAGTGCCGCAATAGCCTTCGTAATCTCCTTGATATCCATAGAGCCCTCGGGGGTATTCTCTCCGCCCTCGCTCAGTAGAGGCACGTTGTAGGCATCAACATTGTAGTCGATGACGCTCTGCGAGCGCACGAGTTTGTGGTAGTTGTTGATGAATATGTTGCGCATAATGGTCAGCACCCAGCCTTTGAAATTGACATTGTCTACGAACTTATGCTGGTTTTTGAGCACCTTGAGGGTTGTATCCTGCATCAAGTCCTCTGCGTCCGCTTCGTCAGCGGTGAGAGAGCGAGCAAAACTCTTCATATAGTCTTGCATACCGAGCAGGTTCTTTTGGAATTGTGCCGATGTCATATCTATTCTTACACCTATTTTGGATCGTGAATAATTGCTTCTTGTCAAGTAAGGTTTTCCCTCACATCTCTTTAACAAAGGTAAACAAAATAGCCGATTTGTTCGATAGATGTTGTATGTTACCCCATAGGCAATGATAATTGCTGGTCATTTATAGGTATTTGGGCTGCTTTGTGAGCCTCTAGGACGTCCCAAATAGGCTAAGTGCCGAGCTCAAAATGGATTGGGCCTTGGTGGTATTTGTAGATTGCCTCAGCTTGATTAACTTTGCTCCCGATTTAGAATAGTTTGAATTATTCACTTAAACGAAACATCAAAAATTATGGGACAAGCAGATGAAATAATTTGCCATTGCCTTGGCATCACTCGTGGTCAGATCGAAGAAGCCGTTCGCGAGAAGGGTCTATCTACCTTTGACGAAGTATCCGAAGCTACTGAGGCTGGTAGCGTATGCGGTAGCTGTCAGGACGACATCGAGGAGATCATCGCCGAGATTAAGGGCTAAGCATATTGCCCAGATTGGGCATACAGCAAAAGAACGAGCTATCCTCTAGGCTTATCCTAGGTGGGTAGCTCGTTTTCTGTCTATGCGTTAGGTCAAAGTGTCGTATCTTTGTCCATAATGTCTGAGTAACAAAACTTTGTTCTATGGTGTATATATATTCGATCATCTATCGCCTTGTCCTATATCCCTATTTGCTGTGGCGTGGCCGCAAGGCGCTCAGCCATACTTGGTACAGACGTCTTAGAATGACCCTGCTCGTGGAGTTTCTATTGGCTCTACTGGGCGTGCTCATTCATCGCTATATAGAGCATTCGCTCATGAGCTTCTACATGAGCATGGGTCTCTTCATTTTTTTCTCGCTTGGCTATGCTTCTGTTTTCGCCTTGTTGATCAATGGGCTAAGGCTACTAGACGAGCGCTACCTAGGCTGGTATGCTCGACTAGGCTCTAGGATCAAGCTTTGGGCGGAGCGCTTGGTTTGGCTGCTCTCTGGTGTGATCTTCTTGGGTACGATGTACTCGGGCTATCTCAATGTGGCAGACCCAGCCACCAGATACCACCGCTTAGTGATCGACCGACTGGCTAACCCTAGCATTCCCGCAGAGCATCGCCTACGCTTGGCTCTGCTGACGGATCTACATATCGGTGAGGGGATTACTCCGGGTTATGTCGAGCAGGCTGTCGATCGTACCCTAGCCGAGAAGCCAGACCTAGTGCTCATCGGAGGCGACTACATCGACCACGACCATAAGTATGCCTACACCGAGCGGGTGATGCAGGCGATGCGTCGGCTCAACCAAGCTCCGCATGGGGTCTACTACGTGCTCGGCAACCATGAGTATCGGGTAGACACGCTCGCCAATATGCGCTGGGTGGAGCAGGTTGGTGGGACGCTGCTCGTAGACTCTGTAGCTCAGCCTGCGGGTGGACTCATCAACCTCATTGGCCGTGACGACTATGTAAACCGCTCTCGTGCGATGCTCGAGCAGCTTACCCGAGGGCTCGATACGAGCCGCCCTACGATACTCCTAGAGCATACCCCCGAGGAGCTAGATAGCCTCAAAGGTGAGAGCATTGATCTAGCGCTCTATGGTCATACCCATGGCGGACAGCTCTGGCCGATGCCTCTCTTGATTTGGCTCAAATATGGGATTGTCTCGGGGACAGAACGCATCGGGCAGACCGAGGTTTGCGTGACGAGTGGTATCGGTGCAGCAGGCGCCCCCTACCGCATCGGCACACGCAGTGAGTTGGTGATCTATGACTTATACTGGTAGAGCCTATGGCTAAGAAGTCTAAATGGTACGTCGTCTGGCAAGGACACGAGCCGGGCATCTATGACACTTGGGAGGAGTGCAAGGTGCAGACCTCAGGCTATGCCGGAGCTCGCTACAAGGGTTTCGGCTCTCGGAGCGAAGCGATGCGTGCCTACGAGGAGGGTGCCGAGAGCTATGTGCGACACAACTATCTGCGTGAGGCCGATGCGCTGAGCAGTGCGCCTCCCTCATTCCGAGCTCTGGCGGTAGATGCAGCTTGCTCGGGTAACCCCGGGGTACTCGAGTACAGAGGTGTGCTGGTCGATGAGCGTCGGGAAATCTTTCATGTAGGCCCTTTCCCCAAGGGAACGAATAATATCGGCGAGTTTCTGGCTATCGTCCATGCCCTCGCTCTACTCAAGAAGCATAACCTCTCGATGCCGATCTACTCCGACAGCGTTACGGCTATTGCTTGGGTACGCAACAAGCGCTGCAAGACCCTACTGCCACGAGATGCCCAAACCGAGCATCTCCTTGGGGTAGTGGCACGTGCCGAGCAGTGGCTCAAGGAGAATACCTATCAGACACAGATCCTCAAGTGGGATACTAGTCGCTGGGGGGAGATCCCAGCCGATTTTGGCCGTAAGTAATGTCAGGGCGCCTATTCGTTTTTGACCCCGGGCACGAGGAAGCACTTCGTCTTCCTCAAGGGCAGAGCTATACACCGCCCAAAGAAGTTCGGCGTATGATGCTCGACCTCTCTCCTCTAATGCGGCTATTAGCCTCTACGGACGATTATATATGGCTCCCTAGTGCCGATGGCTCTGCCCAGATAGCCACACACGAGGGCGTATTGTTAGAGGATCTATCAGCCCTCCCTCCGCTACTGCTGACCCCTTGGGCACTAGAACCTCGGTTCATTGAGCAGGTCAGACGACAGGCCACATCACTAGGCATTAGGCTGATTACTCCAGAGGTTAGCTCGGCGTATCTCACTCTGTCGCATAGGCGCTCAGCCACCGATTTACTTGAGTACCTCGATAAGCACTGGGCTCGAGTTGAGGAGCTGGCGCCACGATGGATCATGCCTACGGGCGAAACAGAGAGAGCGTTGCGAGAATTATTGGAGGGTTTTAGGTTGCGTCAAGGTCTTAGGGAGGTCATTGTCAAACGTCCCTATACCTCCTCTGGGCGTGGTGTGATGGCATATGATTTACCTCTGTCTGATGAGAAAATATCAAGCCTAGTGGCCGCTTGTGCCCGGGCTGGAGGGCTAAGCGTAGAGCCTCGCCTACGTCTTGTGCAGGACTGGGCGGCGGAGTACTACTACACCGAGGGCGAGGCGCGCTATATTGGGCTATCCAAATTTGCGACGACGGCCACTACAGGCGCCTATACGGGCAATGAGCTACAATCCGAGCAAGCGCTTTGGGCGGAGCTGTCGGCCATTGTGGGCGAGGCGGAGCTCGAAGCTCTGGTGCATGCGCATCAGGACTTTCTCATAGTAAGACTAGGAAGAGGCTACGAGGGATATATCGGGATTGATATGTTCGTCTATCTCGACGATGCAGGTAGACAAAAGCTCCACCCCGCAGTCGAGATCAATGTGCGCTGCACGATGGGTGTGCTTGCACTCATGGCTTATGAGCATCATCTCGCTCCGAATGGTAGTGGTACGTATCAGCTCATCTACGGCAAACCGCCTACGATGCGTCAGCTCTATCAGGAGCATTTGGCTCAGAGAGATGTGTTCGTCCCGCTCACTTTCCCAAGCGAGCAGTCCGCATTCTATGCCTATATTACTAGATCTAATACAAGGTAGACAAGTCCTATAGTCTACTTGCCTTGCCCTCTAGGGCATCTGCTAGAGCGGTGAGGGTCGCTTCGGTTGGCATGGCACTTACACACAATCCATACGCCTGTATTGTCTGGGCGGTCACCTCACCGATAGCTGCTAGAGGCACTCTAGTCGCATAGCCCTGCAAGCCGTGTAGGTTGAGCAGAGCCATGAAGTTGTGCACGGCCGATGAGGAGCAGAAAGTAATCCAATCCAACCCTTCATCAAGCAACTCCCGAAGTTCGTCTTTCGTGTAGGGTATCGGGCGGTTGTCATAGACGTGGTATTCGCTCACTTGTAGGCCTAGGCTTGCTAGCTCTTCCCTTAGCTCTCCCGAGGCCAAGGGTGATGTGGGCAAGATGGTGTGTGTCATCTGCTGCCTCATAGGACTGTCCTTCCACGCCTCTACAAGCCCTCTGGCACTGTAGTCGGAACTAGGCATCAGATCGGCTTGTAGGCCATAGCGAGCAAGCTCTTTGGCTGTGGCTGGGCCTACGGCAGCGATTGTGCAGTCGCCAAAGAAGCGAATGTCTTGTCCGCGAGCCTGCAATCCCTCGATGTAGTAGCGTACGCCATTGGTCGAGGTGAAGAAGATGCAAGTATTGGAGTTTGGTTTGCGAAGAGCCTCAGGGCTGAGCCAGCCGTGGCTCGGGGTAATCTCTATCGTGGGCAGGAGCGTGGTGTCGGCTCCTCGCTCCTGCAAGATCTCCACTAGACGAGAGGCTTGTGCTTGGCTACGGGTAACGAGTATGCGCTGGCCTGCCAGCGGATAACTCGAGCGCCAAGCGTAGTCTTGGGCAAAAGTGACGACGTCGCCCACGACGAATACCCCGGGGGTGTAGTGCTCGTAGTCCAGATACCCCTGCACAAAGCTCGAGATCGGGGCGGTGTGTAGCTGCTCGGTGGGCAGAGTGCCACGGCTGATGATGGCAGCCTCTGTGGTTGCCCTTAGACCGCTTGCTATTAGACGCTCGGCAATGATAGGCACGACACGCATACTCATATAGAAAACCAAAGTGCCGTCAAGGCGTACTAGGGCTTCCCAATCTAGCTCGGGCACACCGCCCTCTTTGCTGAAGGCTGTAATGAGTGACACCGATCGGCTCACGCCCCGATGCGTCACGGGAATGCCACAGTAGGCAGGGGCTGCTACGCCTGCGGTTACCCCGGGTACTATTTCGTACCTTAGGCCAGCCTCTCTAAGGGCTTGCATCTCCTCGCCCCCTCGTCCGAAAACAAAAGGATCGCCCCCCTTGAGCCGTACGACGATTCCCTTGCATCGCTGGGCGACCTCTACAAGTGTCTGGTTGATTTCCTCCTGCGTCATGGCATGCCGCCCCGCTCGTTTGCCTACATAGATGCGCTCCGTATGGCTAGGTAGATGAGAGAGAATGGCTGGGCCAACGAGCGCATCGTAGACGACGGCCTCGGCTTGGGCAAGCAATCTGCTAGCCTTGAGGGTCAGTAGCTCGGCATCTCCCGGTCCCGCACCCACTAAATAGACTTTACCCATGGCATGGCGTATTAAGTTGCTTCAGTTCTTCGATGATTTGTACCAGCTGTTGCTCAGCTTCGCTTTCATCGAAGCTAAGGGCTTGCCTTAGATATTGGCTATTGTCTGACGAGGCATAGAAGGTGCGCAAGTGATACTTTGCCCCGTCGATGTGGCACACAGCACCGAGGGGTAGGGCACATCCGCCTCCTAGTCTCGATAGGATATTCCTCTCCAGTGTAACCTCCCGTGCGGTACGAGGACAGTGAATCTTATGTAGTAGCTCTGACAGATCGGCTCTATCGGCACGCTGATGTACTGCGATCGCAGCCTGCCCGGGGGCTGGTACGATGATCTCCTCGTCAATGACCTGACTGATCTCGCCCTCTAGAGCCAAGCGCCGTAGACCAGCCACTGCCATGACGATCGCATCATATTCGCCAGATTTCATCTTAGCGATACGTGTTTCGACATTCCCTCTAATCGGGCGAAACTGTAGATCAGGGCGATGAAGCCGTAGCTGCTCTACTCGGCGGCGGCTCGAGGTGCCGACGATTGCTCCCTCGGGGAGAGTAGTTAGGGTGTATGCACCGAGCAGGGCGTCTGCTGTGATCTCTCGAGGCAGGATTGCTCCGAGGCACGTGCCTGCGACTAGCTCCACGGGGAGATCCTTGAGGCTATGCACAGCCAAATCTATCCCACCAGAGAGGAGCTCTTGCTCCAGTTCTCGGGTGAATAGCCCCTTATCCCCCGAGGCGTCTAAGGCTAGTTGTAGGAATTTATCCCCCTTGGTCTTGATGATGCGTACCTCAACCTCCAGTTCTGGAGCCACCGCATTGATTGACGAACGCACTAGCTCTGTCTGATACAGAGCCAGACGGCTACCACGTGTCCCGATGACTATTTTCTTCATCTTGTTTCCTTGTTTAATATGTGTTGGAATACTGCCCTCATCGCCTCCAGATGCTTCGTCTGCCCAGTTGGTTCTGCGATCTCTCTTAGTGCGGCTATGATCGAGGTTGCGTAGGTCGTACGCAGATGTTGGTCATATTGGCTGATGAGCGTACGTTCGCTCTCGGTCAGTGTGTTGGGTAGATTAGCCAACTCACGCTCGAGGATAGCATCGGAGCTCTGCTGAATTAGGGCAATCACTTCACGTAGCTTAGATCCCTGTGTCCACTGAACGAAGTCGGCTAGGACTTCCTCCAAAATAACCTCAGCCTCACTGATGAGCTTTGCAGTATGCTCTTGCATTTCTTCTGTGCGTAGGTCGTCTATGGTGTATAGATGAGTCAGAGGCAATGTGCCGACCTGCTCGGAGATATTGCGTGGTACGGCTAGGTCAAATAACCACTGCGCTGCTTTACGTCCATGGAGATGCTCGGGGAGGATAATCGGGTTGGAGGCTGAGGTGGCTACGAAGATTGCCTCTGCCTCTAGTAGTGCAGTGCCTAGATCTCCCTCGCAGTGGATACGTAGCTCGGGGTGACGCTCAAGGAACCTCTCGGCCCTATCCCTTGTGCGGTTGTAGATGCCGACTTGACGAGCCCCAAGATGCAGGAGATGGGCTACGATCGTTTCGGCCATCTGCCCCGCACCTACGATGAGTATAGGGGCATCAAGGATATGTTTGGCTTGTGAGAGGACGAAGTCTACTGCAGCAGATCCGGCAGAGAGAGGTGTAGCCGAAATAAGATACTGCGAGCGAATGCGCTTAGCTGCCTCGAAAGCTCGGTGAAAGAGCCGAGAGAGCAGAGGCGTACTTTGGTTCTCGGAGGTCGCTAGACGGAAGGCATCTTTGACTTGTCCTAGGATTTGCGTTTCGCCGATGACCATAGACTCGAGCCCCGAAGCGAGGCGAAAGAGGTGTCGTGCCATGGCCTCGCCCCTGAGGCTAAACATCTTGCTGTGCAAGCGTGGGCTAACCTCCAAGTTGTCAAGCAAAGACTCTATTAGACGATCGGCCGAAGCTGGGCAGTTGCTCTGGCTCTCGTAGTAAATCTCTACTCTATTGCAGGTCGAGAGCACGATTGCTCCCTCAACATATCCTGCGGCTTTCCAGTCCTCTATGAGCATAACTGCTTCGCTAGAACTAAGGGCAAAAGCCGCCCGTTCATCTATTGACGCTGTTTTGTGGTTAATCCCGATTAACCCAATCATATCTTATCTGTGCTGTTATTTGTGCTTTGAGCTGTTCGTATTCTTGTCTTGAGGCCTCTGACTCCTTCCCCGTTTGTGAGATGTAGCTCGCCCTAAGCTCAGAGAGGCGTCTAAGCTGCTCCTCGCCTAGCCTAAGGCTCTGGCTAATCTCGTCACGAATGCACTGAGCTACCTCGGGAAGACGATAGTGCGTGTGGATCGCAAGGTCTAGTCCCTGCCCCGAGTGCTGTGCGGCGAACTGAATGTTTCCGCCCGTGCTCTCGCTCAGTGTGCTGGTCAGTAGCCCTATGCTAGCGGCTCGTGTGGCGATCTCTCTATCTAGTGCCTCCTGCCCTGTGGCAGCAATGACGAGCCAGTAGGGCTCGAGTGCTACCTGCGAGCTATAGTGCCCCTGCCTCCACTCGATGCCATGAGTGGGTAGTAGCTGCGCAAGCTCTGCATCTAGCTCTGGGGCGAGCACCGTACAGTGTGCCCCATGTGCTAGGAGGGTCTGCACTTTGCGCTTAGCTCCCCGACCGCCACCGACTACCAATACCTGTTTCCCTCTGGCAGGGTGAAAGAGAGCAAGCGAATAGTCGGCATCGGTATATCCCCCAGCCGACCTTCTCTGCCCAGCTAGTTTGTCATACATCAAGAGAGGCCTATCAAGGTTGGCACGAGCGAGTAGAGCATCGTCAGCGAAAACTTCGTCTGCCGAGCCGTCGGCAATAAGCTCTCCAGAGCTCATCACGAGGATGCGGCTTGCCCATTGGTATGCCAAATTCATATCGTGAGTGGAGAGCAAGATCGTCTTGCCCGAGCGATTGAGCCGATCAAGGAGCTCCATAACCCGATGCGTATAATATCGGTCTAGGGAGGCCGTTGGCTCATCAAGGAGTATAATGTCGGGGTCTGTAGCCAGTACGGCTGCCAGACTTACCCATTTTTTTTGCCCCTCACTGAGCTTGTGCGGAGGCTGATGACGAAGCTCGTGCAGGTTGTAGCAGTCGATGATGCTCTCAACCTGTGTGGCGAGCTGCTCGTCCTGCAAGCCGATGTTTTTGAGCCCGAAAGCGATCTCGTCTTGTACAGACGGGCAAAAGAGCTGATGGTTGGCATTCTGTAGCACCAGCGCAACGCTTTGGCGAAGCTGCTTCAGCCCTCTATGATTGACCTCTATGACCTGTCCTGATAGCTCAATCTGCCCCTCCTCGCATCTGAGCAGTCCGCTAGCGATGCGCATGAGTGTCGATTTGCCAGCACCATTCGCTCCGAGTAGGGCAATGCGCTCGCCATGCTTGATCTCTAAACTAATTCCTCTGAGGGCATAGTGCTCTGGGCGATAGCAGTGGCTTAGCCCTCTAAGGGTTAACCTGATGTCTGGAGAACTGTCCGCTGGGGTGGTAGGCTCTGAGGCTCCTTCATCGTCAAAACCACGAGAGAGTAAGCCGTCATAGATCTGCTCGGCTTGGCTGTGTGCTAGGACAAAAGTCCGCGATAGGAGTATGGATAGATGTTCCAACCGAGAACGATAGCCCCCGAGATAGCCGAGCCGGCTTACTTGAGCCAACGCAATTTGCTTCGCCGTATCTTCTAATACGTATATATACCGGTAGCTGAGCTCCAGCAACTCAACAAATAGAGTTGGCACTCCTGCTGTCCTAAGATCCGATGTGAGCTGATAGATCGGATTGAGCTGTGTGAGTAGAGTCATTGCCCCAAAGGCCGTGATTGCCCTAATGCTAACTAGAGCAAATAGGTCGATACTCCCTCGGCTGATGCCCCAGCCCCAAAGTGTGTAGAGCGATTCCGCACTCGCACGCTCGATCAGTAGGGGGATAGTGCCCAACAAGATGAATAGCCAAACGATGCTTATCCGTATGACTAAACGTTTCTTGGAGTAGGGCTCTACGCCTAGAGCTATACCATAGAGCGACATTGCCACGGGGAGCAAGAGCCATACCCAAGGCACAACGAGGGCGAATACCAAAGCTCCACAAGGGACAAGTAAGCTCGGGCGCAGTAGCGTGGCGGTCTTGGCAGGGATAGCTTGAGGCATTTTGCTGATTTTTAGAATCCGTTTTGGGCTATGATGCCCCAAAATTACTCAATTTCTAGCACCTATCCCCCTGCCTTCCCGTGTCGCAGTACTCCTCAAAGCCTCTAGTGTCTCAGCTTTGAGGGGTGTTATCTGCGCCTAGAGCTGTGGGGGTATCTGCAGAGTGGATTAGGCGAGAGTCGAGGTAGAAGTCGAAGTTGAGGCTTAGATCGAAAGTGAGTTCGCCAATCGTGCGTGACGTTTGGATTTTACGATATGCCTCTGGCCCGTCGTCATTTGGTTCCCATGTGCCATTGTTGTAGCTAAACGTACGCTCTAGCACCACTGTTTGGGCGTCACGCTCAGTCCTATCTCCAAACTTATAGGCAGATGATTTCNCCCATGTGCCATTGTTGTAGCTAAACGTACGCTCTAGCACCACTGTTTGGGCGTCACGCTCAGTCCTATCTCCAAACTTATAGGCAGATGATTTCACCTCGACCTCAGCGTAAATGGTAATCTTATTAAAATATGATCCTTGAGGGCTTCTTTCATGATAAAGCTTGTATATAGGTATGTATACAGGATCCTTGATCCAGAAATTCTTATTCTCAATATCTATGGGTTGAGTCTCAAGTTTTCCTCCAGATTTGTAGTATTTAATAAATAACTTTTTCAACGCTACATGACCTCTATTAGATGCTATCCATCCAGAAGAAGGAGAAACCTTAACGAAAATGTCATTCAGCATAATACCTACTACCCCATCTTTTTCCTTAGGCAAAAACTCCACCTTATCATAGCTGTATTTGAGGGTATTGCCCATACGTACAGTGGAGGCATCGTAGAGGTGCTTGACCGTAAACGAGATAGGNCTTAGGCAAAAACTCCACCTTATCATAGCTGTATTTGAGGGTATTGCCCATACGTACAGTGGAGGCATCGTAGAGGTGCTTGACCGTAAACGAGATAGGTGCCTCAACGTTATCCCCACTGAGCTTTGCGCCCTTGATGATGAAGTCTGCGACATCCTTGAAGTTGCCTGTTACAGCTCCCTGCAGGCCAGACTGGGCATCACCACCCAGCTGAATCATCTTGATTTTAAGTTCTTGTAGCTCTTTGGTGCTGTTTATTTGTCCCCCTGCAGAGATACCCGAAAGTCCGACATTGAGTATGGCAGTCAGCTCTTGGTGGGTCTTATTGGACTCTACGAGCAAATAGTAGACGCGGCCATAGGAAACCGAGGAGATNCTTGGTGGGTCTTATTGGACTCTACGAGCAAATAGTAGACGCGGCCATAGGAAACCGAGGAGATGTAGCAGAGCGGATTGCCCTTGCCTGTGAATGGATTCAAATCATCCGTAGTTATGTCATCGGTAAAGACCCCTCTGAAGCCTCCA
Source organism: Porphyromonas sp. COT-290 OH3588 (assembly GCF_000769075.1). Classification (GTDB taxonomy): domain Bacteria; phylum Bacteroidota; class Bacteroidia; order Bacteroidales; family Porphyromonadaceae; genus Porphyromonas. Next base: position 595,690 of record NZ_JRFC01000014.1, on the reverse strand, counting down.
TCGGGATCCTCGTAGCTCATCGTGAAGAAGCGCTGATAGAGGCGCACGAGCATATAGTTCTTCTGCTTATTCAGGGTCTGCCCAAAGCTCGCCTTAATCTTGCCGAACGAGCGGTTGATGTCTATCCCAGCGGAGATAGCCAGCTCCTCGAGGCTACGCACTGCTTCGAAGTTGTAGCTCACCGAGGCTGGCATACCACTATGTAGATAGCGCTTGAGGAGCCTATTCTGTGCCTGCAGGACGTTGCTCTCACGCATGTCCTTGACCTCCTCGTAGAGCGCAGCCTCATCCTGATCGCCTGCCCCAGAGACGAGCTGTAGCAGGATGCGCCCGGGCTTACGCTTCTTGTATATAGGGACTGTGGCAGGTACATTCGTCCCCTTGAGGCTCTCGCCCTGCACGATACAGCCAGGCCAGAGTACCGAAGGCCAGGGGTTGAGGATGGCAAAGNACTGTGGCAGGTACATTCGTCCCCTTGAGGCTCTCGCCCTGCACGATACAGCCAGGCCAGAGTACCGAAGGCCAGGGGTTGAGGATGGCAAAGTCCTCCGACGAGCTAGCGTAGTCGTAGCTCACCGGAGTGGTGATCTTTTGATGCTCCTGATTTCTGCCCGTAATTATGTTTTTTCTAATTCCGACATCCTCTGTCTTCTCCTTTCCTTGGGTGATGATATTCTTCTCCTCGGGAACTTCTAGCTTACCAGCGCTACGCAGGAGTTCACCTACAGCTTCGAGATTGGTCTTCTTAATAGGCTTCTCCGAGTCAATAGGCTTATCCTCTGAGCAAGAGGGTAGCACGACAGAGAGTAGTAGCAGAGCANTCGAGATTGGTCTTCTTAATAGGCTTCTCCGAGTCAATAGGCTTATCCTCTGAGCAAGAGGGTAGCACGACAGAGAGTAGTAGCAGAGCAAGGCTACTCAAATGACGCATAGAGTTATTCATAATCATATATCTCGTTTATAAAGTGGAGGGGGCGGTGTATCTAGACGCACACCGCCCTCAAAGCTAGTTTAGAGCTGTGGGGGTATCTGCAGAGTGGATTAGGCGAGAGTCGAGGTAGAAGTCGAAGTTGAGGCTTAGCTCGAAGTTGAGTTCCCCAATCTTGACTGACTTTTTAATCTTGCGATATGCCTCTGGCCCGTTGTCATTTGGTTCCCATGTGCCATTGTTGTAGCTAAACGTACGCTCTAGCACCACTATCTGGGCGTCACGCTCAGTCCTATCTCCAAACTTATAAGCAGATGATTTCACCTCGACCTCAGCATAAATGGTAATCTTATTAAAATATGATCCTTGAGGACTTCTTTCATGATAAAGCTCATAGACAGGGATATATATAGGGTCTTTGATTCCATGTCTTTTTGAACTTATTGCTATAGGCTTATTGACCAGCTCCCCTCCCTGTGTTTGATGGAGGCGGATCGATAATTCTTTCAAGAGAGCATGTCCTTTATTGGAAGTCGTCCATCCAGAGTTTGCAGAGGTGTGAATAGAGATGTTGTTTAGCATAATGGCGATTCTGCCTTCTTTCTGTTTAGGGACGAATTCAGTTTTATCATAGTTGTACTTGAGGGTATTGCTCATGCGTACGGGAGAGCTATCGTAGACATGCTTGACCGTAAACGAGATGGGCGCCCCAACGTTGTCCTCACTGAGCTTTGCCCCCTTGATGATGAAGTCTGCGACATCCTTGAAATTGCCTGTCACAGCCCCCTGTAGCCCAGATTGAGCATCACCACCGAGCTGAATCATCTTGATTTTAAGTTCTTGTAGCTCTTCGGTGCTGTTTATTTGTCCCCCCGCAGAGATGCCAGAAAGTCCGATATTGAGTATGGCAGTCAGCTCTTGGTGGGTCTTATTGGACTCTACGAGCAAATAGTAGACGCGGCCATAGGAAACCGAGGAGATGTAGCAGAGCGGATTNATGGCAGTCAGCTCTTGGTGGGTCTTATTGGACTCTACGAGCAAATAGTAGACGCGGCCATAGGAAACCGAGGAGATGTAGCAGAGCGGATTGCCCTTGCCCGTGAATGGAGCCAAGTCGTCCGTAGTGATGTCATCGGTAAAGACCCCTCTGAAGCCCCCATCAGGGTCCTCGTAGCTCATCGTGAAGAAGCGCTGATAGAGGCGCACGAGCATATAGTTCTTCTGCTTATTAAGGGTCTGCCCAAAGCTCGCCTTAATCTTACCGANACTGTGGCAGGTACATTCGTCCCCTTGAGGCTCTCGCCCTGCACGATACAGCCAGGCCAGAGTACCGAAGGCCAGGGGTTGAGGATGGCAAAGTCCTCTGACGAGCTAGCGTAGTCGTAGCTCACCGGAGTAGTGATCTTTTGATGTTCTTGCTCAAACCCCGTAATTATATTTTTTCTTTTCCCTGAATCCTCTGTCTTTTTCTCCCCCTCGGTGATGATATTCTTCTCCTCGGGGGCTTCTAGTTTACCAGCGCTACGCAGGAGTTCATCTACAGCTTCGAGATTGGTCTTCTTAATAGGCTTCTCCGAGTCAATAGGCTTATCCTCTGAGCAAGAGGGTAGCACGACAGAGAGTAGTAGCAGAGCANTCGAGATTGGTCTTCTTAATAGGCTTCTCCGAGTCAATAGGCTTATCCTCTGAGCAAGAGGGTAGCACGACAGAGAGTAGTAGCAGAGCAAGGCTACTTAAATGACGCATAGAGTTATTCATAATCATATATCTCGTTTATAAAGTGGAGAGGGCGGTGTATCTAGACGCACACCGCCCTCAAAGCTAGTTTAGAGCTGTGGGGTATCTGCAGAGTGGATTAAGCGAGAGTCGAGGTAGAAGTCGAAGTTGAGGCTTAGGTTGAAAGTGAGCTCGCCAATGGTGCGTGACGTCTGGATTTTACGATATGCCTCAGGCCCGTTGTCATTTGGTTCCCATGTGCCATTGTTGTAGCTAAACGTACGCTCTAGCACCACTGTTTGGGCGTCACGCTCAGTCCTATCTCCAAACTTATAGGCAGNCCCATGTGCCATTGTTGTAGCTAAACGTACGCTCTAGCACCACTGTTTGGGCGTCACGCTCAGTCCTATCTCCAAACTTATAGGCAGATGATTTCACCTCAACCTCAGCATAAATCGTTATTTGATTAATATGCGTACCTCTTACTGTATTTTCATGCTTCACAGCATATATAGGGATGTATACGGGGTCTTTCACTCCCCACTTACGTTCATCTAATGTGAAAGGGGAAGACTCTACAAGGTTCAGGGCTGGCTTGTTATATCTTAATGTTAACTTTTTTAACGACACATACCCCATGTGTGAAACAATCCATTTATTTGATTCTGAAGTGTTTACTTCTATGTCTTTAATTGAGATTGCAACCTTGCCCTGTTTCTTCTTAGGCAAAAACTCCACCTTATCATAGCTGTATTTGAGGGTATTGCCCATACGTACAGTGGAGGCATCGTAGAGGTGCTTGACCGTAAACGAGATAGGNGCAAAAACTCCACCTTATCATAGCTGTATTTGAGGGTATTGCCCATACGTACAGTGGAGGCATCGTAGAGGTGCTTGACCGTAAACGAGATAGGTGCCCCAACGTTATCCCCACTGAGCTTTGCGCCCTTGATGATGAAGTTTGCGACATCCTTGAAGTTACCTGTTACAGCTCCCTGCAGACCAGACTGGGCATCACCACCGAGCTGAATCATCTTGATCTTCAGCTCTTCCAGCTCCTTAGTATTATTTATTCCTCCCCCTGCAGAGATCCCCGAAAGTCCGACATTGAGTATGGCAGTCAGCTCTTGGTGGGTCTTATTGGACTCTACGAGCAAATAGTAGACGCGGCCATAGGAAACCGAGGAGATNCTTGGTGGGTCTTATTGGACTCTACGAGCAAATAGTAGACGCGGCCATAGGAAACCGAGGAGATGTAGCAGAGCGGATTGCCCTTGCCTGTGAATGGAGCCAAGTCGTCCGTAGTGATGTCATCGGTAAAGACCCCTCTGAAGCCCCCATCGGGATCCTCGTAGCTCATCGTGAAGAAGCGCTGATAGAGGCGCACGAGCATATAGTTCTTCTGCTTATTAAGGGTCTGCCCAAAGCTCGCCTTAATCTTACCGANGAAGTTGTAGCTCACCGAGGCTGGCATACCACTATGTAGATAGCGCTTGAGGAGCCTATTCTGTGCCTGCAGGACGTTGCTCTCACGCATGTCCTTGATCTCCTCGTAGAGCGCTGCCTCATCCTGATCGCCTGCCCCAGAAACGAGCTGTAGCAGGATGCGCCCGGGCTTACGCTTCTTGTAGATAGGGACTGTGGCAGGNTCGTAGAGCGCTGCCTCATCCTGATCGCCTGCCCCAGAAACGAGCTGTAGCAGGATGCGCCCGGGCTTACGCTTCTTGTAGATAGGGACTGTGGCAGGCACATTCGTCCCCTTGAGGCTCTCACCCTGCACGATGCAGCCAGGCCAGAGCACCGAGGGCCAGGGGTTGAGGATGGCAAAGTCCTCCGACGAACTAGCATAATCATAACTGACGGGGGTTGTTATTTTATCATGAGGAAGTGTGCTTCCAGTGAAGAGTTCCGTTCTTTCTCCTGCATCCTCTGTCTTTTTCTCTCCCTCGGTGATGATGTTCTTCTCCTCAGGAGCTTCTAGCTTACCAGCGCTACGCAGGAGGCTGTTGACCTCTACGATGTTGGTCTTGTCGATAGGCTTCTCCGAGTCAATAGGCTTATTCTCCCGCTCGCGGCATCCAGCCACGCCTAGCATACAGAGTGCTAGCGCAGCAACTCCCCAGATCTTTGTTTTTTGTTTCATAAATAATAACGTTGCTTATTGTAATTGATATTTCACTTCTTTGGATAAATAACTTGGTCTGTCCTAAATGAATACTTGAGTTCAAAATGAACGGGACAGAAATTGAAAATCTCGTGTACACCTATCTTACGAAAAAGATCGTTCTCAAAATAGCTCCCATGTTGCCTAGCAACCCACTCCTTCTTGGATGGATTATAGGAAAACTCGACTGATAGGTCGTAGGTTTTCTCTGCCGCATCTCTATCTCCCCAAAGTAAGCCGTCTGTATATCGCTATGCCCGACATGAGACACTGAGCCTTAGTTTGATAATAGCATTGCCCTCCTGCTTTTTGTTGTCTTGGCGACTAAACAATCTTGCGTCGCTAGGCGGCTTGGGGACTTGAGTAGCAAAGAGCGAGTCTAGTCCCCTCAATCGGGCTTTGTCTTTTTGTTCCTGCTCTCTCTGCTCCTTACGGGCTTGCTCTTCGCTGAGCTTAGGATCCAAGGGGGCATCCTCACGCTGAGTGCAGGCGAAACTACTCCCTAGAAAAACGAGCCACAGGCAGGTGTGGCGTACTAGGTGTGTGAAGCCATTAAGCATGATGAGTTACAAAATCTTAATCAATAACATCACTTCCGTTAATATACAGATAGACTATACAGACTATCGAGATAATGAATTTATATTCTCGAGGACAAATGTAAATATTTATTTATTTTTATATCAGATATATTTTTCTTTTCCCGCTACTCAGTTTTCGAGCGCTAGTATCCTTCAGGGTACACCATTGCCAATGCTCAATAAGAAGCTTCGAGATAGCACCATGCTTGCCTTGGGCGTTTGATGTCTTTGTGGGCGTATTTTGCCTGATGCTTGTGATGCCCTGTGTGCTATCGCTATATCTAGGTTACTTGATTTTAGGCTTCATTCTTCTGTGTTTGTGTTGAGAAGTGTTAATGTGTTCTTGAGGAAATTGAGGGAATATGCCAGAGGTTCGTAAAGAGCGTTGAGGTGTTTGAGGAGGATTGATGGGAAGGTTGATTGGGATTGGTGGACCAATTTCTAGAGGTATGTCCACTAATCCAAGAGGATTGATGGGAAGAAACCGCAAGAAATATGCCATAAGAGCCTAAGTTTGCTTCTAGACAGATTTTATAGTACTGGTTATTAGCGTGATGTGTTTTCGGCCTTTGGAGGGTCTGTTTTGTTAAGCTGGGGATAGGGAGCCTAAAGAAGGTTGGACGCAACCTAGAGCCTCCCAGAGGGCAAATACGGAGGATGTCACTTCCTCCCCTTGGTCCTAGCCAATCTGCTCATTGATGCTATATAAGTATTATATTATGTAAAGGGGGTGAGGGGTGGGAAGGACTGTACCTTCGGCCTTGTATCCAAAAAATGTTGTGGGATTGGCGCTCCTCTATTCGTTTTCTGTAACTTTGCATAAATACTCAATTATATTAGGATACTTAGGTTATGAATCATCCACTACATATATATAATACGCTCACGCGTAGCAAGGAGCAGTTTGTCCCCAGCCAAGCCCCACACGTTGGACTCTATGTCTGTGGTCCCACAGTTTACGGCGATGGACATCTAGGGCATGCACGCCCTGCGATTACTTTCGATCTGCTCTTTCGCTACCTGCAGCACCTCGGTTACAAGGTGCGCTATGTGCGCAACATCACCGACGTTGGTCACCTTGAGCATGATGCCGACGAGGGCGAGGACAAGATCGCCAAGAAAGCTCGCCTAGAGCAGCTCGAGCCGATGGAGGTTGTGCAGTACTACATGACTCGCTACCACAAGGCTATGGAGCGTCTCAACGTCCTGCCGCCCAGCATCGAGCCTATGGCATCGGGGCATATCATCGAGCAGATTGAGCTGACGAAGCAGATCCTAGAGGCAGGCTTCGCCTACGAGAGTGCAGGGTCGGTGTACTTCGACGTACGCAAGTTCGACGAGGTCTATGGCTATGGCAAGCTCAGTGGGCGCAACATCGAGGATATGCTCCACAATACACGCGAGCTCGATGGCCAAGGCGAGAAGCGCTTCCCCCTAGACTTCGCACTGTGGAAGAATGCCCAACCCGAGCACATCATGCGCTGGCCTAGCCCATGGGGTATGGGCTTCCCCGGCTGGCACTGCGAGTGTACGGCTATGGGGCGCAAGTATCTCGGCGAAACGTTCGATATCCACGGTGGTGGTATGGACCTCGTCTTCCCGCATCATGAGTGTGAAATCGCTCAAGCGGTTGCCTCGCAGCAGGGGCAGGCGATGGTGCGCTACTGGATGCACAACAATATGATCACCATCGAGGGCAAGAAGATGAGCAAGAGTGCAGGCAACTTCATCACTCTAGATGAGTTCTTCACTGGGGAGCATCAGCACTTGCAGCAGGCCTATAGCCCGATGACGATTCGCTTCTTCATCCTTGGAGCGCATTACCGCAGCACCGTAGACTTCGGCAATGATGCTCTACAAGCTGCCGAGAAGGGGCTCGCTCGCCTACTTGATGCTGCAGCTCTGCTTGATGGGCTCAAGGCCTCGGGACAGACGACCGTATCGGTGTCGGGGCTTAGAGAGCGTTGCTACGAGGCGCTCAACGACGACCTCAATAGCCCCATGGTTATCGCCGAGCTATTCGAGGCGAGCCGTGCGATCAATAGCATCCATAGCGGTCTGGCGAGCATCACGGCCGAAGACCTAGAGGAGCTCAGGGCTACCTTCCGCCTCTTCCTCTTCGATCTGCTCGGGCTGGTAGACGAGCGACAGACAGACTCGGGCTCGCAGACGGCTTTCAGCGGTGCGGTAGACCTACTGCTACAGCTCAGAGCAACCGCCAAGAGCAACAAGGACTGGGCAACGAGCGACCGCATCCGAGATGAACTGACGGCTCTAGGCTTCGTGATCAAGGACACGAAGGACGGTGCCGAGTGGCAACTTAAATAACTCAACCTAAGAATAATGCTCCTCTCAATCATTGTCCCCGTCTACAACCGCCCCGACGAAGTGCGTGAGCTACTGGATAGCCTCACGCGTCAGTTGATGCTCGACTATGAGGTCATCATCGTGGAGGACGGCTCTACGCTCAGCTGCGAGCGGGAGGTGGAGCGCTTTCGTTCGCTTCTCCCCGCAGTGCAATATCTGCGCATTCCCAACTCTGGCCCTAGCGTGGCACGCAATAGAGGGGCAGAGCGTGCTAGCGGTGAGTATCTTCTCATTTTGGACTCCGATGTGGTGCTCCCTTCTGGCTATCTAGAAGCCGTGCAGAGAGGTATCTATGGTACCCGTGCCGATGCTTTCGGCGGGCCAGACGCCGCTTCACCTGACTTCACGCCGATGCAGCAGGCGGTAAACTATGCCATGACCTCATGGCTCACCACAGGTGGCATACGTGGCGGTAGTGCCGATGCTATGGAGCAGTTCAAGCCTCGCACCTTCAATATGGGCTGTCGCCGAGAGCTCTTTCTCCGTTTGGGAGGTTTCGCCGAGGATATGCGCTACGGCGAGGATATCGACTTTAGCTTGCGATTGATCGAGGCTGGCGCTTCGGTGCGCTTATTCCCCGATGCTTTTGTCTATCACAAGCGTCGTGTAGACCTCAGTAGGTTCTTCATGCAGGTGCATCACTCGGGCATGGCACGCATCGCTCTAGAGGCACGGCATCCCGGCAGTACGAGGCTTGTACATTACTTGCCTGCCCTCTTTACGATGATCTCTGCCCTCTGCCTGCTCTCGGTAGTAGGCTGCGCGCCACTCTTGCTCTATGCACTCTTGCTCCTTGTCGATGCCAAGCAACGCTCTGGGCGCTGGGACGTGGCAGTGCGAGCAGTCCCTGCTAGCTTCGTGCAGCTCTGGGGCTACGGCTCGGGCTTCATCCGCGCGTGGGTGGACAAGCACTGGGTAGGGTAGAGTCCCTAGAGGTTTCGAGGAACTGTAAACGGCCTTTGTAGATCGCATTATATACTCAGGTATAAATTCAAAATTCGATTAGTGTGAACTTTCAAAATTCGATTAGTGTGAACTTTAGAGTATTAGTTACTCTGTGCTTGCTCCTAGTGGGGGCGAGTGTCTATGCACAGAAGTCGGGCAATGAGGTTGTCTACCTCAAAAACGGCTCGGTTATCCGAGGTACAGTACTGGAGGTTGTGCAGGGCAAGCAGGTCAAAATCCTTACTGCCGATGGGAGCATATTTGTGTACAACTCCAGCGAGGTGGAGCGTATCGTCAAGGATGCTCCACTCAATCGCAAAGCCTCTAGTGGCTATACTGAGAAGCGTGGATATATTGGCTTCTCTGCTGGTATGGCTTATAGTGGAGGTATGAGGAGCATCGGGGGCTATATTAGCCCTATTGATTTTGGTTTTCTCCTGACGCCCAATGTCGGCATAGCGGCCAAGATAGGAGCACGGGTCTATGATCTAGAAGATCAGACATCCTACGGCCAGCACTACGATGAGGATATATCCCTAGCCTCTATGATGGTCGGTGGACTTCTGTCTCTGCCCACGAGTAAATACGATCGCTTCGAGCTGAAGCCTCTTGTTGGCTTTGCACGCTATCAGCTAGAAGGAAACTGGGTGGGTCGCACCCTCTTCTCTTGGGAACTTGGGGGACAGTACCGTCGCCACTTGGGACGCACCGTGGACTTCTATACAGGCCTAGGCCTCAATCAGGTCAATGGCTTCTACGACTGGACTATCAGTTTTGGCTTTGGCTTCCGCCTACGCTAGAGGAGTAAGTGGTACACACGTAATTATTAGATTTATATGAAAGCAAATATTAGAGCGCATGCACTAGGACTACTAGGCATCTTGGTAGCCTCTGGGATAGCAGTGGCACAAAACCCCCAACGCATTGAGCGCGAAACAGAACACAAGGCTACACCACAGCCGACACAAGTACTCAAGTGGAAGGTCGCCATCGGTCGTTTCTCCAATGAGACGCAGTATGGCAAGGGGATCTTTTACGAGCGCGAAAACGACCCAATGGCCAAGCAAGCTCTCGACATCCTCTCGACCAAGCTCAGTAGCTCGGGTAAGTTTATCCTCCTAGAGCGTGGAGATCTAGACAAAATCGAGGCCGAACTCAAGACGCAAGCCTCTACGACACAGAAGATCGGGGCCGACTATCTGATCTTGGGGTCTATTACAGAGTTTGGACGTAAGACGACAGGCAAGGAGGGACTCTTTACCACCGAGAAGAGCCAGATCGTAGAGGCAGGTGTGAGCATCCGCATCGTAGATGTCGCCACGGGGCTTATTATCTACTCGGAGGAGGGTAAAGGCTCGGCCGAGACTACCTCGAAGAGTACTCTAGGCTTTGGCGGTAAGGCTGGCTACGATGCCACGCTCAGCGATAAGGCCATCTCTGGAGCGATCGATATGCTCGTAGAGAATATCATCAACAAGTGTACGGACAAGCCTTGGCGCACCTATCTGCTCAGTGTGGATGACGAGGGTGTCATCATCGCTGGTGGAGCGTCTCAGGGGTTGCGCCAGGGGGATATTTTTGGGGTTTTCGCCCGAGGCAAAAAGGTCAAGAACCCGCAGACAGGTGTCGAGTTTGAGCTGCCAGGCAAGCAGATTGCGACAATCAAGGTAGAAGCCACGATGGGAGAGACTACCGAGACGGAGTTCTCTATCGTAACTGTTGTGGATGGTCAGATTGACCCCACGCAATATGAGCATTACTACATCCAACAACTTTAAGAGCAGAGCTATGAAACAGAAGATAAATCTCAGATATCTAGCCCTAGGCCTATTGATGGCTTTATCTATGATATTTACACTTGGATCTTGTGGCTCTACCGCCTCGATCAGTGGTGGTCTGAGCGACGAAGCCTATGTCGTACTCTCGGCCAATCGCACCTATATCAACGAGACGGTCTATGTGCAAATTGATGCAGAGGAGTCTATCCCCGTTAAGGTGGTACGCGACGACAAGGCGGCTCGCACAGGCAGGCGCATCGTCCTCAAGCCTGGCAAACACCGTATTGTGGTTTTCGATAGTGCAGGCAAAGTTCTCTATAACCAGCATATCTTCGTCTCTACGCGCAACGCCAAGACGATCGTACTACCCTAGCTATACATACTAAATAATCCATACCCCAAGGGAGCTGTGTGCCAATTCATTTTGTCCGCAGCTCCACTATGGGTACACACGGCTATTAGCCTACTATGGCACACCATTATCATTGAATATCACATTAAACTTTTTCTATATGAAGCAACCTATGCGCACACTAATGCTCTCGGCCATTTTGGTTATTATGCTAGGCTTATCGAGCTGTAGTACGAGCTCAAATCTCTACTCTTGGTACAACTACGAACAGGTTACCTATGCCTATACACAGAGCCAAAGCCCCGAGCGACTCTCCGATGTCGTAGAGACCTACAAGAAGATGATCGATAGACAGGTAGCCTCGCGCAAAACCCCACCTCCAGGCATCTGTGCCGAGTACGGCTATCTGCTGGTCAAGACTGGGCAAAAAGAGCTAGGCCTACAGATGCTCGCCAAGGAGGTAGAGCTTTATCCCGAGAGTACCGTGTTTATTAACCGCATTATTGAGCAGCTAAAAAATAAATAACTATGTCTATAACCAACAAACTTCTGCTCCGCCTCTGCCTCACTTTGGTGAGTGCTTTCGTCCTAGTAAGCTGTGGTACGCTCTCATCTACGCGCGCCAAGCTATTCCCCAAGGTTTATAGCGAGAAACCTGCCTCAATCCTCATTATGCCTCCAATCAATGAGACCAATCACGTTGAGGCCAAAGATTACTTCTACACTTCACTGATGAAGCCTCTCTCCGAGCGTGGCTATTACATTTTCTCACCCTATCTGGCTATGGAACTTCTGCAGAGTGAGAGTGCAGCGGATGCGGAGATGTTTATCGACCGTTCGCTCAAACCATTTGTACAGGTCTTCAATGCCGATGCAGCCCTATTCACGATTGTCAAGCAATGGGAGAAATCCGTTCTCTTGAATACAATCGACGTAGAGGTTCAGTTTATCTTGAAGTCTACGCGTACAGAGGAGGTTATGTTTGAGCGTCATATCGTAGCTACAGTAGATTGTGCAGTAGTGTCCGATGGCGGACTTTTGGGGATGATCGCAAACGCTGTAATTACGGCTGCCACCGAGAAGATAGTTGGGGCGCGCAAGGCCAGTGCATACGCTGTGGCAGATCTACCTCTAGGCAAGTTCTCTCCCGAATACGGCAAAGACGGTAATATGCCAGCACAAGTCAATAGCTTAAAGAAGGTCGTAATCCGCTAGGGGCAACTAACATTTGCTTTAACCTAGTAGGCTCGTCGGGTAACTCAAGGCTAAATCGCTGCATAGACTCGCTAAGAATTTTGCAAAAAAAAGTGGTGGTTGTTTGGAGATTTGGAAAATAGTATTACCTTTGCAGTGTCTTAAAGACAACGGGGCCTATAGCTCAGCTGGTTTAGAGCATCTGCCTTACAAGCAGAGGGTCATAGGTTCGAATCCTATTGGGCCCACGAATTATAGTCGCAAGTTGATTCATTCAGCTTGCGACTTTTTCATTATTCCCTTAGCGGTAGACGAGCATTCGTCCTCATATCGGGTGCCTGACATCAGGCATTAGTTCGTATATTTGCGTTACAAGCATTTCTGATATATGATTTTAGGAAGAGATAGGGTTGGGTTTATCACTGTTGTACTACTTGTACTACTGGGCACGGTCTCTTTGTTGGCTCAAGAAGCAGATAACGTTAAGCTCCGATTGGGTGGAGCACTTCGCTTTGGATATAAGTATGCCGCTTGGTTGGAGGACCACAAGCGAGAGGGTGGATTGCTCGTCTATGATGTCTTTCGCCTTAACCCTGAAGCGAGCTATGGCAACTTTAGCCTAACGGCGGACTATCGCTTCTATGCCACAGCCTCGGGAGGCGGTATGCTCAAGTATGGATATATGAGCTATACACCCAACGAGCGTCATCAGGTGCAGTTAGGGCTAGTACCCGTTCCATTCGGCGTGATGCCTTGCGCCTCTAATAGCTTCCTATTCAACCTCAACTATCTACTCGGCTTAGAGGACGACTCCGATATGGGGCTTCGTTATGTCTACAATTATCGTGGCTGGGAGGCTAGTGTGGCTTTCTACAAAAATGCCGATTGGTTTGGTGGCGAGGAGGCCTCGCCCTCTAGGTTTGGCTTCGATGTGGCAGGACGCAATAGAGAGGTCAATCAGCTCAATCTCTACCTGCATCGCCAGTGGGGGAATACTTGGCAGCATCAGATCGGTCTATCGAGTATGGTCGGTGGGCTGTACAATATAGATACTCAGGCTATGGGTTCGCGCTATGCTACCGCCCTACACTATACGCTAGACTATGGAGCGCTTAGCTTCAAGGCTCAGTATAGTAGATATGGTATGTATTCGAGGCCTAAGCAAGGCCTATCGACCGACTATGTGACCATGACGGCCTTCGGGGCAACTCACCCCATTGCCTCCGAAGGCGATACCTATTCGGCTGGTCTAGGCTATCGCATCCCTTTTAGGCTCCCTTGGCTGAGCGAACTGTATCTCTACAATGACTTCAGTATGATGCATAAGCGCCTAGATGGCGCACATAATACCTATCAGAATATCTTAGGTTGCCTCATTACTACGGGGCCAATCCAGACTTATGTCGATTGGGCGCTTGCCCGTAATCATCCCGATATGGGCTTAGGTAATGCCGAGGGCTTCGTCCGAGGGTTGCCCAACCAGCCTTGGCAAAGCTACCTATACATCAATCTCGGCTACTACTTCTAGGCTCTTATCGTTTTGGGGAAGTGGTAGATTTGCCGTATATTTGCGCCTCATATTGTACCCGTACTCTCCGTAGAGTAGATGCGTACAGTAGAGCTGTTTGGAAAATAATTCAATCATAATAATCAACAAAAAAAGAATGGCTGTATCCATTAAGCATACCAGCGACGTCGCTGCAGTAGTGACAATCGCGGTAACGAAAGCAGACTATCAAGCAGAGGTAGAGAAGGCACTCAAAACATATCGTCAGCGTGCCGACATCCCCGGCTTCCGCAAGGGGCACGCGCCTATAGGCATGATTCAAAAGAAGTTTGGGCTAGGTGCAAAGGTTGAGGAAATCAACAAGTTCGTTGGTCGCAAGCTCTACGACTATATCAACGAGCACAAGCTCCGTGTGCTTGGAGAGCCTATGCCAAGCGAAACGGCTCCAGAGCAAGATCTAGAGAAGGGCGAAGACTTTGAGTTCGTTTTCGACCTAGCTCTTACGCCAAATATCGACGTTAAGCTCGGTAAGGACGACCATCTGCCATACTACCATATTGAGGCTACAGACGAGATGGTATCTGCACACATCGAGCAGATGCTTAATATGCAGGGCACTCAGCAGGAGGCCGAGAGCGTAGAAGCTCGCGACATCGTACGTGGTAGACTTGTACAGCTAGAGAATGGTGCTGCCAAGGACGGAGGTATCCTCGTAGAGGAAGCTCTCATTATGCCAGACTATGTCAAGGAAGAGTCTGCGAAGGCTGCGTTCATTGGCAAGACTAAAAATACGGTTGTTACATTCGAGCCTTATGCGGCCTACGAAGGCAATCAGTACGAGCTTGCTTCTTTCCTCAAGATCGACAAGGATCAGGTAGAGGCCTACAAGGGCGTGGAGTTCTCATTCGAGATCTCTTCTATCCAGCGTCACGTACCAGCAGAGCTCAACGAAGAGTTCTACGTGAAGGCATTCGGCGAAGAGGGTGATGTGAAGGACGAAGAAACACTCAAGGCTAAGATCCGCGAAGGATTCCGTGAGCAGTTCGACCCAGAGAGCGACTATAAGCTACTGCAGGACGTACGCGACCTAATCATCAAGAAGGCTGGCAAGATAGAGTACCCTGAGGCTTTGCTCAAGCGTTGGCTCAAGATCAGCAACGAGAAGCTAAGCGAAGAGGAGATCGAGAAGGAACTCCCAGCGCAGCTCGAGGGGCTAACTTACCAGATCGTTAAGGACGGCATTCTAGCTGAGAAGGAAGTAACGGTTAGTCGTGAGGAAGTTCTAGCCTTCGCTACGATCGTTGCCAAGAGCCAGTTCGCCCAGTATGGTATGAGCTCTGTACCCGACGAAGTGCTACACAACTATGCCAAGAGCCTACTTGAGAAGGAAGACACTGCTCGTAATCTGAGCGCACGTGTGCTAGACAACAAGTTCGCTGCTATCGTTAAGGGTATGGTAACGCTCGAGGAAAAGAGCGTTAGCCCAGAGGAGTTCGGTAAGCTGATCAATCCAGAGGCCTAATCGGCTACAATAATAGCTCACATAACGGGGCAGTGTCGAAGATCTTTTCGGCACTGCCCCGTTTGCTTTGAGGGTAGGCTTGATGTTTTTTGTATGTTTGCAAGGTAATTATCTATACGTAAACGAACTATTATGATCAGACCAATTAAGCTAATGCTTGCGATGAGCACGCTTGTGCTTTCTCTCGCAGCGCAGAATGGGCACAAATCGCCCACTATCGACGAGATCTTCACGGGTAAGTTCTCGGCTAGAGGTGCAGGCTATGGTATGCGCTCTACGACCGATGGGCAGCACTATACGCTTGTTTCTCAAGACGGGTCGGCGATACTGCGCTACAACTTCGCCACTGGAGCACTGGTAGATACACTCTTCAGCACAGCGAAGGCTAGGGATTGTGAGTTTAAGCGTTTCGACGATTATCAGATTGCCCCTAGCGGTCACCACATACTCTTGCACACGGAGCGTGAGCACATCTACCGTCGTTCGACCAAGAGTGTCGTCTATCACTACGACGTACGACGCAATCGTGTACAGCCACTGAGCGAAACCCAAGGCAAGGTGATGATCCCCACCTTTAGCCCCGACGGACGCATGGTTGCTTTCGTGCGTGAGGGCGATATTTTCATTAAGAAGTTCGACTACGACACCGAGGTACGTGTCACGACAGATGCCAAGCGCAATCATGTGATGAATGGTGTGACGGACTGGGTGTACGAGGAAGAGTTTAGCGTCACAAAGCTGATGAGCTGGAGCGAGGACGGCGCTTCCTTGGCTTTCGTCCGCACCGACGAGAGTGCCGTGCCCGAATACCGAATGCCTATGTATCATGGCAATCTCTATCCTACCGACTATACCTACAAATACCCCAAGGCAGGCGAGCCGAACTCTAGGGTAAGCGTACATCTCTACGACGTCGCCGATCGCAAGCTCAAGCACATTCCGCTCAAGGAGGAGGACAGTTACTACATTCCTCGCATCGACTTCGTGGGGCGTGGCGGTAATCTGGCCGTGATGACGCTCAATCGCCGTCAAAATCACTTCAAGATGTTCTACGTCAACTACAAGACTATGATCCCTAAGCTCGTTTTCGATGAGCGAAGTGAGACCTATGTCGATAGCGAAAACATACAAACGCTGGAGTTTGTCCCCCAAGGTTTTGCTTATACGAGCGAACGCAGTGGCTATGCGCACCTCTACCTCTTTGGCGACAATGGGCAGGTTATTCGTCCGCTTACCTCAGGTCAATGGGACGTTACTGCCTTCTACGGGCTAGATGAGCAGGGCAATGCCTATTACCAAGCAGCCGACGAGCACCCAAGCCAGAGAGCGATCTATCGGGTCGATGCCAAGGGGAAGCGTACTCGTCTAGGGGCAGGTAGAGGTACGAACAAGGCGATCTTCTCTACTAGCTTCGACTACTTCATCAATAGCTACGCCTCGCTCGCCTCTCCTACGGTGACCGAGGTCTACCGCAGCAAGGACAACAAGAGCCTACGTACCCTAGAGGACAATGCAGCCCTGCGCAAAAAACTCTCCAAGTATAGCTTTGCACAGAAAGAACTAACGAACATTAGCCTAGCCGATGGCGTAGAACTCAATGCGTGGATGCTCAAACCTCACAACTTCGATGCTAACAAAAAGTACCCCGTACTGATGATTCAGTACAGCGGGCCTAATTCGCAACTTGTGCTAGACGACTACCGCTTTGGCTGGGAATACTACTTGGCAAGCCAAGGCTACATCGTAGTTTGTGCAGACGGGCGAGGTACGGGAGCAAGAGGCGAGGCTTGGCGCAAGGGGACGTACCTCAAGCTCGGTGTGCAGGAGAGTGCCGACCAGATAGCAGCCGCCAAGGCTCTAGGTAAGCTCCCATACGTAGATGCTAAGCGTATCGGTATTTGGGGCTGGAGCTTCGGCGGATATAATACGCTGATGAGCCTCTGCCATGGCAAGGGTACGTTTAAGCTCGGCATTGCCGTAGCACCAGTAACCGACTGGAAGTACTACGATACGATCTACACGGAGCGATTTATGCGTACACCACAAGAGAACCCCGATGGCTACCGCAAGAGTAGCGTCCTAGAGGTGGCCGATAAGCTACAGGGCAAGCTCCTGATCATACACGGCAGTGCGGACGACAATGTGCACGTGCAGAATACGATGGATCTGACCACTCGCCTCGTAGAGGCTGGTGTCCCCTTCGATATGGCTATCTATACGGACAAAGATCATGGCATCAGAGGAGGCAAAACTTCTCAGCATATCTATGGCAAGATGGCTCGCTACGTCATCGAGCATCTTTAGTTGAGCCTCGAGGTTCTAGAATTAGCCGAAAAAGGGCTGCGCTAAATTCATTTGGCGCAGCCCTTTTTCGGTCTAATCGGCTCATCTGAGTACTTCGTTTGTCTACTTTAGTGTTAAGAAGTGTTGGAATATTTCTGAAGGCTTTGGTGGAATTCATGGCCGGTTTGTAAAGACCGCTTGGGCTGGTAAGCAAAATTGATGGGAAGAATGATTTGGATTGGTGGGCTAATGCCCCCCGATGTGCCCACTAATTTCTAGAGATTGATGGGGAGAAATGCCAAGAAATGTACCACGACTCTATTTAATTGCTCTATCTTTATGGTTATTCTTTTGTTTATTAGTGTTTTATGATTATTGCGTTTAGGGTGGTTATTTATGTCTAGCTAAGGGAGGGAGCCCAAGCAAGAGAGGACGCAGCCTAGAGCCTGCTAGGAGGCAAATACGAGGTCTGCCACTTCTAGCCCTAGGGCGGATACGATTGCCCGTAGATATGCCAAAGTGTAGTCAGAGTTGCAAATTTTTGTTTTCGACAAGGGGAGGGCATTTCGCCTCGTAGAGAGAGGGAGTTTGGGGCAGGGGAAATATAAATAACTTTGCCTTAAATTGTTTCACCTTAATAACAAGATTGTATGGCGAAGATATTAGTCGGATTTAATACCGTAGACGAAGGGTTTGAACGCCTATGCGCTCAGCATACAGTTATTCGTCCGCAAACCAATAAGGATCTTAGAACGGAAGAGCTCATGGAGCTCATCGAGGATTGTGATATACTCTGCTCGACAATCACTCATGCAGTGACCGGAGAGCTGATGGCACGAGGTAAGAAGCTCAAGCTCGTGGCGAACTATGCCGTCGGATACAATAACATAGATATAAACTATGCTCGGGTACACGGCATCGCTGTAACCAACACGCCTCGTTCGGTTGTGGCACCTACCGCAGAGCTAGCCATGGCACTCCTGTTGAGCTGTACTAGGCGGACGGCAGAGCTAGACCGCCGCATTCGAGAGGTTGGTGGTAAGCTGCGCCTCCCTAGGCTTGAGATGCTAGGCACCAACCTCTATGGTAAGACTATCGGGATCGTCGGCTATGGCAATATCGGAGCTGCTGTGGCGAAGCGTTGCTTGGCGTTTGGCCTTCGGGTGCTCTACTATAAGCGCACTAGGCTCGCCCCAGAGCTAGAGGCTGCCCAGCAGATTGAGTACCGACCTCTAGAGGATTTGCTCCGTGAGAGCGATATTGTTTCGCTACATACACCCTACACTCCAGCCTCGCATCATCAGATTGGCGAGCGTGAGCTGGCGCTGATGAAGCAAGGGAGCATACTGATTAATACGGCTCGGGGTTCTATTGTGGACGAGGATGCTCTGATTGCTGCCCTCAAATCGGGGCATTTGGCTACGGCCGGGCTAGATGTCTTTGAGGACAAAGATGTTCCTCGCCCCGGACTACTTGAGCTGCCACAAGTCGTGATGACCCCACACGTCGGCACCAAGACCTATGAGGCATGGCGGTCGATGGTCGATGAGCTGGTGGGCAATGTGCTCGGCTTCCTCGACGGCTCACCTAATATCAGCCGCATTGTTTAGCCTTGGGGGCGTCATCATATTGTGATCGAGGAGTGGCTTTGATGAGGCTTTTCAAGTGTCCTTCGCTGCTGGCCTCGACTCTATAGGTTGGCACACTCTGCTTTGTCCTGTTTTCAGTGCCTTGTGCTTTGGATACTTTGGAGTGTCTTGGAGGAGGAGAGGCCAAAATTAACTATCCTCTAAGACACTCTTCGCAGTATCATGCTATTCCTATCAGGTCTGCCCCATGGCCGATAGATCTATGTGTTGGTAGCTCATTTGAAAACAATAAAATATATCGTTCTTTGGATTGGGTATTTTTATATTTATTTAGTATCTTTGTGGGCGGATAACTTAACGAGAATATTCATCCATTATTCAAGACTAATATGCATATTGTAAAGATTGTAGGTCGAGAAATCCTCGACTCTCGCGGTAACCCTACCGTAGAGGTAGATGTACATCTAGCTTGTGGTATCATCGGTCGTGCCGCTGTACCAAGCGGTGCTTCGACTGGTGAAAATGAGGCGCTTGAGCTTCGTGACGGAGATAAGGGTCGCTACCTAGGTAAGGGCGTACTCAAGGCTGTAGAAAACATCAACAACGAGATTGCCCCTGCTCTCTATGGTATGAGCACTCTAGAGCAGCGTGCTATCGACATGAAGATGCTTGAGCTAGATGGTACTAAGACTAAGAGCAGACTAGGTGCCAACGCTATCCTCGGTGTATCTCTCGCTGTGGCTAAGGCTGCTGCTGCTTACCTCGATATGCCTCTGTATCGCTACATCGGTGGCACCAACACTTACGTGCTACCTGTACCTATGATGAACATCATCAACGGTGGTTCTCACTCAGATGCTCCTATCGCATTCCAAGAGTTTATGATCCGCCCCGTAGGTGCTACCAGTTTCCGTGAAGCACTCCGTATGGGTGCCGAAGTATTCCATGCCCTCAAGAGCATTCTCAAGGGTAAGGGTTACAGCACGGCAGTAGGTGACGAAGGTGGTTTCGCTCCCAACTTCGCTGGCGGTACAGACGAAGCTCTAGAGACTATCCTCGCTGCTATCGAGAAGGCTGGCTACAAGGCTGGTTCAGACATTACGATTGCTATGGACTGCGCTTCTAGCGAGTTCTTCAAGGATGGTATCTACGACTACAGCAAGTTCGAGGGTCCTAACGGTGCTAAGCGCACGATCGACGAGCAGGTTGAGTTCCTCGCCTCTCTCGTAGAGAAGTACCCAATTGACTCTATCGAAGACGGTATGGGTGAAAACGACTGGGAAGGTTGGAAGAAGCTTACAGCTAAGATCGGTAGCAAGATCCAGCTCGTGGGTGACGACCTATTCGTAACCAACGTAGAGTACCTACGCCGTGGTATCGCCGAGGACTGCGCTAACTCAATCCTCATCAAGGTTAATCAGATCGGTACACTCACCGAAACACTTGATGCTATCGAGATGGCTCACCGTCATGGCTTTACGAGCGTAACATCTCACCGCTCAGGCGAAACTGAAGATGCTACGATTGCAGACATCGCCGTAGCTACAAACTCTGGCCAGATCAAGACTGGCTCACTCTCACGCACAGACCGTATGGCTAAGTATAACCAGCTGCTCCGTATCGAGGAGGAACTTGGCGCACTAGCTCAGTACGGCATCAAGCGTGTGAAGTAGATCGCCCCTCGGGCACATAACACAGTGACTTGAAAAGACTCCCAAGAGGCTGCCTCTACACGAGGTTGGGCTCTTGGGAGTTGAGCTTTGGAGGCACACCACGAGGCGTAGGGCAATTATAGATGGAGCTGATTTAGGCATTATATCTGTCTGTTGGTTGCCAGTAGGGGAGGTGCTACCTTTGCATCATCAAAGAAACAAAACAAACTAAACAAAGAAGTATTATGAACAAGGTATTGTCAATCACAGGGCTAGATGCTGCCAAGCTCGCCCCAGTAGTTAAGGGTCTGGAAACGCTGCTTGCTACATTCCAAGTATATTACACCAATCTGCGTGGCTATCACTGGCACGTTCGTGGTCCACAGTTCTTCGTTCTGCACGAGCAGTTCGAGAAGATGTACGACGATGTAGCCGAGAAGGTAGACGAGCTAGCAGAGCGTCTGCTCCAGCTGGATGTACAGCCCGAGAATCGCTTCAGCGTACTCGTAGGCCAGAGCAAGATCAAGGAAACGACTCTGCTGTCTAAGCAAGAAGAGATCCTCCCAGAGATTGTAGACAACTATAAGACCCTCATCGCTCTAGAGCGTGAAGTTCTAGAGGCTGCTAGCGAAGCAGGCGACGAAGTAACGGTTGCCCTCCTTGGTGACTTCCTCTCTGAGCAAGAGAAGAGCGCTTGGATGTTTGCTGCTTACCTAGGCTAATCAAAACAAACGACTATATATAAGCACTTCGCCCCGTGATCCATTTGAGATTACGGGGCGAAGTTTTTTTTGTGTCTAGTCGGCTGCAATAGCCGTCGTCTACGGGGACTATTACAGGCCCATCTGTTCTTTCGTCGATAGCATACCGCAGGCCGCCGAGATATCTTCGCCTCGAGAAGTGCGGATCGTCGTTACATAGCCCGCACGCTCTAGCTGAGTCTTGAAGGCTTCCATGCGCTCACGTGTCGTAGGGCGTAGGGGGACGTTCGGGATTTGGTGGAAGGGGATTAGGTTGATGCGACAGGGAATACCTCTGAGAATGCGTGCCAGCTCGGCAGCATGCTTGGGACTATCATTGCGATCGTCGAAGACGATGTACTCAAATGATACACGCCTCTGGCCAGAAAAGTCGTACTGACGAATCAGATCGAGCGTTTCGCTTAGCGTCATGCCCTGCTCGGCTGGCATAATCTCTAGTCGGCCCTCGTGGAATGGGTTATGCAAGCTAACAGCTAGATGGCACGTCGTCTCACGAAGGAAGCGCTCTAGTCCCTTGCGTACGCCCACCGTCGATAGGGTTAGTCGCTTGGGGCTCCAAGCCAGTCCCCAGTCTTGCGTCATCACTCGTATTGACTTCATCACTTGCTCCACGTTGTCTAGCGGCTCGCCCATACCCATATAGACGATATTGGTGAGTTGCTCCGACTCCTCGACTGAGAGTACTTGGTTGATAATCTCACTCACGGGGAGATGTCCACGGAAGCCTTGCTTGCCCGTCATGCAGAAGAGGCAATTCATCTTACAGCCGACCTGCGAGGAGATACAGAGTGTCGCCCGATCTCCGTCTGGAATGAAGACCGACTCTACCAAACCTCCAGTAGCGACCTTGAAAAGATACTTGCGAGTGCCGTCTACCGAGAGCTGCGAAGTCACGGGGGCGCTACGCCCTACGACGAAGTGCTCGGCCATTAGCTCACGATTGGCCTTGGAGATATTCGTCATCTCTTCGATGCTTGTTGCCCGCTTTTTGTAGAGCCAGTCCGCCACTTGTTTGCCTGTGAAGCGGGGCATTCCGAGTGCGGTGAGCGCAGAGGTTAGCTCCTCGAGCGACATACCCAGCAGGGTTTGTTTGCTTGTATTATTGTCCGTCATTGAGTTATAAATCATTTGTATAAGAAACCCGAGCCACCTGCCTAATGTTTGGCAGTCGGCTCGGGTTGTTGGTTGTGTAGGGTTTCGTATGCCCTAGTAGAAGCGAGCTCTGTTGTCCTCTACCTTGAGGCTCTGCAAGAGCTGTGAGAAGGCACGATAGCTGAACTGGCGGCCTAGGTCTGCCTCCTGCTGACGGCTCTGTGCCTGAGCTGCTGTGGCATCTGCTGGCTGCTGGCTCAATGGCTGAACGACCATTACCTCGCTGCCTGCTACGAATGGCTTAGACACCATATTGAGCGCAGTCGTCATCGTCTTACCGTTGAAGGCTGCACCCTCGGAGCCACGCACCACGTAGCTAACCCCCACGAGCGTATCTACCTGCGTATTGAGCTCGGTAGCGTAAGCATCGAGTGAGGCGAGTGCCTTGGACTCGAGCGACTTGGCAAGCGCTTCGGTGCGCTTCTCCATCTCTACACGAGCAGCGATCTGCTCGCGTACTAGGGATAGGGGAGCGAAACCAGCAGGCAAGTGCTTATCTAGAGCGGCTACTACGAGGTAGTCGGAGCCACAGCGGTACACCTTGTCTGCGATCTCACCGTCCTTGGCATTCATCGCCCAAGTGATTACGGGGCGAGAGCTTGGGATAGCTCCTAGCTGAGGCGACTGGGTAGATACGGCCATGGCGCGAGATATTTCGAAGCCTTCCTTCTCCGCTTTCTCTGCCATTTGGTCGAATGTGCCACCTTCGCCGAGGATCTTATTTAGCGCAGCGTAGCGTTCGTTGTAGGTCTTATCCGAGAATAGAGCAGGGATAGATACAGTGGCTACCTGATACTTCTCTACAGCTGGCTTCACATGCACGGCCTTGACGAACATCTTGTTCATGCCGGGGCGCTCAAGCGTGATCACTGAGCCGAAAGGAGCCTTGTAGAGTGTGTCGAGAGAGAACTGAGCTAGCGTAAACTCTGTGAAGGTGCTGTCCGTCATACCATACTGGTTGGGCACCATGAGCAGACCGCCGTCGGCTGCTGTCCTTGGGTCTGAGCTATGCTTCTTGGCAAGCTCGGCGAAGTCTGCGCCAGAGTTGAGCAGTGCCAGTAGACTGTCGCTCTTGGCCATCCCTGCGCTATCGAGCGTGAGGATACGTACCCCGATAGACTCTGCGCTGGTCTTCTTGTCGATGAGCTTAACGAGGTTGTAGCGGTCGCTCACTAGACGTGGCTGATTGACAGCGCCAATCTCCGACGTCTTGATGAAGGTTGCATCATCTGTGCCTAGCCCCATCTGGTCCAGCTCGGCAGCGGTGAGGTACACCTTGCTAGAGAACTTCTCGTTGTAGTTGCGGATAGCTTCCTCAACCTGCGTGAGCGTAGCAGACTCGCGTAGCTCGGTGTAGGCCTTCTGCATATCGGCTTCGGCGGCTGCATAGTCGTCGGCTGAGGGGAGTACCTGCATGCTGATGTAGCTTACCTCGGCGTTGGGGTAAGGCATGCGGAAGAAGTTCTTGTGCTCCTCGTAGTACTTCTTGATCTCTGCATCGGTAGCACGCTGTGTGCTGTCCGAGATCATACCTGCGGTGGTGCGCACGAGAGCTACTGTGCGGCTACCGGAGCCTTGGGCGATCTCCTCGTCGAGTTTGGTAATCTTGTAGCTGCGGCTAAGCAGTGCGGAGAATTTCTCTTGCAGACGGCTATTGACGATAGAGCGGTGTACACCCTGCCACTGAGCACGTAGGCGAGCCTGATGCTCGGCTGGTAGGTTGCCTAGGTTCTTGTCGCTCATCTGCATGATGAGATCATCGACAGACTTCTTGTCCTCGGGGTTGATGCCGAACTGGGAGAAGAACTGACGTGCGATAGGAGAAGTGCTGACGCCCTGACCGCTCAAGAGAGCGTAGAGCTCGTCGTTGGTTACCTTGAGGCCAAGCTCCTCGGCTAGCTTAGTGATAGCATAGTCGGTGATGTACTCCTGCGAGAGCTGATTGTTGATCATCAGCCTCTGTTCGTCGCTCAGGCGCTGCTGTGAGCGTGCCTCCATCTGCTCCTGCATCATCTGCAGACGAGCATCGTAGTCCATGATTGATACTTCCTGTCCGTCGATAGACAAGGCCACCTGTTGGCTCTTTTGTAGCCACGGCGTGCACGAACGCATACCGTCACCGAGGAGGAATGCTGCAAGCGCAACACCAATCCCTCCGACCAAGAGGCCAGCATTGTTTCTGATCTTCTCTAATACTGCCATTTGAGATACTATATAGTTTGTTTTGTTATTACCTATAATAATTGCGTCGCAAAGATACAAACAGTAAGTGATATAGGCTTATAATTGCCGCTAAAATGTTGATGTGTCGCTCTATTTCTGCTAGATCTTATCCCAATCTTATGCGCAAATAAGACGGGTCTGCCGCAATCATGGTTGTTGATCATGGGGTGAATGCGGGGAGTTAAGGGGTAAAATCTCGATCTCTCCCGCCCTCGATACCCTAAGCTAGATGAGAAATGAGCATAATCCCCTTCAATATATACTGCTTGGTGTGGCGATATCGCCCGTGGCATTGCTGCAAGCTAAAACCAATTGCCCCTCGGCTAGTATGTTTCGTGTGCCTCGGGCTCATCTGAAACAAGGCTCGTTTGTCTACTTTTGTGTTAAGGTATGCAAAGGGATTGCTTAGATATTTTATGGAATGAGGCGCTGGTTTATAAAGACAAACGAAGAGCCTAAAGAAAATTGATGGGAAGATTTTTGTGGATTGGTGGACTAATCCCCAGCGATGTGTCCATCAATTCGGCAAGATTGATGGGAAGAAAACTTGGAATCGGTTGTGCTAAGTGGCTGATTAATTCGTGGTTCTTGTTTATGTGTTTGGTTGTTAGATGGTTGCTTGGAGGCTGTTCCCGGCTGCTGTTTTGGTCGGGCTGGAGGTTGTTGGCTCAAGCGACGTCGGACGCAGCCTAGAGCCTCCTAGAGGCTAAATACGAGGTTTGAGTTTTTGCTTGCATTCGGCTGATACAAGCGCTCAATTGCTTCAATTGTCTAAATGGTTGTGAAAATGTGTGAATGGCAGACGCGCTAGATAAGTGCATAGTTGGATAACCTCGATTTGTGGTGGTCATTAATTGGGGATTGTCCGGATCCTTATTTAATGTACAGAGCAACCCAAGCTGAACTTAGTGAAGTCGCTCATGGTGCTAGACTTCACTTTTTCTTGTGATGTATTGTTGTTGGCAAAAACTTTAGTATTTTTGTGCTGATGTAGTCTTGAAGTTAAACAAACAAATAATATAGGAATAGTTATGGAAATCAAGAAATCACCTCAAGCAGACCTTGAGAAAAGCAAGGGCTTATCCCTCTTGCTCGGTCTGGTAGTGGCGCTATCGTTGCTCTTCGTTACCCTTGAGTGGCGCTCGTCTATCGCTAAGGCTATTGATACGGCAGTACTAAGCCTAGCCGATCTTGATGATGCCCTCATCGTACAAGACGAACAGCAAGAGGAACAACCAGAGCCAGAGCCAGAGCCCGAACAGCAAATCGAGGCTCAGCTACCTGAGGAGTTTACTACAGTAGACAACGAGAAGGAAGTTGCCAAGGTAGCTTTCGTATCGGCTGACGAGGCTAAGCCAACGCCTCCTCCTGTAGTCGTAGCTGCTCCTGTAGAGGAAGAAGATGCCAACCAAATCTTCGAGATCGTAGAAGAGAGCACTGAGTTCCCCGGCGGTCAGGCAGCTCTGATGAAGTACCTAAGCAACAACGTGCGCTACCCCGAGATCGCTCAGGAGAACGGTATCCAAGGTCGTGTGATCGTGGGCTTCGTGATCGAGCGTGACGGTAGGCCATCTCAGGTAGAGGTGCTACGTGGTGTAGACCCTGCTCTAGATAAGGAAGCCGTGCGTGTGGTATCTGGTATGCCAGCTTGGAAGCCCGGTAAGCAGCGTGGTAAGCCTGTGCGTCAGCGCTTCAGACTGCCAGTTGTATTCCGCTTACAATAAGCTGTCTTAGATTAGAAAAGAGCTTTTCATATTGTGAATATTTTATTTATGGTAAACCGTGGCCCCCTATTCAGAGCGGTCACGGTTTATTGCGTTATAGACTATGCCTACACTACGTACATCATCGGAGCTGCTCGTACAGATTGAGCAGGCGCTCCATGCACAAGGCTACGCCACGTGTATCCCCGAGGAGCTTTATGCCCCCATTCACTATACCCTAGAGCTTGGCGGTAAGCGTGTGCGTCCGTTGCTCTGCTTGCTCTCGGCTCAGCTCTTCTCTGCCGACATTCGTCCTGCCCTGCCGATGGCTGTGGCACTAGAGGTCTTCCACAACTTTACGCTGCTACATGATGATCTGATGGATCGCTCGCCGCTCAGACGTGGTCAGCCTACTGTCTATCGCAAGTGGGACGAGAACACGGCTGTCCTCTCGGGCGATGTGATGAGTATCGAGGCGTACAGAGCGCTGGAGGGTATCGCCTCGGCAGAGCTACTCTATCGTGTCTTCCCGATCTTTAATCAGATGGCGGTAGATATTTGCCGTGGTCAGCAGTACGATATGCTCTTTGAGTGTCGTGAAGATGTGTCTACGGACGAGTATCTAGAGATGATTCGCCTCAAGACGGCCGTTCTGCTCGGGGCGTCTATGCGGTTGGGTGCTCTAGCTAGTGGTGCCAGTGCGGAGGACGCAGAGCGTCTAGACGAAGTAGGGCAGAGGCTCGGGCTCGCCTTCCAGATACAGGACGACTATCTCGATGTCTATGGCGACGAGGCGACTTTCGGTAAGCCTATCGGAGGTGACATCATGAATGCCAAGAAGACGCTTATGCTCCTCTATACTCGCGAGCAGCTTGAGGCGAGAGATTTGGTTGAGCTAGATCGTTTGATGACGCTCGGGCAGGAGCATCGCCAAGAGCGGATACAAGGTGTTACAGCTCTCTACGATAAGGCGGGTGCACCTGTGTATGCCCGTGCCCAGATTACCCGACTGACTCAAGAGGCGCTCGGCATTCTCGGGGCTCTATCTCTGGAGCCGGAGCGTACGGCTCCGCTTGTGGAGCTATTCGATTCGCTTGCTAGTCGCATGAGCTAAGATGAGGCTGATAGATTCGCATACGCATATATACGCCGAGGAGTTCGACGAGGATATTGATGAGGTGCTAGCTCGAGCTGTATCCTCGGGGGTGGAGCGTATGGTACTGCCCAATGTAGATAGAGAGAGCTATCCTCGTATGATGGCGCTCGTCGAGCGTTACCCAAAAGTGCTTTATCCCTCTGCGGGGTTGCATCCGACCTCTGTGGGCGCAGACTATCGTGTGCAGCTCGATTTTGTTGCCGAGGCTCTTACCCATGGACGCTTTGTCGCTGTTGGGGAGATAGGGCTAGACTACTACTGGGATACGACCTACAAGGTACAGCAGGCAGAGGCTTTCTCTGAGCAGATTGCCCTAGCTCATCGGTACGGCCTACCTATTATTATACACACGCGCGAGGCATTCGCCGATACGTTCGACCTGCTACGCTGTGCAGGTAGGAATACAACTCGTGGCGTCTTCCACAGCTTTACGGGCAGTGAGGCGGAGCTGGAGGAGGCACTCGGCTTCGATGACTTCATGATTGGGCTCAATGGGGTGGTAACCTTCAAGAATAGTCAGCTCAAGACCTACGTGCAGCGGATCCCTCTAGAGCGTTTACTCATAGAAACCGATGCCCCATACTTGAGCCCTATGCCTAAGCGAGGCAGACGCAATGAGCCTGCGCATTTGGTGCACACCCTAGAGTTCCTCGCTGGGATCTACGGACTCTCGGCTCATGAGCTGGGGGAGATTACCGCTCAGAATGCAGAGCGCCTGTTTGGGCTGACTTAGTTGCTTGATAAGTGTAGAGAGATGATGCGCCAAGCGATACGAGATTATTTGCGCTACTTGGAGCAGGAGGTCAATGCTGCCCGACGTACCCGAGAGAGCTATGCTGCCGATCTAGAGGCCTATGCCCTCTACTGCGAGCAGCGACTTGGGGAGTTGGTTGCCCCTAGTGGGGCCGATACGGACTTGATAAGAGGTTGGCTCTCGGCACAAATGGACTCAGGCCTCAAGGCGAGCTCCGTGGCACGCAGGCTCTCTGCGGTCAAGAGCTTCTACCGCTATCTGCTCAAGCGTGGCGACATCGACCGCCACCCAGCGCAACATCTCCGACCGCCTCGTGCAGAGCGCCCTCTGCCCGTCTATGTGCCAACGGCCGAGATCGAGCGGCTACTTGAGGAGCAGGAAGAGGAGAGTCTGCCAGAGCTACTCGCACGTACGCTTATCGCCACACTCTATGAGTGTGGGCTCAGGCGTTCGGAGCTGGCGGGGCTCAAAGATGCCGATGTGGACCTACGAGGGCAGACGCTCAAGGTGCTCGGCAAGGGAGGCAAGGAGCGGATCATTCCTTTTGGCAACAATTTGGCTGAACTGCTGATTCAGTGGCGAGAGAAACGTAACGAAACGTTTGGAAATACCGATACTTTTTTCGTATCTTTGAGAGGTAAAGCTATGACGGGCGAAGCGGTCTACCGCATTGTACATCGAGCCCTCGAGAGCGTTCCTAACCTCTCACGGCGAGGGGCGCACGCCCTTAGGCACTCATTCGCTACCGATATGCTCAACTCTGGAGCTGATCTCTTGGCCATCAAGGAGCTTATGGGGCACAGCTCGGTCACGACGACAGTGCAGTACACGCATACGACCTTCAAACAGCTGCAACAGATGTATAACGCTCACCCAAGAGCAAAAAAAGAAAAATGACTATGGATATCAGGATTCAGGCTTTGCACTTCGAAGCCACCGCTCAGCTCAAGGAGTTCATCCAGAAGAAACTAGAGAAGCTTAACCGTTTCGCCGACGAAATTCAAGCGGCAGAGGTGATTCTCAAGGTCATTAAACCAGAAGTTTCGCTTAACAAAGAAGCCTCTGTCAAACTCATCATCGCAGGCGCCGATCTATTTGCGGATAAGACTGCCGACACATTTGAGGAGGCTATAGATATATCTATTGATGCACTCAAGCGACAGCTGGAGAAGCGCAAAGAGTCACGCAAGTAGAGGTAATTCGTCACTCTCTGCGATAGACAAGATGTGATACTTCAATCCCCACCCTAGGCCCGGAGCCATAGGGTGGGGATTGCTTTTGGGGTATTTGCTCATCGTGGTGAAATATTGTTACTTTGTAGTATTATACGATATTTGTAACTATAGCGTTGTATGAAGCAATATAATAGAGTGCTGCTCAAGCTCAGCGGAGAATCTCTTATGGGAGCTAAGCAGCACGGTATTGATACGGGGCGTCTGTCCGATTATGCCCACGATATCAAGACTACGTGCCAGATGGGTATTCAGGTGGCTATCGTCATTGGTGGCGGGAATATCTTCAGGGGTCTGAGCGGAGCCACACAAGGCTTCGACCGTGTTAAGGGCGATCAGATGGGTATGCTTGCGACCGTAATCAATAGCCTTGCCCTATCCTCTGCGCTCTCAGCCGTTGGCGTGAAGAACCGCGTGATGACGGCCATTCGCATGGAGCCTATTGGTGAGCTATATACCAAGTGGCGTGCGATCGAGGCCATGGAGGCTGGGCAGGTGGTTATCCTCTCGGCTGGTACGGGTAACCCATTCTTCACGACCGATACCGGTTCGTCGCTCAGAGGCATCGAGCTGGAGGCTGATGTGATGCTCAAGGGAACACGTGTGGACGGTATCTATACGGCAGATCCCGAGAAAGATCCAGCGGCAACCAAGTTCGACCGCATCAGCTATCAGGAGATCTATCGCCGAGGCCTCAAGATTATGGATTTGACGGCTACGACGATGTGTATGGAGAACAACCTCCCCATTGTAGTCTTCGATATGGATACGCCCGGCAACCTCATCAAAGTGCTCAGCGGCGAGAATATCGGCACCTACGTGAGCAACGAATAAATAGTTCGCTGGAGTAGGATTAGAATATAAAAGAGTAGAAGATAAACCCTAGAATAATAAAGTAATGAGCGACTTAAAAAGCATGATAGCCCAAGCGGGCGAAAGTATGAGCAAGGCTGTAGATCACCTCGAGGAGCTACTAGGACGAGTGCGTGCCGGCAAGGCCAATCCTAAGATCCTAGATGGCATCATGGTAGAGTACTACGGAAGTCTTGTACCCCTCAATCAGGTTGGTTCGGTGACAATCCCAGACGCCAAGAGTATCGTGATCACTCCATGGGAGAAGACGATCATTCGCGACATCGAGCGTGCGATCATTAACTCTCCTCTCGGCATTACGCCCGAGAATAATGGCGAGCTGATCCGTCTCGGCATTCCACCGCTGACCGAAGATCGTCGCCGTGAGCTGGTCAAGCAGGTTAAGTCGGACGCTGAGGAAGCGAAGATCCGAGTGCGCAACGTACGTCGCGATACCAACGACGCCGTCAAGAAGAGCATCAAGACAGACAATACGCCCGAAGACGTAGCCAAGGACGCCGAGGCAGAAGTGCAGAAGCTCCACGATAAGTATATTAAGCGTATTGACGAGCTTTTCGGCGAGAAGGAAAAGGAAATCATGACGGTCTAGAGTCCGTACAGCTATCGCAATGCAAGAAGTACAGGGTCTGGTCATTCGCAACACAGGCAGCCACTATCTCGTGCTCTGCGACGATGGTGTCGAGCGAGCTTGTTTGGCCAAGGGCAATCTGCGCCTTAGGGGCATTCGCTCGACCAACCCAATCGTCGTGGGCGATCGTGTAGAGGTTAAGCTAACTCCAGAGGGCGGAGGCGAGGCACACTTCATCAAAGAAATACTGCCCCGACGCAACTACATATTGCGTCGGGCTGCCAATCTATCGAAACAGTCGCATATCCTTGCAGCTAATATAGATGCTTCGTTTCTGGTCTGTACGCTGGTTGCACCAGAGACCAGTACTACGTTTATCGATCGCTTCCTCGCCAATGCCGAAGCGTATCGAGTACCCACGCAACTTGTCTTCAACAAAACCGACCTCCTCAACGAAGAAGGCCAAGCCTATCTTGCAGAGCTTATCGCTCTCTACACGGGTATTGGCTACACTTGTCATAGAGTCTCGGCCATCACGGGCGAGGGGCTCGAGACTCTGAGTGAGCAGATGCAGGACAAGATCACGCTCTTTAGCGGGCACTCGGGTGTGGGCAAAAGTACGCTCATCAATGCTTTGATTCCCGGTGTAGACTTACGTACGGGCGATATTTCCCAAGCGCATTACACGGGAATGCACACCACAACATTCTCCCAGATGATCCCTCTGCCCACGAGCAAGGGCTATCTGATCGACACACCGGGTATCAAAGGGTTCGGACTGCTCGATATGCAGGACGAAGAAGTGTCACACTACTTCCCCGAGATCTTTGCCCTCCAGCCCCAATGTCGCTTCGGCAACTGCACACATACCCACGAACCAGCCTGTGCCGTGCGTGAGGCGCTAGAGGACGGGCGCATCGCCGAGAGCAGATACATCAGCTATCTGAGCATTCTTGAAGACAAGGACGAAGAGAAGTATCGCCCCGAATACTAAAGCCTATGCGATCCCTCTGCCGAATACTCCACATCTTGAGCTTTCTTCTCCTGCTCTCTGGGGTAAGTTGTGCAGAAGCCTCGAGTACTTCTGTTCAGTCGTCGGATACAATAGCTCCAGTTAGGCCAGAGGTTTATCGCCTTGTTTTCGCTGGGGATATCATGGCGCACGGCCCGCAGATCAAGGCGGCTCGCACGGCCGAGGGTATGTATGACTTTACTTCGTCCTTCGATTCGCTAGCCTCTCGTATCAGCTCGGCCGATTTAGCCTTTGGCAACTTGGAAACGACCTTTGGAGGTAAGCCTTACACTGGCTATCCAATGTTTTCTACGCCCGATGCTATGGGCACGGCTCTGCGAGAAGCTGGCTTCGATGTCCTGACGACCAGCAATAATCACTCGGCCGACCGCTCCGCGCTTGGTATTACACGCACCCTCGATGTCCTAGATAGCCTAGGCATTGCTCACACGGGTAGCTACCGAAGTGTGGACGAACGTAAGCGCACAGTACCTCTTATGCTAGAGCTTGGGAGTTTGCGTCTAGCCGTACTGGCCTATACCTATGGGACGAATGGCCTCACAGTGCCAGAGCCAACTCTGGTAGATGGTATTGATACGCTCCTAATGGCTCAGGACATCGCTCGGGCCGATTCGCTTGGAGCGAACTACAAGATCGTCCAGATACATTGGGGGGTAGAGTACGAACGAGCGCCCAATAGAGAACAGCGTGCCCTTGCTCGATGGCTTCACGGCCAAGGAGTGGACGCAATCGTAGGGAGTCACCCGCACGTCGTACAGCAGAGCGAATGGATTGAGCCAGACAGCCTACAGAGTAAGAAGAGCTTTGTGATCTATTCGTTGGGCAACTTTGTTAGCAATCAGCGCAAACCAGCTGCCACACGTGGTGGCATGCTACTCTCCCTAACCCTTAGTCGAGCCAATCCGATGGCTGATATTGTCACACAGCCTAGCTATCAATACGTTTTTGTCAATAAGCTTCGTCCAGATGGGCGAGCGGTCTATCGCTTACTCCCTGTAGATTTGCCGAAGGCTCAAGTTCCCGTGCCATTGCCTCGGGTAGAGCAGGTCGATTTACAGGATTTTTGTTCCTATTATAGTGCCATTCCTATGGTGCATTAACCCTCTAAATAGTCTTGATTTTATGAGCAATAAGTTCATCTCCGCCCTCCTACTTGCCCTAGGACTCTACTCTTGCGGTACGGTGCCCGTGACGGGGAGGCGTACCCTCAATCTAGTTTCGGACAACGAGATCTTATCCTCAAGCGTATCTCAGTATCGCTCGTTTATCCAGCAAGCCCCTCTTAGCACGAATATGACGACCAATAGCCGAGTGAAAGAGGTCGGTACACGCATCATCAATGCGACGATGCAGTACCTCAAGGAGCAGAGGTTCGACGATCTTGCTCGTCAGATGTCTTGGGAGCTCAACGTCGTGAATAGCCAATCGGTCAATGCTTTCTGTATGCCCGGTGGTAAGATTGTCGTCTATACTGGGCTACTTAATCTTATCGGTTCTGGTGCTGGCTCCGATGCTCAGCTTGCTGCCGTTATCGGTCACGAGGTCGCACACGCTTTGGCTAAGCATGCAAATGAGCGCATCAGCAACCAAATGCTACTGCAGATGGGTGGCGACATTCTCGGTAGTGCTGTGAGTGATAAGTCCGCTCTGATGCGCATGGTTATCGGTCAGGCTTATGGTCTTGGGACGAATATGTTCGTTGCTCTACCTTTTGGCCGTAAGCAGGAGCTAGAGGCCGATAAAATTGGTCTAGTGCTTATGGCTATGGCTGGTTACGATCCCAACGAGGCAGTTAATCTGTGGCGCAAAATGGGTGCAGGGAGCAAGGGCGGTATGGAATTTCTCTCTACACACCCCTCCGACGAAACACGTATCCGTGAGATCCAAACCTATATGCCTCATGCGCTCAAGCACTACAAGCCCAAGAGCTCTGGTGTGACCTATACGCCAGTGACGAAGAAGAAAACCCATTCAACTCGAAAAAAATAATAGATCTTATGAAGAAAGTTATTTCTACCTCAGCAGCACCTGCTGCTATCGGCCCTTACAGCCAAGCTGTTCTTGTAGATAAAACGCTCTACGCCTCTGGTCAGCTGGGGATCGACCCCAAGACGGGCGAATTTGCAGACGGGATCACGGCTCAGACCGAGCAGGCTTTCCGTAATGTACATGCCATACTCGCCGAAGCTGGTATGACGATCAACGATGTGGTTAAGACCACTGTCTTTCTAGCCGATATGGGCGACTTCGCAGCGATGAACGAGGTGTATGCTCGTCAGTTCGAGGGCACTTTCCCCGCACGCTCTGCCGTAGCCGTCCGCACGCTACCCAAGAACGGTCTAGTAGAGATCGAGGTACTTGCTATCAAGGGCTAACTGTCCCAGACTGAAACTTCAAACACAAGAGAGGGGGCTGTGGCAAAGTTTATTTTTGCTACAGCCCCTTTTGGGTGTTTCAGAATGCGCAGACTGCAAGGCTCCGAGGCCGACGAGAGGGGGTATACCACCCTCTTACCTTCTACTTTTTGAGCTAGAGGCACCCCCTACTGTAGAGCGCCCGAAGATCTGTATAGGTAGACACCTTGCTATTCGAGTATAAACATTTAGCTTAGGTGCTTCGTTATTATCAAACATATATTTAAGCAATAAATAAAATAATCGAATGAGTATTAAGACACTTGGAGGGAAGTCCTTCCTATTAGTATTTGCCCTAACGGCGATGAGTTGCTCCGACAGCATGCCCCTAACACCTGCCCCAGAGTCTAAGCAGACCGAGGTGCCTACCCAGCCAAAGAAGGAGGAGCAGAAAGATGAGCCTAAGAACGAAAAGAAGGAAGAGAAAAAGGAGGAGCCCAAAGACCAAAAGAAAGACGATAGGCAAAAGGAGGATAAGAAAGAAGAGGGGCGTATCACCGATCTCGATAGTGCGCTCAAGTACGGAGCCATGCTCGTAGATGTACGTACGCCTAGAGAGTTTGCCGCTGGCAGTGTGCCCGGAGCTGTGAATATCCCTCTCAGCTCGATTAAGGATCGTCTTGAGGAGTTTAAGGGGAAGAAAGGAATCTTAGTCTTCTGTCGTAGTGGCAACCGTAGCGGTCAGGCTAAAGCTATACTTGATGAGGCTGGCATACCCAACGTAATCAATGGCGGTACTTGGCAAATGGTCAAGGCTGCTAAGGAAAGGCTCGGCTTGTAGGCTGTTTGTATATAGCACGATCGCCTCCTCGCCCTACAGCAAAGGTCTTTCTTTGCTAGGGCGAGGAGGCGTTTTTTGTATCGCTAGGCTAGGCTATCGGCACAATAGTATATACAGGGGTGTGGTGAGCCGTAATGCATAGGCAGCTCTTACCTTTCTGCACCTTACCCCTCTCTTGTATATGGCTTGACGATAATTCTCTCTACTCCCTTGGCTTGAAGAGCAGGCGGAAAGCCTCCTCTACGGTACTTACCCCCACGAGGCGAATGCCCCACGAGCGGTTGCTCAGCTGTGCGAGGTTGGCTTGTGGTAGGATAATAGCCTTGAGCCCAATGCGCTCGGCCTCTAGAATGCGCTGCTCGGCACGACTCACGGGGCGCACCTCTCCCGATAGCCCGACCTCTCCCGTCAGGCAAACACCCTCGGGGAGGGCGATGTCTAGGCTCGAGGAGAGGACAGAAGTGATGATAGCCAGATCACTCGCTGGGTCGGCAATCTTGATGCCCCCGGCTATGTTGAGGAAGACGTCCTTCTGTATGAGCTTGAAGCCGGCTCGCTTCTCCAGTACAGCCAGTAGCATATTCATGCGCCTCGTGTCGTAGCCCGTAGCAGAGCGCTGCGGTGTAGCATAGACGGCAGAGCTGACCAAGGCCTGCGTTTCTATAAGGAAAGGGCGGACGCCCTCCATCGCCACGGCAATAGCGATGCCACTCAGGTGCGCTCGATCACGGCTAATGAGATGCTCCGAGGGGTTCTCTACGGGGCGTAGCCCTGTCTGCTGCATCTCGTAGATGCCCAGCTCGTTGGTCGAGCCGAAGCGGTTCTTCTGTCCACGCAAGATGCGGTACATATAGTGCTTGTCGCCATCGAACTGCAAGACGACATCGACCGTGTGCTCTAGTATCTTGGGCCCTGCGATGCTCCCCTCCTTGTTGATGTGTCCGATGAGGATCACGGGTACACCCTCTGTCTTGCTGTACTTGAGCAGTAGGTTCGCACACTCGCGGATCTGCGAGATACTCCCGGGGCTACTCTCCGATAGCTCCGTCTGTATGGTCTGGATCGAGTCGATGACCACAAGGTCGGGCTTGACCTCTAGGGCTGTCGTGAGGATACGCTCGAGGTTTGTTTCTGTGTAGATTAGGCAGTCGGCCACACCAGTGCCAAGCCTATCGGCTCTCACCTTGAGCTGTGTTTGGCTTTCCTCGCCCGAAACGTAGAGCGTGCGCAAGGGTAGGCGCAGCACCGTCTGTAGAATCAGCGTACTCTTGCCGATGCCCGGTTCTCCTCCTAGTAGCACAAAGGCACCCGGCACCAAGCCACCGCCGAGCACTCGATTGAGCTCAGGGTCGAGCATGTCTTGGCGCACCTCAGCGTTTGCGGCAATATCGGAGAGGCGAACGGGCTTCACGGCCACTGTGCCTCCTAGTGCAGGGTGCCCTACTGACGGACGGTTGCTGCTGGTTGATACCTCCTCGGCTATGGTGTTCCACTCGCCACAGGCATGGCACTGTCCCTGCCACTTGGGGTAGACTGTGCCACAGCCTTGGCAGGCAAATACGATTTTTTGCTTAGCCATTAACTTGCATTAGATCGGCTTGCGTACCAAAGGCATCGTTGAGCAACGTAGCAGGCCACCCATCTTGGCGATCTCTTGGTAGGGGACTGCTTCTACGGCGATACCCCAGTTCTGCTCTAGGTGCTGATTGAGGCGTGTGAAGGCTTGGTCGCTGATGACTCTGCTAGGCGATAGAGATACCAAGTTGGTGTTCATCATATAGGCCTCCTCACCAGTCACGGCGAATAGATTATCCTTGCCGAAGATCTCCTCTACTACCCCTACATACTTAGGCTCTAGAAATCCCTCACGGAAGATAAGTGCTCGCCCTTTGCCCACTGGCTGGAAGGCACAATCTAGGTGTAGGACACTCAGCCGTGGGTCGTGGTCGTGCTTGCGCAGCTCTAGGGGGACAACCTGCTTGGTTGGGAAACGCTCACGCAGGTAGTCGATAGCATATTGGTTGGTGCGTGCTGTCTTGTAGGTTGAGTAGTCTGGGCGTAGATAGCAGCCTACGAATAAAATATCATCGTAGAGTAGAATATCTCCGCCCTCGGTATGCACACGCTCGGGGAGGCTCTCGATATGCGCCGAGGGGATACGCTCGAGGATATGCCCGATAGCCCCTGTTTCTTTCTCTCGGTCTGGGATCAGGTTGGACACGAAGAGGGTGTCATCGATGACGAAGGCCACATCACGGGCGAAAATTTGGTTGTAGTCCTCTACCAAATCTGGGCGCAGCACCTCGACACCGTTGCGCTCAAGTACAGAGAGTACGGCATTCATCTCATGTATCACGTCCTGCTCTTGGGGGTAGACACCTCGGCTAACTGCTTCGTAGCTCTTGGCATCGTAGGTCTGGTCTAGTGTAGGGTCTGGCCCGAGGCTATGGGGTAATCCTAGCACGACCACCTCTAGGCGGTCTGTTTCGTTGTGGACGCTGGGAATGATCTGTTTCATATTTCTTGGGATTGTATTAAGTCGAGCTGATTGATTTTTTTAGTTGGTGCTTGGTAGATATGCAAGTATCGCCCCTTGCCTAGTGGGCTTGCTGGGGCGATACTCTATGATGAGTCTAGAGAATGTTGAGCGACTGCTCCTTGATTTGCTCTAGTTCGTCTTTCATCTTAACTACGATTTTCTGCATCTCGGCATTGTTGCTTTTCGATCCAAGGGTATTGATCTCTCGGCCGATTTCTTGGGCGATGAAGCCCAATGTCTTGCCCTGTGCTTCACCCTGCTCGATGACCTCGACAAAGTAGCCGAGGTGGTGGCGTAGACGATCTTTCTCCTCGTTGATGTCGAGCTTCTCAATGTAGTAGATCATCTCTTGCTCTAGTCGGCCTTTGTCATAGCTATCGGGGCTAATCTTTTGTAGGGACTCGGTGATGCGCTGGCGAATGGCTTCGATGCGTTCGGCCTCGGGCTGATCTACGCCTTGCAGCAGGTTAGAGATGTTGTCGATGCGCTGCCGCAGAGCTCCCTCGAGCATAGTACCCTCTTGGCGACGGAAAGCCGTGACAGCCTCAAGCGCCTCTCGAATGGCGCCACCCAGTACCTGCCATTCCTCATCTGGTAGCTCCTCGAGCAGGCTGCTCTCGTTGGGGAGAAGTACGCCCGGCAGGCGCAGTAGGCTCTCGGAGGTTTGGAGCTCTAGAGCCAACCCTTTGTAGAGAGGGGAGAGTGCCTCGATATAGTACTTGAGTGCTTCCTCATTGATTTTCTGCACTCCCGAGAGTGCTCCAGCTTCCTCCTCGATGCTGATGCTTAGCTCTACTTTGCCCCGTACGAGCGCCTCGGCCACAAGGCCACGGATCTCAATCTCTTTTTCTCGGTAGGGCTGAGCGATGCGTGTGGATATGTCTAGTTGTTTGCTGTTGAGTGTCTTGACGAAGACGACGATGTTTTTATTGTTGTATCGAGCGATGGACTTGCCTACACCCGTCATTGATAAAATCATACTAATTCAGTTTGCTTACTTGTATCCCCAAAGTTACGCTTTTCTCTCCAAACCTACACAAGCTCTATGGCTTACTCTTCGCTAGGCTAGCACGGCTATTTCTCCTTTCTGCGGTAGGTTTGCAGGACTCGGTGCAGAGATGCGGGAGCAGGTTACAAGGCGTGTTGTACTCCAATCGGCCTTGCTATCTACAGTGAGTGCTAGCAAGCGAATGGCTCAATAGATCGGGTTCGGGCTCTAGAAGCTTAATAAATGATTACAAAGGGTATTGGGGAATTTATATTTTAGGTCAAGTTTCAGAATGTTGATGGGAATAGGTGTATAAGTGGTGGATAACTTGTGCAGACCTCGTATTTGCCCTCTAGGAGGCTCTAGATTGAGCTCGACCTCGTTTTGGCACTTAGCCCCAGTCGAGTGAAAATAATTGCATCAAACGATGTGATTACAAACTGCTGTAAAATAGGCTGATATGATGGTTTGGAGGATCGTTTTATGTGCTTGTAGTGTATTTTGCAGGATTTCTTCCCATCAATCTTCTCCGATTGGTGGACACATCTCGGAGAATAAGCCCATCGATCCGAATAAATCTTCCCATTAATTTCTCCCAGACTTCCTGCTAGTCTTTGTAGGGTCACGGCCTTGTTCCGTCAAAAACCTTAGAAATCCTTTAATACTCCTTAACCAAAAATGCGAAGAATGAAACCCCAAATCAATCCGACCCAATGTGATGATGAGGGCTTATGTCCACTGCTGGCAAAAACCGAGTAGGGGAGCGATATGCGAGCCTTGAGGGGATTTTGGGGCGTAGTAAGGGTATTGAATGTGGCAAGGCGAGGTTATTGAATAGCGATTGTCAGCGCTACATCGCAAAGACTTTGGGCAGAGCGGAGATGGATAATGTCCGCCCTTTGGTGTACATTTGTATATCATCAAAATTTAGGAGTAGATATGACGACAATAGAACAACTATATAGCCTCTATCTAGAGCACCCAGCGATCTCTACCGATAGCCGAAGTATCACGCCCGACAGCATCTTCTTCGCTCTGCGAGGAGAGAGATTCGATGGCAACCAGTACGCCCTATCGGCCATAGAGGCAGGGGCTGCCTATGCCGTCGTAGATGATGCCTCGCTCGTAGGGGAGCGGCTGCTCCATGTGCCTAATGTGCTGGAGGCTCTACAAGCTCTGGCGGCACATCATAGGCAAGCTCTAGCTACTCCCGTCATTGCGATTACTGGGACGAATGGCAAGACGACGACCAAAGAGCTCGCTGCTGCCGTACTCGCCAAGAGCTACAACCTGCTCTACACCGAGGGTAATCTAAACAACCATATCGGCGTACCGCTTACTCTGCTGCGCCTTACCTCTGAGCATCAGATCGCACTCATCGAGATGGGGGCGAGTAAGCCGGGCGACATTGCTGAGCTATGCGCCATTGCCCAACCCAACTACGGCCTTATTACTAATGTAGGGCTGGCGCATCTAGAGGGCTTCGGTTCGCTCATCGGGGTCATCAAGACTAAGGGCGAGCTGTACGACTGGCTTAGGGCGCATGAGGGCAAGATATTCCTCAGAGAGGAGGACGCTACGCTTCGTGACCTAGGGCGTGGTATCCCTGCCGTTACCTATGGTCAGGGCGAGGAGGCAGTAGTTAGAGGTGTCTTGCCAGAGGACAATCGTGAGCTTTTCTTACACTTCACATGGTTTTGCCCCACGCTACAGATAGCCGAGTGCAAGCAGTCTACGAGGTTGGTGGGGGGCTACAATCTAGACAATGCTTTGGCCGCTATCGCCATGGGGCTCTACTTCGATGTGCCAGTAGAGGACATCTCCCAAGCCTTGGCAGACTATGCCCCAAGCAATAGCCGCAGTCAGCTCATTGAAACCGAGCACAACTGGCTCATCGCCGATGCCTACAATGCCAATCCCTCGAGTATGCACACCGCCCTGCGCAACCTTGTCAGCCTATCGGTCGATCGTCCTAGACTTTTGGTGCTTGGAGATATGAATGAGCTAGGGGCCGAGAGTGAGGCTGCCCACCACAAGTTGCGTCGGGAGGTAGAGGCACTGCTAGGCGAGCAAGACCAAGTACTCTACTGTGGCCCTAAGTGGCGCCAAGAGCTAGGAGAGGTCGCCAATAGCTTCCTAACGAGAGAGGAACTAGCGCACTGGCTAGAGCAACACCCCCCTAAGGGCTACTTGGTACTGGTCAAGGGCTCCAATGGGATAGGTCTAGGGCATATCCTCCACCTATTCTAGTGGACACTATGAATAAACTGACCCAACAGCAGCGGCTGGAGCAGGGACTTACACTAAGCCCCGCACAGATACAAGCCATCAAGATGCTCGAGCTGACAACCCTCGAGCTAGAGATACGTATAGAGCGGGAGCTTGAGGAGAACCCAGCTCTCGAGGAGAACTACGAGGCAGAGGGCCTATCCTCTGCCGACGACGAGGCCCGAGGCGAGGCGAGCGAGCAGGACTGGGAGCTAGGGGAGTATGCCAGCGAAGATGATATACCTGCCTATAAACTCAGAGAGCTACAAGAGCGGCAGGCTAAGCGAGAGGAGGTCCCTTTCTCTGCCTCTGCGCCATCGCTAGACGAGCTACTCATGGAGCAGCTTAGCCTGACCAAGCTCACCGAGCGAGAGCGAGAGCTTGCACGCTATATTATAGGCAATCTCTCGGCAGAGGGTTATCTCGATCGCTCGATCTATCAGCTACAAGACGATCTGCTCTTCAAGGTAGGTATTGAGGCGAGCGAATACGAGTTGAGGGAACTTATCAAACGTATTCAAGGGCTTGAGCCTGCTGGCATTGCAGCTCGCAACTTGCAGGAGTGTCTAATCCTACAACTAGAGCGTAGAGTGGAGGGATCTCGTCTTGGTATAGCTCTAGCGCTGACGATCCTACGCCATCACTACGACGACTTCGTCAATAAACGCTTCGACAAGCTCTGCGCTTCGCTCGAGATTAGCCAAGATGAGCTCTCGGAGGTCTACGCTCTGGTGGCTAAACTCAACCCACGTCCGACCTCGGGGCTAGGGAGCGATGAGGAGAGCCGTATGATGCAGTACGCCCCCGACTTCATCGTTTCGGAGGTCGATGGTGAGCTTACCGTGGCGCTTGTACACGAGCGAGAGCTCACACCGCTTAGACTTAGCCCTACCTATGTGGCTATGCTCGAGGACGTCCAGCAGGGATCAGCAGACCGTAAGCGACGAGAAGCGATGACTTTCCTCAAGCATAAGGTAGAGCAAGCTCGTTGGTTCATAGACGCTGTGGCTCAGAGGCAACAGACGCTTAGACAGACTATGCTTGCCATTGTGGCGCACCAGCACGCATTCTTCCTCTCGGGTGAGCTGAGCGACTTGCGCCCCATGGTTCTGCGAGATATCGCCGAGGCCACAGGGCTAGACATTAGTACTATTAGCCGTGTGAGCAATAGCAAGAGTGTGCAAACGGATCACGGTGTCTATTCGCTCAAATTTTTCTTTGGCGAGGGCATTACCAACGATGAGGGGGAGGAGATCTCCACGCGACAGATCAAGCAGGCTCTGGAGCTCCTAATCTCGGAGGAAGACAAGCACAATCCCTATACAGATGCCGAGCTGGTTGATTTGCTTGCCAAGCAGGGTTACCCTCTGGCTAGGCGCACTGTGGCGAAGTATCGGGAGCAGTTGAAGCTACCGGTAGCTAGGTTGCGCCGTGAGCTGTAGTGGCTGCATTTTCTCTCACCTCGCTTGTGTATTTGGAAATTAGTATTACCTTTGCCGTCGGATTTAGGAAATTTTTCTTATCCGAATGTGATTGCCTCATGGTGTAATGGTAGCACAACAGATTCTGGTCCTGTTTGTTAAGGTTCGAGTCCTTATGAGGCAACTAAAGGGGAGCTAATTAGCTCCCCTTTTTTATTTATGCTTGTTAAAGTCCTCCTTGACACTTTTTTGCATTCCTCTTCCCTCTGTTTTACTTGTATTCTAATGGACCAACGCATTCGTGCTGTTTGCCGAGGGGCTATCTGCTTGCTATATTGGGAGATTAGGATTACTTTTGTCATATTGTAAATTGTTTTAATTACCTCAATGGACATCAAGACTTATTTGACTTATTGGGCTGAGCGTTATCGCAGTGAGCTCCAAGATAATATCCTTAATTTCTGGCTCAAGCATGGGTTGGATCCTGTGCATGGTGGCATATATACCTGCCTAGATAGAGATGGCAAGCTGATGGACGGCACCAAGAGTGTTTGGTTTCAGGGGCGCGCAGGATACATTTTTGCCAATGCCTACAACGAAATAGAGCCTAGAGCCGAATACCTAGAGGCAAGTAAGAGTTGTATAGACTTCCTCTTGCAGCACTGTTTCAACGCCGATGGTCGTATGTACTTCGAGGTAATGGCAGACGGTACACCCCTGCGCTTGCGTCGCTATGTCTTCAGCGAAACCTTCGCCATCATCGCTATGGCGGAGTACAGCATCGCCTCGGGCGATAGATCTTATGCAGAGCGTGCCCTAGCACTCTTCAAGCAGGTGCAGGGCTGGCTCGCTACACCCGGCGCACTGCCAGCTAAGTATGAGCCACACGTCAAGGGACGATCGCACTCGATCGTCATGATTATGCTCAATGTAGCGGCTCGTTTGCGCTCAGCTATTGCCGATCCTGCACTCGACAAGCAGATCGCCGACTCGATCTATGAGCTCAAAACATACTTCATGAAGCCCGAGTACAAGGCGCTTCTTGAGGGAGTAGGTGAGCATGGTGAGTTTATCGACACAATCAATGGCCGACTAATTAATCCCGGCCACTGCATCGAGACAGCGTGGTTCCTGCTCGACGAAGTGAAATATCGTGGAGGCGATAAGGAGCTGCAGGATATGGCTCTTACGATTCTAGACTGGTCTTGGGACTGGGGCTGGGATCAGGAGTATGGCGGTATCATCAACTTCAGAGATTGCAAGGGCTTCCCCGCACAGGACTATTCGCAAGATATGAAGTTCTGGTGGCCACAGACCGAAGCAATCATCGCCACACTCTACGCCTATCAGCTTAGCGGAGATGAGAAGTATATGCAGATGCATCGCCAAATCAGCGATTGGACGTATGCTCATTTCCCAGACAACGAATTCGGAGAGTGGTATGGTTATCTGCATCGGGACGGCTCGGTAGCTCAACCTGCCAAGGGTAATATCTTCAAAGGTCCATTCCACATTCCCCGTATGATGATCAAGAGCTATCAGCTCTGCCAAGAGATGCTAGCAAAACTCTAAACAAAAAGCTTATGATTAAGCCAATCAAATTCGCCCTACTTACTGCGCTTCTGATCATCGCAGTAGGTGGGGCGAATGCCCAATCAGCCACACGCCTACAAACGCCACAGCTAGATGCCGACTACGCCAAGGGTGTATCTGGACACATCGCCGCCTCGCTCGCCGAAGACTATGTGGTGCTCGTAGGCGGATGTAACTTCCCCGATGCGCCAGCGGCCGAGGGGGGAGCGAAACGCTTCTATAGCCATGTCTACGCAACATGTGGGCTGCTCTCTGGGCAGGAGTGGGAGCGACTGGGCAATCTGCCCGAGCCATTGGCCTATGCCGCTGGACGCACCTATCTCGGGCGGCTCATCGTCGCAGGCGGACAGACTACTGGTGGGCGAGAGCTAG
Organism: Porphyromonas sp. COT-290 OH3588; assembly: GCF_000769075.1. GTDB lineage: Bacteria > Bacteroidota > Bacteroidia > Bacteroidales > Porphyromonadaceae > Porphyromonas. The sequence goes on along the minus strand of NZ_JRFC01000014.1, from coordinate 551,281 downwards.
CCTCTGTCTATGCCATCTCTGTGGACGAAGCTGGCAAATTGACCACCGAAACGTTGCCAAGTCTGCCACAGCCACGCAGTGCAATGGCTTCGGCGCTTATCCGCTCACGGCTCTATCTGATTGGCGGTAGCGTTGCGGGTCGTCTGTCCAACTCTGTGATTTCGCTAGATCTCGACGAACCGCAGCTCGGCTGGCGGGAAGAAAGGAGCTATCCCGGCTCTGCTCTGCTCAAAGTACTCGCTACGGAGTATTGGCTCGACGAAGAGCCTTATATCTACTTCATGGGTGCCTTTTCTGGGAGTGAGGGGGAGGAAGGTGTGCGAACGGCTCTCTCCTGCTATACGCTCCGAGCCGACGACCAAGAAGCCTCGTGGCAGAGAATCCCCGTGCCCTACGCTTCTATTAGACGTGGGGCTACTTTCGGCGGAGGTATCATGTCCCTGTACGCAGAGGACGAGATCATGGTTACCTCTGGTGTACACGAGGCGAAGTTTCTCTCAGCTCTGCAGCGCATACAGCGCCTACGCCGAGCCAAGCGACTAGGACAAAGTAGTGTGACCTCTCGCCTAGAGGCTGAGGGGCGTGCCTATCTGCTGCACGAGCCCGAGTGGTACAGCTTCACGCCTTTCATACTTGTCTACAACCTGCGTACGCAGAAGTGGCGTAGAGAGCATGCACACCCCGATTTGGCTCGAGCCGATGCCGCATATCTAGACGGCATCATCATCGGCGGAGAGATCAAGCCCGGCGTGCGCACCAGTAGTATCGTTCGTGTTCAACATTAGTTATATCCTACACATCAAACTCATCATTTTATGATTATTGGTAGTATTCATGAGTCGGCTCGCTACGAGAGCCTACACCCTGCTTTCAAACAAGTATTCGACTATATCAAGGCGCACGACCTGCTCAACGCCCCACTCGAACGCATCGTCCTAGATGGCGATCGCCTCTTCATCAACAATGTGGAGGCTGATGCCAAGCGTCAGGAAGAAATGCCCCTAGAGGCGCATCGTCAGTATCTAGATATTCATATCCTACTGGCGGGTAATGAGCGTATCGGTTGGCGTGATTTGCAGGACTGCGGTACGCCTACTAAGCCCTACGACGAGGAGGGCGACTATATGCTCTTCGAGCAGCCTGCCTCTACTTATGTCGATCTCAAAGTCGGTCAGTTCGCCGTGGTTTATCCAGAGGACGCGCATGCGCCATTGATTGGCGAGGGCAAAATCCGCAAGCTGATCGTCAAAGCACTTGTCAATTACTAGCCTCTATGGGACTAAGTCACACTGTCCTAGTCGCTCTCTCGGGAGCGATTGGGGCAGTTTTGCGTTATGCCGTAGGGCTTTGGGTGGGTCGAATTGCCACGAATAGCCTATTGCCTTGGCCAACACTCTCTGTCAATCTAATCGGTTGCCTGCTCATCGGCCTTGTGGCAGGTTACGAACTGCGTCATGGACTCTCCGAGAGCTGGAGGCTACTGCTTATCACAGGCTTCTGCGGTGGCTATACAACCTATTCGGCTTTCGCTCTAGAGAATTTGCGCTTGCTCCAGCAAGGGGCGTACCTGCCCCTCATGGCCTATATGCTGCTTAGTCTCATCGGAGGGATTGCCTTGGTTGCTTTGGGGATATATCTGGTGCGTTTGCTCTGCTGATATCCTCTGTCGTGGTGACAGATTGGCAGTATTTGTAACTTTGGCACAAGTATTGTCCTAAATTGTAAGCGAAACGAAACCGAAATTCGGACAATTTTAATGGTACTAATCAAATAACATCAAATAAAGTATGAACATCAAACCATTGGCAGACCGTGTGCTCGTCAAGCCAGTTCCTGCAGAAGAGAAGACAATAGGCGGAGTGATTATCCCAGACTCAGCTAAGGAAAAGCCTGCTAAGGCGGAAGTCCTAGCCGTAGGTGGTGGCACCAAGGACGAAGAGATGGTCGTTAAGGTAGGCGACATCGTCCTTTATGGCAAGTACGCTGGTACGGAGATCGAGCACGAAGGCGAGAAGTACCTCATCATGCGTCAGAGCGATATTCTAGCTACGCTCTAAACTCGGAAGTGTATTCATAATCAATAGACTCAAAGACAATGGCAAAGGAAATTAAATTCGATATGGAGGCACGCGACCTCCTCAAGCGTGGTGTAGATTCGTTGGCTAATGCCGTTAAGGTAACACTCGGCCCTAAGGGGCGCAACGTAATCCTCAGTAAGATGTATGGTGCACCACACATCACCAAGGACGGCGTTTCGGTAGCTAAGGAGATCGAGCTGGAAGATCCATTTGAGAATATGGGTGCTCAGCTCGTCAAGGAAGTAGCGAGCAAGACTAACGACGACGCTGGCGATGGCACCACTACTGCCACAATCCTAGCACAGGCGCTCATCAGCGTTGGGCTCAAGAATGTAACGGCTGGTGCTAACCCTATGGATCTCAAGCGCGGTATCGATAAGGCTGTGGCTAAGGTTGTGAGCGAAATCAAGGCTATGGCTCAGGAGGTTGGTGACGACTTCGAGAAGATCGAGCACGTAGCCAAAATCTCTGCCAATGGCGATGAACACATCGGTGCTCTCATTGCCGAGGCGATGCGTAAGGTGAAGAAAGAAGGGGTGATCACCGTAGAGGAAGCTAAGGGAACGGACACGACGGTAGAGATCGTCGAAGGTATGCAGTTCGACCGTGGCTATATCTCTCCATACTTCGTGACCAACAGTGAGAAGATGGAGGCTCAGCTTGAGAATCCGTACATTCTGCTCTACGATAAGAAGATCAGCGTCCTGAAGGAAGTGCTGCCAATCCTAGAGCAAACCATACAGACGGGTCGCCCACTGCTCATCATCGCCGAAGACATCGAGAGCGAAGCCCTCACGACGCTTGTGGTAAACCGCCTACGTGGTAGCCTCAAGGTGTGCGCAGTGAAGGCTCCGGGCTTCGGAGATCGCCGCAAGGCTATGCTCCAAGACATCGCTACGCTTACGGGCGGTGTGGTGATCAGCGAAGAAACTGGCCTCAAGCTCGATGCCGTAACACTCGAGATGCTTGGCCGTGCCGAGAAGATCACGGTGGACAAGGACAACACCACGATCGTCAATGGTGCTGGCGACAAGCAGGCTATTGCTGAGCGTGTTGGACAGATCCGTGCACAGATGGCGCAGACCACGAGTGACTACGATCGTGAGAAGCTACAGGAGCGTTTGGCTAAGCTCGCTGGTGGTGTAGCTGTGCTCTACGTGGGTGCTGCTAGCGAAGTAGAGATGAAGGAAAAGAAAGACCGTGTAGATGATGCCCTGAGCGCAACGCGTGCAGCGGTTGAGGAAGGAACTGTCCCCGGTGGTGGTACTGCCTACATCCGTGCGATCGCAGCTCTTGAGAACCTCAAGGGAGAGAACGATGACGAGACTACGGGTATCGAGATCGTCAAGCGTGCTATCGAGGAGCCACTTCGTCAGATCGTAGCCAACGCTGGCAAGGAGGGTGCAGTGATTGTGCAGAAGGTACGAGATGGCGAAGCTGACTTCGGCTACAACGCACGCACCGACCGCTTCGAGCACCTCTATGCCTCTGGTGTCATCGATCCCGCTAAGGTAACACGTGTGGCTCTAGAGAATGCTGCCTCTATCGCAGGTATGTTCCTGACGACTGAGTGTGTCGTAGCCGACAAGAAGGAGGAAACCTCTGCTGCCCCAGCTATGGCTCCCGGTATGGGAGGTATGGGCGGCATGATGTAGTCCATTAGTAACTCAATTATAGTAAAGGGGCTGTGGCAAAGTTCGTTTTGCCGCAGCCCCTTTTCGATGCTTCAGAGTGCGTAAACTGCAAGAATCGCATATCCTGATGCACCGCCACTGTGTTTAGTGTGAGCCTTGTCTACTGCACTTCGTAGAACTCCCGAGGGCTACCAAGGTGCTCAAGTAAGAACCTTACCTGAGCTGGTGACAGATTGCGTCCGTAAGCCTTGAAGCCACGCTGTGCCAATCCGTCCCTAAGAAGAGGGTCGGTGCGTAACAACTTGCGGAAGCTCCTGCACGCCGAGAGGGGGCTAGAGGTGGGATAGTAGAGGACTGCCAGCTCCTTGACCGAGTAGATGCGAAACTCTGGCAGAGGCATCTCGGGAGAAGCGAGATGCGCATTGAAATTGCTCTTCATAAGAAATACATTAAAATAAGTAGTACAATAAATACATAGACAGCAGGCTAAGGCAAATATACATAGCCGATTGGCTGCCTCTGCAAGCAAAGATAAGAAGAAGCTCCGAGGTCGTAGATACCTCGGAGCTTAATAATTTTCTTGAATAAGTATCTGCGCTCCGCTACGGTTGGAGCATCACGATTTGAGCCAAATCTTGAGCAAATCTTTGGTATTCTGCCTCTGTAATGACTTGCTCAGTCGTCAATACAATCAGTGAGTGAGCAGGGTAACTACATCGGTAGGGAGGGTACCTGTGCGGATATGGATTGGTGTGGAACCCACACCTCTGGTAGAACCTCTGCCGTGCACGAGAAACCTCATCAACGATAGGATCTATCTCTAGCAGGATACGTCTATCGGCCGATTGGACGAACGTACTCAGTAGCAGGCTACCATACCCTCGCCCTCTGATATCTGTATTAATCGCAAAATGCTCAATATATAGATAGTCCTCAAACTCCCAATAGGAGATGAAGCCTATTAGCTCGCCCTGATCGGTGTACGCAATGAGCCGATATTGGCTGTGAGCGAAAGCATAGGCCTGTTGGTCGCTCGTCCTCTGCTCGAAGATAGGAAAGCTCCGAGCATACAATGCGCTGATTGCTTCGTAGAGGGGGTGTCTTGAGTTGTTTATCGTTGTTGACCGCATGATGAATGCTAGTTCGCTTATTTCGGATACTAAGATAGCTGTTTCTAGCAGCTTGGAGTAGCCATGTGGTGTGTGGGTGACATTCTGTAGTTTATACTCTAGCCCGATGAAATACCCCTACATTCTTCTACTTTTTCGTTAAGGAGTATTAAGATGTTACTCAAGTTTTTTATGTAATGGGCTGGTTGTTCATAAAGGTCGATCGTGAGGTTCGGCAAAGTTCATGGGAAGATTCATACGGATTGGTGGGTTCATGCGTTAAGGTGTGTCCACCAATTCGTATAGATTGATGGGAAGGAATACCAAGAGATGCGGTAATATCGTATGAAATCCCTTTGAGACTTGTTTTATATGTCTGGTTATTAGTATTTTGTGATGAAGTCTTTTAAGGCTGGTCTTTTCTTCTGATTGTGGGGGAGTACGCCAGTGACCGAGGACGCCGTGTAGGGCTTGCTAGGGGGCAAATACGAGGTCGGCCATTGTTGGGCCTCATTGGTCTAGTGAGCACAATGAATAGGCTTAAGTGTAAATAAGTATGAATATGTAGATCCCTTGCGCTTGGGACATAAAAATGGGAGCTGCGCTAAGAAGAGTCTTGACACAGCTCCTTGTTAGGTGTTTCTAAATGTGCAAAATGCAAGGCGTACATCGAGAGCGATGTACGCCTTGGCGAATCCTTGGCCAGTAGATCTATTTATTGGCTTTTGGCTCAGAATTGTTGTACCACTCTAGGTAGGCCGTAGTATAGTTGCGACCCGAGGCCAATAGGTCGTGCTTCTTTTGTTCCTCGATAGCGAAGTCTGTAGCCTTCACCCCTAGAGTGTCGATATAGATGGTTCGCTGCCAGTCGTCGCTGTGTAGGTGCGTATTGTCCTGTGCATCAATGAGGGTATTGAGCAGGGCTGTGGTGTAGTCCCATAGGTCGTTGATTTGGCGTGTGGGTGGCTCGGCCTGATCTCTAAACATGGAGATCTTCTCCTTGCTGTCTAGCTTGAAGCCCAGTGTCTGCTTGTTGTAGACATAGTCCGAGATACGTCTGCATCGGTCACGCAGCTCCTCGTTGATAGCTTCGTAGTACTCTGTACGTGCCCAATCTCTCTTGACGTACTTGCGTCTGTCGAAGACTTTGACGGGGTAGTTGTCGAGCATGCCACCATCCACGTAGAGATCTCCTCTGAAGTTGCGCTTGGCAGCGAAGAAAATCGGGATAGACATGGAGATACGTACCGCATCGGCGATGCAGAAGCGAGGCGTGTGTTCGTGCGAGAAGACCTCGGAGAAGCCCGTAGATAGGTTCGTCCCTACGAGATAGATCTGCTTGGCTTTGAGGTTGGGGTCTGTGCAGTGAATGAGGTCAGAGAATGTCGCCTCGGAGTTGCCTAGCTTGCGGGCAATCATGGATCCGATCCAAGCTCGGAAGAAGTCGCCTTTGTACCAGCCAAATTCACTGATTAGACGATTGGCATCTCTGACCACTCCCCACGAGTCGTCCATGAAGTTCTTGAAGTCGAGCTCCCACATTACCTTCTTGATTTCCTCGGGGGTATAGCCTACACCTAGCAATACGGCGATGATAGCGCCAGCAGAGGTCCCTGCTACTCGCTCTATCTGGTCAAAAATGCCAGCCTCTTGGAGTACCTCCAAGGCTCCTACATAGGCAATTCCTTTGACTCCACCACCCTCAAATACGAGGTTGCGAAAAAAGTAGCTATTCTTCTTGTTCATAGGTTCGTATGTTTCTTGAGCAAAAGTGCTTTTGGTTTACGTCTACTAAAGTAGTCATTTGTTTAGAGTTATTTATCGGTTTGGGCGCTTTGTTGCTCACGCTTTGTTCGCTTTTGGGTGCTATGGGGGGTATTTATTATCTTTGCTCATTCAAAATCAGTAGATAAACTATTTAATCAGTAATAAACGAAACATCAATGACACTTCACAAGGAGGGAACTTGTCTATTAATCGGCATTGGGATATCGCTAGCGCTCTTTTGTGCTACGGCGTATATGCTCTCGGGAGCTGGGGTTGCATTCTATATTACACTTGCTATCTCGGCTATTCTCTATGCACTAGTGCTCAACTTCTTTCGCTATATCCCACGCAAGCACCCCGAGGCCGCCAATAATCGAGCTGTGGTATGCCCTGCGGACGGTAAGGTAGTCGTGATTGAGGAGGTCGATGAGCAGGAAATCATGGGGTGCCGCTGCTTACAGGTATCTGTCTTTATGAACGTCTTCAACATGCATGTCAATTGGATCCCCGTCAATGGTACGGTTGAGCATGTGTCGCACAATAAGGGCCGCTTCCTAGCAGCTCACTTGCCCAAAAGTAGTACGGAGAATGAGCGCTCGGCCGTCGTAATTCGTACGCCCGAGGGGCATCGTGTCCTTGCGCGCCAGATTGCGGGGGCTGTGGCTCAGCGCATCGTTACTTACCCCGAGGTAGGTCATCAGGCTCGCATCAATGACAATTTGGGTTTCATCAAGTTCGGCTCTCGTGTAGACCTCTATTTGCCTCTCGGCTCTGAGGTTTGCGTCAAGCTAGGGCAGAAGGTCGATGGCAACGTAACGATGATCGCCCGCTTACCTGAGTGATGATGATGAGCATCAAAAGGCATATCCCAAATGCCATTACTTGTCTGAACCTCCTCTCAGGGGCTCTCTCTATTATCTATACGCTCAAGGTGGGGGATCTGTCCTTGGCGGCTGTGTTAATTATTTTGGCGGCAGTCTTCGATTTTTTCGATGGGCTAGCTGCTCGTGCCCTAGGTGTGTCATCGCCTATTGGTAAGGATCTAGACTCTCTGGCCGATGTGCTGAGCTTTGGTTTGGCACCTGCTATTTTGGTCGTGCAGGGGCTCTGGGATAGCGGTCTGGGCTTCTACGAGGCACTCCCCGTGCTTGTCTTGGCCGCAGGAGCTGCGCTTCGTCTGGCCAAGTTCAATCACGATACCCGTCAGACGACTTCTTTTATCGGCCTACCAGTACCAGCCAATGCTCTTTTTTGGATTGGTTATTCGGCGTTTATCCCCACTTTATTCACGGCTATCGGCTTGGTAGGCACGCAGCTTACGACCTACGTAGCTGTGTTTCTGCTGGCTTATCTGATGTTGAGTGAGATCCCGATGTTCTCGTTCAAGGTCAAGAAGCTCTCATTCTCAAGCCTCACTTACCAGATTATTTTGGTCGTGGCCGTACTAGCCTCTGTTGCCGCTTTCGGTCTTTTTGGCTTCTCTGTCGGTATCTTGGCATACGTTTTGCTATCTATAGTGCAGAGCTCGACTAAGGGGTAGAGGCCTACCGAGCTAGATGTATCGGATCAAACTAAACGAAGATTAGAACAATGGAATTTGTAGGGACACTCCTGCTCGTCGGGATACTACTATATCTGCTTATGCCAGTGCTGCGCAACTGGTTCCTCAAATGGATTGCTGGACGTATTCAGCAGAGGCTACACGAGCAGATGAGGCAAGGTGCTAGCTCCAATAGGCGTACTTCATCTCAAGAGCCAACCAGCCATAAGAAAGAAAAGATGGACATGGACGAGATAGAAGCCAAGCGATTCGACAAGGAGAATAGCGATGACTATGTAGACTTCGAGGAGCTACCCAAGTAATCCATCGCTCCAGTCCTGCTAGGTTTGTCGCCACAAACAAAAAATATCCCCCAAGAGCTCTGCAGTGAGTAGGCTCTTGGGGGATAATCTTTTGTCCCGAGGTCAAGGAGATATAGGGCTTACCCTTGTTCTTTGTACGTTGTGGTACTACACAAAAGGGGCTGTGCCAAGATCTATTTCTAGCACAGCCCCTAGGCTATATGTACTACTCAGTGAGCTGAGTGCGGCTTATCGCTTTACCAGTCTGTGCACACGTACTTGCTGGCCTTGGCTAACTTTGAGCAAGTATACGCCTTGTGGTAGCTTGGATACATCGACATGAGTCGTTGCTTTAGCCTGCTTGTGTACCAAAACGCCGGTTAGATTGTAGATAGATACCTGACCAGCTCGACTGAGGAAGAGGTCATTGTGGCAAGGGTTAGGGTATATCTCGTTGGCTCTTCCCTCAATGGTTTCGATACTTGTTGTATCCTCTTCGCCCTCCTTGAGGAATGTAACATCAAAGTGCATATTCTTCTTGATCGTCCCGAGGCTGTATATGCCGTAGGAATTGAACTTGTGCCCTTCGATTGTAATGCCGTCGTACTTAACGTGACCAATCTTGTAGCCATCTTCAGGGGTTAGCTCAAGCGAAAGTTGGTCGCCCTTCTCTAGAATGAACTTCCCATTTTGCACCTCCGCATGACGCACCTCAAACGTCCCTAGGCCAGCAACGATATTGTAAGTCACAGTGAAGGTTTCTACTTCAGGTTCTTCTTCATCTTCTTCTTCAGGTTCTTCCACCTGCGCATAAGTCACAGTGATGATAACATTGCCTTTTAGGCTCTTGGCCTCGAAGTGACTATTGTTCTTCATCGTGTGCTCTTTGGTTGGGTCGCTTTCATCAACCCAAGTGATAGACTGGAGGTAAAATCCCTTGTTGGCCATTACTCGTACGCGGACATGCTCCCATGTGTTGTCCCACTTCTCATGCCCTTTCAAGGGGATAATTGTCTTGCCTTCACCTGTTTTGAGGTCCATTGTTACCTCATCAGTGCCGACAAAGATGCGCCCGGGAGTTTTGTCTTTCCTAAGGGCGCCCTTGGAGATTAAGTCTTTTGCGTTTGTCTTTACTGTAACGCTGTAGGCATTACTCTCTTGGGCGGATAGTTTGTAGGAAATACCAAACAGCACAAGAAGCAATAGGCATCTCTGCGCCCATACCATGAATGTAGAAAGTGAATTCTTTTTCATAAGTGGTTTGAATTAAGTTGTTAAAAAGTTCTTTAATATGTCCGCAAATGTAGGGAGTTTTCTTCTCATTAACTCCCTATTTATCCAAAAAAGTGCTTCAGAAAATGGAATAAAGTCATGACGGAAGGGCTGGTATGTCTGCACAAGAGAGATTGAAGGCGAGCAGATGCCTATTTGAGTGTCACGCAGACATATTCACTTTGGGTGCCAATTCTAAACTTACCACCCCACAAGCCAATACCAGAGCTGACGTAGAAGTGGGTATTGCCCTTGCGTAGATAGCCGTGCGACTGCTCATAGAGTGCATCGACCAGTAGGTTGATCGGGAAGACCTGCCCTCTATGTGTGTGCCCAGAAAGCTGGAAGTCTATACCAGCTGCCTCGCTATGCTCTAGATTGTAGGGCTGATGATCAAGTAGCAGGATAGGCTTGGAGTGATCCAACCCTTGTACTAGCTCTTGGGTAGATCGGCGGTAAGGGTTCATACGATCGTCCCTGCCGATGATATAGAAAGTGCTATCAACCAAGATAGTTTCGTCTTGCAGTAGTTTGATATTGGTCCTGCTGAGTACGTCCCTACGTTGGGCTTCTCGCCCAATGTATTCGTGATTGCCAAGGCAAGCGAAGACTCCGAGTCGGGCTTTGAGGCGATTTAGCTCCTTGTGCATACCCTCTTGTAGTACTGGGCGTGCGTCATTGTCTAGGATATCGCCTGCGATCAAGATTAGATCCGCCTGCTCAGCATTGATCTTGTCTACCCATTGGCTCAGCTCACCACGTCCTATCGTATAGCCTAGGTGCAGGTCCGAGATGCCAACTATCTTGAGCGGCTTGGGCAGCGGTTTGGAGATATCAATCTCTAGGGCTACTCGCTTCTTGTCTCGATACTCGTAGTAGCCATGGAGCAGCACGGATGCGACCGAGAGCAGTAGCCCTAGGGTAAGCCAGCAGTTGTCGGTGATGAGCCCCCGAGCGATGGGTAGACATAGGTAAATCAAACCCCACAAGAGAAGAGGCATCATCAAATAGAGGAAGACAAATAGCCACGATGTGCCGAGCGAGTAGGATAGACGCAGAAACCAAATAGGGAATATCTCACGCCCTGAGAAGGACAAGACCAAGCCGAGTAGGCACATAATGCTCCCACCGACCACACCAATCCTTAGCCAAGGCCACGAAGGAGCGAGCACTCCGAGGCTATAGTAGGCGTAGTAGAGTCCTGCACCGAGCAGAGCCAGTAGTAACAGTACGATTAAAATCATCATTTAGCTCAAGTCATCTCCTTAGAGCAGCAGTGGCGTTGCTCGTCAATGGCGTTTGCCGGCATAGAGATACGTGTACATACAACCTACGAAAAGCGTACCGCCGATGATGTTGCCCAGAGTAGAAGGTATTAGGTTGTCTAGTATGAATGCTCCCCAAGACACATTAGCCCCATAGAGCATACCAGTAGGGATATAGAACATATTGGCGATTGAGTGCTCGAAGCCTATCGCCACGAAAGCCATCACTGGCCACCAAATGCCCACAAGGCGTCCTACCATACTACGAGAGGCGAAGCCAAGCCAAACCGCCAAGCAAACTAGCCAGTTGGCACCGATGCCACGCAGCAAGACTTGATCCCATGGCAGGCCGACCTTGTACTCGGCTACGTGCCTGATGTAGTCGGCGTAGGCTGGTGCTTGCATGATGCCCGCTTTGTAGACGAGGAAATAGTCGAAGAGTAGCGCCCCTACAAGGTTGGCAGCGAAAACGACCGCCCAGTTCTGTACGAAGTAAATAGATGGTATGCGCCGTGTGATCGTAGCAGGCATCAGATAGGCCGTGTTGCCAGTGAAGAGCTCTGCCCCGACAAGGACCACGAGGATTAGCCCCACGGGGAAAGTGATGCCCGCCAATAGCTTGGGGAGAAAAGGGTTGCCCTCTGACCAAGCGCCGAAGCCCGCTGCAGACAACGATGCTAGTAGGCCGCCCGTAGCAATGTACACGCCTGCTAGCATACCGAGTATGATGAGTTTGAGCCAAGGCGTCCTGTACTTCTTCTCGCCCAGCCCGATGAGCTGATCAATGACTTCCGTTGGTGTATTCATACACTTCTTGCGATAGATTAATAGTCTACTCTATGACCTTTGGCTACTGCCGAGCATCGTAGATCAATGCTATCACATAGGTAGACATTCCCTCTTGTCGCCCCGTGAAGCCCAAGCGCTCGGTCGTAGTTGCTTTGACCGAAATCTGGCTTACCTCTATGCCCATTACCTCTGCCATTGTTTGGCGCATCTGTGGGATATGGGGATTGAGTTTGGGAGCTTCGGCGGCAATCGTGGCGTCGATATTGCCAATCTCATACCCCGTCTGGCGTACTAGAGTGCAGACCTCTCGGAGCAAGATCTTGCTGTCGATGCCTTTGTACTTCATATCCGTAGGAGGGAAGTGTACGCCTATGTCCCCAAGGGCTGCGGCTCCGAGTAGGGCATCGCAGACAGAGTGCAGCAAGACATCGGCATCGGAGTGCCCCTCTAGTCCTAAATGATGCTCCAGCTTGATGCCACCTAGCCAAAGCGGGTAGCCAGCTTCTAGGCGATGGACGTCGAAGCCGAAGCCTATTCTATATGGTAGTTTCATGTTATCTAAATAGGTTGCGCAGCCCTTCCATATCGAACGCTAGGCTGAAGCGAAGCGTCTGGTCGAGCGGATTGTTCTGTACGGTAGACATCAGATAGGACGCATCAATGCGGAAGGCGCTCATCTTGAAGCCTGCTCCTGCTGTGAAGCCTTGTAGATTACCCTTGGTTGGGTGCAGGTAGCTGTAGCCAGCACGCAGGAAGAATTGATCATTGTAGCTGTACTCTGCCCCGAAGCTCCAGCGTACCTCTTTCATTTCCTCCGAGAAGCCACCGGGAGCATCTGTAAAGCTCTTGAAGATCCCCGACACAGATGAAGTGTTGCGGTAGTCGTCGTAGAGCTTATTCTCCTCTTCCTTGGTCATACCTTCTGTACGTAGAGGTCGAGTTGGTACGAGTAGTTTATTGGCCTCGACGTTGAACGAAATCATATTGTACTCGTCGATCGGATACAAAATACCAGTTCCGAGCCCTAGGTTGGCTGGAATGAACGAGTTGCTAGCCCCATCGTCGAAAGAGATCTTCGAGCCTAAGTTCTTGAGGTTGAACCCAACTGTCCACAGACTCTCGGCCCCTGCTAGCATGATGTACTTATTCATATATCCCGCTAGGTCGGCTGCGAAGGCTGAACCTGCTGGGTACTGCTTGTCCACGTTCTGGTCCGAGTAGATATAGCGTAGTCCAACAGCCATAGAGAACTCTGGGCTGAGCTTGAGCGAATAGCTCAGGTCTACCGCAAACTCGTTGGGGTGTGCCTCCCCGATATTAGTGCCGAGGGCGTCGAACTTGACGAACTTACCCATGGTGAAGTAGCGGAGCGATGCCCCAAGTGCCTGATTATCCTCCGAGCCAATCTTGTAGTAGCCCACTGCCTGCATGAGGGCGATGTCGTCTACTAGCTGTGAGAGCCAAGGCGTATAGCTCATAGAGAAGGCCGCTTTGCTTGAGGCAAAAGCATACTTGGCTGGATTCCAGTACTGGGCGTATGGGTCTGCCGTAGTAGACACCCCGATATCTCCTAGACCTGCTGCACGAGCGTCTGGTGTGATCTGTAGGGAGGGTACAGCCGTGACTACGGGATTGATTGGTTGTTCACTCTGCTGAGCGTGGGCGTTTAGTCCCATTGTAAGCCCTAGGGTGGTTAGTAGGGCCAGACTTATATGCTTCATCATCTTGCTTATTTAGTTACTTGTCTCAATTGATGCGCTATACTTGCTAGTGCCAAAGTCGCAAGCGCAAAGATATAAAGATCTCCTTTAGCCCGCTTGTGTAATCTCTGTACTTGCCGTAGCATCATCAATATAGTATCGTTCGGAAACCCCTACTTATTGTCTGTTGGCTCCTCTTATATAAGCCTCTATCCCCTCGAGATCGGTGATAGAGTGCCGTATGGGCGCATAGAGTTGGCTCTCTGGTCGTGCATCTTTGATCCCGTGCTTGGCCATACGCTCGCTTGTGGGGAGTACATAGTCGGCCAAGGTGAGCAGATAGCCCAGAGCATAAATCCCGATGACTAGACCTAGAACACCCCCCAGTACATGGTTGGCGAAGCCCAAGATCCCCCCCTTGAAGAAGCCAGCGAGCCAGCTCCCCACGCCCCATATAGCAAGATAGATGACGGCAAAGGAGATAATCGGGATTAGGAAACTCATCGCCTCTCCCGAGAGGTCGAAAGCAGACATCACTACATCTCGTACCCAAGGCGAGAGCCTCCAGCACTCGGCGAAGGCCACTACGGCAGCGGCAATCTGTATAATCCGCTTGGCAGCTCCCATGACAGCACCCTTGACTATCGAGATGAGTAGCAGGATCAGTAAGACAAGGTCAATCCAGTTCATCGCTCTAGTGGCATTTGTCTTTGAGGCCACAGCCGTCGCACCCCGAGCACCCACTGCCGCTCTTCGGTTTGCCCGAGAGCGCCCGCCAGAGGCTACGCCCTACATAGCTCACGACTAGCAGACCGATTATCCCTACTATTATATACTGTATCATATCAATCTCAATATTTCTAGCCCATAAGTAGTCGCCCTATCTGATAGACAGCGAAACTCATAAGCCAAGCCAGAGAACAAGAATATATCACGGAGAATGCTCCCCAGCGCCACGAACCCGACTCTCGTGCTATGGCGATGATTGTAGCCACGCAAGGGAAGTAAATCAGCACAAAGATCATAAAGCCGAAAGCAACTAGAGGCGTGAAGCTTGGAGAGCCGTCGGCACGCCGCTCGGTGCGAATACGCTCGGAGAGTACCTGCTGTGCCTCCTCACTGTCGTCTGGGTTGCCCGTATAGATAACTCCTAGTGTGCTGACGACGATCTCCTTGGCGGCAAGACCCGAGAGCAGACTGATACCCATCTTCCAGTCGAAGCCTAGAGGCTCGATGATTGGTTCGGTGAGCTTACCGAGGCGACCGATATACGAGTTCTCTTGGTGGTACTGCTCGTGTTGAGCCGTTAGCTCTGCCACTTGTTGCTCTCGCTCCTGTTCGCTTAGTTGGTCACTCTGCTCTACCTGCTCGATCTGCTGCTCCAGCCTTACCTCAGCCTCGCTCTGGCGAGGGAAGTAGCCCAAGAACCAAATGGCGATAGAGGCCACTAGGATCACAGTCCCCATTTTGTGCAGATACTGCTTGGCTCTATTCCACATATGCCTGACTACGGAGCGGAGCGTAGGCATACGATACGGAGGTAGCTCCATGACGAATGGCACGTCCTCGCCTCGGAAGTAGGTGCTGCGCATTACTCGTGCACTCACTACAGCGATCAAGATACCTATTATATATAGGGCGAAGAGGACTAAGCCTGCGTAGTTGGGGAGCAGCGCCCCTGCCAGCAGAATATATACGGGTAGGCGTGCCGAGCAACTCATGAAGGGAAGTACCAGCATCGTGATGATGCGGCTCTTGCGACTCTCGATGGTGCGTGTGGCCATAACGGCAGGCACGTTGCACCCGAAGCCCATAATCAGCGGAATGAAGCTCTTGCCATGCAACCCCATGCGGTGCATCAGCTTATCCATGATGAAGGCGGCACGGGCCATATAGCCACTATCCTCAAAGATCGCGATGAATAGATAGAGGATTAGGATATTGGGCAGGAAGACAATGACCCCACCAACCCCAGCGATGATGCCATCTACGATCAGGTCTTTGAGGGGGCCGTCGCTCATCAATCCACGTACGGCATTGCCTATCGCCTCTACGCCTGCCTCGATCCAGTCCATCGGATACGCTCCCAGAGTAAAGGTTGCCTCAAACATGATATACATGAGTAGCAGGAAGATCGGGAAGCCCCACAGCCTATGCGTGACGATATGGTCTATGCGGTCGGTAAGTGTCTGCCCTCGGTGCTTGTTGGGTTTGTAGGTCTCTCTCAGAGCTCCTGAGATGAAGCCGTAGCGAGCGTCCGTTATCAGCTCCTCTGCATCTCGCTCGCCGAGCTCCTCCTTGATGCTCTTGAGGGCATAATCTCGGGCGGAGATAACGAAAGCACCCTTGGGGTAGCGGTTCATCAGCTCACGCGCGATGGGTTCGTCCCCCTCAAGTAGCTTGATCGCGATGTGGCGTGCCTCTAGCTCGTTGGCGATAGGTAGGTGGTCTAGGATTTTGCGTTGTAGCGTTGAGATCTGTCCCTCTAGCGTGAGTCCATAGTTGATCTGTAACGGACGGATCTGTCCCTGCTCGGGGTCTACGACTTGTGGGTCGACCGAGCGGATTCCCTCCCATATTTGTATTATCTGGTCGAATAGAGCCTCTAACCCCAGCCCTGTACGGCAGACTGTTGGGATCATCGGTACGCCGATCAGGCGAGCCAGTTTGGGGTAGTTGAGGAACTCCTTGCGCTCGGCAAACTCGTCAAACATATTGAGGGCTGCCACGACAGGTAGCCCCATTTCCTTGATTTGGAGCGTTAGGTAGAGGTTGCGCTCTAGGTTGGTCGTGTCAAGTACGTTGAGTACAAGGTCTGGGCGCAAATCTCCGCTGAGGAAGTTGCGGATATAGAGCTCCTCTGGGCTATACGGCGAGAGAGAGTACGACCCCGGTAGGTCGATGATCTCGATGCGATAGCCCCGATAGTCTATGTGTCCCGTCTTGGCCTCGACGGTCACGCCACTATAGTTGCCGACATGCTCGTGCGCACCACTGGCTTGGTTAAAAAGCGAAGTCTTGCCGCAGTTGGGGTTGCCTATCAGTGCGATGCGTAGCTTCTGGCGCTTAGCTCTTGCCGAGGTGTGTGTGCGCCCTATCTTGTCCGTACCCCAGCCCTCCGGCACCCCGGTGGGTAGCTCTGTACTCTCTGGCGCTTCTTGAGCGAGAGCCTCGAGCGGTCTAATCTCTATTTGCCGAGCGTCCTCTAGTCTTAGAGAAACGTCATAGCCCAATATCTTGTAGTGCATTGGGTCACGCAGAGGGGCGCCCTGCACGGCTAAAACTTCCTTCCCTTGGACGAACCCCATCTCTAGGATTCTCTTGCGAAACTGCCCCGAGCCATGTACTCTGAGTATGACGGCTCGCTCACCTTGTCTAAGCTCTGATAAATTCATATACTACAAAAGTATAGAAATGCCGTCTTTGTTCTTAATTCGCTTTGAGCCGAGCAAGAAAATACCTACTAATGGGGATAGCTGGGAGAGGAGTATCATCATGTTACGAAAGGGCGGATTCTGAGGATTTGGGGGTTTACACTCTATAACACTTTTGGGCTAATTCGGCTGCGAATTGAGGCCTAGCCTAGCCAACGGCCTAGCCCTCATATTTGCCGCCTAGGAGGCTCTAGACTGCGTCCTCTCTTGTTTGGGCACTTAGCTCCAGAGCAACGGAAATACCCCTCTTAAATAGCGTTCGTGCAACTTGCTTATGATGAGTGCTTTATTTTGTTTTCTGGGCTGGCTTGATAAGCCTATGGCACACTTTTTGGTATTTCTCCCCATCAATCTTGGCGGATTAATGGACATATTGGGGAGGATTGGTCCATCAGTCCCAGTCGTTCTTCCCTTCTATTTCTTGCGGGCACCCCTCAGAGCTTTATAAACTACCACCTTGTTTGATAAAATTTAAGTGTAGTTCGTTTGCGTATTTTTAACTAAAATCTATCATTTAGGCATAAGTAATTGGCTATCAACAGTCGAATGAGTCATGAAATGCAGTAGGTAATGATTTAGCGACCTATCTTCTGCAATAATATACAATGCTTTGTGTACCTTGAATAACCTACTTCAAAGGTAATACTATCTACGGAGAAAGACGAAACTTTCTCTGTTTTTCTTTTCTGACGGCTCTCTATCCAGTCAGCTGATTCTATTTTTTCGTCTTATTGCTGATTGTTGTGGCAGTCTTACTTGTGAAGACTGCCTTTCATTTTTTTCACTCTGTCCTATGCGTTGTTCCACTCCACTTTCTACTTTATGTATTCGCTTCGGGATCGGTCTTCGTTCTCTTCGGCAAAGGTAGCTTCGGCGTCTGACGGCCAAAAAGGTCAAGCGGCAAGCCGTCAGGGCAACAATCTCCACACTTCATTCTTCAGGTAGTATTCTTGCCCTAAACCTTGTTGTCCTTGCCCCCTACCTTTTTATCGCCTTGAAACGAAAACGACCGACCCGACGGAAATACGCAAAAAAAATGTCGGAAACGCGAGGACAGAGAAAAAGAAAAATGGAAACTCAACTCCCTCACCTCAAGAATCCGCATAAAATCAAAAAACAGACAAGATGAAACTGAGATACAAAACCTTGATTTGGGGAACACTTGCCCTCATCGGCTCATCCCTCTTGGGCGGCAGTCTTTGGCTTTGGCTTGCAGGACTATGGCTGGGGAAATACATCGTTCGGCTACTCTTTGCCATCACACTGGCAATTGTGGTCTACATACTGACCTATCTATTCATTGTCGGGGGAATATTTTGGTTGCTTATCTCATAAACATTTATCCATATGAAAAGAAGAAGTAAAACTATCGCACAGCAATGCAGATACTACGAGGTAGATAACATTTTCGAGTATATGGTATCGGTTTACCTCAATGGGAATATATCCGCCTTTAGGGAATTATACAAAGAACTCAATCGGAAGGACAGAAAGGAATTTATCCTCTATCTCTTCTCAGAAGTTGAACCTATTCATATCCAAGAAATCATTTTAGCAACAATCTAATAGTGGGAGCGATGGAAGCATTCAGATTTTACCAAGATAGAAAGGTTACTTGTTGGGAGCGCACCCACTTTGAAGTAACAGCAGAGAATTACGAGGAAGCCGTTGCCCTTGTCAAATCATGGCAGGGAGAGGATGTACTTTGTTTTGAAGACAACGAGAAAGTCATCATTATGGACGACGAGACCTTATATGAAACCTCCGAACACCTATCCGTAGAGGAAAATGGAGGGAACCCGACTATTGAGGTCTTTGCAGACAATGGAGAAAACATCATCAATAATACCCCCGACAACACCAAGCAGATATGAGAATAGAAACAAGAACATACGAGGTTTACAACCTCCACGAACTGACAAGAGAGGCACAAGCAAAGGCACACAGCCATTGGGTGGAACATTTTAACTATGGTTGGGACGAAGAAAACCGAAAGACATTGCAAGCCTTTGAACAGATATTCAATATCAAGGTGGACAGATGGTCATACGATAATTATTCCTATTGGTATCGTTTCACTTCTCATTACAGCGAGGAAGAAGATAATTTGAAAGGGGTTAGACTACTGAAATACCTTGTCAATAACCATTGGAACGACTTGTATATACCCAAAACCATTTGGAGGCACAATTACAAGAGAAAGCGTAAAAGTCGTGTATTTGTTACCAATGATTGCGTATTGACGGGCTATTGTATGGACTATGAGATATTGAAGCCCATATACGACTTTTTGAAAGCCCCCGATGATACCACCCTATACGAACTTATGGACAGGTGCTTGAATGGATTTTTCAAGGCTTGCAGGGACGATATGGAATACCAACTCAGCGAGGAAGCCTTTGCAGAGAGTTGCGAAGCCAACAACTACGAATTTCTATCCAACGGAACATTATTCAATTGATTAAAAAGACAAAAACAATGAAAGGTACAGAACATTTCAAGGACGTTATCCAAAACTATTTGGAAATAAGAGCATCATACGATGAACTCTTTGCAGGGAATTTCCGCAAGGAGAACAAGAACATAGACGAGTGCATTACCTACATCTTGACGGAAGTCCAAAGAATGGAGTGTGCAGGTCTGTCTGATGAGGAGGTATATTCCCTTGCCGTGCATTATTACGATGAGGATAACATCAAGGTAGGCACGTCCATCAACTGCCAAGTCGTGGTAAACCATACTATCGAACTCACAGAAGAGGAGAAAGCGGAAGCACGGAAAAAGGCTATCGAGCGATACCAAGCAGAGGAATACCGCAAACTTACCGCTAAGAAACCGAAAGCGGAGAAGCAGGCGGAGGAGCAACTCCAACCCTCCTTATTCGAATTTTAATACTAAACAGCGAACGAATATGAAACCAAGAAACAAGTTTGAGAAAGCAGTACTTGCCGAGAGTCAGAACTTACGCCCGATAACCAAGACACAATGTAAGTGGGCATTTAGAGGGTGTATAGACCACTTTGCCTATCGACTTCCCAAAGGTCGTACAACGTGTATGGATTGCGGTCATAGTTGGACAATGGAAAAGTCGAAATACACTTGCACCTGCCCTCATTGTAGGGCAAGGTTGCAGGTTAAGGAAACCTTTGAACGCAAGATAAGACAGAAGCAATACTTTACGATACTTACCACTTGTGGAGAGTACCAAGTACTAAGAATGTTTCTTCTTTTTGTGGAAATGGAGAAAGGTTGCAAGGCATCATCATACATCTTTGAAATCGGTCAGTATTGGTGGAACGCACAAGGACGAAAGACGATTATTGCCGTTCAGAGAGTATTGGGCAGATACATCGACACCTTTTCTTATTGCTCGCCTATGGCAATCCGCAACGACAACGAAGCCTACCGCCATATATCATACTCCCCGATATATCCGAAGTTCAAGGTAACGGAAGCACTCCACAGAAATGGTTTTAGAGACGATTTTCACGACATCGAACCAACCGTTCTCATTCCTGCCCTGTTGTCCGACAGCCGTGCGGAAACATTGATGAAAGCAGGCAGAACCGAACATCTGAAATACTTTCTTAACAATTCACGGACATTTGATGCTTGTTGGCAGTCCTATAAAGTCGCCACTCGCAACGGCTATAATATAGAGGACATTTCGATATGGTGCGACTACGTAGATATGCTCCGGAGATTGGGCAAGGACATACACAGCCCGAAGTATGTTTGCCCTACTGACCTGCATAGGGAACACGACCTAAGACAAAATGAACTTCGCAGGCAACGAGAAAAGGAAGAAAAGGAGAAGAGACGCAAAAAAGCAATAGAGGACGAGAAGCGTTTCCACGAACTCAAATCCAAGTTCTTCGGTATCTCATTCACGGACGGCACAATCCGAGTCCACGTTTTGGAGAGCGTGCGGGAATTTTTGGATGAGGGAGTGGCAATGCACCATTGCGTATTCGACAATGCCTACTATCTCAAAGAGAACTCGCTTATCCTTTCGGCTACCATTGAGGGCAGACGGATAGAAACGATTGAGGTCAATTTGGATACGTTCAAAGTGGTGCAAAGTCGTGGACTATGCAATCAAAATACGGAATACCACGACCAAATTATCAATCTTGTCAATGCCAACCGCAAACTGATAAGGCAGAGAATGAGAGCGACAGCATAAGCAACAATCACCCAAACATCACAGAATATGAAAGCAGAAATAGAAAGCATCGTATGCAATTGGGTGGACGAGATGCCCCATATCCTTATAAGGGTAATCAATGCCATTACTCTCTCTGCCAACGAGGAGGGACTAAGAGTAGCCATCAAGAAGATTGCCGAAGAAACAGAACTTGATAAGTTTTTTGTCTATGGATTTGGAGCGCATCATTTTTGGCTTACCCACCGCAAACTATCAAATGGCAAGCCAATGGAACACAGATTATTAAAGGTCGAGTTCTGAGTATATGAATAAGAAAGTTTATAGAGTACGAACGCAGTACAGTTTCGAGGGAGTGTTTGAAGTAGTTGCCGAAAGCAAGGTGGAAGCACGGCAGAAAGTCCGACAAGATTGTGGGTTAATAATGGGCGGAAGCATTTATAGCACTTTGCCTGATGAGGAGATAAATTGGGCTTTCTCCTCTCACCCCGATGTAAGGACGATGCAGATAACCATTCGAGAAGAACAGACAGAATAAAGCAGTCGGCGGATTTGCCAACCGCTACTTTCTTTCGTGAGCTTCGGGCGGACAAAGAAAGTAGCAAAGAAACCCCTATTAAGGATTCTAATTTATCTTACATCTATTGTCATGATAATGGCAAAATAATTCTACCTTTGACATATAGTTCTCATTAAAGCAATAAAACTATGAGTAGATTGGATGAATTACAGGAACAAATTTCAATCCTTGAAGAAAGTATTGAGAGAATTGAGAGACGAATCTCAGACTTGAGGGATTTAATTGACAATGCCTCTGACGATGTTCCTAGCTACATTGTACAAAGTTGGGAGGATGAATTAGACAATCTATATGAAGAAAAAATAGACAACGAAGAGCGTCTTGACGAATATCAAAATGAATATGACGATTGGGAAGAATACGATGAGGGCTGAGCTTAGTTAATATGAGCTTAGTTAATATATAATGGGGCTAGCATTGTTCTGACAATAAAAAAGAGCGAGAAGCAACATCGAATTTCTTCCAGTCTATTTTATCGACGACCAATTTTCAGAGTGAGTGAGATAGGTTCGGCACGCCTGACAAATTGCAGGCTGATAAAGGTTTTTTATAGGGCTTTTAATTATGAAAATCTGCAAGTATCCTGCTATAAACGATAAGTTCACGAGCTGGTTGGTTTGCGAAATATTAAAAACTAAAAGGTGGTTTAAAGGACGACTTGTTGGTGAAGCTTGTGCCTTTCTATAACTTTTACCGAATACCAAATATTATACTCTATATGGTAAATTTTTCGGATAGAGTGTCTTGAATAAGCTTTATCAAGTCAATCATTTCTGTCTCTTCCCTTATGTCAAACCCGATGATATAGTCTCTCAAAATGCTCTCTTTTCCCTCAACATAATAATGATAGTTCGAAATAGCTTTTTTATTGATAAGAAGCTGATTGAAATTAAAGTGTGCAGCTTTAATTTCAGTCATAAAACTTAAAGCTCCACCTACAATATTGGGGAGCGAGAGAAAACCAAGCCCGATGTTTGCTGAATTTTTTAAGAGTTCTTTGGAGTTGCGTATAAATTCTTTCTTAAAATAAGAAGAAAGCTGTGTTTGAAATATTTCCTTATATTGGCTCTCCAAAGCCTCCCTTATATTCATTAATTCTTGGGCATTATATAGGATATCAGCTCTGTTTTCTTGGGAGATAGTGTTGACTGAAAGACGAAGGAAGCGATTGTAATTATCTATAAAATTAGAATTCAATATTGGTTGCCTTAGATAATATATATCCTCGAAGCTAAGACAATCTAGTGCTTCAACTGAAAACTTATGTCTATTCAACATCTCCAATAGTAATTCTATATAAATCTTCCAGAAGACCTGTAGTTCGGATAACTGAGTTTTTCGATTCTTTAAGTCTGTAAAACTATAGTCTATGTAATTCTCTTGAGGGAGCGTACTCTCACAATTCACAACTCTAGCACCAGACATATGATATACGAGCTCACGGTAATTTCTTAAAATAGCTCGACTGTGTGTGTCAAAATGGAGGGTTAAGCGGTCTATTGTCCCTCTATCCAATATCTTGTAATCTTTAATTTTTAGTATCAACTCTTCGATTTCATGTGTTGGCAAATGCTTTAGATTACTTCGAATCACAGAGTCTTCAGAGGCTAACCCTCGTACGAAAGTATCTCTAAACCAAGTTGAGTTTTCTTGTAATTCCCAAAGTACAGTCTTAGAGAGAAACTCATTGTAAAATGCTGTATATTCTTTTTTCCTTACAAGACTTATTTCTTTGCCTTCAAATAATTCTGAAATCTCTTTTTTATCTTTTCTAAATGCAGGAATTACCATTTCTTTCTGCAATAAGATTGGATTAGATGAGAAAAGCTTATACGTAAGTGGATTAACTAAATGAGATGCAGCGCAGACAATATTATTCTTGGTTAGTAATAAAACCTTTAAGTTACGTTCAATATAACGCTCTAGCACTTCAAGATTAGTAGAAGATGCAACAATACGATTATCGAAATTTGTAAAGTACGCATTTGCTCCTTGTAAATCTACACTTTCAATCCTATTCATTGTAAATTATTTCATCCGAAAAGTTTCACTAAAATTTAATTATTAAAAACCAGTACCTTAACTGCATCTTCTAATAACTAGCATCTACCCTAGCAAAGGTACTTATTCATTCTAAAAACACGAAGAAAATCCCCCTTGAGATCTTACTTTTTGCAAGGGGGATTTTTTGAAGAGAGAAAAAAGAAGCCAACCTCTATTGTTATTCTCTGTCAAAATATCTCTATGCTGAAAATTTCACTATATCAACATCTGAAAAATGAATCCCTATTCATTTGGTTTCTCCTTTTCCTCGTCCTTTTGGCTGTTGAACTCAAACGAGAGTTTTGCTGTCTGTTCGAAATTGTCCTCCACATACACGTCGATTGTCTGCTGGTCGGTGGAAGCAGAGGTGTAGTAAAGCCTGAACTCCTCTTTTGTAAGCGGGTAACGGTCATTGGGTTTGAATATCGTGCCGTCTTCCATCTTCAGCCGTCCTTTTCCATCGGGCTGAAAGTACCTTATGGTGTAGCGGGTGTCGGCAAAGTTGCCCTCCCTTTTCAATGTACAGCGTATCTCCGCCGTCTGTCCCTTGACGATGTGCTTCTGAACGGGCATCGTCTCGACAGTGAACGGGTACGCCTGCTGAATATCCAACTCATTATCACAAGCAGATAAACAAAATCCTGCAAGAGCAAGCACTCCTATTACCAAAATCGTATTCAATATTTTCTTTTTCATTGTTCCTTACATTTTATTGTTATACACTCACTCCTGCCTTTGATAGAGCAGGTAATCATTCAAATCTTTGTGGTCGGCATACAGAGAGGAACGGTCAATAACCTTCTCTCCGAAATCTGCCCTCAGCCTTTCCAATGTTCTTCGTCCCGCATTATCATTATCGAGGTAGCATTCTATCCTGTGATAACCGCCCAGTACTTTCAGTGCCTTCTCCATGTTGGAAACGGAATTAAGGACAAGCCAGTCCGAAGCGATTATGCCGAGTTGCATGGCGGAGAGGTAATCCATAAAACCCTCAAAGACGGCACACACGTTCGAGCCGTTACGCTTCAGTGAAATGTCTTTGGGCGGTATGCAACCCTTGAAAAAGCAATTACGCAATTCCATTCCTCCTGCCTCGTTACGAAAGCCGATGGCATAGTACCGCTTGCCCCGTACACGATACCTCACCTCCTCGCAGTTGGGGATGGCAACGTGGGCATCGATACCCCGTTCTTCCAGATAGCCCAACAGTCTGCCATTCAATAAGGGACGCCTCTCAATATCCTCAAAGGAGGGATCTCTTTCTTTTTCCCTTAGCGATTGCTCCATAACGGGAAGCGGACAAGCTCCGTTCCGTGCGATGAATGCCGCCCGTAGGAGAAAATCACTGCTTCCGATAAACTCTCCTGCCAAGTCGAAGATGTCGCCACCTTTGCCCGTCCCGAAATCGAACCAAACATTCTTGGCGATATCGACCTTGAAAGAGGGTGTCCGTTCCGTGCGGTACGGAGCGGAATACCATAAAGCGTTTCCTTTCTGTTTGGTCGGATGAATACCCATTGCGTTCAGGAAGTCCGCAATGGGTATCTCTCTCATCTGTCGCATGTCCATCAGTCCAGCATGATTTTCAGTCCGACACCGTACTGGGCATGAAAACGCCCCGTAGAGCCTCCCCACAGGCAACGCTCCCTGCCATAGAGCAACAGTACAAGGCGGTCACTCAGATAGGTCTCCGCCTGTAGGGTGATTGCTCCACCATAGATAAAGCCATCTTTGTTATGGAGCGTAGAGCCATCGAATAGCAGCTTCTTCCCTCCATTGACCGTCTCATATCCCGCCAAGGCGGAAACGCCTGCGGAGAGGAAAAAGGTCTTGCTCCCGTCGGAAAGCACACCAAAGAAGAAGCCTCCCTCGCCTGTGAACTGCTCCATAGGGATACGGCTATCTCGATAAGGGTGGTATCTGCGGAGATACTCCACCCCGAGCACCCATTGATGTCCGCCTTTGGTATAGGTGGCAAGCGAAGCCCCGAACGTATAGCCTGTGTTGTTGCTGGCAGGCTTGGTATAAAAGCCGTCCGCCATGCCTGTGGTCAGGCGTATGCCCTTCATCTTGGGCAGACATCGTTGGGCGTGTGCCTGCCCTGCAAGGAGGGCAAGCATCACGACAAACAGGAAAAATGCGAGCTTTCTCATATCACTTCACTTTGAGTTCGTCAATCTCCCTTGCACGCACAAGGTCTTCGTTCTCCACAACGAAAGACTGGTGTCTTCCGCCGTTCTTCTCGTGCATCTCCACAATGAGCTGCTTATCGTCGGGGATGGTGAACTTTTGAAGCGTGAATACCGTGCGACCGCTCTTCTGCCCCGCCACGCAAGTAACATAGTTGTAGGCACGCAGCGGAAGCAGTACCTGCTCCTGCATGGCGGTCTGCTTGGCTACGTTCTTGTCCACAATTTTGAACGTGATGAAGTCGATGTCGAACGGCACGTTGGACTTGTTGCGCAGTTCCGTATGGAAGTACAGCAGTCCGTTGTGCGAGTACAACCCTTTGAGCAGGTACTGAATACCGAAGGACTTGCTGCCGATGTGCTTCACAGTCCGCCTGTCCTCCTTGTGAATGGACTTCATGATAAGCCTTACCAGCATCGGACTCTCGCTGCCGAGTTCCTTGAGATAAACCTCCATTGCGTTGTTCGGTCGGTTTACGCTCGCCCCGTCGTGGATAGAGTCCGCCATTTCCACATTGAGTAACAGTGGCTCGTTGGCATACTTGACATTGAAGGTGTAGAATGCTCCGTCTTCGGTGATGACACTCATGTTCGTCTCCTCGTGGAAGTTCTTGACCGTCGCTTTCACACGGATGACGTTTTCCGCTCCGTCCGCCTTCCCCGCAATGAGATTGGGCGAACCCAAATCGACATAGCGCACGGCAGATGGGAAGATGATGTGCACCGTCTTGTCATAGGTGATTTCCAATCCGTGGGGCGGTATCATCCGCTCAAAGGCAATCTTTCGGGTCAGACCCTGATAGAGGTCTCCCGTTGAGGTTGTCTCCTGTGCGTTGGCACAGACTGCGCCCAGCATCAGGGCGATGGCTAAAACTGTTCTTTTCATTTTTACATTGGATTAAAGTGGTGAATAATAACTGTGAATTACTTGTTTTCAGGTTGGTAGAGCAATACCTTGTATCCGGCTTTGAGATGCACCTTGACGGTGCGCATTTTCTTGGCGAAATACTGCGAGGTTCCCTGTATCAGCCCCTTGCCCAAGTCGGCGGCAAGCTGTGCACCTGCATCGGTGGAGATGTTCATGCTGCTGCCCACGGATGTCCCCATGTTAGCGGCAATCTCCTTGGCGGCACTGCGCTCCATCGAGCCGGGAATGAATATCCCTTCCTGCCCGTCCATATCGTACACTGTCAGCTCTACGGGAATGATATTGCCCTGATATTCCAGTGAAGAAATGACAACGGCAAGCCGTTCGCCCTGTACCTTTGTCGTTCCCACGACAAGGGTATTGCGTGGTATTTCCCTGCCGGAGACCTGCATCGGTTCCAAGAGACGGAAACGCACCGTCTGACCATCCATAACCGTCTGGTTGTTATGCACACAGGCTGATATGGTGTTTCTATCCGTCTGTGAGGCTGTCCCGATAGCAGTTTGAAATAGGAAATTTCTCTCCTTGACATATTCGGAGCGGAAAGTCGAGTCGCTCATCGGCTGCGCCAGAGCCGACACCACTTGTTCGCTCACAGGGGCAACGGGAAAAGCTACCGCCTTCCCGTTTCGGGTGGTTGCGACCGCTTTCCTTTCGGAAGCCGTCTCCCCATCCGACACCAACGCCATATTGGAAGATGGTTGTCCAGCACCCGACGGCATATACTTTGCCGCCAACTGATAGGACTTTTCGAGCAATGCCATCTGGTCGTTTACGGTTATGGCAGGCGACTGCTGTTCGCTATTCATACGGTTTTCCAACTCTGCCAATCGAGCACGCAGCTCCTCCTTTTCGAGGTCTTCCCTCGGTGCTTCATAGAAACTGCCGAGCGTGCGGTTGATGTCCTGATAGGCGGATGCCGAAGCGTGAAAGCCATCTTGCGGGGCAGAATGTCGGGACGTGTATCCCTCACTCTCATTCGAGGGGTCAGACTCCCAAGCGGACGCTTCGCCCGCTCCCTGTGAAGTCTCTCCTCCTGTCATTTCCCCGAACATGGAACTAAGGCTTTGCATGGCACGACTTCGTTCCTGCTCCTTCTGTTCCATCATCTCCTTCTCATAGGCTTTCTTCTTATCACCAATCAGTTCGGCTGCCATCGGGTCGGGCACTTCCGTGTTGAAGCCCTTGGTCTGTTTCTCCTCTTCTTTCTCCGACGGAGCGAAAATGAGCCACATGGAGCCTGCAAAAAGCAGAAACATCAGGGGATAAATGATAAACTTCTTTTGCCTTTGTCTCTCTTCTTCCGTCAGCTCAGGCGAGGTACTCGTATCGGAGGCTGTCTTTCTTTTGAATGGGAACATAATCGTAATACTTTAATAGGTTGATACTGTCTTGCGGATAGAGCCGCCTTACTTCAGGGGCTTCTATATGCTTGATTGCCAGTAGCCTTTCCTCTTCGGAGTCTCCTTCGGAAAAGATACGGTACAAACCGTTGAAGAAAACATAGTTGGCAAGGAAGGCGAAAAAGAGAAGCATCGTCAGGACGACATATAACCTCATATGAGTGGGGATGCGTCCGCACAGGCGGCGGAGTCTTGCCTCCGCTCCCTCCTGCATCATTCGGAACAGACTTTTCTTTTTCATCGCTTACGAGTACTGATGTCCTTGTTCTCCAATATTTCAAATCCCTCGATGTTGAATCCGTTCGGATTGTCGTCGCTGCGGCTCGTATTGAGCAGGCGACATACGGTCACGAGATTGCGCTCGGTCACGTTGGTTGCACGGATAATCATCTGCCGGGCGTACGTCCGTACCGAATAGGGATAGTGGTCAAAGTCACAGAGTACGCTGTCCACCTGCACGACCTGATTGATGTTTCCTGCCACGATACGGTTGTAGTACCCTTTCTCGGAGAAATCCCGATAGTAATTGTAGGCACTTTTGTCCGCCAAGAGCAGCGCACGGGAGATATTCCCCTCGATGGCACTCTTATCGGGCGAAAGGGTGAAGAACAACTCGTGGAAGCGGCGCACGTGCTCTTTCGCCTCGGCGGGTCTGTTCTGCGACAGATCCTGCGACAAGGCGAGCATCAGCGACTTACCGCCATCCAGCACATAGATTTTCTGCCTTTGAGCTTCGGCAAAGGAGTAGGCACTCCATACCGAATAGCCCGCAAGGGCGGCACACAGACAGACGACAACCAAAGTAAAAAGGCGTATCTGCCTGAAACTTGTTTCGATATTCTTTAATGACTTAAATTCCATAGCGTTTTAATTTTGTTCCGATGGTTCGGAGGATTTGTTTTCTCCCCGATGAAATAATTTTCCGGCAATCTCTTTGGCTTTGCTGCCCGCATGGTTCATCATGCTTCGTCCGTGTCCCACGGCAAAGCCGCCTGCGGCTCCACCCACGGCACCTGCAATACCGGCACCCTTTCCTGCTGCATAGTTCACGTTTTTTCCGAAATTACCTGCTCCACCTGCCTGTATCACCCAGCCCGCAACCGTTGGAATGGTAAAGTAGCCGATGATGCCGATAATCATAAATACAAGGTAGACCCCATTCGAGGCATCTATCGTATAGGTAGGGTCATTTTGTAGCTGTGTGATGTCATGCTTGAGCATCAGCTCCTGAATCTTCGCCAGCATCGAGCTGAACAAGTCCGCCACAGGTAGCCACAGATAGATGGAGATATACCTCGTAAACCATTGCGTGAGGGTACTCTGAAAACCGTCCCACACCGAGATGGCGAAGGCTATCGGTCCCAAGATGGAGAGGACTATCAGGAAGAAAGTCCTGAGCGTGTCGATGAGCAGGGAGGAAGCGGCGAAAAGCAGTTCCAAGAACTCCCGCACCATATTACGGAACCATTTCTTGAGGTTGTACATACTGCGCTCCACATACATTCCTGCCATCGTTGCCATATCCGAGGGGGCGATACCGAGTTCATCCAATTTTTTGTCGAACTCTTCATTACTTACCAGATAGGCTGTTTCGGGATTCTTCACCATCGCCTCGTATTCCAGTTTGTCCCGTAACTTGCGGTATTCGTCCATGCTGAAGGTCTGCTTTTCGAGCATCTTGTGTGTACCCTGCACAACGGGACTGAGTACCCCATTGATGGTCTCCAGCACCATCGGAAAGAAGAGGATGCAAAGACCGAGTGCAAAGGGACGAAGTAGCGGATAGACGTCGATGGGTTCGGCACGGGCAAGCGTTTGCCATACTCTGAGTGCCACATAGAAGAGCGCGCCCAAGCCCGCAATGCCTTTGGCGACGCCTATCATGTCGCCGCACATCGGCATCATCTCCGTGTAAAGGGTACGGAGGACTTGGTGCAGGTTATCAAATTCCGCTCCCATACCTACCAATACCTTTCGTTGTCCGTTCCATAGAGCGAAAGCACCCGGTCGGTATCCTGCTGCTTCTTGGCTCTGAGGTAGCTTACGGAGATGTTCTTGTTCGTGTAGTAACGCACGAGGTTACGATAATCCCTGATTTCCTTGTAGCAGCGATCCACCACATCCATACGCTCCTTGTCGGTCATCTTCAGCGTGGTGATGTTCACCACCTGCTTCAGCTCCTTGAGCAGGTTGTTACTCTCTCCGAGTAGTTTGGTATAACCGTTGGCGATGGCAACCAACTCCTCTGGACGGAAGTTCGGGTCGGAAAGCATCTTCTTGTAGTTGTTCACATAGATGTCGGAGATTTCCCCGACCATCAGGATGGTCTCTTTGACTCGTTGGGTATCCCGCACGAGGTCATTCACTTTTTTCAGAGCGTCGTAGTACTTCTTGCTCTCATTGTAGAGTTTCTCCACCTCTTTGAAGTTGTTGAGCGTGTTCTTGACCGTTTTGGAGGTTTGTACGATTTCCTTGGTCGTGTTGATGATGCTCTGTGCAAGGTTGGTGGGGTCTGTGACTACCCACTGGGCGTGTGCGCTGCCGGCCAGGAGGCAACCGCACGTGATAAGCATTAAAATTCTCTTTCTCATTTTACGTTGGATTTTAGTGATGATTATTCTTGACTATTCTTCTTCAGTGAGCTGCCTGATGGCAAGCTCCATGTTGCCGCCGAGTTGCTCGGCACGGGCCAGTACGCGCATCTTCTCTGTCTCCTCCGTTGTGTAGGTGAGGTATTCGGCTTTTGATACTTCGGTGGCATAGACAGCGGATTGTACACCACCCAGTCCGATCCATACCTCCTTGTATGACCTCGTGGCATCGTTGCTCTGGTTGATGGAGAGGATTTGCCCCCGTTCCTTGTCCGTCAGTCCCAAGAGTGCCTGAATCTGGTCGAACTTGTTCATGTACTTGCGCTGGTCAAGCAGTATCTTGCAATCACTATTATTGATGATGGACTCCTTGACCACGGGCGATGAGATGATGTCGTCCACTTCCTGTGTCACCACGACCGCCTCGCCAAAGAACTTACGCACGGTTTTGTAGAGGTAGCGTATGTATCCCGCCATGTTTGCGGAGGCTATCGCTTTCCAAGCCTCCTCGATGAGGATGACTTTCCGAACCCCTTTCAGTCGTCGCATCTTATTGATGAACAACTCCATAATGATGATGGTCGTGATGGGAAAGAGGATGGGATGATCCTTTATCGCGTCGATTTCGAAAACGATGAAGCGTGCATTTAAGAGGTCGAGTTGCTTGTCCGAGTTCAGCAGATAGTCGTATTCGCCACCCTTGTAGTACGGCTCCAGCACGTTGAGAAAATTGGCCAAGTCAAAATCCTTTTCCCTGACCTTTTTCTCACGAAGCAGAGCCGAGTAATCGGTGGTGAGATACTCGTAAAAGCTGTTGAACGAAGGGACGATACCATCATCCGTCTTGATCCGCTCGATAAAGAGCGAAACGGCATTGGAGAGGGCAACCTCCTCCGAACGGGTGGCAGGCTCGTTGTCTTTTTTCCATAGGGTCAGCAGTAGGGTCTTGATGCTCTCTCGCTTCTCCACATCAAAAATCTTGTCCGTCGTGTAGAAGGGATTGAAGCTGATGGGACTCTCGTCTGAGTAGGTGAAATAGACCCCATCCTCGCCCTGCGTTTTGTGGCGTATCATCTCGCACAAGCCCTGATAGCTGTTTCCCGTGTCTACCAAGACGATATGGGTGTTCTGTTCCCAGTACTGCCTTAGTAGGTGGTTGGTGAAGAACGACTTGCCCGAACCCGACGGTCCCAAGATGAACTTGTTGCGGTTCGTGATGATGCCTTGCTTCATCGGCAGATCGGAGATGTCGAGATGGATGGGCTTGCCGCTGCGGTCAGCCATCTTGATACCGAACGGTGAGAGTGAATCACGGTAGTTGGTCTCCTCATTGAAGAAGCAGACCGCCTGTTCGATGAAGGTGTAGAAACTCTCTTCGGCAGGGAAGTCGGCTTCATTGCCGGGAATGCCCGCCCAGAAGAGCGTCGGCACATCCACTGTGTTGTGTCGTGGCTTGCACTCCATCAGTGCCAGCTGACTACCCACATCATTGCGGATAAGGCGGAGTTCCTCCTCATCCTCGCTCCACGCCAAGACATTGCAATGACAGCGGACGGAGGTAAGCCCGAAGCTGTGCGCCTCGTTCAGATACTCGTCAATCCACTGCTTGTTGATCTGGTTGCTTCGGCTGTAACGGGAGAGCGAGTGCATGTTCCGAGCATTCTTCTCGAAGCGTTGCAGGTTCTCCGCACTGTCGTCAATCAGCACATACTGGTTATAGATATGGTTGCACGGCAACAACAGCCCCACGGGAGCGGCAAATGAAAGGCGGCAGTCACTTCGGTCGGTGGATAAACGCTCATACCGCATATCCGTAGCAACCTGTCCGGGCAGATCTTCCGTATCGGAGAGCGTATGCAGGCAGAGCCGTTTGTCGCCGATACGCATGCTGTCGGCACGGAGGTCAATGTCTTCCAAGACCGTCGTGTCAGAGAGGGACAGAGAGAAGTATTTTTCTATAAGTCCCGGCTTATCCTCTGTCCCGATAATTTCCTCATTGCTCAATCGAGTAAGACAGACAAAGCCGCTCTCATTGATAATTCTCTCGAATTGCTCGGTAGCTTCAAGAAATTTTCGGGCGGTATCCTTGTCCCGTACCTCCTTGGGGATGACATGCCCCCGGCAGAGGGAGGAAAAGTTGCTCTGCTGTCGGCTGCGGTTCTTGGTTGTCTTAGTCAGGAACAGATAACAGTCGTGATGAAGGAATGGTCGCTCGTTGAAGTGCCGCTCGAAACTTCGGGAAAGGAAGCTCATATCCTCCTTTTGCAATTCCGGGCGGTAGCCCTCCTTGACGAACCAATCCTGTTTGTGTACGATGCTGTAGGTCGGCAACACCTTGATTGCCTTCACCCAAGCCGAATGAATGGCGACATACTCCGCACTTGTCACCGTATAGAGTTCGGGAAGTTCGACCCGAAAAGCGACCGTGATGTCGGCGTCCTTCGAGAGGATGCACCCCTCTTCGACGGCAAGCAGCGGAAAGCGATTCTCCAGCGTGGTGGCTTTCAGTATATTTCTCATTGCCTTTTCTCCTTTTCTTTGTTTTTCCTTTCTTCCTGTTCTCTCTTTACTCTTCTCTGTTCCTTATGTCGGAACAGACGGGGAATGCGTCGTCGGTTGATAAGGTAACGGGGATGGCTGTGCAAGGCGGAACGCTTCATCAGCCCATATTCCCCATACTTCCTGTTCAGGGAGAAGGTCTGCCACACCAGAACGGATGCGGCAGTCCCTCCGAAGCCGATACAGATCCATTGATTGACACCCGCCATGTAGAGGATGACAAACAGCACGAAAAGGGCGAGTAGCCCTCCGGCGAAGATGAACAGATATTGGCTTTTGAGTCCCTGAAACTCTACCGAGCGACCGATTCCCTTGTTGATGGGATAGGTCTCCATAGGCTTAGAGGAAGAAACTTCTCAGAATGGTGGCTGCGACAATGAGGAAGATACAGGCCCCGAACCAGCTCGCGGCGGTCTTCGAAGTGTCCGGATCTCCGGACGAGAACTTTGAATAGACCTTTACCCCACCGATAAGTCCCACGACCGCGCCGATGGCGTAGATGAGTTTCGTGGCTGGGTCGAAATAACTCGTCACCATGTTGGTGGCTTGGTTGATGCCCGACAAGCCGTTCCCTTGGGCAAAGGCAGAGGAAATGGAAAGCAGCAGGACGGCTGCGATAAGAAAATGTTTCTTGGTCATAAATCTTTGTTTTGTGCCAGAAGGATTGGATATGTCCTCCCGACGGATGAATACTGTTGTTACTTTTGGATGTTAGTGGTGGCTCTCTTAGAGTCAGCCGTACTCTTTTTCTTTCATTGTTCCTGTTATATTAAAGGGTCCATACTATTGGGGGTAAAACCGATCGGAAAAGGTGTTACGCTTTTTTGCCGCTGTAAAGCTCCTCGAAACGGGCACGGACGATTTCATCGATCGTGGCCGAACGTTTCGCATCGCTTCGGAGCGTTTCCATCAGCCGGGTTCCTTCCAACGCTCTCAGCGTATCGCTGGTACTCTGTCGCTCTGCTTCGGTGTGGGCGTGGCGGTGAATGACCGACAAGGCTTCCAGCACCCGTTCAAAATCAATTCCCATGGCGTATTCTCTTTCCCCCTGTATGGGAAGTTCTTCGTCCTCCTCTTCAAACGATGGTGCATCCGAAGACTCATACGTTAAAGGAATCTCATCCATGTCGGGCAGATTATCCGGCTCTTCCGATAGTTCTTGTCCGTTTTCGAGGGCAAATGTAGAAGCCTTTTTTGCTTCCGCCTCGCCTTTGGCATAACTGCGTACTTGTGGCGTCGAGTGGCAGAGTTTGAAGCGACTTTTACCGATGATTTCTGCTTCAGAGACTATTTGGCAAGGCTTTTTGGGTGCTCCCTTCTTTCTTCTTTTCCGCTCATACAAGAGAAAAAGAAATAGCCACAGGAGATAGAGCAAGAGAGCGGCAAGGGCTATTCGGTACATAGGCGTTGCAGGATTTCGTGAAGTTCATCGCCTAAATGCTTGCATAGCTGACCCAACTTTCCGCCGTGAGGAGGGAAGAGGGTGCATACCCCTCTTCTGCGTTCGGAAAGCAGCGGACGATACAAACGGGAGTGGCTCAATGAGGTCTGCATCAGCAATGCTCCCGTTTCATCGGCAAGGGTGCGACAGCGTTCGTCGGCATCCTCGCGTTCCCAAGCCTGTATCATATTGCGAAGCAGGTAAAGCTCACGGATATTGCCCTTGCCCATCGTCAGTATCTGCTCTCCCAAGATGTCGATGAAACGGCGGACAGCTTCCATATCCATCGGACTGCCCGTAACGGGAAAGAGAACGGCGTCCATTGTCGAAAGCAGTTCCACTGTCCCTTCGGTACGCATCAATGTAGGGAGATCGAAGAGGATACAGCGAGGGGGATTGTCCGCACAGTGTCGCTCCACCCTGTTCAGGGCTTCCTGCACCGGAGCGCAGATAATCGGATAAGGGGTGCAGGGTATCCGATGCTTCAGGTGCATCA
The DNA here is from genome assembly GCF_000769075.1 of Porphyromonas sp. COT-290 OH3588. Lineage (GTDB taxonomy): Bacteria > Bacteroidota > Bacteroidia > Bacteroidales > Porphyromonadaceae > Porphyromonas. Next base: position 515,996 of record NZ_JRFC01000014.1, on the reverse strand, counting down.
GGCTTTGATGATTTAGTTCCTTCGACTCTTGTTGCCGCAGACGGGCGATGGTATAGACGGGATGGTTGCAGTCCACGACGGCGACATCGTATCCTCTGTAGTAATGCAGAATGCTTGCGGCAAGTGCCGTAAGCGAGGTTTTGCCGACACCGCCCTTGGGGGAAGCGATGGCGAGATAAATGGGTTTACTCATATTTTCTCTTTTCTTTGAATGGGTGAATACTATGTCTTGATAAATCGTTTGTAATCGAAGTTGCCTGACTGAACCTCTTTCGGAGCTTCTTCGGCAACGCGCTCCAGCAGTTCGCGGACACGTTCTCCGGCCGCTTTCTTAATCGCTTGGAACATCGGGGAGTCGTGTATCTTATAGATGGTTTCGGCGGCTTTCGCAGCTTCCTCTATCGGGGCATTCTTACAGGAGAGGACACTGCCCATTTGTTGCAACTCTTCCGCGGTGATGCTTTCCGAAAGGGAGTGGCTTTCACCTTGGACTTCCACCAATACATAATCCTCTTCCTCTTCGGGAATGTCCGGAGAGGTCTCTTCCGACATTCCCGTTTCAGGCGTCTGTTCCTGTAACTCTTCGTCAATGGGCAACTCGGCTAAAAGGACATTCTCCTCTTGGGAGGATTCCTTTTGGGGGATACGGATGGTGACGACGACTTTCCCCTTGCCCCGTTCCTTGAAAAAGAGTTGCAAGTCACGGTAGAGTTTTATGGCACTCCGATAGCGTCCGTACAGGAAGCGGGCGACCTGCACGCTGCCGAGATAGGCTAAGCCGACCAAGAGCAGAATAAAGACGACCTGCTTCATCGCTCGAAACGTTTACGGAACTGTTGCTCAAACAAGGCGTCTATCTCACCACGGTGACTCTCTAAGTGATGCCGGAGGATATGTTCTACGAATGCCCCAATCGTCAATTTGCCTGCGGCTGCCACGTAGACGATTTCGGCAATCTCTTCCTGTGTCTTTTTGGAAATGAACACGCCCTTTCGGTCTCCGATGCTCAGGGGTTGCAGAAAGGCGGTTTCATAATCGCTTCTCTCTTCCTGAAAGAGACCTATAGAGTGTCCCTCGGAATGTTCGATGAGCGTGGTGGAGTTACGGATGGTTACTTTTGAAGAGACGCTTTTTCGTTCTCTGCAGGTCTTATTGCTTGCCATTGGTTGATCTTTTTTCTGTTTCATATCACAATAATTTCTTGAAGTTCTTTTCACTTAATCGGTTGATTTCTTCCTTGTAGTCCTCTAAATGTTTGAGCAGGATATTTTCCACGTACATGCCCAATGTCATCTCCCTCTTTCGGATGAAGAGGACGATTTCCGACAGTTTGTCCTGCAACTCTTTGGAGATGTAGATTGCCTTGCGGTCATACAGGTCATTGCGGTGCATGAAGAGTGAGATGTAACCTCCTTTGGCGGGATTCTTGCGACGTGTTCGGATGGGTAGTTGCGGTTCTTCCGAGACCTCTTTCCCTGTTTCCGGAACAGACACATCCACCTCTTCGACGGAGGCAGGCGGTATCATCTCGCTCTCTTTCTTTTTCATCGGGATACCCTGCGAAATCAGTTCCCGGATGGCGACGGGGTCTATCGCCCCTTTATTCTTCTCTGCCATACGCTTCAGGTTTTACGATGGATAGGATTTCCTCCACAAGCTCTTTCAGACGACTGCCTTTGAGCAGCGTGCGGGAGGCGGGAAAGATGGTCGAACGGAAGAGGGTTGTACCCTCATCCATCACTTCCTTTTTGTAGCGGGTCGTATTGGGGACTGCCGTCTTCAAGACCGGAAGTCCCAACTCGGCAATGACCTTTTCATACATCGTATAGAGGGGTGTTTTCTCTCTGCCGTCTACCATGTTCCAAAAGAGGTAGATCCCTTTGTTGGCAGTGTCTGTATTGTCGGTTATCACCTCCTTGATGATGGCTGAAAAGCTCAACGTGCTTTCCAAGGATATACGGTCGGCGGAGATGGGTGTGAAAATGTAATCCATATTGGAGAGAGTGGTCAGCACACCGTCATTGTTGATGGTTCCGGGCAGGTCAAAAAAGACGAAATCCGTATCCGACTCATGTGTTTCCAGATATTCCCTGACCGTATCCACGGCTGCCTCTGCCGTGGCACAAAGGATGGTGTACGTGGGCTTTTGCAACTCGGAGAACTGGGTGGCTGCCAATTCCTGCAGCGCGGGGTTGCGATCCACCCCCTGTGCGTCACGCTGACGCATCGCATTGATGCTGAATTGCGGATAGTCGCAATCCACCACAATAAGGTTATACCCGCAGGCATAGTGCAGGTAACTCGCCGTCAAGACCGTAAAGGTCGTTTTGCCGACACCGCCCTTCTGGGTGGAGAAGGCTATGAAAACAGGTTTCTTTTTCATTTCATTTTCTGTTTAATGGTTCTACATATATGTGAGGAAAGGCGTATGCACACCTTGGCTTGTTTCCTTGAAAAGGCAGATATGGAAATGAGTCCGTGAGGGAATAAATCTCCGGACAGGCATACGATAAGGTATTCCGATAAGAGAACATAGACCCACTTTGGGGGATATGTCCCTCCTTGTATAAGGGTGGAGCTATATGACGGGAGGCATACTTGCACACGTCCACCCATCCATACTTCCACGCTTGTACCCTTGCACAAGGGTATAAGGGTACATGGGTGCAATAACTTGTAGATATTCTCATTCCAGTTCCCATTTCCTTGATTGTCTGTTCAAATGGATGCGGACAGGTTTTTAGACTTGGATAGGCAGGTATGTCCACCAACCTGCCCCTGTTCGACGGAGCAAATATAGATGCCCTCAAAGCCTCTTTTCTACCCTTTTTGCTAACTGCGTACTTGTGGCGTCGATTTGCGTATTTGTGGCTCCGTGAGAGGTAAGTGGTTTAGACACAACGCTTAGTAACTTTGCACCCAAGTGGTAAGCCGAAGTCTTCGAGACATAAAGCGTTCTTTTTTGAGATACTCGACTTCCGTCCTTCGCGGACGGATTTATTTGCGTCGGAGCAAATAGCAAGGTATGTTTTATGCAGCACGACTCCGTTTTTGCAGCATAAAACCCTTGCTCTTGCAGAGGGCTGAAAAAACTCCGAAGTCGTTTTTTCTTGGAAGGGAGAATGCCTTGTCTCGAATGCCGGTGATGCCGTGAAACACTAAAATCCAAAGTAGAAAATGAAACAAAAGAAAATGCGGGGCATAAGCTCCAAAGAGAAGACCGAGAAACGAGTCTCGGTAAACTTTACCGCGATGGAATTTGCCGAGTTTCTCTTCATGAAAGAAACGGCGGGCGTACAAAGTCAGTCGGCTTTCATCAAGGCGAGGGTCTTTGACAAGACTTTCCGTGTCATAAAAGTAGACCGTTCGCTGCTCGACTACTATCAAAAATTGACGACTTTGTACGGGCAGTTTCGCAGCGTAGGGGTCAATTACAACCAAGTAGTGGTCGCCTTAAAAAGCAATTTCACCGAGAAAAAAGCCTACGCCATGCTTGCCCAACTGGAAAAACTGACACTTGAATTGGCAACTATCGGAGGCGAAATCGTACAACTCACCCGTGAATTTCAGGAGAAATGGTCGCAAAAATAAGCTACGGGAGTTCCCTTTTCGGGGCGTTAGCATACAATGGAGAAAAGGTAAACGAGAGTGTCGCGAAGATTTTGGAGACCAACAAAGTGTTTTGTTCTGCCGATGGCACACACGATATTGCTGCTTGTTTTCAGGACTTTCTGGCATATATGCCGAGCCAAGTTCGCACGAAGAAGCCCATTATTCATATTTCCCTGAACCCGCATCCTGATGATAAACTCTCTGATGAGCAGTTCTCTGCCATCGCACAGGAGTATATCGAAAAGATGGGCTACGGCAACCAGCCCTTTGTCGTGTATAAACACGAGGACATAGACAGACATCATTTGCATATTGTCACCTTAGCCGTTGATGAACAAGGGAAGAAGATTAACGATGGCAACAACTTCTACAAGAGTAAGCATATCACCCGAGAGATAGAGCAGAAATATGGCTTGCTGCCTGCCGAAAGGCAACGGGCAAAAGAGACTTTTCGACTGCAAAGAGTCCGTCCTGAAGAGGGAAATCTCAAAAAACAACTGGCTTCGGTTATCAAACCTGCAGCGAAGTTCTATCATTGTCCGAGCTTCAAAGAATACAGAGCCTTGCTCTCCACCTATAATATATGCGTGGAAGAGGTGAAGGGAGAAATATATGGAAAGCCCTATAATGGATTGGTCTATTTTGCTACCGATGATAAAGGTAAAAAGGTGGGGAATCCTTTCAAGGCTTCTCTTTTCGGGAAAGCTGTCGGATATGAAGCCCTACAAAACAGGTTCAAGGCTTCAAAGGAGAAAGTGAAAGAAAAACATCTTGCTCCCAAGACCAAAGCGGTCGTAGCCGGAGCATTGAGGCATTCTGCCACAAGAGTGGATTTCAGGGATAATCTCTATCACAAGGGGATTGATGTCCTCTTTCGTGAGAACGACGAAGGGCGGCTCTATGGCATCACCTTCATAGACCATAACAACGGCTGTGTGGTCAATGGCTCACGATTGGGCAAGGAACTTTCGGCAAACGCCGTTGCCGAGTGGTTCGACCGCCCGCATCCCGAACTGTCTGCTCCAATACAGCAGAGTGAGAAAGGCAGTATTTCCCAAACTCAGACTTCGGACGGAGATTCCGTCTTGGGCGGTTTGCTCGATTTGCCCTTGGAAACCCATGGTACGGATTGGGAGGAAGAGCTGTTCCGCAGACGGATGCAGCGTAAGAAAAGAAAACAACGTAAACTCTAAAAAAAACAGAAAGATTATGTCACAACAAGAAGACGATTTGAGGGCATTGGCGAAAATTATGGATTTTCTGCGTGCCGTGAGTATTATATTGGTGGTTGCCCACCTCTATTGGTATTGTTACGAAGCCATCAAATTATGGGGTCTGAATATCGGTGTGGTGGACAGGATACTGATGAACTTCCACCGGACGGCGGGGTTGTTCGGAAATATGCTTTATACCAAGCTCTTTGTGCTGGTACTGATGGGGCTTTCCTGTTTAGGAACAGAGGGCGTTAAAGAGGAACACATCACTTGGTCTAAAATAGGAGTGTTCATGGGCATCGGTTTTGTCTTTTTCTTCCTCAATTGGTGGATACTCGCCTTGCCTTTTCCCATTGAAGCCAATGCGGCTCTCTACACCTTTACGATAACCATAGGGTATGTATGTCTGCTGATGGCGGGACTCTACATGAGCCGCCTCTTGAAAAACAACCTGATGGAGGATGTCTTCAATCAGGAGAACGAATCCTTTATGCAAGAGACAAGGCTCTTGGAAAACGAGTATTCGGTCAATCTTCCGACCCGTTTCTATTATCGCAAGAAATGGAACAAGGGCTGGATAAACGTGGTCAATCCTTTCCGTGCGGTCTCCGTCTTGGGAACGCCGGGCAGCGGTAAGTCCTATGCCATCATCAATAATTTCATCAAGCAGCAAATCGAAAAAGGTTTTGCCATCTACTGCTATGACTTCAAGTATCCCGACCTCTCCACGATTGTTTACAACCATCTGCTGCATCATTCGGAAGGGTATAAAGTCAAGCCGAAGTTTTACGTGATCAACTTCGACGACCCTCGTCGATCGCACCGCTGCAATCCGATACACCCCGATTTCATGAGCGATATATCGGATGCCTACGAATCGGCTTATACGATTATGCTCAACCTCAACAAAACATGGGTACAGAAGCAGGGTGATTTCTTCGTGGAATCGCCCATCGTCCTTTTTGCCGCCATCATTTGGTATCTCCGCATTTTCGAAGGAGGGAAATACTGTACCTTTCCCCACGCCATTGAGTTTCTCTGCCGTAAATACGAGGATATATTTCCCATCCTGACCTCTTACCCCGAATTGGAGAATTACCTTTCTCCCTTTATGGATGCTTGGCTCGGAGGGGCGGCTGACCAGTTGCAGGGGCAGATAGCTTCCGCCAAGATTCCCTTATCGAGGATGATCAGTCCGCAGCTCTATTGGATTATGACGGGCGATGATTTCACGCTGGACATCAATAATCCCCAAGAGCCTAAAATCCTGTGTGTAGGGAATAACCCCGACAGGCAGAATATCTACGGAGCAGCATTGGGATTGTATAATTCGCGTATCGTCAAGCTCATCAATAAGAAAGGAATGCTGAAAAGTTCTGTGCTCATTGACGAGCTGCCTACCATATACTTCAAAGGGCTTGACAATCTGATTGCCACCGCGCGAAGCAACAAGGTGGCGGTATGCTTGGGCTTTCAGGACTTCTCGCAATTGAAGCGGGATTATGGGGACAAGGAAGCGGCTGTGGTGATGAATACCGTCGGAAACATTTTCTCCGGTCAGGTGGTTGGCGAAACGGCAAAGACATTATCAGAGCGTTTCGGGAAGGTGCTTCAAAAGCGGCAGAGCATGAGCATCACCCGAAGCGACAAAACGACCTCCATCTCCACGCAGATGGACAGCCTGATTCCACAGAGCAAGATTTCCACGCTCACGCAGGGAATGTTCGTGGGAGCGGTCGCTGACAACTTCTCCGAACGTATCGAACAGAAGATATTCCACTGTGAGATTGTGGTGGACAATGCAAAGGTGGCAAAGGAAACAGCTGCTTACCGACCGATACCTATTCTGACGGATTTCACGGATGAAAACGGAGAGGATATGATGGAGCAGGAAATCAAGGCGAATTATGAACGGGTAAAGACGGAGGTGCGGGAAATCGTGGAACGGGAGTTGCAACGGATTTCCGACGACCCGGAACTCTCCAAACTACTCAATACCAAGAAATAATGGCTGTTTTTCTTGGCTCTAAGGCTGGATTTTCGTACTTTTGAACACACAAAATGATGACACTATGAATTGTTTTAATCATACCCAAGAACCGGCGGTAGCCCAGTGTTCCGATTGCGGGAAAGGGCTGTGCTCCGAATGTGCGGGAAAGTATCAGCCGATACTCTGTACACCTTGTTTTCAGAATAGAAAACGCAGCGAGATTTGGCGAAGTATCTTCTGTATGTTGTTTCTCATCGCCTTGTTTGTCATAGGTTTCAAGTGGAACTTCTTGGCGACCAAAGGCTTTGAGGATATGAGATGGATGTCCGGATATGTGCTGATGGCGATATGGTCGGGCTATCTCTTCGTGGAGAAGTTTATTCCCTATAAGATGGTTGCGGGGACAAATGGACAGTGGATTGTTTACTATATTATCAAACTGCTCCTCTTTGTCGTCATAGGAGTTTTCACCGCACCTTTCACCTGCCTGTGGGCTGTCTACAGAGTTATCAGGGCTTTTCGGTAAGAGGATGCAAATTCTCCAACTAAGGGTTGGATTTTTCTAATCTTCTTTTGCGAGACACGAAGAGTTTCTGCGACCAATAGTTGCAGAAACTAAATCAAGGGAGGTACTCCGAAACCGGAATACCTCCCTTTTGATTTACTGCATCTTGTGTTCTCTTCATTTCGGCTCCCTTATAAATGAAGAACGCCCCTCAAGTATGCTGTCTTTCGACGCGCCTGAGAGGCTTATTGTCTTTTAGTTATATCCTGCAGAGAAGTATAACATCATCCCAACAATACCTCTATGTCACACCTCAGAAAGTCTTCCAACGAAACGCCTCCCGAGCCCACGACAAAAGATTTCTTGGGATGGAATGCCTCCACAAAGACAGGAAGACCTGAGTTCATCCCGCGACGACCGCTTTTCACCTCAATAGCTGTCACCTCACCATCGTTTACGATGATGAAATCCACCTCTTTGTCCTTATCTGCCTTGTTCCTTGCAGGCTCTCGCCAGTAATACACTTGATAGTCTGCCTCCTCTGCCATGCCCAGCAAATGAGCACCTACCGCACTCTCCACCCATCGCCCCCAAAGCGTCGTGTCCGTTCTGTCCATAAGGAACGACCTGCCTTTATATGCCGTCAGCAAGGCGTTGTTGTACACTTGGTATTTGGGAATGGAGCCACGCTTTCGGGCCTCATCATTGGCATACTTTTGCAATCCCGTCAGCAATGCACACTGGTCGAGTATCTCCAAATACGAAGCCAACGTAGTCACGTTGCCGGCATCCTGCAGTTGTCCCATCAGTTTTGTCAGAGAAAGTATTTCGGCAGAATAACCGCACCCTAACTCAAACAATTGTTTCATAAGGGCAGGCTTGTAGATGTTGGAGGTCATCAGTACATCCTTTTCGATGGCGGGAGCCACCAACGAATCCTTGATATACTTACGCCAACGCTTTTCGTCACCAATCATGTGGGCTGCACCGGGATAGCCGCCAAAGTAGATGTACTCGTCGAGTGTCACTCCGAAAGCGTCGTGCATCTCCTGATAGCTCCAATGCCCGAGGCGAATAAGTTCAAAACGCCCTGCCAACGACTCCGTAAGTCCTCTCTTGAGCAACAGACGGCTGCTGCCCAGCAGTACCACCTTCAGATTGACATGCTTGCGCGTGTCCTCGTCCCATTCTCTCTTGACCACCTCGCTCCAATTGTCAATCTTCTGGATTTCATCAATCACAAGCAGGCGTTCAGCCTCTCCACGGAGTGTCATGGTGGTTCGTGCTCCTTCCCACACTCGGCGTATCCAGTCGCTGTCTTTCGGATCGACGGCATCTGCTACTTCTACCGAATATGGAATAGGTACGTCCTGCAGCACCTGCCCTACGAGAGTAGATTTGCCTACTTGTCTCGGACCTGCCAATACTTGCATAAAACGCCTTGGCTCCTGAATGCGTGCTTTCAGCGTGTGATATTGTTTGCGAATATAGTTCATGCTCAAATCTAATGATGGATTTACTCAATTGTGATGAGTATTTTACTCAATTCTGCATGTAAAAATACTCAATTCTCTCTGTTTCTCCAAATAAAATTGCCGTAAACTTAAGGTAATCGGCAAATGAGAGGGAGAGAGTTCCTCCTTTTGATTCACCGTTTCTTGAACTTGCCGCCTTTCAGGTCGCTCTCCACCATACGCTTGTTCAGCTTCTCTCGGAGTTCATCAAGAAAGTAGGTTCGGCTGTCATCCTTGCGGCGTTTCATGTTCATATAGACGTTGTAGCAGTTCTTGATTTCTACACCAAAGATTTCAGAAAAGGTATCTGCCAATTCTTCTATACCGATTTCACCATCGTTAATACAGTCACAGGTATCGAGTGCATAGAGTAGTTCGACCAAGTCGGTTGCTTTACCTGTCCAATGGATACAGAAGGAATTGGATTGCAAACTCGGAGGTGATAAAGATAAAACTCCTTGCATTCGCATATACCATAATTCTAACTCTTTGTCAATGACGTATAGCAGCTCTGATACATTTTTTCCCCATCTCCGTTGTTAATCCGCTCTTTTCGTAGATTGTTTGTAAATGGAATCGAGTGTAACAAAGAGCCCGAAATAAAGATTGTGGATTTCTTTCCGTTTCGCTTAGTTTTATTACATCCTTGATAAAACTATCACAAACAGCCCTCATTTGGATTGCTGTCAAATCATTTGAAATTAGTTGTTCAAATGCAGTTGTTTGTATAAGTCGTTTCATATTGATAATTTATTCATTATAATCTCGTTTTCCTCTTTGTATTTCAATTGTTCATCTTTTTGTTCGATTGCAGGTTCTCCACATACAGAGGCAAATGATGGAGATTTGTAGTATCCGTATCGGTTCTAACTTGAACTAGAGGATAAAAAAGAGGGCAAAGAAGAAAGCAGAGGGTTCTGCTCCCGTCTTCGCCCTCTTGGTTATAGGCTATGATTTACTTGCCAATCCATTCTATTGCCATAGGGTTTCCTACAGTGGTTATCATAGGAGTTGGATTGACCTCAGATGTCCGAGGATTGAGATAATAGATTCCTTTGGTCGTTGCTGAAGCATTGCAGATGGCCAAGCCGTCTTTATACTTAGAGACCAATACACCATAGCCGTTGGACAATTCCAGTCCTTCAATTTTCGTCATCTTCTGATTGTACAGGTCAAATACAACGGCTCTGCTTGCGATAGCGGCATGCCCTGTTTCGCCAGGCTTGTAATAGCCCGGAACATCAATGTATCCGTAGGCTTTGCCGCTGGCTATATAACAGATAGAAGCCGCAAATCCGGCCGTTTTCTCTTCTCTTTCAATAGTTGCTCCGGTTATCGTCCAATGATATGTGGGGTCAAAATCCGTTTCGCCCTTTTTGATTCGCAGTATGCCAGCCTTATGTCCTGCTACCATTCCGAAATTGCCGAGACAAGAGATGTATATATCCCCTTTTTCATCCATGAACAAAGACTTCGGGTCAATGGGACGTGTAGCTTGAGAGAAACCACTGGCTTTCTCCGAAATCATCTTGACCAGCTTGTCCGTCTTCGAGTCAATGACGGCTACATCTGCTTGTTTGTAATCTTTAGGGCTTGTCCAGCCTCCCACCATCTGACTTAGACCTGCAAACACGTATCCGTCACGTTCTATCATAATTCCTATGTCGGGATTATTGTCCTGTATGCCCAAAGATGTCAGGTCTATCTCTCCCGTCTTCTGCATTGTCTCGGGATTGAAAATGTAGATTACCCCCAATCCGGCAAGCGACAGATACGCCTTTGTCGGAGACAGCTTGACGAGGCTGTTGGCACTGTTGTTGGCAGGCAATGGCATACTGCCCACTTTCTGCAAACCACTGTTTGTGCGGCGATACTTGATCAGTTCATTCTTGTCCATAGTCATGTGATAGCTTGGGAAGACATAGACCTCATCACCTATTACCATGGGGTAAGAACTGCCAAAGGGAACATTTATGCCATTTTTATTGTCAACAGCCATCGTCGTGCCCAACTTGGGCTCGTCAATGAGTTGCATATAGACTGTTCCATCCATGCCCGTAGCATTGGGCAAGGCTGTCAGTAGCAGTACATTTCCCGTACCTCCTGCTATGGGAGTGTCCGGATCGTTCTTGTCACATGAGTTGAGACACAGTGCAGCAAACATGGCTGCTGCGAAAATCATTTTCTTTTTCATTGCTTTTTTTGTTTAATTGATTATTAGATGATTGATTACTTGAACACATATCTGAATCTGACGATGAAACTACGTCCTGGCAAGGGGCGATTGAATTCGCTGATCATTTGCGTATCGGTCAGGTTGTTTATTTTCCCCATAATGAAGTAGCGTCCATTGCCGAAACTCTGCTCAAAGCCCATACTGCATGAGAAGGTTCTCGGTATGCGATGCTGCTGGAACTGGCTTTGCTCGAAATCATAAAGGTATTCTTCCACGAATGAGGCATCGGTAAATATGCGCGTGTTCATTCCTCTGCCTCCGAATAGATTCTCCTTGTGAAACTCCAGTCCTGCATTTGCCATCAGATAAGGTATATTGGGCATACGGCTGCCCTTCGTCGGATTGGCAATGGTGGTGTTTTGTTCATACCTACGCATATCTCGCAGGTCTTGATAGGTCGCGTTTACGTAACCATAGAGCCAACGTGTGACATCGGCTTTCACCTCTGCTTCCACACCAAGAGTCCTCATCTCGCCAAAATTTTGATACTGCGATTGCAAGAAGCCTCCCGTAAAGCGAATCATGTCCTGTAGATACATGTAAAAACCATTTACTTCTACTTGCATGTTGCTGGGAGACTTTCCTGTCAGGTCAAACATCATTCCCACGTTTACACTTGTGTTGCGTTCAGGAATCAAATTGCCCGCAGGAGCTATTACATATCCATCGCCCAGCAGTTCTTCTTCCGATGGAAGCCTTACATCATACCCGAGTGACGCTTTTGCCATCAGGGTGGGAGTGATACGGTAACGAAGCGCATTGCTGATGCCGAAATCATTCTTGCGAGTATCTATATCTTCCGCTGAATTTGTAAGAATACTTGCCATCCGCGTTTTCATCAAATAGTGGTAATACTTGATATTGACAGAATTGAGGAACTTATCGTCTGAAGAGCGATAGTCGTAGTTCAATCCCGCCACCCAGTTGAGCATATTGCTTGGAAATTCAGTACGGTAGCCAATGACCTTGTCCTTTATTACATCCTTGGGGTTGGCACGGGCATATTTCAGCAAAGAGTTAAAGTTGACCGAATGGTTTTCATTGACAAGATAGTTGAGATTCAATTTGTGCTGTAATTGGTGCTTATCATTCGTCAATAATGAAGCCCATTTGCCGATTTCGCCACCAAATTTGGAAGCCGCCGGATAATGCGTTCCGTCCCAATGTGTGCGATGAGAGGCGGTATCGGCAAAATTATAGTTGGTGTAAATATATCCCAGTTGCCAATCCAAGTCCAGCCCTTCCAAGAGAAAGTTGTCCTTCTCCATCTTATTGGCGAAAATAAAAGCGTTGGAATGGCTGTGGGCATACTGAATATTTGACTCTATCCCCTGTATATCCTTATAGGTATGTATGAAGACAGGTTCAAATTCCACCAAATCAAACCACCACTTCCGAGCCTTAAAGCTGCCGCCGATAACCGTCTTCTTAAACTTGTCGTGATCTCGGGTTATCGTAAGCCCCTCCTGGAAGGGAGACTTCATCTTGTAGTTATTGTCGGAATGGTTATAAAAACCTCCTAACCCGAACTCGATACCTTTTGAAGCAATGTTCATCTTGCTCACCACAGATGCTTTGTGGGTATTGAAACTTCCATAAGAATAATTCACGTCCAAATACTTGGGAGGATACTCTTTGACGACAATGTTTACGGCTCCTCCCACGGCAGATCCTCCGAACTTGGCGGGAACAACACCTTTATATATCTCAATGCGATCAATCATTTCCACCGGAATATCATTGATGTCGATAAAATCGGAATTATCGTTCATCGGATGCCCGTCAATGAAAAGTCCAATACGTTTTCCTTCCAACCCACGTACCGAAATACGAGAAGCACTGCCCACACCACCCATCGTCCGCACGGTGATACCGGCAGTCTTTGCCAGAACATCCTGCACATTGTTGACCGTTCCTTGTATCTGACTCATGCTGATTACGGATATAGGCATTGCCTGCTCCCGTATCTTACGGGCTTCGCTCTTGCCCATCACAATAACCTCTTCAAGCGATTGGGATTGGGCTTTCATGCGGATGATGATTTTCTTGCCTCTCTCCTTACCTACTGTGATCTTACTGGTTTGCGCGTGGTAACCCATAAATTTCACGGTAAGCGTATAGGTGGCTGGGGGGATGTCAGAAAAAGAGAACTCCCCATGCCCATTTGCTGCAACGCCCTTTTTCAGTTCCTCTATAAAGATGGTTGCACCGGGTAGCGGTTCTTCGCCTGAATCGTCGATAACTATGCCCGCAATCCGTCCTCCCCCTGTTTGAGCGGAGACACTAAGGCTCATGAGCATTAGTGATAAGAAAAGATAGAGTACTTTCTGTTTCATTGTTTTATTGCTAAAAATTATATTTTGCCTTTGCCCATATTTCTGAATTGTTTTTGTACCTACCGAATATCCCCTCATTGCCTCCAAACCAATCATAACCTACCGATAGTTGAATGTGGTCATTCAGCGCATAGGAGGAGGTAAAGCGGCTGAACCATCCCTTGTGGTTGAGGTCGAAATAGGTGAAGTTGGATAATTGCAATGTGCTGTCCAACAGTTTTTTAGACACATTGAGCGTGAGGAGTGACTGATGACGAGGTTGTGCTATTTGATTTTCATATCGCAGAATACTTTCCGAAGAAAACTGCGCCATCACCATCCATTCATGAGGCGCATACCAATCCACGCCCACGAGATAATTCACCGTGTTGAAGCCCTTCTGCTCCATAGCTCCCGCCTCGGGTTTGTAGCTGAAATGCTTGTCCACATTGAATGCTGCTTCGCCACGTAGGACAAACTGCCCCAACGGCTTGGATATATCTCCTCCGAAGAATCCCATGCGGTAATATCGTGGAGATACGGCCATGTGGGTACCTGAAGATCGGTAGGTAATCACAGGCATCTTGTTCCACGTATGCAAGGCAGCAATGGAAAAATCCACTCCCGGCAAGGTAAAGCAAAGTTTTCCTCCATATTCCATGTTGGAAAAACGGAACTTTGGGTGGCTTCCGTCCTCGTGCCAGACAAGGGGCTGAACGGTATTTTTAGGCAGCACGCTCCATGGATTTCCGGCATCGGTCGGCAACTTATACCCCTCGAAGGTCGGTACGGCAAGCAGCTCTAACTTCATCTTCTCATTAAAGACAAAGAAGCGCAGGGCATTGACCGGCATACGGATGTCATCGTAGTCCTGTGCCAAGAACTCCGTCATATCCATCGGAGAAACCAAGTCGGTAATGCGCACTCCGTCTGCCACACCCCAAATGACCAGTTGCCGACCGAGGCGAAAGCCCCAGTGCTCCTCTCTGTGGTCGAGATATGCCTCCCGCAGTTCAAACCCCGTGCGTTCCTTCAGCAAGGCATTGTGGGTGGCATTGAACGAGACAAAGAGCGTCGAACTGCCAAAACTTTTCCCTATTTCACCCTTTACCCGGGTGCGTGAAGACATAAAGTCGTTCGGCTTCTCGGAACGGGCGGCATGATAGGTATCAACAAAGCCTTTGAGTTGCCACGATGAAACCCCTTCTTCCTGTCCCCATGCGGCGTGTAGGGACAAGAGTGAGAGAAACAGCAGCAAAAACTTTATAGAACGATTACTTGTGTTTGTCATCAGAACCTACCTTTCTCCAAAGTGGTAACATTGAATTTTGTCTCCTCCATGGGAAGGTCATACTTGGGATTCTTAATTTCAAGAATCGTTTGATGCTCTGTCTGCACATTTGTCATGTGTAGCTTCTGTGCAACCCAGAATCCTGCTACTTTGGCAATGTCCGATAATTCAAGACGGCGGTGCAGCTTCCCCATTTTGTCATAATACTCCACCTTGACGGCTATCAGACAGTCTTGGCGTATGAAGGCTATTTTCTTGGAATAAATCTCGCGTTTGTCTTTGGGCGTAGATTCCAATTTCCAACACTTATGCCCATCTATTTCTTCTTTACCCAGCAGTTTGTGCGTGTCCTCATCCACGTTGCGACTGCCCATATCATCATAGGTAAAGTCACTGCCCATAAAGTAATCTTGCTTAGCAGACGAGCCGCTGATACGTCGGGTTTTCTTCATGGCGGGCAGGTAGAGCCATTTATCATCGTCCTTGTCGGGGTTGTCATAATCCCACGTGAGAAACCCCGTACCTTTTACGTCACCGGGGTATTGGAAGAACATAATGCTCTTGCGGTCTTTCTTTCCTTTGCCCACGTCGATGGAATAAGAAATCAGTTTGCGCTCGCGCACTGCTCCGCGCTTATTAATCAGTTTCATCACCAATTCCGATTGACGGGTATCGCCATCGGGACGGTCTTTTACTTTTTGGGCAATCTCTCTGCCCGTCTGAGCCATTGCCGTGGCGGCAAAAGCCAATACCACCAAACTTGTTAAAATAATTCTTTTCATCATGATTGATATTTTGTTGTTGATTTTATACCATTGACTTTTCAAGCATCTTCCGATAGGTCGCTGATTGTGCCTGCAACTCTGCGTCAGTGCCCATAGCCTCAATCTTGCCTTGATTAAGCAGCACTATTTTATCGGCTCCGCGAATAGTACGCATCCGATGGGCGATGACAATGACCGTCTTGTTTTTAATCAGCTCCGACAAAGCCTCCTGTATCAGGTTTTCGTTTTCCACGTCGAGCGAGGCGGTGGCCTCGTCCATCAGGATGATGGGAGCATCTTTCAGTATGGCCCTTGCTATGGAGATGCACTGGCGCTCGCCGCCGGAAAGCCGCTCGCCGTTTTCGCCGATAATGGTGTCCATGCCTTCGGGCATGCGGTCGATAAACTCATCGCAGCGGGCTATTTTGGCAACGCGAGCCACCTCCTCGTCCGTAGCTCCCTTTCTTCCTACGCGGATATTCTCTTTTATGCTGGTGTTGAACAGCACCACATCCTGAAAGACAATGGCGTAGTTTTTCAGCAGCGTTTCGGGGTCTATCCGGCTGATGTCCTCGCCACCCAACAGTATCTTACCCTGCTGAATATCCCAGAAACGAGCTGCTAATTTGGTGAGGGTGGTTTTGCCGCTTCCGGAAGGACCGATCAAGGCGGTAACTTCTCCTTGCTTGGCGGTGAAGCTCACGCCGTTGATGACGGTATGGTCCTCGTAGCCGAACACGACGTCTTCGAAATCAATGCTGTAATCCTTGGGACTCATTTCCTGTTTGCCTTCCTGAACGGGCATGGTTTTAATCTCTTTGATACGCGTCACCACGCCGTCGAGCGCCACGATCATCGCCATAAAGGTGAGGATTCCCTCGATAGGCAGGTAGATGCTTGCCGTAAGGATGAGATAGGCGATATAGACGAGGATGTTGATTTGTCCGGCAATCAGCATATTGGCGCCGACAATCGCCACCGTGACGATGCCGAGCTTCATCAACATGCCTGCCAATGACGTGGCAATACCGGCGTAGAACTCCCCTTTCATCTTTGTACGGGTATTGCTGTCCAGCTTGTGGCAGAACTCGTTTAGTGACCGATCTTCCAGGTTATAGGATTTGATTTCTTGTATTTGGTCTATTTTCTCTTGCAAATCGTCGAACACTTCGCGACCGGTTTTCACGCATGCGTCCATGGTTTTCCGTTGTTTCCTTTTAGAAAGGGAAAAGAGCAGCAACGAGACGGGAATAACCCACAATGCCGCCAATCCGAGCTGCCAATTGTAGGCGAGTATCATAATGGAAACGATAATCGTGGAAATGGAAGTGGCATAGATATGCGGTACGGAGTGCGAAAATATCTGTTCATAAAGTTGCAAGTCGCTCATCATGGTTGCCGAAAGGTCGGACACATCGCGCTTGCCGAAATAAGAAAGTGGCAGTTTCTTCAGGCGGTTGGCTATGTCGATGCGCGAGTTGGCACTCTCGTTATAAACATTGTCGTAAAGGCGCACATAGTCCCACCTTGCCACGATAAACATCACCAACAGCATCACTACGATGATGACAATATAGTCGGCAAGAGTTAGTTCTGCCGGTGCGGGAATGCCTTCCAGACCGCCCAGATACTGAAACAGAAACATAAATCCGACGATGGGTGGAAACATCTTGGTCAGATTCAGGATCGTGTGCGAGAAGATAGATTTTTTCAAGTTCTTCGCTCCCTGATCCGACATGGCATATTTTTGCTTTAAGAAATTATTCATTTTTACCTCCTATTTTCCAGTTGGCAGCTTTTTGATATTCGTTCCACAGCTTTTTGTAGGCACCACCTTGGGTTAATAATTCGTTATGTGTACCGCTTTCCACTATTTTGCCGTTCTCCATCACAAGGATTCTATCGGCATTAACCACGGAAGAGAGCCTATGGGCAATCATTAATGTGGTTTTGTCCTTTGACAGTTCCCTGAACGAAGCCTGAATAATATGCTCATTTTCGGGGTCGGCAAAAGCGGTCGCCTCGTCAAGGATGACAAAATCGGCGTTCTTCAGGAAAGCTCTCGCAATGGAAAGTCGTTGGGCTTCACCGCCTGAGAAATAGGTCCCCTTGGTACCGTAAACCGTATCCAAGCCCTTTTCTAAATTATCGACAATCTCTTTGGCTCCGGCCCTGACAAGAGCTTGCTCTATCTCCTCATTGCTGGCGTTGGGATTACCCAACAATAAATTCTCGCGCAGGCTCATCTTAAAGAGCTTGGACATTTGGAATACAAAAGCGATCTTTCGCATCAGCGCCGTTTTCTCATATTCCTTGATGTTGGTGCCTCCGACTAAAATTTCGCCTTCATCGGCATCATAGAAACGGGCTGCCAGACGTGCCACGGTGGTTTTTCCGCCTCCAGAAACACCGACCAAGGCAACAGTTTCTCCTTTGTTCACTTTGAAAGACACATTGTCCAGCACTTTTTCTTTCCCGTATGAAAACGAGACGTTCCTGAACTCCAGACCATCTTCAATTGCAGTTTTTCTGCCATAAGCGAAGTCGTCGTAATCCAAAGCGACGTCAATTTTATCCAATGCCAACTCGGCCAAGTAGATGAAGTTTTGAATAGATGCACTACGCATCATAAAAACACCGAATACTGGACCTATCAACAGATAGATAACAGAATTGCCCAGCACCTGCCGCATGTCGCCGCCTGTGGTGAACAGCATGATGGCAACGGGTACCAAGAAGAATGCTGTGGAACTTGAAATTGCCTCGTACAGCGACATTTTGTTTTTGAATCCCATGCTCCACCGTACCACGAAATCTTTCATCTTTACGATGAGCGAATAGAAACGTTCGAAACTCTCCACGCTCTGGGCAAAGGTTTTCACGACCGGTATGCCGCGCACGTACTCCACCGACTCGGCGGAAAGGTTGGCAAGTCCTTCGTAGTATTCTTCCCGCATCTTCATACCCTTTTTGGTGCTCATGGTTGCCATCAACAACATGCTTATGACCATCGGTATCAGGCTCACCAAGCCTAATCGCCAGTCGAAAAGGAAGAAGAATACCAACAGCACGATGGGCGAAACGATGGTCATGGCAAAGTCCGGCAGCTGATGCGCCAGCATGGTGTGGGTCTCGCCCGCTCCATCGACAATGGTTTTGCGTAGGTTACCGCTTTCGCGGTTGGCGAAAAAGCCCAACGGTTTCGCCATCATCTTCTTCACACTGAGCTTGATGATGTTCGCCTCTACCTCAAAAGCGAAGAGGTGGGATACCATTAGCGCAAAGAAATAGAGCAGCATTCCTGCTGCGGCAAAACTCGCCGCCAGAATTGCATAGTACCGTATGGAAACTCCATCGACACTATTGCTCAAAATAATCCCGCTGACAATCTTATGGATATAAACCATAGGCATCAGCACCATAATACCCGATAGGGATGAAAAAATCATCGCCAGCGGAAGCATATAGCCCTTCTTGCCTGCGTATGGCAGCAACCGCTTCAAAACGGGCGTTTTCTTCTGTTTTTTTGTAGTATTCATTTGTATTCAATTATGTTTGTTCACTCAACCCGAGTTTCGTTTGTATTTGTCTCCTTACCGAACAGGTTGAACTTTTGGAACAATATGGGAGTGACACAGAGATCGGCAAGCAGTGCCGATACAATACCTGCCACGGAGAGTACCCCCATGTGTATAAAGGAAAGGCTTTCAGAAGTAGTATAGACGGCAAAGTTGGTACAGATCACTATGCTTGTCAGCACAATCGGTGTTCCAATAGTGCGGAACGAACGGAGGATAGCCTCCCGGTAATTGCCCCGGCGGTCGAACTCCAAATGCCCGTGGTTGATAAAGTGAATGGTATCATCTACTGCCAATCCGAGAATCATCGGCATGATGGTGGCGGTCATCATATCCAACGGATAGCCAAACCATCCCATCAGACCGCCTACCACCAAAGCCGGGGTAAGGTTGGGTATCAAACCGATAAGTCCGATACGTACACTGCCGAAGACAAGCATCATCAGGATGCCGATAATCAGAAGTGAAATAGCGAAAGAAACCATCTGTCCGCGAGCTACATACTGCATCATCGCCGTAAACTGTGGAATGCTGCCTACGGTAGTGACTGTGGCTTTCGGGAAAAGCTTTTTGGCATGAGCAACTATATCGTTCAACTCCCGTTCTGTTTCTCCGGAATCGTATGAATTCATCTCGACCATCAGGCGAAGGCGCCGATAATCATAATCGATCCAGTACTCTGCCTCACTACCTCCTGCATTTTCATAAAGGAGTAGCAACTGTGCCACCTCTTCAGGATTGTGAGGGATAGTATAATAAGAGGCATCCCCATCGTGCAGGGTTTGGTTCAGGTCTTTGAGGATATTCAATACCGTGGTTGTGCGCTTGGTTAATTTATACCTGTCTACGTGTTGTGCTAAGGAATCTAATCGCACTAGGATTTCGGGCGATTTTGCCAATCCATTATCAGGCAGTTCTATCATCACATCATAGGTATAGACAGACCCAAGTTCACTCTCGCCCACTTCCAAGAGGTTGTTTACATAGGCTATCTTTCGCCCCATGGTTCGCTCCACGTCAAAGGCGGTCTCTATTTTGGTGAATTGATAGACAAGAGCGACAGTGATCATTCCGGTAAGCCATAGTATCAAAGTGCCGTGTTTAAGTACCCCTACCCCCATCTTCTCTAATTTTCGGTCTAACCATCGTCCGCCTGTTTCCTGCACTTTGGGGTGTGGTTTTCCGTCCTTACCAAAACTAAGGAGCACAGGCATCAATGTAATGGCTATAAAGAACGCCAGCATCACGCATGAAGAAGTCGCTATACCAATAAAACGCATGGGTTGCATTGGTATGGCAAGGAAGGAAAGCAAGGCGGCAAAGGTGGTGAGTGCGCTGAACAGCACCGGCCATCCCATTTCTCTCACTGTTTCTTCTACCGCTTGTTTCCTCTTTCCGTGTATGAGAAATTGGCGTTTGAAATAGGAATACACGTGGATGTTGTATGCAATGGAAACGGCAAATGTCAAGAGCATGGGAATCATCACCATGCCGCTATCTATTGTCATACCCACGTAACCTAACATACCGTAAACAATGACAATGGAGCCTACGGCAGTGACAAGCGGCACGACCACTCCTCTAAAGGAGCGCGTTACCAATAGCAGGATAAGTATGGAGATTAGGGTGGCGATACCCAGCACACGGGGCATTTCCTTATTTATCCATTTCATTTTCATGGCGGTAACATAGGGCAGTCCCGTTCCCTTGGGATGGAGCTTTTGGTATTTGTCCTTGGTGATGATATGCTCCAGCTCGTTACCCGTCAACACCTCAGGAGCAACGGCATTCTTCCCCTTGTTCCACACTGAG
Source organism: Porphyromonas sp. COT-290 OH3588 (assembly GCF_000769075.1). Lineage (GTDB taxonomy): Bacteria > Bacteroidota > Bacteroidia > Bacteroidales > Porphyromonadaceae > Porphyromonas. The sequence continues at coordinate 495,165 of NZ_JRFC01000014.1, read as the reverse complement.
TCTTCTGGGAAAGTGCGCAGTTTGAGTATAATCCACGAGAGTGTCCCGTCTTTGGAAACAAGCCGCTCTGCAACGTGAGGTTTCAGGTAAGCCTTGTGGCGTATCTCCTCCAGTTTCGCCGGATCTGATGGGATAGTGTCCGGTACAATCTGTTCGATGTCAATGCCTTCTTCTCCACCCATCATAAACTCGATGTCGGTGAGCGACGTGATTTTGTCGGCATACGAAAGGCTGTCCATCATCTCGTTGGTGAGTTCACGGATAAGTTCCAAATTCTCTTTCGTAAACAAATTGTCGCATCGGGTCAGTACCGCTGCGAAATTGTCATTTCCGAATATATCCTTGAACTCTTCTGTCTTAACAAGCATCGGATCGTCTTCGAGAAAGTAGTCTTCCCACGAAGCACTCACCTTGAAGTATCTTAACCCTGTAAATCCTATGGCAAAGACGAGGATAGATAAGCTTAGTACCAGCCATCGTCTTTGTACCATCCATTTGCCCCGACGAGCAAACCAATCATTGATTCTTTCTATTTTCATATCATTTGCTGTTTGTAAGTTGTTTCATTCATTGAGGGCGGATAAAAGCGTTTCAACTTCTGATAATCGCTTCGATATTGTTGGCTCAAAAACGAACAAAAGTCTGTTCTGTTCAAAAACAAAGCGAGCCGCCCTAAGTGGGCGACTCGCTCTATGGAATACGTTATTGAAATATCCCGTTTCATACTTTTGATTGTTAAGGTAAGTCCCATAATTCTGTCTGAGTACATTCAGTACCGTTATTTTCGTCTTTCGTTGTAATCATCTCTTTATCCGAAATATCTTTACAATAGGTGTTTCTCCGATTTTGCGTAATCCAAGATTCCTCACAAAGGAAAAGTCCACCTACTCCCTGTACAAGAGTTAATTCTTCATTGTTAATAATATTAGTGACACTCATATACTGTTTGTTTTTATTCTACTGGAATAGGAGGAAGTCTTACTTCCAACCATTTTCTTTTCTCTGTTACATTCCACATTCATGAGCTTTTTCCATCCTCCCGTGCTAAAGTGGATATACTCACCAATAAAACATTCTATTTCCTCTTGGGAGAGTTCTTCATGCAGTACCACTTCTTTCATCATATTAATCCACCAAGAACAAGTGAAATGCATAAAGAATGGAGAAATCTGGGTGCGTAAATCCGGATAGAGTTCTTTCATTCTCTCCAGATATTCCATGCCGATTGCAGTGCTTTTTCCAATCCACCGCTCCCAATAGTCTTTGAGTCGGGAATCTTGTGTGTCGAGAAACAGCAACTTAAACTCTTTGCGATAACGGGTTATAATGCCCATCACCTCCTGCATGGATTTACGATGATACTCCTCAGAGGTGAAAATTTCAAGGGAAAGACTTTCGTTCCGGTTATGATTGTCCAGCATGCCGTTCATCGCCTCAAAAAGCGGATGTAGGACAACAGCCAGCAAATCATCTTTACAGGGATAGTAATTGTATATATTGCTCAGACCAACACCCGATAGTTTGGAAATTTCACGCATAGACACAGCCTTGTATCCTTTTTGGAGAAAGGCTTCCCGAGCTGTTTTTAGCAATAACTTGCGTGTATAATCCTTTGGCGTTTGCATAGATCGATATACACTGTCTCAATTTAGTTGCAAAGTTCTTAATATTTCCTTGCATAGACAATACCTAAAAATAGTGATTTTTGTCGGTTCTTCGTGATGCTATAGTTTTGCCCACACACAGTGTAAGGAGCCACTTCTATCCATATCGACGCCACAAGTACGCAGTTATCTCAACCCTCTAACATACACTGTTTCTTTGATTTACTTTTGCCCATGCACCGCTGTTGGTGTCATTAAATACATTGTAATATGGACGAAAAAATCAAGGACCAAGAAATCCTTTTGGTCAAGGATCAGAAGAACGAGAACCTCCGAGCCGTAGCCGGAGCAGATGAAAAAGGTGGACTGAAAACCGTACCGCCCACCGCCGAGCATGAACAGAGCTTCCTGAAGTTCGACAAGCACAGCAATGCGCTGGAGAACTTCCTTTCCAACTTCATGCGGCAGTTCAAGCACCCCACACCGCTGACTTTCTTCAAGGTTCCCTTTGAGAGTGCCGTTGCCAGTGCCCGCGTACTTTCGGAGATGCTCAAAGCTCCGGAAGTCCCCTCCAATAAAGAGATGCTGGACTCTGCCCGTGTCAATCCTTCGGACTATACAGGAGAGCAGAAGCAGTTCTTTCAAGGCATTGACCCCGACAAGGTGAAGTGGGAGCAGTTCGAGCAGATGGGTGTAAGCCGTGAGAGTCTCGAAAAGGGCAAGCATCTTGATGACCTACTTCAATACCGCAAAACTCCGCTTATTCCCATCGCAATCAAAATCGGAGAAGTCTCCCTTTACACCGATGCCCGTCTTTCTCTGAAAGCCTCCGGAGACGGTACGTTTATCCCCGTTGTCCACGCCATCCGTAAGGAACCTCAATTGGAGCGTGAGTTCTTCGGGCATACCTTCACCGACGAGGACAAGAAAGCCCTCAGAGAAACGGGCAACCTCGGTCGTACCGTGGAGCTGACCTTCCCCGGCAAAGATGAGCCAACCCGCAGTTTCGTGAGCATCGACCGCCTGACGAACGATATCATCGCCCTGAGTGCCGACCGGGTACGCATCCCCGATGAAATCAAGGGCGTGAAGCTGAGCGATGAGCAGAAAAAGGAGTTGTCGGAAGGCAGAAGCATCTATGTGGAGGGCATGACCTCCAAAACGGGAAAGCATTTCAATGCCAACCTTCAATTCAATGCCGACAAGCGGTCTATTGAATTTCGTTTCGGCTCTCCCAAGCAAGGACAACGCCAAAGACAAGCTCCCGAAGGACAGGAACAAACGGAGCAGAAAGAACTGCGTGTCCCCAAGAAGATGTTGGGACGTGACATCTCTCCCGAAGAGCAAGCGAAGCTCAAAGCAGGTCAGACGGTCTATATGACCGGGCTTATCGACAAGAAGGGAGAGCCTTTCAATGCCTATGTACGTCCGAACTTCGAGAAGAACAAGTTCGACTTCCTCAAATGGAATCCCGACAAATCCCAAGCCAAAGAAGTTACTCCAGACAATGCTTCCCGCACGCAAGTCGCCGTCAATTCCGAAGGCAAGACCAACGAGGCTACCAAGCATGTGAAAGAGCCACTCAAACAGGGGCAGACAGAACCTACCGCCCAGCAGGAACAGAAGGAAGAAGAGAAGAAGCGTTCCAAGGGAATGAAAATGTAATCCGCCACCACTAACATCCAAAAAGTAAGAACAAATGAAAGTCATCATAGCAGAAAAACCGAGCGTAGCTCGTGAAATTGCCCGTGTTATTCGGGCAACCAACAAGAAAGAGGGTTATATTGAAGGAGGCGGCTATGCCGTCACTTGGGCACTGGGACACCTGATAACGGCAGCCATGCCCGAAGCCTACGGCATCAAAGGTTTCCACAAAGAGAACCTGCCGATTCTTCCTCCCGTCTTTACCCTTATTCCCCGTCAGATTAAGGAGGGCAAAGGTTATAAAGCCGATGCTGCGGCAGTCGCCCAATTGAAAGTTATCGAAAAACTCTTCCGAGCGTGCGAAGGCATTATCGTCGCCACCGATGCCGGAAGGGAAGGTGAGTTGATCTTCAGGTTCATCTATGAGTATCTCGACATCGCCAAACCCTTCGACCGCCTATGGATCAGTTCCTTGACGGACAAAGCCATCAAAGAGGGACTTGCCCATCTGCAAAGCGGAGCGGCGTATGACAATCTCTATTATGCCGCCCGTGCCCGCAGCGAAGCCGACTGGTTGGTGGGTATCAATGCCACCCAAGCCATATCCATTGCGGCAGGAAGAGGCACTTACTCCTTGGGCAGGGTACAGACTCCGACTCTCTGTATGGTCTGTTCCCGTTTCTTGGAGAACAAGAAGTTCGAGCCGCAACCATTCTGGCAACTCAGCCTTACTGTAAAGGAAGGTGATGAGAGTTTCCGTTTTTCTTCTGCCGACCGCTGGTTTGATAAGACGGAAGCCACTGCTCTGTATGAGAAACTCCGAAATGCTTCTGTAGCTACCGTGGAAACGATTGTGCGTAAGGAGATCAAGCAGGAGCCACCGCTTCTGTATGATTTGACCACCCTACAGAAAGAAGCGAACAGTCAATTCGGCTATTCGGCGGAACAAACCCTTTCTTTGGCGCAGAAACTCTACGAGAAGGCGTACATCACCTATCCACGCACGGGCAGCCGTCATATCCCTGAAGATGTGTTTGCCGAAATACCTGCCTTGATAGCCTTTTTGCACGACCATTCCGTTTGGGGGTTCCATGCCCGCCGACTAACCGAATTTAATGCGCATTCGGTGGACGGCAAGAAAGTAACCGACCACCACGCCCTGCTCATCACGGGCAAGAAGCCGATAGACATGTTCGGAGAGGAAGCGGTCATCTACGACATGATAGCCGGACGTATGCTCGAAGCTTTTTCCACCCGTTGCGTGAAAGATGTCAGTACGGTTACTGCCGTCTGCGAGGATGTGAAGTTTATCCTCAAAGGTGAAATCATCAAAGAAGAGGGTTGGCGTGCCGTCCTCAAAAACAGCAGGAAGAAAGACAAGGAGCAGCAGGAAGCCGAAAAACGGGAAAGCAGGGAAAACGGAGAAGGCATCATCATTCCTCAATGGGAGGAAGGTAAGCAACTTCCACTCTACGCCTGTTCCTTAGCACAGGGAACGACCAAGCCCAAGCCTCTGCACACGGAAAGCTCGCTGTTGGCTGCTATGGAGACGGCGGGCAAGGAGTTGGAGGACGAAGAATTGCGTGCTCAGCTCAAAGATTGTGGTATCGGCACGCCTGCTACCCGTGCCGCCATCATCGAAACCCTCTTTGCCCGTGAATACATGGTGCGCCAAAAGAAGTCGCTCGTCCCCACGGAGAAAGGACTTGCCGTCTATTCCATCGTCAAGGAGATGAAAATCGGCAATGCCGAGATGACCGGACAGTGGGAAGCGGACTTGGCGAGAATCGAACGGGGAGAATTGAAAGAGCGGGATTTCCGCAAGGGCATCGAAAGCTATGCCACACAGATTACCGATGAACTACTCTCCTCCAAAATCCTCTTTCCCAAGAAACAGAGCGACATCCATTGCCCCAAATGCGGCAAAGGGTTATTGGTCTTCTATCCCCGATGTGTCAAATGCTCGGATGCCGATTGCGGGCTGACGCTTTTCCGCAGCGTGGCAGGCAAGAGCCTCACGGACGAGCAACTGACGCAGTTGGCGGTGAACGGGGAGACAGGCATCATCAAGGGCTTCACCTCCAAAGCGGGCAAAAGCTTTGAGGCTTCGCTCTCCTTGGACGGAGAGTTCAAGACGGTCTTTGTCTTTCCCGAACGCAAGAAAACGGGCAAATCCCGAAGGTAAATCCCCGTAAATTGCTAATTTTGCCACTGAATGATGCGGTCATAAACAATCATATTGTTTTTACTGCGGATTTTAGTGGTGGCACTCGGCGGGGACGTCGAGTGCCTTTGCATTATACACCCATTAAAATCACAGATATGACAGCCATTCGATTTTCATACTACGAGCTCTCCCTGCTCTCTTTTCTTCGGGAAAGCCATCCCGAAAAAGCCGATGACATTCCCTTCGTCAAAGAGCGTGCGGCAGCCGCTTCCGAAGTCTATGCCGAAGCCTTCGATACCGGTCTTCCCATAGCCGAATGTATCGGCATTGCCAATAAGACGCTCTATGCGGGTCTGCACTTTTCCCGCCACGATACCATCTCCTCTGTTCTTTGGAACGAGTTCTCTGCTGAAGTACCGCTTGAAGCGGTCAGGGAGACCGCTATCCGCCTGTGCCCGCTCTTAGAAAGCATCTTCGCCAAGTATCCGATTTCGGACGAGTTCGCCTATATGCCCGAATACAACTCCCTCTATACGGAGATTACGGGTTTTGTCCAACTAAAACTCGAAGAGGATGGCAAGCTATAACAAGAAGGAGCATCTAAGGGCAAACATAGAAGCCATCAAGACGGTCTTTGCCCTGCATCGGGAACAGCGCACGGCGACACCCGAAGAGCGTACGATATTGGAAGCCTATACGGGCTTCGGGGCTTTGAAGTGTATCCTCTCTCCTGCCAACACGATGGAGGACATCGCCCGATGGAACAAGTCGGAGCTGGAGCTTTTCCCCTTGGTGATGGAGTTGCACAGCATCATTAGAGACAACACCGCTTCCGAATCGCAATACAAGAGTTATATGCAGAGCCTGAAAAACTCCGTGATGACCGCTTTCTATACTCCTGCGCCCATAGTGCGGGAGATTGCCGTTGCCTTACAGGAGGCAGGTATCGTCCCCAAGCGAATCCTTGACCCTTCGGCGGGAATGGGCGAGTTCATCCGCTCTTTTGATGCCATTGCAGCCGAAGGACATACGACTTTCGGTTTTGAGAAAGACATTCTCACGGGGCAGATGCTCTCCGCCCTGTACCCCGAAAACAAGATACGCATCCGAGGGTTCGAGGAAATCGAATCCAAGTTCGGAGGTTATTTCGACGTGGTTAGCAGCAACATTCCTTTCGGAGATATGGCTGTCTTCGACCCTGTTTTCAGCAAGACGGACGAACCAGCCCGAAAGGTCTCCCGCATGTCCCTGCACAATTACTTTTTCGTCAAGGGGGTAGATATGCTCCGTGAGGGTGGCGTGCTGGCATTCATCACCTCGCAAGGCGTTATGAATGCGCCAACGAACGAGTCTGTACGGGAGTGGCTGATGAATCATACCCGCCTTGTTTCGGCGATTCGCCTTCCTAATAATCTCTTCTCGGAAAATGCGGGGACAGAAGTGGGCAGTGACCTTATCGTCCTGCAAAAGCAGAGAGGAAAGACAAGTTTGACCGAAGAGGAACTGCGTTTCATCAAGAGTGAGAAACGCCCTAGCGGGGTGCTGTTCAACACTTATCTGCGAAGTATGTCACAGATCGTACATACCGAGTGGAAGCAGGACACCGACCCTTACGGCAAGCCTGCCATTCTGTTCCATCACGAGGGTGGAGCGCAAGGCATCGCCACCGATATGGGTAAAATCCTACGGGCTGATTTAGCCAAACGCTTGGATATGGCGTTGTACCAAAAGCATATCTTCATACAGGAGCAACCCCAAGTTAGCATTGCCGTTCCTCCCGAAATAAAACAGCGAGAAGTGACGCTTACGTCTGCCACTTCGGAAGAAGAGCAATCACACCAAGAGGTGGTGCAACTGAAAAAGGAACAGCCGACAGAGCAACCCCGAAGCAGTGTTGCACCACAGGTACAACTACTCGACCTTTTTGGCAATATCATTCAAGAGGAGAAACCCAAACGAAAAACCTCCTCGATGAAACGTGCTGTGGCTTCCACCCCTTCTCCCACTGTCGAAATAAAGCAACAAGAGACTGCTATGGGACTGTTGGAGACAGGAGAGTTGTGGTGGCAGCAGAACAAGGAGAAAGGGATGCAGCAGCGTCCCTATGAGGGCTTATGGCATGAACACCTCAGAGAGGGTTCTTTGCTTGCCTCGGACTTTCAAGTCGGAATGCTTGTCCGTGATATGGAGGACAATCAAATGTTCCAGCCCATAGACCTCTCTTCCCAAGAACGACAAAAAATGTTACTCTACATAGACCTGCGAGATGCTTACCATACGCTCTATGATTATGAAGCGGAACGCGAGGTGGCGAATGAATCCCTGCGACAGAACCTCAATGAACTGTACGACCGTTTCGTGCGGCAGTACGGGTATCTGAACGATCGCAAGAACCACGAGCAGATCCTGATGGATGCCGGTGGCAGGGAGATCCTTTTCTTGGAACGAAAGGTGGATAAAGAAACGCTCAAAGCCGACATTTTCCATCAACCCGTTTCTTTCAGCCTGCACGAGGTAACAGAGGTGAGCAATGCCCAAGAAGCACTTTCGGCTTCACTCAATAAATTCGGAGCGGTGGACACCGGATATATGCTCTCTTTGCTTCCCGAAAGTTCCGAAGAGGAGATGCTCTCCGACTTGCACGGCAAAATTTATTACAATCCCTTGGAGGGAGAGTATGAAATCGCCGAAAAGTTCATATCGGGCAATGTGGTTGCCGCATCGGAACGTATCGAACAATATCTCTTGGAGCATCCGGAGGACACAAGGGCGCAAGTCTCCTTGCAGGCCCTGAAAGATGCCATCCCCGAACCTATTCCTTTCGTGGACTTGGATTTCAACTTCGGGGAGCGATGGATTCCCGTAAACCTTTACTCTGATTATGCCTCGCACCTCTTCGATACCGAGGTGACGATACGCTACAATTCAAGTGCGGACGAATACTCCGTGGATGCACGGGGCCACAATGCCAACATCTGGGACAGATTCTGTGTGCGGGGACAGCATCGTCGCTACGATGGTATTGCCTTGATGAAGCATGCCCTGCTGAATACAACGCCGGACATCACCAAGAAAATCATGGTCGGAGACAAAGAGGTCAAGGTACGAGATACCGAAGCCATACAGATGGCAAACGCTAAAATCGATGAGATACGAAACGGCTTTACTGATTGGTTGAACGAGCAGAGCGATGAGTTCAAGAAGCGATTGGAAAAACTATATAATGATACTTTCAATTGTTTTGTTCGTCCTCAGTACAATGGATCCCATCAGACATTCCCCGACCTCAACCTGAAAGGCTTGGGTATCGAAAGCCTGTACGACAGTCAGAAGGATGCCGTGTGGATGTTGAAGCTTAACGGAGGGGGTATCTGTGACCATCAAGTAGGGGCAGGGAAAACGCTTATCATGTGTGCTGCAGCCTATGAGATGAAACGGCTCGGCTTGGCGAACAAGCCGATGATACTCGCCCTCAAAGCCAACGTGCAGGAGATAGCACAGACCTTCCAAACGGCTTACCCGAATGCCAAGCTGCTCTATCCGGGCAAAAACGACTTCACCCCTGACAAACGGCAAAGGATTTTCCACGATATCAAGAATAACAACTGGGATTGCATTGTCCTCACACACGACCAATTCGGTATGATACCGCAATCGGACGAGATACAGCAGAAAATCCTTCAGGATGAGTTGGACAGTGTAGAGGAGAACTTGGATGTCCTGCGTCAGCAGGGGCGCAGTATCTCTCGTGCCATGGAAAAGGGGCTTGTCAAGCGACAGATGAATTTGCAGGCGAAGTTGGATGAAATCAAGTTCAAGATAGAGAACCGAAAGGACGACGTGGTAGATTTCAAGACCATGGGTATAGACCATCTTTTTGTAGACGAGTCGCATACTTTCAAGAACCTGATGTTCAATACTCGCCACGACAGAGTGGCAGGGCTTGGGAACAGTGAGGGAAGTCAGCGTGCCTTGAATATGCTCTTTGCCATACGAACGATACAAGAACGGACGGGGAAAGACTTGGGAGCCACCTTCCTTTCGGGTACGACCATATCGAACTCACTTACGGAGTTGTACCTGCTTTTCAAATACCTGCGTCCCCAAGCCCTCGAAGCACAGAATATCAAGACCTTTGACGCATGGGCTGCCATCTTCGCCAAGAAGTCTGTGGACTATGAGTTCTCTGTTACCAATGAAATCGTGCAGAAGGAGCGTTTCCGCTATTTTATCAAAGTGCCTGAGTTGGCGGCGTTCTACGCTCAAATCACCGATTATCGAACGGCAAAGGAGATCGGCATAGACCGCCCCGAAAAGAATGAGATTATGCACAACATACCGCCTACACCCGAACAGGAGGAATTCATAGCCAAGTTGGTGGAGTTTGCCAAGACAGGTAATGCGGAATTATTGGGACGAGAGAAACTCTCCGATAGAGAGGAGAAAGCCAAGATGCTTATCGCAACGGATATGGCTCGAAAGATGAGCTTAGATTTGAGACTTATTGATCCTAACAAGTACGGAGATCATGTGGACAACAAAGCCTCCCACTGTGCTGCCAAGATTGCGGAGTATTACCACAAGTTTGAGGAGCAGAAAGGAACGCAATTTGTATTCAGTGATCTAGGTACCTACAAGCCGGGCGAATGGAATCCCTATTCCGAAATCAAGCGCAAGTTGGTGGAAGATCACGGCATACCCGCTCAGGAGATACGCTTCATTCAGGAAGCCAAGACTGACAAGGCAAGAAAGACGCTCATCGCAGGCATGAATGAAGGTTCAATCCGAGTATTGTTCGGCTCTACTTCAATGCTCGGAACGGGTGTAAACGCCCAAAAGCGTGCTGTCGCTATCCATCATTTGGATACACCATGGCGTCCTTCTGACTTAGAGCAGAGGGATGGACGAGCCGTGCGTAAGGGAAACGAGGTAGCCAAACTCTATGCAGACAATAAGGTGGATGTTATCATCTATGCGGTGGAAAAGTCGCTTGACAGCTATAAATTCAACCTGTTGCACAATAAGCAGCTTTTCATCGAACAGCTGAAAAACAATCGTATGGGTAGTCGTACCATCGATGAGGGCAGTATGGACGAGAAGTCGGGAATGAATTTTTCCGAGTATGTAGCCATTCTTTCAGGAAATACCGACTTGTTGGAAAAGGCGAAATTGGAAAAGAAAATAGCCGGTTTGGAGAGTGAGCGACAGGCCTTCATCCGCAGTAAATCATCCTCCCGAAGTCGTTTGGAGGAGGTTATGCGAGCAGTGGATAGCAATAGGGAACTGATTGGTCGTTTCAGAAGCGATTGGGATTTATACCAAAGCCGAGTGCAAAAAGATAAAGAGGGCAACATACTCAACCCGATAACACTCAAAGGAGTAGAGGGTAAAGACCCGAAATGCATTGCAGCTAAACTGACAGAAATCAATGAAAAAGCACGTACTCAGGGGGAATACTTTAGTATTGGAAGCCTCTACGGATTTAATCTCGTGGTCAAGACAGAATCCTCTTCCAAAGATCTGTTTGACCTTTCACAGAACAAATTCTTCGTGATGGGAGAAAGCGGAATGAAGTACAGTTACAACAACGGCAAGATTGCGACAGACCCACAACTAGCCTGTATGAATTTCCTGAATGCCTTGGAGAAGATACCCGGCTTGATTGAGAAATATCAGGCAGACACGGAGAAGATTGCCAAGGATATTCCTGTTTTGCTGGAGGTGGTAAACGGTTCATGGAAGAAGGAAGAGCAGCTCAAAGACCTCAAAACGGAACTTGCCGCACTTGACCGAAAAATACAGCTTTCCCTAAAGCCGATTGAAGAGGGAGAAAGCCAACAGGAGGGAACGGAGATGATGCAAGATGAAGCAGGAGAGACGAAGGAAATGGAACGCTCATGTTCGATTGAGCCGTCCGTCATTGCTCCCTCTGTCGATACTTCTGTGGCTCAATCCGACAGACCATTAGAAAGCAACGGGCAGAGTATCTCTGCTACACAGTCCGCAATGGACGGACTACCGCCGTCTCTGGCAAGAAAAGTGTTTATTGTCAGACCTAAACTATAAAATGATTTCTCTCTAATTAATACCTCAAACAGTAGCCCCCGCCTTGTCATCACGACAAAACGGGGGCTTAACGACTGTGCACAATCAATTTACTCACTCTAAAGTCACATAGGTTTTTTCTTTGTTCTTTTTCGTTTTAGGTTTTCGGTAAAGTGGGCTTTCATGAAAGAGAGAATTTCCGATTCCAAGTACCAAGTTTTATGGTAGATAATGTGGAAAGGAAGTGTCCCGGAAGCACGGTAACGTTGCAGAGTACGCTTGCTGATTTGAAGCATCATACATACCTCTTGGTTATCCAACAACGGCTCTCCATCTATCATCGGACGTTGGGGAATGTCGGGAGTCGTCTGTTTCAACTCATCGAAACGCTTCATGATGCGTTCCATCCAGTCAAGAAAGGTCTCTCTATCCAATAGTTCCATCCTTTATCTTCCTACTTTTAAGTTTGAAGTTATGCCGTAGTTCTTCCATGTTCTTCGGATTACAGTAGAGACTTCTGTTGCGTATCGCCTCCTCGATGTCATGTAGGTCGTAGTAGCAACGCCCATAGATTATCTTGTAGCCAATTCGGTCTGCACTGCGCATACGCTGGAGGGTACGTTTACTGATACCGAGTATCTCGGCTAACTCATCGTTGGAGATAAGGCGGTTTTCATACTCCGTCTTTGCCTTTTTCTCCTGCTCCACATACCGAAGAATCTTTTCTATCTTACCTATCAGTTCCTGAAAGGCTCTGCTTTCTAGTGTAATGACATCCATAACTATTTTACTTGATTATGGCACAAAGTTCGGGAGGGACAATAGGATGAATTGTATGGTAAATATGTACTGAATAAAGATTTTTCGCCTCAGTTTCAAATATTCTTCGACAAAGGCATCCATATCGAAGCCAGAAGTACGCTATAATGGATAATCAGGGGTAGGAGTCTCTTTTCGTAACTACATTTGTGTGGAAGTGAAAATTAAAACGGACAAGAATTATGGAAGTAATAGCAATAGAGAGGAAAACGTATGAAGCCATGATGGAGCATTTCCGCATTCTGACAGCCAAAGTCGATGCCCTGTGTCGGGAGTGTGACGAGAAGCGTATGGGCAGGTGGCTGGACAATCAGGATGTCTGCCAAATCCTGAACATCAGTTTGCGTACCCTGCAAACCTATCGTAGCACCCGAATGTTGCCCTATACGCAAATAGGGTATAAGATGTTCTATAAACCAGAGGATGTCGGAAAACTGCTCGAACGATCCTCTGCTTTATAACCAATAAATAACATCACCACTAAATCCAACGTAAATATGAACAATAACGTAAAGACAAAGAACGACAAAGAGATTGCATACTTTTTCAACGCCGGCGACCGCATGATAAAAGGCATAGATGCTCTGCGGAAAAAGAATAGACCCTTGCTTGATGGGCATCGCTACCTGACGGATGATGAGTTGTCCCGTCTATTGCATATCAATCGACGCACGTTGCAAGACTATCGCAACATGGGAAGGATTTCCTTTATCAAGTTAGGCGGAAAGGTACTCTACCGAGAAGAGGATGTGGAAAAGCTGTTGCAAGAGAATTATCGCCCTCGGTTTGAGAAGCCTTGACAGAAAAACAGGCAGCAAGAAGCATTTTTCTTACTGCCTGTTCTCATATTCAGTTGTACCATCCACCTTTGCCATAACACACAAGTAGCGGAGAACTTGTTCTCTTCTTTTCGGTCACTCTTCCGATTATCCATTTACGGAAGCTCTTGGCTTCTGGAGAGGCAAATCGAAACGATAGTATCGTTATCATTTCAAGATTGTATAAATCTACAGCACCGTCCTTAAACATTAACCTTCGCATCACCTCATCTTCCCTGAGTAAGCCCTCTTTGAAGATAGACTTGATGTGGTTGCTTACCTTACCGGAGAATACGCCGAACAAATCGGCTATTTCACAAGCCGACATCCAAACAGGGCTTGTCGGAATATGTACCTTTCCGCCCTCTCCAATGGTTATGATTTCTCTTTTCATCGTTTGTCCTTCTTGTATTATATCGTGATCTCATTGAACTGCTCTACCTTACTCAGTTTATCGGAGAGTGCCGCCATGTCCCGACTCTCCTTTTCGTGAGTGATTTTGGCGTAAATCTGCGTGGTGCGGATATTCGTGTGTCCGAGCATCTTGGAAAGGGTTTCGATAGGAACGCCGTTGGTCAGGCAGATTTCCGTTGCCATGGTATGGCGACTGGTATGCCACGTAATCTCTTTTTCGATACCGCAGAGTCCGATGATTTTCTTGATGTTCTTGCAAGCGGTTATATACGTCGGAACGGGCAGAAGCAAATTATCATTCGCCATACCATCGTATTTCTCGATAATCTGCTTAGGAATATCTAAGAGCATGATGTTGGACTCCACCCCTGTCTTTTGTCGCTTGGTCATAATCCAGAGTTTCCCGTCAAAGGAGGTTTGAAGATTATCCTTGGTCAGGTTCTTCATATCGGTAAAGGACAAACCTGTAAAGCAACAAAAGATGTATAAATCCCGAACCAGCTCCATCGACTTGCGGCGGAATCTCAAATCCAACAGCCTGCGAATCTCTTCTTTCGTCAGATAATCTCTATCGGTACTCTCGGCAGATATGCTGTAATCGACAAAAGGGTCACGGACTATCCATCCGTGGTTCTGGGCAATGGTAATCATACGGCGCAGGGGCATCATGTAAATCCATACCGTATTGTTACAGCATTGCTTTTCGGTGCGCAGGAAGATGTCAAAGTCCGTAATGAAAGGCGGAGTGAGTTCTTTCAAAGCAATATCGCTGACATGGTAACGCATCTTGATGAACTCCTCCAAATGCTTGTAGACCGTACAGTATTTTTCGTAGGTAGATTTGCTTCGCAAACCGGCATTGAGCAGTTTGGCGAAGTCCTCATTGTGCTGCGCGAAGACTTTCAGCAAGGTTTCATGCCGCATTTCCAAACCCAAGAAAGCGTTCTTTACTTTCTCGGCAGTGACATAGTTATCCCGCTCGGCTATCTCCTTGTATTTGGCATTGATACCGACACGTATCTTGTCCAAGAAACGGTTGGTTTCCAACGCAACGGTACTTTTTCCAGAAGCGCGATTGCTCTTGATGTCCCACAAATCGGGATGGATGTCGCATTTGCAACTGAACTGGGCAATGGTGCCGTCAATGGTGATACGACACATCACGGGAACGGAACCATTCTTCTTGGGAGCGTTCTTTTTGAGGTAGAACAGAACCTTAAACGTACTACGCATAACTCTGACTTTTATGGTTTACAAAACTATTTATTGTCAGGTTATTTGTTGCTACGCAAAACATTGTCGTTCAATGGTAAAGAAGCAGTCCGCAATTTATTTGCCTGTTTCCTTTCATCGAAGTACCTTTGCAGGAGGTAATCCCCGAAGTTCAGGTCGGATATTGCGCTGTTCGTTACCGCTTTTCCCAACCCTCACTTGCAAAGGAGGTGGTAATGTTTTGGTAACGCTGCTCTGTCCGGAGGTGGCATAAATCCGTCTTTTCGAAGTTCTCCGCCAAATGGCTTAAAATCCAAAACTGACTGACTCACAATTTATTTGCGCCATTTCGCCTTTTCTTGAACCTTGAGGATAGATTTTTACATAAAAGTAGACGAATGCACAGGTGTAACTTTTGTGTTTTTAAGCCAAAACGTGCCGTCGTGTCAAGGAGCAGAGTGGTTTCTACTACTTTCAGAGTTCCGTACCGAGTCGCTTCACTTTCAAGAGCTCGTTCCTCTACTTCATGGGTACCTACAAGGACAAGTGGTAGCTCCCTTGGTATGGATTGGGAGGGAACGCTACAGATTTTACGCCCATTGTCGATTGTGCTTCTCGCCCTATGGTATGCTCAAGCATTTTGAGGCGGGACAATTTGGGGGGATCAAGATGCGTTTTTAAGGGGCGATTGCTTTTTAGATATCTTTGCATTTGATTTTGTATTTGAATAGATTGGATTGTCAATGACTTCTAGGATCGAAAACTCTATAAGGTGGAAGTGTATTTTCTGGATAACCTCATTACTCTGCCTCTGCCGTATTGATATGGTGGAGGCTCAGACTCTGAGCGGTCAGGTTGTTGATGCCAAAACCAAAGAAGCGATCCCATACGCCAACGTACTGGTTCAGGGAGGAGAGAAGGGTATCGGCACGTCGTGTGATGCTAGTGGGCGCTTTCGACTAGAGCTCCCCACGGCGTCTGTGAGCCGAGGACGAGTCAAACTCCTCTTCAGCTCTATGGGCTACAAAAGCCTTGAGTACACTTGGAGAGAAGATAGCCGACCTGCTCTGGGGCGGATCGCTCTACAGGAGGCGTATGACGAGCTCGAGGCAGTGGTTGTGCGCCCACGCAAGGAGCGGTATAGGCGCAAAAATAATCCAGCCGTTATGCTCATGGAGCGTGTTATCGAGGCTAAGGATCGCAACCGAGTCGCTGCATTTGAGGACTACTCCTATCAAGAGTATGAGAAGATCTTGATCTCTCAAGTAGGCTCTCGCCCGGGGAAGAGATACTTTGGCCTCAAAGCCGAGGTGGCGGATCGGTTTAGGGACTCGGCTACCCTCATTAGCTCTGTTACTATGCCCCTCTCCTTGAGGGAGAAGCAGACCGTTTTTGCCGCACGGGGCGGATCTTCCTTGCTGCCAGTGATCACGGGGCGTCGTCTGCATGGTGTAGAGGCTGCTATGGACGAGGGGGGAACGACCAACAGCATTGATATGCTGCTAGCAGACTTCGATGTGTATGACAATAATCTCCAGCTCCTGCTGACGGAGTTCCCCAGCCCGCTCAACAGGCAGTGGGCAACACACTTCTATAAGTACTATATACAAGATACTGTTAGCTACGAAGGGGCGCCTTGCTTCTTGATGCATTTTAGGCCTATGAACCCACGGAGTGTGGGTATGAATGGGCATATCTGGATCGATACGGTACAGCTCTCCATGCGCCATGTGGAGATGACGCTCCCCAACGTGGCGAGCGTCAATTGGGTGGAGCGCATGAGTATCTCCACTTCCTTCGCTCCCGTCCAGACGCCACGAGGAGAAGTTTGGCTCCCCAAGACCAAAAAGCTAGGGCTTGTGCTCAAGCCTACGGGGCTCATCAAGCAGGGACTAGAGGTTGAGGTAGAGCGTGACTACCATAGCTATCGCTTCGGGCAAGATGCGCTTCGGGCCGAGTATCTAGATCCGAGGAGCCTTCTGCCCGAGAGTGAGCGCCTAGCGGCTATGCTCATCAAGCCGGGTAACTATGGGCTTGTAGAGCGCCCTCAGGCGCTCTCTCGCAAGGAACAGAAGGCGGTGGACTTCGTCAATTATTTGCAGACTCACAGAGGGTTCAATATCCTTAGCTCAATTGGTCGCCTCTTCGCCACTGGCTTTTTTTCGATCCCCCTAGAACCTCTCAATAAGGAGCGCATCAAGTTCGATCTGGGTCCATACGAAACATTGGTTGGGTACAATCAGCTGGAGGGTGTACGGCTAAGGCTTGGAGGAATGACCACTGCCAATCTGATGCAACACCTCTTCCTCGAGGGCTATGCTAGCTATGGTCTGCGAGATCAGCGGTGGAAGTACTATGCCCAAGCGACCTTCACTCCCAAGCGGCGCAACTATCACGCCTTTGAGCATCCTCGTGATCATATTTCGCTGACGGCCCACCGAGATTTGTTTATCCCCGGAGATGAGGGCAGCTCTATGTTTAAGGACGGTTTGGCCAGTCTACTTGGCAACATTGACAATCGGATTCGTTTCTATGGTGATAAGTATGCTCTTAGCTACGTCAAAGACTGGACAGACCAGCTCAGTACCTCGATCTCGGCTCAATATATACGTAAGGTGCCTACGGGGGACTTGGCCTACTACCGCCTAGATGAGCAACTCGTCCCGCAGAGTGTCGATCATATTGCTCAGACCTCAATCAACCTTGGTGCTAATCTCTCGATCGGAGGAGGGAGATTTAGGCAGGTACGACAAGGTAAGTCTTTCGATCTCACTCGCTATCGTCCATCTTTTGGGGTGTCGCTCAGCCTATACCCCAAGGGACTCCCCGGTAATATGCAAACGTATGCTCACCTATCGGGTAGCTACAGCCAGCGGATCCATCTATCGCTCTTCGGGCGTCTTGATGCAGAGGTCAATGCAGGTATTGCCCTCGGTGCAGCTCCACAAACTTCGCTCTTCTACCCCACGGCCAATACTGGTTGGATTCTGCGAGGCGGAGCCTTCCAGACTCTGCAACCTCTGGAGTACATCGCCGATCGCTATCTGCGCTTCCAAGGTACATATCACCTCAATGGGCTGCTTCTAAGTAGGCTCCCCTTGGTCAAATACCTCAATCTAAGAGAAGTTGTTAGCTTGCATGGCTTTTGGGGAGATATGTCGGCCGATGCTCGCAAGCCTCGTGTCGGGGCAGAGTACTTGCCACAGTTTGCTCGGCCGATGAACAATCATCTACATCTAGAGCTGAGTGCTGGAGTGGAGAATATCTTCAATATCCTGCGTGTGGACTATTTCTACCGCCTAACGGATCCTCATTTGCCTGTATCTCATAGGCAGGCTATACGTGTACAAACGAAAATTACATTCTAGAAGACCAAGGTATGATCAACAGAAAGAAGCGTACAGCCTTGTGGCTAGCTGGTATCCTCCTATTGGTTGTCGCACTCATACTGGATCGGCTACGTGCAGAGCCCAAGGTAACGATCCCACTTATCATCATGATAGCCCTTGCAACCTTCCATACCTTTCGCCCTCGTCGAGAGGACTAAGCCTAGCGGTAAAGTAGCCGAGGGCAAACTATGTTTGTGAGTGTTGGGTTCTTCGTCTTCTATCTTCAGGTGTGCTTAGACGCCTGATATAGGGGCTTGGGCAAATGCCTTGGGTAAGGCCTAGAGCGCCATTAGATATTGGTAAAATGGACTGGGGATCTTCCCGGATTGCTAGAGCAATCCAATGAAGTCAGCCCAAAAGAACACAAGATTGCTCACGGAGGGATGAATAATTGTTTTTCTTTGTCAAAAAAAATTAAGTCTTTTTGATATCCCTTGTGATAGATCTCTCAAAATGCATATCTTTGTCAAGCAGAAGCGAAATAACGTGTGTTTATGGAACTAAAGGTACTTCAGCTTGGCAAGTTTCATCCTATCAAGGGGGGGGTAGAGAAGGTGATGATGGCTTTCGTGAGAGGGTTATCCGCTGGCAATGTTTATTGTGATATGCTCTGTGCTTCGGCCGATGATGAAGTGGGTGAAACTCGGCTAAATTCATACAGTAAGATTATTAAGACAAAGACCATCGCCAATAAGTCGGCTACCATGATTTCTCCAGATATGATTTCTAAATTGAGAGAGATCTGCCATGACTACCATATTATACACATTCATCACCCAGATCCGATGGCTACATTGGCCCTGCTCTTGTCCGACTACAAAGGGAAGGTCGTGTTGCATTGGCATAGCGATATCCTCAAACAGCGGTTTCTACTTAGGTTGTACCTGCCGCTCCAGAGGTGGCTTGTCAATAGGGCAGACCTTATTCTTGGCACTACGCCTACCTACGTACAGGAGTCGCCCTATCTCAAGCAAGTGCAAGAGAAGGTGAGCTACCTGCCTATTGGCGTGCGTGAGCGAGTCGCCGATGATGGTGTCATTGCAACCATTCGTAATGAGTACGCTGGCAAAAAGATTGTTTACTCCATGGGACGTCTGGTCCCCTATAAGGGATATGAATACTTGGTTGATGCGGCCACGATGCTTGATGATAGCTATGTTGTCTTGATTGGAGGTAGTGGTCCCCTCAAGGCTAGTCTGCAACGCCGTGTGGCAGACTTGGGCTTGTCCGAGAAGGTGCGTATCCTTGGCTTTATCCCCAATGACTTGGAAGCTGCCTACTATGCTGCTTGTGATGTGTTTTGTTTGAGCTCAACGATCAAGACAGAGGCCTATGCGATCGTTCAGGTTGAGGCCATGTCTGCGGGGAAACCTATTATAGCGACAAAGATCGAGGGGTCAGGGGTCTCTTGGGTTAATGCACATGGAGAGTCCGGACTCAATGTCGCCCCCAAAAATGCTCAGGCAATAGCAGATGCCATTCAGACTATCTGCTCCAGCGAAGAACTCTACGATAAATTGAGCCGAGGCGCAAAAAAGAGATATTTGGAGCTATTCACAAGAGAAAAGATGCAGGCTGGATTGTTCGAGCAGTATCGCAGAATCCTTGCGTGGTAGGACCTTCGCCTGTAGGAGATTTGCTCTATGCTCTTGATATAATGTCGTATTAAGTGTAATTTTGTGGCCTCAAACATAGATCTAGGTTACTATTAAAATTTATTTATGGGGTTGATACTTAAGCGTATATTTGACTTTCTTCTAGCGCTGATCTCTTTGATTATTTTCTCGCCGCTGATCTTGATTATAGCGATAGCTATCAAACTCGAGGATCGGGCGGGTACTGCTATATATAGTCAGGAGCGGATTGGATATAAGGGGCGCCCATTTGTCTTGTACAAATTCCGCTCTATGAAGATGAATGCAGAGGACGAAGGTGCTCGGCTCTGTCAGGGAGAGAAAGATGATCGTCTTACGAGGGTAGGGGCATTCATTAGAGCTCATCATTTAGATGAGTTCCCTCAGCTCTGGAATGTCCTGAAGGGTGATATGTCTTTCGTTGGCCCGAGACCCGAGAGGGAGTTCTATATCAAGCAGATTATGGAGCGCCGCCCAGATTACGTCCGCTTGTATGCCCTAAGACCGGGCCTGTTTTCGTATGCCACCTTGTATAATGGCTACACAGATACGATAGAAAAGATGATTCGCCGATTGGACTATGACTTACAGTACTTGGAGAGTGTTTCGATGTGGACGGATGTTAAAATTATCTTTCTTACGTCATTTTCTATTATCTTTGGGAAGAAATTTTAGTTCAGATAATATTGTATCTAGAGGTTAAGTAAACAATTATGATAAAACTGATAACCCGATCAACCCTTATTTGCCTACTCTCCATCCTGTTTTTGGGAACGAGCTGTGATGCACCGAAGCAGTTTGCATACATGCAGGACGTAGACTACGCAAAGCAATATGCCGTATTGCATAATAACGAGGTCGTCATTTCTTCAGGCGATCGTATTAGTATATATGTAGGGAGTGCATTCCCCGAACTTGCTGCCCCTTTCAATGGTGGCGCTTTTGATGCAGGTGGAGGACTCACAGCCCTTACTGGAGGACCGACATCAACTCAAGGTCTTTCTGATGAGGATAGCCGAGGGCAGCGTAGGCTGGGGTATTTGGTCGGTTTGGACGGCAGTATAAATTTCCCTGTGTTAGGTAAGGTGCAAGTTGCGGGTAAAACACTCCCAGAGATTAGAACCATGCTTGAGGGACTGATCATTGAGAGCAAATACCTGACGGATCCTAGGATTGAGGTGTTTCTAGCTAACTATAAAATATATCTCCTTGGTGCTATCGCCAATCAAGGCAAAGGACAAGCTGGAGGCCAAGGGCAGGCAGCCCAGTTCTCCATGTTCACGCCTCTTTCGGAGGTTCGAGGAGGTGTGTTGCGTGTAGAGGCTCAAGATCGGGTCAATATTCTAGAGGCTATTGCGATGACGGGAGATTTGCCTCAGAACTCAAGGGTGGATAAAATTAAGGTTATTCGTAAAGAAGCACTAGGCTACAAAACCTATGCTCTAGACCTTACGTCTGTCGATGTTTATCAATCGCCAGCATTCTATCTCATGCCTAATGACATTGTCTATGTTCAGCCTCGCTACCGCAATGTGGAAACTATCGACAGAGCTATGCAGCTTAGTGGGTATGTATTCTCAACCATATCATCTATCACAGCGCTAGTGGCGCTGGTTAAACTCGCTAAGTAAAAGGAATACGTCGTATGACTCCAGCTATTACACCGCAGTCTTCCTCGAAGCAAACCAAATCCGCAGGAGCAGTCGTCGCGGATATCAATCTGATTGACCTGTTCTTCTATCTCCTTGGCTACTGGAAGTGGTTCCTACTATCAATCCTCTTGTGTACGGGCTATATGTATTATAAGTCTGCTAAGCAGGCTTATACTTATGAAAGCGTTGTGACGGTCATCGTGCGAGATCCGGCTCAGCGTACTTCTATTGACCTTGATTTGGTCGGTAGACGTAGCCGTGTCAATATAGAGAACGAGCGTCTTCAACTACGCTCTCGTGTCGTAATCGCAAATGCTATAAAGGCTATTAATGGCCATGTCCATTACGGCATCATAGATGGTTTGCGCCCTATTGAATTGTACAAATCGGCTCCTATACAGGTTACCTTTGCTGATTCGTTGGATAAATACCATCAGTTTGAAGTCACATACAAGGATGCTTCTTCGATTGTGTTGAGCCGAGAAGGAGGAGAAACTAAGCAGGTACAGTTGGGGGAGGAAGTGACATACGAGAAGAGTCGGCTTATTGTAGTTCCGTCTAAGGATTATAATGAGCCGTGGCCTAATAAAGCTATTAAGATAACTCGCTTGCCAGTAAAGGATTTGGCTGCGTCCTATCAAGGCCGTTTGTTTATTGGACAACCTGAGAATAGGGCTACAGTACTCAGCCTAACGCTTACGGATAACTCCAAGCAACGTGCAACCGACCTGCTTGAAGCAATCGTTGATGCTTACAATGCAGAAACAAGTAGCGTTCGTAACCAAATTGCTGTCAATACTGCTCGATTCATCAATGAGCGCATTGCTAACTTGAGTGAGGAGCTAGATGCGTTGGCGAGTAATATTGATAGCTTCCAAAGGGCTAATAACTTTATTGCTCCCGAAGTGGTGGCTGGAGCATACACCAGTAGAGCGCAGACAGGGCATGAGGCTTCTTTTGAAATAGATGCTCAGAAGCGCCTCGCTAGATACTTCCTTGATTTTATCAACAATCCAAGTAAAAGGAATGAATATCTGCCGCAAAATATAGGTTTGAATAATGCAGCCTTGGAAACTGCTATCACAGCATATAACCAAGTTAAACCTGAGTATGATCGTTGGCTTGCTACTACTGGAGGCATGGAAGACCACCCCATGGTTCAGAAATACGCCAAGGCTATGGAGCAGACGAGAATGTCGATTAGGCATACTTTAGAGGGCTATATCAAGTCACTTGATCTACAGCTTAGAGAAATTGAGATTCGCAATAGACAAGGGCTGGTCGAGATGATGACGGTTCCTAATAAGCAGCGTCAGTGGCTTGACATTGAGCGTCAGCAGAGAATGAAGGAAGCTCTCTATACCCAGCTCCTATCCAAAAGGGAAGAGAATACTTTGGCTCAGACAGCTCAGAGTAACAATGCCTATGTTATGGATTTTGATACAGGGTCGAATAGCCCTATTAGCCCAAATACAACACGTACGTTGCTCATTAGCTTTGCAATCGGACTTTTTATTCCGACGGCCTTCTTCCTTCTAAAGCTCCTTACAGATACTAAGGTCCGTACACGCAAAGACGTCTTGGAGCGTGTCAGCATTCCTTATTTGGGCGATATCCCACAGTCGGATACGAATCTCTTCGTGGCTGTAGAGCCTCAGGGGTCTGACGCCATTACGGAGGCGTTCCGAGTGCTTCGTACGAATATGGGTTTTATGAAGAAGTATGGAAGAACTTCGGGGCAGCGCATCATGTGTGTGTCTTTTGGTGCTAATGCGGGGAAAACCTTCACGACTTATAATTTGGCAAGAAGCCTTGTCTTTGCAGACAAGAAAGTCGTGATAGTTGACTTAGACCTGCGCAAGGGGATGATGAGTAAACGCCTAGAGATGTCCGGACGAGGAATGACGAACTATCTATCCGACGATTCTATCAAAATAGAGGATGTTCTGCGTCAAGATAAGAACTGCCCGAGCCTTCATGTTATCCCAATTGGTAGTTCTGCTCCTAACCCTGCAGAGCTATTAATGAGTGAGCGAATAGATGCTCTTATGGATGAGCTGAGCGCGAGGTATGACTATGTTCTTATTGATGGTGTGCCGTTTGGTATTGTTGCTGATGCTACGATTGTCAATAGGGTTGTTGATTTGACATTGTTCATTCTTCGCTCAGGTACTGTAGACCGACGAGTATTGCCAGATTTACAGCTCCTCTATGACGAGAAGATATTAAATAATATGGCCATAGTACTTAACGGGATCTCCTCTCAGAATAAGGGCTACGGTTATGGTTACGGTTATGGTTACGGCTATGGTTACGGCTATGGTTATGGCTATGGTTATGGCAATAAGAAAGAGCGGAGTGGTATTTTCTCTCGGTTCAGAAAATCATAGTTACCTATGAGGTCTGCTAAACACTGTTATCTCATTATGGCACATACGGACAAGTACCTGTTACAGGTACTTGTCCGTATGCTTGATGATGAGCGGAACGATATCTATCTTCATGTAGATAAGAAGTGGAAAGAGTTTTCTCCCTCTTTTTTGTCTGTAGTGCATGCCAATCTCTATATTCTAGATAAACGTATCGATGCTCGCTGGGGACATGCTAACTTGATAGAAGTAGAATATAACCTGTTTGAGGAGGCTTATCGTAGAGGAGGGTACCTTTATTATCACTTGCTTTCTGGGGCAGACTTGCCCATTAAGCCTCAAGACTATATCCATCGTTTCTTCTATGAGCATCAAGGAACTGAGTTTGTTTCTTACTGGGGAACTGAGGATAATAACGCAGATGCTTACTATAAGGTAAGTCGATATCATTTCTTTATGGAGTATGAGAAAATCCCAAGTCGATTACTTAGCATCTTGATTGCTAAAGCTAGGAGGATTATTTCGGATGTTCTTTATCTTCTTCTAGGTGCTAGATCATATCCATGGCGCCTCTACAAAAAAGGAGCCAATTGGGTTAGCATAACAGATGGAGCCATTGGAACCCTTTTGCAGGAGAAATCTAAGGTCTTGAGGCGTTTTAGATGGACCCGTAATGGTGAAGAGATTTTTCTCCAGACGATTCTATTGGAATCACCTTTTCGAGAGAAGATTAATGTTTCTTCACCTGACGACCATGCTGCGATGAGGGAAATCCGATGGTCGACTGGAGCCGTTTCTCCTGATACCTATACGATGCAGGATAAGGACTTCTTGCTAGCGTCTGATATGTTGTTCGCTCGTAAATTTAGTTCCGAAGTGGATCGTGAGATTATTGACTTCATACAAAAAGAATTTGCGAAGTAATATTGATTGATCTTTCTCTATTCCCTCAACTATTTAATCCTAGACTATGCCTCAGTTGATCTATCGCATTGCAGAGCAGTATCTCGTGCTCAATACACTCGACCCTATTGCTACGGCAGCTATCTTGCCGAATTATGAAGCTTTTCGCCAAGCCTGCCTTCCCGATGGAGTGCAGCCTTTGGTTGAGGTATGGGGCGACTGCTCTTGTACCTCATCTGTAGACGACAAGCTCTTGGAGGAAGTCGAGGATATCTATTACCATTCCCGGGTATATAGGCGAACTAACGCTGATATACGCATAGAGATGATGCATTTGGGCGTAGAGGAGGTTGGCTGCTTTAGCCCCAACTGGCGTCAGCTCCATTGCCGATCTTCGCTGACTAACAAGAGAGCTCGCTATTTGATTGATCGTCTTATCATGATTGCTTTCAGCATCGTGACTTCGGAACTTCGTATGCTCAAGGTACATGCCTCCGTGACGGAGCTTCATGGAAGAGCTTTGATCTTCTTGGGCGTTAGCGGGACGGGGAAAAGTACTCATAGCCGTCTGTGGCGTCAGTTTGTGCCTGAGGCTACTCTGCTCAATGATGACGAGCCTATCGTTCGGGTTATGCCTGATGGTTCGGTTAGGGTCTACGGTTGTCCGTGGAGTGGTAGTACGCCCTGCTACAAGGATCGTTGGGCCGAAGCTGTGGCATTTGTACATCTACGCCAAAGCCCAGAGAATAAACTCACAAAGCTCTCGACACTTCAGGCCTTCGATTCTCTCTTTTCCTCCTCGGCTTTTATGTTCTCCGAGACTAGAGTTCGAGAGCAAGTGTTCAATACTGTTGCTGATGTTTTGGAGCGAGTACCCGTATACCGATTAGACTGTAGGCCAGATGAGGAGGCTGTTTCTCTGACTAGATCTTTGCTTTAGTATTATTATGGATACGCGCCTGAGCCGTGTGCTTGTGCTCGATAACGAGGTGTTCTTTGCCCAAATCCTCAAAGAGCTTGAAATGGGCAAGCGGGTAACGATATTTGCTAAGGGCTGGAGTATGCTTCCGATGATCTGGCAGGAGCGGGACACCCTACTTCTGGCGCCTCTATCGGTAGATAGTATATCGCTGGGGCGAATAGTTCTGGTCAAGCTCTCTGACAAAAGATATGTCATTCATCGAATAGTCAAAATGGAGGGGGAGCAACTAACTTTGCGAGGTGACGGCAATCCATATCAGATAGAGCTCTGCACCAAATCTCAGGTGTTGGCTGAGCTCGTTGGCGTAAAGCGCAATGGCAAGATGATGATGCGTGGCTCTAAGCGTTGGGCTATATTTGAGCATTTGTGGCCTAGGCACCCACTGCTACGGCGTGCCTTGCTGCGTATCTATCGTCGGCTGAACTCGATCTCTTCTTGATAAGAGGAACGAAAAAGCAAAGCCTCGGTTTCCTTTGTGGGAGCCGAGGCTTTTTGATTGACTGAGCTAGAGGATCATTACTCTGCTACTAGAGAAGCACGGTAGAATGCCGTTGGAGCAAGCGTCTTGGTCTGCTCGTGTAGGTACTGACCAATAGTCTTTTTGTTGTCCTTAACAAACTCCTGCTCTAGGAGCGTATTTTCCTTGTAGTACTTCTTGAGCGCACCCTGAGCGATGTGGTCGATCAGGTTCTCTGGTTTGCCAGCCTCGCGAGCCTTCTCACGTGCGATCTCGAGCTCACGCTCCTTGATCTCGGCAGGTACATCAGCCTCAGTGATACCAACTGGGTTCATAGCAGCGATCTGCATCGCTACGTCGCGAGCCACCTGAGCGTCGATAGCTTCGTTGAAAGCAACGATCGTAGCCAGCATATTACCGGGGTGGATGTAAGAAGTGGCAGCAGCACCCTTAACGAACTCGTAGATGCCGAGCTCCATCTTCTCACCCGTCACACCGCTACGCTCGGTGATGTGTTCCTGTACAGAGCGACCATCGGCCATGGGGGCAGCGAGGATCTCTTCCTTGCTAGCACCACGCTTTTCAGTAGCTACAGCTAGTACAGCCTTGGCTAGGTTGATGAAGTCTTCATTCTTGGCTACGAAGTCAGTTTCGCACTTAATGCCTACCACTACAGCGAAGTCGCCATCGTGAGCAGCTAGTACGCAACCTTCTTCGGCGTCACGGTCGCTACGCTTAGCTGCGATAGCCTGACCACGCTTGCGTATGATCTCAATAGCCTTGTCGAAGTCGCCTGCTGCTTCTTCGAGGGCCTTCTTGACGTCCATCATACCAGCACCCGTCATCTTACGGAGCTTGGCGATGTCTTGAATTGATACAGCCATTGTATTATCTAATATCTTTTGTTTGGTTTAACTTACTTCTTATTAGAAGACTCGGAGGCTACTCACTATGGGGTAGCCTCCGAGCTTTATTAAGAATCCTAGTCTTCCTGCTCTTCTGTTGCTACGGCTTCTTCTTGAGCAGCGCCACGCTCACGGCGAGCACCACTGCGTCCGCGACGGATGCGACGTGGTTCTTCTTCGCCAGCTTCTGCAGCTTCGCCCTTACCCTCAGCCTTGCGCTCTTGTAGGCCTTCTGCGATAGCAGAGCACATGGCGCTTACGATGAGCTCTACTGCGTTGGCAGAGTCGTCGTTGGCAGGGATAACGTAGTCTACATTGTTGGGGTTGCTATTGGTGTCCACAATAGCAAACACAGGGATACCTAGGCGATTGGCCTCGGCTACAGCGATGTGTTCCTTCATCACGTCTACAACGAAGAGTGCAGATGGCAGACGATTCATATCGGCGATAGAGCCTAGAGTCGTCTCCAGCTTAGCACGCTGACGTGTGATCTGGAGCTTCTCACGCTTAGAGAGATTATCAAAAGTACCGTCGCTGGTCATCTTGTCGATGAGGGTCATCTTCTTGACGGCCTTACGGATCGTTGGGAAGTTGGTAAGCATACCACCGGGCCAGCGCTCCGTCACATAAGGCATACCAACGCTCTTAGCTAGTTCGCCTACAGAACCCTTGATTTGCTTCTTGGTAGCTACGAATAGGATACGCTTCCCACTCTTGGCCATCTGCTTGGCGATCTCAGCTGCTTCGTCTATTTTGGCAACTGTCTTGTGAAGGTCGATAATGTGAATATCGTTGCGCTCCATGAAAATGTATGGAGCCATAGCTGGATTCCACTTACGAGTGAGGTGACCGAAGTGAGCACCAGCGTTGAGGAGTTGTTCAAATGAAACCTTTGACATGATTGTTTTCGTTTACGTTCTATTAATGTATTGAATACTTTCAACCGACAGGTAGTACTGAGCTAAGTATTATGCTCGTAATCCTGACGATTTAGATACTAAACGCGACAATAGTCTGCACCTATCACTAGGCGACAGAGTATTAACGCTTGCTGAACTGGAAGCGCTTGCGTGCCTTGGGGCGACCGGGCTTCTTACGCTCTACTGTGCGAGCGTCGCGAGTCATGAAGCCTTCGGCGCGTAGAGCTGCCTTGTCCTCTGGATTGATCTTAACCAGTGCACGAGAGATGGCTAGACGAGCTGCTTCGCTCTGACCCTTGAAACCACCACCCTTGAGGTTGATCTTGATGTCGTACTTCTCCACAGCGTCGAGCGTAGCGAGTGGCTGACGCACGATATACTGAAGGATAGACGATGGGAAATAAGTAGCGATGTCACGCTTGTTGATCGTGATCTTACCAGTGCCTAGAGATACATACACACGGGCAACGGCGGCCTTGCGACGGCCAATAGCATTGATTTGTTCCATGTCGTTTGTCTTACTTTAGGGTGTTAACATCTACGAAGCGTGGTTGCTGAGCTTCGTGCTTGTGATCAGATCCTTCGTAAACGTAGAGGTTGCCGATGATCTTATCGCCAAGACGATTCTTTGGGAGCATACCCTTAACCACCTTGCGGAAGAGGCGATCGCTACCCTTGGCCTGAAGAGCACGAGGGCTGAATGCACGCTGTCCGCCGGGATAGCCTGAGTACTTGAGATAAACGCGGTCGTCCCACTTCTTACCAGTGAGCACTACCTTTTCTGCATTGATCACGATAACGTTGTCACCGCAATCAACGTGAGGCGTAAAGTTAGGCTTGTACTTGCCACGAAGGAGCTTAGCCACCTTGGAGCATAGACGTCCAAGTGACTGACCTTCAGCATCGACTACTACCCAACCTTTGTTTGCAGTTGCCTTGTTTGCAGAAACGGTCTTGTAGCTTAAAGTGTCCATTTCTTTTTTGTTAATTGTTAATTTTTAATAGACGAAGCCTCCTGCTTGCTACTTAACTCCCTCATACTTGCAGCGGCTTTATTCGGACACAAGCCAGCCACTCGTATGCTATATACATATATTAATGTGTAGGATTAGGAAATCAAGTCTTAGCGGTAGACTCCTAGCACTATATTGATAATTTTAGCGGTGCAAAGGTACGAATAATAATCCGAATGACAATCTTCTGTTTATCTGCTTGTCATTGAGGGGGGGGAGGGAGCATCTCGAAAATATATGCTAGGCTATCTGTGGATACGCCAAGCTGAGGCTGATGTCTATCACCGTTGTTGGTTGTCGTTTGGTTTAGATATGGCTTTGTGCGCAGCAGGGAGAGTTGGCGTAACCCAAGGCGATTCTGCTATCTTTTGGTTAAGGAGTGTAAAAGACTTGCTGAGGAATTTCGGGAAACGGAGTCGGGGTTTCTAAAGTTTGATGCCATGGTTTGCGAAAGTTGTAGGGAAGATCCTCAGAGATGAGTGGACTAATCCTCGTTGATGTGTCCACTAATTCCAAAAGATTGATGGGAAGAAACTCTAAAATTTGTCCTTTGTCTTAGATGAAATCGTCGGAGTGTTTGTTTTATCTATTTCTTTGCTAGGTTATTATGTATTCCTTGCTTTAGGTGGCTATATTGGTTCGTCTGGGAGTAAGTGCCAGAATGAGGGTGCGTGCCGTGTGGAGCCTTCTAGGGGGTAAATATGAGGTCTGCTCGAATTTACGTCAGCTGTCCGCCCTTTCAGTTACGATGTGCCAGTCGATGCTGTTTGTAGTCGTTTTCTGTTAAAATCTGTATTTGTTTTCTGCTTGATGCTGCTGTTTAGCTGTGAGAGTGGGTTCAAGTGTAATTATTTATGATAAGACGGTAATTATCTGAAGGCGTTTTAGCTTATTTGATTGATTTTAGGCATTTTTAATGCTTTGGTGTTTACTGGTAATTATTTTATTTATTGAGTTGTTTGCTTTATCTTCGCACCTCGGATCTGCTTTCAGAGAGTGTAGAATGTATGGTAACGCATTGGGGTATGACCTCAGCTTCAGTAAACCTGTATTGGGGGTAGGAGATTGTGCCCATTCGTAGCTTGCTGGAGGGATAGATTTAGATGCACTAATGCGTACTTTAGTTTCAGAATTATTTTGTAGATTTATGAATGACAGCAATGCAAGGTCTTTGTTTAGAGAAAAGTATGCCGCTCCCAAGGTTGTGAGCGGTTGTAGGCTTGTTGGCGCTTTGAGTTTGCTCGCCTCTATGTCAATCCAAGGAGATGCTTACGACTATGAAGAGGGTGGTTCGCATGAGGGAGTGGTTGTAGATGGCGATTTGTAATTAACTTTTTGTCAATGATGTTATTTTTATGAGGAATTGGATATATACATCAAGTGTTTTGGCGCTATCTCTTTTGCTTGGTGCTGCTTGTAGCAAGGAACAAGATGTGGCTTCTCCGCAGAAGTTCTCCTTCTCTATCTCGGGGAGTGTAGCCCAGCCTGAGTGGGTCGATATGGAAGGGGACGACAACCTCAGGGCCTTTACACTCAAACCCAACGATCGAGAGTACCCCAAGATTGATCTGCCAGTGGTCAAGGAGAAAGGCTTCGAGTCTTTTGTGTCGGTGGTGTGGCTTTTCCCGCAGAGTCTTACAGAGAAGTTAAAGGCAGGGCAAAAGGGACCCGGAGTAGATCAATATGGTGAAGCGGTGCGGATCTACGTGGAGGATAGTGGGGATCCAGCAAAGATGGATAGCCATGCGGGTAAGAATATGAGCAATACCTCTATCAGTCGTAACCAGAAAGGGGTTTCTCGTATCATTAATCGTAATGGCAGGTATCGTGTTTTGATTGGTTTCGACGTACAGGGAGGAGCGACCTCGACTAATAAACATAATTCTATGCTTGACGCGTTCCGCTCAGGGCAAGAGTATAATACGTTCATAGCACTCAATCCACCACTTCAACAGGCCTCTCGGACTACGGTAAGTATTCATCGCATCTATTTCCCTGTAACGCACAACGCAGAGAGTACAGACAAGAATAAGGCCATTGTCCCTAATTTGCCACCCTTAAAGTATCTCGAAGATGGGGAGTCTTATGTAGTGGGTGAGTCTGCCACGAGTATGGCTGAGATAGCGACAAAAACGGATCGTGGCTATGAACCCAATGATCATAGTGGTTATTATAAAAACAAGTCTAATCCTAAAATCTTTGAGCTGCCATTTTTTAGTCGCTTTGGAGAGAAGGTTACAACAGAGAATCGGGAGAATCGCCTCACTCATGGTAGTGCTATTGAGGCACGCTTCAAGATGGCAGGAGTCTTGCTAGCCCTTAAGTTCAAGAATGATACAGGGAAGGCAATAAAAATCAAAAGCCTGCGTACCAAGAGTAGTCGGCTTGCTTACTCGGGGTACTACGAGCTTTGGCCAAGCATTCTAGGTAGTCGATATAAGAATGTCAAAAACTCCACATTTGACAATCAAGTAGGTGTGCCATTCTTTGCGAGAGGCCAAAATGAACAGCAGTCCAACCTTTTGCGCCAAGCGATGTATGAATTCAAGTTTCGTGATGCTCGAAATAATCTTAAGGAGATGGACGTAGCTCGTGATGCAACGACTCGTGGTCGTGCCTATCTTTGGGGGGCTATTGACTTGGATCAATCGTACACAGGCCCTAAGCAGACTCGTTGTCAAGTGGTTTATGAATACGCAGACCAGCCTGGCCGCCAGCTTGTATCCAAAGTGGTGGTCTTGTCGCAGAAGCCGGGTGGGGCTGAGGTTGATTTTGAGGAAGGTAAGGCTTACTTGATTACCGTCCCTATTGTAGAGAAAGGCAGGATTTAAGCCGCCCTCTTGGGGATAATTGGTCGAAATCTGAACTACCGAGGGCGATAACCATATCTTCGCTCTCGGTAGTTTGCTTTTTCCTCTACGTGGGCGATTGGGTATTGATGCGTACCTTTGTCACAACATAGATCAAGAGAGATAGAATATCAGCATAGATACGGATGATCGTTTGCATCGCAGAGAAGCCCAGTGTCGCCAAAGATATAGCCGCCCTGCTTGGGGCGAATAGGCGTGTCGTGGAGCGAGGTGTGGGGTATATGGAGGGGAATGGTTATCAGGTAACTTGGACTTTTGGCCATCTCTGTACACTTAAGGAGCCTCACGACTACCACCCCGAGTGGAAGCAGTGGAGCATCTCGGCTCTGCCTATGATCCCTGATAGGTTTGGCATCAAGCCCATTGATATAGATAACTACAAGAGGCAGCTCGAGGTTATCGAACGTCTGATGCAGACCGCCACGATGGTTGTCAACTGCGGCGATGCTGGGCAAGAAGGAGAGTTAATACAGCGCTGGGTGCTCCAGCGTGCGGGGTGCTCTGTACCCGTGAAGCGTCTATGGATCTCATCGCTCACGGACGAGGCAATTCGAGTGGGTTTCCAGAATCTGCGTGATGCCTCCGACTTCCAGTCGCTCTATGAGGCTGGGTTGGCTCGTGCCATAGGTGACTGGTTGCTGGGAATGAATGCTACACGCCTCTATACGGTGCGCTATGCTCCTCGTGGCCAAGTCCTCTCTATTGGTCGTGTACAGACCCCGACATTGGCACTCATTGTGCAGCGTCAAATGGAGATCGAACACTTCAAGCCCGAGGCTTACTGGGAGCTTAAGACGCTCTACCGAGAGGTAGTCTTCAGTGCTGAGAAAGGGCGGCATCAGGATCAAGTCAAGGCGATGCAGGCCTTGGAGGTTATCCGGGATCGACCTCTGACGATTACCTCGGTCAAGAAGAAGGCTGGCAAGGAACTTCCGCCAAGGCTGTTTGACTTGACGAGCCTTCAGGTAGCTTGCAATAAGAAGTTTGGTATGACGGCCGAGGAAACACTTACCACAATCCAAAGCCTCTATGAAAAGAAAATCACCACCTATCCTCGTGTAGATACCACTTATCTGAGCGATGATATTTACCCCAAGGTGCGTGATATCCTTCTGGGCTTGGTTACCTATAGACATCTGACTACCCCGATTGTGGCGGAGAAAACCATTCGTAAGAGTAAGAAGGTCTTCGATAACAGTAAGGTAACCGACCACCATGCGATTATCCCTACGGGGCAGCCCGTGCATGGCTTGTCTGCGAGAGAGGGGCAGGTCTTTGACCTTGTCGCGCGCCATTTCATTGCCGCCTTTTATCCCGACTGCGAAGTCAGCACGACTACGGTGCAGGCTCGGGTGGAGGAGGTCGGCTTCAAGACCAGTGGGCGAGAGGTTCTCAAGCCCGGCTGGCGTGTCGTATTCGAGCAAGACAAGGCTCAGGCTGGGAAGATTGAGGGTGATAAGGATGAGGAAGCCGAGGAGCAAGATAGTGATAAGGTATTGCCGGCCTTCGTTGAGGGCGAGAGTGGTCTGCATCAGCCGGATCTCAGAGAGAAGCAGACAACCCCCCCAAAGCCCTATACCGAGGCAACGCTCCTCAGAGCTATGGAAACAGCGGGTAAGCTGGTCGAGAGTGAGGAGCTGCGAGAGGTAATGAAGGAGAATGGTATTGGTCGTCCGTCTACACGTGCCAATATCATCGAGACGCTCTTTAGGCGTGGTTATATTGTCAAGGAGAAGCGTAGTCAGCTCAAGGCTACCGCCACGGGGATAGGGCTGATTCAGACGATCAACTATGAGCTACTCAAGAGTGCCGAACTTACGGGGCAGTGGGAGTACAAGCTCCGCCAGATCGAGCGCAGAGAGCTTGCTGCGGCAGACTTCATTCATTCGCTCAAGGAGATGGTTGTCGCTCTAGTGACTGAGGTTATGTCGGGGCGCTCGTCCATACCTCCAGCCGTCACCTCCGTGCCAAACGAGCCGATCGCTCCATTATGTCCCCGATGTGGAGTGGGGCGGATTATTCGTGGGCGTACGGCTTACGGCTGTAGTGCGTATGCCTCGGGTTGTGACTATCGTATGAGCTTCGAGGAGTACGAGCAGGCTTTGGGTGCTTCGTAGCCTCGCTGAGTAAGGCCGAGGGCGTGGATATTTTGCATTACCTTTGTTGTTTATGGAGCCTTAGAGGTGGGGTGTCGTAATCCGACGAGTCCTATCGCAGGGTGATATACATTATTATATATAGTAAAGATGATACTCAGAACTGAGGGGCTAGTCAAGAAATATCGAGCCCGTACGGTGGTTAATCATGTTTCCATTGAGGTGGGGCAGGGGGAGATTGTTGGTTTGCTAGGTCCCAATGGAGCTGGTAAGACGACAACTTTCTATATGACTGTAGGGCTCGTTGTGCCCAATGCCGGGCGCATCTTTCTCGATGAGCAGGATATTACTAAGTATCCCGTCTATAAGCGGGCGCGTGCTGGGATTGGTTATTTGGCTCAGGAGGCATCAATCTACCGCAAGATGAGTGTGGAGGATAACATTATGTCCGTCCTTGAGCTCACGGGGCGTACCAAAGCTGAGCAGCAAGCGCGTCTAGAGGAGCTTATCGGTGAGTTTCGTCTAGAGAAGGTGCGTACCAATCATGGTAATAGGCTCTCTGGTGGGGAGCGTCGTAGAGCTGAGATCGCTCGTTGCTTGGCTATCGACCCTAAGTTCATCATGCTAGACGAACCTTTTGCAGGGGTAGACCCTATTGCGGTGCAGGATATTCAAGCCATTGTCGCCAAACTCAAGCATAAGGATATCGGTATTCTCATTACGGATCACAACGTCTACGAAACACTAAGTATTACAGATCGGGCTTACTTGCTCTTTGAGGGCAAGGTGCTTTTCCAAGGTACAGCAGAGGAGTTGGCCGAGAATGAGATTGTGAGAGAGAAATATCTAGGTAAAGACTTCGAGCTAAGACGCCGAAATTTCGACTTGGAGGCACTTAGTTAGTGAAATATTTTGGCTGGCGTTTTGCGTAATCCAAATATTTGCTTTACCTTTGCATTCGCAATTCAGGGAATGGCCTTGTGATTGCTGAGTGGCTGGCCCATTCGTCTATCGGTTAGGACGCCAGATTTTCATTCTGGAAAGAGGGGTTCGATTCCCCTATGGGCTACAAGAATAAGAAATAAAAGTAGAAAGAAGCAGAAATGGCAAATCATAAGTCATCGATCAAAAGAATTCGTCAGACGAACGCTCGTCGTCTGCACAATCGTTACTACGCAAAGACAGCACGCAATGCTGTGCGTAAGTTCCGTGCTCTTACCGATCATGCTCAAGCTACAGAGATGCTACCCAAGCTGGCGTCTATGCTTGACCGTCTAGCTGGTAAGAATATCATCCACAAGAATAAAGCAGCTAACCTGAAGTCCAAACTGGCAAAGCAGGTTCTCAAGCTCGCTTAATCTACCGCATCCCTAGAGGGTGCTTCAAGGCTGGCCCATTCGTCTATCGGTTAGGACGCCAGATTTTCATTCTGGAAAGAGGGGTTCGATTCCCCTATGGGCTACCAAACTAAGTCTTCTCTTATTTTTTGGAGAAGACTTTTTCTGTATTTGTGCCTTTAGGTTTGTTTGATGTAATAGCTCCGTCGTTTGTTAGTGGGGCGCTGCGGCATAAAAGCATTTTGAGCAGATGAGTGGGATAGACTGAGGCTTAATCCTTTATGTAAAATCAATCTGTTTATTCCCTACATCTCCTCTGCCTCTTGGTGATCTATTGAGTGGGATAAACTCGTTTTAACGTTAGCTCTAGTGGAAGGTAAAAATGCTTGTGAAATTTTTTATTCTTGTAGGATAAAGCACTACCTTTGTAGGAGGTAAGGAGTAGATGATAATCATTCACAAATCAATGAATACAAATCCTAATAATTTCGCCATTTTTGCCGGGTCGGCCTCGCTCCACTTGGCAGAGCAAATCGCAGAAGGGCTTGGATGCAAGCTCGGTGATATGGAGGTAGAGCACTTCGCCGATGGAGAGTTCTCTGTTTATTATAAGGACAGCATCCGAGGTAAAGATGTCTTCCTTGTGCAGTCTACCTATCCTACGACGGACAACTTGATGGAGTTGCTGCTTATGGTTGATGCTGCCAAGCGTGCATCAGCTCACTACATTGCAGCCGTTATTCCTTATTTTGGTTGGGCTCGTCAGGATCGCAAGGATAAGCCCCGTGTCTCTATCGGTGCTAAGCTGATTGCAGATATGCTCTGCACTGCTGGTATTTCTCGTCTGATCACGATGGATTTGCACGCAGACCAGATTCAGGGATTCTTTGATGTGCCAGTGGATCATCTCTATGGCTCTACCGTATTTGTAGATTATCTTCGCTCAACTTGCGACTTGGAGAATACGGTGATGGCTACGCCAGACGTCGGCGGTACCAAGCGTGCCAATTCGTATGCCAAATTCCTCGGTGTTCCTATGGTGATTTGTCATAAGCACCGCGCCAAGGCGAATGAAGTAGCCGAGATGCGCATCATCGGAGATGTGGAGGGTAAGGATGTGCTACTTGTGGATGATATTGTCGATACAGCTGGTACAATTACTAAGGCAGCCGACTTGATGATGGAGAGCGGAGCTCGTAGTGTTCGCGCATTGGCTACACATGCAGTACTTAGCGATCCTGCTATTGAGCGTATTGAGGCATCGGCTCTTTCGGAAATGATCTTCACCGACTCAATTCCCTTGCGCAAGCCTTGCAGCAAAATCAAGGTGCTTTCCGTAGCCAATGTTTTTGCAGAGGCGATCAAACGCGTCATTAATCACGAATCTATCAGTATCCTCTATTCAATCTAGGGTATAGAGATGCTATATAAATTAGCTCAAGACTGGGACGGCTGAAGCAGGGCTTTCGTCGTCCCAGTCTTTTTATTTGTGTTGTGCTAATGCCTTTCCTCTTGCAGAGGGGTTGTTTTTTCTGTTTTCTCTGCTTGTTTTGCTGATTTGTCTTTGTTTTTGGTGCTATTTGCTGTGTATGCGCAGGCATTCCTCGCCGTGTTCTTTTGNGGGGTTGTTTTTTCTGTTTTCTCTGCTTGTTTTGCTGATTTGTCTTTGTTTTTGGTGCTATTTGCTGTGTATGCGCAGGCATTCCTCGCCGTGTTCTTTTGTAACTTCTTCTTGGTTTTCAAGTAAATTTGGTAATTGATATAAAAATTTTTTGTTGTTTTGTAAGTGCTTAGTATTTAATAAATAGGTGTGTAGTCTGATACCCCTAACTGTCAGTTGCTCAAAAATATTTTGCTGTTAGATTTGGTTGATAAATAAAAAGTGTTCTATCTTTGCAACCGCAAACGAGACAAACGGCGNACCCCTAACTGTCAGTTGCTCAAAAATATTTTGCTGTTAGATTTGGTTGATAAATAAAAAGTGTTCTATCTTTGCAACCGCAAACGAGACAAACGGCGTCACTCGAGCGAGAGTGTCGGTCTTGGAAGAAGGACTAAAACGATGAACGACCGCAGGGTTGTTTGTTGCACTACAGACGAAGCCTAGAGCTTAGTCGGGCGATCATTGACATGATTAATAAGAAAACGAAAACAACTGTAGAGCAAAATAATTAGCAAGTATACAAACCGTGTGCATATTTAGTTGTGTACATACGGCGCAAAATAGATAAGGGCAGACGGTGGATGCCTAGGCTCTCGGAGGCGAAGAAGGACGTGATAAGCTGCGATAAGCTGTGGGGATCGGCACATACGATTAGATCCGCAGATTTCCGAATGGGGCAACCCAGTACATTGAAGATGTACTACACCGCAGAGCGGTGAGCGAACGTGGGGAACTGAAACATCTAAGTACCCATAGGAGAAGAAAACAAAAGTGATTCCCTTAGTAGTGGCGAGCGAACGGGGATTAGCCCAAACCATTAATGTTTCGGCATTACTGGGGTTGTAGGACCACGCTGTATGATATATTCGATTAGAAGAACTACTTGGAAAGGTAGGCCGTAGAGCATGAAAGCTGCGTATTCGACAATTGAATTTATTGTTAGTGGTATCCTGAGTAGCGCGGGACACGAGTAATCCTGTGTGAATCTGGCGGGCCCATCCGCTAAGGCTAAATACTCCCGAGAGACCGATAGTGAACCAGTACCGTGAGGGAAAGGTGAAAAGAACCTCGAACAGAGGAGTGCAATAGACCCTGAACCCGTCTGCCTACAAGCGGTAGGAGCATCAGTTATGGTGTGACTGCGTGCCTTTTGCATAATGAACCTACGAGTTACTTTCACTGGCGAGGTTAAGTGATATTAGTCACGTATCCGAAGCGAAAGCGAGTCTTAAATGGCGCATAGTCAGTGGGAGTAGACGCGAAACCAAGTGATCTACCCTTGGTCAGGTTGAAGGTTGGGTAAAACCAACTGGAGGACCGAACCGGTAAGCGTTGAAAAGCTTTCGGATGAACTGAGGGTAGGGGTGAAAGGCTAATCAAACTTGGAGATAGCTCGTACTCCCCGAAATGCATTTAGGTGCAGCCTTTGTTGTTTCTTATACGAGGTAGAGCGACTGATTGGATGCGAGGCTTTCACCGGCTATCAAGTCCAGACAAACTCCGAATGCGTATAAGTTAAGACAAGGAGTGAGGGCATGGGTGCTAAGGTCCATGTCCGAGAGGAGAAGAATCCAGACCATCGGCTAAGGTCCCGAAATAATAGCTAAGTTGAATAAACGAAGTCAAGGTGCTAAGACAGCTAGGATGTTGGCTTGGAAGCAGCCATTCATTTAAAGAGTGCGTAACAGCTCACTAGTCGAGTGCTTTGGCGTGGATAATAATCGGGCATAAGCTATTTACCGAAGCTGTGGGATATTAATAATATCGGTAGGGGAGCATTCTAGCGGCGCAGAAGATCTGAGGACAACTCAGGTTGGAGCTTCTAGAAAAGCAAATGTAGGTATAAGTAACGATAAAGGAGGTGAGAAACCTCCTCGCCGAAAGACCAAGGTTTCCTGATCAACGCTAATCGGATCAGGGTTAGTCGGGCCCTAAGGGATAGCCGAACGGCGTACCCGATGGATGAACCGGTTAATATTCCGGTACTAATTATATGAGCGATGTGGTGACGGAGAAGTGACAGTCCTGCCAGCTGACGGAATAGCTGGTTGAAGGGTGTAGACGTTGATTGGGGTAGGCAAATCCGCCCTGAGAGTCGAACCTGATAGTACTCGGAGTGCATGCACGAAGAGATATGGACGTAATCAGGCTCCCTAGAAAACCCGCTAAGCATATTGTATAATTACCCGTACTCTAAACCGACACAGGTGGTTGGGTTGAGTATACTAAGGCGCTCGAGTGATTCGCGGTTAAGGAACTAGGCAAAATAGTCCTGTAACTTCGGGAAAAAGGACGCTCTCAGCAATGGGAGCCGCAGAGAATAGGCCCAGGCGACTGTTTAACAAAAACACATGGCTGTGCGAAATAGCAATATGCAGTATACAGCCTGACACCTGCCCGGTGCTGGAAGGTTAAGAGGAGATGTCATCGCAAGAGAAGCATTGAATTGAAGCCCCAGTAAACGGCGGCCGTAACTATAACGGTCCTAAGGTAGCGAAATTCCTTGTCGGGTAAGTTCCGACCTGCACGAATGGTGTAACGATCTGGGCACTGTCTCAACCGCGAGCTCGGTGAAATTGTAGTATCGGTGAAGATGCCGATTACCCGCAACGGGACGAAAAGACCCCGTGAACCTTTACTATAGCTTTGCATTGAATTTGGATAACAGATGTGTAGGATAGGCCGGAGACTAAGAAGCGGGTACGCCAGTATTCGTGGAGTCGCTGTTGAAATACGGCCCTTTTGTTATTTGGGTTCTAACTCGCAAGAGTGAGGACACTGCATGGTGGGTAGTTTGACTGGGGTGGTCGCCTCCAAAAGCGTAACGGAGGCTTCTAAAGGTACCCTCAGGCCGATTGGTAACCGGTCGTAGAGTGTAATGGCACAAGGGTGCTTGACTGGGAGACAAACAAGTCGCACAGGTAGGAAACTAGAGCATAGTGATCCGGTGGTTCCGTATGGAAGGGCCATCGCTCAAAGGATAAAAGGTACTCCGGGGATAACAGGCTGATCGCTCCCAAGAGCTCATATCGACGGAGCGGTTTGGCACCTCGATGTCGGCTCGTCACATCCTGGGGCTGGAGAAGGTCCCAAGGGTTGGGCTGTTCGCCCATTAAAGTGGCACGCGAGCTGGGTTCAGAACGTCGTGAGACAGTTCGGTCTCTATCTGTTGTGGGCGTAGGAGATTTGCGAGGACCTGTCACTAGTACGAGAGGACCGTGATGGACTAACCACTGGTTTATCGGTTGTTCCGCCAGGGGCACTGCCGAGTAGCTACGTTGGGTCGAGATAAGTGCTGAAAGCATCTAAGTACGAAGCTCACCTCAAGATTAGATCTCCTTATAAGGGTGGTTATAGACGATGACCTTGATAGGCTACAGGTGTAAAGATGGTGACATCAAAGCCGAGTAGTACTAATAGCCCGAANAGATTAGATCTCCTTATAAGGGTGGTTATAGACGATGACCTTGATAGGCTACAGGTGTAAAGATGGTGACATCAAAGCCGAGTAGTACTAATAGCCCGAAGATTTTGCGTGTAAGGTTTGCATACGTGCTAAGCTGTGCAAGTGGTTTAGTTTTCTTATTAGTCGATGGTCGCTAGAAATTGACATTTTGGTGGTTATAACGTTGGGGTTCCACCTCTTCCCATTCCGAACAGAGAAGTTAANCGCTAGAAATTGACATTTTGGTGGTTATAACGTTGGGGTTCCACCTCTTCCCATTCCGAACAGAGAAGTTAAGCCCAATTGTGCCGATGGTACTGCGTTTAGTGGGAGAGTAGGTAGCCGCCAGTTTTAGTAGGGGGGGAGTTAGTCGTAAGGCTGACTCCCTCTTCTCGTTTATAGAGCTAGCAAAGGACCAAGGGAGGNGTGGGAGAGTAGGTAGCCGCCAGTTTTAGTAGGGGGGGAGTTAGTCGTAAGGCTGACTCCCTCTTCTCGTTTATAGAGCTAGCAAAGGACCAAGGGAGGTCGGGGAGTGTCATATACGCATCTGATTAGAGAAAAAATCAATAAGGTCGTACACCAACGTGTACGGCCTTATTTTGTTAAAGGAGGTTCGTTGGTTTGTTGTAAATAAGCTAGCGCAATATTTTGCTGTTTGGGGAGAAAATTAGACCTTTGTTTCACGTTCTATTTTATTTAGGTTCTATAAGACCAGATTATCCTAACCCTAACATAAGTATTAACCGAAAAATAGTATTTCAAAACTAAGAGCTATGAAGCAGTTGAAGAACATCTTTCTTATTCTAGCTGGCTCGCTCCTATTTACCTGCACGAGCCTTGAGGCACAGCAGTCATTCGGAGGCAAGCCAAAGAGCTTTACCATTGAGCGAGAGCAATCTAATGGTTTGCGAGCTATGGCGTCGCATACCAGCTCAAACCTCCCCGTCTACACGGTTACACGTCAGTACTCGGCCGAGAGTCTGAGGGCGGCAGCGATGAAGATGATCAATGCGCCCATGATGGCAGGTGAGGCAATCGCAGTAGACTACAATCTCATTAGAGATGGCGTCCGTACCGAGCTGGCAGATGGCAGCGTCACTTATCGTATGCAGATCAAGGGCATGAATGCCAAGTCTATTTACCTGTTTTTTAGTCGCTTTGAGATCCCTCGTGGTGGCAAGCTCTATGTTTATGATGTGGATAGGACGACTATTTTGGGAGCCTATACCGATCAGACTAACCCGAGTGGAGGCGAATTTGCCGTTGAGCCCATACGTGGCGAAGAGCTCATTCTAGAGTACGAAGCGCCCAAAGCGCTCCCATTGCCTCGCATCATCATAGATGCTGTGGGCTACTTGTACTATGACTTGCAGACGCATGCACTCTATCAGAAGGCTGGCGAGGACGAGGAGCGCACGGGTTGCCAAGTCGATGCCAACTGCGAACAGGGCGAAGGCTGGGACGACCAAAAGAATAGCATCGTGCAGATCCTGCTCAAAAAGGGATCACATATCGAGATGTGCTCGGGAACCCTCCTGAATAATACGAACGAAGACTTCGCTCCCTATATCGTGACGGCAGGTCACTGTGCTGCTCATAAGGAGGGCACCTACAACTTCCCTCCCTCGGATCTTAATCGCTGGGTCTTCTCTTTTCACTACATCAAGCCCAGTTGTAGCCGTAGTACGATCGGTAGTATTGAGGCCAAAAGCCTTGTGGGTTGTAGTAAACTGGCCTATCTGCCTATGCATGAGTACTCAGATGGTATGTTACTCAAGCTTAATCAAGATATCCCGCTGAGCTATCGAGTCTATTATAGTGGTTGGGATAGGCAGGAGCAAGTCCCCGACAAGGGAGTTAGTCTGCACCACCCTCTAGGAGATGCTATGAAGATCGCAGTTTTCGACAAGAAGCCCAGAGTAGACAAATGGGACGGCCACAACAAAGGGGCCGAGAATGCTTACTTGGTCATGACCTTCGCTCACGGCGAAACTGAAGGCGGATCCTCTGGTGGCAGCCTCTTCGATGCTAAGACCAATCTACTCGTCGGCACGCTTACTGGCGGGCAAGAAACACTCAAATGTCTGCCAAACTCCGAGAGCTTCTACGGACGTCTTGCCTATCACTGGGATAAGTTTAAGGACAAAGGGGCGGATAAGCGCATGGATATCTATCTTGACCCTAAGACTCAGGGGAAGGCTCTTAGCCTCAAAGGAACCTATCGAGGGGATAATCGCTATCTGTACCCTGTGACCAAGGTAGAGGCACTAAGATCGTTGAAACAGAAAAATCTCGTTCAGCTCACTTGGCACAGTCCCAAGGACGTTGATCGTACTGGTAGCGGTAAGCTCTACTACGACATACGTCGTGGGGAGGTTATTCTAGAGCGTATTGAGCATACAGCAGGCAAATTGCTCTATACCTATGTTGATGATATTGACGCCCAATTTGGTGCCGATGCAGACTTGGCTTACTCCGTAAGGACAGTTCTCGTACAAGACAATGGACGCACTGATTGGACCTCGTGGAGCGAACCCGTTGGAGTTTACCTAGGTCAATTGACAGAGGAACTCAAGCCTAGTGTCGTAGATAAGACAATCCAGTGGCAGGAGCCTGTACTATACCAAGAGTGGACTCGTGTGCCTCGCAATGCTGATGATCCTCGGTTTGCCTCAATCCCTACTGCCTACATTCCTAAGTATGAGGGCGTGCAGATTGCGACGCAAGGATCTATCAAATTTGCTGAGAAGTGGCCTATTGGTTCGTTGTATCACACAAGAGATCTCCTCCAATATGCTACGGCTTATATTACCCAGATACAAGTGCTCCCTCGTAAGGCGGGTGAGAGTTTTAGGATCAATCTAGATCATGGTAATGGGCCTGTC
Organism: Porphyromonas sp. COT-290 OH3588; assembly: GCF_000769075.1. Classification (GTDB taxonomy): domain Bacteria; phylum Bacteroidota; class Bacteroidia; order Bacteroidales; family Porphyromonadaceae; genus Porphyromonas. The sequence continues at coordinate 451,922 of NZ_JRFC01000014.1, read as the reverse complement.
TTTCGTCCCAATTCGTTTGCGGATCCTAGGCCAGATGATAAGCTCTACAAAAGGCGCTTGATAGTAAAGGTTCCCAGTAGCTGGAAGTCTGGTTGGATTACCGTTAAGCTTGATGAGCCTCTCAAGGTCTATCCCGAGTATATGCTAAGAGTAGGCTTTGAAACAGCTAATAACCAAAAACCTAGCTCCATGTCGTATATGCGCTTAGAGGAAACAGATCAGCGCTATCGCTTCGTTGGCCCTCTCGTTATGGCGAGTGTCAATAGCCGGGAGGAGTGGTACCAGATTTATTTCATGAGCCGTGTACACAAATTCCTCCCAGAGTTTTGGCAGGGTAACATGGCCTTTAGGCTGATTGTGAGCAATAGCAGCACGCCTTTGGAGCAAGAGCTCAAGGACGCTGATGTCCCTTCATATTCCTCTGCCCTGCCAGCTCTGCCTCGTCCTATAGCGTACGATGTGATCGTGGGAGGGCAGAAAGAGGCTACTGTGCAGGCTGAGGCAGGCAAACAGTCGTTCTCCTATACGCCCAAGCAGACTAACCTCTCAGCCTACTCCATTCGCCCCGTCTATGAGAGTGTACCCACTAGCCTCGATGCTCCTAGTGCTCGTAGAGAGGTCGCTGTCACAATCTCTAATCAAGGCCCCGGTAAGGTAAAGCTCTATGGCTACCCCGAGGGAACGAAGACCGTGAAAGAGAAGTCTGTCATTTGGCTAGATGCTTATCCTAAAGAAGGCTATAGCCTGACTTCCTTAGTTGTCAATGGCAAGGAAATCTATCCAAGCAGTGAGGTTTGGGTAGGTAGCGAAGCGCTCAATGTAGTGGCTAAATTTGAGAAGTCCAAGGATACAGGGCTTGATGCGCTCGCTCCTAAGACAGACCTATCGGTTTATCCCAATCCCGTACGCTACGAAGCCGTTGTAGAGGGTGTCGCTCCTAATAGTTTGGTTAAGATCTACAGCCTAGATGGTCGTCTGATGCATCAAGTAGAGGCAGTCGGTAGCTCGGTAAAGCTCAATGCTACTGGGTGGCCTGCTGGTATGTATTTCGTACAAACCGAGGACGGGCGTAGCACCAAATTCGTCGTAGATTAGTATCTGTATTGCAAGTTGTGTAGTAAGGCGGTGTGTCGAGATATAGATTTCGTCATACCGCCTTATCTGTTTTATCCCCAAAGAGCCTCTGTACAGTCTGCCAGAAACGTAGACTCTAATACGTCTATTCTTCTACTCAAGTGTTGAGATATGTTAAGGGATTATTGGAGAATTTTATGGAATGTGCTAGTAGTTTATAAAGGGCTATGTAGTGCTTTTGGAGTATTGAAGGGAAGATTTTCTCAGACTGATGGGCACATTCATTGAGATATGTCCACTAATACCAAAAGATTGATGGGAAGAAATAGCAGAAAGTGTGTCATAAAACGCCTAAAACTCGCTCGGAAGTTTTCTTATATATCTAATTTTTAGCGTATTATACTTGTGTCGATTTAAGGGGTTGTTTTATCTCGGATGCGGCTGAGTGCCACCAGTGGGTTTGGACGCAGCCTAGAGCTTTCTAGGGGCTAATCTGAGATTTGAGCAATTTGTCCACAGCTTATGCACATCAGCTTCTTTGGAGCAATGAATGTAGTCTGATATGTGTTTTTTTGTTAATCGTTATTGTGCCGCTGTGAGTGGGGTTTGGTCTAAGGAGTTTGGCCTCTGCTTAGTTTATTAGATTGGCCATTAGAACTAGGTTTGGTGAGGGCTGTTTACTTTGCTAATTATTTGTTTTACTAGCATCTAGGGTTACAGCAGGGCTTGCCTCACTGGGAGGGGTTGTAAACTAATTGAAAAGGGTTATATTTGCACGCATCGCTAGGTCAATGAGCCTAAGACTTGTAGTGTAAAAGACAACCAGACTTGATACAGAAGTGAATAACCTTTGCTCTTTTACCTCAACCAGTTGTAGGTCAGAGGTCTTTTTGTTTTTCAATGTAATAACTACAATTTTAACTAAAATAAGGTATATGCGGAAAAAGAAAATTAGCTGCTTGGGTACGCATACGAGAGTGGGACTATCTGGCTCTGGTCGTAGGTTACTCTCGATGGTTGCGCTATGGGCTATCTGCTCTCTGGTATACTCTCCAATGGTGGCACAGACCACCAATGGGAGTAAGCCCTCTGCCTCTAGCCAGAGAAAGCACCTCAGTGTAGGTGGTGTGGTGCGTGATGCCTCTGGGCAGGGCGTACCGGGGGCAACGGTCGTGGTCGCTGGGACTAAAAAGGGAGTCGTGGCCGACCTAGATGGTATTTTTGAGATCGAAGTGTCTAGCCTTACTGGTAACCTCGAGATTTCATCTATGGGCTATATTACCCAGACTGTTGCCTACAAGGTTGGCCAGTCGATGAAAGTCGTACTCAAGAGCTCTACCAAGGAGCTAGAGGAGGTCTCGGTCGTGGCATATGGCCAGCGCAAGACTCGTGAAGTGGTGAGCTCTATCTCCTCGATCAAGTCGGACCAGCTTAAGGATGCTACTGCGCCTTCTCTGCAGTCCCTGCTACAGGGGCACGTATCAGGTGTCGCTATTCAGTCCTCTGGTAGACCGGGCTCTGGTTCATCTATTGTTATCCGAGGACACAATACACTCGGTCAGGCTGGTGGTGCGAATATCAATAGCGGTTCCCCTCTCTTCGTCGTAGACGGCGTCCCAGTGCAGTCGGACACCTCGGGTGATACTGGCATCAATATGCTCGCAGGTCTAGATCCCTCGACGATCGAGTCTGTCGAGGTACTCAAGGATGCTGCATCGGCATCGCTCTACGGCTCTCGTGCAGGTAATGGGGTGATTCTTATCACGACCAAGAAAGGCCGCTCGGGGCGCCCTGAGTTTAGTGTCAATTTCTCTCAGTCTATTTCTTATCTGCCAGAAACACCTCTACAGATCATTGGTAAGGGGGAGCGAGACTTCAACTTGCTGTTGGCTAAAAAGCATAGAGTGGGCTACTATGACTGGCAGACCGAGAAGTCTGTCATGCCTAAGAGTCACAACGATACTTGGGGGCATCAGCCTTTGGAGTCTTCGTACGACTACCTGTGGAACAATGGTAGCACGGACGTTGCTATTACGGGTATCCCCGTACATATGCAGGACTCGCTCAATGCCTTCTATAACAACAAGACGAACTGGTGGAAATCAATCTTCCAGATAGGCCAAGTCAGCAGGGCAGATGTGCACGCCTCTGGCGGTACGGAGAATGTGCGCTATATGGTAGGCTCGGGGCTATACTCGGAGAAGGGTATTTTGGTAGACTCCAAGTTTAATCGTTTTAGCTTCATCTCCAACCTAGACTTTAACCTTACCCCAAAGCTCAGTGCCTACACTCGTGTCAATATGTCCTACACGGATATCGCAGGGGCCAAGACCGTACTGCAGGTAGATCCTCGTGGTATAAGTCCGTTCTTGCCCGGTAAGGGGACTGTGATCGAGCGTGAGGCGATCAATAAGCTCCGCAATATCGTCAATAAGAACTACAACTATAATGGACGCCTACAGTTAGGCTTCAACTATAACATCGCCAAGGGGCTTAGCCTCAACTCCTCGGCTTCGGTGGACCATTACCGAACCAGTAATACCGAGTTTACGCCATCTTTCTTGACCCAAGATCGACTTAGCCAAGCACGTCAGAGTCTAGGGGGAATGACCTCCCTTCAGTCCGAAACGTTGCTCAACTACAAGCGTGAACTCGTGGGAGCGCATAATATAGATGCTTTTGTGGGTTTTGCTTTCTACAAGGATATTCAAGAGGCGGCTTCTGGTACGGCTAGAGGAGGGCCCAGCAACCATATTCGCTATCCCGGTGACAACTGGCCTAAGTCTCGTATAGATGAGGCTGGCAACTTTACTCACCTACAAGACTTCACGGCTAGCCTCAAGGAGCAGGCCATGATCAGCTACTTCTCTCGAGTAGCCTACAACTACGATCAGAAGTATCTGCTCGAGGGGGCTCTGCGTGTAGATGGCTCTTCTGTTTTCGGTAGAGATGTGCGTTGGGCGACCTTCCCATCTCTGGCGGCAGGCTGGTCTTTCTCTCAGGAGCGCTTCATGAGAGATCTTTGGTGGCTCAGCTTCGGTAAGATTAGGGCTTCTTGGGGACGCTCGGGGCAGAAGCTCAACGAACCCTATTTGGCTCATGGGATTATGGGCTCGACTAATATCTTCCTCGGTACACTTGGTCTAGCTCCAACTACACTGGCCAATACGCACCTGACTTGGGAGAAAAGTGACCAGTACGACTTCGGGCTCGATGTAGACTTATTCAACTATCGTTACAAGGTCAAACTAGACTACTACCACAAGTATTCGAGTGCACTGGTCGCCTTTGCTTCGTTGCCCGGTGACTTTTTCTTGTTGAGCGATGTGTGGAGTAACCTCTCAGAGATCGAGAACCAAGGTGTAGAGCTTGAGTTTATCGGACAGATCATCAAGGGTAAACAGCTTAATTGGACTACACGTTTCAATATCTCGAGCAACTGGAACCGCTTCATGCGCTCACACACCAATATCGACGATGCTGGTCGTGTGCTAGGGCGTCCGCTCTATGGTCTTTATGTCTTCCAAGACGAGGGTATCGTGCAGAGAGAAGAGCAGATCCCTCAGTACTACAATCTGCTGGGTAAGAAGACTCCTCTATACTTTGGCAATGAGAACTATCCACTGCGCGTAGGTGGTCGCAAGATCAAGGATCAGAACGGTGACGGGGTTATCAACAATGCAGACCTGTACTACGCAGGCTCTACGCTACCTCTATTCTATGGAGGCTGGACGAACCAGCTTAGCTGGAAGGGCTTCACCCTGACAGCTCTGGTTAATTTCTCTATTGGCCGCAAGATGCTCAACACGGTACAGAACAAGGCATTCCGGTTTGACAAGAACTTCGGGGTCATCAAGAACGATTACACCAAGTATACTTTCTGGCAGCAGCCTGGAGATCAAACGGACTATCCATCTCTGGAGTTTGCAGATACTGGTTACTTGGGTCAGTTCGATGGGGTTCTGGACTCCAAGATCGAGAATGTGAGCTATGCGCGCCTCAAGCAGCTGACGCTCTCGTATGCACTCCCGGGGGCTTGGATCAAACGTACGCCTCTCAAGGACGTTCGTCTATACGTTACGGGTGAGAACCTCTTCCTCTTGACGAACTACTCTGGGCTAGACCCCGAGCTGGTACCCGAGAGTGAAGGGGAAGATACGGGCGGAGAGTATCCTCTAGACCGCAGGTTTACGCTAGGTGTTAATATTAAATTTTAGTAGACAAATGAAATATATCATAGGTGCAACATTGGCATTTGTACTAGCCCTCTCGTCGTGCAGCCTAGACTTGGTCACGGAGAATGACCTGACCTACGATACAGCCTTCAAGACAGAGCAGGAGCTCAACGCAACCACAGCTTCGATACACTTCTTCTTGAACTCCTACTTCGGTGGAACATCTCCCTTTTACCTCGTTGGAGCTATAGCAGACGAGAGTGTATATCCTTCATTACGTGTCTGGAACCCCCAAACGGTCGTGAATCATTTGGGCGAAGGCTGGAAGGGATTATACGATGCAATCTTTGAGAGCAATCTGCTTCTCGACAATATCCATCTGACCCAAGATCTTACTCCCGAGCGTCGCAACTTCCACATGGGGCAGGCTTACTTTGCCCTAGGGTTCTCTTACTTTACCCTATCGCAGAGATTTGGCGAGGCTGTGATCACAGAGAACTCTACTGTCATCAAGCATTATGCCCTCTCTAGCAAGCTTGAGGTAATAGATGCGGCGATCAACTATGCCAAGAAGGCACTAGAGATTCTACCCACTCACGATAAACTGACGGATAGAACTGGTAGCCTCATACGCTACAAGCAGTTTGCATCCAAGGGAACTAGCGCAGCGCTACTGGCTCACCTCTATGCATGGAAGGGGAGCATTATCGAGCTCTATAAGCTCGGTGGCGATGCTCAGGAGGCGTATAAGCAGTCGATGGTCTATGCCTCGATGCTGATTGATGGTCAGGTAGGACCGTACCAGTTGTGTGCAACGCCCGAGGAGCTCTGCCAGAGGCTATCATCGCCCGAGGAGGAGAATCCTGAAGAGATCTTCTCACTTATCTTTGATAGGTATCGTAGCGAATACTCCGTTTCGCCAATGCCTGCCACTAGCTACATTGGCTGGCCAGTCAATGAGTCACAGACCAAGGGGGATATTGTCAATGGAACTCTGCGCATTTACCGCAAGTCGGTTACTGAGCGACTCTATCCTGAACCTACAGATCTTAGGCGTGTAGCTTTCTTCTACCCTGTCAATGATGCCGATGAGGATCCCAGCGAACCTGCTGCTCGCTATGCTTTCCTATACAAGTGGCGTAAGGCAGTCTATAATGTGGACAAGGACTCTAGTCTAGGTAAGAGCTTCCGTACAATTGATGCCCACTATACCTACTGGCGTTTGGCTGATATTATCTTGTTGCGTGCCGAGAATGCTGCCAAGCTTGGCCTCACGGGGGAGGCTCTTGCCGATCTGAATACGATTCGCCGCCGTGCAGGCCTGGCGGACTATGCAGGCTCTGGCGATGAGCTGAAGCTAGAGATCTTCAGAGAGCGTGAGCGTGAACTCTTCGGTGAGCACGAGCGTTACTTTGATGTACTACGCAATGGCTACGTTCGTCAGGAGCTACAGGGTAAGTTCCAAGTCTTGACGCAGCAGGAGATCAATGACGGAGCACTGGTACTACCAATCCCCTCGACAGCCTCTAGGACTAAGGACGGGCGTATCATCAATACGCTCATCAAACAACATATATACTGGTCAAAATATACCAAATAATGAAGAAGTTCATCTATGCCCTCTGGGCAGTACTGCTGGTCGGGACGTCTAGCTGTACTAAATACAATCTGATAGATACGGGCGACGTCAATGGCAATCACGACACGACGCTCTGGGGCTATCTGCAGACCGATTCCTACAACTGGGACTCTCTGAGCCTGATGATCAAGCACGCAGAGATGGTCGAGGTATTCGAGGGAAAAGGTGAGTACGGCAAGGATATGACTTTCTTTGGCTTTACTAACCATAGCATTCGTAGCTATATGCTAGCCAATGGCTATAAGCGTGTGACGGATATCCCTAAAGAAGATTGTGCATACTTCCTCAAGATCTCGATTATACCCGGGCGTCATAAACTGGCTGATATCCCCAATGGCCGTCGCTCTACAGACCCCGACCAGATCATCGGTACTGGAGGTAAGGAATATAAGACCATGGAGGGGCGTAAGCTGTGGATCTTTACCTTCCGTGAGCCTTACGGAGATATTCCCAATGCAGGGCCGTATTCGATTTATGTAGCTTCGTCTGCTGCGAAGAAGATTACACGTATTGCCTCCACCGACATCACGACTAATACGGGTATCGTACACTCGCTGCCCTATCACTACCGAATAAATGATTTGTAGACAATGAAAGCGTTTTATATATCAAGCCTCGCAGTGCTGTGCTGCCTCTTGACTCTGGGAGCCTGCAAGCACGTGCCTATCGGCTATCTCGAAACACGTGATGCCAACTTCGCACCCGATACGATTTACGCTTACCGAGTAGTTAATCCTGAGTCGATACGAGCCAAGACTGGTGCGCCATGGACGTCGCTACGCATTCAAGGTATATCGGGGACTAACCCCATCAACTATGAGTTCAAGGACGTTAAGGCCAAAGAGGGAGGCGATGCGGATAAGTTCCGCCAAGCTGTAGCCTCTGGTGATATCCTCGTCGTAGGCGGCATCGTACAGGTCTTCCCCAAGGCTGTTGAACAGCTGACCAATGGGATCTATACGCTTACCCTTAGGGTTTTCAACGAGGGGCACTCCGCGATTCTGAGTGACATCATCACGTTCGTCGTGGCGGATAAGGAGCCAGAGTCGGTAGACATCGCTATCCCCGAGGATTAGTAACTAAATGTTTAATCAGCTTGTGGCTCTGCATCGCCTTTGAGGTGCTCAAGCTCGGTGCAGAGCTACCCAAAATAAGACACAGATGAGAGTAAAATCATGGTTGCTACTGCTCCTGTGGAGCGTAACAAGTTTGCTGGGTTCGGTACGAGCTCAGAGCCAAGATGGTCAAGGTATTGTTTTCTTCAAGGGATCCTATGACGAAGCTCTAGCCGAGGCCAAGAAGCAGAATAAGATGCTTTTCATCGACTTCTATACGACGTGGTGTGGTCCTTGCCGCATGATGAGTAAGGATATCTTCCCCAATCCAGAGGTTGGAGCGTACTTCAACCCTCGCTTCGTCAGTGTGAAGCTCGATGCCGAGAAGCAAGAGAACCTCGAGGTGGTCAAGAGATTTAAGGTACAGGGTTACCCAACACTGGCTTTCGTGACCAACGATGGCGAGATCAAGCTCGTCAAGACTGGTGGGCAGACTGTACAGCTACTGATCAGCACGGCTCGTATTGCCACGGGCGAGGAGTTGTCTTTCACCGATCTCTACGATCGCTACCGCAAGAACAAGGAAGATCTAGCTCTACAGCAGGAGATCTTGCAGAGAGCCTCCAACTACATCAGCACGCTCGAGGACATCGAGGCTGAGAAGTGGATCGTGCGTATGCGTCGCCTCTATGGAGCTTATATCGATAAGAAGATGGGCCCAGACCTAATCAACGTAGAGGACTATAAGCTCATCACCCAGCTTAGTGGAGATGATCAGGACCTGACCGATCGCTTGGTGGACTTCATCAACAAGAACCTAGCCGACTGGAGTGCCGTAGTGGGCGATGCCGCTGCTTACTTCGTCATTGAGCAGAACGATGCCAAGGTGCTGGCAGCGGTTAAAGATGCTAGTGAGAAGTACAAGGAGTATCTGGAGAAGATTAATGGAGAGTACAAAGAGGCCTACTCGGTCGTGACTTACAAGCAGGGTACGCCCTACGACAAGTCTAAGATGTACTACGATGCGCTCTTCCTGCTCTACAAGGATCGCAATGCTGCACAGTACGTCAAGGATCTGAATGCCTACTTCGCCAAGTATCCAGACGATACGACAGCCAATGACTATGCTCTAGCGGCTCAAGATCTCTACAAAGCTGCAGGCGACCGCCTAGGCAATGCTGAGCATCATCAGGCGATTAAGTGGCTAGGCGAAGCGCTCAAGAGCGATGCTCCACTGATGGATCGCATCAATTATATCGTGATGATCGGCGACTCGTACAAGAGTCTCAAGGAATACGACAAGGCTCAGCAACACTACAATCAAGGCTACCTAGAGTCGCTCCAGATGACCGATATGGAGATGACTCAGGGTATGATCCAGTACTCGATCAAGAGCAAACTGGCAGAGCTAGAGCTCCTGCGTAAGTAAAACTGGGCATTATATGAGAGAGGTCTTTGGGAGGGACATAAGTGGGAGTCCACTCCCAAAGACCTCTCTCTAGCACATATCATCAGTGTACTTTGATGCAGGTGTATCAAGTGCATTCAATCTTAAATATCACAAGTTATTTTATGAATAAGATTCTTCTTAGCCTCATGGCTCTCTTCATGGCTTTCTCTATGAGTTCGGCTCAGAAGCCTGTCGAGGGGCTACGCTCGGGCAAGCTACCCAATGGGCTATCCTACTATATATATAGGGACGCTGCAGCCGAGAAATACGTCAATTTCTATCTTTTCCAGAACGTCGGTGGTATCGTTGAGGCTGACAACCAGAGTGGTCTGGCACACTTCCTAGAGCACATGGCCTTCAATGCTACGGAGCACTACCCCGATGGCATCATGAGCTATCTGCGCAAGAATGGTATCTATACCTTCAATGCGATCACAGGGATTAACGAAACGGTTTACCACATCGACAACATTCCTACGGACAACGCTAAGATGACCGAGGCGATGATGCTGATCCTCAAGGATTGGAGCCATGGTATCAAGATTCGCCCTCAAGACGTGGAGAAAGAGCGTGGCATCGTGATCGAGGAGTGGCGCAGCCGACGCAATGTAGACCAGCGTCTAACCGATGCGATGGCTCCCATCGTCTACAACAACACGCTCTATGCACACCGCAATGTCATCGGGAGCGAGGAGGTGCTACGTAAGTTCACCGCCAAGGATCTCAAGCGGTTCTACGATGCTTGGTATCGTCCAGACCTGCAGTGCGTGATGATCATCGGGGATATTAACCCCGACGAATACGAGGCTAAGGTGAAGAAACTGTTTGGCTCAATGTCCCAGCCAAAGAATCCTCAGCCACGTACTATGCTGATAATCCCCGACAACAAGACTCCTCACTATAAGCGTTTTATCGATCCAGAGAATAAGGGCAATTCTTTTGGCCTCTACCAGAGGTCGTATCTCGACCCTACGGACCGTCGTATCGACTTCACACAGGAGAATCTCAACTCCCTCCTCTTCAATCGCCTTGCACCTACCTATTTCTCTGTACTGCGTAATGCTGGGCGCGAAGACTTTGTCGCAGCTTCCGTTAGCCACGAACCCTTGGTGCGTGCCTACTATCAGGTCGCATGGGACGTAGTACCTTACCACGGCCGTGAGCGTTCGGCACTCAAGCAGCTTCTGCAGGTACGTGAGCGTCTACGCAGAGAGGGCTTCACTGCTGAGGAGTTTGAGGCTGCACGTGTCGCCATGTACGAAGACCTCAAGCGGCTTATCTCGAGCAAGACACTCTCTTCGCCTAGCGATATGATGGACGCCTTCAAGAAGCACTACCTCTATGGCGCGCCTATCCGCACTTTGCGTCAGAGCCTAGAGGAAACTTCCCACGCCCTGCTTGAGATGGAGGTAGAGGATCTCAATAGCTGGGTGGCTAAGCTCCTCGGAGATGACAACCTAGCTTTCATGACCTTCTCGGCTAAGGCAGAGGATATGAATATGTCGCTCTCGGAGTTTCAAACCCTCTACTATGAGGTCAAGAATAATCCACTGCCGCCAGCACCAGTGATGGAGCCGATTACACGCCTCTTGGACTTCCAACCCAAGGTTGGCCAGATCGTTGTCGAGAAGACAATTAAGGATCTAGAAGCTAAGGAATGGACACTGAGCAATGGTGCTAAGGTGATCTACAAGCACGTTCCCAATGCGCAGAAGAAGTTCTACTTCGTGGCCTCTAGCCTAGGAGGTAAGTCGCTTGTTGCTGATACCGACCTCCCGTCCTATACGGCGATGCAGTCGCTCATCTTGCGCTCAGGCCTGCATAAGTACGACCGCAATCAGCTACACGGCTGGATGAAGGATCGCAATATGGAGATCAATATGTCACTCACAGACTACACCGAGGGTCTTGGGGGCAACACAACGATCGACAAGGCCGAGGACTTCTTCCAGTATGTGCATCTGCTCTTCACTCGTCAGCGTTTCGATGAGCAGGTATTCAGCAAGTATGTAGAGCGAAATAAGTATCAAGCCCAGACACGTGTGCTCACGGGTATGGACGCCGCTCAAGACTCTATACAGAAGGTGCTTTTCCCCGCCTCGCCACGCAACCCTCGTCAGGACGCTGCTTTCTACGATAGTATGCGTCTGGCTGATCTGCCTCGCCTCTTCAATGATCGCTATGGCAATGCTGGTGACTTTACCTTCTGCCTCGTTGGCGAGCTAGGCGAAGCCGAAGCCAAGAAGCTCATTCTAGACTATATCTCCTCTCTCCCCGGTAAGCCCGGCAAGCCTGAGAGTTATAAGGTGCATGACCTATCCTCGCCCGAGGCCAAAATTATCTTCGAGCTAGAGGAAAAGATCGATGGCGATATAGGTGAGGTCGAGATTGCTTTCAGCCACGATCTAGAGCTGGCTCCTCTCGAGCAGGTATCGCTCGATCTCTTCAAATTGCTATTGCAGAATAGACTCTTCGATCAGCTACGTGAGAGCCAGAGTGGCGTGTACAATGTGGGTGTAGATGGCGAATACATTGCCCAGCCTACGCCTAGAGGCAATCTGCGCATCCGCTTCCGCACAGAGCGTGCCAAGGCCGATGCACTCAAGGCCAAGACCTACGAGGCGCTAGAGGATATCAAGGCAGGCAGGTTCTCCGAGCAGGAGTTCAAGAACGTGCTTGTACCTCTACTACTCGAAGCTACGCAGAGAGAGGATACCTCCAATGAGAGTGAGATGGAGGGCAACCAAGACGAACCTCTACTGTGGGTGTCGATGATTAACCTCTACATCGAGCAGGGACGTATGCCGTCGGATGCTGATGTAGGACCAAGCCGTAGGGAAGTGCTCGAGCAGGTGAAGCCTGCCGATATCAAGGCGTTCTCGTCTAAGTTCTTCGACGGAGCTAAGCATCGTGAGATTGTTCTCAAGTCGCTTGCTCCAGAAGCGCAGGCCGTGATCAAGCATTAGCTTTAGCCTAGAACCTAATCCAAAGGGGCTGTGTAGAAGTATGGACTTCCGCACAGCCCCTTTGGGCTTGATAGCCTCTATTCAGTAGCTCAAGCCTATGCCATTTTTGCATAGTCTCGCCTATTTGCGACGAGTATCATATCCATGGCTCGGATAAGGAGTGTTATACATCTCTTTAATTTTCCGATGAAGATTAGATCCCTCTCTATATCCTACGGAGAAAAATAGCAAACTGCATATTTGGCCTCTAGGAGGCTCTAGATTGAGCGCAGCTTCGTTTGGGCACTTAGCCTCCAGACGAACAAAAATAACCGCCTAAAGCAGGTGTTTTTAATGAATTGATAAATAGTTGTTTATGGCGTTTCCTGGGTGGGATTTAAGTGCCAGTGTCGTTTTTTGGGAGGATTTCTTCCCATCAATCTTTGGGGATTAGTGGACACATCGCCGAGGATTAGCCCACTAATCGGCAGAAACTTTCCCATCAATTCCCTCAACGTCCCGATGGGCTTTTAGGAATTAGTGCCCCACTTTGTAAAATAAAAGGATAAGTCATTTACAGACTTTGACAGAAAAGTAGAAGAATGAGCTCTAGGACTAGAAAGCAGACGGGCATCGGGACAACCATTCGTCCCGATGCCCGTCTAGCGTTTGGTGCGGTTGCTTGGCTACTTAGTAATGCCGCAACCAGAGCACTTGTTTTTGATCTGCTCGAAGAAGTCATTGCCCTTGTCGTCCACGAGTATGAAAGCAGGGAAGTTCTCTACCTCGATCTTCCAAATAGCCTCCATACCTAGCTCGGGGTACTCGAGGCACTCTACCTTCTTGATGCTGTCCTGAGCGAGAATAGCTGCAGGGCCTCCAACACTACCGAGGTAGAAGCCGCCATACTTGTGGCAGGCGTCCGTTACTTGTTTGCTTCGGTTGCCCTTGGCGATCATCAGCATGCTACCACCGTGACTCTGGAAGAGATCCACATAGCTATCCATACGCCCTGCCGTAGTAGGGCCAAACGAACCGCTGGGCATGCCAGCTGGCGTTTTGGCTGGCCCTGCGTAGTAGATAGGGTGGTCCTTGATGTACTGAGGTAAGCCCTCACCACGGTCTATGCGTTCCTTGAGTTTGGCATGAGCGATATCGCGCCCTACGATGATGGTCCCATTGAGTGAGAGGCGTGTGGATACAGGATATTTGCTTAGCTCGGCAAGGATCTCGGGCATTGGGCGGTTGAGGTCGATCTTGACCACATTGCCCTCTCCAGCGGCCCTTAGCTCCTCGGGAATGAGGCGGCCGGGGTTAGTTTCTAGCTTCTCGATCCAAATGCCATCACGGTTGATCTTAGCCTTGATGTTGCGGTCGGCCGAACAGCTCACGCCCATACCCACTGGGCAAGAGGCTCCGTGGCGAGGCAAACGAATAATGCGCACATCGTGGGCGAAGTACTTACCGCCAAACTGTGCCCCTAGGCCTAGACGATGTGCCTCGGCGAGCACTTCTTGCTCGAGGGCAATATCTCGGAAGGCTTGTCCGCCTTCGTTACCCTCTGTTGGTAGCTCGTCGTAGTACTTAGCAGAGGCTAGCTTCACGGTCTTGAGGTTGGTTTCTGCCGATGTGCCACCAATGACGAAGGCGATGTGGTATGGAGGGCAAGCAGCCGTACCAAGTGAGCTCATCTTCTCGACGAGGAATTTAACGAGTGTCTGAGGATTGAGCAGTGCCTTAGTTTCTTGGTAGAGGTAGGTTTTATTAGCCGAGCCACCACCCTTGGCGATGCAGAGGAACTGATACTCCATGCCGTCTACCGCCATTAGGTCGATTTGTGCTGGTAGGTTGCAGCCCGTATTGATCTCTTTGTACATGTCTAGAGGTACGTTCTGCGAATAGCGCAGATTATTCTCTGTGTAGGCATCGTACACGCCGTGCGATAGGTACTCCTCGTCGTGTCCGCCAGTGAATACCTGCTGTCCCTTCTTGCCGAGCAGAATGGCCGTGCCAGTGTCTTGGCAGAATGGGAGCTGTCCCTTGGCCGAAACCTCTGCATTGCGTAGGAATGTGAGGGCGACGAACTTGTCATTGTCGCTCGCTTCGGGATCACGCAGGATCTTGGCGACCTGCTCTTGGTGCTCGGGGCGGAGGTAGAATGACACGTCGTGGAAGGCTGTACGGCTCAAGAGGCGAAGCGCCTCTGGGTCTACACGAAGCATCTCTGTATCGCCGAACTTCTCTACCGAGACATACTCTTTGGTCAGGAGGTAGTACTCCGTCTTGTCCTCACCCATAGGGAAAGGCTTTTGGTATTTGAATGGAGGTGTTGCCATCGACTTGATAATTTATACCGATTTATTTAGTGATAATTTTCCGCAAAGATACAGAAAGTCTACTGATATAAGCCATATTAAACGCCAAAAGCGAAGTAGCATCTTGCATGATTGATGCCACTTCGCTTGGACAATGTTGGGCTCGGGTAGGTTTAGACTACCCACATGGGGGTGACAGCCTAGAGCTGACAATCCGCATAGTGGAGCATATCTATGCGCCTGCCTACAAGCGCGGCTAGGGGGTATGCTCGGTTTGTTGTAGGGCTAGGGTAGAGAAAGCAGGGTGTGCCTCGAAGCCACTCTTGGCGAGTTCGTAGCCGATCTCCATGATTTCGGCTGCCGAATTGACTTGAAACATTCCGTACTTGGTGATGGCTTGTGTCTCTAATAGTAGGTCGCAGACATCTCTATCGGGCAGTGTGTTCTGACGAAAAACGAACTCCCAAGATCGCTCTGCCACACCCATAATCGTGCGCTTGTAGCTCTCCTCCTGCCAAGGGCCTAGGTTCATGCCCACGACGAAGCGACAATCCTCTCGTATGATGCTCACTGGGAAGTTGCGGAATAGCCCACCATCTACAAACGTAGCCCCATTGAGCTCTATGGGATTGAAGAGTACGGGAATGCTGCACGAGGCAGTGATAATCTGTGCTAGAGGCCCCTCTGTGAATACATGCTGCTCACCCTTGTCGAGATTGGTGGCAACGATGCGCATAGGTGTAGGCAGATCCTCCAGCCGCTCGTGTCGGAGTCGCTCGCTGATGTAGCGCACGAACTTGCTCGTGTCGAACATGCCACCGCCCATCGGCCTGAGCGAAGTCATATCCATGAAGCCACGCTCGGAGAAGAGGTCGTAGATCTCGCTAGGGTTGTAGCCGTCGGCATAGAAAGCCCCCATCAATGCGCCTGCACTGGTGCCTGCGATGACCTCGGGCCGACACCCAATCTCCTCCATATACTTGAGTGCCCCTAGATGAGCGAAGCCTTTGATGCTACCCCCACTAAGGGCTAGTCCTAGATCGTATTGCTGTGCCATAGGTTGGGCTGATCTTTTGCTTGAGATTGATTCTCGCCTTTTAGTCGCAGTGTGCGCAAGGGTCTTGGCTGGCGTGTATGTAGGCATCTACCGAGGCACGTGCGTTGGCTAGAGCTTCATAGACCTCCTGTGTCGCAGGAATCAAGGGTAGGCGAAGCTCGTTGTGAGCGATGATACCCATTTGGTAGAGGAGTGCCTTGATGCCAGCGGGGTTGCCATTGGCGAAGAGCTGTGTGTTCAGATCTCGTAGCTCGGCCTGTATCATATCTGCCTCGTTGTGCTGTCCTGCCATACTCAGATGAATGAGTTTGGCAAATAGCTCTGGGTAGGCGTTGCCCACTACCGAGATGACGCCTCTTGCTCCGCTCTGTATGAATGGGACGGATAGGGCGTCGTCGCCCGAGAGAATGGTGAAGTCATCGCGCTCGACGAGCTGCTTGGTCTGAGCGACCTGTGCCACGAAGCCAGATGCTTCCTTGATGCCGATGATATTGCTGTGTGTGTGGGCAAGGCGGGCGACCGTCTCGGGGACCATATTGATGCCAGAGCGTCCGGGTATGTTGTACAAGACGATAGGGAGCGAGGAGCGCTCGGCCAGATATGAGAAGTGTCTGAATAGCCCCTCCTGCGTCGGCTTATTGTAGTAAGGGACGACCGAGAGAATACCCCCGATGCCTGTCGTATCTAGATCCTTGATGCGCTGGCCAGTTTCTAGAGTGTTGTTGCCCCCGAGCCCAATCATAATAGGTGTGCGACCCGCTACACGCTCGACGACTAGCTGTGTGACCATATTGCGTTCGTCCCTAGTGAGGCAAGGGGACTCGCCAGTAGTACCATGGACGACGAGGAAGTCGGCATGACCTGCTATGAGGTGATCGACGAGCCTGATGAGGCTGTCCGTATCTATACTCCCGTCTGGGCAGAAGGGTGTCACCATCGCTACACCCATTCCCTCGAAACTATGTCTATTGTTCATCTTGCTGACTTATCAAAACCCGTCTTGCAAAAATAAGTTTTTTAGGATAGCCGAGCAATATCTCTCTTGAGATAATCCGCTTATCTAGATAGACCAAGGAGCTGTCCAGCGTATAAACTTGGTACAGCCTAGATTTGATAGGTCATTGTTGATTTACATACGCTCTCTATTAGATGTTTGTAACTATTGATGCCTTGTGTCGTTGTTTTGCCCAGCTCTCGTAGAGTTACGATACCCCGACTTGCATTGTGCTCCCCCTGTGTTTGGATATTTGATAGGGCGTAATCTAGGGTGCCGCTCGCTTCGAGTCTTGAAGCACTGAAGCGAAGGTAATAATAATTGACATCTCCAGCCGAAGTAAGTGTGCATAGACCAATAGAATAATCTCTTTGTCATAGAGAGGGTGGGGCCTCTGCTACAAGACTTACTTGGTAGAACAAGAAGCTTGGGCTAGGTGGTAGTGTTACAGCAGGTAGGTATTCAGGGACGATAGGCTCGAGATATCGGCTTGGCCAGCAGGGGCAGTAGGTCTATACAGCCCAGTATTCTAGTCGAATATTGGGAGTGGCTTTTCGCTT
The DNA here is from genome assembly GCF_000769075.1 of Porphyromonas sp. COT-290 OH3588. Taxonomy (GTDB): domain Bacteria; phylum Bacteroidota; class Bacteroidia; order Bacteroidales; family Porphyromonadaceae; genus Porphyromonas. The sequence goes on along the minus strand of NZ_JRFC01000014.1, from coordinate 434,658 downwards.
TTTTAGTTAAAGTGTGTAAATGATTTGGACTGAAATCCGAGCAGAAGAGCAAGCCAATCTTGTGGATTAGGGTAACTTCATGGGAGAATTGTAGGGGAGATTTATTCGGATTGATGGACTAATCCTTGGCGATGTGTCCACTAATCCCCAAAGATTGATGGGAGGAAATCACCCCAAAATGCCGTGCGAATATATGGGGTTAGCCTAGTATGTATTTTATGTATCTGTTTGACAGATGATTGTGTTGGGACTATTTTAGGTGGTTATTTCTCTCCGTCTAGGGGCGAAGAGCCCAAACATAGCGGCACGCAGCCTAGGGCTTGCTAGGGGGTAAATACGAGGTCTACTATTTTTCTGCTGCTATACATCTCACTTTCCCATCAATCTCCGAGAACATGAGCTGAAATATAAATTTAGGGCTTCTCCCTATCACTCCTGCATTAGGGCGAGGGCGAGGACATAACTCTCGGTATGGATCGCATCAACTCGTATGATTTCCCCGAGCCCTACTAGCTCTAGGGTTAGGTTACACCTATGGTTACCATGGATGTGTAGGCTGGATAGTCTGAATGCATGCAACGATTGGCTAGGCGGATTGATGAGCTTGTAGGCAGCCTCTTTGGCAGACCATAATATATGTAGCGCTAGAGTGGGGGAGGCTGTCGCATCAAGTCGTCGATACTCCTCATCGGTGCAGAAGCGGCTGCGAACCCGTGCGACCTGCTCGCCTAGCTCCTCGATATCTACGCCACAGGGAGCCTCGGAGGATATCCCTAGCAGCACGTGAGAGCCGCTATGACTGACGCTGATGTACTCCCTCGGATAATCGGCCAGATAGGGCGAGCCATTGGCTCTGTGCCGATAGTCCACTTTGCCTTGATAGATATTTTGGAGCAAGGACTGGAGTGTTCGCTGCTCTGCTTCACAGCGCTTCTCTCCCTCTTGCCTAGAGATAGGGCTAAGAAAAAGCCGGACCTCCGACGGAAGCCCGGGTATGGTGATGTGTGATATATCGGACATATTACGGTGCAGTGGGTGGTATGAGCTGTATCGTGATGATGCGGAACTTTTCTAACTCCGTGATGCGTAGGCTCCACGCTCCTGCCTGCACGGTGTCTTGTAGGCGGGGCAGGTCTTGCTTGATCTCTAGATACAATCCGCCGAGAGTGTCTACCTCCTCCTCGCACTTGCCGAAGGTGCCCGGCTCTAGGTCTAGATAACGCAGTACATCGCCTAGAGGAGTTTTTGCCTCGAAGAGGTAGCTACCGTCTGCTTGCTTCTTGTATGGCAATTCTTCTTCGTCATACTCGTCCGAGATATTCCCCACGATTTCCTCTAGGATATCCTCCATGGTCACTAGACCACTGGTGCCGCCATACTCGTCCACGACGATCGCCATGTGGATTTTATTGCTCCTCAGCTCCTCTAGTAGGTCATCTAGAGGTTTGTTTTCGGGGACGAAGTAGGCAGGTCTTAGAAGCCCGGTCCACTGGAAGTCGGCGGGCTTGTCTTTGTGTAGGATCAGATCCTTGACGTATATGATGCCTCGGATATTGTCTTCGGAGGTTTCGTAGACGGGTATGCGGGAGTATCCACAGTCTAGGGCGAACTGCAGCATACGGTGGAAGTCCCAGCTGATGTCGATGTCGAGCATATCAATACGGGGTACCATGATCTCGCTGGCAGTCTTGCCGTAGAAACTGATAATCTCCTCAAACATGGTTTTCTCCTCTACCTTCTTGTCGTTGAGTAGGTCTACAGCTTGGCTTAGGTCGTCCATAGAGATGTCGTAGCGCTTGCGTTGCATGCGCTTGGTGATGATCTTGGTAGATCGTACCAGAAAGGAGGAGCAGGGTCTGAGCAGCTTGTCTACAAGGCGCATATATGGTGCCGAGGTGCGGCTGAAGCCTAGCGGATTGGACTGCGCATATACCTTCGGTATGATTTCGCCGAAGAGCAATAGCAGGAGCGTGAGGATAACCGTCTGGAAAATGAAGCCCAGTATCATGGCGTCGCTGAAGTCGAAGATGAGGCTGAAGCCATAGCCCATCAAGATGACGATAGCTATATTGACTAGGTTGTTGCCGATGAGTATTGTGGCCAGTAGGCGCTCAGGGTCGCTCAGTAGTCGGTAGAGCGCTTCGTCGGCGGGGTGCTCCCCTCGACGCACATCGTCTAGCTCGGCAGGGCGAAGCGAGAAGAAAGCCACTTCGCTCGAGGACATGAACCCAGAGGCAAAGAGCAGCCCCGCTCCAATGGCTAGGGCGACCCAAGCACCGATGGGGATATTGGGGCTAATAATATCGTAGAGTATGGGGTCAGCCATAGATGTATGATGCGTAATCGGACAATTAAAATTGTTACAAACTTAGCACAAAAAGTTTACATATCCCCTTGTGTTTCCCATCATTCCCCTTTTGGTCATATTTGTATGAGGTATGCTTAGGCGAAAAAAAGATGCCGATATTTTGGCGAAATGGATTTTATCCTTACCTTTGCATCGCAAACAGAAAGAACGGGATGTAGCGCAGTCCGGTTAGCGCACCTGCTTTGGGAGCAGGGGGTCCCAGGTTCGAATCCTGGTATCCCGACAAGTTTGGTTTGGAGTTATGTCAAAATGCAGATTTTGATGTAACTCTTTTTCTTTTTTCGCACTTCTTGATTTGTAAAGAATTGGTAACTTTGTCGAAAATCTACAACGACATCGAATGATCGCTCTGCCGATGTGGACCTTGTAAGTAACTAAATGTTTCAATCAACTAATAAGGTATCATGAGTACGAAAACAATTATCCTACTGCTCTTGTCGGTGCTTATGCTTGGGGGCATTGTGTCTTGTCATAAGTCTACGGAAGTCCCTCCCGAGACTTTTGTACGCAACTTAGCGGTCACGAAGAAGGCGGTTAGTCCAAGCGAACCCGAAACGATCTTGCTCACGGCTCTGCCCAACGGATCTGTCAGATATCTACACTATAGTATATTGGCGCCCATTGAGCTGATTGGTACACCTCGCCTCGAGATTTCGAGAGATGGGCATAAGATTACGCTCAAGGAGGTATTCGTCGGCAACTCCGACGTCAATGGTATGGCCACCTATACCATACAAGCCGAGATGGGTTCGTTCGATGTGGGGCATCTCTATCAGTTGGTTCTGCTCAATCATGCTGGCAAAAAGATCGCTGACCTTGAGTTCCGCTATGGTGCCGTGCTTGAGCTGTTGTATGAGTTCCCCGAGCGCCAGACGTATCTGCGCTCCTCTCTAGGGCAGTAGCGCCGTGCGCTTGGTGCTCCAAGTCCGCTATCTGCTTCTTTGGTGTTGGTTCATTGGAGAATAATGTCTAACTTTGCAGTCCATTATAGCTCGTAATAGAAATAACGGTTACCAACGAACGTTTTTAAGCAAAGAAGTAAAACTAAATAAGATAAGCATAATGAAAAAAGGAATTCATCCTGAAAACTATCGTCCTGTAGTATTTAAGGACATGTCTAATGAAGATATCTTCATTACTCGTTCTACGATGGCTGCGAAGGAAACTATCGAGATCGATGGTGTAGAGTACCCTCTGATCAAGGTGGAAATCTCAAACACTTCACACCCATTCTTCACTGGCAAGGCTAAGCTTGTCGATACTGCTGGTCGCGTAGACAAGTTCATGAGCCGCTACGGTAACCGCGCTAAGAAGTAGTCCTTAGTACGTCAAGTATAACAGAGGGGTTGTGTCGAAATGTATGTTTCGGTACAGCCCCTTCGGCGTATAGTCTAGTTGGCTTTGCTTGCCATGGATTGAGTGAGCCAAATCAACTAAGTCTAACCTCTTTCATGGGCCGTGATATGAGAAATAGCCTAGTCTTAGCTTTCGCTCTCCTCTTCTGTGCAGGTACGGGGGTAGAGTGTCGAGCGTATTAATCCCAGAGTATAGAGCTGCACATCTATGGAGGTACGCATTGCTCTACCCGAGCAGGTCGCCCTAAGCTACCACAAGGGGCTAGCCGATAGCTATGCCATCGAGGCCATTTTAGAGGGCAAGACGAGCCAAGGTTGGCTCAAGATCCCGCTACATCAAATAGGGGGTCGCAACCAAATCTCTGCCCACGGGTTAATTAAACAACTAGAGATCGAGGCACTCAAGCTTACATGGCAGGCAGAGGCTCCTAGAGAGCTACGCCTGACTCTAGAAGCCAAGAAATAAACCAATATTGATATTTGGAGATATGATAGAAAACAATCCGCAGGGGCAACCTCAGACCGAGCCAGCCCCTTCCAGCCTGATGCAACTCATTCGTGGGCGCGTTCGGGATATTTTTGACTTGACCAACGATAAGAGCAACGAGCACTTTACCATAGATGCAATCAAGGAAGACGTGGACTTCCGTGGCTCCAAGATGTGGATCTTGATATTTGCCATCATGATTGCCTCGCTGGGACTTAACGTCAATTCGACTGCCGTGATTATCGGTGCGATGTTGATTTCCCCTCTGATGGGGCCAATCATTGGCTTCGGATTGGGATTGGGAATCTATGACTTCGAGCTGATTAAGCGTTCGCTCCGTAACCTCGGACTAATGACCCTGATCAGTATCCTCACGGCGACCATGTACTTCCTCCTTTCACCTCTGAGCCAAGCTCAGAGCGAGCTGCTGGCTCGTACGCAGCCCACGATCTACGATGTTTTCATCGCCTTCGTTGGTGGGGCAGCTGGCATTATTGCTAGCAGTACACGCAACAAGGGAAATGTGCTCCCCGGTGTCGCTATTGCTACTGCTCTGATGCCACCGCTCTGTACAGCCGGCTACGGACTCTCACAGGGTAATTTTAGCTTCTTCTTCGGGGCGTTCTATCTGTATCTAATCAATTCGGTGTTCATTGGGCTCTCGACCTTTGTGATGGTGCGTGTGCTCAAATTCCCCTACAAGTCTTTCGTCAATCCCGAGCGTGAACGCAAGATCCGTCGCTTCGTCACGATAATAGCCCTATGTACGATTGCACCAAGTATCTACTTCGGCGTGATACTCATTCGAGATAGTGTAATGGAAGATGGGGCTAATCGTTTCGTACTGGAGCAGCTCAATACCTCAACCAATCAGGTGGTTAAGCAGCACTTCATCAATCAGGGAAGTGAGAAGAGACTAGAGGTGGTACTGCTGGGGCAGGAGCTCCCCGAGGAGTATCTCGATAGCATCAGAGGGCGTATGCCTCGCTATGGCCTAGAGAATGTACACTTGGTAGTACGCCAAGGCTTTGGCACGCAAGCCGAGGACGTGGATATGAAAGAACTCAAGAGCGTCTTACTACAAGACTTGTACGACAACTCGGACAAGATCATTCGCCAGCAGAGCAGGCAGATTGACTCACTCAAGGCTCTGCTCAATCGCTATAGTCGTTACTCGGATCTAGCTCCCGATGTACAGCAGGAGGCTCGTGACTTATTCCCAGAGCTTGGCAAGCTGAGTTTCGCCCCTAGCTTCTCCAATGGCGCACAGTCCGACTCGCTACTAACGGTCGTCGTAGAGGGTAAGCGTCGCCTTCGACCAGAGGAGGAGGCTCGCCTCAAGGCTTGGCTAAAGAGCCGCACCAAGGTATCTAACCTACACCTCATCTCGGTAGTCCAGTAGCTTCAGAGCACTGTTCATAGACTAAAGGGTTGTGCTATCTGTTGGCACAGCCCTTTTGTATTATGAATCGGAGGGATAATCTGCCTGCCCCTCAGAAGTATATCTAAGAAAGCATTTGCGGAGAAAATGTATCTTTGTTAAGAAATGTATTTGAGTAAAATCGTTGTTGCTTAGAAATCAATATAGAGTATGAAAAGGACTATCGGCTTGGTCTACCTCTGCGTACTGCTCTGTCTGCTAGGATGGATAAGAGTAGATGCCCAGCGCACTGCCCAATATACCACGCAAGCTAGTAAGCTCAAACAAGAGCTTCGTCAGGCCCAAAAGCTCCGTCAGCCCAAAACGGCTCTAGATAAGGCACAGAGCTTGATGCGTCTGGCCGAGCGCAACCGACAGCTATCCGATTTGCTCCTCGCTCTAGTCGCTAGTCGTGATGCCAATAGGAGCATCAGTGCCGACCATGATGCGGAGGTATTCGTCCAGCTCGCTCGGGTGGCTCAGCTCAGTTGGCTCAACCCCGAGGAGCGCAGTCTGCTTAGTGCTGTTACACATAGCCTATATGAAGACTATCAATATAGGAGTCGCTACTACATACGGCGCAACCCCATGGAGGAAGGCGAGGAGTACGACGCGATCGACCCACGTCGTTGGTCGGATAGCCTCTATCGGCAGAAGCTAGAAGCCCTCGCTCGGGAAGCTCTCAAGGATCGCCGTGTGCTACATCAGCCGATGCGCCATGAGCTTCCACCGAGTGTGAGTAGAGGTGCATCCAAGTGGAACAGTACACTCGGCAGCTATGTGTATCAGCTTCTCGTCTATCGCTCGGGGGAGATCTCTCCCCTCATCTTGGCTAGTTTGCAGGCGTATGTGCAGGATCTGCCGATTGGAGCAGAGCGTCTGCACGCCGACTACTTCCTTCTAGAGCATAAGTATAAGGATGCATCCCATAGAGAGAAAGAACTCTGTCGCCAATTCCTTGATACATACGCTGGCCAGATCGAGGTGATGCAGTATATCACGGATATCAGCCAAAAACTCTATGAGCCGAGCGAGCCACGCCGAGCGGTGGAGCTACTCGACCGTTACCTACAGCGATTTGGCTCTAAGGCGTCGCCCACTCTAGTACGCTCCATTAGGGAGTATCGCTCGGGGTTATTAGTGGCTTCTCTAGACTACGAAGTCGGGACGAACATCGTCACGGGGCATCGTGTGCAGATGCTTCGACTAAATCATACGCTAGTGGATAGCGTTCGCCTCAAGCTCTACCACACACCATCGGTGCTACTTAATCTAGATGAGCAGTACGATCCTCAACAGCTCCACTTAGAGCAGGAGCGCACCATCGCCCTTCTTCCAGACAGTCTATGGGGGAGCCGAAGTGATACGCTACGTCTGGAGCATCGCCACAGAGGATTGTACTATCTACATCTTGAGCCCGTGCGTAGCCCACAAGCCTCCTCTCTGCGCAAAGCCTATCATAGCGATAGATATATTAGGTACTATGTGACGGATCAATTCGTCATCAATCACGAGGCGCAAGGTGTACGAGGAGGGCATCTACAGTGGCTAGATGCCCTCTCGGGACGTCCGCTCTCCGCCCTCGCTGTGCAGATGAAGCTGAGCAAAGGCACAGAGCAGAAGCAAAAGACCGATGAGCAGGGACGTGTACAGTTGCCGAGCCCCTTGGACGGACAGTGGTACTCGAGTGTCTTCGTTCGTTCGACGAACCTAGAGGATCCTCTAGGGCTATCGGTCGGCATCAGTCGTAATACAAGAGAGCAAGGTGAGCCGAAAGGACAAGTGGAGGCATTGCTCTCTACCGATCGCCCCGTCTATCGCCCAGCCGATACTCTCCGTCTGTGGGGGTATCTCGCAGAGCAAAAGGCACACGCAGAATTAGCACGAGTCTTGCCAGAGGAGAGCACCGAACTAATCCTATACGATGCCAACTCGGAGCGTATCCAATCAATCCATGTGACGACGGATAGCCTTGGGCGATTCGACGGTCAATTTACACTCCCTCGTGAGGCGAAACTCGGGCGATATCGCATCGTTTGCGAGCGAACGGGGCGGTACATAACCTCCTCCAACGTCCTTGTAGAGGAGTACCGCAAGCCTACTTTCGAGGTCAAGATGAACAAGGCGGAGCGATTACTTCGCTTGGGGGATAGCATTGACTTGAGTATTCGAGTGGTTGATATGACAGGGCTTCCGCTAGCTTCGGTTCGCCTAGCCCCCAAAGTACAGATTACGGGGCGAGCTTATCAGCCGAGATACGGCTATTTCATCACGATGAGCCGTGAGCAAGAGGAGCTCAATCTGCCCGAATTGGTAACTGATGCAGAGGGGCGTGCCATGCTTCGCTTGCATCTCTCTCGGCTCAAAGCCTTCGACCAACTAGATCGTGCAGTAGAGCTCTACCAATACTATCGAGTAGGTGTGCAGGCCACAGCGACGACGGGCGAGGTGCAGCGTGGCGAAATTCGCTTCTCTATCGGGAAAGATTTACCACAGATTACGGCGAAGCTCCCCCAATACATGGAGGTCAATCAGTCCAAACAAATACTAGAAGTTAGGGTGCAGAACTCCGACTACGAGCCTGTGCCCTACCTCGCCACATACGAGATCCGTAGTCGGCAGAAAGTATGGCTCACAGATACTTGTAGCTCCAATACCGAGCGTAACCTCTCTGGGCAACTGCGTAACCTTCCCTCTGGAGCGTACGACCTCAAGACTCGGATCACGCTAGAAGACGGCCGAGAGCTCTCCGACACGACTAGCTTCGTCCTTTACAGATCCAGCGACCGCATCATCGAGGTCAAGGGGGCGCCACTTGTGGCTACTGCGCCAGAGCTCACGTATAGTAGCCGTAGATCTCCCCTCATTCACTATGCTTCGGCCCTAGAGGATAGTTATATCTATTACCGCACCGAGATAGACGGCAGGGTAATAGGCTACGGAATGCTTCGCCCTCGCCCTTCGTCGCTCAATCAGTTGATGATTGACTTGCCAAGAGAAACGACTGAGCAGGTGCGTGTGTACCTCTATACGGTGCGCTCGGCTCGGCTATACGAACAGACGTTTACCTTCTCTCGTGTGCAACCCGACAAGGAGCTGACTCTAAGCTGGCAGAGCTTTAGAGATCGGCTGAGGGCCGGCAGTAAGGAAACGTGGCAGCTACGTGTCTTACACAAGGGCAAACCCGTCCGAGCCTCCATAGCTGCGTGGATGTACGACAGTGCACTAGACGCTGTGATGCCACTTAGATTTACCCAGCTATATGCTCACCCTCTGCTCAGACCATTCTATACCCATGCCTATGGGTTGACAAACGATAGATTTGCGCCTAATGCGGTTGGGCAAATCAACTGGGGGGCAAGCCAAAGCGAGGACTACGATGTGTGGCATCAGTCCTTCGTCCCTCTAGGTAGCATGCAGGAGGAATACGGCGGTGGTAATGCTATGCTACTAGAGCGGTCGGCTGTACCGATGCAGATGTCGGCAGAGGCTGGTGCGACACGAAGTAAGGAACTGAGATCTATGGTGCTGGCAAAGAGCAGTGATATAGCTGATGATGCGACTGAAGCTCCGCCCGTAGAGGGTGGATTGAGGCAAGACTTCGCCGAAACGGCTTTCTTCCGCCCTCGAATGCTCACGGATAAGTCTGGCGAGGTGAGCTGGTCGTTTCAACTCCCCGACAATCTAACCCGCTGGCGTCTCGAACTTGTAGCTCATACGGCAGATATGAATACGGGCTACCATAGAGCCTACATCGAGAGCTATCGAGAGCTGATGCTCAAGCCTTACTTGCCTCGCCTCATTCGCCTAGGAGATAAGCTAAGCCTTGCGGCGCAAGTGCAGAATCTAAGTGATCGAGAGCAAGCAGGTTCTGTACGCCTAGAGCTCTTCCGTCTCCAAGATCAGGCCATTATTCATCAAGATAGTTTGCCCCTAACGGTTGCTCCTGCCCAGACGCAGGATTTTCACTTCTCGGTTGCGCTAGACCAGTCGCTCGAGCTAGACTCTATCGGCGTGCGTATGATGGCTCACGGCTCTGGCTTCGCCGACGGAGAGCAGCGAGCTCTGCGTATCGCCTCGTCTAGAGAGGAGGCGATACGCAGTGAGGCCTTTACGCTACTAACTGCCGAACAGACCAAGGTTGATCTCTCGGCGCTCTTCCCCTCGACGGGCTTCATCCCTGATAGCGGTCGGGTTGAGGTACGTGTAGAGAGCAATCCTCTTTTCCTAGCCCTGCAGACTTTGCCGACCCTTGCTCAGGACAATCTCGCCAATGCAATCTCCATCAGTTCGGCGCTTTACGGGCAGGCTTTGGCTAAGGCTGTCGCTCAAACTCCGGGGCTACAGCATTGGCTTGCCGAGCGTCGTGCCGAGATGAGGGGCAGTCTGAGGGACGATAGAGATAGCCTGCTGAAGCGCCCTCTCTCGACCACACCTTGGGCTAAGGTCATCGCTAGCGAAGATGAGGGTAAACGTTTGGCCTCGCTGGTCGCCTTTTTCGGAACTCTAGGGCAGAGCGATCGGGAGGATCGTCTACTGCGTGAGCTTGCCGAGCTACAGGGGAGCGATGGTCTATGGCCTTGGTTTGCCCGTATGCGTGGCAGTCTGTACACGACAACCTATGTGATGCGTCAGCTGGTACGACTACGCCAGCTCAATCCCAGAGCAGTGGATACTCGACGCACCGAGCTGATGCTCCAGAGAGGGCATCAGGCACTTGACAAGGCTATGGCGGAGCTGATGCAGCAAATCCAAGAGGCCGAGCGTAAATCTAAGCAAATACATGGGCAGATCTCTAGCCTAGAGCTGAACTACCTCTATATTCTAGAGTTGAATAAGCGAGCCAAGTCCGAGACGAATGTTGCCCAGAGGCGATTCTTCCTTGAGCGTCTGCGTCGTGGTGCACACGAGCTGCCGCTATGGGCTAAGCCACAAGCTGCTATTGCCCTCGCTGAGTACGATAGGCCGCTGGCTCTACTCCTCGTGGAGTCCCTGCGTCAGCACTTGAGCGACGCAGAGGTCGGTGCATTCTTCGCTCAGATCAGCACGGGTGGTTATTGGTGGATTAATCGCTCCTATACTATGGTTACGGAGATGATCGAGGCACTACGCCTACTCGCTCCAGAAGACAAGGCTACGCTTCACTCCTTGCAGCAGTGGTTGCTCAACCAGAAGCGCTCGGTTCGCTGGGAGAGTACGACGGCTACGGCGGAGGCTCTATATGCCCTATTCGTTGGCTTTGGTAGTACGGAGCTTCGTGAGCCTAATCGCACGGAGCTGACCCTAAGGCGAGCTGATGGCACAGAGTTAGTCCAATCGGGCGAACGCATTAGGCTCGTCGAAGACTTCGATCGAGCAAGCTATCCTCTAGCTATTGAGGCGAGAGCCCAGCACTCGGGTCAAGTCTGGGGAGCGGCCACTGCACGCTATATGCTCCCAAGCATCGAGGAGCGTGCCTCTGGCAGAGAGCTACAGATCGAGCGACGCCACTACCTCAAAGCCGTGCAGGGAGGACGAGAGAAGCTCATACCACTGGCCACAGGGCAGAGTCTTGCCGTGGGCGATGTGCTGGTCACGAAGCTCATGCTCAAGCTAAGTCGAGAGATGGACTTCGTCGCTCTGAGCGATCCTCGCCTAGGCTGTACCGAACCTCGCCGCCAAACCTCTGGCTATGTGTGGCACTCTGGTGCAGGCTACTACTACGAGCCAAGGGATATGATGACCAATTTCTACTTCGACCGCCTTGGCCGTGGCGAGTATCAGGTCGAGTATGAGCAGTATGTCGTGCGCTCTGGCGTCTATCAAGCCACATCGGCCTCGGCGCAATCGGTTTATGCCCCCGAATATACTGCGACCTCAGGCTTTGGTGGCACACTAGAGGTGGCTGAGCGTAGAGAGTAGGTAGGAAGCTCGCACATGTAGAAAGCCCATAGGGGAGTGTTTGACCTCCTCTATGGGCTTCTTATTTTGACGAAGCGCCTCCCTGTCTGCTAGAGCTCTAGGCACATACCCTCGTTGGCCGCTTCTGTGCAGGGGAATATCGCCCGTGCCTCTGCGAGCAAATCGTCCGTTGCGTGGTACCGTGCCGAGTAATGGCCTATGAGTAGTCGCTTGGCTTCTGCGCTCTGTGCCATCAGCGCTGCTTCTCTAGCTGTGCTATGTCCCGTTTGGCCAGCTCGTGCCGACTCGCTAGTGAGGAAGGTGGCCTCGTGGTAGAGGAGTGTCACGCCCTTGATCAGTGGAGCGTTATTGGGTAGATAGGACGTATCGGAGCAGTAAGCATAGCTACGTGCCTCACGCCCACGCTTGGTCAGTCTGCTGTTGGGGATTACTTCTTCTCCCACCTCGCTAACGAAGTCCTCGCCACGCAGGATAGCAGGATACGCAGCTAGTGGAATGCCATAGAAGTCTGCCGAAGCCTTGTCTAGGTGTAGAGGGGTAACCTTCTCTCGAAAGAGATAGCCCTGCGTAGGGGTGCGGTGCTTGAGGGGAATAGTGCTGATCGTCACTGACCTGTCCTCCCAGACGGTTTGTGCTTGGCGGGTATCTGTTTCTGTAAGCACTACCCGATACGCCATTTGGTCGCAGAACAGCTCAAGGATTGGCTCAAGGAAGCGCTTTAACCCCACAGGGCCTATGATATGTAGGTCGCCCGTGCGCCCAAGCATACCGAGCGAAGAGATTAGCCCCGGAAGGCCGAAGCAGTGATCGCCGTGTAGGTGTGAGATAAAGATGGCGACAAGCTTGCCGAAGCTCAAGCGCTGTAGGCGCATCTGCCTCTGTGCACCCTCTCCACAGTCTATCATGTAGAGCTTGCCTCGTAGCTCTACGACCTGCGAGCTAGGGAGGTGGGCTACGGTGGGCAAGGCTGAGCCACAGCCAAGTATATGTACGTTGAAGTCGGACATTGGGTTTTGTTAGTTGGTTGTATGCCTGCTACCGCTTGCTTCGGAAGAAGCGTTGCATCAGCTCTCTTGCCTGCTCGGCTAGCACGCCGGTGGTCAGACGACAAGACCTCGGGAGAATCTGTGGCGAGAATATGCGGTAGCCGAACTTCTCCTCGCCTGCGCCATAGATCACACGAGATAGTCGCCCCCAGCGGATGGCACCAGCACACATCGGGCAGGGCTCTATGGTCACATACAGCTGGCAACCTACTAGATACTTACTTCCCACTACCTCTGTGGCAGCTGTGATGGCTAGCATCTCGGCGTGTGCCGTGGGGTCACCTAGCGCCTCTACTCTATTGTGGGCACGAGCAAGCACCCGTCCCCCAGCTACCACGACCGCTCCGATAGGTACCTCACCCTCGTCGTAGGCCAGCTGTGCCTCCTCGAGGGCGATGCGCATATAGTACTCATCGTCGTAGTGCAACCACTGCATGGCTTATCTCATTTCTTCTTCACTGAAGAGCATTGGGGCATCCAGCTCAAAACGTTTGATGATCTCCGTCATCATCAGCTCTCTAAGCCAATGGGAGCGGTTGTCTACCCGATACTTCTTGCAGTACTGGTCGAGGGCCTTGAGCTCTCGCTCGTTGAGTTTGACTATGAGCCTATGCGGACGTGCTGGGCGACCTAGTTTCTTCATCGCTCTAGAGGGGTGTCGGATCAGCTGTGTTTGAGGTCACGAAGTAGGATCCCTGCCTGTGGCTGCTCATAGCCTTGGCGAGTAATGAGCATAGCTTCCCATTGGGGGCGATAGTCTTCTTCATTGTCTATACGGAAGTCCTCGAAGCCATGTCGATCTAGCTTCTCTACAAGGTAGCCCACTGAGATGAGCTCTGGGTCTACTGCAGGGTGATAGTAGCCCTCCTCTATGGGGTCGCCATAGCCGATTTCGTTGATCACGCCCATTTCTTCTAGCTTAGCGAGTACTTGCCCGACCAAGCGAAGAGGTATTTGGCATTCGCTAGAGAGGGATTCGGCACGGTAGGGTTTGGCTCCCTCTTGGCCGAATCTCTGTATGATCTTGCTGGCTACAAGGATAGTCACGAAGTCGAAGTAGCGACGTGATGCCTTGAGCGAAGCCTCGCCGAAAGAGAATCTGCGAATGTTTTGTATCGAGTAGCAGAGCTGTGCCCCGAAGAGGGTAATCGTCCAAGAGAGCTGCATCCAGAGGAGGAGTAGAGGGAAGGCAGCGAAGCTACCATAGATAGCATTGTATCGTGAGATCCAGAGTACTCCGCTGATGTAGAGCGACTGGAAGATCTGGAAGGCAATACCTGCCAGAGTCCCCGAGATAAGTGCAGGGACGAAGCGTACCCGCACGTTGGGCAGCAACATATAGAGCGCCACTAGTGAGGCGATCGAGAAGATGTAGGGGATCAGGTTGAGAGAAAACTCCATGACCGAGCTGATAATCATCACATCGGGCGAAACCATATTGCGTACAGCGGTCCCGAGGAGCGTCACGACACTAGAGCCTGTGAGTAGGATCGGTAGTAGGAGGAAGAACCCGAAGTAGTCTAGGATACGCCTAGACCACGGACGGCTATGGGGTGCCTGCCAGATGCTGTTGAGTGCGTCCTCGATAGAGGCAATCAGCATCAAGACGGTGTAGAGCAAAACGATCAGACCGAAGCCGATGAAGAGCCCACCTTGTACCTGCTCAAGATAGTTCTCGACATAGACAAAGACCTGTGATAGCTGGTCTTCTTGCCCGGGAAAGGCCTCGACAAGTGCATCATGGACTACAGCTTGTAGCCCGAAGCCCTTGGCGATACCTACTATTACTGCCAGCATAGGCACGATGGATAGGACGGTACTATAAGTGAGTGAGGCTGCACGGCTCATCAGATCGTCGAAGATGAAGCTCTTGGTGGCCATGTATAGCACTTTGATGGTGTTGGCAATTAGCCTGAAGGGTTGTGGGATCTCATCAGGGCTTAGACGCCACATATCAAGGGTAATAAAGCGGAAGCTTCTCAAGCCCCATAGGCGCATCTGTCTGATGCTTCGTTTCAACCAATTTTCTTTTGTCATAGACTACAAAGTTAATCAACTCAATCCAAGGGGGCAAAAGTATGGGTAGTAGGGCAATAAGGTTTTCTACGCTGGGGTGTGCGGTCTGGCGGATACGGATAGTAAAAAGCCCCATTCTCCAACGAGAACGAGGCTTAGTACCCGGAGCCGGGATCGAACCGGCACGAACTTGCGTTCATTGGTGTTTGAGACCAACGCGTCTACCAATTCCGCCATCCGGGCGGCGATTGCACCGCAAAGGTAGATAATTATTTCGATTGTGCAAGCTACACGGCAGATCGCACGCTCCTAAGTATCTACAAGGGGCTGTGGCAAGATTTGATATAGCCACAGCCCCTTGGGTTACTCAAAAGCTACAAATCTTATGGCTTGTAGGATAGGCCTATGCGGAAGTTGGTAGGCCTATTAGGTACCATTTGGTTGCCTAGAGCCTCTTGGTAGCTCTCCGTGTTCAGCACGTTGTACACATTGGCACTTAGCCTTAGGTTCTGAACGATTTGGTAGGCGATACCAAGGTCAAGTAGCGTATAAGCAGGGAAATGATTCTGTCTGATTTTGCGCTCTCCCTGATAGCTAAACGCGTAGTTTAGGCTCAGGCTCTTGAGTAGACCTCTCTGGATTGTGTATTCGCCCAAGCTGTAAGCCTTGTGCTTAGATATACCATCGACGGCAGTTCCGGGCTTGATGATCCCATCGTTCTCGTTCTTTTTACGATACTTGTCGATCTGATTGTCCCCGTATTTGGCGTCGGTATAGCTATAACCAAACGAGAGGTTAAGCCCTTCGATAGGGCTTAGCTTAGCCTCTGCCTCCACTCCTTGCGAGGTGATTTGCCCAATCTGCCCCGTGAGAGAGTACGTTACGTCCTTACCATTGACTTGGCGCACCTCTCTGCCGAGGCCAACGATGGTGTTGTTTTGGAGAATATGATACACCGAGGCCGATAGCTCAAGCCACTTGAGCGGAGTAGCTCTCGTACCTAGCTCTATCTGATAGCCACTACGAGGCTTGAAGAGCCCTACTCCAGCCTTCGGCTCGATCTCGTTGCCACTATTGTCGATATAGATGCGATTGGGTCTAGCGAAGGTGCGATCGGGGTTGAAGTAATTGGCGATAGAGCTGTATAGGCTTAGCTGCTTGATAGGTGTATAGACTAGGCCAAGGCGATAAGTCAGTGCGGTATCGTTGATTTTGTTGGGATAGGTATCCACATCTTGGAACGAATGTTTGCCGTCGGCCACAGCAATATCTCCCGAGGAGCGGTAGCTGTAGAGGTCGTACCTAAGTGCCGTCATAGCTTGTATCTGAGGGCTAAACTCCCAGATATCCTGCACGAAGAAGCCGCTAGAGAACGTATGCGATGGGCTCGCTTTGCTAAACTTGCTCTTGAGCTCTCCCACACCCTTGGGCTCGTATGCCGATACAATCCAAGGTTGCGTAATGCCATACACATCAGGGTCACTGCCCTCTAGATTGTAGCCCTTGTACGTTACTCGGCGCATATAGCTCACATCGACTCCTGAAGTCAGGTTATGCTTGATGAAGCCTGTATAGAACTTGGCATCGAGGGTTAGCTGGTTCTGGAAGGTCTTGGCGATATGCTCGAAGCGCAATGGGAAGGTAAACTGTACACGGCTTAGATCAATGTATTGCTTCTTACCGCCCTTACCCTTGAAGTAGTGGGCATACTCTGTCTTGTCGCTCGTTACATAGTTAAGCTCCTCGGTGCTGAAGTAGTCGATGTCGTCCCAGTTGGCAGAGGCATGCTCAACCAATTTGATTTGGGGTGTAAACGTGTGTACCCAACGTACAGAGCCGTTTAGATTGCGGTGATACATGAAGTCGGAGCTATTGTTGTAGCGCACACTCCTGTTCTTGCGAATGCGCTCCTCTACTTCTCCTGCCTTGAGGTAGAGTTGGTCGCCTTGGGTTGTGTAGACATCTGACGATAGGGTAGGTGGTAGACCGGTTTCGGTACCATAGAAGTCATTGTTGTGGCTCACTCGTATATCTACTTCGTCTTTGCTCCATCTACCGTTGAGTGTACCATAGAGTTTGAGTGTCTTGTCACCAAGATCTCTCCAACCGTCCTCTTTGCTGTATGTGGCTAGGAATAGACCACTCCAGCCAGCACCAAGGTAGTTGCCAACCAGAGCTGAGGCACGCATATAGTTCCAGCTACCATAGTTGAGGCTTGCCTCGATTTCTTTTTGGGCCTTGGCCTTGCGACGAGAGAGGAGCAGAGCACCCCCTACGGCCGAATGACCTTGTAGCACAGAAGCTGGCCCTTTGAGTAGCTCTAGGCTCTCCACTTCGCTCAGATCCGATAGGGGGTAGGAGTTGAAGGTCGTACGCTCGTCCCTCATACCATCTACCGAGATAGGGGCATAGTCAAATCCTCTTACATTGAGCTGTAGGAACGCACCATAGCTTTTGCCAATCCCACTACCACCACCGATGAAACGGATAGCATCTGTTGGGAGATAGAGATTGCGGTTTTTGAGCTGATTGACCTGTAGGCTGCTGATGCTTAGCGGAAGTTTGTCGAGTGAGACACTACTGCGAGAGAGCTGAGGTTGAGCTCTTAGGTAGTCAGCCACTACCTCCACTTCGTTTAGCCTGTGCGTGGTGATGCTGTCTGTCTGCTCTTGGGCAACAAGTAAACTCGGAGCAACCAAGAGACAAAGGGATAGAATTTTCTTCATCAAAATTGGTGAATTAATTGTTTTGGTTTCGTCTTAAATATTCATACAAAGGTACATCTTTTATATGCATCGGGCAAGCGGAGGCGAGCTGGGGCATCTCTGTACGGTGCCTCGCCTCTAGATCTCCGTGCCTCAACTATCCGTTAGAGCTATCGGCTACTTTGTATCGGCTCTGTGCATATCCTAGGAAAGCCCTCTAGCACTCAGTGTGGAGAATGTGTATAAGTAGTGGATAACTTGTATATACATCGCTCCAAAAATTGAAGGGAAGATTTTTTTAGATTGAAGGGAAGATTTATTAAGGTTTGTCCTACAATCCAAAAGGATTGATGGGTAGAAAATTTGAAGTATGAACCACAGAGGGATCAAGAGGCTATAGGTATGGATTTATTTGATTGATTTTTATTTGTTTATGTGTGTTTCCTTTGTGCCCTTATACCCACTAGCCCAAGGTGGAGTCCGCTTCATCGGCTTGTGTGTAGTCTAGGACAGCTTTGTGGCTTGATGCATCAGCAAATAAAAAAGCACCTACACAGCAGATGTTTCTGTCTGCTGTGTAGGTGCTTCAGCCCTTGGGCTTAGTTGAGAACTAGGCTACTAGTCCATATTACCACGAATGATACCACGGCTAGAGGCTCGGATAAAGCCGAGGATCTCCTCTCGCTCTGGGCATTCGCCTATCTCCTTCTCCACAGTGGCCAGTGCTTCTGTGTTGTTTAGACCACGCTGGTAGATGGTGCGGTAGATATCGTTGATGCAGTATATCTGGTCGTTGCTCATGCCACGGCGCCGTAGACCAACGATATTGATCCCGCAGTAGCAGAGCGGTTCACGCCCGACGAGCGTGTAGGGGGGGATGTCTTTATTCACTCGAGAGCCACCTTGGATCATCACGTGGCGACCAATACGCACAAACTGGTGTACGAGCGTGCCACCGCTAGCGATCGCATAGTCGTCTATCTCCACCTCGCCTGCCAGCTGAGTAGCATTGCCGATGATGATGTTGTCGCCAAGCACACAGTCGTGTGCCACATGGCTATAAGCCATAAGCAAGCAATTCTTCCCGACAATGGTCTTGCCACGAGATACTGTGCCACGATTGACCGTAACGCATTCGCGTACACGAGTGCCGTCGCCGATGATGGCGATGCTGTCTTCGCCTGCGTATTTGAGATCCTGTGGGATACCGGCGATCACGGCGCCCGGGTGGATCTCGCAGTGTTTACCGATACGAGCTCCGGAGTGAATGACAGCTCCGGAGTGAATAATCGTTCCTTCGCCAATCTCTGTATTAGCCTCTATCACGGCAAAAGGGTGTACTTGAACCCCCTCAGCCAACTTTGCCTCTGGATGAATAGATGCCAGAGGGCTAATAAGTGTATTTGTCATATTGCGAATTACTTATTCTTTACAATCTGGGCCATAAACTCTGCCTCGCAAACGAGCGTATCGCCCACGAATGCAAGACCACGCATATTGGCCATACCACGGCGAAGCTCTGTGATCAGACGGAGCTTGAATACGAGTGTATCGCCCGGTACTACCTTTTGGCGGAACTTAACATTGTCTATTTTGAGGAAGTAGGTTGAGTAACGGTCGGGTTCGTCCAGCCCATTGAGTACGAGCAAACCACCCACCTGAGCCATCGCCTCGACTTGTAGCACACCGGGCATCACTGGTTCGCTAGGGAAGTGTCCTTGGAAGAACTCTTCATTGGCCGTCAGGTTCTTCACCCCCACGATATAGTCACGTCCAACCTCTATGATCTTATCGACCATCAAGAATGGGTAGCGGTGTGGGAGTAGCTCACGGATGCGATTGACGTCCATCACGGGAGCACGATTGGGGTCGTACGATGGTGCCTGTGACTCGTTTTGCTTGATGTCCTTGCGGATCTTCTGCCCCATCTCATTGTTGATCTTATGTCCCGGGCAGGTTGCGATGATGCGTCCTCGTATTGGGCGGCCAACGAGCGATAGGTCGCCTAGTACATCTAGGAGCTTGTGGCGGGCTGGTTCGTTGGGGTAGATGATAGGGGCATTGTTGATATAGCCAAGCTCTGGAGCGATCTTACGCTCCACTCCCATCAGCTGGCATAGCTTGTCGAGCTCCTCTTGTGGCAAAAGATGATCGTAGATTACTAGAGCGTTATCTAGATCTCCACCCTTGATGAGGTTGCCTGCCATGAGTGCCTCGATCTCTCTGACGAAAACGAAGGTGCGAGATGCTGCAATCTCCGTAGCAAAGTCCTTGAGGTTGTCTAGGGAAGCATATTGGTTGCTCAGTACCTGCGAATCGAAGTGGATATGTACATCTACACCAAACTCCGAGTCGGGGAGTAGCAGCAGACGAGAGCGGCCGTCGGCCGATGTTACCTCTTGGCGTTGCTTGACGATGTAGTACTCACGATTGGCCTCTTGCTCTACGAGGCCGACACGCTCGATCTCCTGAACGTAACGGATTGCACTACCGTCTAAAATAGGAAACTCGGGAGCATTGACCTCTATCAGACAGTTGTCTACGCCTAGGGCATAGAGGGCTGCCATGGCATGCTCAATCGTGCTGACGCTTGCATCGCCTTTTTTTAGCACGGTGCCACGCTCAGTCCCCTTGACGAACTCCGATAGGGCTGGGATCTCTGGAGCCCCCTCTAGGTCTACACGACGGATAACCCTCCCCGTATTGATCTCGGCAGGCCTGAAGGTAATCTCGATATTAAGCCCCGTATGTAGCCCCTTACCCGAGAGGGAGAAGCTACCAGCGAGGGTTTTCTGCTTTTCCATATTATTCTTTGAGTTTGATTATTTCTATTTCTTTCTCTAGTTTACCTAGTCGGCGATACATATCTGGCAGCTTGGGGATAACCACGAAGCTACGCATCGCATCGCCTACCTCCATAGCTGGAGAACCAAAGATCGATCGATCGCTCTTGATATTGCCAAGGATGCCGGTTTGGCCTCCCATCTGCACTCTGTCGCCGATAGATAGATGACCTGCGATACCCACCTGACCGCCAGCCTGACACCAAGACCCCATTGTGGACGAACCAGCCATACCAACCTGCGAGGCGAGTACGGTGTGTTCGCCGACTTGGCAGTTGTGTGCAATCTGCACGAGATTGTCGAGCTTCGCCCCACGTTTGATGACCGTGCTACCCATAGCCGCTCTGTCAATGCAGGTATTTGCTCCGATTTCGACGTCATCTTCTAGAATAACGTTGCCTAGCTGTGGTATCTTGTGGTAGCCGTCCAGCTGAGGAGCGAAGCCAAATCCGTCCGCTCCGACGACAGCACCTGCATGAATGATGCAGCGTTCGCCCACAACCACACCATAGTATAGGGTTGCATTGGGGTAGATGACCGTCCCTGCTCCTACTCTTGTCCCTTCTCCTACGAAAGCATTAGGGTAGATTTGGCAGCCCTCTCCCAGTACGACACCAGACTCCACGATAGCATTCGCCCCGATGTAGCAGTCCGCTCCCACTTGTGCGTCCTGCGCTACCACAGCTCTAGGGTCGATGCCCCTACGGCGAGGTCGAAGCTGGCTCTCGGCAAACTGCATCAGCTGCGCCAGTGCAGCATAGGGATCGGCTACACGGATTAGAGATGCCTGTATAGGTTGCTCAGGAGTGAAGCTTTCGCTGACCAAAACAGCCGAAGCTCCAGTCGTATAGACGAAAGGTTTGTATTTGTCGTTGGCTAGAAAGGTCAATTCGCCTTCTTGTGCCGTTTCGATTTTGCCGAAAGCTCTAATTAGTCGGCTGGTATCTCCCTCAACACGGCCTCCTAGCATCTGTGCGATTTGCTGGATTGTGAACTCTAGCTTGTGCGTCATAGTCTAGGATATTAAGCCTCGATGAGCTTATGTTTGATAAGGATCTCGGTCATCTGTCGGCGGAGCTTCTCCGCTTCCTCTGCTGCACGAGAAGCAAAAGCCTCGGTGCTATCGGCGAAGATGATGCTACGAGAAGCGTTGACAAGTAGACCACACTGGCTGTTGATACCGAACTCGGCTACCTCCTCTAGGCTGCCATTCTGCGAGCCGACACCGGGGACGAGGAGGAAGTGATTGGGGACAATAAGACGAATGCGCTCTAGCATCTGTGCTTTAGTGGCTCCCACTACATACATCAGCTGGTCGGCATCACCCCAAGCGCGGCTACGGCGTAGTACTCTCTCAAAGAGGTATTCGCCCGACTCGTCCTTCATCATCTGGAAGTCTTCGCTACCCTCGTTGGAGGTTAGGGCTAGCAAAATCGTCCATTTGCCCGGATATTTGAGCGTAGGCCTCACACTATCCTCTCCCATATAAGGCGACACGGTGAGGGCATCTACACGCAAATGCTCAAAGAAGCTACGAGCATACATATCGCCAGTATTGCCAATATCCCCACGTTTGGCGTCGGCGATGATGAACTGGTCGGGGTAATTCTTCTGGATATACTGTACAGTTTTTTCAAATGCCTGAATGCCAAAAGAACCCATGCTCTCGTAGAAAGCTAAGTTAGGCTTATAGGCAACACAGAGATGAGCCGTGGCGTCTATGATGCGCTTGTTGAAGGCGAAGATCGGATCATCGTCCTCGAGCAGATGCTGCGGGATTTTGCGAATATCTGTGTCTAGTCCTATACAGAGGAAGGATCGCTTGCGCTGGATATTCTCGAATAATTGTTCTCTTGTCATACGGATATTATGGTGTTAGAGGGCTGCTTCTTTCATGCGCTCGATATTCTCGGCGATGATCAGTTCGTCAATGATTGGCTGAACTTCTCCATTCATGATGGCAGCTAGGTTATAGAGTGTTAGGTTAATGCGGTGGTCGGTGACACGGCCTTGAGGATAGTTGTAGGTGCGGATCTTGGCAGAGCGGTCGCCAGTAGACACCATCGTCTTGCGTTTGGCAGCAATAGCCTCATTGTGCTTGGTGACCTCCATATCGTAGAGCTTGGTACGGAGCATCTGCATCGCTAGCTCCCGGTTGGCTAGCTGCGTACGGGCCTGCTGACAGACCACTACGATCCCTGTGGGCTTGTGGGTAAGCTGTACCTTCGTTTCTACCTTATTGACGTTCTGGCCACCTGCTCCACCCGAGCGAGCTGTGTGGAACTCAATATCCGCAGGGTTCAGCACGACGTCTACCTCCTCCGCCTCCGGTAGTACAGCTACCGATGCAGCTGAGGTGTGTACACGCCCCTGAGTTTCGGTCGCTGGCACACGTTGCACACGATGTACGCCACTCTCATACTTGAGGATCCCGTACACGCCCTCGCCGGTTACGGTGAATACGATTTCCTTGTATCCACCAGCCGTTCCCTCCGACATGCTTGTTACTTCTGTGCGCCAGCCACGCCCCTCGCAGTAGCGTACATACATCTTATATAGGTCGCCTGCGAATATGGCAGCTTCGTCGCCACCAGTACCGCCACGTATCTCCATGACGACGTTCTTCTCGTCCTCGGGATCTGCGGGGATAAGCAGTAGTTTGATTTCTTCTTCGAGAGATGGGATACGTTCCTCTGCCTCTTGCATCATCTCACGAGCCATAGCTCTGAGCTCTTGATCGCTCTCACTCTCGAGCGTTTCCCGCCCTTCTTGGATATTACCAAGTAGGTTGCGGTATTCTTTGCCTTTCTCCAGAATACGCTCTAGATCACGATACTCTTTGCTGAGCTTCATGAAGCGTTTCTGGTCGGCGATAATATCGGGTGCAGTAATCAGGGTGGATACTTCCTCGAAGCGGATCTCCAGCCCCTCTATTCTGCTTAGCAAATCATTGTCTGTTGCCATTTATTTTGTTTAATCGTATTTCTTGAATCAGTGAGCCTTCTGCCTCGGGCGGCGTACCACTTCCACGCCCCAGAGCAATGCGTTTAGTAGCAAAATCAATCCGCAGCAGAGTGGCAAGAGAGCACTTGCCCAGTCTGAGAGGGTTCCCTTAGACAGGTCGGCAGAGATTGGTAAGGAGTAGTACACTAGGGCAGCACCTACAGATAGGAGCAGCGCAATGGAGATGTACTGCCCTGAGAGGGGGAGCTTCCTCAAGATACAGCGTAGTGAGTCGGCACTTGGGTAAAAAGCCCTATACACCATATTAGAAACCACCAAGAATATCAAAAACGCCCCGATGACATCTCCAGCGACGGGGAAGTAACGATAGAGCATCGTCTGGCTTAGGAGGAATAGTAGTAGAGTCACTAGCAGTAACTTCTCTAAGAGTCTGACTTTCATTGCGTAGTCAATATTATAGAGTAATGAGATCCTTCACCTCTCTACCAAGCCTAGTACTCTAGGTCGCCGTAGGGCGAGCGAATGAGTAGGCTATTCGTTTCGGCATCTTCTACTCGACCGATGACTTGCGCTGGTACACCGAAGCTTTCGCTGATAGCGATGATGCTCTGGGCGTCCTCGGGCGAAACATACAACTCCATACGGTGCCCCATGTTGAAGACCTTGTACATCTCCTTGGCAGGCGTACCACTCTCTTTGTGGATTAGGTCGAAGAGTGGAGGTACGGGGAACAGATTATCCTTGATGACACGCTTATTCTTGACGAAGTGCATCACCTTGGTCTGAGCTCCTCCCGAGCAGTGAACCATACCGTGTACACGCTTACGCATCTCGTCTAGCACCTTCTTGATGATCGGTGCGTAGGTGCGTGTCGGTGATAGAATGAGGCGACCTGCATCTAGTGGTGCTCCCTCTACTGGCGAGGTCAAGGCCCGGCTACCACTATAGACGAGTTCCGCTGGCACTGCTGCATCATAGCTCTCGGGATATTTGCTCGCTAGCGAATGCTCCAGCACATCGTGGCGAGCAGAGGTAAGGCCATTGCTCCCCATGCCGCCATTGTACTCTCGCTCGTAGCTAGCTTGTCCGTAAGAGGCTAAGCCGACAATCACATCGCCGCCCTTGATATTGGCATTGTCGATGACGTCGCTACGCTTCATACGGCAGGTAACAGTACTATCTACGATGATGGTGCGTACCAAGTCGCCTACATCTGCTGTTTCTCCACCTGTCGAGTAGGCACGCACGCCCTGCTCTCTGAGCTCGGCCAATAGCTCCTCGGTCCCGTTGATAATAGCAGAGATTACTTCTCCGGGGATTAGGTGCTTGTTGCGTCCGATGGTCGAGGATACGAGGATATTGTCCGTGGCACCCACGCAGAGTAGGTCGTCAATATTCATGATGAGCGCATCTTGTGCGATGCCTCGCCACACCGATAGATCTCCCGTTTCGCGCCAATACATGTAGGCGAGTGAACTCTTGGTACCAGCTCCATCGGCATGCATGATGTTGCAGTACTCGGGGTCTCCTCCGAGAATGTCGGGGATAATCTTGCAGAAAGCCGAGGGATACAAACCCTTGTCCACATTTTTGATGGCGTTGTGTACGTCCTCTTTGGAGGCCGAGACGCCACGCTGCATATATCGTTCGTTCATAGAGTTTTTACTCTTGCTTATTTGCTATTGGTGTATGATACCTACGTGCTCTGTACCTGTTCTATTGGCGGAGCAAGTAATCGAAGCTGTACTGACCCAAAGAGAGGCCTAAGCATCCTAGTTTTGCGCAAAAATACAAATAATTAGCCCGTTCCCCAAACTGCTAGTTCCCTGCTGCTGATGCCTCGTGGCGGCACAAAACGATAGGGCGGAGCTCTGCATTGGCAAGAGCTCCGCCCTATATAATATATACGTTATCTAACCTACTTGACTAGGACCTTGTGGGTGCGATCTGCGATCCGCAGCATATAGATACCTTTGGGTAGAGTATCTACCGCCATAGTTACGATGTCGCCTTGTGAGATGAACGAGCGAACGAGTACACCTCTAGTGTCAAATAGCTGAATGCTGAGCCCCGCAGGTACTCCCTCTACCTTGAGTACATCCGTCGTTGGGTTGGGGTAGATATTTAGGCTTGCACTACCGAGCTGCTCAATAGCTTTGGATTTCATCCCTTCGTAAGGGGAAATCTGGTAGTCGCTGTCGATGGCTCTTACTTTCCAATTCTTCTTTACAGCGATAGCAACGTCCGTATCTAGGCACTTGTTGAGCTCTGGATTTCCGTCCTTATTGACTACGATAATGAGGGCTTCCTCTGGGGCTCCATCTTCGTGGCTTCTGCGAAATTTGGGCAGGCTCTCCATGAGCTCAGTCATGTTGGCGTCCTTGATTTCGTTGTCGAAGATGACTGCGTGGAATAGGCTAGGAGAGGTAAACTTGAGAGCCTTAAGGTAATTGCCTTGTAGCTGTACATCTCTGAGTTTGTGGTTTTGACTCAGGTCGATGGAGCGGATACCGCAGTCTGCTGCAATGAGTATCTCTAGCTTGGGGAGCTGCGATACATCGAGCTTAGACCACTTATTGCCCGTACAGTTGAGCTCACGTAGCTTGGTTAGCTTGCTTAGGTCTGGCATAGCGACGCCTGTACGCTGGCAGAATAGGGACTCTACGTTCTCTGCTTTCGAGAGGTCTATGCTGTTGCCGAGCTTGATGTCGCCAGCATACAGGTGGCGCAGTTTGCTGATGTCGCCGAAGATTACCTTAGATAGATAAGCATTGTCCTCTATGTTGAGGGTCTCTAGCTCTGGGTTTTTGCTCACATCAACATAGGTGATCTCTGCACTGCTACAGTCGAAGCTCTTGACCTTCCCTCTGATGATCAAGCTCTGGGAGCTAATCTTGTAGTAGCGCTTGCCGTTGGCTGTCGTAGTATACTCGCCACCCTCAACCTCAAACTCCTCAAGTTCGTGGGCCTCGATGCCTAGAGGAATATAATTGTCGCCTTGGCCGATGGTGAGTCGTGTCTTGATATGGATCTCTTCGCTAGAGAGCTGATTGGGCTTGTAGTCGTAGCCGGGGTAGCCTTCGTTTGTAGCATCACGTACGATCCAATTGACGGCCTTGGCATCACGTACATTCTTGGCGCTACACTTGTTTTGGTCCTTGGCACTTGGGTGCAGGTCAATGACGAATAGATATCCATTGTCCTCTCCACCGGGCTTGGGTGTTAGGGTCTTGATCATTCGGTCGAAGCCATCTGGCTCGAATAGGTTGCTTTGCATCTGTACCCAGTAGAGGGCAGAGCAACCAGTTAGGTCGAGCTCCTTGAGCTGATTACCTGCAAGGGCTAGGATTTCGAGTTTGCTACAACCCTTGACGTTGATCTCTTTGAGCTGAGCGTTGCTGAGGGCAAGCTTCTGCAGATTGGGGCAAGCCGAGAAGTCTGCCTTGTCGATTTGCCCTGCTTGTTGAGGCCTGGGCTCCGAGAAGAAAGACTCTAGATTGGGGGCACGCACGATCTCTACCCCAGAGAGCTTGAAGAATGTAGCATTAATGAGCTTGATATTCCCCGTGATAGTAACCTCGGGTTTGAGGAGCTTGTACCTTACCTTCTTAATTTGAGTCTTTTGGTCCTCCTCCAAGATGTCTACCAACTCTAGAGCTTGAGGATCGACCTCGGCACCATAGTTGAGCTCTAGGGTAACGAAAAAGCCAGTCTTGTGACCCGACTTGAGGACGACTTTGTCCGGCTCTTGTCCTTGTGCCACGGT
This sequence comes from Porphyromonas sp. COT-290 OH3588, assembly GCF_000769075.1. Classification (GTDB taxonomy): domain Bacteria; phylum Bacteroidota; class Bacteroidia; order Bacteroidales; family Porphyromonadaceae; genus Porphyromonas. The sequence goes on along the minus strand of NZ_JRFC01000014.1, from coordinate 407,787 downwards.
TATCCCAATGAGGGATAATAGGGCGAATAGCACAAACGTAAATACTTTCTTCATCGCTGTTTGTATGTTTAGAGTGAAACGTGCAAGGACTTCCTACTTACTCATATCCATCTCCTCCACCTCGGCTGAGGCTCACGAGGCTGTATTCGTGAGCTTCGTCCTATGCAGATACCTAGAGAAGGTGACATAGTAAACTCGCTGTGAGCAAAGATAGAAAAAGTTCTTGTGTTTTCTTTCTTGGCTCAATGCGGTCGTGTATATTAAAATTTCGCTGTTTTCTACGTGCGTATTTATGTAAAAATTGGTGCTTGTCTGTGATTAATTGCCGAAGTCGATGTGTCGAAGAGGGATTTCGACGCATCGACTTCGGTGGTCAATTGCAAATCTGACTTTTGGGGAATAGGCTTGAGGGGTACTAGCGCAAACGTAGTACTTCTCCCTCTACGGGGACGTAGTCTTCGTCCTTGTCGTTGAGGTTGTACAGTGATTTTAGCTTGATGCCGTATAGCTGTGCAATGCTGTGCATAGAGTCCCCTATACGTATAATATGGGTAGTGTGCTCGGCAGTAGCCTTGCGATGCTTGTTTTGTAGATAGACGACCTCGCCCTCTTGTAGAGGATAGTCTAGTGGAGCATCATTGTAGCGGGCTAGCTTCTTAGCAGAGATACCCATATCCTCGGCGACCTTGTCGAAGCTGTCCCCTTGGTCGGCCAAGACATAGAGTAGGCCGTAGCTCACATAGCTTGGGCGCATGGGCTTGTCGTAGCTAACCTCCTTTTTGGCTCGTCTGTTGGCTTTGCTCGAGGTATTGGTCGTTTCGTTACGCATCCAAGAGGGTAGCCTGCCTCGGTCTAGGGCATAGAGCTCGTAGTCGTCGATGATTTTGATGAGCTTATTGGCATAGCCCTTGTTTGTAGCATAGCCTGCTTGTTGTAGCCCCCTTGCCCAGCCTTGATAGTCGTCGTATCTGAGGGTAAAAAGACGGCGATAGCGTGGCGCCTTGAGAAACTGTGAGTGATCCTCGTACGACTCTTGCCAACTGCGGTAGCTACGAAAGCATTCGTCGGGGAGATCGTCGGTGCGGAAGGTACGCTTGCCCTGCCACGATCTGTGGCACTTAATCCCAAAGTGGTTGTGGTGCTCACGAGCAAGTGTGCTCTGGCCTGCCCCCGTTTCGAGTAGCCCTTGCGCCATCTTGATGCTTGCTGGGATCTGGTGTCGCTCCATCTGCTTGAGCGCCTCGGTGTAGTGCTTGCGCACATAGGCCTCGAAATTGGAGTTGCGTATACTAGATGCAGCACCGAGTGCCATACACCCAAGTCCAAGCATCATGATCATATAGTAAATTATGTAGGCAGAACGGCCTGCTTTTATCAAATTCATTTCCTTGAACTTTTTTAAGTTTCCCACAAAAATACAAAATAATAGCACTCAGAGTCTATAAGAGCTTGCGGAGATGGGCGATTGCCTCTAGATTGTGTTGCCTCGTTGTGTGATGATAGCGGTACGGATCGGGTAAGCTGCAATTGTCCAGTGCCTTTACTCTGCTTCGCTAGGTTGGTATAGTACATAGTTTTGTCCTAGATATGTCTATTAGCCCCTCCCAAAACGATCAGCCTCTACCTCATATTGTACTTAGTTTGCAGCCAAGCAAGGGGTGTCTGTATGCTCGATTGTCTGCTTTTTAGTTAAATAATGTGAATTTATTATTGAGGGATTTTATGTAACTGAGGCTGGATTTGTAAAGTTCTGTGTGGCCTTAGCGGAGAATTGATGGGAAGATCTATTCGGATTGGTGGGTTCATACGCCGAAGAGTGCCCACTGACCCAAGCAGGTTGATGGGAAGAAATCTAGTTAAAAGTAGAACTACTGTGTCAGATGATTGCATTGGTAGATATAAGTATCTGACCAATAGGATTATATGAGAGCCGCTTTTTAAGCGGCTATTTTTGCTCCGCTAGGGGTAGGGTGCTCAAGCTAGGGTGAACGCAACCTAGAGCCTGCTAGGGGGCAAATACGCAGTCTGCCGTTTTGCCTCTAGTTTGTCTTTGCCTCTTGGGCGGTAGGCTCAATCGTCACCCAAAGCGTAAATTTCTGTTATCCGTTTTTGTTTTGATGGGTAGGAGCGTCCGCAAGCAGTGTCTAGAGTGGAACTGACTGATGGCACATTGAAGAATAACCTCTTTGCCCATCATAGCAATAAGTCAGTGTGGACCCGTATTGTTGCCACTTCTATCCCTAGTAATAGGTCTGATCCTAAGCTCAAGAAAGCTAAAATTAGATTTCACAAGAATTATCGTTGCGAGCTCAAGACAATAAAGAGCAACAACCCCGAGAGGTATTGAGCTTCATACCTTCCTCTTCTCATGCTATGCTGGCCACAGTGTCTAGCTCGCGCCCAAAGACTTGGGTAATCGAGTAGTAATAGGGGCTGCGTAGTGCTATGGGATAGGGGGATTTTGTATATCTTTGGGTGCAGTAAACGATTTTATTATTCACATACTTATTAACAAAAATAATGCAACAGGAAGATCAAAATCAGTCTTTCAATATCGAACTCCCAGAAGAGATCTCAAACGGCGTGTATAGCAACCTTGCAGTGGTGATGCACTCACAGAGTGAGTTTGTGTTGGACTTCGTTCGTCTTCTGCCCGGTAAGCAATCCGCCAAGGTGCACAGCCGTGTCATCATGACTCCAGACAACATCAAGCGTCTTGTGCGTGTCCTCCAGCAGAATATCTATACGTACGAGCAGGAGTGTGGTCCAATCGTTCTGCCCGAGGAGGGTCAGAACCCCAATGAAGCCTTCCCACAAGGGCAGGCATAGGCACAGCGAAAGCAAAGATTGATTAGCGGTGTGTCGTAATCAGCAAATTGCCGCTTAGGCTATGCCGATATGCTTGGAGGAGTATTCTTTCCTCCCTTGAGCACTTTGCACTTTGCTTAGCTAATAACCTACGAGAGGCTGTGCCGAAACATAGATTTCGACATAGCCTCTCTTTATATATATGATATTAGGACAATGAAACCACGTCTGGTCATTGAGGGCTCTATCCCCTATCTTAGAGGTGTCGCCGAGAGTATCGGTGAGGTAACTTATCTAGACAATGCGGATTTCTCGCCTCATACACTCGCTCAGGCTGATGCCCTGATTGTGCGCAGCATTACACGTTGTGGCCGTGAACTTCTAGAGGGGACGCCCGTTCGCTTCATCGCTACGGCTACAGCAGGCGCAGATCATATTGATGCCGAGTATTGCCTCTCGGCAGGGATCACATGGACGAATGCTCCCGGCTGCAACGCAACAGCTGTCGCACAGTACGTGATGTCTGCCCTGAGCAGGGTATCGCTTGAGGCCGGCGAGCCTTTGGAGGGCAAAACGATCGGGATCGTTGGTGTAGGGCATGTAGGACGTGAGGTGCTACGCCTATCTCTAGCCATGGGGCTTAGACCTCTGCTCTATGACCCCCCAAGGGCCGATGAGGAGGGAAGTGAGGCTTTCTGCTCTATCGAGCAAATCCAGAGTGAAGCGGATATCATCACTCTGCATGTACCATTGACTAGAGGTGGGCGCTACCCAACCTATGGTATGGTCAATGACCACTTCGTAGCCCAGTGTCGCCACAGCCCAATACTCATCAATGCCTGCCGTGGAGCTGTCACAAACACCGATAGCCTCATTCGGGGAAGGACACAAGGGCTCCTCTCTCGCCTCATTATCGACTGCTGGGAGGGTGAGCCTAGCATATCGCCCGAGCTGCTTGCTTTGGCTGATATTGCTACACCTCATATCGCGGGCTTCTCTGCGGACGGCAAATTTAGAGGTGCACGTATGTCGCTTGAGGCCGTAGCTCGGTACTATGGACAGCCTAGCGAAGGTCTGTTGGAGTCTGATGATGTGTCGCAGCCAGAGTATCCGTTTCTTGATCTGAGGCGTGTGCCGGAGAGCGAATGCCTTAGACGAGCGATGCTGCACAGTTTCGACCCTATACATATAGATAGTATGCTCAGAGCGGAGCCTAGTCGCTTCGAGAGTCTGCGTAAGCACTACGACTATCCCAGAGAGATGCAGGCCTATACAGCCATTGCTCCGGAGGGAGAGGATATGGCTCGTCGGCTTAGGGTACTAGGCTTCTCCGTGCGTAACAGTTAATTTATCTCTTGGTTAACGTCGTATGCTCAAACGTATCATTATCATGGGTGCTAGCTCCGGTATCGGTATGGAGCTAGCACGTCTCTATATTGCCCGTGGCTATAGGTTAGGTCTTGCTGCTCGTCGGCTTAGCCTGCTCCAACAGCTTAGAGAGCTCGCTCCAGATCGGGTAGAGGTGGCTGCAATAGATGTGACCGATGTCGAGGCTCCCCAGAAGCTGGGGGAACTGGTCGATCGCCTAGGGGGTATGGACATTTATGTACATAGCTCTGGGGTGGGGTGGCAGAATCCTGTTCTCGACCCGACTATTGAGCTCAAGATTACCTCGGTTAATGTCGAGGGTTTCACTCGGTGTGTTGATTGGGCCTTCGGTTTCTTCTCTGCCCAAGGTTTTGGCCATATCAGCGCTATCAGTTCCGTTGCAGGCACTCGAGGGCTGGGTGCCTCGTCTGCCTATTCGGCTAGTAAGGCTTATCAAGCAACTTATCTGCAGGCTCTTCGTCAGCTGCTTGCTATTCGTTGCCTAGACAACCTCTACATTACGGATATTCGCCCCGGATTTGTGCGCACGGCGCTTCTCTCGGGGGGCAATTATCCCTTGCTTATGGAGGCTGATGCAGTAGCTCGGGAGATTGCCCGAGCGATAGATCGCCAAAAAACTATCCGTATTATAGACTGGCGATACCGTCTCATCGTGGGGCTATGGAGACTGATCCCACGGCCCCTGTGGGAGCGTCTGCCGATTAAGTGACTCGTCCTAGCTGGACGGAGCTAGAATATCCCCATGCCTTTGCGGAATAATCCGTAACTTTGGGGTAGCATTACACGACATGTGCTAAGAATATTCGATAACATCCAATAAACAAACGCTTTGTGCATCATGAACAGTAACCAACTGATGACTAAGGCTGCCGACAATATCCGCATACTGGCAGCATCTATGGTAGAGAAGGCCAAGAGTGGTCACCCCGGTGGAGCTATGGGCGGAGCAGACTTCGTCAATGTGCTTTTCTCGGAGTTCCTCATCTTTGACCCCAAAAATCCCTATTGGGCTGGGCGCGACCGCTTCTTCCTCGACCCCGGGCACATGTCGCCTATGCTCTATGCTCAGCTTGCCTTGATTGGCAAGTATAGTATGGAGGACTTGCAGCAGTTCCGTCAGTGGGGGAGTGTGACGCCGGGGCACCCCGAGGTCGATGTGGCTCGCGGCGTAGAGAACACTTCCGGCCCCCTTGGTCAGGGGCATACCTATGCAGTGGGAGCAGCCATTGCAGCTAAGTTCCTAGAGAATCGCCTAGGCTGGGTCATGAGCCAAACCATCTATGCCTACATCTCGGACGGTGGTATCCAAGAAGAAATCTCGCAGGGCGGGGGCCGTATCGCAGGGCATCTGGGGCTAGATAACCTAATTATGTTCTACGACGCCAACGATGTGCAGCTCTCTACGAAGGTAAGCGAGGTAACATCGGAGGATATTGCCCTCAAGTACAAGGCTTGGGGCTGGCATGTCATCGACATTGACGGGCACGACATCGACCAGATTCGCGGGGCTCTTACCGAGGCGAAGGCTACGGTGGGCAAGCCAACCCTAATCATTGGTCGCACTATTATGGCCAAGGGAGTGGTCGGAGCAGACGGCACTTCGTTTGAAGGCGCTGTGAGCACGCACGGTCAGCCTCTCTCGGCGGCAGGTGCTTGCATGGCTTCTACAATCAAGGCTTTTGGCGGCAATCCCGATGAGCCTTTTGCAATCTTCCCAGAGGTTCAGGCGCTCTACGACGCACGCCTTGAGGAGTTGAACCAACTAGCCGAGGCTCGTGCAGAGGAAGAGGCACGCTGGCGTGTCGAGCACCCAGAGCTGGGTAAGAAGATGGACGATTGGTTCTCTGGAGTAGTGCCAGAGATCGATTGGAGTGCTATCGAGCAAAAGCCCAATCAAGCTACACGTGCAGCATCGGCTACTGTACTGGGTACTCTGGCTGGTAAGGTAGAGAATATGATCGTAGCCTCTGCGGACTTGTCCAATAGTGATAAGACTGACGGCTTCCTCAAGAAAACACGTGCCATCACGGCAACCGATTTTGGTGGAGCATTCTTGCAGCCCGGTGTGGCAGAGCTGACCATGGCTTGCCTCTGTATCGGTATGGCTCTGCACGGTGGTGTGATCGCTGCTTGCGGTACGTTCTTCGTCTTCAGCGACTATATGAAGCCTGCCGTTCGTATGGCTGCACTGATGGAGCTGCCAGTTAAGTTTATTTGGACGCACGATGCCTTCCGCGTCGGTGAGGACGGCCCAACGCATGAGCCCGTAGAGCATGAGGCTCAGATCCGTCTGATGGAGAAGCTACAGAACCACAGTGGAGAGAATAGTGTCCTCGTACTGCGCCCAGCCGACGTGCAGGAAACAACTGTCGCTTGGGAGCTAGCCATGCGCAACGTCAAGACGCCTACGGCACTTATCCTCTCTCGTCAGAATATCAATGATCTACCAACGCTCAAAGCTGGTGCTAGCCGCTACGAAGAAGCGAAGCAGGCTGCTCGTGGGGGCTACATCGTGTCTAGGGACGAGAACCCAGAGGTCGTGCTCATCGCTACGGGTAGCGAGGTGTCTACTCTGGTAGAGGGTGCGGAGCTGCTACGTAAGGACGGTATCCGTTTGCAGATCGTGTCTGTACCGAGTGAGGGGCTGTTCCGTCGCCAGAGTGAGGCATATCAGGCAGAGGTATTGCCTCTAGGCGTGCTACGCTTTGGTCTAACGGCTGGGTTGCCTGTCAATCTGCTTGGGCTCGTGGGTTGTGAGAAGTGCATTTGGGGACTCAACTCATTTGGTTTCTCTGCTCCATACAAGGTGCTTGATGAGAAGCTCGGCTTCACTGCCACGAATGTCTACGAGCAGGTGAAGAAAGTAATGTCCCGCTAAAGAAGATAAGTTATGTCCAAGATACAGAAGTTAGGCCTCTGCTGCGACCATGCGGGCTATGAGATCAAGGAGTTCGTCAAGACGCTTCTGCTCGAGCGAGGGATTGAGGTTGAGGACTTCGGGGCGCATAGCTCCGAGCGTGTTGATTATCCCGATTTCGCTCATGCTATGGGGCGTGCCATAGATCTAGGTCAGCTCGCTATGGGTGTGGCAGTCTGTGGTTCGGGCAATGGGATCTCTATGGCCCTGAATAAGCACCGCTCTGTACGTGCAGCTCTATGCTGGAATGCCGAGATTGCGGCTCTGGCACGAGCTCATAACGATGCCAATGTGCTCTCTATTCCGGGTCGTTTCGTTTCGCAAGAGCAGTGCCGAGAGATCGTTGATGCTTTTCTGACCTCGGACTTCGAGGGAGGCAGACATACCGATCGAGTAGCCAAGATCCCCTTGTAGCTCGGTCAAGTCATCAGTCAAAAGGGTTCGCCCCATCGCCCAACTTAGTTTGAGCGATGGGGCGAATGTTTTTGCCTCCCTACAAGAGGTCGCCGTACTAATGGCTCGCTCGGTTAGGCGGTTCGCTTGACAACTAGAAAAAAGTGGCCCGTTTTTGTATATTAAGAATAAATGTTTACCTTTGCAGTGCAAACGCTGGTGGAGATCAGCCGTTTGATTGAATATGGTGGTTGTAGCTCAGTTGGTTAGAGCGTCGGATTGTGGTTCCGAAGGTCGTGGGTTCGAGCCCCATCTATCACCCAAATGAATAGGAGATAGCCTCAGAGAGGTTATCTCCTATTCATTTTATGTGTCCCTAGCTGCCTTTCGGTGGCTTTGGGTTGTGCAAAAAAGAGGGCTGCGCTTCCCAGCGTAGCCCTCTTGGATGTAATTGATGAAATTGATAGTTAGGATACTAATCCAAATTTTTTGAGATCCTCCTCGACTGTTCCGATGCCTCCGATGCCGAAGTTCTCGACAAGCACCTTCACCACGTTGGGCGATAGGAAGGCTGGCAGTGTGGGGCCAAGGTGGATATTCTTCACGCCTAAGTGGAGTAGTGCAAGCAGTACGATGACAGCCTTCTGTTCATACCAAGCGATATTGTAAGTGATAGGTAGCTCGTTGATGTCGTTGAGCTGGAAGACCTCCTTGAGTTTGAGGGCAATCACTGCTAGCGAATAGCTATCGTTGCACTGACCGGCGTCAAGCACACGAGGGATACCATTGATGTCGCCGAGGGCGAGCTTATTGTAGCGATACTTGGCACACCCAGCCGTTAGGATCACGGTGTCTTGTGGAAGAGCCTTGGCGAAGTCGCTGTAGTAGTCACGACCCTTCATGCGCCCATCGCAACCGCCCATAACCACGAACTGACGAATAGCGCCACTCTTCACGGCATCGACTACAGCTTCTGCTAGCTGGAATACCTGATGATGAGCAAAGCCACCGAGTATCTCACCTGTTTCTATCTCCGTAGGAGGCTGGCAGGTCTTGGCAATGGCAATTACTTCACTATAATCCTTGTGCCCCTCGGCGTCCTCTGGCAGATGCTTGCAGCCGGGGAAGCCCGTAGCGTTGGAGGTAAACATACGATCCTTGTAGGTCGCATTCTTGAGCGGTGGCACGATACAGTTGGTCGTGAAGATAATCGGGCCATTGAACGAGGTGAACTCCTCACGCTGCTGCCACCAAGCATTGCCATAGTTGCCCACGAAGTGCTTGTATTTCTTGAATGCAGGGTAGTAGTGCGCTGGTAGCATCTCGCTGTGCGTATAGACATCGACACCTGTACCCTCGGTCTGCTTGAGCAGGTCTTCAATATCCCTTAGGTCGTGTCCGCTGATGAGAATACCCGGATTGGTGCCGACACCGATATTAACTTTCGTCATCTCGGGGTGCCCGTAGCGAGAGGTATTGGCCGTGTCGAGTAGAGCCATGGCACGAACGCCCATTTCGCCTGTCTTTAGGACAAGGGCGATGAGCTCCTCTAACGATGAGTTGTCTACCGTAATCTGCGCTAGAGCCTCTTGTGTGAAGGCGTGGCAGACCTCGTCGTTGTGCCCTAGACGCATCGCATGGTCTAGGTAGGCAGCCATACCCTTGAGGCCATAGATAACTAGTTCCTTGAGCGAGCGAGCATCTTCGTTGGCCTCGCTCATGACTCCAACCTCCTCAGCCTTGTCGGAGAAAGAGTCTTCTGCACCGTCCCAGAGTAGGGCGTCTGCTTGGGGTAGTACGATGCCTGCTTTCTGTGCTGCATCTTGGAGCTCATTGCGTAGAGCGATCCCTTTGTGTATGCGAGCCTTGATGCTCTCGTCGTCGAAGTTGGCATTGGTAATTGTGGAGAAGAGTGCATCTGTCACGTAGTGATTGACCTGATCCGAAACTTCTACTCCAGACTGTCGCATCGCACGGGTGATGATCGATACACCCTTGATGGTAAACATCAGCAGATCCATATAGGCCGAGGTGCTGGCCTCCTTGCCACACACACCCTTGATTGTACAGCCAATTCCTTTGGCAGCCTCTTGGCACTGGTAGCAAAACATTGTCGTTTTATTCATAAGTTAGGTAAGCCGTTAAAAGTGATATTCCCTAGAATTCATGAGCAAAGGTAGAGGGCTATATCGAGCTATTCTGTAACGAATGTTACAACTATGAAAGATTGCTGAATGCTCTCCCTTTGGCATCACCGATCGCCTCTAGATAGCTCTTGCCGTATTTGCTTGCTTGGGCTAGCAGGGCGTGGATATAAGACCCCAAAATCACATGAAGAGCCGCTCAAGTTACCTAGCCACCCGTCAAGGCTGAGGGATCCGATTATTTATATTTTGGGTCATATTTCAGTATTTTGATGGGGAGAGAGGAGTGAGTCGTGCCTCCAAAGACGAGGCAGCGTATTTGCCCCTTAGCGGCCTCTAGGTTGCGTTTGGCCCCGTTGAGGTACTTTGTCCCAGCCAGCTCAAAACACACGCCCCAAAAGGCGCCTTTGTAATTGACTAATATATAGGTGTATGTGTTTGACTGGTCTGGGCTTTTCACCTGCTCATAAGGCAGCGTCCGATATTTCTTCCCATCAATATCTTGAGGTTGGTGGATACATTTCGGCGGATTAGCCCATAGATCCCCCAAAGTCTTCCCATCAATTTGCCCCAAAGTCTAGCCAGATGCTAGAGCCAGACACTATATTCGCAGATAATCTGTGGCTTTTTCTTTGATATATTTTAACGATTGGGTTGCATGGGGTTGTGGCAAAATTTACCCATTCTAGGTGTTTCAGAATGGGCAAGATGCAAGGCGCCAAGACTCAGGCTGGGAACATAGTGCATGCAGCGCAAAAGGAGCATGCCGGGGTATGTGTCTGAAGCCGAAGACGAAGCCCGTATGAGGTAAATGTCGCAAGTAACACAGCAGTTGCGCGCTATGACACACCGTCCTACCTTGGACCACAAAAGTCGCCGAAAATGCCTACAAGGCCTGCTGATTGAGTTGCTTGAGCTAATTCTAGAAAAAAAATATCACCAAAAAGTATAGTCTTATGTGAGGTCTATGGCGACTCCGTGACTTGCTAGATATTACTAGCAAGTAGGGTAAGATATGGAGACGAAAAGTTTGACGTGGAAAAGAAGCTAAACAAAAAGCGAGATACTTTCGACAGGGTAGTAGTATATGTCCTAAAGCATATTTTATATACCTTTGGGCAAGTATTCCTCCGATTCAGATACATAACATCTTACAATAAAAATTGCAGTAACTATGCCTCCTCTATACTCGTATATTGGTTATCTAAGATGGTTGGCCATCGTTGTTTGGATTGTTTCGTTAGGCAGCTGTCATGGCAACAAGCCGGCCGATGGTATGGAGGAAGAGATACGCAGAGAGATACTTGATTTGGCTTCTCTAGAGCCAGAGCTTGCACAACACCCCAACATAGACTCGGCACAACTCTACCTGCTTGGCCTGCTTGAGCAAGCCAAGATGCTCGACGATACCTACCTAGAGTCCATAGTCCTCTACAAGCTTGGTTGCAACTATGCCTATCACATGGATTTGGCCAAGAGTGATAGCTGCTTCTTGCGTCTGATAGACCTGACACCCTCTCCCCGTGACTCGGCTAAGGTGGCGCATGCATACGCCAATATGGCCAGCAATGAGCTGCGCCGAGGGAATAGCGAGGCGGCCATTGGTCTATACAAGGAGGCTGAGACGTGTGCTATGAGGGCTGGGATTAAGTCCGAGATCTCTGCGCTCGTCTGGACTAATATGGGTATGGCATACAGCTCTCTAGACAAGCAGGCCGAGGCTCTGGACTACCTCAATAAGGCTCTGGCCTGTGTGCGTGAGTCCAAAAAAGGGAGCAAGAATGAGAGGCTAGAGGGAGGGATTCTGCAAGCTATGGGCAACTGCTTTTTTGTGCAAGAAGACCTAGAGCGAGCATATACATTCTTTACTGCCGCAGACGAGGCACATACCAAGCACAAGCAAGAGAAGGAAGCATTGGCGGCGCGTAGCAATCGTGCGACCGTGCTACAAGATATGCACCGCTACGCCGAGGCTCTCACCCTCAATCAGGAGTGCGAGGCACTAGCCCAGAAGATAGGCTATACGCACCTACTCGGCATCATCTACACTAACCGAGGGCGCATCTATCTGGCGATGCAGGACTATAAAAACAGCAAGAAGGCACTAGATAATGCAGAGAAGATACGTGGAGAGAAGGGCGATTTGGCTGGTCTAGCCCAAGTCTATTCGTCGCAAATGGATTTGGCCATGGCTCTGGCTGATCCTCGGCAGGCGCATCACTACGGAAGAGAGGCTCTCAACCTCGCACAGAAGACCGACAATAAAGTGTTGCAGATGGACGTGTGGAGCACTCTGGCCGACATATCTGCAAGAACAGGGCGCTACGAAGAGGCTATTGAGGCTCTTAGAGAGCAAATAAGGCTCAAGGACTCGCTCTTCACCGAGGAAAAATATAAGGCACTGCAAGATATCGCCATCAAACATAAGACCGCACAGAAGGACGCCGAGCTCAAGCAAGCCTACTCGGAGCTAGAGATTGGTCGCCTGCATAGGACTCTACTCGTGTCGTTTGTGGGACTACTGCTCCTGATACTTGGCTTTGCTGTCTGGATGCGTCGACGTACTCTACGCCAGCACCGAGCTCTTGTTTTAGCTAATACACAACTGGCTGAGATGATCAACCGTAACCTAACGCCCACTGCCGATACGCAGATCACGACATGTGAACCTGTGCAGGGTGAAGAGGGGCAAGCAGGGCAAGAGCCCCTTGCCAAAGATTCTGTCGCGCAGCAAGTCGATGTAGCAGCCTCTAGTGAGGCTAGCGATGCCTTGTTGGCTAGGCTCAAGATCTGTATGGAGCAGGAGAAAGCCTACCTCAGTCCTGGGTTGAGCCTCGAAACGCTTGCCCAAAAGGTGGCAACCAATCGAACCTATCTATCACACATACTTAATCATCGTATTGGTCGAGCGTTTGCTGACTATGTCAATTTCTACCGCATCGAAGAGGCAAAGTACCGCTTGGCGACGACCAATGACAAGGTGGGGGTCATTGCCATAGAGTGCGGATTTGGTTGTACCCAAACCTTCTATGCTGCATTCAAAAAGAGCGAACAGATATCTCCCAACGAATATCGTAAGGTAATCCGAGAGATGGAGGAGAGGTAGAGCCTACGAGGCTCTACTCAGATGAGCTGTATGCCGAGTGAGAGGAGGTTCGTCAGGCGCAGACCGTGTGTTTGCCTTGTCATATTTAGGTAGATTCCCCCCATAGGCTTAGCTCTGTCTGCCTCTGGTGTACTCTTATGAGCTCCAGTCTGCAAGCTCTATAAGGAGCGATCGATCGCTTGGCTAGAGCAGGAGTATCAGCTTCTTGCCCTCTCTGCCTTTGCCTTTCTCCTCGATGATACCCTCTCACGCCCTTTATAGATGCTTTGATACAATAGAGATTTGACATACACCGAAGCCTCGCCCGAGGTCAGCCTGCCTTATATTCCCGCTAGCTTTAGCCCTTTATCTCTCTAATGTACGTCTGCCCTAAGGAATCGAGTAGGGGCATTGCTGTTATACTTCTGTCCTTATCTTGTCTGTCCCTCGATCTTTGCTCCACGACGGAGCTCCCTCAATGTGGTTCTGATATTTCCCCAAAGTGCTGGGGCTGGTTGGTGCTAGTAGAGCTATGCCTCGCTGGTGTAGATAGAGCATAGCTGGAGGAGGCGTCTCTTGCCCTCGGGCTGTGTCCTCTATTTTGAGTCTTGCAAATAGGAGTGAGGGGCCTTTTGGTCGCTGTTTCAAGGCTCTTTTTGTCCTGTCCCTTAGTCCATTTTTGCTGTTCGGGGTACTCTGTCGCCAATGATCCATCTAGACTATCCTGTTTTGTTTAATATTTTGCTTTTTAGAGTGTTATGAGTATTTCTTCTCCCTGAAATACTGTCTAGAATCGTAAAAATAATAATCCAAAATCGTAAATTTACGATTCTAGATACCACTCTCTCCCTCTCCTATATCGTCAAATTGTAAAAACGAGATACGAAAGGTTGTAATTTATTTGTTTTAGCATATCGAAGAGTCCTACCTTTGCGGTAGAGAAATGGAGAGATAGCTTGCAGCTGACTCACCAAATCAAAGAGAAGAAGATGTACTAGAGTGCGGTAGCAAGGGGAAGCGGTGTGCAAGCATCGTGACGCCCCACGGAGATGCATGTCAGCCAAGACGAAATGGATTTGGGGACATCACAACAGTCAGAAACAACCACTCAATCTACAACACCGCATCGCTTTAGGGCCAGAGGAGCATTCGCTCTCTTCTATGCCTCGTTTACCTCTGTGGAGCATCACAGCAGAGGTGTCGAGCGAGAACCTAGTACGAAGGGAGGGGTGAGTGTATCCCCTGGCTTGTATTTGGATTGAAGGAGAGCTGTCTACGGAAATTAAAAAGAACGCAAGCAAGGCACACTAAATTGAAACAATCGACATAGGCTCCTTTTGTGGGAGCTTATATTCCCTAGAATTTGGAGCTCTCTGCGCGGGTAGCGTAGGGAGCTCTCTGGTATTTCTAGACGTATGAGCTTTGCTCGTAATTGGAGGTCTTGGTTGTCGTATTGATACGATTGGTCTGGCTATCTTGGACAAATCGCACAGCCTTGTTGGCGGATTGAGTAAAACTGTTGTTTCGCTTGCCTAAGCCGCCGAGAGCAAAACGATTGATTAGCACCTTCTATTGGACCAACTATACAAACAGTTTCTTATCTTTGTTTGCCTGATTAGGCGTAGTCTTTATTCATTCACCCAAAGATTTAGAGTGGCTATGTGTGGCAATACGACATCTACATCAATCCTATTGATTTATACAGGCGGAACCATTGGCATGGTAGAGAATCCAGCGACGGGCGCATTGGAGCCTCTAGACTTCGCTTACCTCTATGACAATATACCCGAGATGAAGCGCCTAGCATGCCAGATAGATATCAAGCAGGTAGATCCCCCCATAGACTCCTCTACGATTTCTATTGAGAACTGGATCAACATGGCTAGTTTGATCCAGCAGCACTACGATCTCTATGACGGTTTCGTTATTTTGCATGGTACAGATACGATGTCTTTCTCTGCGTCTGCACTCAGCTTCATGCTCCAAGGTCTTACCAAGCCAGTCATCTTCACGGGCTCTCAGCTACCTATCGGGCGTCTGCGTACCGATGGTAAGGAGAATTTGCTCACTGCTATCGAGATAGCAGCGGCCAAGAGAGAGGACGGATCGGCACGTGTGCCAGAGGTCTGCATATTCTTCCAAGACTATTTGATGCGAGGCAATAGAACCAGTAAGGTGAGTGCGGATAAGTTTAGAGCTTTCAAATCTCACAACTATCCACAGTTAGCTTTCGCTGGGATTGATATTCATTACAACGAGGGTGTCATTCACCGAGATGCTCAGCACCATGAGCTCAAGGTTCTCTCCACTCTAGACCCCAACGTCGCCATTCTCAAACTCTTCCCCGGGATTACTCGCCCCATAGTGGAGGCGATCCTTGGTGTGCCCAACCTCAAGGGGGTTATTCTCGAGACCTTCGGCAGTGGCAATGCTCCCAAGTTCGAGTGGTTTACCGAGTGCTTGGCCGAGGCGACAGCACGTGGTATGGTCATCGTCAATGTCACACAGTGTACTACTGGTACGGTCGATATGTCGCGCTACGAAACGGGACGCCAGCTCCATGCGGCAGGCGTCGTCTGTGGCTACGATATGACTAGCGAGAGTGCTGTGACTAAGATGATGTACCTATTGGGGCAGGGGCTTGAGGTAAATCGAGTGAGGGAGCTGATGGGGACACCCCTAAGAGGGGAAATGAACTTGAGCCTAGATCATGAAGATTTCTATTGTTGGAGGCGATGATTGGGGCTCTGGTAGGGACTAAACATTATGAATGTTTGATGCATTTAATAGTCATAGTTGATAACTCAAAGGAAAGGAACAGCATATTTTGATTAGGTTCATGAGTTTGGCCAGTGGTAGCAGTGGCAACTGCTATTACCTCGGTCACGAAGAGGGCGGTCTGCTTATTGATGCAGGTATCGCCCCTCGTAGCATCAGCAAAGCACTCAAGGCAGAGGGGATCAGCCTCGATGATGGACACATCAGAGGCGTCCTCGTTACCCACGATCACGCCGATCATATTAGATCTGTAGGCGTCCTTGGTACGGTTTACCATATTCCTATATATGCGAGCGTCCCAGTGCATAATCGTATCGCTTCTAATAGATATATAGATGAGGATTTGGGTGCCTCTAGGCGAACCATAGAGCTAGGACAGCATTTTGAGCTGGCTGGCTTCGAAGTATCCTCTTTCTTGGTACCGCACGATAGCGCGCAGAACTTCGGTTACTGTATTCGTCGTGGTGACTTTAGCTTTGCCCTCATTACGGATATCGGGCATATTACTCCTGAGATCAAACGTTTTGCCTCCGAAGTCAAGCATTTGGTGATCGAGGCTAACTATGACGATGAGATGCTCAAGCGAGGCCCTTATCCAGAGTTCCTCAAGGAGCGTGTTGCTGGTCCACTGGGACATCTGTGCAACGCCCAGACTGCCGAGGTGCTCAGCGAGATCTTCCACCCCGAGCTGGAGAACATTTGGCTCTGTCATCTAAGTAAAGACAATAATCACCCCGACCTCTGCTGGAAGACAGTAGAGAATCGCCTCTTTGCCGAGGGGATCCGTGTGGGCAAAGATGTCAATCTCATTGCCCTTAAGCGTACGACCCCCTCTCCTATGTATATCCTCGAACCCTAGACTATCGGCATATCACTATGGCTAAACTAACGATTGTCCCCACGCCCATTGGCAATTTGGAGGATATTACTCTGCGTGCTCTATCGACACTCAAACGGGTAAGACTTATTTTGGCTGAGGATACCCGCACGACGAGTATCCTGCTTGCGCATTTTGGTATCAAGTGCTCTCTGCAGAGCCATCATATGCACAACGAGCATAAAACCCTAGAGGTTATTTGTCGCCGCATAGAGGAGTGCGAAGATGTGGCTTTGGTGTCGGATGCTGGTACGCCTGCTATTAGTGATCCGGGCTTTCTGCTCGTACGAGAATGTATTAGACGTGGTATTGAGGTGGAGTGTCTGCCCGGGCCTACCGCCTTTGTGCCAGCATTGGTTGCCTCAGGCCTTCCGTGCGACCGGTTCGTCTTCGAGGGCTTCCTCCCGCAGAAGAAAGGGCGCCAGACCAAGCTCAGAGAATTAGCAGAGGAAGAGCGTACTACCATTCTATACGAGTCCCCATTCAGAGTAGTCAAGACCCTCACACAGCTTGCCGAGTACAAGGGGGAGGATTGCCCCGCAGCTGCATGCCGAGAGCTTAGTAAACTGCACGAAGAGATCGTACGTGGAACACTGAAAGAGCTCATCGAGCATTTTCAACAGACTCCACCAAAAGGCGAATTTGTGCTTATTATCGGGAAAAGTACTACCTTTGATACAGCGAAATAAATTATTCTCCTAAAAAATAGTAAATTATGAATAGGAAATTGTTAATGGCTGGAGTGGTAGTTCTAGGGCTTGCTTCGTGCGGAGAGAACTCGTCGGCCTACAAGGCGCTTAAGGCACAGTATGACTCTGTGGCCATGGTCAATCAGACCTATGAGGCAGACTTGAGTGAGACAGACTCACTCGTCGCTAGTGTGCTGACGAACTTTCAGGAGATCGTTTCGGTAGAGAGCATGATCAATGTCAATCCAATGAAGGGTGACATGCGTATGAGCGAGAAGGAAAGAATCAAGGATAACGTTACACTCATCTCGGAGAAGCTGCGTGCAAGTAGCGAAGCTCTTGAGGCTCTCACCAAGAAACTAGAGAGTAACGGTGCCGAGAATAAAAGACTTCGCCAGACGCTTTCGGCTCTCAAACGTGAGATGGAGCTACAGAAGAGTCGTGTGCTAGCCCTAACAGAGGAGCTAGAACGCAAGAATATGACTATTGGTGCACTTGATGCCATGGTAACGGGTCTCAGCGGCGATGTAGATCGTCTGAGCGAAACAGCTGCTCGTCAGGCTGCAGCTCTAGCAAGCCAAGAGAAGGAACTCAACACTGTGCGCTTCTGTATGGGCACGAAGCGTGACCTCAAGGACATGAACCTGCTCAGGGGTGGACGCATCGTTACCGAGAACGCAAACGACAGCTACTTCACCAAGGCAGATTTGCGTGAGCTAACGCAGATCCCTCTTATGAGCAAGCGTGCCAAGATCCTGACCGTACACTCATCGGACAGCTACGAGCTAGTACCAGATGGGGAGAAGAAGCTAACGCTCAACATCAAGGATCCTAAGGCTTTCTGGGCGAACTCCAAAATCCTCGTCGTAGAAGTCGATTAATGGCAACCAAGCTACTGCTTATTGATTTGGACGATACCCTCTGGGCGACCCACGTCAATAACAAAAAAAGCCTCGAACAACTCTATACTGCCCTCAACTGGGGGCAGTATTTTGTTTCGTTCGAGGTTTTTTTCTCTACCTACTACCGCATCAACGTCGAGCTATGGGAGCGATATAACCAAGGGTACATCACCAAACAAGAGCTAGCGCTCGATCGACTTCGGTTGCCTCTCTCGCCCTATCTGAGCCTTACGCAAGATCAGTGGCGAGAGATTGACGAACAGTTTCTCTCGTTTGTCAAGCAGCAGACGCTCCTCTGCCCCAATGCTCTGGATACGATGGCTTATCTGAAGAGTCGTTACGACATTTGCATTTTGAGCAATGGCTTCGGCGAAGTGCAGTACACCAAGATTGAGAAGACGGGACTCTCCCCTTATATCGACGAGGTGGTCCTATCGGAAGATGTAGGTATCAACAAGCCTGCGGCGGAGATCTTCCACATTGCACTAGAGCGTATGGGGGCCACGCCCGGCGAGAGTCTAATGATCGGGGACAGCTTCTCGAGCGACATCGCAGGGGCATCGAATGCAGGTATCGGCAGTATCTGGTACAACGCCTACGACTTCCCGATGCCCCAGAGCGAGGGAGTCAAGCCTCCGCTACATATTATCAACGATCTAGCGGAGCTGAAGGTGCTCCTCTAGAGCTCATCTGACACGAGCGATTGTGTTTATCCAAACGCCAGCTATTGTCCTGCATAGTACGGCCTACAACGACCGTTACATCATTGCACATCTCTACACCCGTGAGCATGGGCGGCTCAACGTACTTGTCCCACGTGGTGGAAGATCTCGATCTCGACATCACTTGTTGCTGACGCCTCTAGCGGAGATAGAGCTCACGGCAGAGCTCAAACCTAGGCGAGATCTGGCCTTGCTCAAAGAGGCGAAAATCCTATCCGCCCACCATACTATTCAGACACACCCAGCCAAGTGTAGCCAAGCTATTTTCCTCAGTGAGCTACTCTATCGTGTACTCAGCCTGCCCGAGGCTGACCATGCCCTCTATGACTATATCTCTTCTGCCATGCAAATTTTTGAGGTAATACAGAGAGGAGTGGCCAATTTCTACCTTTGCTTTACGTATCATCTGCTACATTTCCTAGCCGTAGCTCCCGAGATTCAGCGTCAGGACAGGTCTGCTCCTGCTCTGTGGTTTGACCTAGCGGAGGCTTGCTTCACGCCAAGACCACGCTCAGTCCAGTATGCACTAGCCCCACACGAGGCCGTACACCTTAGGCTCTTTGCTCGTATCCGCTTCGACAATCTATCGGCTTTTAGGTACAATCGCCACGATCGAGCGATTATTCTAGATCGTTTGATGCTCTTCTATCGTTTGCATCTGCCTGCTTTCTCCCCACTGCGCTCTATCGAAATCCTACGTTCGGCGACTTCTGTACGCTCGAATTCGGCTAATTGATCTGGCCGAAACAGCATTTTACATCTAGAAAATGATTGCATTTAGCTTCAGACATTATAACTTTGTGGAATTAAATAGCTAATTCTTTCTAGAGAATGCCCGGACGTAAGAAACAAAATAAAACCATTACGCTCATTCCTGAGCCTTCACTTAGGCGTTTGCCTTGGTATTTGTCCCACGTTAAACTCCTTCATGCCGACGGACAGCGCTCCGTATCCTCCACCGCCATAGCCAAAGGTGTGGGAGTAGATGCCTCACTTGTAGCCAAAGATTTGTCTTACGTTACCCTGCAGGGGCGTACACGTGTCGGCTACAAAACACAGGAGGTGATCCAAGCCCTAGAGGAGTTCCTCGGCTTCACGGCTACGCATCGTGCCTACCTTTTTGGCGTTGGTAGCCTAGGAGGCTCCCTGCTATCGGATAGGGGGCTACGCCAGTTTGGCTTAGAGATTGTAGCTGGCTTCGACATTGATCCCGAGATTGTGGGGCATAATATCGGAGAAATCCCCGTCTATCATATTGACGAATTGCGAGAGCGTATGCAGGACGACGACGTGCATATAGCTATCTTGACTGTGCCGATTAAGCAAGCTCAGCCCATGTGCGACCAGCTCGTAGAGGCTGGATTCGAGGCGGTATGGAACTTCACGCCCGTACGTATCCGAGTGCCTGAAGGGGTTGTCGTGCAGAATACCTCAATGTATGCACACCTAGCCCTCATCTTCACACGCATGAGGCTGCAAGCCCATGCAACTAGTCAGCAGGTGGAATGAAGATACTAGCCGTCGGCTTCAACTATCCCACCCATCAAGATGAGGCGCCCAGCTTGCTCAACCGAACCTATGCTGAGCAGGAACCCATTATTTTTCACAAAGGGGATTCGATTCTTCGCCCCGGCGCTCCTTTCTTCCTGCCCGATTGGTCTAATCAGATCGACTACGAAGTGGAGATTGTCGTGCATATTACCCGTGTGGGTAAGCATATCGCCGAGCGATTTGCGCATCGCTATTACGATGAGGTCAGTGTAGGCATAGACTTCACGGCCAGAGATCTGCAGAGAGAGGCTATTGCTCATGGGCGTCCGTGGTCCATGGCTAAGGCTTTCGATGGGTCCGCCGCCATCGGCACTTGGATCAATAAAGCAGAGTTGGGTTACCCAGCCGAACCGATGACCTTTTCCCTAGAGGTAGATGGCGCCCTTCGGCAACAAGGGTCGTCCGAGCAGATGCTACACAGCATTGATAAGCTAATTGCCTACATCAGTCGCTACCATACGCTCAAAATGGGTGATATCATCTTCACTGGAACTCCAGCAGGCGTGGGGCAATGTCAGATTGGTCAGAGGCTTGATGCCTATCTATGTGGTCGCCATCTGCTACACGTCCCAATCAAATAATTTATTGAACCATTGACTACCTAAAAGCATTAGGTCCAGTTGAGTTTATTCAGCTGGACCTAATGCTTTTATTTCATCTGATGCGTATCCGATTAAGGCACGGCGCACGTGCGTGTCGGAGTCGGACAGCGGTCTGCCTCTAGAGCGGTGATCACGCTACGGAGCTGGCGACCTAGGCCGATCGTATAGCCTTGAGAGATGAAGACCACACGATTGAAAGTGTCCGCAATCACAAAGATTGGTAGATCACTTGTCTTGAGCTTCATATTCGCTCTGAGTTCGGCCAAGAGTTTGTCGTCTATATCCACCCCGAGAGTTGCTGTCTTGGGTAGTGCTTTGAAGTCCTCGGCTCGGTAGCGGCTACGGCTAACTTCGTCCGAGAAGACCAAAAGCATCTTCTGTCCCCAGCTCTCCAACAGTTCTCGCTCTGCCATAATATCTCGTAGAGCATGATTGGTGGGCTCTTGCCCTGCTCCTAGTACCCCGAGTATGTAGTAGCCACGCCCAGTAGTCGAGAGGATTGACTTAGTCTGTCCCGTAGCCCCAGCTACAGCCTCCGTGGTGGCGAGCTGGTGTGCATCGCCAAGATGCTTATAGAGGTTCTCCGAGTTGAAGCTACCTAGTACGGCTACGGCTGTTGTGTCACGGCGCATTGTAAGCTGGGCGTCCGTTGTCTGCCCAGACTCAATCGTATAAGTCTTCATATCCACCAACACACTACCATTGGCAAGACGTGATCCCGAAACCAAAAGATACTGTCCTTCGTCCATCGGAGCTCCGTTCTTAAACGTGCCAGCCCAGTTACTTCCCTGCTCCAGACCATTATCTCCCTCGTCGTAGTTGAGTAGACTTAGGCGTCCGTCGGAGCCAAACTTGGAGATAGAGAAGTGGTAGTAATACTTCGGGTTATCAACGATCCCATTATCCTCGTAGCTCAAGCGAAGCGCACCCTCGCGTGCTGCTGGCTTGCTCGAAGCCTTAGCAAGCGAAACATCCTGCCATCTATCCTCTGTGTAGCACTGCACCTTACCCGTAACACCATCAATACGCGCAGGCCAGCCCATTGAGCGGGCGAGGGCAACGAAGAAAATACCAAGCGAATGAGCATCGGCACGACGGCTCACCCAGACACCTCTAGGCTGAATGGGGTACGCCAACGGATTGTAGCCACTAACATCTTGAATGTGCTCTAGACACCACTGGCGGATCTGCTCGGGCGACTGTTTGAATCGGAGTTGGAGGGACAGAGGGATCTGCTCTTGGAAGTAATGTTTGTAGGGAGTAATCATCTCATTGGCGACTCTAGGGTTGTAGATGTACGCCATCTGCAGCTCGTCCTGCCCACGATAGGT
Source organism: Porphyromonas sp. COT-290 OH3588 (assembly GCF_000769075.1). Classification (GTDB taxonomy): domain Bacteria; phylum Bacteroidota; class Bacteroidia; order Bacteroidales; family Porphyromonadaceae; genus Porphyromonas. Next base: position 385,599 of record NZ_JRFC01000014.1, on the reverse strand, counting down.
AGGTTGAATCTGCGTATGATCAAGATGATCTTGAAGAGTGGCTAGCTCAACGTCCCTAAGGTCTTTGGCAGATATGGCACGTAGCAGCGCAATTGCCTTGGTGCGATCTTTAGCTGCCTCTACGAAGGTTTTGAGTGTCTGCCAGTTGCCTCGAGCATCTAACCCCTCGAGCTGCTTGTCTAGGAATGTAGATACGTAGGCATTGCGGATCGAATCCTCCTGAGCCATACGGCGGTTATTCTCCACTCTCTGTGCTTCTGTCACTTCGGGATAGCGAGCGTCCTCTCGTGGAGGTGTCACTGTGAGCTGCATCTCTAGCTTATCGCTAGGTTGATGCTTGAGCACGAGGCGAAGCGTCTTATCCTGCCCGAAGCTGACCTGCCCCATACCATAGCGATAACCAGAGCCCTCTGGCTTGCTCGCATAGATGAGCATATCGCCTCGCCCAGCCGTGAGAGAGGTGCGTCCCCTTTTGTCAGTTCGCTTAGTCGCTACGGAGTAGAACTCGCCGTAGTTGTAGACCTTAAACTCTACCAAGACATCTGACTGAGGTCTGCCTGCCTCGTCTACGACCTCGACCTCTATGGGGCTCGTGTGGGCATAGTTGCCGATGACGTTGATCTCGGTATAAGTGGGGGTTCGGCTCATCACGTCCTCTGGCCCATCATAGTGGCCGAAAACCTTGGTGTGTACCAGCATAGCACGGGATACTGGAGCATTGAACCACCCGAGGTCGAGCACGGGCTCTGGCTCACAGGCTCCGAGGAAGTGCCATCTGCCATCGACCCAAGCCTCGACCCAAGCGTGGTTGTCGTCGGTGTGAGCCCAGCGTGGGGTATAGACCTGTCGGGCTGGGATACCAACGGCTCGCAGGGCAGCTACCAGCAGTGTAGACTCCTCCCCACAGCGGCCGTATGCTGTGCGTATCGTAGCCAGAGGCGAAGAGGTACGAGAGTCGCTCGGTGTGTAGACAACGTGCTCGTGGCACCAGTGATTGACCTCTAGCACAGCATCGTAGAGCGAAAGCCCCTTGACACGATCTTTGAGTGCATCGTAGAAAACCATACGTGCCGAGTCGAGCGTTTCGTTATTGACACGTACGGGTAGGACGAAGTGTCGCCATTCTCGATCAGGGATTTTACTTCCCCAAGGCATTTCTTGGCGTGCTTGGAGAGAGGAGCGTACATGCCTTAAGTAGAATTCGCCTGAGTAATCAATTAGATCGTTGGCTGGCATATAGGCGTAGAGGAATGCCATTGCCTCACGCTCCTGCTCGCTCATTGGGGTTTTGAAGATGCGGAATAGATCTCCCTCGGGGAAGATCTGTTGTTTACGCTCTAGCGGTGTGAGGGACTTACCTTGAGGAGCCGCCTCTCCCGAAGCCATACCCAATAACCCAAGCGCAAGCGCAAAAGATAAGATTCGTGTTACCATTGTTATTCGATTTTGTCAATGATGTTTCATTAAGGAGTTTAGGTGATTAGTTGTACCAATAATCAGACCCTAGCTTATAGCGACGCAGCATGCTACAAGATATTCGTTGGTTATAGGTAATCTACAAGGTTGTTCAGTCTATACAGAATACTTACTCTAAGACCTGCCAACCCGCTATATCCCTGCTAGGGCCTCGACGGCTGCACGGATCTTGGCGGGGTCGGTGAGCTCACGGCGGTATTCGTCTATCGTCACTGTGCCGCCCATCGAAACGCCTTCTTGGCGGTAACGCATCGGGCTGTCTTCACCGCTACGACCAGAGAAATGAAATTCCTGCGCTCCAGTCCTGCGTGCTAGCTCTGCCACATTGGACGGATTGACGCCACTACCCGGCATCACGATGATACGCCCACGAGCCTGTGCTACCAAGCGAGCTATCTCGTCAGCTCCGTCCATGGCTGTGGCTGCACCTCCAGAAGTGAGCACACGTGTACAGCCCAGCTCTATGATGTCCTCCAAGGCCTTACTCCTATCACGGCACATATCTATCGCTCGGTGGAAGGTTACGGGTAGCCCCCCCGCAGCCTTGATGAGCTGGCGCATCGTAGCCTTGTCCACATCACCCTCTGCCGTTAGGCAACCGACCACTATGCCGTCTACCCCGAGCGAGCGAGCCATCTCGATGTCGTAGAGCATCGTCTTGACTTCTAGAGGCGTGTAGAGGAAGTCCCCACCACGGGGGCGAATGATGACGTTGAGCTTGATGTCTATGAGTGCGCGTGTCGCCCGAATCTCTCCGTACGAGGGGGTTGTCCCCCCCTCGGGCATACCTGCACATAGCTCCACCCGATAGGCACCGCCAAGCGCAGCACGACGAGCACTTTCGGCGCAGTTAGCACAATTCTCTATCCGGTACTCCATACTTGCTACTTGAGTGTTACCTCTACGACATAGTCAATCGGATTGGCCTCTGAGGGCGCCTTGTCAAAAGTAAGTGTTAGCCCGGCCTTCGTCTGCTGGAAAGGTACGGGGCGGCCACTATCGAAAACCTTGACGCTACGCACACGCTCTACCAGAGGGAGGGAGAGCATACGGCTCCGCCAGTCGAGGATATGTAGGTAGAGCGTCTTGCCACGTTGCGTCGTCACGCCCCACTCCTGTGGAGGGATAATTCCCCCGCGCACGCCGTCCTTGACTGTCTTGCCGTAGATCTGCATCCACTTGCCTATTTTGGAGAGCCGATCCAGAGCCAAGCTAGGGAGTACACCCGATGCCTCGGGGCCTATGTTGAGTAGGAGGTTGGCATTGCGCCCTGCCGTCTGCACGAGCAGGCGGATAAGTGTACTGTCGGACTTATAGTTCTGGTCAATAATCTTGTACCCCCACATGCCATTCATCGTTTGGCAGGTTTCGAGAGGCAGATGGCTGATGTCTTGCCCCGATAGGCCTGCTGTATTAGCGCCCGGTACATCTCGCTCAAACATCTGGAAGTCTTCGCCCTCAAAAGGTGTCTGATGATGATTGTTCCCCACGAGGCAGCTGGGCTTGATCTGATGAATGTTGTGGTACATACGCCCAAAGTTCCAATCGAAGTCGGGGTGAATATCATGGTCCCACCAGCCGTCTAGCCAGATGGCGTCGGCGTCGTAGTCCCGCACGAGCTCGGTGAGCTGATTGTTCATAAAGTCGTCGTAGTCCTGCCACTTGCCTTGCCCCGTGCGTCCTGTGCCTCGGCCCGTGCGTCCTAGAGGGTAATAGTCCTCTCTGTGCCAGTCGAGCAGAGAGTAGTAGATGTGGAAGCCGAGCCCCTGCTTGTGACACTCGTCCCGTAGCTCGGCCAGTACATCACGGCCAAAGGGGGTCGCCTTGACGATGTTGTAGTCGCTGTACTTGGTATCCCAGAGCGAGAAGCTGTCATGGTGGCGTGAGGTAATGGTCAGATAGCCTGCTCCCGAGGCTTTGATTGCGGCTACCCACTCGGCAGCGTTGAACTTAGCGGGATAGAACCCTGCCGCAGACTTAGCATACTCCAGATGATTGATGTTGGCATTGGTCATATACCACTCGCCTTGGGCAAACATGCTATACAAGCCCCAGTGTAGGAAGATGCCGAAGCCTTTATCCCTAAACTGTTCACGAGCTTGCAGATTGTCGGTAGTAGGCTGATAGCCCTGTTGAGCCTCTAGCTGTGGCGTAGCAGAGAGGAGCCCTACAGCCACGGAGGCTATACGCAGGGCGGAGGTCAATACGCTTTTCATGCTTTACACAAATTAGTAGCTAATAGTCGATCTAGTTATTTACGTTGTCCCTCAAAGATAGCCAATTCTCTGTGCAAAATGGCTCATTTGAGCAAGCTCTGTGCTGTAAGCTACCAGCAAGTGTACACTTCTAGGCCTCTAGCCTCTATCTATCGCTCCCTTTGGCAGGTCTTAGCAGAGCAAATGTCGCAAGTAACCTGAGTAGATTGCATTTGACGATAGGCGATGGAGATTTATAATTTAGTGCAGGTTTCAGAATGTTGATGGGAAGATGTGTATAAACAGTGGATAATTTGTTTATATCACGTATTTACCCCCTAGGAGCCTCTAGACGAGGTTTGCCCTCTTTGGGGTACTTTACCCCTAGGCGAACGAAAATAATTGTCTAAAACAGGCTGTTTGTAATGTATTGATAATCAGATTTGTATTTTGTTTTTGTGACCGATTTTCTCTCAGAGAAGCCAAACTATTAGGTTTTCTTCCCATCAATCTCTGCGGATTAGTGGGCACATCACCGAGGATTAGTCCTACAATCCGAAAGAACGTTCCCATCAATTTATTGCTTGGAACTAATAGCTTCTCCCAAAATGCTCCTTTGGTTTCCCCAATTTAGGCTCAATCCGTTTATGTATTTTAACATAAAAAGCGAAAAACTGATTTTGCTTTCGATTGATGTGTCGGGACGCTACGTGCGCATTATCACGCAATAGACAGAGCGGAGTGTGTAATGCAAGAGATTTTGAGCCAAGCACGCTATATTGCTGTACATAGAAGAGAACAAGCTAATTTTATATACCGAAAACGATCGAATAGGGAAATTTCTAAACCTAATTGAATAAGCATAGAGGGGGTATATGGATTATAGAATAAGAGCATTAAAGCCAACTGAGGTCAGTGTACTCGATACATTTTTGTACGAGGCTATCTTTATTCCAGAAGGAGTTGAAGCACCATCAAAGGATATCATCAAGCACCCTGATCTACAAATGTACATCTCGGATTTTGGCAAGAAAACCGATGTGTGCTATGTCGTAGAAGTAGATGGGGATATAGTAGGGGCAGTGTGGACTCGCATTATGAATGATTACGGCCATGTCGATGATGAAACACCATCACTTTCGATTTCTCTTCTCAGAGAGTACAGAAATTTGGGTATCGGCACAGAACTTATGAGGCAAATGCTCTCGGCATTGAGAGAGCATGGGTATAAGCAAGTTTCATTATCAGTCCAAAAGATGAACTATGCGGTGCGTATGTATCAGAAAGTCGGCTTTGAGGTTGTTCATGAGCATCAAGAAGACTACATCATGATTTGTAAACTTTGAGATACTGCCACTCCCAGTTTGCAGCACTACAAGTCTGACAGCCATGGCAGATGAAAGGAGTAATAAATTGAGATTTGCAGAGAGCAGGGCACGGATCTCATAGCGTTGTACAGGGTGATTCGCCCTCGACTATGCTTGCTTTGGTGCCAAGGCCAAGTAGTGGGGGATCTCCTCTAGCTGCTTGTAGCTCATTTGAGTATAGTCTATTTGATAGGCGACATGCTCCAGCCCGTTGCTCAGGACGAGGTAGGGGACACGGAAGTGATAGTTGTACCGGACTATTTGCTCTAGTACAGCCTCGCTGAGCCTAATAGACGGAGCCTTGTACTCGATAAGCATCTGGGCTCGGAGGGTGCGATCGTAGAGGACCGTATCGCTGCGCTTCTTTAGGGAACCGAGTTGTAGAGGAACTTCGTTCATCATTAGTTCTCTAGGATAGCCAAGATGATCGGTAAGGTAATGCACGAAGTGTTGGCGTACCCATTCCTCTGGTGTGAGGCGTACGAATCTCTGGCGTAGATCGTCGAAGACATAGTACTTGTCTGAGTCTTGCTTGAGCCGAATGGCATAGGGGGGTAGGTTGAGTCTAATCATCTATCTTTGTCCTAGAGTTATGCGGGCGTAGCCTAAGCGAAAGTACAGATTTCTGCCCGATTAAGTCCAAATATGCGAGTTTCTCAAGATGCCGACCTACGAAGATATTGTACGCAAAATCAAGAAAAAGAGCCTTGCCTCCGCCTATATGCTCTGGGGTGAGGAGCCTCTCTTCATTGATAAATTAGCCGAGGTTTTTGCCTCGGAGCTGATCCCCGAAGATGAGCGGGACTTCAATCTATCGGTTCTCTACGGGCACGATGTCGCAGCCAAGGATATTATCTCCGAGGTCATGCGCTTTCCGCTAATGGGGCAGAAGCATCTCGTGCTGGTGCGGGAGGCTCAGATGATCAAGGATCTAGAGCAAGTAGCCCCCTATATCCCGAGTCTGCCCGATACGACCTGCCTAGTACTCTGCTACAAAAAGAAGGCGGACAAGCGCCGTGCGCTCTACAAGGCCTTAGAGGCCATTGATGGGCTCTACGAGAGCAGCAAGATCTACGACTCCAAGATCCCGGATTTCATCATCAAATCGTTCTCTGCCGTGGGGCTCAATATAGAGCCTCGCACGGCCTATATCATGGCAGACCATACGGGTAATGATCTAGAAAAGATACTCTCGGAGGTGGATAAGCTCTCTATTGCCCTAAGTGGGGCGTCCAGCAGGTTGGTCACGCCAGAACTCATAGAGCGGCACATCGGTATCAGTAAGGAATACAATAATTTTGAACTCCTGCGTGCAGTCGTTGAGCGAGATGCTGCCAAGGCCTTCAAGGTCGCTTATTATTTTGCGGCTAATGAGAAAAACTACCCAATTCAGACGACACTCCCAGTCCTATTCAACTATTTCTCGACGCTTATGGCTGTGTACTATCTGCCGCAGATCAATGAGCGGAGTGTCGGGGAGTTACTCAAAGTGGGGAGCTTCCAAGTACGAGATTATCTTACCGGGGCTAGGCTCTATTCTTCGGGGGCAGTCTTCGAGATTATCCGTCGGATTCGTCTGGCCGATGCTGCAAGCAAGGGGGTAGATGCCTCGCTCTCTAGTGGGGAGATCCTCAAGGAGTTGCTCGGGTTCATTTTCTCTCGCTGAGCGCTAGGGGAGAGGGTGTGCTGGGGCGATGTCGGTAGAGGTAAAAAACACGCATATAAGTCGGGTGGAAATTTTGCGATATCAGAAACTTACCTTACCTTTGCGCCGTTTTAGAAGTTGAATTCAAACATTAAAAATCAATTACAATGAAGAAATTTGTATCACTCTGCGCTTTCGTTGCTGCTCTTTCTTTCGTTTCTTGCGGTAACAAGACTAACGAAAATGCTTCTGCAGACTCTCTGAAGAACGAAGCTATCGAAGCAGTAGAAGCAGTAGTAGAAAAGGCTGAAGCTGTTGCTGACTCTACAGCAGCTGCTGCAGACTCTATGGCTACTGAGATCGTAGAGAAGGTAGAAAACCTTTAGTAGACCGCACCTCCTCTGCCGTATCGGTAGGGAGAGGCTGCCCAAGCAAGGAGCCTTGAGCTCCCTGCCTAGTACACATCGGAGGGGGTGTGTCAGACTTTATTTTTGGCACGGCCCCCTTTTAAGGTGTTTTATAATGCGCAAACAGTTGTGTTGCTCGTGCATTATGAAACGCCTTTCTCTTTTTATCCGTGGGCGGTATCCAGAGGTCGTGTCGGATCTGTGAGGTAATCTGCAAAAAGGTTTTGTGATTTTGTCGGATTTATCTACTTTTGTTGCCAAGGAAATAGATGGCCTTTTTAGGAACAAGTCATCTGCCTTTACAAGCGGTAGTAGCTCAGTTGGTAGAGCATCGGCTTCCCAAGCCGAGGGTCACGAGTTCGAGTCTCGCCTACCGCTCTTTTTGTACCTAGAAGTTCAAATAGATCGATCGAATCCTTATGTCGTTTTTCTCCAACATTACCCATGAGCTATCGCTGTTTAGCATCAGCGAAATCATCAAAGCATTTGCGCCTCTTTTTGTGACGATCGATATCCTAGGTGCGATTCCGATCGTACTGTCGCTCAAGGATAGAGGTCAGAAGTTTAGTGCAGCGCAAGTTGGTATCTATTCTTGCTTGGTGTTGCTGTGCTTTCTAATTATTGGTGAGCCTCTGCTCGACAAGCTAGGTGTAGACATCTCTTCCTTTGGTGTAGCGGGGGGGATTATCCTCTTTGTGATGGCTGCCGAGATGGTCTTCGGCATACAGATTTTTCGCGAGGATGGTCCTACGGCTAATGCGACATTTATTCCTTTAGTCTTCCCCCTTTTTGCAGGAGCTGCCGCCTTCACGACTATCCTTACCCTACAAGGGCAGGGCATCGCGATGATCAATGTCGCTATGAGCGTTATCCTCAATATGATTGTCGTCTATCTTGGGCTTAGGTTCGTAGACCCTATTGAGCGTATGCTCGGTAAGAATGGGGCGTATATCCTGCGTAAATTCTTCGGGGTGATCCTGCTGGCAATCTCGGTGAAGTTCATCGCCAATAGCTTGATTGCCGTCATCGCCACGGTCCGTACGGGAGTTGAGGCTGCCATGCAGTAGAGATTCGATTGTGAAATATTCGCTAGGCTATTGGGTAGTGTCCTGCTCCTCGATAGCCTAGTTTTTTAGTTTAGCTTTTGGTATGATTGACCCAATAGAGATTATCCAGCGATACTATTCGCCCAGTAGCGAGGCCTATCGGATTCTTGTGGCACATAGCCAAGACGTGTGCCAGATGGCGACCGAGATCGTGCAGGCTCATGCCGAGCTTGGTGCAGATCTACAGTTCGTCCAAGAGGCGGCTATGCTCCACGATATCGGGATTTATCTCACCGATGCCTCTGGTATCGACTGTCATGGAGATGAACCCTATATCAGACATGGCTATCTCGGGGCAGAGCTACTGCGTAGCCTAGGCTATCCGAGGCATGCTCTGGTCGCCGAGCGGCATACGGGCTCGGGGCTGACAATGCAGGAGATCAGACAACGTGGGATTGATTTGCCAGAGGGGATCTATGCCCCCCAGAGCGTCGAGGAGCGCATCGTGTGCTATGCCGACAAGTTTTTCTCCAAAACCAAGCTCAGCAAGCGCAAGAGTTTAGAGGCCGTTCGTCGCTCTCTACTCAAGCATGGCGAGCAGGCGGTCATCCGCTTTGATGCCCTGCATCAAGAGTTAGGTCTGGGGACGGAAACGAGCCAATAGATAGGTCAAGATGATATTCTGCCAAATGATGTAGCAGGCGATGGCTACGGGCGAGAGGGGCAGTAGGAATAGCGACGCTAACCACAGGGATAGCGTCGTGTTTTTTTGTCCGAGAGCGTGGCGGATAGCATGCTGCTCCGCTCCGAGCCTAGAGGCGAGTGTATGCCCGATGAAGTATTGAGCCAAGCAGGCGATTAGGCTGATGCCAGCAAGTAGGGCGATCTCCCGCCACGTCCAGCCAGAGTGCTGACGCATAAACTCGGCCGTGTGCGCCATGAGTAGAAGCAGAGAGAGTAGCCAGATGAAGAAGGGTAAGCCTTTGAACCGAGAGATGCGCTCGGCTATAGGGTGGTGTAGCCATAGCAATCCCCATGCGAGGACAATCGCTGGCACGATGAGTGGAGTGATACTCCAGAAGATCTTCGAGGCTTGTGTGATGAAGGGGACATCTGCCCCAGCATCACCCACCAAGGGCAAGACTGCAGGGGCAACGAACATAATCATCGTGTGGCTCAGCAGGACGTAGGTAGTCGTGTAGCCAGCTTGCCCACCGAGGAGCATCACGATGGTAGGTGCAGCCGTTGCAGCAGGAGTCAAGAATAGTAGTAGGGCGGACTGGGCGGCGAGTGTGCCGAGAGGCAGGAAGCAGAAGTAGGCTATGCCTGCCAGCAGGAGCTGAATGAGCAAGAGTACCCCATGCGAAGCCTGCAAGCGCAAGTCCCTAGGTCGCACACGTAGGAATGTGAGGAAGAGCATTCCCGAGATGGTGTAGGGAATGAGCGGAGCGAGAGGAGCCAGCCACCGACTCAGGACAATACCAGCGAGTAGTACCAGCAGAGGAATCAGGTCTTTGACCCTCATAGATTAGTCTTTGGGGAGGTAATGCTCTACCGAAGCGATGAACTGCTTGATGGATGAAAGGCCGAACTCATCGGAGTGGATTTGGCAGAGTGGACGGATTACAAGCTCTGCTGCATCGTCCGCCGCTACTGCTCCATCGAAGCTATCTACTCGCACGAGGAAGAATAGGTCGGAAGTATAGACCGTAACTCCAGAGTAAGGGTAGATATTGGGTAGTGACATTAGATAGGTTATGTCTTGGGCATCAAGTCCCGTTTCTTCTTTGATCTCACGGATGACGGCAGCCTCCGCTGTTTCGAGAGGATCGACAAATCCGCCTGGTAGATCAAGCGTTCCTTTGGCAGGCTCGAAGGCACGACGCACGAATAGGCCGTTGTCGTGTCGGTCGAGTATCAGGCAAGCCACAGCGGAGGCGACATTGGCATAGTAGGTCAGCCCACACTGGGCGCAACTCTTGGCTCGCTCGCCGTGATCGGCGAAGCCCTCTGCCCCACAGCGAGGACAGAACTTGAAGCTATGTAAAGGATTCTCTGCTAACATAACGCTTAACGAGGAAAATAGGTGATGAAAAACAGACAGAGGCTGCGCCGAGGGTTTTACCTCGATGCAGCCTCCGCTCTATATATTTAGTTGTTTAGGTCTATCGCGCCTATGCGATAGGCTTAGCTTCCCAACCAAGAGCACTGGCTCCTAGTACGGCTGCATCGCTTTCCTTGAGCTGAGAGAAGAGTAGCTTCGTCTTGCCCTTGTAGATGTTGAGCAGGTTCTTCTCCATGTGGTGTCTGATGGGGTTCATCAGCAGATCGCCAGACTTGGTCAGACCACCGAAGAGAATTATCGCCTCTGGGCTGGAGAACGTAACGAAGTCGGCGAATGCCTCCCCAAGGATAGCACCAGTAGCTTCGAAGATCTCTAGGGCTAGCTTATCTCCCTTGATCGCCGCATCGAATACGTCCTTAGAGGTAATCGTGTCGATGTCTACAGAGCGCATCAAGCTGTCTTCGGAACGAATGCTTAGATATTCACGAGCTGTGCGTGCTACTCCAGTGGCAGATGTGTAGGTCTCTAGGCAACCTTGACGACCGCAACCGCAGATACGTCCGTTGCGACGCACGATCATGTGACCAAGTTCGCCAGCGAAGCCGTCGTGTCCGTACACGAGCTGACCGCCTACTACGATGCCACTACCTACGCCAGTGCCGAGCGTGATCACGATGAAGTCCTTCATGCCACGAGCTGCACCGTAGGTCATTTCTCCGATGGCGGCTGCATTGGCGTCGTTGGTTAGTGCTACGGGGATGCCCATACGGTCTTGGATCATCTGTGCTAGAGGAATCTTTCCTTTCCAAGGTAGGTTGGGGGCAAATTCGATCGAGCCAGTGAAGTAGTTGCCGTTTGGTGCTCCTACACCGATGCCTCGTATCATCTCCTTACCACCTACCTGCTCAATGAGCATGTTCAGACCAACCTCGAGATCGTTTAGGTATAGTTCAATGTCGTTATGCGTACCTGTTTTGATCGATGCGTTCACAACCACGTTGCCTCGTGCATCTACAATACCGAAGACCGTATTGGTGCCTCCGAGGTCTACGCCTATTACGTAGGGCTTCTCCATAAGAGTAGAGCTTATTCGTTTGTAGTTAGTTAATAATTTATATCTCTGTGGCAAAGATAATGTCTTTTTTCAGAATGTAATGCTTTTTACTTCTTCCAAAATGCATTAAATCCCCATAGAGTTTTAGAAATCTTTGCCCCGATACTTAATTTCGAGGGTTGCATAGCAGGCTTTTGTCTGGCTTGTGGATCAATGCTTTGGCCTACGAATACTCGATCTATATTCATAGAGTAAAGGCGTGCTGTGGCTCATCACAACACGCCTTGCTCAATAATGTTCACTTCTTTGTCCTCGCTCCCGAGGCTTTGGGTGGGCTAAACGAGTGCTTGCGCTTTGGGTTAATCCTCCAGATACCCAAATTTCCCTAGGTTGTAGTCTATGAAAGCTTGTTTGATTTCCCCCGGAGTATTCATCACGAATGGGCCATAGGCTGCGATCGGTTCGTTGATCGGTTCGCCGCTGAGGACAAGTGCTACCGCATGCTCCCCAAGGGCTTGAATGCTGAACGACTCTCCCTCGTTGGCGAACTTGACCAGATGATCGGTCGCTACCTCCGTACCATTGACGAGTACTTGACCAGAGATGACGAGTACCAGTGTATTGTAGTGAGCAGGGAAGGAGAATTCGGCTTTGGCTCCGTCGAAGAGCTTTGCATTCATCATGTGGATTGGCGAATGTGTCTTGGCCGGTCCTTGAACCTCCCCATACTGCCCAGCGATCACTTCAATGAAGCTCTTGCCGTCGTCTAGTTCCTGCCGTCCCATATCTGCGTTGGCAATAGCCTGATAGGCGGGTGGATTCATCTTATCTTTGGCAGGGAGGTTTGTCCAGAGCTGAACCATTTGGAAGGCTCCCCCCTGCCTGCACCACTGGCGCTCGTAGTACTCTTTGTGTAGTACTCCGGAGGCAGCCGTCATCCACTGCACATCGCCAGTTCCGATGATACCGCCACCGCCACCGCTGTCGTGATGCTCTACCTTGCCTTCATAGGCGATGGTCACCGTCTCGAACCCACGATGCGGATGAACGCCCACGCCTCGAGGCACTTCGTGAGGCTCGACTTGCATCAGCGCATTGTAGTCTAGCATGATGAAAGGGTCCATCTCCTTCATACTTAGCCCCGGCAAGCTGGGGATCAAGTTGTGTACCTTGAAGCCGTCCCCTACCCAGTGGGATTCTTGAGGAGCAGCCACGAACTGAATTTTCTTAGTCATTGCTTCATTAATTATATCGTTTGATGATACAAAGGTACGGCCATTGCTAGCCCTGTGCATTGACCTATGGTAAGAACGAAGATGAAAGCCTAAGAAATGAAAGAGGGCATTGCCAACGGCAATGCCCTCTTTCATAATTATCGTTTGAAGTTTTTGTCGGCTAAAGCCTTCCTTACTCGGCTGAGGCTCTCTGGGGTAATGCCAAGGTATGATGCGATCATGAGCTGTGGCACACGGAGCATCATCTCGGGGTAATCGCGTACGAAAGTCATATACCGATCCTCGGCGGAGCTCGACTGTAGCTGGGTGATACGCTTGTGCTGATGCATGATGTGCTGATAGAGAAGCCGACTGTGTAGATCGGAGAAGTGAGGCAGGCGCTTAGCTAGCTCTGCGAGAGCCTCCTCGCTGATGAGGAGTACATCTGTCGGCTCAATGGCTTGAATGAAGTAGGACGAGGGAGCGTTGAAGTGAACCGCCTCGATATTGTCGAGGAAAGCCCCTTCGGCAGCAAAGAATAAGATGTGTTCCTTGCCCTTGGGGTCGATTGAGTACTGACGTACCAGCCCTCGCTCGATGAAAAAAGTATGGCGGCACCGCTGCCCATGGGTCAGGAGGAAGTCGCCTTTGGCTAGCTGCTTGCGTGTACAAGCTGCTCGTACGAGCTCTAGCTCGATGTCCTCCAAGACGATGTCTGGATTGATGGACGAGGTAATAGGTGTGAAGAACTGATTCATAGCGCCTACTGTGTCCAGACGGTACGGAAGTAAGGCGAGAGGATAGCTACGGCTCGGTCTACCTCCTCGGGCGTAGGCTCGTGAATGGCCTCTAGGGCATAGGGCTGGCCGAGAGTTTCGTATTTGTGTTTGCCGTAGGTATGGTAGGGGAGGATCTCTAGGCGCTCGATATTGGCAAATCCGCCGAAGTGTTTGCCCAAAGCGTGTAGATCCTCCTCGGCATCGCTATAGCCCGGCACGAGTACGTAGCGCAGGCGAACGGGCTTGCCCATCTCGGCGAGGATCTGCGCCGTCTCGAGCGTGCGCTTATTGTCGAGCATCGTCAGGAGCTTGTGTCGCTCGGGGTTGATCTGTTTGCAGTCCAGTAGGACTAGATCCACTAGCTCCCACAGCTCTCGGACGTGCTGATTGTGAATACTCCCATTCGTGTCCAGACAGATATGGATACCTGCGGCCTTGAGGTCGTGGCAGAGCGGGATGAGCTCTTTGGCCTGCACGGTCGGTTCCCCCCCGCTGAAGGTAATACCGCCTCGCTTGCCGAAAAAAGGCTTCTCATTGATCGCGCGGCGTAGCACCTCACTGGGCTCTACGAGTTTGCCGTCCTGACCGATTGGGATCGTGTCGGGGTTGGCGCAATAGAGGCAGCGAAAATTGCAGCCCTGTAGGAAAACGACGAGCCGGATACCCGGCCCGTCGAAAGTTCCCAAGGATTCGAATGAATGTATTCGAAGCATTGTCTGTGGTGATTATCTGATTCTCTTGTGGAATGAGCGAGAGATCACCTCGAGCTGATGCTCACGGCTGAGCTTGATGAAGTTCACCGCATAGCCCGACACACGGATCGTCAGCTGTGGGTAGTTCTCTGGGTGCTCCATAGCGTCCTCGAGCATCTCACGGTTGAGCACATTGACGTTGAGGTGGTGTGCACCCTTAGTAAAGTAACCGTCCATCATAGCGATAAGGTTCTCTACCTGCTCTTCCTTATTAGACCCTAGAGAGTGTGGAATGATGCTGAAGGTATTGCTGATGCCGTCCTCTGCGTCTGCGTAGTCGAGCTTGGCCACTGAGCTGAGTGAGGCGATCGCTCCGTGGTTGTCACGGCCGTGCATGGGGTTCGCTCCGGGAGCGAAGGCCGTACCAGCCTCACGTCCGTCTGGCGTAGCACCAGTGTTCTTACCATACATCACGTTGGAGGTAATGGTCAGCACCGATAGCGTAGGCTCTGCGCCCTTGTATATAGGTAGATCACGTAGCATACGAGAGAAGAGGCTCGTCAGCTCGGTGGCGATGCTGTCTACACGGTCGTCGTCGTTGCCATAGCAAGGGAATTCGCCCTCGATGGTGAAGCCCTCGGTCAGTCCCTTCTCGTTGCGCTTAGGCATTACCTTGGCATACTTAATGGCGGAGAGTGAGTCGGCTGCGATGGATAGACCTGCTACACCGTAGGCTAGGTTGATGCGTGGGTTCGTGTCGATGAAAGCCATCTGAGCACGTTCGTAGTAGTACTTGTCGTGCATGTAGTGTATGATGTTCATCGACTCGTTGTAGATGCGTGCTACCTCCTTGAGCACTACGAGGTAGTTGGCCCATACTTCGTCGAAGTTGAGTACATCGCCCTTGAGCTCTGGGATATTCTCGAGCATCACCGTGCCAGTAGCCTCGCAGCGTCCGCCGTTGATCGCCAACAGGAGAGCCTTGGCTAGGTTCGTACGTGCCCCGAAGAACTGGATATGCTTACCGATGTCTTGGAAGGACACACAGCAGGCAATCCCGTAGTCGTCCGAGTGGCGTGTAGAGCGCATCAGATCGTCATTCTCATACTGGATAGAAGACGTGTCGATAGATACCTGAGCGGCGAACTGCTTGAAGCCCTCCGGTAGACTTGGCGACCAGAGCAGCGTGATGTTGGGCTCTGGGCTTGGGCCGAGGTTGTAGAGTGTATTGAGGAAGCGGAAGCTCGTCTTGGTTACCTTGTGACGACCGTCGAAGAGGCGACCACCGATAGACTCCGTTACCCATGTTGGGTCGCCAGCGAAGATCTCGTTGTAGGCATTCATGCGTAGGTGGCGTACCATACGTAGCTTGATGACGAACTGGTCGATGAGCTCCTGCGCCAGCTCTTCGCTTAGGCCGTTGTGCTCCTGATCGTACTGGATATAGATGTCTAGGAACCCAGACACGTTACCTAGCGACATAGCAGCGCCGTCCTGATCCTTGACGGCAGCTAGATAAGCGAAGTATACCCACTGTACAGCCTCTTGAGCTGTGTAGGCAGGGCGGCGAACATCGAAGCCGTGATCCGCAGCCATCTGTACAATCTCGTGAAGTGCCTTGATCTGCTCGGCTACCTCCTCACGCAGACGAATGCGCTCCTCGGTCATAGGGCCAAGTAGAGCGGCTAGGTCTGCCTTCTTCCATGCGATCAGACGGTCGGCACCATAGAGGGCAAGACGGCGGTAGTCGCCGATGATGCGACCACGGGCATAGTTGTCTGGTAGCCCCGTGAGGAAGCTCAAGGAGCGGAACTTGCGGATCTCGTCCGTGTACACATCAAACACCCCATCGTTGTGCGTCTTGCGGTAGTTGGTGAAGATATCCGTTACACGAGGGTCTACTTCGAGGCCATTCTCGTGTACAGCTTTCTCCACCACCTTGTAGCCACCGAAGGGCTTCATCGCACGGCGAAGCACCTCGTCGGTCTGTAGACCTACGATTACCTCATTATCCTTGTCGATGTAGCCGGGGGCAAAGGCTGTGATGCCAGAGATGGTTTTGGTGTCGATAGAGCGAACGCCATTGTTGTCACGCTCCTCTTTGAGTGCTTCTAGACAGAGGTCCCAGATCTTACGAGTCTTCTCGGTTGGGCCGCATAGGAAGCTCGCATCGCCATCGTAGGGCGTAATGTTGAGTGCGATGAAGTCACGGACATTGAGTTCGTGCTCCCAAGCACCACGTTTGAAGTTCGGTTGTTGTTGCATTACAGCATTTTTTGATGAATGACGAGTTAAATACACGGCGACCGACCACACCTAACCTAATGTTCGCCAAGAGCTATAGCTTCAGCGTGTCCTCGTAGAGTGAGGTTTTGATCTGGTGGCTGCCGTTCTCTTTGCGTAGCAAAATTAAACATATCGCATCTATTAATCTAAATACTTTATGAAAATACCGATTAATAGGTATTGACAGGCATTGATTGCTGCAATGAGATTAACGAACGTCCTGATATTTTGAGCAAAATTAGTCCTCAGATTTTGCTCAGTGCGTCACAGATGTGACAGCCCACTAATCAGATAATTCTAGCAGAGGGTGTAAGTCTAGTAGCCGATGTCCCACTCCGTGTTGCTATGTCTTGCGATAGCTAATAGCAATTTACCGAGGAGGGTTAGTCAGTCGTATGGTGTGGATTGGGAGGATAGAGCTGTGCTGAGAGAGAAGTAGGGAAGACCAAAATTTATATTTTAGCTCAAATTTCAGAATGTTGATGAGAGAAATGCCTTGAGCGTGGGTCAAAAACGGTAGATCGCGTATTTGGCCTCTAGGAGGCTCTAGATTGCGCTTGACCTCTCTTGTGCACTTGCTCCCAGCCGAGTGAAAATAACCGCCTAAAACGAGCTTTCTGTAAGTGTCTAGATTTTAGTCCGTTTGTTGTGCTGCCTGCTGTAATTGTCTTCGTGCATGCACGACTTTGGGAGATTTCTTCCCATCAATCCTCTCAGATGAGTGGGCACCTCTGAGAGGATTAGCCCACCAATCCGTTTAGATTAGTCCTCCAATTCTTGCCGATTGGCTTACTATTCCATAGCAAGAGCCCTCTCTCCTCAGCCAAAATCCCCTTGGTTTTTTACGTTTCTTAACCTAAAAAGATGATGAACGACTTGCTGCTCTTTCGTTTCTCATAGAGGAGTGGCCGAAATCAAAAGGCGATGTGCCGAAATTTGTATTTCAGCACACCGCCCTTGGGTGTCTAGGTTGTTTGGTTGCTATACGATACCCAGAGCCTCGAGGGGAGGTCTAGGATGATCGTACTAGTTGCGCTTCTTGAGTTCGTCGCGGATTTCCTTGAGTAGAGCGATATCTGCTGGATCTGCTGCAGGCTCGGCAGGTGCTTCTTCCTGCTTCTTGCGTAGGCTATTAACCCCCTTCACCATGAGGAAGATAGCTAGAGCGATGATCAAGAAGTCTACAGTCACTTGTAGGAAGCTACCGTAGTTGAGCGTTACAGCCTCTACGGCAGGGCTAACTACCTCGCCAGCGGCATTCACTTGCTCTGCTACGCCCTCTTTGAGGGTGAGCTTGAGGTCTGTAAAATTGACACCTCCAAGCAGAACGCCGATAGGAGGCATGATGATGTCATTGACAAAAGAGCTGACGATCTTGCCAAAGGCACCACCAATGATGATACCCACTGCCATATCCATTACATTGCCCTTCATCGCAAAATCCTTAAACTCTTGGATAAACTTTCCCATTTGTCTATTTGTATTAAATGATTCGTATTGGAATAATCAAGGCAAAGATATCTAATTTTATTGAAAATTATATAAATTTAATTGTTTCGCTCCGAAAAGGAGTGCTGCTGTCGTTGCTTAAAATAGCAGGAGAGATAGGGGGCGAGGAGCAAGTCCGCAGCTCGTTGTACCCAAGGGATTGGAGCCGATATTTGAGGGCTATCTCCACTGCTCTCTATCCGCCTGAAGAGAGGAGCTGGGCGAGGACAGCAAGGTTTGCAAACAGTTTTTTATCTTTGTACAAATAAAGATGATACGACTATAATTAAATGAACAATAACATTCCGTCACCTTGCTACGTGCTAGAGGAAAGCCTACTACGCCGCAACTTGGAGCTAATCCGTTCAGTTGCCGAACGAAGTGGTGCTGAAGTTATTCTAGCATTCAAGGCCTATGCGCTCTGGAAAACGTTCCCCGTATTCCGCGAATACATCAAGCACAGTACGGCCAGCTCTATCTACGAGGCTCAGCTAGCTTACGAAGAGATGGGTGCGCCTGCTCATACGTTTAGCCCCGGTTATACGCCCGAGAATTTCCCTACGATCCTTAAATATAGTAGTCACGTTACTTTCAACTCGCTGAGCCAAATTGAGCTTCTCCGTGAGCAGATAGAGGCAAGC
The DNA here is from genome assembly GCF_000769075.1 of Porphyromonas sp. COT-290 OH3588. Classification (GTDB taxonomy): domain Bacteria; phylum Bacteroidota; class Bacteroidia; order Bacteroidales; family Porphyromonadaceae; genus Porphyromonas. The sequence continues at coordinate 367,244 of NZ_JRFC01000014.1, read as the reverse complement.
CAAGGTGTGTCCTTTGGCCTGCGCATCAATCCTGAGTATTCTGTGGTCGAAACGGATCTATACAATCCTTGTGCTCCCGGTTCTCGATTTGGCGTGACGGCTAGCGAGCTGGGCGATAGGCTCCCCGAGGGTATTGAGGGGCTGCATCTGCATGTCCTCTGCGAGGGCGATGCCGAGAACCTAAGCGAGGTGCTCGAGATTGTCGAGCGTAACTTCCCCAAGGCTCTAGAGCAGGCCAAGTGGCTCAATATGGGTGGTGGACACCTGATGACACGCAAGGACTATAATGTAGATCACCTCGTGCAGACGCTCCGCTCCTTCGGCGAGCGACATCCGCACCTCAAGCTCATTCTCGAGCCGGGGAGTGCTTTCGCTTGGCAAACGGGCTATCTCGAGGCGACGATCATAGACCTCGTGGAGCATCATGGCATCAAGACTGCTATTGTTGATGTATCTTTTACCTGCCATATGCCCGACTGTCTGGAGATGCCTTACCAACCAGCCATACGAGGTGCACGCATTGTGCAGACGCATACCGAGACTCCACATACCTACCGCATCGGGGGGAATAGCTGCCTGAGTGGCGACTTCATCGGCTATTGGGCGTTTGAGCAACCTCTAGAGATCGGCCAGCGGATTATTTTTGAGGATATGCTGCACTATACCACAGTCAAGACGAATATGTTCAATGGCATTCCGCATCCCTCGATAGCCTTCCGTCGCTTAGATGGCTCTCTACAGATGCTTCGTGAGTATAGCTACGAGGATTATAAAAACCGTATGGACTAGAAATACTATGGGACTATTTAGTTTTTTCTCCAAGAAAAAGAAGGAAGAAGAAAAGGCTCAGCTTGACGAAGGGCTTAATAAGAGTAAGGAGAATGTTTTCTCCAAGCTCACCCGAGCGATTGCCGGTAAGAGTAAGGTCGATGATGATGTGCTCGATGACCTCGAGGACGTCCTAGTAACCTCGGACGTAGGTGTAGACACGACGCTCAAGATCATTCGACGCATTGAGGAGCGTGTCGCACGGGATAAGTATGTAACCACAGGTGAGCTGACGACTCTACTAAGAGAAGAAATCGCAGCCTTGCTGACCGAGAATGGCGTCATCGATGGCGATGCCTTCGGCATTCCCGAGGGAGCGAAGCCATACGTCATAATGGTGGTAGGGGTCAATGGCGTAGGTAAGACCACGACGATTGGCAAGCTAGCGCATCAGTTCAAGAAGGCAGGCCTCAAGGTTGTGCTAGGAGCAGCCGATACCTTCCGTGCCGCAGCCATTGAGCAGCTCGAGATCTGGGCATCACGCACCGACACGCCCCTAATCAAACAAAAGATGAATGCCGACCCAGCCTCGGTAGCCTACGATACGCTGAGCGCAGCGGTTCGACAAGAGGCAGATGTCGTGATCATCGACACGGCTGGACGTCTGCACAATAAGGTTGGGTTGATGAATGAGCTGAGCAAGATCAAGCGTGTGATGCAGAAGGTTGTGCCCGATGCGCCACACGAAGTACTGCTAGTGCTGGACGGCTCTACGGGACAGAATGCTTTTGAGCAGGCCAAGCAGTTCACCGCAGCAACGGAGGTAAATGCCCTAGCCGTTACGAAACTTGATGGCACAGCCAAGGGTGGTGTCGTCATCGGTATCTCAGATCAGTTCAAAATCCCTGTCAAATACATTGGTTTGGGTGAGGGCATCGACGACCTACAGCTCTTCCGCAAAAAGGAATTTGTGGACTCGCTATTCGGGCAGTAGGCTTCTATCTGCCTACTATCAACGGACTATCCCCCAGATTGCACTCGGCAATCTGGGGGATAGTTGCTTCTAGACGGAAGCTCTGCTGCTCCGATCGGGAGCGATTATTCGAGGATCAGCTTGTAGGCTTGTAGGCCAATCTCTATGATGTATAGGCCTCTCCCGAGCTCTGCTACCGACCATCTAAACTCATTGCCCTCTGGCATGGCTGCTTGGCGCACCACTCTGCCGTCTAGTGTGCGTAGGCGAAGTGGAGTGCTAGGGCTAACGTGCTTGATGATGACGAAGTGGCTCGCAGGATTGGGGTAGATCAAGACTTTGGCAGCTGCAATATCGGTCAGGCCTGTGTCCTGCTTGATTGCGATCTCAACCGTACACTGCTCAGTAACAGAGAAGCGATATGGCGCATCGAGTGGACGATTGTTTACTTTGACCTCATCTATTAGATAGCCTGCTTGAGGCGTAATGATGAGTGTGAGCTCTGTTCCATACTCGACGGCGGAGAGATCTTGTGCTCCCTCTACACGAAGTGTCGCATGCTCTAGGGTATTAGGAACGTCTACTCGGTAGACTTTTTTAGTGAATTGGGCAATAACCTCTGTTTCTTCCTCGACGACAAATGTCTTTGTGGCCTTGATGTCTGTGCCACTAGCGGTCAAGCTCGCCAACTCGTAGCCTTCGGCAGGGCTAGCTTGTACGCTCAGCCGTGTGCCGTGTGTCACTGCTTCTAGCTTATCTGCTCCAGATATCTTGATGCTTCCTTGCCCCTCTACTTTTTGGGTTACTCTGTAGACTTTTTTAGTGAACTGGGCAATAACCTCCGTATCTCCCTCGACAATAAATGTCTTTGTGGCCTTGATGTCTGTGCCACCAGCGGTCAAGCTCGCCAACTCGTAGCCTTCGGCAGGGCTAACTTGTACGCTCAGCTGCGTACCGTGTGGCACTGCTTCTAGCTTATCTGCTCCAGATATCTTGATGCTTCCTTGCCCCTCTACTTTTTGGGTTACTCGGTAGACTTTTTTGGCGAACTGGGCAATAACCTCCGTATCTCCCTCGACGACAAATGTCTTTGTGTCCTTGATGTCCTTGCCGCCAGCGGTCAAGCTCGCCAGCTCGTAGCCTTCGGCAGGGCTAGCTTGTACGCTCAGCTGTGTGCCGTGTGTCACTGCTTCTAGCTTATCTGCTCCAGATATCTTGATGCTTCCTTGCCCCTCTACTTTTTGGGTTACTCGGTAGACTTTTTTAGCGAACTGGGCAATAACCTCCGTATCTCCCTCGACAACAAATGTCTTTGTGTCCTTGATGTCCTTGCCGCCAGCGGTTAGACTTGCCAGCTCATAGCCCATTTCTGGCTCTACGACTACTCTAAGCTCTTTCTTAGCCTCGACTGCCGATAGTTGGACATCGGGTATGCTAATGCGCCCGCCGTCATTTGAGGTGAGGGTTACTTTATAATAGGTTTTGGGTGGGGTGGGAGTGCCTCCCTGTTTGAGTTTGAGTGTACGGCGATAGGTCCCCGTCGCCCAAACATCTCGATCGATACCAGCGATATTGGCGGTGAGGTGTAGCTCGTAGGTTCGCCCTAGGGGGATAGGCTCGAATGCGGATTTGGGGATATTGATCTTAGTCTTGGAGATATCAACGCTCCTATGTTTATGGATTGTTAGCTCGCCCGTCGCCCCCAAGGGATAGCGCTGTCCTAGCTCTACGTCTACTAGATCGTAGCGGAGAGAACCCGTGAAGCTCTCGGCTCCTACGTTCTCGATTTCGCAGGCGATGGAGAGGGTAGAGCTATCGAGCTGTTTGAGGTCTAGCTCTTCTTCCGTCCACAGCTCGTCATTGAGGCGTATCTCCAGATCTTTTGTCCCGCTCTCTGGGGCGTCTAGGTTGCTGTTCCTATTGGGTTTGTAGGTCAGGATAGGCTTTTGGTTTGCGTCAAGTATTTCTAGCTGATAGGTGCCGAAAGGGTTGTTGATAGGATAGCTCCGCTCCGGAATAGTTTGGCTTGTCCCATCGGTGTAGTGGACCGTTTTGCTTGGTACGAGGAATGAGAAGGTGACATCGTAGATGCCTGCTGTCAGTGACGAGCTAGGGGTTTGATGAAATGTGATAATCCCATCGAAAGTGCTATGATCAAAGAACTGATACCCCTCACTCCTCATCTTATCTACCGATACTCCTGCACGGCTTAGCTCCACGACGATATAGCCGTAGTCGGTGGTAAAGCGAGTAGAATTGGATATAGACAACTGTAGGCTGGTCTGATGATTTGACCAAAATAGGGTTGTCTGCTTGGGTTCTTTGCTGAGAGATAGATTGATCTCTGTGGGGATTGTAGGTAGTGTGATACGTCCTTGGTTGATTTCGATACTCAGCGGCTCTCCATACTCAACCTCAAGCCAAGGCTGTGCATTGGGTACATCTACATTGGTGTCTGGCTCAATGATCTCTCGGCATACTGCTCTCAAAGTATATGTGCCATCGGCGAGCATAGGATCTAGTGTGATAGAGGTCAGTAGGGAGGTGAAGTATGACCCTCTAGAGATCCCAGTTAGGTCGAGATTGGTCTGCGAGAGCATAATCTCTTGGCCGGAGGCGTCCCGTAGGGAGATCGCAAGATCGCCACGGTAGAGGTCCGAGGCGTTGGTGCTCAGATTGGTAAGCATCAGCCCTATTTTGTCTTGATCGAGGTCGGTTATCTCGGATCTAAATGACAAGCCTCCGTCGCCGAAAAAGGAGTAGCGTCGCTCTTGGATAGGGAAGGGTTCGTGTCCTTCTCTATCGGGGCGTACCAAGATGATGTCCTGTCCTTGGTTAAATCCTCCATCTCCACCGCCATGTCCTAGTATCGGAGGGCTCATGAAGCTGAGGGCGAAGTAGCCGTTGCTTGTGCCTCCCCAGCCCCAGTTGGTGTGTAGATAGCCGTTTTCGTCATAGCCGTCTATGACCCACGCATGTCCTGCGTCGTTTTGAGCACCAGACATGATGATGGGGTTGTCTAGGTCTAGCTCCTGTTGTATTAGGGAGAGGAAGAGCTGGTTGGGGCTCTCGTTGCGAGAGAGATGACGTACATGATAGGAGAAGTGTTTCTTGAGCGCACGAGCAGCATCGTGCATGTAGGCACCGCTGCCGCCGTCACGAGAGCGTCGATAGTTCATATTGACCGCAATCCCGACGTCGGACATGAGTTTAGCTACAGCCTTGCCTTGAGCTTCTGTCCAGTGCCCCTCTTTGTCGTAGGTACGGGTGTCGTTGTTCCACTTCCAATCAAACGTGTAGGAGTCAATCATATTAGCCCAGTCGTAGACAGACTGCTCAAAGTCCGCCGACAGCTCCCCGATCGAGCCAGCTCGAGGTGTGTAGGTGTGCTTCCCTTTGCCTCGCTCGGGCCACTTATGGTAGTACATAACCTGCGAGATAGCCGTGGCGACGCAGCCTGTTACCGTCCTTTCTTTGCTGATAATGGGAGCTTGGTCGTTGAATGGTTTGTCTTGGTCCCAAAGAGATTTGGTCAGAGGCCCCCGTATGGCTTTGGGGTTAGGCTTGGGCGTTGGGCTAGGGAGCCCGGGGGTAACTGTGGTGGAGCGTAGTGCATCGACCTGCTTTTGGTGTCGTTTGAGCAGGCCAGAGAGCTGCTCGGGTAGTCGATTTAGATGGACTTGCCCCTTGTCGGAGTAGCCAAGGACAGGTATCGTGGCGTCATCGCCCGAGATAATCACAAAACCAGAGCGGTCGGTGTCGTTGAAGATGTAGTATGTAGGCTTTAGTCCGCCATTCTTCTCTCCCTCGGCGAGCCTAAGCTCTCCTGCTCGGTCAATTTGTACATATCGCTCGGCTAGGCGCATAGCCTGCTCTCTGCCTATTGGCCCTGCCCAACCGCTCCATGCAAGGAGCAGGCACAAGCCAAAGGCTAAGTAAGATAAAATAGATCTCTGCTTCATGTCTTTGTGGATTACGCTGTGATTTTGATACTGAATATAGATAGAGGTGTCCTCGGGCTATATACTAATATATGGTGTTAATAACTGTGAACGTGTTGCTTATCGGCTATTTGAGAGCGCAAATATACGGATATTTGGGTAATGATGTTGATGACGAATATATGTTTGATACAAATGTTTGGCTCTTGTGCTCTATGCATAGGTCTGAGCATAAGGGCGGGGGAGCCTAGGGTTAGTGGCATCTACTCAAAAATGCCAAAACTTAGTATGGCAATTGTTCTACTTTTTGGTTAAGGAGTGTTAAGGATATAGTGAGGAATTTATGTGAATGGTATAACGGTTCATAAAGGAGAATGGTTTGGCTGAAAGAAATTGATGGGCAGATTGATTCGGATCGTAGGGTTAACCCCATCAGGTGTATCGACTAATCCTAAAGGATTGATGGGAGGAAACACGCAAAATAGAGCAAGAAGGCTGTGAGATTGATTCGGATTTTAGTCTATGTGTCTATTTGCTAGCCGGTTGTACTTGTGCTTTTTTAAGCCCCTCTCCCTCTGCCTCTGGGAGAGAGGTGCGCAAGCGAGGTCGGACGTGATCTAGAGCCTGCTAGAGGTCAAATACGAGGTTCCCCGATTTTCCGCTCGATTAGAGATTGTCTGCTCGATCATCATACAGAGGAGTAAAAGAATGTATAAATTGAGCAGTGGGGATAGGGCTTATAGGCTTACCAAAAGGGGTGCTACAAGTCCTAATATTATGTAAGGAATAATCTCTATCTTTGTCAGGTTAGTCAATTCTTTAGATAATCAACGTAGATACATCATTATGATGAATATAGGAGATCGGGTAGAGGATTTGCTTGGGCTAGACCAAGATGGGCGAGAGGTTCGCTTGTCGGATTACCCAGACCGCAAGGTTGTCCTCTACTTTTACCCCAAAGACAATACTGCCGGCTGTACAGCTCAGGCCTGTAGCCTAAGAGATGGATATGCAGAGCTCAGAGCTGCGGGCTATGAGGTCGTGGGTGTCAGCCGAGATACGGCCAAGAGCCACCGTGGCTTCATCGACAAGCATAGCCTCCCCTTTAGGCTGATTGCCGATACGGACGTTAGGCTCAACGAGCAGTTTGGCGTTTGGGTAGAGAAGAGTATGTATGGCCGTAAGTATATGGGTACGGAGCGCACGAGCTTCGTGATTGGTACGGACGGACGTATTGAGCGGATTATCCGAGGCCGAGCTGTCGTGACAGCAGACCACGCCGCCCAAATCTTGGCCGAGCAGGCATAGGGCTCTCTACTCCTAGGCTACTATACCGATGACAATTAAGTAAGTAATATATATGAGTTCAGAAGAAACAAAGGACGTACAGCAAAGCAAGCCCGGCTTGCCCGAGAATAAGCTCAAAGCCCTACAAGCTGCCATGGCTAGCATCGAGAAGACGCATGGCAAGGGTGCCATTATGAATATGGGTGCGACACCTGTGGAGGCCATCAGTGTTATTCCCTCTGGTTCCGTAGGGCTAGACCTCGCTTTAGGTGTCGGCGGTTACCCTCGTGGGCGTATCGTAGAGATTTATGGGCCAGAGTCGTCTGGTAAGACAACTCTGGCTATCCACGCCATTGCCGAGGCACAGAAGGCTGGTGGCGTAGCAGCTATTGTCGATGCAGAGCACGCTTTCGACCCTACCTATGCCCAGAAGCTAGGTGTAGACATTGATAATCTGTGGATCTCACAACCAGATAATGGCGAGCAGGCTCTAGATATTGCCGAGCAGCTCATTCGCTCCAATGCTGTGGACCTCGTGATCATCGACTCTGTGGCTGCCCTAACGCCTAAGGCCGAGATCGAGGGAGATATGGGCGACAACAAGGTTGGTTTGCAGGCTCGCCTGATGTCACAAGCTCTACGTAAGATGACGGGGGCTGTAAATAAGTCAAATACGACCTGCATCTTCATCAACCAACTACGTGAGAAGATTGGGGTTAGTTTCGGCAATCCCGAAACGACCACTGGGGGTAATGCCCTCAAGTTCTACGCTTCTGTCCGCATCGACATTCGCAAGAGTACGGCGATCAAAGATGGTGAGGAGGTACTCGGTAATCTGACTAAGGTCAAGGTCGTCAAGAACAAAGTAGCTCCTCCGTTCCGCAAGGCAGAGTTCGATATCGTCTACGGCGAGGGTATCTCTCGCACGGGTGAGATTATCGACCTCGGTACCGAGCACAATATCATCAAGAAGAGTGGTTCTTGGTTTAGCTATGGCGAGAATAAGCTAGGGCAGGGGCGTGAGGCGGCTAAGGCAACGCTACAAGCCAATCCCGAGCTAGCTGACGAGCTGTCAGCCCTGATTATGGCCAAGATTAAGGAGGAGAGCAAGGCCTAGTATGGGTAAGCTGGTCATCATCTCGGCACCCTCGGGTACGGGCAAGAGCACGATCATTAATAAGCTCATGGCAGAGGTGCCCGAGCTACGCTTGCGCTTCTCGGTGTCTGCTACCAGCAGACAGCCTAGAGGCAACGAGCGGCACGGCGTAGAGTACTATTTCTTCTCGCCAGATGAGTTTCGCCGACGCATCGAGGCGGGGGACTTCCTCGAGTGGGAGGAAGTGTACGAGAATAAGTACTACGGCACGCTCAAAAGCGAGGTTGAGCGCATCTTGGCTCAGGGGGATAATGTGATCTTCGATGTGGACTGCGTCGGCGGTCGCAACATCAAGAGTTGCTACGGAGATCGGGCGCTAAGCCTCTTCATCAAGCCTCCCTCGATCGAGGAGCTACGTACAAGGCTTACGAGCCGCTCTACCGATAGCCCCGAGGTTATCGAGGAGCGTCTGGCCAAGGCCGAGCAGGAGCTGACGCATGCCGATCACTTCGATCTGCAAATCGTCAATGACGACTTGCAGAGCTGCTTCGAGCAGGTCCGCATGGCTCTAGGGCAATTCCTCGCTCAGTAGTAAGTGGAGTAAACGGGGACGGTGGTGTGTCAAAGTCTTTTTGGCGCACCACCGTTTGATTTTCGTTATCATCAAGTATGAGGAGTCAATGTACAACGAACACTGTTCCCTATATCTAGCAACGCAGTGGCGGTACGCTAGTTTCTTACTATCTTTGTGGATAAATCAAAATGATGATTTTATAGAATCATGAGCGAAGAAATCAAAGACAACGCTATGGGCGCCGACTATTCGGCCAGTAGCATTCAAGTACTGGAGGGGCTAGAAGCAGTGCGCAAGCGCCCTGCCATGTATATCGGGGATATTGGAGAGAAGGGCCTGCACCATCTCGTCTATGAAGTTGTAGATAACTCAATCGACGAAGCTCTAGCTGGCTACTGTACAGATATTCAGGTCGTCATCAACGAAGACAACTCCATAGAGGTACACGACAACGGTCGTGGTATCCCTGTGGATATTCACGAGAAGGAAGGTAAGAGTGCCCTAGAGGTGGTACTGACGGTACTGCACGCAGGGGGTAAGTTCGACAAGGGTTCGTACAAGGTTTCGGGCGGTCTGCACGGGGTCGGTGTGAGCTGTGTGAATGCCCTCTCTACATATCTCAAAGCTATTGTGCACCGTGACGGTAAGATCTACTCAATGGAGTTTAGCTGTGGTATCCCAACCACAGAGCTACAAGTCATTGGCGAGACCGATCGCACGGGTACTACGGTGATCTTCAAACCCGACACCTCTATCTTTATCGTAGGGGAGTATCAGTTCAAGATTCTCTCCGATCGTCTACGTGAGCTGGCTTACCTCAATGCTGGTATTCGCTTGACCCTTACCGATCGCCGTGAACAGAATGAGGACGGTAGCTACAAGAGCGAGAGCTACTACTCCGAGGACGGGCTCAAGGAGTTCGTGCGCTACATCAATCGTAGTAAGGAATCGCTGGTAGAGGACATCATTCACATCACAACAGAGAAGCAAGGTATCCCCGTAGAAGTGGCTATGACCTACAATACTTCTTATACGGAGAATGTTTATAGCTACGTCAATAATATCAATACTATTGAGGGAGGAACGCATCTGGCGGGCTTCCGCCGTGGTCTGACACGTACGCTCAAGAAATATGCTACCGACTCCAAGCTCCTAGATAAGGTCAAGGTCGAGATCACGGGCGATGACTTCCGTGAAGGGCTGACCGCAGTGGTAAGCATCAAGGTGGCAGAGCCTCAGTTCGAGGGTCAGACCAAGACGAAGCTCGGTAACAACGAAGTAATCGGGGCGGTGGACATAGCTGTGAGCGAAGCCCTAGAGAACTATCTGGAGGAGCACCCTAAAGAAGCTAAAATCATCGTCGATAAGGTTGTACTAGCAGCTACGGCTCGTCAAGCAGCTCGTAAGGCTCGTGAGATGGTGCAGCGCAAGTCGCCACTCTCTGGCGGTGGCTTACCCGGTAAGCTCGCAGATTGCTCGAGCAAGGATCCCGAGCAGAGTGAGCTATTCCTCGTCGAAGGGGATTCGGCTGGTGGCACAGCTAAGCAGGGCCGCGACCGAGAGTATCAGGCTATTCTCCCTCTGCGTGGTAAGATCCTCAACGTAGAGAAAGCAATGCAGCACAAGGTGCTCGAGAGCGAAGAGATTCGCAATATCTACACGGCATTGGGCGTGACCATCGGTACCGAAGAGGACAGCATGGCGCTCAACCTCTCCAAGCTCCGCTACCACAAGGTGATCATCATGACCGATGCCGACGTGGACGGTAGCCATATCGCCACGCTCATCTTGACCTTCTTCTTCCGCAATATGCGTAGCCTCATCGAGAGCGGCTACGTCTACATTGCTACGCCTCCGCTCTACCTCTGTCGGCGAGGTAAGGAACAGGAATACTGCTGGACAGAGCAGCAGCGACAGGCTTTCATCGACCGTGTTGCAGATGGAGACGAAAGCAAGGTACACGTGCAGCGCTACAAGGGTCTTGGTGAGATGAACGATGAGCAACTCTGGGAGACAACAATGAACCCAGAGAACAGAACGCTCCACCGCATCACGGTAGAGAATGCGGCCGAGGCCGACTCAATCTTCTCGATGCTCATGGGCGACGACGTAGGTCCTCGCCGTGAATTTATCGAGGCTAATGCGACCTACGCTCGTATTGACGCATAAATAAGGATTCATCTTATGAAACTTAACGATCTATCTCAAGCCGTGCGGGCTTTGAATCAAGAGGTAGACCGACATCTCGGGAGGGGCCATTCGGTCGCTCCCGTTTGTCTTGGTAAGCCTCGCGTCGGGATTACGGTCAATCAGACCCAGTATGGCTCATCGCTGGCGAGGGCTTATTCAGATGCCATCATCAGAGCTGGAGGAGTTCCGTTTCTACTCCCGCTTACCGATGATATAGATACTCTGCTAGAGAGCCTGCAGAGCTTGGACGGCTTGCTCCTCTCTGGTGGTAGCGACCTTAACCCAATTTACCTAGACGAAGACCCAATACGTGGCTTGGGTGAGGTCGATCCCGAGCGTGATCGCTATGAGCTTATCCTTATTCGTCTAGCTACTCGCCTCAGTATGCCTATACTCGGTATCTGTCGTGGGCATCAGCTACTCGGTGTTGCCTACGGCTCTACCCTATTTCAGGACATCGTTAGCCAATACACGGTGGAGTATGCGATCGATCATTCGCCCAAGATTCCCAAGACCATTGGAGCTCATCGGCTGACGGAAGTTACGCCTCGTGGACGCTTGGCAGACATTCTCGGCATCGAGGAGGGCGAAGATATTTACGTCAATAGCCTGCATCATCAGGCGCTCAGGGAGGTGCGTCCACCTTTCGTGGAGCATGCGATGGCTGCTGACGGCATCAATGAGGCGATTGATGCTTACCCCGAATTGGATATTCTGGCTGTACAGTGGCACCCTGAGCAAATGGTTGCTGGAGGCGATGCTCGTCAGCTCAGGCTCTTCGCACACATCGTGGAGCGTGCTCGGCTGTATCGTAGGGCGCGCCAGTTCCACACCACCGAGCTAACGCTCGATTCGCACACCGATACGCCGATGTGCTTTGCGCCAGACTTTAGACTTGGGGAGTACGGCCCGACGCTTGTGGACCTGCCTAAGCTAGAGCTTGGGCAGATCGACGCCAGCATCATGGTTGCCTATTTGCCACAAGGCGAGCTGTCGGACGAAGCGCACGAGCGAGCGATTGGCTATGCCGAGGCCAAACTCACAGAGCTACATCGTCAAGTTGGGCTCTATCCCGATCGAGCTTGCATCGCTCGCTCGGCCGCCGACGTCAAATCGGCCAAGGCAAGAGGGCTCAAGGCTATTATTCCTGCCATAGAGAACGGCTATGCGCTTGGAGAACGCCTTAGCCTGCTCCAGTATTATCGAGATCGTTACGGTATCGTCTACGTAACGCTATGCCACAATGGCGATAACGCGATCTGCGACTCTGCTCGCAAGAGTGAGCGCACACATGGCGGACTTAGCCCATTTGGTCGAGAGGTTGTCCGAGAGATGAATCGCCTTGGTTTGATGATTGATCTTAGTCATACAGGAGAGGAAACGGTAGCTGATGTGCTAGAGCTAAGCACTCAGCCCGTGATTGCTAGCCACTCCTCTGCCCGAGCACTTTGTGATCACCCACGCAACCTCACCGACGATCAGATCCGAACTATCGCTCGCAAGGGGGGAGTTGTGCAGATCTGCCTCTATGCTGGTTTTATTCATCAGGACGATCAGCAGGCTAGTCTGCTCGATGCGGTCGAGCATATCGAGCACATTATTCGTATTGCTGGGATCGAGCACGTGGGTATCGGCTCGGACTTCGACGGAGATGGCGAGCTGATTGGTTGTCGCTCTACTCTAGATCTCGTACGCATCACGATGGAACTACTGGCTCGTGGCTACGATGAAGAAGATCTTGCCCTAATCTGGGGTGGCAACTTCCTGCGTGTCATGGAGCAGTGCCAGAGCTCTGCCGAGGTGTAAGCACCACGACTCTACTGCCAAACGGATATTATTACCTAAGCCCCGAGAGAGAGATTGTGAGTACAATCCTCTCGGGGCTTAGCTGCATTTGGGAGAGTTGGTATAACCTCTATGAGAGGCTAAACTTTTATAGATTTTTCTTTTATAGATATTTACGAGCATTTTGTTTGCTTCTTGCATAGAAATAATACCTATATTTGCTCCTGTATTTTCTTTCTTCAAGAGATTAGATAGATAGCAGCTAATAATTAATTACAAACAATCACTAGACAATGACAATGCGGAACCACCTTCGCCAGCTTGTAGCCCCAAGTGCGCTCTGGCGTGTGTTCGTCCTCGTCACTCTGCTTTGGCTCGGCTCGGGCACAGATATGGTGCAAGCTCAGCCACCCACAACCAAGCACCACACGATTAGTGGGCATGTGGTCGATGCCGAGAGTAAGGAAACCTTGATTGGAGCGACGATCTACGCACCCGAAACTAAGCAAGGAGCTTATACCAATTCTTATGGCTTCTTTAGCTTCAGTCCCAGCAAGCCGATTCGCTCAATCCGTATTTCCTACATCGGCTACGAAACACAAACCATCGAGCTTAACCTGAAAGCAGACACAACACTCACCATCGAACTTGATCCTAAGGGGCTACTACAAGAAGTAGTCATCACAGAAGAACGCCGACAGCTCCGTGCACCGCAGGCGGGGGCTATTGAGGTTCCCGTACATATCATCAAGACAACTCCAGCGTTGCTTGGAGAGAGCGATCTGATGAAGGCGCTACAACTAATGCCCGGGGTACAGAGCGGGAGCGAGGGCAGTGCAGGTGTGCATGTACGAGGTGGCGGACCCGACGAAAACTTGATCCTACTAGATGGCGTTTCGCTCTATAGTGTGGATCATCTCTTCGGGTTCTTCTCTGTCTTTACTCCTGAGGCCGTCAAGAAGGTCGACCTATACAAGGGTAACTTCCCTGCTCGTTTCGGTGGACGCCTCTCCTCTGTGATTGATGTGCGCACCAATGACGGGAATATGCAGAAGTACAAAGGAGCCTTGAGTATAGGATTGATCTCCTCCAAAGCTCAGATCGAGGGGCCTATTATTAAGGATAGGACGAGCTTCAATCTAGCCCTTCGTCGCACCTACATTGACTTGCTCGCTAAGCCTTTTATCCCTAGTGAAGACTTCGATGGAGGCTACTACTTCTACGACATCAATGCCAAGTTGCAGCACAAGATCGGGGATAGAGATCGCTTATACCTAAGTGTCTATCATGGACTAGACAAGTTGCATAGTGATATGAACGAAACATACAGCATCAGTGACGAAGACGGCAATGCGCACTCCTTAGATGTCAATACCAACGCCAACATGAATTGGGGCAATACTCTAGCTTCTCTGCGCTGGAACCACGTCTTCTCCTCCAAGCTCTATAGTGATATGACGCTGGCCTATACCAAATATCACTTCTTGACACGGTTCACCAACCGCATCCTAGAGCGTAAGGCAGAGAGGCAATTCACCTCCGTTGGCTACAACTCTGGTATCGAAGATCTATCGCTAGGCTGGAATGCTCACTACTACGCCTCGCCTCGCTCGGAGTGGCGCTTCGGGCTAGACTATATCCACCATACCTTCCGTCCCGAAGCCCACGAGCGGGTCAATAGAGGTGAGGCCCTAGGCCTAGACGTAAGCCCAGACCTGCTGAATCCTAAACCCTCTAGTCTAATCTTTGCCCACCATGCAGCCCTCTATGCCGAGAGTAAGCTCCAGCTCAATGATGCCCTCCAGCTCAACGCAGGCCTGCGTGCGGCTATGTTTATGGTCAATTCCAAGCCTTATATCTCCCTACAACCTAGAGCCAACATAGACTGGCGTATAACGCCTCTGCTGAATATGACGCTCGGCTATGCACGTATGTCGCAGAATGTACACCTGCTTACCTCGGCTGCTATGACGCTCCCCACAGACCTGTGGGTACCTGCTACCAAACACCTCGAGCCGATGACCTCGGATCAGCTGAGCCTCGGTGCGAACTATAAGTTTGGCAATGGGTGGTATGTAAGTGCCGAAGCCTATTACAAGCACATGAACCATGTACTCGAGTATAAGGACGGAGCCAGCTTCGTAGGCTCGTCGGTTGGTTGGGAGAACAAAGTCGTCGCTGGTCACGGCCGTAGCTATGGGGTGGAGGCAATCCTGATGCGTCAGGTTGGCCGTACCACTGGTTGGGTTGGCTACACCCTCTCCAAGAGCGAGCGCCGCTTCCCTGATGGTTCGATTAATAGAGGTGAGTGGTTCCCCTACAAGTATGACCGCAGGCACAAGCTCAACATCGTCCTATCTCACAAGTTTAGCAATCGTGTCGATGCGTCTGCCTCTTGGGAGTTCTACACAGGTGGAGTGATTACACTTGGTTATGAGAAGATGCAGATTATCCGTCCAGATGCTATGGATAGCTGGCGATCGGACACACAGAGCTATATCCCCGAGCGCAACAACTTCCGTTTGCCAGCCACGCATCGCCTCAATTTAAGTGTCAATTACAATCGCTTTCACAAGGGGAGAGCCCAGAGTGTCTGGAACTTCAGCATCTTCAATGTCTACAACCAGAAGAATCCAGCCTTCATCTACCCTGCTGATCTGAGCAACTCTAGGAAGGATAATCGGGTAACGAAGTTTACGCTTCTGCCCATCATTCCGTCAATCTCCTACACATACAAATTTTAAGGTTCCTAAGACGATGAAACCATACATGCTTAAATTATCGGCTCTATTGGTAGCCGCTGTGTCAATGACGAGTTGTAAGTCGTCGCTTGATATCCCATACGAAAACCTCAAGGAGGAGCTAACGATTCTTTTCCTTGGTGCAACCGATCGGGACCAACATACGCTCAAGATCTCCCAAACCAGTATGGGGCGGTATTTTAGAATCAAGGGCGTAGAGGTGGAGATGAGCATCGACGGGGCCAAGGTAGGGCTCACTCCGATCAAGCCTCTTGGGACTTATGAACTCTCGGCTCAGTTCAGGAGTGGCCAGCGTGTGCAGATCTCAGCCAGCTACAAGGGCAAGAAGGCTTCGTCTGAGTTTGTAGTGCCAAGCCCAGCAGAGGTGCTTGAGGTCAAGCACGAAGACTATACCCTACATCGGGAAACAGGTAGTCGTAAGGAGTACACCCGCTGGAAGATTAGGCTCAAAGACCCCGCAGGGGAGAAAAACTACTACCGCATCTATGCGGAATATGCAGATGTAGTGCAGCGTGTAGACACTGGCGAGGAGTTTACGCCTAGGGGGTGGATCATGCTCAAGCTAGATGGGAGAGAGGACTACATACTCAGTGATGGCAATCCCGCAGCCCCCGGTAGCGAAGAGGCTGAAGACCCCTTCGATATTGCCTCGTACACCAATATCTACAACGTTTTCCCCGATCGTGTTTTCGATGGGCAGGAGGTTGGGCTCTCTCTCTCGTCCGATCGTATCTCTCTGCCGATGAACTTCTATTACCACAGAGAAGATGGCTATCATACCATTCTAGGAGATGGGAGTGAGGTGTTGGTCAAGCCCAAGAGTCGGCGTATTCGTTTCTTCGTGCAGGCTATCAGCGAAGATGTTTACAAATATCTCATTAGCCTAGGCGTAGCCCATTCGACAGATGAAGAATCTCCATTTACTACGCCCGTGCAGATCTACAGCAACATCAACGGAGGTACGGGTATCTCAGGCGTTAATGCTACTCGGGTCGTAGACTTCGATATCGAGCTCAAGGTGCCTAAGAAGCGAGAGCGTTAGCTACGATCGGGGTAATCCGAGGGTCTAAATCAAAGGCGGTGCATCGAAAATTGTTTTCGATGCACCGCCTTTGATTTATGATGTGTGATAGACTATGGCACCAAGATACGCTGGTGCTGATAGCCCGATGGCGTACTAACTCGCACAATGTATTTACCCGAGGGGAGAGCTACCTCCGAGTCGATGAGCTGCCCCGTGATAGTATAGACGAATATAGCGTCATGCTTGCCCTCAACCTTAACTCGACCTCCCTCTACATAGATGCGGCATAGCTCTGCGATGAGAGGTTCGATACCGTTATGAGCCGATTCGTCCAAGATGAACTGCATGAGTAGATGCTGGTCTTGCTTGGGCTTAGCGGCAAATGAGAGTGAGCTGTGCTGAGCGTTGCCTTCAGCGTGGGCGTAGAGCAGAGAGTGGGGAGTGGTAATCTGTGGGTCGTGGTGTGTGGCCAGTATTAGGCCCGAGTTGCTCATGTCCTGAGCTATCACACCGGCATAGATTGGGTTGCCTCGCTCGATCGTATAGGGTTCGTCGAACATCACCTCGTTCCAGCCGTCTTGCAGTACCGACACTCTAGAGCGGAGCCATTGGCTCTCCCCTGCTTCAGCTCCCTTGAGTTTTTGGGCGAGGAAGATATAGGGTGTGCCTGCGTTTTGCTCTCGAGAGCCTAGCAGCCACCCAGTTTTGTTTTGCCCTACAGCCGCCACACAGAGCCGTACGCCTAGGATTTTTTTTCCGTGGTAAGCGTTGGTCATGTGCGTGGACATTTTGATTGCCCCTGCGTATAGACCATTGGGGTGTGTGATCTCTCCGGGTAGTGCGTACTGATAGTTGGGGGCTTCTTTGCCTACATAGCCGAGATAGTAGTAGGGGGACTTGGGCGTGTTGCCGTCGAGGTAGCATGGGTCGGAGAACATAGATCGGCGGACTACTAGGTTGGCCCTATCACCAAAGTCGCCAACAGTTTCTTGTACCCCCATACGTACGGCAATGCGTTCACCCGCCTTCTTGGCTGCTTCCTGATCTAGGACGCCAGCGGGGATTAGCCCCTCTTCCTCCTTGGTGCCGATGGAGAAAGCATACTCTACTTTGTACTCTCCTTTTGAGAGGTCGGGCTTCTGAGGCTGTATCGAGGCGTGAGAGCCTTTGATGCCAGCCTTCCAGACCGAGCGATAGCCTTTGTCCCCCTGTACGAGAGCCTGCTCTATCTTGATAGCATCTGTGAGCTCTATGACGTGAGGAGAGTGTAGCCTCATCGTCACGAGGTGCGACCAAGTGCCCCCCTCCATGTCTAGTGTGATCTTGTGCGCCTTACCGTCCATGGGTATGCTGATGTTTTTGATGTTGCTCGGAGCCTCGGTAGGCGCATTGGTTTCTTCTCCATAGCCGAAGATGATCAGCTCGGCATTGCTGCCGATACCCTCTACGACTTTGGCCGTAAACGAGAGGCTGTACTTACCCGAGTTGTTGCCAAGGTGGAGGATTGGACTCACTAGCCCTGAGGTTGTCTCATAGACCTCTTTGGGCAGGCCGGGGATTCTCATCTGAGCAGGGACACTGATCTGTATCGCACCGGGGCGAGCTTTGTGCGTCATAGCGAACCAACCCGATTGGCTACCCCACTCGTCTAGCCAGTTGGCTGGGGACTCAACCTCTTTGCCGTCGGTGGTGCCCTTGATCTCGAAATTGGCTACTGGGTATAGGACGTCTTCCTTGGCCTCGAACTCGTGTGTGATGTGCAGACGGTAGAACATGCGTGGAGCATCGGGGCTGGCTCCATACTCTGCCTTCACGTTGCGCCAGTGGACTGTCATTGAGTTTGCCGTCAGCTCCGTCACTGGGAGTAGCACGGGCTTGGCTAGATCCATTTTGAGTGTTTGGGCAGCACCCTCTTGCGGCATAAGTAGGCATAGAGCCGATGCCACTGCGAGCCCGATGGACTTGAAGTGTGTAGGTAAATCTCTCATCTCAAGATTCTTTTTAGATGGTTCACAATTTAGTTTTCTATGACCGAGGTCTATTGATACTTGGTGCTCTCCTGTGGGAGGGCTACGCCTGCATCATCATTGCTTCCGATGCCTTGCGGTGGGTTGCGTGCTTTGGCGAGGCCTAGGGGCTTCGCTGGGGTTATCTCTCTTGTGGAGAGCTTTCCCCAAAGTTATCGAATTTGTCTGTCCCGAACAAGCCTTTGCATACCGCATCGCAGAGCTATGATGTATTAATGCCTTTCATGCTCATAGACCTTGCTCTGTGCAGGTTCTACCATTGCATTTGAGCCTCCATACCTCTACTGTCGATGCCGGCTTACCTCTAGGCTTAGGTCGTTGTGGGTGGTGTTTGTCTGTTTTTCTGTTAAAGTTTGCAAATGGATTGTGCGCCAATTTGGGAGTAGGATAGGGAGATTGATCGGGGTTGGTGGGGGGCGGTGAGTAAAATTGATGGGAAGATTAGGACAGATTGATGGGCTCATACGTCAAGGTATGTCCATCAATCCCCCAAGATTGATGGGAAGAAATGTTGAGCTAGATGATGTTACCCTGAAGGATTAGTCGATTTTTGTTTTTATATTGTTGTTTTATAGATATTTGTGTTGATGGCGGTTTAAGGCTTGTATCCTTGTTGAGCTGCACTAAGTGCCCCCAATGAAGCTCGACGCAATACAGAGCCTCCTAGGGGGCAAATACGCCTTCCTCCCTTTTGCTCCCTAGTCTATGCTTGTCTTCCCACCAACATTCTGAAAGTTGATCTAAAATATAAATCTCGGGGTTCGGAGTCCTCCACTGGGCATTAACTTCGGTTTTTGCCTCGTCTAGCCCTATACTTAATATGCATAGAAATGATTACATTTGCGGAGCGAGAGAATTATTGAATTAAGCTATGACCAATCGAGAGGAACAAGAACTGGCACGCTTGGAGGTTAATATGCGCCGACTTATAGAGTTATCTCATAGACAGGCGGAAAAAATAGCCGAGCTACAGCATACACTCTCGGAGCAGACGGCACGGCTACATGCCCTGCAAGACGAAGTCAATACGCTCAGGCATAGCGAGTCTTTGAGCCAAGTCGCCAATGCACTTACCATACAGGGCGCAGATAGGGCACAGGCTCGGGCTTATCTTGCGGATATTATCAAAGAAATAGATTACTGTATCGCTCAGCTATAAGTATCAGGTTCACGAGATGCAGACTGATCAAACCCCCAAAACAAGGCGTATCACCGTGCCGGTAGAGCGTGCTCGGTTGTCTATGACCGTGCCTGTGGAGGAGGAAGTCGCTTATAGGCGTGCTGGTGAGGAGCTAGGGCTTACAGTAAATATATATAGGAGCCGTCACCCCAATCACTCCGAGATCCCCGGAGCTGGCTATATCGCTATGGCAGCCATTGATATAGCCTATCGTGCCGAGAAGGTTCGTCAACGTCTGGAAACAAGAGATTGGGCAGATCGCTTGCGTAGCCTCAACCAAGAGGCAGAGCAAGCCCTTGGGCTTATGGTCGATCTGTAAACCTGCGCCCTCTAGGCTTCGCCTTTGATACTACCTGCACCAAGGTTCATATTCTCCCCAGCTATTTTTTTAGAGTATTAATGGTAAGTGTGTCGCCCGATAAAAGGAAAGGGATAGGCACTAAGATAACAAGACTAAATGGGAGGAATTATTGTAGCTGCCCTAATAGCAGCAGCATTCGTAGCCGGAGCGGGCTTGATGTGGCTCATCAACGAGCGACTACTCAAGCAGAAAACCGCCTCCATTATCGGAGAGGCAAAGAGAGAAGCCGAGGTGCTTAAACAGAAAAAACTACTTGAGGTCAAGGAGAAGTTTCTCCAGCTCAAGGGGGATCTAGAGCAGCAGGTCGCACAGAATAATAATAAGATTAAGCAGAGCGAGGCCAAACTCAAGCAACGTGAGCAGAGCCTCAACCAGAAGCAAGACGATCTAGGCAAAAAGAATAAGGAGGTTGATACTATTCGTGAGTCACTCAACCAGCAGCTTGCCGTTATCGACAAGAAGAAAGCCGAGCTAGAGGAGATCAAGCGTAAGGAAGTCGAGCAGCTAGAGAGCATCGGCGGCCTCTCGGCAGATGAGGCACGTGAGCGCATCATCGAGAGCCTCAAGACCGAGGCGCAGGATCAAGCGCAGAGCTACATCAACGAGATCGTAGAGGAGGCCAAGATGACCGCCAATAAGGAAGCCAAGAAGATCGTCGTACAGAGCATACAGCGCTTGGCCACAGAAACGGCTATCGAGAACTCTGTGACCGTCTTCCACATCGAGAGCGACGAGATTAAGGGCCGTATCATCGGCCGTGAGGGGCGCAATATACGTGCTCTAGAGGCTGCCACTGGTATCGAGATCATTGTAGATGACACGCCCGAGGCGATTGTGCTCTCTAGCTTCGACCCTGTGCGCCGAGAGGTCGCTCGTTTGGCACTGCACCAGCTCGTGCAGGACGGCCGTATCCACCCTGCTCGCATTGAGGAGGTCGTGAGCAAGGTGCGCAAGCAGATTGAGGAAGAAATCATCGAGACGGGTAAGCGTACCGTCATAGACCTAGGGATACATGGTATGCACCCAGAGTTGATCCGCATCGTGGGTAAGATGAAGTACCGCTCTAGCTATGGTCAGAATCTACTACAGCACTCACGTGAAACGGCCAATCTCTGTGCCATCATGGCTTCGGAGCTAGGCCTCAACCCCAAGAAGGCTAAGCGTGCAGGTCTACTGCACGACATAGGTAAAGTGCCCGATGATGAGCCAGAGCTACCACACGCTCTGCTAGGTATGAAGCTCTGTGAGAAGTATAAGGAGAAGCCTGATATATGCAACGCTGTAGGTGCTCACCACGATGAGATAGAGATGGAGAGCCTAATTGCCCCGATCGTACAGGTCTGCGATGCTATCAGTGGAGCTCGTCCCGGTGCTCGTCGGGAGCTTGTAGAGGCCTACATCAAGCGCCTTAATGATCTAGAGCAGCTCGCTCTCTCTTATCCCGGCGTCGTCAAGACCTATGCCATACAGGCAGGCCGTGAGCTACGTGTCATCGTCGGGGCAGAGAATACGGATGATGCCTCTATCGCTACGCTCAGCGGTGAGATTGCCAAGAAGATTCAAGATGAGATGACTTATCCGGGTCAAGTCAAGATTACGGTTATTCGTGAAACACGCTCTGTGAGCTACGCCAAGTAGAGGCAGACCAAACGCAGTACTATACAGAGGCTTGGGGATATTTCCCCAGCCTCTATTCTACATTCAGAGATATGAGTTCATTCCCTTTTCGTCCACGCCTAGTAGAGTCGCTCAGAGGATACAGCCGTAGTCAGCTCTCCACAGACCTTATGGCTGGTGTGATTGTTGGTATCGTAGCCTTACCCTTGGCCATTGCTTTCGCCGTAGCTAGTGGTGTTTCGCCAGAGGTTGGGCTCATCACGGCCGTAATCGGTGGGTTTATCGTATCGGCTCTTGGAGGCAGCTCTGTGCAGATTGGAGGCCCAACGGGTGCATTCATCGTCATCGTCTATGGCGTTATCGAGCAATATGGCCTCTCAGGCTTGCTGATCTCGACCTTTTTGGCTGGTGTGCTCCTTGTGCTTATGGGAGCACTTCGCCTCGGCACCCTCATCAAGTTTATCCCATACCCCATTATAGTGGGCTTCACGGCTGGTATTGCGCTTACCATTTTCTCTACCCAAATCAATGATTTATTGGGCTTGGGTATAGAGGGCTTGCCTGCCGACTTCATCAGCAAGTGGAGCGTCCTCTTGAGCAATATCACCACGGCACATTGGATTACCGCCCTTATCGGCTTGGGGAGTATTGCGATTATTCAGCTTACTCCAAGGTTCACCAAAGTAATCCCCGGGTCGCTTGTGGCTATCGTCCTGATGACTCTTGTGGTGTATGTGCTTAGAGAGCATCTGGCTTTGGAGGGCATCAAGACTATTGGCGATCGCTTCACGATTTCCAATG
The DNA here is from genome assembly GCF_000769075.1 of Porphyromonas sp. COT-290 OH3588. Lineage (GTDB taxonomy): Bacteria > Bacteroidota > Bacteroidia > Bacteroidales > Porphyromonadaceae > Porphyromonas. The sequence continues at coordinate 344,858 of NZ_JRFC01000014.1, read as the reverse complement.
AGCTCCCGCCTTTGGTTGTTCCAGAGCTCAGTTTCCAGACGATTAGGCATCTTGCTGCCCCCACCTTCACGATTGCGATGCTCGGGGCGATCGAGTCGCTACTCTCGGCTAGTGTGGCTGATGGTGTGATTGGAGAGCGGCACGACTCCAATACAGAGCTTATAGCCCAAGGTGTGGCCAATATGGTCGTGCCTTTCTTCGGCGGTATCCCCGTGACGGGTGCTATTGCACGCACGATGACCAATATCAACAACGGAGGTCGTAGCCCTATCTCGGGGATTGTCCATGCCGTTACTCTCCTGCTCATATTCCTCTTCTTGATGCCCCTGACCTCTTACATTCCTATGGCTTGTTTGGCTGGGGTTCTGGTTGTAGTGTCGTACAATATGAGCGGCTGGAGGTCTATTCGAGCCCAATGGTCTGGCCCCAAGAGCGATCTCGTTGTATTGCTTGTTACCTTTGCTTTGACTGTCCTATTCGACCTGACGATTGCTATCGAGATAGGGCTGTTGCTAGCGATGCTCTTCTTCATGCGTCGTATGGTCGAGAGTACTCGCATACTCGTTTCTCGTGATGAGCTCAGCCTCATCGCAGGGCAAGACGACCACAAGAGGAGCGCTGCCGAGGCTACGCTCAGTCTGCCTCAAGGAGTAGAGGTCTACGAGATCGAGGGACCATTCTTCTTTGGCATTGCAAACCGATTTGAGGAGCTTATGGCCAGTGCTCCCAAGCGACCCAAGGTGCGCATCTTGCGTATGCGCTTCGTCCCCTTCATGGACTCTACGGCTGTCTACAACCTTGGTATGCTGTGTGAGAAATCTAGAGCGGAGGGGATACAAGTCGTTCTCTCGGGAGTCAATGAGCGTGTGCGAGCTACGCTGACCGAGACCAAGGTCGAGGCGCTCATCGGCAACGACAACATTTGCCCCGATATTCAAACAGCCCTATCCAAGGCTGAGAGCTATACGAAACAATAAATATGAAAATAGGAAATATAGACCTTGGCGAGCGTCCGTTGCTGCTGGCTCCGATGGAAGATGTGACGGATGTCGCCTTTCGACTACTCTGTCGCCGCTTCGGTGCGGATATGGTATATACTGAGTTTGTGAGCAGTGATGCGCTCATTCGTCACGTAGCAGGGACTCAGCGCAAGCTCACGATCGATCCAGAGGAACGCCCTGCTGCGATCCAGATCTATGGCCGAGAGGTAGAGCCTATGGTAGAGGCAGCTCGTATCTGTGAGGCTGTCGGACCCGATGTGCTAGATCTGAACTTCGGTTGCCCCGTCAAGCGTGTCGCTGGTAAGGGGGCAGGTAGTGGTATGCTCCGTTGCCCCGACGTGATGGTCGAGATAGTACGAGAGATCGTCAAGGCGGTCAAGATACCCGTGACGGTGAAGACACGCCTTGGCTGGGACAATGATAGCAAGATTATCGTTGATTTGGCCGAGCAATTACAGGACTGTGGCATTCAGGCACTCACCATTCACGGCCGCACGAGGGCACAGATGTACACGGGACAAGCAGACTGGACACTCATCGGAGCGGTCAAGAATAACCCACGTATGCATATCCCGATTATTGGCAACGGTGACATCACTACGGGAGAGGAGGCCAAGCGAGCCTTCGATACCTACGGAGTAGATGGCGTGATGGTCGGGCGTGCCTCGATTGGACAGCCTTGGATCTTTGAGGAGATGAAGCACTATATTCAGACGGGGGAGGCTCTGCCTCGTCGCGAGCCTGCATTTTATCTCGACATTCTGCGTCAGCAGGTAGACAACAACATTGCCAAGCTCGATGAGCGTCGTGGTATTCTTCACTCTCGTCGCCATATCGCTGCCAGCCCGATCTTCAAAGGTATTGACAACTTCAAGCCCATTCGGGTAGGTATGCTCCGAGCCGCTACACGAGCTGAGCTACTCGACTGGATGGCCAAGGCCGAGGATATGATTTACGGCCGCCCCGTAACGCTCGATTAGTCAGTCTAGTCGAGCAGGATTGTATGAGCTTATCAACAAAAGATCTTACCAATGAATAATATGAATAAGAAGACCAAAGTCGGTGTATGCGCCCTAGCTCTAGGGCTGTTTGTAGCGTGCGAACCAAGCAAGCAGCAGTTCGTCGCCGAGGGAACGGTAGAGGGGGCACAAGGGCAGATGCTTTATCTCGAAGAGGTGGGCACGGGGAGCTTTCTCTCTATAGACTCCACTCGCTTGGATCAACTCGGATCGTTCCGCTTCGAGCACGATGGAGCGAGCTATCCGATGTTTTACCGCATTCGTCTAGGAGGCAATAGTATTCCTTTTGCCGCAGACTCGATGACGCACATCAAGATCCGTACAAGTGCCTCTTCTTTCTTCGAGGACTACGAGTTGCTCGAAGCCGAGCAGTACAACTACCAAATCCGAGATATCAGCCACCAACGCCATCAGACCGATAGGCGTGTGGATAGTTTGTTGGCGCTATATACCTCGGGGCATCTGGGCTTGGACGAAGTGCGAGAAGCTGTGGATTCGGTCAAGGTAGCCTTCAAGCACGACATGGTTTCTCGCTATATCTATGTAGATCCCAAGAGCCCTGCCTCGTACTATGCACTCTTCCAGCGCAAAGGTGGGGACGCTGCTTATTTTTCGGCTGACGATGAGGGTGACGATAGGGCGTTTGCGGCCGTAGCTACGGCATACGATACATACTATTCGGCAGCTCCATATACGCCATTCCTCAAAGACATGGCTCTGCGTGCTATTGCTCTGAGCCGTGTGCGCAAGGCTCGCCAAGATGCACTAACAGACTCGGCTCAACAAGCCCCCGTGCAGACTATCGCTTACCCAGAGATCAAGCTCAGGGACCGCCACGGAGTGGAGCAATCCCTCGATAGCTATGCTCAGAGCGGACCTGTGCTCTTGAGCTTTACTGCCTACTCGGCTCAGTGGTCGCCCGGCTTGGTGGCTACGCTGCGAGAGCTCAAAGAGGCAAATCCGGGCCTAACGATCTACGAAGTGTCGGTCGATGGCGATGCCTACTACTGGGAGAATGCGTCACGAACTCTGCCTTGGATCAGCGTCAATGACCCAGAACAGTACAGCCTGCGTAGCTACAATGTGCAGCAACTCCCCACGTTCTTTGCCATTAAGAACGGCGAACTCAAACGCCTCGAACACCCTAAACAAATCTTGCAGTAGGCACACTCGGCTAACCTAGTGGCCTCTGCACACAGACCTAGAGGGAGGTGTGCCCAAGCTCAGCCTTGGCCGCCTCCCTTTGTTGTGCTTCCCCTCTATAGTTGTGGGGATAGAGCTAAGCAGAGAGATGCTTGGATTAGGCACAGTCAAACAACAAATAACTACCGATATGCAGACGATTTTTGATTTTACCGCCTTGGATAGTCAAGGCAAAGAGCACGCACTCGAGCAGTACAGAGGGCAAGTCCTACTCATTGTCAATACAGCGAGTAAGTGTGGCTTCACACCTCAGTATGCTCAGCTGGAGGAGCTCTACCGCAAATATAAGGATAGAGGGCTCGTCGTGTTAGGCTTCCCGTGCGATCAGTTCGCACATCAAGAGCCCGGCTCCGATGAGCAGATTCGCAGTTTCTGTCAGATTAACTATGGTGTGTCCTTCCCGATAATGCAGAAGGTCTTGGTCAATGGCGAAGAAGCAGATCCTATTTTTCGTTGGCTACGTACACAAGCTGGCGGTTGGTTCGGCAACCGTATTAAGTGGAACTTCACCAAATTCCTCATCTCTCGAGATGGGCTAGAAGTCAAGCGCTACAGCCCCATACGCAAGCCCCTCTCCTTTGCCGAGGACATCGAGCGCATGCTTGGGTAAGTCCGATTGCTTGTATGCGCTGTCTACATCATGAAGCAATAAAATAGCCCCCAGCGATTTTTTTTCGCTGGGGGCTATTTATTTTATCCCTAGGGGCGGTAGTCGCCTATCGGTCTGCGTTCATGATTACCACACGGTTCCACACGTTCTCTGCGTATGGCTGCTGGCGGTCACCCTCCCAGCTAATCTTGATGCGGTCGGCAGAGATACCATACTTCTCGGTTAGGATCTTAGCCACAGACCTAGCACGACGCTCAGAGAGCTTGTAGTTGTACTCAGGCGTACCAGTCTTGCGGTCTGCATAACCCACGAGTGTGATCACGTCGCTGTTGTTGAGTGCATACTGAGCGATGTGGTGGATATTGATCATCTGGTTAGCATCAACCTTGTCACTGTTGAGGCGGAAGTAAACCACATTACCCACGCTAACGCCTTCCTTGAGCATTGGCATAGGCTCTGGGCAGTCTACGGGACGCTTGCTGAGCTCAGCATTCTCTGCACGTAGGGCGTTGAGCTGATCGTTTAGGCTCTTCAGGTAAGCAGGGTCTTCCTTCTCAATAGCTCTAAACTCCTTCTTGCCTAGGTGGAAGGTAAGGCTTGCGCCCATAGCGCTTGTAGTACGACCGAAGATAGCACCGTCTTCTGTACGGTAGCTAGGCAGACGGAAGTCATGCGTCATGAGCTGGCTCTCGAGGTTGAGATCGACTCTCTTGCTCAGGCGCATCTTGAGCTGTAGCCCTGCGTGAGCAGTAGCGGTCCAGCGGTGGTGCATACGAGATTTGTTCTCTACCGTGCTATTCCAGTTGTAGCCCACACCCATACCCACGAATGGAATGATGTGGAAGAAGCGGTTCTCCTTGTATGGTGCGAAGTAGTTCACCAAATCGAGCATAGCATCGAACTGACCTACTGCAAACTGGTGGTAGCCAACGTATAGGTTGGGGTTGTTTGTCGGGTACTGAGTCCCGTAGTCCTTCATCTCACCACCCATAAATTGGATACGTGTAGCGAAGTAGGGGTTGTACCACTTACCGATAGCAATCTTGGGGATAACGTAGTTGATACGATCTTTCCAAGCGAGCTTGTCGTTGTGCCCACCATAGTTGATTGTAGCTAGGTTACCAACCTCGATAAACATGTGATCGCAGCTAGCATCCTTGGCGAAAATAGTCTTATGTGCAGCTTGAGTAGGCTGAGTATTCTCTTGGGCGCTCAGTGAGGCTAGGCCAAACATAGAAGCAAGCGCCAGAGTAGTGAATTTCGTATTCATTGTCTTAATGCTTTTTAGTCTTTTGGGTGAAACACTACTTAGAACGAATTACAACGACACGATTCCAAGAAGCACTCTTGGCATCGAACGGAGCATCAGCAGCCTGCTTCCACTCCACTGTAATCTTGTGGCTAGACACTCCGTACTTCTCGGTCAGTACCTTAGCAACGGCTTGAGCACGCTTCTGAGCCAGATCCTTGAAGCGACTCTCCGACTTCTGGACGTAACCCGTAACGATGAGATCGCCGTTGTAGTCCTTGCTAAACTGAGCTGCATCGAAGACTGTGATTAGCTGGTCGTCCGATACTTGACTCTTGCCATGGCGGAAGAGGATAGACTTCTCTGCGAGGAAGCGGTTCTCTGTGTCTACGATAGCCTGAGGCATCACCTCTGGGCACTCTACGGGACGCTTGCTGAGCTCAGCATTCTCTGCACGCAGGGCGTTGATCTGGTTTTGTAGAGCGTTAATCGCCTCGTGGTCTACTGGGCGCACTGGCGTGAAGCCAACCTTGCCTAGGCGGAAGTTAAGACCAGCCGAGAGCATGAAGCGTAGGCTGTTTTCGAAGCGGATAGGGAAAGACTTGGCTAGCTGTAGACCATTCCAGCTACCCTCACCCTCACATACTAGATCTACACGAGAGCCTAAGCGGAGTGCTAGCTGCAAGCCTGCGTGCGCAGAGGCGGAGTGTGTATTCCTCTCGCCTACAGCTGCGCTGTCGAACTTGTACTCATAGCCCACACCAGTGAAGGGGATCAGACGAAAGGCATTTGGGCGATCGGTTGATCTTGCCAAGCCTAGTAGGTCTAGCATAAAGTCATAGTGAGCACCAACAAACATATTGGTATTCTTCCATTCGCCGTGGAAGCCATCGAAAGAAACAGCTTCTCCACCGACTACTTTGAGGCGTGTGGCATAGTAAGGATTGTGCCATTTCCCCAAAGCAATAGAGGGTGCGATGCGAATGCGATCGGTAAACTTGGCGTTGTCGTTGTGTCCGTTGAACATCATAGTAGCACCACCCTGTAGAGTGATAAACCAATTGTGAGGCGTGCTCTTCTCGTAAGCCGTCTTACAAGCATGAGAGCCACCATCTTGAGCACCTGCTGTCAGTGCCATTGCTCCCATGAGGGAGAGCATAGTCAATTTTAGCTTCATAATATTTTATCAATAGTGTAATTAAATATCTCACCAACCTGCTTTAGCTAACCAATGCTAGGTAGGGCAAAAATACTAAAATAAAAGGATTTGCGCCATTTGTAGGCAATACTTCGGCTTTTATTGCGTTGCCCTATGTGCTACAATGGGTGCGCTAGACTATTATCTAGCGCACCCATTGTAGCGTTGATTGAGGTGTTTAGTTGCTGATTTGGTTAGTATTCGAGAGCACGAGGGAGCTCCTTGGCTTGTGCGATCCAAGCCTCTACGTTCTTGATTGATGGGGTTCTGCGTACGAGTTTTTTGGCCTCGTTTACTTCTTCCATTTTGGCTAGTAGGTTCTCTGCTTTGCGGTGGGCAAGCTCCTTGACGGTATCGACACCAGCGGCCTCTAGGAGCTCTGCATACTCAGACCCAACACCACTGATGCGGAATAAATCTGTCATATTAGCCCATTTTAGGATCTTCGCTTCGTCAAGCCCAGTCTGCTCGGCTACCTCTTTGCGTTGCTTCTTGGTGCGGCAGGCTTCTAGCAATTTGTCGGTGCTAGAGATACCTACTGCTCTGAGCTTCTCTCCGTAGGCTGCCCCTATACCCTCGAGCTCTTCAATCTTGTAATTTGCCATAATGTTTGAGTTTAGATTACTTGTTAGATATTTGTGTACGAACGTGTACGCCCAAAGTTAGTAAAATAATCTGTAATTGCTTAATAAAATTTTAATGCTACTCCTTCAAGAAATCCAGCTCGCAACTGATAGGACTTTCAAGCAGACCACTGAGTGTCTTGTACTAGTAGTGACAGAGTTCTCTTTCTAGTCTATATGCTTGTTTTGTGTTTTTAACAATTTAGGGCCAATTCTTGAGCGAATTGAGCATGCTGAGGGGGGCAGCGGCTGACTTCGTGCTTGCCCCCTAGCAGGCCCTAGGTTGCGTCCGACCCCGTTTGGGGGCTAAGGCTCCAGTCGAATGGAGATAGTGGCTCAAAATGGATGTTTTGTAATTTACTTGTAATGAATGCCTTGTAGGGATTATCTGAATGATTAGGCCGATTCGTGCCACATTTCTTGGCGTTTCTTCCCATCAATTTTTGAGGATTGGAGGACATAGCTTATCGTATCAGCCCACCAATCCTTATGAATCTTCCCATTAGTTTACTGAAACTATTCCAAGATCTTTTATAAACCGCTGCTTAGTTCCTTCGGATTTCTTAATAACTTATTAACATTCATTGACGAAAAAGATGAGGAATGAGCGTGCAAAGCTTATCATACTTCAATGGCTATGCGTCAAAATTTATGGGCTCGCAATCTAGCTCAAGGTGTGTCGGTAGTTCCTCCTAATACAAGGGTTGCAGCTAAGAGGCGTGGTGTTCGGAACTCTGTCCTTTACCATTACTCTTCGTGTCTTTGATTGATGTTTGTGGGGTTGCGAGGCAGAGGGGGTGTTGGCTACGATGAGTCGGACGGTGTTTCAGAATGCACAAAATGCAGTGTCGCTTTCGATATTTGCTATGCACGGACTTCGTCGTCGGCTTCGGTCACATACTTCAGTATGCTCCCTTTAGCTTTAGTCTTAGTGTCCTGCATTTTGTGTATTCTGAAATACCTCAAAAGAGGCTGTGCCAACAATGAACTTTGACACAGTCCCCACTATAGTCGGGCGGAGCCCTTCACTGCCCATGCAGCACATGAGGTAGGAGGACTCTCTCGACCCTAGTCGATGCGTTTGTTTCCCGGCTCCAATCGGAGAGGCGTGTCGAGGAGTTTTGGAAATAATCACGTAACTTTGTCGGGACTTGTGCCTTGTTGGCCCCTTTCTTGGTGCTGACTTGTGGTCAGTCCCCCGAGATGATAGATCATAAATAATATACACCCAACACAAAACGTAGTGGAAACTAAGTATATATTCGTAACCGGAGGCGTAGTGTCCTCCCTAGGTAAGGGCATCGTAGCCGCATCATTGGCTAAACTCCTACAAGCTCGTGGTTATAGCGTGACGATTCAGAAGTTCGACCCCTATATCAATATCGACCCGGGTACCCTCAATCCATACGAACACGGAGAGTGCTATGTGACCGACGACGGCCACGAAGCTGACTTGGATCTTGGCCACTACGAGCGTTTCCTCAACATCGCAACCTCGCGCGCGAACAATATTACTACTGGACGCATCTACCAGAATGTGATCAGTAAGGAGCGCAAAGGCGACTACCTCGGTAAGACCGTACAGGTCGTGCCTCACATCACCGACGAGATTAAGCGCAACGTCAAGCTCCTTGGCATCAAGAAGCAGTTCGATTTCGTCATCACCGAGATCGGCGGTACAGTAGGCGACATCGAGTCGCTACCTTTCCTTGAGAGTGTTCGTCAGCTCAAGTGGGAGCTAGGCAATAGCTGCCTGTGCGTACATCTGACCTACGTACCCTATATTGCTGCGGCTGGTGAGGTCAAGACTAAGCCTACACAGCACTCGGTCAAGCAACTACAAGAGGTCGGTATTCAGCCAGATATCCTAGTACTACGCACCGAGCATGCTCTGAATACAGACATTCTGCGCAAGGTAGCCCTCTTCTGCAACGTTACCCCAGACTCTGTGGTGCAGTGCGTCGATGTACCTACAATCTACGAGGTGCCTCTAGCCCTGCAGGAACAGAACCTAGATGCTACGGTGCTCAAGAAGCTCGGCATTGAGGCTAAAGGAGCAGTAGACCTCAAGGACTGGAAGAACTTCCTTGCCCTACGTGCCTCGGCTGCCGAGACTGTCAATATCGCCCTCGTGGGTAAGTATGTAGAGCTACAAGATGCCTACAAGTCTATCGACGAGTCGCTCCTGCAAGCCTCAATCTACAATAAGCGCAAGCTGAACCTCGTATCAATCCATAGTGAGAAGGTGACGGCCGACAACGTGGCGGAGTTGCTCGGCGGGATGGACGGTGTAGTCATCGCTCCTGGCTTTGGTTCTCGTGGTATCGACGGTAAGTTTGAGGCGCTCAGATATACCAGAGAGCACAATATCCCTACACTTGGTATTTGTTTGGGTATGCAATGTATGGTGATTGAGTTTGCCCGCAACGTGCTAGGCCTCAAAGATGCCCATACCTCCGAGATCATGCCAGAGTCACCACACAAAGTAGTAGATCTGATGGAGGAGCAGAAGACGATTAGTGATATGGGTGGCTCAATGCGCTTGGGTGGATACGACTGCGTCTTGCGCAAGGGTAGCCGTATAGCCGAGGCCTACGGCAAGGAGTTTATCCGTGAGCGTCATCGTCATCGCTTTGAGTTCAACAGTCAGTATCGTGAGGCCTTTGAGCAGGCTGGTATGATTTGTTCGGGCGAGAACCCAGATACGGGACTTGTAGAAACTGTAGAGCTCCCAGAGCATCGTTGGTTCATCGGTGTGCAGTTCCACCCAGAGTACAATAGCACAGTGCTTCGCCCCAATCCGCTCTTCCTGAGCTTCATCAAGGCTGCCATACAGAAGTAGTTTGCCTCATCAAATAAGACATAGTAATGCCAGAGCGACTGGCCTACATATATAAGAATGGATAGAAACACCCTAATCGGCCTGCTCCTCATCGGAGCAATACTGCTAGGCTTCAACTGGTTCAATAAGCCCACCCCAGAGCAAGAAGCTCAGCCTACCCCTACCGAGCAGACACTCAATGCTCCTAGCTCTGTGGGTTCAATCAATCCCCCCCCCGCTGCCAGTATGACGGCCGTGGAGGTAGATTCTCTAGGCCAGCCTATGCTACCTGCCTATCAGCAGGCACGCCCAGTGCAGACTGTCGAGCTCAAGAATGCCAAGCTGAGCGTTAAGCTCTCTACACGAGGCGGTGCCCCCGTGGAGGCTATCTTGAGTGATTATCTCAATAATGCTGATGAGGGTAAGCCCGATGAAGTCAAGGAACCTGTGCGCCTCTTCGCTCCAGAAGACGTGCGCTTCAACCTGCCTCTACGCACGGTACAGAATACGATGCTCAATACAGCCGACCTTACCTTCGAGCTTGTCGAGCAGACCGATAGCACCGCTGTGATGCGCCTGCCCATTGAGCAGGATAGCTATCTCGACTTCCGCTACAAACTACGCTCAGACGACTACCGTCTCGACTTCGGTATCGTAGGGCACAATCTAGAGCGTCTGCTCCCAGCCAATACCTCACTCCAAGATGTGGAGTGGGCGCAACGTATCCCACAGCAGGAGCAGAGCCACAAGTTCGAGGCTCAGTACAGCTCGATCTACTACTATACTCGTGGTGGAGATGTCGATGATCTAAGCACCTCGGGGCGTGACGAGGAGAAGGTAACCGAGTCGCTCCGCTGGTTGGCCTTCAAGGATAAGTACTTCAGCTCTGTGCTGATCAATCGTACAGGCTCTTTCGACGACAATGTGATCGCTATTGAGGCGATGCCGGAGGATAGCCGTTACATTCGTAGCTGCTCGATGAGAGGGACTTTCCCCTTCAATCTAAGACAGGGCGCTCAAGCAGACTTCACATTCTTCTTCGGCCCCAACGACTACGAGCTGCTACGCTCGTATGACGAGGGTGTGAGCAAAGACGAGGCGCTGAATCTCGATCACCTAGTCTACCTCGGGGTAAACATCTTCCGTGCGCTCAATCGCTATCTCATTATTCCGATTGTTAGCTTCCTCAAGGACTATATCAGCAATTGGGGGATTATTATTCTGCTGCTGACGATCTTCATTAAGCTCTTGCTCTCGCCCTTCACCTACAAGAGCTATCTCTCTCAGGCCAAGATGCGTATTCTACGCCCACAAGTAGAGGAGATTAATAAGAAGTACGAGGGTAAGGCTGACCAAGAAACCATGCTCAAGAAGCAGAGAGAAACCATGGCGCTCTATAGCTCGGCTGGTGCTAGCCCCATGAGTGGTTGCCTGCCTATGCTCCTACAGATGCCATTCCTCATTGCCCTGTATATGTACTTCCCCACGTCGATTCTGTTGCGTGGAGAGAGCTTCCTCTGGGCTCATGACCTCTCGACCTACGACCCTGTAATCAGCTGGGACTTCAATATCCCTCTAGTGAGCAGTCTGCTGGGCAATCATATCAGTCTCTTCTGCCTGTTGATGACCATCGTCAATATTATATATAATAAGTATATGATGTCGCAGACTGCATCGGCAGGAGGCGAAGCTATGGCAGGCATGAAGTATATGCCCTATATGATGAGCATCATGTTCTTCTTCATGTTCAACCAAAATGCTTCGGGGCTTAGCTACTACTATTTCATCTCTACGCTGATCACAATCATTCAGTACTTTGCCTTCCGATACGCAATCAACGAAGAGAAGCTCCTAGCCAAGATGGAGGAGAATAAGAAGAAGCCACGTAAGAAGAGCAAATGGATGGAGCGCCTAGAAGAAGCTCAGCGTCAGCAACAGCAGATGCAACGTGAGCGCCAAAAGAAAGGCCGCTAGTCGATAACCCCAAACTCCAAGTTTAGCCCCAGAGTATGCCTATCATAGGGCGATACTCTGGGGTTAATTGTGTCGACGAACTAGGTGGGCTGTGTGGTTGCAACGGAAATCGTATCTTTGTGGCGCATATTGCATTGGTCTACCCGTCCGTAGGGGTAGGCTTAACTTAAAAGAAGTAAACAATGATGATTAACATCACTTTTCCCGACGGAAATGTCCGTCAGTACGAATCTGGTGTTACTGGGTGGGATATAGCCGGTAGCATCAGCTCACGCCTGCAGCAAGATGTACTCTCCGTAGGCGTCAATGATCAAATTTGGGATCTCACACGCCCCATTACTGAGGATGCGTCGATTAAACTATATAAGTGGGACGACCCCGAGGGGCGTCATGCTTTTTGGCACTCTAGCGCTCACCTAATGGCCGAAGCTCTAGAGGCTCTCTATCCCGGTACTAAGTTCGGGATTGGCCCAGCCATCGAGAACGGATTCTACTACGACGTAGATCCCGGAGAGGGCATTAGCATCAAGGATGCCGACCTGCCTGCTATCGAGAAGAAGATGACCGAATTGGCGGCTCAGAAGAGCGAATACATCCGCCGTCCTATCAGCAAAAACGAGGTACTCCGCTACTTCGAGGATAAGCAAGACGAGTATAAGGTTGAGCTAATCACCGATTTGGCCGATGGCACGATCACAACTTATACACAGGGTAACTTCACCGACCTCTGCCGTGGGCCACACTTGCCCAATACTAGCTACATCAAGGCTATCAAGCTTCTGAGCGTAGCTGGTGCCTACTGGCGTGGCGATGAGAAGCGCAAGCAGCTCACCCGTATCTACGGGATCACATTCCCCAAGAAGAAGCAGCTAGACGAATATCTAGTAATGCTCGAGGAGGCTAAGAAGCGTGACCACCGCAAGATCGGTAAGGAGCTACAGCTCTTTGCGTTCTCGCAGAATGTTGGCTCTGGGCTCCCCCTCTGGTTGCCACGTGGTACTCAGCTTCGTCTGCGCCTAGAGGAGTTTCTCAAGCAGATCCAGAAGAAGTTTGGCTATCAGCAGGTAATCTCTCCGCACATCGGTAGCAAGCAGCTCTACATTACCTCTGGTCACTGGGCTAAGTATGGCGCAGACTCTTTCCGCCCCATTACTACTCCGCAGGAGGGTGAGGAGTTTATGCTCAAGCCGATGAACTGCCCACACCACTGTGAGATTTACAAATCTCTCGGGGTGCATTCATATCGCGACCTGCCTATCCGTCTAGCTGAGTTCGGTACCGTATATAGATACGAGCAGAGCGGTGAGCTACACGGCCTGACTCGTGTACGTGGCTTCACGCAGGACGACGCACACCTATTCTGCCGCCCAGATCAGATCAAGGAGGAGTTCATCAAGGTGATGGACATCATCTTCATCATCTTCAAAGCGCTTGATTTCCAGAATTTCGAGGCGCAGATTTCGCTCCGCGATAAGGTTAATCGTGAGAAATATATCGGTAGCGAAGAGAACTGGGAGCGTGCCGAGCAGGCGATTATCGAGGCTTGCCAAGAGAAGGGTCTGCCTGCTGTCATTGAGTATGGCGAAGCGGCTTTCTACGGGCCTAAGCTCGACTTCATGGTCAAAGATGCCCTAGGTCGTCGTTGGCAGCTCGGGACTATTCAGGTGGACTATAATCTGCCCGAACGCTTCGAGCTAGAGTACACTGGCGAGGACAATAAGAAGCACCGCCCAGTGATGATCCACCGTGCACCATTTGGCTCTATGGAGCGTTTCGTGGCCGTGCTGATTGAGCATACGGCTGGTAAGTTCCCTCTATGGCTGACCCCAGACCAAGTGGTGATCCTGCCGATCAGTGAGAAGTTCAACGACTATGCGCATAGTGTAGCACGCACACTCAATGATCAGGACATCCGCGTGCAGGTAGACGATCGCAACGAGAAGATCGGTCGCAAGATCCGCGACAACGAGCTCAAGCGCATCCCATACATGCTCATCGTGGGTGAGAAGGAAGCCGAAAATGGAGAGGTAAGTGTAAGAAAGCAAGGCAGTGGCGATGTTGGTTCCATGAAAATTGCTACCTTTGCGGAGCTTATCCATAGCGAAGTGAACTCAATGCTCAACGCTTGGCAAGCAGAACGAGCAGAATAATAAACGATTAGATAGTACAACTCATCAACAGTAGGGCATTGCCCAAAGCAATTAAAAGCATTACTTATAGCATACTGAATGGCAGTAGATAACAAATTAAAGTTTCAGTACCGCATCAATCAGGAGATTCGCTCTCGTGAGGTACGTTTGGTCGGCGATAATGTCGAGCAAGGCGTGTATTCGATACAGGATGCACAGCGCATCGCCAACCAGCAGGAGCTAGATCTCGTCGAGATCTCTCCCAATGTTAATCCACCCGTATGCCGAGTTGTAGACTATCAGAAGTTTATATATCAGCAGAAGAAGCATCAGAAGGAGCAGAAGGCCAAGGCTCAGAAGGTCGTCGTGAAGGAAATTCGTTTCGGCCCTCAGACCGACGACCACGACTACAACTTCAAGCTCAAGCATGCCAAGGGATTCCTATCCGAGGGTGCTAAGGTCAAGGCTTATGTATTCTTCCGCGGTCGCTCTATCGTCTTCAAGGAGCAGGGAGAGGTGCTACTGCTGCGCTTCGCCAACGACCTAGAGGAGTATGGCAAGGTAGAGAGCATGCCAGTGCTCGAGGGTAAGCGCATGACTATCATGCTCGCCCCCCGCAAGGCTGCTGCTCCCAAGAAGGACAAGGCCCCTAAGGTTGCGGAGGCTACCGCCGAAGCCGAAGACTAAGCTACCAAATCAATTAGATTAAGAATAAAAACGCACTGCCGCGCATAGGCTGCGTGGGCAGTGCGATGATCAATGTTTTAACTCAATAATAACAAAGCAAAATGCCTAAGCAAAAGACTAACTCCAGTGCTAAGAAGCGTTTTACGCTCACTGGGTCAGGTAAGATCAAGCGTAAACACGCCTTTAAGCGTCACATCTTGACGAAGAAATCAACCAAGCAAAAGCGTCGCCTCACGCACTTCGGCCTAGTGGCTCGCGTAGACGTTCGCGAGGTTAAGGAGCTTCTCCGCCTCAAGTAAGACAATCAAAGACGAGTTTAATCACGATTTTAAGTAACAGAGAGGTCAGCCAGTTAAGAGTCGATTCGTCGGCCGCTGCCAATCAAAAACAATTAGTATTATGCCAAGATCAGTAAATCATGTAGCTTCACGTGCCAAGAGAAAGAGAATCTTGAAGCTCACTCGTGGGTATTATGGTGCCCGTAAGAACGTTTGGACTGTAGCCAAGAATACTTGGGAGAAGGGTCTAACCTACGCTTACCGCGACCGTAAGAACAAAAAGCGCAACTTCCGCGCTCTATGGATCCAGCGTATCAACGCTGCAGCTCGCCTAGAGGGTATGTCTTACTCTCGTCTCATGGGTGCTCTGCACGCTGCTGGTATCGAGATCAACCGTAAGGTTCTAGCTGACCTAGCGGTTAATCACCCAGAAGCTTTCAAGGCTATCGTAGCTAAGGTGAAGTAAACAGAGCGTTAGCTCAATAGACAAAACCCCTCGGTGCTCCTAGAGTCCGAGGGGTTTCTTTTTTTGGCTTGTGTAGTGATTAGTCGAATAGGTCTACTAGGATGCCATCCGAGACGAAGACGCCACTGGGAGTGAGGCGCAGGACGTTGTCCGTTTGGATGAGCTTCCCACTAGAGAGATGGGGCTCTGCACGGGAGAGCAGGGTAGAGGTCGCGTCGGAGCCGAAGCGAGTAGTCATATCGTCTAGATTGACACCCCACATCGTCCGCAGACGAGTCATGATGTACTCGTGTAGGATATGCTCCTCTGTCAGCTCTTCGCCTGTGTGCTTACGTTGCCCTTGCTCTAGTGCCTCGGTATACTGCTCTATGGAAGGAACGTTGTAGCTACGTACTAGACCATCGTAGCTATGAGCTGCAGGGCCGAAGCCTAGATAATGTTCGCCTAGCCAATAGCCAGTATTGAGGCGGGCATGGTGATCGGGCTTGGCGAAATTGGAGATCTCGTAGTGATCGTAGCCAGCTTCTCCAAGCCGCTCAATAAGCATCTTGAAGAACATCAGACTGGCCTCCTCGCTCACCTCGGTGACTTTACCTCGTTCGAGCATTCTTGTCAGTGGTGTTCCCTCCTCGTAGATGAGGTGGTATGCCGAGATGTGTGGCACGTCGAGCGAGAGGAGCTGGCAGATGTTGTCCCCCCATGTCGCTTCGGTTTGCCCGGGCAGGCCATAGATGAGGTCTAGGCTCATCTCCTCTAGCCCTGCCGAGCGAAGCAGCTCGACAGCCGAATAGACCTGCGCTCTGCTGTGCCTTCGGTTGAGGAACTTGAGGTCGGCCTCTTGGAAGCTCTGCACGCCCATACTGATGCGATTGATCGGCAGTTCCCTTAGTCCTCTTGCATACTCTCGGTTGATGTCGTCGGGGTTGGCTTCTAACGTAATTTCTCCGCCAGAGCTCACGGGGTAGAGCCGATAGATCTGTTCGAAGATCTGTGTGAGTTCGTCTATGGAGAGTAGTGACGGCGTGCCTCCGCCTAGGTAGATGTGCTCAATCGTAGCATCTGGCTGGAGCTCACTACGCCTCATCTCAAGCTCTCGAAGCAGCCCACGCACATAAGATACACGCAGGCTCATTTGAGTCTGCGTGTAGAAGTCACAGTAGCTGCACCGCTGGGCGCAGAATGGAACGTGGATGTAGATGTTCATCGCATTTGGACTTGAGTCAGGCGAGCATTGGCGAGGTTAAACTCAACAGGCATACGGCACGCAGTAGCTAAACCTGCAGTGTTCACGGCCTCTACGCCGAGCTCGATGCAGTCCTCCGAGGGAAACTCCGAGATGCGTAGAGCGCAGGATTGCTCCTTCAGCCCCTGCACGAGCATGATGCCCTCCGTCCTTCCGTCAGGGTGGGTTATTTTAGCCCAAACACGATAGGTTGCCTTGGTGCCACCAATCGGCATACGCCAGCTCAGGCGAATGATGTTTTTGTCCTGCTCTATTGTTAAATCCGTTGGTTCTCCAGCCCGAGGCATAGCTCGTCCATAGAGGGGTAAAGGTAGAGCAAGATGCCTAAATTCATGTTGAATGAGTGTGCGCAGCAAAGGTTCTTTGTGCCCGATGTTAGCCTCACGAAACATACTTACTCCTCCAGCTCCATACCTGCGAGCCAGCCTGATTTGGTCTGCGATTGTCTGTGCACTCCAGCCACTCTCGCTTATGCGATACGGAGCAAGCCCTGCGATGACAGGTATTTTCTTCCCCACTCGTTCCATCCAGTCTACGAGGAAGGGTTCGTAGAGATCGTCCTTGTAGTACATCATTGGGGCGACAAAATCAACCAATCGAGCATTAGCCCAAGCCTCGACGTCTTGGAAAACACTTTCGTAGGCCGTCCAGCCATGGGGTCTGGCTAAGGTTGGGAGCTTGCGCAGTTTGCCTAGTGGAGCCACGCTAATTTGGATCTCGGGGCGGATTTTGCGTACAACTTCGTTGATCTCCACGAGCTGTTCACTTAGGTTCTGCCTGCGCCAGTCCTCTCGGCTTAGACCGTTGCCGTAGCGAGCGTATGAGGCGTTGTCGTTGAATCGCTCTGCCTCTTCGGGATAACGGAAGTAGTCGAAATGAATGCCATCGACATTGTAGCCACGCACAACTTCTTCGGCGAGCTTGGCTATATAGGTACGTACTGCGGGGTTGCCCGGGTCTAGATGGCGGCTACCCTTGTGGGCGATTGCCCAGCTTGGGTTCTTGATGAGGATTGGGTGTGCACTCTTGCGGGACGATACAATCGGATAGGTCACTAGCCACGCATGTATGGCTAGGCCCCTACGGTGGCAAGCCTCTACGGCATAGGCTAGAGGGTCGTATGCTGGTGGCTGGCCTGTGGTGGTAAAGAGGCGATGTGCAAAGGGTTCGGTCTTGGAGGGGTAGATCACAGAGCCTGATAGACGAGCTTGGAAGAAAACGGTATTGTAGCCGTCTTGTTTGAGCCTATCGAGAATGCGGTCAAGCTCTTGTTGCTGTCGGCGGATACCATTGGGAGTATCCGCTTTGACGCTTGGCCAGTCTAGCCCGTAGGCTGTCGTTAGCCACACAGCACGCATTTCGTAGCGGATACTGTCCCCCATAGGTGGCTTCCATGCTTCGGGAGCTCGTACGGACGAAACAGGAGGTGTCGATACCTCGGGCGTATCAGCCTCAAGAATCCTCTTCTTCTTAGTACCACAGCCTACCGCTAGCAGAGCTAACAGTAGGCTGTATATGCATAATTGAATAATCTTCACTCTGACTACTTATAAGCAATGTTGTCGATGAGGCGAACTTCGCCACAGAATACGGTGATACAACCTTGGATACGTAGACTATCTTGCCAGCTCTCGACACGCTCCAGCGAATCGGCGTCTACGATCTCGTAGTACTCGACTCTAAGCTGCTCGATTGCGTTGAGTTGATTGATTACCCAGAGCTCTGTTTCCTTGGGAGTATGTTCTTTGGCGAAGTCAAGGCTCTCACGAAGGGTGCGGTAGATGTTGGGAGCGATAGAGCGTTGCTCTGGAGTTAAACGTACGTTACGGCTACTTAGGGCTAAGCCATCGGCCTCACGTACGATAGGGCAGTCGACGATCTGCACAGGCGAGCCAATGAGGCGAACCATAGCACGAACCACGGCAATCTGCTGGAAGTCCTTGTCGCCGAAGAATGCCTTGTCGGGACGAACAATATCGAAGAGACGGCTCACTACTTGCATCACGCCATTGAAGTGTCCGGGGCGATGAGCTCCCTCCATAACCTCGGCCACACGTCCTACCTCAAAGATGCGTTCATCACGCTCGGGGTAGACCTCCTCGACACTTGGATGGAATACGGCGTCGGCTCCAGCCTCTGCTAGTAGCAGGGCATCGGCCTCGAAGGTCCTTGGGTAAGTCGCTAGGTCTTTGGGGTCGTTGAATTGAGTTGGATTGACGAAAACGCTTACTACACAGCGGTCGCACTCCTGTAGTGCACGCTTCACAAGGCTAATATGTCCTGCGTGTAGAGCTCCCATGGTTGGGACGAAACCAACGGTTCGTCCTGCTGTGCGCTCCGTGGTGATGTATGCTTGTAGCTCGGCAGCGCTATTGAATACTTTCATTGATACTACTTGATTAATGTGCAGAGGCGTTTATTTCTTCTTAAACTCCCCTTGTCTGTCGAGCCACTCGGCGATTTGGACGGCATTGAGGGCTGCTCCCTTTTTGATTTGGTCGGCCACGCACCAGAAGCTCAGACCATTGGGGCTGGTTAGATCTCGACGCAGGCGACCTACGTAGACAGGATCTTTCTCTGCGATGAAGAGTGGCATGGGGTAGACCTGATCGGCAGGCTCGTCTTGCAAGACAATGCCTTGGGCCTCACGGAAGGCCTCACGTACGGCATCAAGCTCGAGTGGTTGCTCTGTTTCTAGCCAGATAGCCTCGCTATGTGCACGTGTTACTGGCACACGTACACAAGTGGCACTCACCATGATGTCGCTATGCATGATCTTGCGAGTCTCGTGGTACATCTTCATCTCCTCCTTGGTGTAGTCGTTGTCTGTGAAGACATCAATCTGGGGGATTAGGTTGTAGGCGAGCTGATAGGCGAATTTCTCAACCGAAGGCTCCTCACCTGCGGCGATTTCTTTGGTCTGGCGGTCTAGCTCAGCCATGCCCATCGCTCCGGCTCCGCTGGCTGCCTGATAGGTCGCCACATGCACACGCTTGATGTGTGAGAGCTGCTCGATCACGTTGAGCGCTACTACCATTTGTATGGTTGTGCAGTTGGGATTGGCGATGATACCTCTGGGCCGTACTAGAGCGTCTTTGGCATTGACCTCTGGCACCACTAGAGGGACGTCCTCGTACATACGGAAGGCACTGGAGTTGTCAATCATAATCGTACCATGCTTGGTGATCGTATCGGCAAACTCGAGCGAAACGCTCCCCCCTGCCGAAACGAAAGCGACATCAATATCCTTGAAGTCGTCCCCGTGTTTGAGCTTCTTGACCGTATAGTCCTTGCCTCGGAACTTGATCACCTTGCCAGCCGAGCGTGCAGAGGCGAATAGCTCTAGTCTATCTATTTTGAATGGGCGCTCGCTAAGTACTTGTAGGAACTCCTGCCCTACAGCCCCGCTCACGCCGACGATTGCTACATTCATCTATTCTGTCTTTAATGTACTTACAAGGGTACAAAGGTAGCAATTTTGCAGGGCAAATACCCCTCTGTCTTACAGATAAAACGACGAATAGAGCACTTATTCCCTTACGTTAATTCTTCTTTTTGTGCATAGAAAAGTCCTAAATGGTACTAGTAAAAGTTGAAAAGCCCCTAATAAAAAGTATAAACCAAGACTTGAAATATACATTTCGAGTTTAGAAATATATATCTCAAAGCTGGAAATATATATTTCGAGTCTTGAAATATAGAATTTAGACGTCTAAACAAAACTTTTTAGACGTCAGAGCAGAACTTTTTAGACGACTCAAACCAAGAATTTAGACGTCTTAGCAACGAGCCTTCGGCCGAAGTATGAAAATCATCTGGCGAGGGAGCTAAGCAATCAGACATAAGAAAGGGCTGACTTCACAATCCGAAGTCAGCCCTTTTGTAGGAAGTATTGTCTATGCTTCTCTTTGTCGCAACTTAAAAGTTCGCCACAAGGAGATCATACTAGAGAGAGGTTTGTACCGCTATGGCTAGAGAGGGCGTGAAGGCACTGGGCTTAATAGCTCCGCCCACATAGACGCCAACCCAAAAAGATTGCTTCAGCCCCCAGAGATATGCGAGCTCTGCATAGGGGGAGTGATGCTGCTGGTAGCTCAACTTGAGGTGAATCTGCTCTTGCGTCATACGATTGACCAAGAAAGGCAGGTAATTGACGAGAATCCGATTGGAGGCATATCCCATCGATGCCGTGCCAAAGAATTGACCATCTAGTGCCGTGTAGGGGCTCATCGTATAGAAACTAGTCCCCGATGTTGAGCGAACTATCATGCTGTTGCTCCCCTTGAAGTAATAGGCAGACTCTGGACTTACTCGATCCCGCCAGAGATATCCGCCCAGCTCTAGTCGATAAGCTAAAAAGTCGTCTACATAACGTTTTAGCTTAATGGTATGCTCCATGCTCCCTTTGACGAAGCTAAAGGCTGAGCCACCCACCCCAACGGGGATATTGGTGTGTGTTTCTAGGCGATAGATAGGAGCAAGACGCCGATCGTTGTAGTAGCTTAGCCAGCCAGATTGGCTCCTTTTGTGGTAGGGCTTAGTGCTCCATGTTGCCTCGGTACGCAGGTCGATGTACTCCGCTCTGTGTCCCAGTGGCAAGATGCTTTGTAGATGCTCATACCCTTGCCAGCCTGCTTGCCTCCAGTAGCCCAGATTAGCAAACCAGCTACTGGACGTCTTGATGGGGCTAAGGTCTAGACCTTGACTGCGACGCAGTGAGGTCGAGGCTTTGATTTCTAGTGCAGGCATTGGGATTATCGAGGCTGTCAAGTCGATATATTGCTCTTCGTAGAGCGCAGAGTAGCCCTTGCCCGTGATCGCAGTAAGTGTATTGTACAGGAGCTTTGCTAGGGTACCTTGGCGCTCATTCCCTATTTCATTAGTCGCTCGACCTATACCGAGCTTGATGTCTAGATTCTTCTTGTACAGAGGGAGTAGTCTGAGCTCTGCGTCCCAGAGTACAGCTCGTCTGCGGGTCGAATAGTAAGCGCCTCCGCTCAGGCTCCACCTCCGGAGTTTGTCTATATCTCTGCTTAGGTTCAGTTGTAGGCCAAGCTGGAGCTGATCGGCTACATTGTAGTTGTATAGAGCATGACTAATAAGCCCCCCACGGCTAGTCGTCCCTAGATGCCAACCATCTTTTTGGTATAGATTGCCAGAGAAAAGCAATCTGCTGATGACACCTATGGCGCTAGGCTTCGCAGAGGCAGTTCTGACTTTGGGCTCGCCGCTTTCTTCGCTCGGTGCTAGGACAATGGAGCTTGGGCGTCGCTGGGCTTTTTTTGCCCAATCTAGATTGATTGAGTCTAGCTTGACGAAGCTCTCCCGCTCATCTCGCTGCATAGGTATTGGGCGTGCGCTCTGCCAATAGGCACTATCAATGCAGGTGTCTATGCTGTCTTTTATGGAGAGTTGTATGCTCTCTTCCTGCTCCTTGAGCCTCCTCTCGTACCGATGGCGTTTGGCCGTTGTGTTAGGCGTGCGTCGATGTCGGGCGTTGAGGAGCTGCTCGTGCCGCTCGATCTCTCGATTGCTTATTCGATTGCTTGAGAGGCTATCTTGAGCAAACTGCTTGGCCTCGGCGGTTAGCTCAATACTCTTGTAGCGCATTGAGGCGACATACTTAATCGACATATCGATGCCTAGGGTTTGGAGCTTGCTGCTAGAGGTAAAGGTTGTGGGGAGGTAGATGCCCGAGTTTACTCGGCTCAGCTGGTAGGTGACTCGTTGCTTCAGCATGCCGAGGCGATCAATGTCTAGGGTCATCGTGCGAGCAGCCCAAGCTCCTTCGATAATCTCTAGCTCCCCAGATGCTAGGCTTATCTGGTTGGTGCGAGGGCGGAAGCTGATGCGATAGACGACATGATCCCCCTCTTGGGTACGGCTGAGTAGACGATACTTGTATCTGCCGAAGGCTCCCGGTGTAATTGGGTTAAGGATATCATTGAAGTGAGGGGCATAGAAGTCACTGCCAAGCAACTCGTCTGTGCTATCGTTGTCGAGGTTCATCTCGTCTTTGATAGCCTGTGGTATGGACGAGTGTTTGGAGAGGACAACCTGCTCGAGTGTATTGGGGCTAGAGTACGAGATGCGGCTGATCTTCTCCTCCACAAAAGTCTTACCCACGAGGTCTTGTAGCTTCACTTTGCCCTCGCCTATCTCTGCGTTGATTAGGCGAGGGAGCTTGCGTATAGAGGCGACTGCTCGAGTGTATGCTTGTAGGGTGTATCGCTCCACAGCTCTGCGGTAGACGGGAACTCGGTACATCACCCTACGCATAATGGGGTAGGCGGGATCTTCTTTTCCTTTGCGTGCGCTTACCTCCATTGCTCTGAGCTGTACGATGCTTGGCTTGAGCCGTATCTCGATCGGCTGACTATCCAGTGTTACTTCTATCTCTAGCTGCTTAGCTTCATAGCCTAGGGATCTAATCTCTAGATGATAGCGGCCTATAGGTAGCTCAATACTAAAGGCTCCGTCCTCGTCTGTGATGCTGCCAGAGTTGATTTCTTTGATCAGGATACTTGCGTAGGGTACGTTTTGCCCATCTTGTACGTCTTTTACGTAGCCGCTCAGTCTAGTTTGAGCCGTGATGCTGATGCTCGAGCAGAGTAGCAGGGTTAAGATAGCTGACCAGTATAGGAATCTCATATTAGGTATAGAGGAGTTTGTTGTCACTTGTACGAACTCGGCTCTGGAGTCTTGTACTTTATGCACTCTGGGGGATCCTAGCTTAAAGGGGCTACCTCTATTTCTTGGCTAGAGGTATCTTGGTTGCGTCTAGGAATCGGTGCGACCTGCGCTCCATGACGAATACTACGATTGATGCATTCTCTGGGTTCTTGACCACAGCTCCAAGTGTATGCTTGATAGTAGCTTTCTCGCCTAGCTCTATCTGCTGTCCCCAAGTTCCGTTTAGAGAGCCTCTGAAGACGAAGTCGTGTACGTAGCCCTCGATGTTGCCCATAGGCGAGCTTTGGCGGAACTTCAGGTCATCTTCTACCACCCAAACTAGCAGGTTTAGAGGCGTCTTATGCAGGGATTTCTGTGAGCTATATACACGTGTGAGGACTTCCAGAGTTATCTCCCGCCCATTACGCTTAAGGTCAATCTCGGCCTTGTAGAGATCTTTCTCTTTTAGCATCTCGTTTAGGGGACGATTCTCCACTGGCGTGTTGTTGAAACGAATGCTTGGATATCCCTTTACGTTGAGTGGCGCAGAGTACTTGGCAGCTTCTCGCAAATACAGATCGGGGGAGTATGAGTAGCTATCGTGTATGAATACAGGAATGTACTGTTCCCCAATTTCCTTGGCTTTCTCTCTGATGCTTTGACCATTTCGGTAGCAGTACGTACACCTCTGCCCTGTGAAGTTGAGCAGCACCACGTTGCGCAATCCCGGCTCTTCATCTACCATCGTAGGGTCCGTTGCTGGTGGAGTAGGTGGAGTAGGTGGTTCTGGAGGAGTGGGAGGCGTTGGAGGAGTGGGAGGCGTGGGTTTATCTCCCTCGTTGTCATCCTTGGGTGGATTGGGTTTGTTCCCTTCGTCGTCTTTAGGAGGGGTTGGCTTATCTCCCTTGTTGTCGTCCTTGGGTGGATTGGGCTTGTTTCCTTCGTCGTCTTTAGGAGGGGTTGGCTTATCTCCCTCGTTGTCGTCCTTGGGTGGATTGGGCTTGTTTCCTTCGTCGTCTTTAGGAGGGGTCGGCTTGTCCCCTTCGTTGTCGTCCTTGGGTGGATTGGGTTTCTCGCCATCTTGCTTCTCGTTGTCTTTTTTAGGCTGTTCCTTTTTCTCCTCTTCCTTGGGCTTCTCTGGCTTGGGAAGTTCTTTTTTACAGCTAGGTAAAATGAGACCTACCATTAGAGCCGCAAGTAGGCATCTCGCCACTATAAGACATTTATTCATACTGCTGAAAGTTATGTTAAGAGTTAGACTTATCAACTAAGGTTGTTACAAACTGATGCAAAGATAAAAGAAAGTGATTAAGGGAAGATAAGTGCTGTGCAATGGTTTCATGATATGATTGATGCCCGGTGCTGGGTATCATGGAGGGCAACTCTGCTGTTGGGGAGGTCATGAGTACATGTGGCTTTAACAATCCAATACAAGTGGGGCCTTGGGATTTATATTTTCGGTCATATTTCAGAATGTTGGTGGGGAGGTGTTCGCTCTGGTGAGATAAAAATGGCAAACCTCGTATTTGCCCCCTAGAAGGCCTCAGATTGCGTTTCGCTGTGTTTGGGGGCTCCCTTGTCTAGACGCCCGAAAATAATCGCTTACAGGAGGTTTTTGTAGGGTATTGATATTGAGTTGGTTATTTGATTTTCTCCTTCGTTCTTGGCTGATTGACTCGCACTTTTGAGATTTTCTTCCCATCAATCCCGAGAGATTGATGGACACACTGCTCGGGAGTAGTCCTACAACTTGGCAAAACCAGTCCTTCAATTTTTTGACCGATCTTGTCCGTTCGGCTCAAATGAGCCCGAGAGTAGACTCTCCGTTTTAATGATTTTTTGCGGTTTCTGCGTTCGGAACGTTGAGAGTAGAGTTAGCATACACTTGGGGTAGGGTAGATGGGTTTGGTAATTAGAAGAATAGTCCGTAAATTTGCACGATTTTCCTAAGTAGGGTTGGTGTCAAGTAGCGGCCTAAGTCGCTCACCTTACGGGGCTAATTTTAATAAGTTAGTATAACAAATGTACGTTATCGCAGAGATTCAGGGACAGCAGTTCAAACTTGAGCAGGGCCGTCGCCTATTCGTACACCACATCAAGGGTGCAGAGAGTGGTGCAGTAGTGGAGTTCGACAAGGTACTCCTAGTAGACAATGCAGGCAATGTAACGGTAGGTGTACCTACGATCGCAGGTGCCAAGGTTGTTTGCGAAGTAGTAAGCCCACTGGTTAAGGGGGACAAGGTACTTGTTTTCCACAAGAAGAGAAGAAAAGGCTATCGTAAGCTCAACGGACACCGTCAGCAGTTTACTGAAGTTCTTGTTAAGGAGATCGTAGCATAATTATTAACCGCTTAAAAGAAACAGAATAATGGCACATAAAAAAGGTGTAGGTAGTTCTAAGAACGGACGTGAGTCGGAAAGCAAACGTCTGGGTGTGAAGCTCTTTGGCGGTCAGTTCGCTAAGGCAGGTAACATCATCGTGCGTCAGCGTGGTACGCAGCACCATCCCGGTGAGAACGTGGGTATCGGTAAGGACCACACGCTCTATGCCCTAGTAGATGGTAAGGTTGTGTTTACGCGCAAGCGTGACGACCGATCGTACGTTTCTGTTCAGGCAGAGGCATAATCCGATCTACTCCGCAACTAGAGGAGATTTTCAGAACTTAAAAAAAGAGGTTGCCTCACAAGGTCTATACGGCCTTAGGCAACCTCTTATTTATTCATCATACCAAATGTTTATATGCTTACGCTGAAGCAAATCAAAGATAATACTGCCGATGTCGTACGTCGCCTCGCCAAGAAGCACTTCGATGGCTCAGTCGCCATCGCTCGTGTGCTGGAGCTAGATGAGAGGCGCCGTGCCATGCAGCAAAGACTAGACGCTGCACTTGCCGAGCAGAATAGCATCGCCAAGGAGATAGGTGCTCTGATGAAGCAAGGCCTCAAGGAAGAGGCCGAGAAGATCCGCACACGTGTGGCAGACCTCAAGGCTCAGAGCAGAGCTATGGAGGAGGAGAAAGCGCAAGCCGAGGAGGCGCTACGCCAAGAGCTCTACCAGATCCCTAACCTACCAGCCGAGATTGTACCCGAGGGCAGGACAGCCGAGGACAATGTCTGTGTATCTCAGGGTGGGGAGATCCCTACACTAGCGCCCGATGCCCAGCCACACTGGGAGCTAGCCAAGAAGTATGACCTCATCGACTTCGAGCTAGGTGTCAAGATCGCAGGTGCTGGTTTCCCTGTCTACAAGGGCTATGGCGCTCGCTTACAAAGAGCGCTCATCAACTTCTTCCTCGACAATGCTCGTGAGGCTGGCTACCTAGAGGTGCAGCCCCCCTACGTCGTAAACGAAGACTCTGGCTACGGCACTGGGCAGCTCCCCGACAAAGAGGGTCAGATGTACCATGCCACGGCAGACAATCTCTATCTAATCCCTACGGCGGAGGTACCGGTAACCAACATCTATCGTGATGTGATTCTTAATGAGCAGGATTTGCCAATCCGCAACACCGCCTATTCGGCTTGCTTCCGTCGTGAGGCTGGTTCGTATGGTAAGGACGTGCGTGGACTTAATCGCCTGCATCAGTTCGACAAGGTAGAGATCGTTTGCATCGACAAGCCCGAGCGTAGCTATCAGCGTCTTGACGAAATGGTGGCATACGTGCAGACTTTGGTTGAGAAGCTGGAGCTCCCTTGGCGCATTCTACGTCTAAGCGGTGGTGATATGAGCTTCACGAGTGCACTGACCTACGACTTCGAGGTTTACTCTGCCGCTCAGGAGCGCTGGTTGGAGGTGAGCTCTGTGTCCAACTTCGAGAGCTATCAGGCCAATCGCCTCAAGTGCCGCTACCGTGATAGCGAGGCAGGTGTACAGCTCGTGCATACGCTCAACGGTAGTGCTCTAGCTCTGCCACGCATCGTAGCAGCTCTGCTGGAGAATCATCAGACGCCCGAGGGTATTCGTATCCCCAAAGCACTCGTGCCTTACACGGGATTCGACTTGATTCCTGCCCAGTAGAGGAGTAGACGCTTACAATAGATAAAACAAAAGGAGGTGTTGCTTGCGACATTTGGCTCGGTTGCATACTTCAGTATACTTCCTTTAGCTCAGTCTTAGAGCCCTCTCACGCACGATTGCTCGCCTCGTCATAGCTGGAGTAAACTCCGCTCTACTCTCGGCTTATGCAATCCTTGCATTTTACACATTCTAAAGCACGCAAAAGGGGCTGTGGCGAAATTCATTTTTGCCACAGCCCCTTTTTATGTGATGTTAGCTATTGTCTGCTGCTTAGTCTTCGATAGCTGCGATACCGGGTAGCTTCTTACCCTCGATAGCCTCTAGAAGAGCGCCACCACCAGTAGACACATAGGATACCTTGTCGGCAAAGCCAAACTTATTCACTGCAGCAACGCTGTCGCCACCACCCACAAGAGAGAATGCGCCAGCTGCCGTAGCATCAGCAATCGCTTCGGCTACCGCACGAGTACCATCGGCGAAGTTGTCCATCTCGAATACGCCCGTTGGGCCATTCCATAGGATTGTCTTAGAGGCCTTGATCACCTCGGCGTATGCCTTGATGCTGTCTGGGCCTATATCCATACCGATCCAGCCAGCAGGGATATTGTCGTTCTGAGCAAAATCGGTCTTGGCATCGTTGGCGAAAGCATCAGCGATCTTGGAGTCTGTGCTTAGGACGAGGTTTACACCGTTGGCTTTAGCTTTAGCTACGATCTCACGAGCTAGGTCTAGCTTGTCGTCTTCGCAGAGAGAGTTGCCGATGTTGCCGCCCTCAGCCTTGAAGAAGGTGTAGGTCATAGCTCCAGTGAGAATGAGGTTGTCCACCTTACCCAGCAGGTTCTCGATGATGTCGATCTTGCTAGATACCTTAGAACCACCCATGATCGCCGTGAATGGGCGGTTGATGTCTTCCATAACCTTAGCCACAGCATTCACTTCCTTACCCATGAGGTAGCCGAACATCTTATTGTCCTTGTCGAAGTATGCAGCGATCAGAGCCGTAGAGGCGTGTGCACGGTGTGCAGTGCCGAAAGCGTCATTGACATAGCAGTCTGCTAGAGCAGCGAGCTTCTTGGTGAACTCCTTCTGGCTCTCCTTGACAGCCTTCTTGGCTGCGGCCTTCTCTTCGTCGCTTGCGTCCTCGGCTAGACCACGTGGCTTACCCTCTTCTTCTGCATAGAAACGGAGGTTCTCTAGCAGTAGAGCTTCGCCGGGCTTGAGTGCAGCAGCCTTCTCTACAGCCTCTGCCCCAATGCAGTCGTTGGCGAACTGTACCTCTACGCCTAGGAGCTTAGATACGTGAGCGAGGATATGGCGCAGAGAGAACTTGTCCTCTACCTTCTTGGGACGCCCTAGGTGCGAACCAATGATCACAGAACCACCATCGGCAATGATCTTCTTGAGGGTAGGTAGAGCGGCACGAATACGTGTGTCGTCGGTGATGTTGAAGTCAGCATCTAGAGGTACGTTGAAGTCCACACGCACGAATGCTTTCTTACCAGAGAAATTAAACTGTTCGATTGTCATCGTCTTCTTTATTAATTGCGGATAAATATCTTAAATCTTTTATGCAAAGGTATGAATTTGCCACAAATCCACCAAGATACGTTACATCAATTAGATACTTCTACTCTGGTATATCTCTTCGTGTGTTGTCTGCACTATTTCTCCAGATGAGAATAGTTATCTTTGTGCATACGATGTAAATAGCTACTAAGAATACAGAATGCCTTAAAAATACTTTGTATGGAGTCGAGATCTTATTGGGCTGATTTTGTGCTAGAGGTGCTTATAGCTACTGTTGCTTGCTATGTCGCTCTCGTGCTCATGCGCTATCTAAGGGAAAAGAGAGGGGTGCGTGTGCGCTACCTAGCCCTATTGCTCGTGGCGATGATCCCCCTTGTCGTGCTGCCAAGCGTTTATTTATCGGGGGTTCAAGGCTCGGGTCTTGTGGGAGGGTTTGCAGGGATCTGCGGAGGCTATTTGCTCAACGAGCTCAATCGGGGTAAGTGGCGCCTGTAGATATGGACTAAATGGAGGCTTTGGGTTAAACTTTTTTGCAAATTCGGATATTTATTCGTAAATTAGCGGTATATCCCGTTCTCGTTTTAGGTTTTTGTGCAGAGTATTTATTGTACTCTAGCATTTACTTGACGGAGAAGATGGAAGGATATACATATTGTTTAACTCGAAAAATTGATAAAACTATGGGATGGATTGGAACAATCATTGTCGGATTGCTTGCGGGTCTTATTGGCTCGGCTATAATGCGTGGGGGCTCTATGGGGTGGCTCAAGAGCATGATCTTGGGGTTGCTTGGTAGCGTCGTTGGTGGGCTGGTGTATAGCCTATTGGGCGCCGAGGCTGGCGAGAGCTTCTGGCCACAGCTTGTGGTGTCTACCATTGGTGCCTGCGTTATCCTTTTTGTGGTAGGCCTTTTCCGCAAGAAGTAGGTAATCCGAGTTTTGGGCATAGAGGCTGTGCTGCTTATCTCATCGTGATGAGAGGCAGTACAGCCTCTGCTGTATGGATATTTCGTATCTTTGTGAGAGAAATCCTAAGTAAATATGAGAGTAAAAGACAATTTGTCCCTGCGTAAGATAGCAGACGAATATATCATGATCGCTGATGTAGGCGATCACCTTGACTACACGAAGGCTATTGGTCTAAACGAAACGGCTGTCTACCTCATCGAGTCTGTACAGGGCAAAGAGTTTGATGCTGAGCTCTGGGCTAAGCTCTTGACCGAGCGTTATGAGGTTAGCCATGAGGAGGCACTAGCCGATGTGGCTAAACTGATAGACAAACTCAGAGAGGTTGGGATCCTTGAGTGAGCCCTGTGCCAGTACTGCTCCCTGTCTGCGTACAATCCTAGCTAAGCCTAGCCTCCGTCTAGCACTTCTTCGTAGCCTATCTGCCCAACCAAGCGTATGTCCGTGATCACAGCCGAGGAGCGTTTATTCCTCCATCTTCTATCCTCCGCCATACATAATCAGCAGCCAGAGGCCTCCCTATTCGAGGGGGTGTCCGATGAGCAATGGCGAACTATTGAGCGCATAGCACTCAGGCAGAGCGTGCCTGCACTTGTCGCAGACCGTATTCTGAGCTTGCCTAGAGAGGCGATGCCACAAGATCGGGAATTTCGCTTACGTTTGGCCCTACAGGTTGATATGGTAGAGCGAGGCAATAAACGCATCAATCAGACCCTACAAGCTGTACGTGCAGACTACGAAGCCGAGGATCTGCCCTTTGTCCTGCTCAAAGGGCAAACCCTTGCTTACTATTATCCTCAGCCCCTACTGCGTAGCTCGGGTGACCTAGACCTCTATCTCTACCGTACGGGCGACTATGAGCGAGCCAATGAGTGGGCGGTAGCCCAAGGCTATCGCCTCATCGGGCATTCCCTCTACGAGCAACTCTACTATAGAGGCAAGGTAGCTGTGGAGAACCATAGAGTCCCTGCCTACTTTGGTCAGAAACGTTACGATAGAGCTTTTGCCCAGATGCTTCGCCCTCTGATAGAGCAAGACGACTTCGCTTTGCTAGAGCTCGAGGGGCTAACCTACCGCACACTTCCCAAAGAGCTCAATGCCGTCTACGTCTTCCAGCATATTCTTCACCATTTCTGCTATCTTGGCATCGGGCTAAGACAGGTTTGTGACTGGATCGTTTTGCTTACCGATCATCAAGATGAACTAGATGTCGATCAATACCAAATGCTGGCCGATCAGCTAGACTTGCTTCGCCCTATGCGCCTATTTGCCCTGACGACTGTGCGCTACCTAGGTGTACGCCCCGAGATATTCCCTTTCGACTTGCCACAAGACGAGGAGAGTATTCGTCTATCCGATCTCATTATTCAAGACATCTTCCGAGGAGGGAACTTCGGTATGGAAACCTTCGCAGGCAAGAAGTTCTCCAATATCTGGTTTAGACGTTGGTTTATGTTTCGCAAAACTTTCGCCCGGAGCCTGCGTATCGGTGCAGTAGCTCCAGAGCATATCCGTATGACTCCGCTGGTAGCTATCAGTAATCGTATCAAATTGCTATTTGCCAAGACAACTAAATAAGATCAGAAGTTATGCTTGAGTTTGTTCGCTATCTTGTCCGAGGCTACAAGTGGTCGCTGATCTTGATGATCCTTGTGGGCTTTGCCTACATCGCCGTAGCATTACTTTTTGTGTGGCTGGGCAAGTGTGTCATTGATATTGCTACGGGGGATATGCAGGGGAGCTGGGTTCAGTATTCTATTTGGCTGATTATTACCCTCGCCGCCCAAGCTCTACTGCGTCTGTGCAATATCTGGCTTACAGGGCGTACATCTACTTTGATGGGTAATACCATTCGGCACAAAGTATTCTCACATCTTCTCTATGCTCGCTGGCAGAGTCTTGGACAGATCCATAGTGGCGATATGCTCACCCGTATTATTAAGGATACGGACGATTTGGTGATGCTCTTGACGAGTGCTCTGCCCAACTTCATACTCAGCGGAGCTCAGCTTGCAGCATCTTTGGTCATGCTCTATGTCCTGAGCCCTGTATTGGCCATTATCCTTGGGGTCGGCATGCCACTTGTCCTGCTTTTTAGTAAGGCTTTCTACCGTCGTATGCTTGATTTTAGCAATCAGATCAAGCAGACCGAGAGTCGCATCAACTCGCAGATGCAGGAGGCTTTGGGCAATCAGACAGTCATTCGCACCTTTGAGCGGCAAGAGGCTGAGATTGACCACCTGCGCTTGAACCAAGGGAAGCTCTACCGCAACGTCCGCCAACGTATAGGTCTGACCATCTATGCCAACATGATGGTTAGTGCCGCTTTTAGTGGTGGCTATATCATTGCTTTTCTTTGGAGTGCTTATGGACTTAAGCATGGGACGATCACGTTTGGTATGATGACGATCTTCTTGCAGTTGGTCAATCGTATTCAGCGTCCGATGATCGACCTTATGGGGTCGCTCCCTACTATCATAGCCTCCAAGGCTGGGATCGATCGTCTAGTTAATTTGCTTGAGTTTAAGGTCGAGCAGAGGGATAAGCGTACGCTTCTTAGCGAGGTGCTTCGTCTGAGGGCCTCGCAGGTGAGCTTCCGCTACGAAGAGGATAGTCCTTGGGTCTTCCGTGACTTCGAGATGTCGGTAGAGGCTGGCTCCATGGTTGCGGTGATGGGGCGTACTGGTGCTGGCAAAACCACACTGCTGCGCCTATTACTTGGTTTGGTGCACCCCACCGAGGGGCGCTTGGAGCTGATCTCGGAGCAGCGTACGTTGCGGATCAGCGAGGCGACACGCTCCAACTTCATCTACGTGCCACAAGGTAATTCCCTCTTCAGCGGTACGATACGGGATAACCTATTGGTGGGCGATGCTACGGCCGATGATCGGCGCCTGAGAGAAGTACTATCGATTGCATCGGCAGACTTCGTTTTCGATCTACCTCATGGTCTGGATACAGTACTAGGGGAGCGAGGCGCTGGCCTCTCTGAGGGACAAGCACAGCGCATCGCTATCGCACGCTCCCTCCTGCGCCCCGGGCGTATCCTCCTGCTAGATGAGGCAACGAGCGCTCTAGACGGAGCAACAGAGCAGGCGTTTCTAAAAAATCTACGCCAGCATCTTGGCGGACGTATCATCTTATTCATCACACATCACTCAGCGGTAGCCGAGGCTTGTGATCAAGTGATTCATCTATGATGAGTCGCTTGTCTGAGCCTATTAATATAAACACATTAGACTTCTAAAACGAAATGAAAGATCTCCAAAACATTTGCGTTCTAATCACGGGAGCAACCTCTGGCATTGGTGAAGCAACTGCCCGCATGCTGGCTCAAAAAGGCTGTGGCAAGCTCATTCTAGCAGCCAGACGTGAGGAGCGCCTTGCTGCACTTGCCGAGCAGCTGCGGCTACTTGGTACATCTGTACACACTATCACGCTCGATGTGCGAGATAAGGTGGCTGTCGATGTCGCTTTTGCCAAGCTGCCCGAGAGTGTGGAGCGTATAGACGTTCTTATCAACAATGCGGGTTTAGCCTCTGGGTTGGACGGTTTCGACACGGCTGACTTTTCGGATATTGAAGCGATGATCGATACCAATCTCAAGGGCTTGATCTATGTTTCTAAGGCTATTATCCCCTATATGCTCAGGCAGCAGTCGGGGCATATTATCAATGTCAGCTCCATTGCTGGTAAGGAAGTCTACCCCAATGGTAATGTCTACTGTGCTACCAAGCACGCAGTCGATGCCCTAACTCGAGGCATGCGTGTAGACCTAGTAGGGCAGGGAATTAAAGTTTCGCAGGTCGCTCCGGGTGCTGTTAATACAGAGTTTTCCCTCGTTCGCTTTCACGGAGATCAAGAGCGGGCGGATAAAGTGTACGATGGCTACCAACCCCTCACGGGTGAAGACATCGCAAGCTGTCTATGTTTTATGATTGGTGCCCCCGATCATGTCAATATCGCCGATATGCTTATTCTCCCACAAGCTCAAGGCGATAGCCGAACCTTTATCAGAAAGTAACTTCTGAATATATAAAATGGAAGCCCTCGGCTAGCGCATTCTTTAGA
The DNA here is from genome assembly GCF_000769075.1 of Porphyromonas sp. COT-290 OH3588. Lineage (GTDB taxonomy): Bacteria > Bacteroidota > Bacteroidia > Bacteroidales > Porphyromonadaceae > Porphyromonas. The sequence continues at coordinate 311,104 of NZ_JRFC01000014.1, read as the reverse complement.
GATGCTAGCCGAGGGCTTCCATTTTTTGCCTAGTGGGATTAGGGCAGTTTGGGGAACTTCTTGAAGTCAGGTTTGCGCTTCTCTAGGAATGCGTGCTTACCCTCCTGAGCTTCATCTGTGAGGTAGTAGAGCATCGTAGCATCGCCTGCTAGCTCCTGAATACCAGCTTGACCGTCTAGCTCGGCATTAAGACCTGCCTTGATCATACGTAGAGCCAGAGGGCTGAGCAGCATCATCTCCTCTGCCCACTGTACATATTCGTCTTCTAGGTCTTCGAGTGCAACCACCTTATTGACTAACCCCATGTCTAGAGCCTCTTGTGCGTCGTATTGGCGACAGAGGAACCAGATCTCACGAGCTTTCTTCTGCCCTACGATACGAGCTAGATAAGATGACCCGAAGCCAGCATCGAAGCTACCCACACGAGGTCCAGTCTGTCCGAACCGAGCATTCTTAGAGGCGATGGTAAGGTCGCAAACCACGTGCAAGACGTGTCCGCCGCCTATGGCAAATCCATTGACTGCTGCGATGACGGGCTTGGGAATGCTGCGGATCTGTTTTTGTACATCTAGGACGCTCAAGCGTGGCACGCCGTTCTTGTCGATGTAGCCGCCCTTGCCTTTGACGTTTTGGTCGCCACCAGCGCAGAAGGCCATATCTCCTGCCCCAGTGATGACTACGACACTGATGTCGGCCTCTTCACGACAGATGCGCAGGGCATCGCTCATCTCTGCTGTGGTCGTTGGGGTGAATGCGTTGCGATAACGCTCTCGATTGATCGTAATACGGGCGATGCCGCCATAGAAGTCGAAGAGAATCTCTTCGTACTCACGGATTGTAGTCCATTCTCGTTTAGCCATAATCTTATGCTTTTATAATTGTTGGTAATATGCTTGTAGTAGCTCTGTATCCTCGTCCATAGAGGTAAATACCTCCACGACGAGAGGGCTTGACGCCTCCTCTGAGCAGAGGGCTGGTAGGACTTGCTCTAGCTCCTCGCTGGAGCGCACCGCATGGTAGACCAATCCACAGTCCTCCGCCCAAGCCTTAGCCGATTGTCCATGAGCGCCCATAATACTCCCGAAGCTTGGCGCATCGTGTGGCATACCGCGTAGGCCTCTGAAGATGCCTCCCCCAGAGTTGTTGAGCAGTAGGATGCGCACGTTCTCCCCGACCTTGTCTGCCCCAAGCACGTTCATATCGTAGAAGAAGCTTAGATCACCGATGATGATGAAGTTTGTACGTTCCGATGCTTTAGCATAACCCAGAGCCGCTGAGAGCGAGCCCTCAATCCCGTTAATCCCTCTATTGCACAGGACCTCGGTATCGTGAGGCAGAGGGTAGAGCTGAGCGTGACGTACGGCAGAGCTATTAGCCAGATGTATGGCACATCCGTTAGGCATCAGAGCGAGTAGCGAGCCGACAGCCTGCATGGCCGAGTAGAGGAATTGAGGTTGGGTTAGTCGGCTAGAGTGTTCCTGCCAGAGCTGGCGGTAGCTACTATCACCCCAGTGTATTGCCTCGTCAAAAAGGCAACCTTCCCAGTTCTTGAGCTCCCCCTCGATAACTAAGGTAAGCCCACCGAATAGGTCTACTACCTCACCCCTAGGGGATAGGTGCCAATGCTCACGAGGTTTGTATGAACGAACGAATTGCTTAATTCGCTTCGATACAATATGTCCACCTAGAGTGATGAGTAGATCTGGGCAGTAGTCGTTGGCTTCCCCATAGTTAAGGCCAGCGAGCAGGGCGTCGAAGTTATCTATAAATTCACTCGTTGAGTCGATTTGCCCTGACAAGTGTTCCTTGAGGAGTACAGCTTTGGGCAGCAGAGCCTCTAGGAGCTGAAGTGTTTGCCTTTGGGAGGGAGGAAGCTGCCCGACGAGGATCATAATGCGCTTTGCTTGTGCGCCAATCTGTTTGAGCTGCCTGATTAGGTTGTTCGCTCCAGAGCTATCCGACAGAGCCGAGAGAGAGAGGCGGCGTATGGTACGCACCTTGGGTAACTGCTTAGTCGTGAAGTTGAATAGTGGCTCGGAGAGCGGAACGTTGATGTGTACTGGCCCTCCTGCATGATGAGTCGCTGCGAGTAGAGCCTCGTTGATGAGCCTATTGATATGCCAGAGCTCCTCCTCGTCTTTGCCCTCTGGGAGATAAACGCTAGAGTGGACAAGTGAGCCAAAGACTGACCGCTGAGGCATTGTCTGTCCGTCCATCTGTCCGATCCATGCCTCTGGTCTATCTGCTGTGATCAAGACAAGCGGGACGCCCTGATAGTAAGCCTCGGTAACGGCAGGGAATAGATTGACCACTGCACTCCCCGAGGTACAGCACACCGCCACTGGGCTCTGCGTAGAGAGGGCCAAGCCTATGGCATAGAAGCCTGCGCTACGCTCGTCCGTAACCCGATGACATACAAAGTCTGCATCCACTGCTAGGCTATGCACGATGGCTGCATTGCGGCTACCGGGGCATAGCACCACTTGGCGTATGCCATGTGTCTTGAGTAGGGCTACTAGCTGTAGTATATTGGGTTTGTCCGAGTACATGGTTTTGTATCTATTATCTGAGTGCCGCTCCCATGGTTTGCATCTTCCGCTCAGTTTCTAGCCACTCGTCTTGTAGCGTTGAGTTGGGTAGCAATCCTCCGCCTGCGTATAGCCTAGCTACTCCGCTCTCGATGCTCAAGCACCTTAGATTGACGTAGAGGGCTGTATCCCCCTCGGGATCAATGAGTCCTAGGCAACCAGAGTAGTAGCTTCTCCCCTCTGGCTCGTGGCTTATGATGAACTGCATTGCCTCTTCCTTGGGTAGGCCACATACAGCAGGAGTGGGATGTAGGGACCCGACCAGCTGCCCGATAGAGTTACTCTCTGCCAAGGAGAAAGCAATGTCTGTACGCAAATGGACTAGTCGTCCTGCCCTGACGGTGTAGGGAGTACTCGTATGAGTCTCTATGTCTAGAGAGGAAAGCCTGTCGCAGATGTAGGTAGTCACGAGGGCTTGCTCGCGAATGTTCTTGTCGCTCCAACATCCGCCTCGTTCAATAGCCTCCGCTGGTAGCGTGCCAGCCAGAGCCATTGTCTGCCAGCTATTGTAGCTCCCCGAGAGCAGGAGCTCTGGAGTGCTAGCAAGCCATAGCCCAGTGGCGGGGGTATATAATATATATGTATAGGCATCTGGGTAGAGCTTACTGGCGCAGGCGAAAGTCGCTATGGGATCGATAGGTGCCTGCATGGCAGAGGTTTTTTGCCGAGCAAGTACGAGCTTGTCGAACTGCCCTGAAGCTAAGGCTTGGGCGAATGTCCCGAAGGCGTGGCGGTAAGCCTCCGTTGGCTCATGTCGGAGCTGTTGCTCACTGGGAGCCTCGGTGACTGTAGGCCAGATATAGTCTTGAGCTAAGTCGGTCTTGCCGTCTAAAGGGAGGAAAACAATGGGTGTGGAGGGTGATAGAGCAAAAGGAGCTATTAGGAAGCCCTTGCTATCGGGGAGCGATGCCCACGAGCAATATGTCCGTATCTCGTCAGTGGCAAATAGAAAAAGCCTAGGGACACACGTCCCCGGGCTACAGTAGGCGAATAGTCCTGCCCTATCTTGTATGACCTGCTCTAGCTCTTCGGCTAGCGATCTGCCACTCATTAAGTTTGCTTTTCCTATTAATACGGAGCACAAACTTACTCAAAAAGCCCCAAAGAGCCAGCGATCTCTTTGGGAGTTCGTTTCTGCACGGTATTACAATGAGTAGAGCGGCTAGGCAAAACCAATGATATTGCCTAGCCGCCCTCTGTTTAACCTTGGGCTATTAGATTCGGTCTGCCTAGCGCACTTTGAGGGTTACTACCGTTAGTACAGCGAGGATAATACCAATGAGGAAGAAGCGCATCGTGATCTTAGCCTCGGGGAGTGCCGTACGTGGTTTATTCCACAGACACTCGATACCACTATTTGCTCCCTTCTGATAGTGGTGGTGTAGAGGGGACATACGGAAGATCCGTTTCCCCTCGCCTGTCTTGCGCTTGGTGTACTTGAAGTAAGTTACTTGTAGGATAACGGATATTCCTTCTATGATGAAAACCCCACAGAGTATAGGTAGTAGTAGCTCCTTGCGTATGATTACCGCAAATACACCGATGATTCCCCCTAGTGTAAGGCTCCCTGTGTCGCCCATGAAGACCTGAGCTGGGAAGCCATTATACCAAAGGAAACCGAGCGTTGCACCCACAAAAGCCGCTGCTAAGATTACCAGCTCTTCTGCTCCGGGGATAAACATGATGTTGAGGTAGCTTGCCATCTGGAAGTGTGACGATACATAGGCCAATACCCCAAGTACAACGCCCACAATCGCCGAAGAGCCAGAGGCTAGGCCATCGATACCGTCCGTCAGATTGACCGTGTTGGAGAGCATGGTCACAATGAAAACCGTCATCGCTACGAAGATCGCCCACCCTAGTAGAGTCTTGGTCGTACCGTCTGCTAGGGGTAGGAGCTTGGCATAGTCGAGATTGTTGTTCTTGACGAATGGGATAGTGGTTTGGGTACTCTTGCTATCCACCTGAGAGAAGTGGATCTCCCTCGTGCCACTGTGGGTCGTGATTTCGCTATTCTCCTTGATTACCACAGCAGGGCTTAGATATAGGGTTAGTCCTACGACTAGGCCGAGGAATACTTGTCCTACGATCTTGTATCGCCCGGGTAGACCCTCTTTGTCTTTTTTGAAGACTTTGATGTAGTCGTCAAGGAAGCCGAGTAGCCCCATCAGTACAGTGGTGAGGATCATCAGCAGAATGTAGATATTGTCTAGCCGAGCGAAAAGCAGGGTAGGGACTAGAATGGCTAGAATGATGATTAGACCACCCATCGTCGGGGTACCACGCTTGGCCAACTGGCCTTCTAGACCTAGGTCGCGAATGCTCTCCCCGATCTGCAAGCGTTGCAGGTAGCGAATGATCTTGTGCCCTAGTATCGTCGTGATTAAGAGCGCAAGGATCAAGGTTAGCCCAGTACGAAAAGAAACATAAGCAAAAAGTCTACTACCAGGGATGCCCCAGTCTTGGATAAGGTCGAATAAATGATATAGCATAGTGATGATATTTATCTGTAGAGCTAGTGCAGATAGTGCTGCTACTCGGTGGTAAACTGCTGGCGAATGACTTCTCTGTCGTCGAAGGGGTGGCGTACACCCTTGACTTCTTGATAGGTTTCGTGCCCCTTACCTGCCACGAGCACTAGGTCGTGTGGCTGAGCCATCGAGCAAGCTGCTTGTATTGCCTTGGCTCGATCGGTGATACGCTGTACACGGTACTCATCTCCAACTCCAATGCCTGCCTGCATCTCATCTAGAATAGCCTCGGGGTCTTCGCTGCGTGGGTTGTCCGAGGTTAAGATGACTAGGTCGGCATAGCGGAGCGCCTCCGTGGCCATAAGCGGACGCTTCCCACGATCCCTATCTCCACCACAGCCCACAACGCAGATGATGCGAGCATCACTCTGCCGTGCTCCTTGCCTTAGGTCGTCGAGAGTTTGTAGCACATTGCTCAGAGCATCGGGGGTGTGTGCATAGTCCACGAAGGCGGTATAGCCTCGCCTCTGCGATCGTAGTGCCTCGAGCCTACCATCGACAGAGGTTAGTGTCGAGAGGTAGCGTAGTGCTTCCTCTCTAGGCGTTCCTAGCAAACAAGCGGTAGCATAGACAGCTAGTAGGTTGTAGGCATTGAAGGCTCCTACTAGGCGTACCGATATCTCCTGCCCATCGAGCTCGAGCAGAGTACTGTCTGCATATTGCTCTAGGATACGCCCCTTGAAGTCTGCTAGAGTATGTAGCGCATAGAGCTTGCGTCTGGCAGAGGTATTCTGTAGCATGATCTCGCCATTGCGATCGTCGGCGTTGCTTAGGGCAAAAGCCTCTCTAGGCAGGAGGTCAAAGAAGCGCTTCTTGGCATAGAGATACTCCTTGAGTGTGCCGTGGTAGTCGAGATGATCTCTCGTGAGGTTGGTAAAGATACCCCCCTCGAAGCAGAGCCCTGCGATGCGCCTCTGCTCCACAGCGTGCGAGCTCACCTCCATGAAGACGAAGGAGCACCCAGCATCACGCATGCGAGCCAGCAATGCTTGTAGCTCTAGTGCGCCGGGGGTGGTGTGGGTGGTGTCTATTGCCTCGGAGCAGACATAGTTGCGTACGGTGCTGATGAGCCCCGTGGGGTAGCCTGCAGACATATACAGCTTGTAGAGTAGGGTAGCGATAGTTGTTTTGCCATTGGTCCCCGTCACACCTACTACCCTGAGCGACTGGCTAGGGTGTCCGTGCCAAGCCGAGGCCATACGCCCGAGCATCTCTCTACTATCTGGCGTGACGATGTAGCACACATCCAGCCGAGGTGCCTCGGGGCGCTCTTGGGTCACTACCACCTTGGCTCCAGAGGCTATGGCCTTGTCTATGTAGCTATGTCCGTCTACAGCCACGCCACGTACGGCCACGAATGCAGTACCCTCGCTCACTTTGCGTGAGTCCTCGGCTAATGCCGTTATTTCTACGCCCTCGGCCGAGCCAAGGATTTCGTATGGGATCTGCTCTGGCTGTATGCCTCTAGAGGCCGTCGCCCGCAGTAGTTCTGTCAATAACATAGTTGAGAATGAGTTTGATGGTCGGCAGAACCTAGGCTTGCCGAACCCTTTTCTTGATGCTTATTGTCCTAGAGTGATGTTGATTTTGGTGCCTTGCTTGGCCTTGGCGCCTGCTGGGATACTCTGCCCTACGACTCGACCGCTACCCGAGAAGCGAGGGATATAGCCTCGGCTCAGCAGTGTGTGTGTCGCGTCTGTTGCACTCTGCCCTACGACATTGGGTACTGATCCTGCTGGAGCCTTGGGGAGCTTGTGTTCGTGGAGCTCGGTGTCTAAGTGGATATACTCCTCGGCAGCGATCTCGGCGTTGGCTTGGTACCGCCCGTCTACCTGATGTAGCAGGGCTTGTAGCGTGCCTTTCCTCCCCGAGGTTATGGCCATACGCTGCTGCGCAACAGAGGGTTGTGGGATAGAGTCTAGGCTACGTGGCGTCTCCATAGAGATGAGGCGCTCAGCCAAATCACGGATCACAGGGCCAGCCATAGAGCCTCCGCCAGCGGCGAACTCTTTGGAGGGATTACGGATAACCACAATCATTGAGTAGCGTGGCGCCTCGCTAGGGAAGTAGCCACAGAACGAAACTTGGTGCGTCTTGCCATCTGGGCCGCTATAGCTACCGCCTTGGGCAATCTGAGCCGTACCACTCTTACCACTAATGGCTACGACATCGCTGCGTAGGCTGCGCCCAGTTCCATCGGTTACGACCTTGCGGAGCATATCTTGTAGTGCAGAGAGTGTCGTAGGCTTACAGATACTCTCTTTGAGTACGGTCGGCTCTTGCTGCTCGACGATCTCACCCTCGTCGTCACGTATCTGAGTGACCATGTAGGGGCGCATAAGTTTGCCCCCATTGGCGATGGCGTTGAAGAAGGCGAGTGTGTAGATAGGCGGTATCTGCGTTTCGTAGCCGAAGCTCATCCACGCCAGCGTCGTCCCATACCAGCGGTTGGGATTGTCTGCTCTCTTGCGCACCTTGGCCTGAGCCGCCCCCGGTATTTCTAGCTTTAGGTCTAGCCCGAAGCCTAAGTCACGGATCTTCTGCACATAGTCGTCGGGGCGATTGGCGTAGCCCTTGACGATGATTTTGGCTACACCTACGTTGCTCGATCGCTCGATGACCTGCGAGGCGGAGATACGTCCGTAGCCTCGCCCGTAGTTGTGGTCTTTGAGAAGGCGCTTGCCCACCGTCCAACCACCATTGCCCACGTCGATACTGTCCGAGGGGCTGACTACTCCGTCGTCGAGGGCGACCATCATAGAGGCTACCTTGAAGGTTGAGCCCGGCTCGCTCATGTCCGACACGGCATAGTTCATCGTCTCACGGTATACACCCTCGCTGTTGCGTTCGAGGTTAGTTATGGCAAGCACCTTACCTGTCTGCACCTCCATCAGCACAGCAGTGCCACTACCCGCTTTGAGGCTGCCGAGCCGATTACGCATGATGCCCTCGAGCAGATTCTGCTTGTTCATGTCGAGCGTCGTGTAGATGTTCATGCCAGATCTAGGAGGCGTGACTACCTTGAGGTTGTAGCGCTGTGCATTGTAGCGCTTGACGCCCTCGCCTATTTGCCCCCGAAGCAGAGAGTCGTAGTGTAGTTCTAGGCCTTGTTTGCCCTGCGAGAGGCCGTCCTTTTTCTCTGCATAGACAGAGCCAATGGTACGCAGAGCGAGCGAGCCGAAAGGGTTGATGCGCTTGGAGCGCTCCTCGGTGATGAGCATCTGGCGCAGCAGGCTCTTCTTTTTGAGACGCCCATGCTCGTAGTGGTGGGCAAAGGGGGCTTGGCTTAGGATCTGAGTCAGATCTAGGTAGCTGATGTCGAGAGGAGCTACGAGGCAGTAGCGATGCTTCTTGCGGAAGGCTTTGCTCCAGCGCTCTCTCTGTGGCTTGGTCTTGATGCCGTAGAGGCTATCGAGGCGCACCTCTAGCCAGTCTAGCTCTCGGCTAAGCTGGTTGCGTAGGGCTTGGCGTTTGGCTCTCAGCACACTGTCTTTGGGCATCTTGAGGCTGTCGTTGTGCGCCAAGCGGATGGCCCCAGCATTGAAGTCTAGATATAGTCTGTACGAGGGTGCCGTGATCGCCACGGGACGGCCGTCCGAGGCGTAGATAGAGCCACGTATGGGCTCCAACTGTATGGGCTCTGGGCGGTGCAGTGTCTGCCCGACTTTGCGCCACTGCTCGCCGTCTTGCCCCGTGATCATCAAGATCATCTTGGCACATATAGCGACGAGGATAATTGCAAACCCTATCCCGAACAGCCAATAGATGAGTTGTGGGGTAACACGCTGTTTCTTGTCCATGCCGAGTGCTATTTGGAGGTTTGTGCCGAGTGGTTCACGATCTCGTAGGGAGGGTATGTCGAGGGCTCAAGGTCGAGCCCAAAACTCTCGATGTTTTGGGTAATGGTGCTGATCTGCTCATGCTTAATAAGCTCTGCCGTGGTGAATAGGGACTTGTAGCGGATATCCTCTAGCTCTTGCTCTAGTTTGCTTACCCTACGATCTACCATGGGTACATAGACGCCCCAAAACACCGCCAGCAGCGATAGCACTATGCAGAATATGCCGAAGAGGCCAAAGCGTCGTACGAGCCTAGAGCCGTTGGTTTGTATCCACCCGCTTATCTTCAGAGAGTCAGTAGTGGTATCATCTTCCGTTAGGTCGCTAATCCGCTTGAGTACGGCCTCTCTGCGCTCTCGCTGCTCGTCGCTGAGCTGGGCGTGCTCATCGCCCTGTGTCGCTGAACTCTGCGTTGTCATCTTCTCCTCGTGAGCATCTTGATGGGCACGCTCGATGAGCGCCTCCATATCGCTTGGGTGTCGTTGGCTTTCGTCAGTCATAGTGATGTGGGCTTTACTATATAATATACGAGGCAATATGTATGTGGTGCAGTGGTCAATGTGGTTGCCACTGAGCTACTCGCAGCTTAGCGCTACGGCTGCGAGGGTTGAGTGCCTCCTCCTCTCTCGAAGGTGTGATAGGCTTACGTGTGATCATCTGCCAAGGCGAGCGAGCCGAGCCATAGATCTGTGCTTGAGTATCTGGCTGACCACTCTCTTTGAAGAAATTCTTGACGATGCGATCCTCCAGAGAGTGGTAGGTCATCACCACGAGGCGCCCCCCGGGGCGGAGTATGCGCTTGGAAGCCTCCAGCATATCTCTTAGAGCACCAAGCTCGTCATTGACCTCTATGCGTAAGGCTTGGAAGAGCATACTTAGCTGCTTCTTTTCCTCTCTTGGGTTGATGCAGGGGCGTACAACCTCAAGCAGATCACCTATGGTCGAGAGAGGTCGTTCTTGGCGTGCACGGCAGATGCGGCCAGCAATCTGTCTGCTCTGGCGCAGCTCTCCGTAGTTGTAGATGAGGTCGGCTAGTTGCTCCTCCTCGTAGTCGTTGAGGACATCTCTGGCCGAGAGCCCAGAGCGAGCATTCATACGCATGTCTAGCAGGGGCTCCTCTGTCCGGAAGCTGAACCCCCGCTCTTGAGCATCGAAGTGATGCGATGATACTCCTAGGTCTGCTAGTATGGCGTCTACCTGCCCCAGCCGTCCATAGTAGTCCATGAAGCGGTCTATGTGCCTGAAGTTTGATGCTATGAAAGTGAATGAGGGGTGTGGAGCTATGTTGGCTAGCGCATCGGCGTCCTGATCGACCGAGTACAGATGTCCCTCTGCTCCTAGGCGATCGAGTATGGCACGAGAGTGTCCGCCCCCACCGAAGGTTACGTCGATGTAGCAACCCTCTGGGCGGATATCCATACCGTCTAGGCTCTCCTGCAGCATGACTGGCACATGGTAGACCTGCGTCATAGTTGTTTGATTTGCTTATTTAAATTGGTTTTGCCTGTAGGCATCTAGAGGACGACAGCCTAATACAACGGACTTGAGTGGTAGTATTGTACCCCTTAAAGTTATGTGCCATAAGGCTTCCGACCGATTTTCTCTAGAAGATCCTCGGAAAAGGCAAAGTTAGAATTAAATTCATCTCAAAGCAATAACTATTTTAATTTTTTTCTTGTCGCTATTCGGCGGTTGATGGGCATACAATCTGCTGTGTGCACTGCCTCTGTATTTTATACATTTGTTTACGCTTCTGGGTGTTGATTGAAGGGTTGCTCTTCAGCCAAGGGAAGAAACGCCAGACTGCGTATTTGCCCTCTAGGAAGCTCTGTATTGCGTCCGACCTCATTGGGGCACCTAACCCCCAGACAGCCGAGATCCTAGCCTTAAATGGTCTGTTTTTAATGTGTTGATATTTATGTGTTTATGGTGTTTCTTGGGGCGGATTTGCGTAGTCGTGGCATATTTCTCGACATTTCTTCCCATCAATCTTGGCGAGTGAGTCCACCAATCCGCCAAGATGTGTCCACCAATCTGAAGAAATCAGCCCATCAATTTCCCTCAATCACCCCGCTGCTATTTATAAACCTCTGGCTTATTTCCTCAAATCTCTAATTAATCTCTTAACACTCCTTAACGTTTGTGATGATCTGTGGTGCCATTGACTGTGTATTACGAGTAATCCCTTACATTTGTGGGAGATAGTGGGGGACTTCCTCACCACGATGGCAAGAGCAATCATCTACTAACCCAACAAGAAAAGTAAGGATTATGAAAACATTGGAACCACAACCTCAGGAGGTTAAGGACAATCTAGAGGAGTTACTCAAGGATCTAGACGAGAAAATCCCTCCCAAGCAACTTGATCGTAACCTGCTTATTGCTACATGGAATATCCGAGGCTTCGGCGATCTGACACGTGTCTGGATGAGCAAAGAGGGCGATAGCCCTCGGCGTGACTTGCACTCGGTACATTGTATTGCCGAGATCCTAAGGCGATTTGATGTGATCGCTATCCAAGAAGTTAAATCCAACATCAGGGCACTAAGAGATACCCTCAAAATTTTGGGGAGCGAGTGGTCTATGATTCTGACCGATGTGAACCAAGGCGATGCAGGCAATGGTGAGCGCATGGCCTATCTATTCGATACTCGTAGGGTCAATCTCTCGGGTTTGGCTGGAGAGCTGGTTGTGCCTGACGAGTGGCGCAATGGCGTGTCCAAAAACGTGATGCAGGAGCAGTTTGTTCGTTCGCCCTATGCGGTGAGTTTCCGATCCAAGGATCAGACCTTCATTCTCATCACTCTTCACGTGCTCTATGGCAAGAAATCGACAGATCGCATCAACGAACTCAAGGGGATCGCTCAGTGGCTGTCGTCTTGGGCGAAAGACATCAATGCCTATCATCAAAATCTAATTATACTTGGCGACTTCAATATCGAGGCCCGAGGTGATTTGCTTGACCAGACCTTCCTCTCCGAGGGGCTATATATCCCAGAGGGGTTGCAGAGTAAGGAGGTAAGCCGTTCGATATTCAACGATACCAAGTACTACGATCAGATTGCGTGGTTCAACGGAGCTAATGGGCAACCCAAGCTTTCCCTCGAGTTTGTGCGTGGTGGTAGCTACGACTTCGTCGCCACGGCACTCAAAAATAGGGGGCTAACCAAGCAGAAACTATCCTTTATGATGTCCGACCACTATCCACTATGGGCGGAGTTTAAGTTCTAGAGGGTTTGGTCAGAACTATGTACAAAAGGAACGGCAGTGTAGATTACCTACACTGCCGTTCCTTTTGTACAATATGAGTCTTGAGAGAGGCATTGGCTATACTACGTTCGCCTCGATGTTATTTGTAGAGTTTATCTATTTGTCCTAGCTGTGTAATCAATCTTGATAAGCCGAGTACAGAGGATAGTTTGAGCTCTGTTGTGCCATGAATACATGCCCTATGAGCAGAGGAGGGTCATCGAAGTTCTTTTGCTTGAGGGACTCTTCGATGAGCTTAGTCGTTGGGCTGTCTGGGTATGCTTGTCTAAATCGTTGCCACTCGGCCTTGAGGTCTGGGTCGAGCCCCCCAGATCTGTCTGCGATAGGTGTGTTGTCTACACCGACTAGATAGGCCATTTGGAGGGATTGGTAGCTCTCGCTAAGTCTGCCGAATAGCTCCGTTTGCCCGGGGAAGGCCTTAACGTAAGCCTCGTATCGAGCTATCAAATCTCCGAGCTCCCGCCAGCTTAGTCTGAGGCAAGCATCGGGAGCAAAGTTTTCACCATCTCTCAGCAGTTGCCAGTGCTCTTGATAGTAGGCTGGTAGCAGGGTGATATATTTGGCGAAAAGGGTAGGCGAGGGGGTAATCAAGACGATACCCTCCCCGACATCCTCTAGTTGTAGCCCTGCCTGCTCGTAGTTTCGCTCTCTCTGCTTGATGCTGTCGTGTGGCTCTATGAGATTGCCCTCTTCGTCTAGATGATACTCGTAATAGCGATTTAGGTAGTCGCTCTCACGTTCGTTGAGCATATCTGCCGCTTGTGCCACTAGAGAGGCGAAATCGTCGAATATCCGACACCGCTCTTGTGGTGTAGCGGCTTCTATTGTCAGGCCGACGATCTCCTGTTTGAGGGCAATACGCTCCAGCGGCTCGGTAGCTTGGTCAAGGGCTTGCTCCAAGCTGTCGAGGCGAGAGGTGGCACTCTGAGTTTGTTTGGAGCTCTGGCAGGCTGTCAGTAGTGCTGCTCCTGCCAAGAGCAGATAGATGATTGGTTTCATACGCTTGATAACTGGATTTGATTGTGTCCTATTGTGCCGAGGCACTGATTACCTCACTGGAGGTTTTAGATCGAGGTGCCTTACCTTGTCCAACGGACGGCTACGCTCATTTCTCGAGGGATCGTAGTGAATAGGGAGGTTGCGCAGCTGGAGTCGTACCTGATAGTTCGTTCGCTGCCTTCGTCTAGGAAGAATAATTTGTTGCCCACTCAGTCGCATAGCTCTGCGTACCATTGGGCTCTCCGCAAGACGTTATAACTTGCCTAGCCAACCAGTCTGGGTATCTACTAGCCCCACTACTAGGCTGTGTGTGCCGATAGTCATGCAGTACTCGGCTGCATCGGCGTGGCCTGCTTGCACGAGACGTGCATAGTGTTCGGTGCGCTTGATGTAATCCATACGCTCCTGCATCGTTTGGCAGTGCTCATGCCAGAGGTCTTGCATCATCACAGCCATATCCCCCTCGGCTATTCCTAGACCCTGCTCTCGGGCAAGGCAGGCAAATGCACCTGCGTATAGGCAGTCCTCCGTAGAGATCTGCCCTTGCCAACCAGCAGCTACGATCAGGACCTCTTGTGCGCCAGATCTGTGGCAGTAGTCCAGTGTATCGGGGAGGTTGAGCAAACTCCCGATCAGGATCCGCTGCGCACCAGCCTCTAGAGCGATGCGTAGCGAGCGAGTACCGTTGGTTGTGGTCAGGACGATGCGCTGGTTGGCGACAGACTCTGGGGTGTACTCCAGAGGATCGTTGCCGAAATGGGCGAAGTCGCAGCGACGCACTTGTCGTTCGGCTGCCATCAGATAGCCATTGGCCAGCCCAATAGCTTGCGCCTGCTCGGTTGTAGCTACGGGCAAGATGCCAGCAGCCCCATTGGCAATGGCTGTAACTATGGTCGTGGAGGCGCGGAATATGTCTGTGATGACGACGATTGCCTCTGGGCGATGATAGAGCTGATATAGCTCTGGGCTAGGACATAGGAGTATTTTCATTGAGCCGCTCCCCCTATCCCTTGCGTAGGAAGCAAGTCTTCAAGACAATGCCCGAGCCATCTATCTTACAATCAACCTCCTCGGGGTTGTCGGTCAGGCGAATACTCTTGACTTTGGTTCCCTGCTTGATCACCATGGACGAACCTTTGACTTTGAGATCTTTGATGACCGTCACGGCATCGCCGTCTGCGAGTGGTGCACCATTACAGTCCTTGGCTACATCGTCGGCCTCCTGCTCTGTGGCTTCGGTCTGTGGCATAAACTCGTGGGCGCAGTCTGGGCAGACGTAGGTGGTACCATCAAAGTAGGTGTTCTCGCCTAGGCACTGTGGGCATTTTGGATAATCTGTCATAATCTTCTTATATGTGTACTGAGTCGTTTAGGACAAAGATACGGCCTTATATAGGAAGGACAAAAAGCCTTTTGCTCCCACAGAGATGAACCCAATGAGTTCGAACGAGGTTGTATAGTGGTAATTCGCTTTGTCGAAATACATCACAATTAGAATAAATAACTTAATAATATGTCATTACTCAAGAACCTAGAGTGGCGCTATGCCGTTAAGGCCTACGACTCTAGCCGCAAGATCAAGCAGGAAGATTTGGAAAAAATACTCGAGGCCATTAGCCTAACGCCTACTTCCTCTGGTCTACAACCCTACAAGGTGCTTGTCGTGGAGCGGCAGGACCTCAAGGATCGTATCTCCGAGGGAGTCTCCAATGTGGAGTGCGCCCGTGAGTGCTCCCACATCATCATTTTCGCCGCTTGGGATAGATACACCCCAGAGCGTATCGACGAGGTTTACAACCGTATGACCAAGGAGCGTGAGTTGCCCGAGGGGCGCTTCGCTTCGTACACGGACTTCCTCAAGCGAGCCTACTACGAGGGGCAAGACTCGGAGCAAAACTTCGCCCATGCTGCCCGCCAGACCTATATCGCTATGGGGTTGGCTCTCGCTCAGGCTGCCGAGTTGGAGATTGGTTCGACGCCAGTTGAGGGATTTCGTCCCGAGCATGTAGATGAGATCTTTGGGCTTAGGGAGCAAGGCTACAGGGCTGTTAGCATGATCTATCTGGGCTACTCCGATGAGGAGCGTGACTGGATGCGTCCAATGAAGAAAGTTCGCCGCCCCAAGGACGAGCTTATCGAGCGTTACTAGCCTCCAAGCCAGTAGTTATTCCCAACAAAGGGGCTATGGATAAACCCGGGTTTATCCATAGCCCCTTTTAAGATGCCTCAGAGTGAGCGAGGTATGAGGGGGGAAGACTAGGGCTGACGGAGCATACTCAAGTATGTAGCCGAAGCCGATGACCAAGTCCGTGTGGCACAAATGCACTAAGTAACTTGAGCTGTTTACGTATTATGCCACATCTTCTTGTACATACCTTAAAGTGCCCCCTGTTTGTCGTGCTTTTGGTTAAAGAATGTAAAAGGGTTATGCTTGTTTTTTGTCTAATGCCGTGCCTATTTGTAAAGCTCAATTAGCGGAGCGAGGAAAATTGATGGGAAGATCTATTCGGATTGGTGGGCACATCTTGGCGAGTGAGTCCACCAATCAGCCAAGATTGATGGGAAGAAACCGCAGAAAATATGCCACGAGTAGGTAAATTCTCCCCTATTTAATATGTAAATATCTGTATTTCATTTTGTTGTAAATAGTCTATTGAGGCTGGGATCTCAGCTTGTTTGGGGGGTAGGTGCCCCAATGAGGTTGGACGCAATACAGAGCCTTCTAGGGGGCAAATATGAGCTGTGGCTTTTGCGCAGTGCTGTAAGCGTGGTATTTTGGTTCAAGCATTAATCGTCATGTAAGCTGTTAATTTATATTTTTTTGTTTTCTGCTCGTTCGCTCTAGCCTATTTATGCTGTTTGGGCGATTTATTTGCCTAGAGTGATATCCCTATAAATCCCTATAAATGAGTAATCCGTGTAGTGTGTAGGTATGGGCTAATAATTGGTAGGTAGCCATTTTTGATATTTTCTTAAGGTGTTATTGTACAGAGTTTCATGCCTATTTTAGGTTTCTATACCTGTATGTCTAGTTGCTTTTTGTGTAGTTAAAACCATACTTTATGGTCATAGAGGCTCTCGGTTATTCGAGTTTATATACCCAAATTGTGCTAACTATTCGTTGGTAATCAGATATTTCTAGGTATTGTGTATGAGTGTGGTGAGGAATACTTTTACGCCGATATTTCGACTTTAACCACTCAAACATTTATGAGAAAACATTACTCTAGAGTCTGTGCAGTGATGCTAGGCACAATTGAGCGAGTAGGGAGTGTAGCCGTATCCGTCGTCCTCGGTGAGAGGAGGCAGGGTAGGGCTTCTCTTGTACTTAGCCCTCTCTTGAAGTCTATCGCCCTGCCATGCCCGCAAGAGCGGGCAGGTCGGAGTATGTCTAAGTTTTTTAGACAGCTCCCATTCCTTCTTTCCTTATTTACCTTGCTGGGGCTTAGTTCCTGTCAGCAGGATCATTTGGAGGCACCCACTCTGTCGGTAAACCTAGATCGTGAGCTCCTCATCTCTGGCTCGGGAGAGGAGGTCACGTTGCCTATCACGACCAATCAGTCGGCATGGAAAGCTATTACTAGTGCCTCTTGGCTCAAGCTCAGAGAGGCAGGCAATATCCTCATCATCGAGGCGCTGGCCAATCCGCAGGTGCAGGAGCGTCTAGCAAGCATCTTGATCGTGGCCGGAGGCAAGGAGCTCCAAGTAGGCGTCAAGCAGTTGGTAGACAAGAGCAATGCAATCACGCTCGACCCTAACGAGATACATGCTCCTAGAGGAGCTCAAGAGTACCGTGTACGGGTCAAGGCGAGCAGCGACCAGTGGACGGTAACCAAGGAGCCTGCCGATGCTAGCTGGGTAACCCTGCTCCCTAGACCTCGGTATGGCGAGCTCATTGTGAACCTAGACGAAAATAAAGGCAAGGGCGCGCGTGTCTGTAGCCTCAAGATACAAGCTGGCAATGCCTCGACAACGTTAGTGATTACCCAAGACGGCATGCCACACTTCTTCTTGCCCTATATGGTGTGGGAGAGCAATCTGGAGGAGGCCGAGGCATTTGAGGAGCAGCGCAATAGCCGCATTACGATGCGCCCGAGGGAGGCCGATCCTATTCAAGGCATTAGAGCAGTGTCGTACTTCCAGTTCTCGACCGTTAGCTCTGCATTCCAGCAGGTGCGCTACGAGTACGTCAATCTTGGTACACGCTTCCTCTACAAGGCCACTCTGGTGGCTCAAGATCTCTCTGCCATCAACAAGGCAGAGCTCCTCGACTTCCTTGCCAAGGAGCAGTACACCAAGCGTACAGATATCAAGTCTACCGAAACCTCGCAGTTCTTCGTCAATGAGCAGAAGAAGGTGCATCTGCAGTATAGCATCGACGACGCAGCCAAAGAAGCCTACCTCATCTTCACGCCTATCGTAGAGCAGTCGGGTCGCTATCAAGTGCCAGAGGCTCTGCCACTAGGCTTCCCATTTGTTGCGGGCGGTACCAAGGCCCAAGTGGAGCAATGGGAGAGCGAGATGAAGGGTGAGAAGAGCAACGACCTGACGCAGGCTCTAGGCATGCTTGCCTACTTCGCTCATGCCCCCTACTTTACACGTTATTACCTATTCAAAGAGGATAATCCCAATCTGCTGGACGCTGTCAATTTCACACTAGACCCCAAATATCAAGGTATGTACAAGTATGGAGGGCTGCACTTTATGGGCAGGGAGTTCGATGCTCTGATCAAGTCGTCAGGTTTCGTTTACCACTCCTACGACCAGCGTAGAGGAGCGCACTTCTACATCAATGAGACCAAGAACCTGCGTCTCGCTGTGAATATGATCCGCATGGCCAATCTGGAACTGACACGCTGCCAAGTAACGATCTACAAGCCTTAGGATATATTAGGCCGAGTTACAAGAATGTCAAGATATCTACAATATTATGAATCAAATTATTAAACTGGGTTTCCGCCTTATTCTAGTGTCAGGTTTGCTTGCTAGCCCTGCCTGCCAGAGGGTGGTAGAGCCTCATACATCATCGTTGAGCCTGAGTCAAACGGAGCCATTGCAGTTCTCTAGCACGGCCTCCGAGGCAAGCATCACTGTGACGACCAACTCGTCCGACTGGGTGGCACTCGTAGACCAAGACTGGTTACATGCCAGTAAAGATGGTAGCATGCTACGCCTAAATGTGGAGGCCAATCCGACGACCGATACTCGCTTAGCCAGCGTACAAATCTCCTCTGGTAGTCAGACCAAGGAGCTACAGATTGAGCAGAGTGGCCGTTCGCTAGAGTTTAATGCTCAGAAGTCCATCAAGTTTGGGCAGTTTGGCGGAGAGAAACGCTTCTATGTAGATGCTTCCTCCCCCTCGTGGACGGTGTCTGCTACAGAGGACTGGGTTCAGGTAACGCCCTACACGCTACAAGGAGAGATCGCAATCAAAGTGGGGGAGAACTCAGCGAGAGATCCACGTACGGCTCAGGTACAAGTCAAGGACGCCTTGGGCAAACTCGTGCATACGGTAGAGGTCAATCAGTCGCCTATCCTATATATCGTGATGCCCTATCCAGAGTTTGGTGTGAGCTCCGAGGTACTCCGACTATTCGAGACGGAGCGCTATAGTCGCCTATTTAATCAGCCAGATGGTAGGAGTAACCTATTTCAATGGGGGTACGAAACTGTAAGCCCGATCTTCGATTACATCGTCTATCGAGTGAAGAACGGCAAGTATGTGAGTGCATCCGTCTACTCAACCAACAGAAACCCAGAGAACCTCAAGGGTGCACTGGGTCAGGAGATCAGAGAGATGCTGGTGCGTGGTGGGTACAAGAAAGTACTTGATGAGCTGTACTACAGCGATGCTACTAACACGGAAGTTAATATCATCACTACGACACGCAACCCCAATATCACATTCACCAATTACCCTGCGCAGAAGCCTTATCCGAGTTTCGACAAGCTGCCTCTGGGTATCACTAAGTTCTACGTAGGGAGGCTCTCTGGGCAAGAAGGTTCGGGAGAAGACCGCATCATCGAGATCGTCAAGGAGGGGGCTCGTGAGGACGAAATCATAGAGTACCAGAAGCAACAGGGCTGGACGATGATCCCACCCTATGACCCCAGAGATCCTAAGAATGCAGGAGATAGCCCACAGGAGCGTGAGCGTAAGCGTGACCAGAGTAGCCGCAAGACTCGTGTGCCGCTTTACTTCGATGCCAATAAACCAATCCCTGCAGAGTATTGGCGTGAGTTCTACGAACAGCTCGTTTTCGAACGTGATGGGCAGTACCGTCAGTATAGGTTGGGTAGAACTTATGAGTATTACATCAACAATTATGTCGATCCTACTGATCCGTTCTATGGACAAAAGAGTATTCGTGTGTCAGGCACCGCACTCGAGGTGTCTAGAGAGAGTTTTGCAGACCCCCAGCAGTTCTTCTATTGGGATGATAATTCCGCATCTCTGTATGTGACCAAAGAGTTTCGCACATTGCTGGCTCAGGCGGGCTTCGTCTATAGTGATACGATAGATAGCGGACGAGCTGTAAGCTATTATAACCCAGATCTAGAGATTGAGTTCTTCTTTAGAATCGGCGAAACCCTTGTAGATGGCAAAAATAAACCAAGTGTCGTAGTCGTGCAGGTCGCACCAAGATTACGAGATGCCAAGTAGTCAATGAAAAAGAAATAAGTAATGAAGACATATATTTTATCCCTAGTATGTTTGCTCTCTTGGACTTTCGTTTCTTGTAAGCCCTCGATCGAGATTGCTCAGGTACAGTCTTTGGAGCTTTCCGTGCAGGAGCAGGTACAGATGAAGCAAGAGGGTGAGGAGGTAGAGGTGCAGGTGAGGACCACAGAGACCGATTGGTCCTTCCTAGGTGGCGGTAGCTGGCTCAAGCTCTCCAAGAGCGGCAATAAACTTATCCTCAAGGGAGCGACCAACGAGGAGCTACAGAAGCGCAAGGCAAGCGTCATCGTCCGTGCAGGTGAGCTATCTCGCACTATTGAGGTGGAGCAGCTAGGCAAGGCTCAGATCCTAGAGTCTGGGCAGAAGACCTATGAGGTAGACCAGTGGGCCAAAGAGATCACGTTTATTGTGGATAATAATCTAGAAGATTTGGAGGTGATCAGCTCTGTATCCGACTGGGTCAAGTACGAACTGAACCCCAAGAAAAAGGAGTTTCGTATCATCGTGGAGGAGAACAAAAGCTACGACGAACGTACAGCTACACTTTACCTGAGAGATGCTGATGGCAATGGTGACTCTAAGATCACAATCAAGCAGGAGGGTGCAATGTACTACGTACTGCCCTACGGAGGCTTTAATCAAACGGAAGAAGAGGTAAAGGCCTTTGAGACTCAGCGTAGAAGCGTCCTGATCGGTAAGCCATCGGGCTTGGCCAATTCGCTTATCGGAGGGAATGCTAACTTGTGGACATTCGAGACGAAGAGTAAGGCCTTCAACGTCATTCAGTATGTCATAGAGCCAGATGAGCGACGCTACCGCAATGCAATTGCTTGGGCTACGGATCCTAGGCTTTTCGCTCGAGATAGAGAGTTCGACAAGGCAGTCGCTTTTTTGCTCAAGGAGGGCTTCGTCCCACGTCGCAACTCTACCTACTACAGCGAGAAGCACGAGTGTCAAGCACTTGTAGCTATGAGCAATGAAGGCTCTTTCATTATGTACACTTTCGAGCCTAAGCAGACCAAAGAGATGGCCACCTTCGGGCAGTTCCCTTGGGGAGTGCTCCAAGATAAGGAATGGAGGGACTATGATCGAGAACGTGTCGAGGCTTGGGAGAAGGCCAATGGAGGGCGTCTTGTGCTAGAGGAAGAGGATGACGGCGGCATCTCGCTCGTCTTTGCCTCTGATGAGTTCGGAGGCATGCTTAGGATCTACTCGATCAATGAACGCAACGATGTTCGTCCTCTTGTAGGAGTGCAGCATGTTTTCACCAAGACCGATCAAGTCTACTACTACGATCGAGGAGCTACAGTACTAACTAATGAATTTGCTACACTGGCACGCAAGGAGAAGTTTGAGTTCAGCCGATATCTGGATGCACGTATCTTCCTCTTCGAACACAAGGATCGTACGCTCTATATGGGTGTATATCGTTCAGAGGTTGAGGATCCGCAGAATAAGGATCAGCAGATCATTGTGGCTAAGCTGGAGTTCCTATCTACTCAGCTTAGCCAGACCGATGACTCGCTCGATAAAGCTATCATCACCAAGGCGCTCCGCCGTGTAAAACTCTCGAATCAATAAATGCGTTAGAATATGACTAAGATCAAAATATGCGGTCTAATGGGCCTACTTACCTTGGCCTCGTGTAATCAAGATATAGACATCTCAGAGGCCGAGCGGGCGCAGACCTCCACGCAGGTGCTAGATACCTCGGCAGATCGTGGCGTACTCTCCGATGTGCTGCGTGTCAAGCTCACACCCAATGTAGCTACACGCTTGGAGAAGCAGCTCGCAGCCTCCGAGGGAGGTTTGCGTAGCCTCGGCGGTGAGCTAGGTGGCTTGCTGGAGCATATCGGTGCGCTCAAGATGGAGCGTGTCTTCCCCCACGCAGGAGAGCTTGAGGAGCGTCAGCGAGCCGCTGGGCTTCATCTCTGGTACGATATTAGCTTCGATGACCAGAAGGCCGCTCCCTATCAGGCACTAGCCGAAGCAATGAAGCGAGCCAAAGCCTTTGCAGGTATTCAGGTGGCCGAGGAGGTGCGTGTGCTACAGACTCCCTCTACCGCCTACAAGCTCGTAGAGCCCTCCCAAGGTCTTAGGGCAGAGTCTGCAAGTGGCTTCGACGACCCCGAGCTCCCTAAGCAGTGGCACTACCACAATGTAGGTCAGACGATGAGATCCAAGGCTGGTGCCGACATCAATCTCTTCGAGGCTTGGAAGAGCGAAACTGGTAAGCCGAATGTTACCGTAGCGATCGTGGATGGGGGGATTGACTTCCTACACGAGGATCTCAAAGACAATATGTTTATCAACCAAAAGGAGATGGACGGAGAGATTGGGGTCGATGACGATAAGAATGGTATGGTGGACGATGTGTATGGCTACAACTTCGTCACAGAGTCTGGGGACATAACGCCCCACGAGCACGGCACCCACGTCGCTGGCACGGTAGCAGCCCGCAGCAACAATGGCGTAGGAGTGGCAGGAGTAGCAGGCGGTAATGGCACAGAAGGCTCTGGGGCTAGATTGCTCTCGTGCCAGATGTTCCACACCGATGAGGAGGGGCGTACCGTATCGAGCGCAAGCGCAGGAGCTAGAGCCATTGTCTATGGAGCCAATATGGGTGCGGTCATCAGCCAAAACTCTTGGGGGTATAGGAATGCGCCTAACCAAGCGCAGCCACTAAGTCAGTCCGACCAAGAGGCGATCGACTACTTCATCAAGTATGCAGGCTGCGATAAGGACGGCAATCAGCGTGCCGACTCTCCGATGAAGGGAGGGGTTGTGATCTTCGCCGCAGGCAATGATGGGCGAGATTACTTGTCTTTCCCAGCTGCGTATGGCCAAGTGGTGTCTGTGTCCTCTATGGCGCCCGACTTCACAGCAGCCTACTATACCAATCGAGGTGAGTGGGTCAAGGTTATGGCTCCGGGAGGTAGTTTCCTCTACTCTAAGGGCGAGGTATTGAGTACACTACCCAATCACGCCTATGGCTATATGCAGGGGACTTCTATGGCTTGCCCACATGTGTCAGGTATTGCCGCTCTCATCGTTTCTAAGTATGGTGGCCCCGGCTTCACCAACGAAGAGCTTAAGCAGCGTCTGACTACCGCCGTGCGTGCGGACGACATCAATGAGTTTAATCCCAAGTTTGTCAAGCGCCTAGGTGCTGGCTACGTAGATGCCGCTCTGGCTCTTGCCCCAAGGGGAGAGAACGAAGCTCCCGAGGGTGTGGCCAAGCTATCGGCAGAGGCGACACATACGGGTGTCCAGCTCTCGTGGAATGTGGCTAGTGACGCCAACGATGGTACGGCCTATGCCTATAACCTATACTATAGTGAGGTTAAAATTGACGCCAAGAGCTATAAGGAAGCCCTCAAGGTTGAGGTAATGGGCGCTCGTAAGCTAGGGCAGAAAATCCAATACCTGCACCAAGGTCTGCGCCCTAGTAGCACCTACTACTATGCAGTAGAGGCAGTAGACCGATGGGGGGCTGTGGCCAAGTCTGTAGCCCTCGCTACGGTAACTACGATGCAGAACATCGCTCCTATACTCAAGCTAGATGATGACTCTTCGATTCGCCTCACGGGAGCCGAAACACTGACACGCAAAATCTTGGTAACTGAGCCAGATGGTCAGAAGTGGGCTTACGAAGTTGAGGGAGAGGACTACGACGTCAAACACAAGCGTAACGAGGCCGGAGAGATTGAGCTTACTTTCAGAGTTTCTCGCCCCAAGGGTAAGTATGCAATTGTGGTGTCGGTAACTGATGAGCTCGGACTGAAGTCTACGATAGAGATTCCCTTTGAGTTCTACAAAAATCACGCTCCTCAGCTGGCTAAGCCACTCGGCCGCATCTATGCTTCGGTTGGTCAGACCGCAGAGATTGATTTGTCCGAATACTTCCACGATCAAGACAAAACAGACAAGTTAGCCTACTCTGTGCGTGCGCTTAATCCCGATATGGCTACTGCCAAGATCTCTGGCTCTAAGCTAGAAATCAAGGCGCAAGCTCTTGGGTTGGCTGGCTTCGAGATCGCCTCACAAGACGCATTGGGGCTGACCGTTAAGACTGGTCTATCAGTAGAGTGTGTAACCAGCGACCTTGTGCACATGGTATATCCTACGCTCGTTCAAGACTTCTTGAATATACGTGTGGCCGATGGTGTGCGCCGTGTGTACGTTGCGGTATTGACCCCTGCGGGAGCTCCAGTAATGGCAGAGAAGACCTTTGATCTAGATAAGGGGGCTAAGATCTCGCTCGACCTAAGACTCCTATCGGCTGGGACTTACACGCTACTCGTAGAGAGCAAGGACAAGAAGTTTATGCAGTCATTTATCAAACGCTAAGTATTATGAAGCGAATTTTTCAGTTCATCACTATATCTTTTGTTACGCTGGGGGGACTCAGTATGCTACCAGCCAATGCTCAGACAAGCATCTCGGTGCTTACGGCTACTGCCGATGTGCGATCGGCGGCGATGGGGACTGTGCCTCTGGTAGGCTCTACCTTGATGCCTCTCTACTCCACTCCGAGTGCTATGTTTGATCTAGAGGGCAAGTCCCTGCAAGCGAGCTACGCAATGGGGCTGTCGCCTGAGAAGAGCCATAGCGGCCGTCAGTATTTCCATACGCTCTCGGCTGGCTATCGTCTGTCTTCTAAGCATAGTCTGCTCATCGGAGCAAGGCATTGGGGCGGTCTGCAAATGGACTACTTCAACTCCGTAGGGACTAAGGTCGGGAAGATCCACCCACGTGATTGGACTATTGATCTAGGCTATGCTTTCGCCCTATCTCCTAGTTTGCGCCTACACGCAGGGGCTTCGTATCTCAATACTTATAGCTCCCAGACGGCTCATGGTCTGATGATGCACTTAGGGGCTACTTATCTGGGCAGGCTGAGCTTCCTCAATCAAGGTCGCTATGCGCTTGACTTCGTGGCACGCAACCTAGGGCCTAAGCTCAGCTACGGTCAGCGCAGTAAGTCTAGTGCAGCTCTACCTACTTACTTGCAGGCCTCGGGAATGATGAACTTTGCCACAGCAGAGCATCAGCAGCTAACTTTTGGGCTAACGGCTCGCTACCAGACCACACTCACTTCAGATCGGGCAATGTCTGCTGGCGCAGGACTAGAGTACGACTTTGAGCGTATCGTGGCACTACGTTTTGGTGCGGTCTATCAGCCAGAGAGTAGCTATCTGACCATGGGGCTTGGGCGCAACCTAGGTCCCCTATCCCTTGGGGCATCTTACTCTTGGGGGAGCTACTCCGAGTTCAATATTCTTAATGTAGGTATTGCGCTATCTTTCTAACCGAAAATAACAAATAACTATGCGACAACTAAATCGAGTATTCGTCTATGTCCTATCGGCTACGCTGATTGCAGGCGTTGCGACATCTTGCAAGAAGAAACGTGCCGATGAGCCTATCATCTCTCAGACCGAGACGCCTAAGCCAACTCCTACTCCAGAGGAATCGAAGGGCGAGGAGAAAGAAACTGTCGATCCCTCCACGGGGATTAAAATTAAGTCTGTGGAGCTAGACGTGAGTGCGTATGATAAGTTTGTTTACTTCTCTTTCGATAGAGGGATCGTAACCATATCCGACGAGCAGAGCCGCCACCACGACAACTGGGATATGGCCTTCCACAGAGCCGATATGCGCACCAATAGCGGGGAGAGTACAGCCATTGGTGCCAAGGGCGGTGCTGTGGAAACGAACTCTATGCTTCTGAGCGAACAGATCGCTATCCCAGCTGATGATAAGTTCGAAACAGATGTCCCCTACATCGTAGCCATTAGGCACACCGATGAGGAGGGGGTTGTGCAGGGGCGCCTTCCCGTGAATCCCGTGCTTACGACCAAGACGCTACCCATCTTGGATAAGGACGGAAACCCTATTCTTGGAGATAATGGCTTTATCCAATACAAGGTTCATCGCCGTGGAGCCATTGTCATGGACCTAAGCCGTATGCCGCCGTCTATGGAGCTGTCGAAGAAGGTGTATATCATTCGCACGCCTAGTGGTAAGTATGCCAAGATCCGCATCGTTCGCTACAAGCGCAAGCCTAATACGCCAATGGGAGATCCGGGGCGTCTGCTGACTATGGAGTATGTGTACCCCGTTAGCCGATAGAAGTCAGTACTCATACAACTTTAACTAACTATTTGGGGCTGTGGTAAAATTGTTTTTTGCCACAGCCCCTTTTTTGAGGCTATTGCGCAATGCACCGCTCAAAGTTTCTTGTATCTTTCTCGGTGTTTTTTGCGTGTTTGAGCGGCTTGGGGAGCCTTGAATACTATCCCCCNGTTTCTTGTATCTTTCTCGGTGTTTTTTGCGTGTTTGAGCGGCTTGGGGAGCCTTGAATACTATCCCCCTATCCCCATCCCTGAGGGAAATATCCCTCAGGGATGGGAATTTTACGCTTATTTGACACCTTCAAGCACAAGTAGCCCTGGCATACGCTTGAGATTGTACGCCATAGCTTCAAGGATATTCTGTGTATGCGTTCGCTNCTTGCTCATCGGTAAGCACGTGTTTCTTATACCCATACCGATAATGCTTGCCTTTGCGCACCCAACGAGCCTCTGCATCAACACCGGGCTTACCACTTTTCAGTGCATCATGATAAGCTTCCTCCTGTGAGAGAGCTTCCTCTGAACGAACATCTTCTCTGTCTTCCACCACCTCTATGACCACGTTACAGGGGCATAAGGGCTGTCTATAATGCTCGCATCAACAATGGCGCCTTGGTCAATACGGCTAATGCCATGTTTCTTGAACTGCTTGTTCAGCTCTCGAAGGAGTTTATCCATAATCCCTAGACGCGTTAGCTCCGAGCGAAAGCGACTGATGGTGCTATGATCGGGAGAGGGATAGCCAAGGTCTAAGCCTAGGAANAGTTTATCCATAATCCCTAGACGCGTTAGCTCCGAGCGAAAGCGACTGATGGTGCTATGATCGGGAGAGGGATAGCCAAGGTCTAAGCCTAGGAATTCACTGAAAAGCAGAGAATCATTGATGCGTTCCTCAACCTCATAATCGCTCAAACCATACCAAGTCTCTAGCAAAAGGATCTTGAACATCAGCAAGGCATCGTAGGCGGGGTTACCTACGGCATTCTGTGTCTTGGTGTACTTCTTGTTCAGCAGCGTGCGGATACCGCGCCAATCAACGCAAGCATTGATTTGGCGCAGAAAGGAGTGCTTCATACGGTCGCGACGAACCTGAGTATATACTTGTAGGAAGCTCGGAGCTTGTTCGGTTGGTTTAGTTGCCATGTCGATACANGTCGATACAGTTAATTACATATTAAAGATAGTAATAATCAGAGATATATACAACGTTTCTAACCGAAAAGAGGCAAAATGCCGTGCAACGGTCTCTTTTTATTTATTCAGTGAGCTTAGGTTAATAGCTCCAGCAGTCATGTGAGGGAGCAAGGCTTTATCTTGGGATACTCATGGCAGTAATCAGCTGCCTCTCGGTTTGCAGCGCTTTCGCCATGTCTATCGGATTGGGTATATACGGCGGCAAATTTTCGTATATAAGAAAATTTATCGGAGTATATGCGGAAATTTATTTTCGTATATAGAAACTTTGAGCGGTGCATTGCGCAATAGTCTCATAAGGGAGTGCGGACACGGCATACCTGCCCATCATGCGAATGTCCTCGATGCTTCGCTCGCTATATTGACACAGAGGGTAAAATAGAGTTTCCTGATAATGTGGGGCGGTGCGACCATGAGCAGAGGTGTGGCTATCACTTCACACCCAAGGCTTATTTCGCAGAACACCCGACAATGAAGGAAGAGTTGCATTCAACTTCTGAGCTTATTTACAAACCTGTCGTCCCCGCTCCTCCCTCTTTTATTGATAGGGAAATGATGGAGAAGACTCTAAAGGGGTACGAACTCAATAATCTTTATCTCTTTCTCTGTGGACGTCTGGGAAAAGAAAACACATTACAACTTATGCGACATTATCATGTCGGTACTTCCAGGCATTGGTCAGGAGCAACGATCTTTTGGCAAATAGACACCAGAGGACAAGTGAGAGCTGGTAAGATTATGCTTTACGATCCCGAAACAGGTAAGAGGATAAAGAAGCCGTTCAATCATATTACGTGGGTACATAGTCTGCTCAATCGCCCGAACTACAACCTACGGCAATGTCTTTTCGGGGAGCATCTCTTGTCACAAGAGACTCAAAAACCTGTGGCTTTGGTCGAGAGTGAGAAGACGGCTCTCATTGCCTCGTACTACCTACCCCAATATCTTTGGTTGGCTACTGGAGGAAAACATGGATGTTTCAAAAGTAGCAGTCTCACGCCTCTGTTGGGTAGGAACGTTATTCTTTTTTCAGATCTCGGTGCGACTGCATACTGGCAAGAAAAAATGTTGATGATGCAATCCATGGGAATAGAGGTTCAACTCTTCGACTATTTGGAAAGGCATGCTCCTTCCAAAGACCAACATGAAGGGTGCGATATAGTCGATTATCTCCTCCAAATCAAAACCAAAGAATCGGTGCTGAGCGAGTTGATCCAGCGCAATCCAGCCCTCAAACTTTTGGTAGAGAAACTTGAACTTCGAGTGGTCGAAGAGACCAGACCCACCAAGCCTCCTCTCCGAAAGAGAGGACTTCGTAGATAATGGAAGCAAGTTTGTGTTTTGGGTTACCCAAAACCTCCCCAACGCCCACCTCTCAGGGCGAAATAATCCCGATGGTCTCATCAATAAAACAAAAGAAACAATGACAATACAAGACAAAAATAGAGGTGGAAGACCCACCAAAAAACTATCTGAAAAGAGACGTTACTCCGTCCTACTCAAACTGAATACCATGGAATACTTTACGCTTAAAAGTAAAGCCTCTGAAGCTGGTGTCAATAAAAAACGAATACCTGCGTTCACTCATCTCTGAGGGGCAAGTCAAGGCTCGCATCACGGCAGAGCAAATGAAGGAAATCCGCCTCCTCTCAGGAATGGCGAACAACATCAATCAGATTGCTCATCACCTCCATACTTTCGGAGCATCCACTGTACCCACTGAACTAAGAATGTTGAAACTCTTGGTCGATGAACAACTCAAAAACTTGAAAAGATGATAGCGAAGATTATCAAAGGAAGCTCCTTAGCTGGAGTACTTGCCTATATCCTTGCTAAGGGAGAGGAAAAAGCTCGAGTACTCCATGCTGAGGGCGTGAGGAGAGAAGCCCCAGCCTCGGAGATTGCGAGCGACTTTGCCTTACAAGCCTCAATGCGCCCTAATGTAAAGAAACCTGTTTGCCATACTATTCTCAGTTTCTCTGCTGAAGATACAGAGCGTTTATCTGATAAGGAAATAACAGATTTAGCAAAGGAATATCTCCAACGAATATGGGCTACGCCGATACTCAATACCTCATCGTACGGCATCTTGACAGGGAGCATCCGCACGTACACATCTGCATCAATCGAGTGAATAATGAGGGGAAAACAATTTCAGACAGTAATGAAAAGTATCGCTCAGCAAAGGTTTGCAAAGAACTCACCGAGGCTAATCTGCTGAAATGGGGCGAAGGGAAAGAGGCTGTAAAACGTCATCGCCTAAGAGAAAATGATCAACTTAGGTATGCCATCTTTGATGCAATAAAAGCTGCACTACCTAAGTGCATGAACTGGCAAGAGCTTACCTCCGAACTGCAAAAGCGAGGTATTGAAGTACAATTCAAAACAAAGGGGCAAACTGAGAAAGTCGAAGGAGTTATTTTCTCTATGGATGGTGTCAGCTTTAGCGGTTCGCATATCGACCGCTCATGTAGCTACTCCAAACTCTCTTTTGCGTTAGAGCAATATGAAAAGCAAGCTCTTTCTCTGCCAGACCTACCTAAAGAGGAAGATTTTATCAAAGAATTGGGCGAAGCCATAGAAGACCTTGGAGAGAACTTATTCGACAGCAATGCGCCTGCCGTAGATGTTGCCGAACTCGTATTCCAACGAAAACTCAGAAATCAAGCTAATAAGAAACTAAAACGTAGAAGATTATGAACGACCAAATCAATGTCCTCCTCGAAGTATTAGAGGAAATCAAGCAACAGAACAGAGAACTCAAAGCGAGCATCTCCAATTTACCACAACCAACAGAGTCGCAAGGCGAAGTCGAGAACAGAAAGAATCTCGCAGGAATCGCCAAGATTTTAGAGGAGCAACTGGAGTTTCATCGTCGATTCAGAGAGGAACTTTGTCAAGTGATTGCTAAACTTGGAGAGCGCATCCACGAAATGAAGTCAGGCATTGCCGAGGTACCGATAAGTCAAGACGAAGCGACCGACAAACTCTTGACAGAACTTCAAACCAAACAAACCACACCTGAGATAAAGCTCTCCAAATACTACCTTTTCGATGTCAAACGCTGGGCAGAATGGCTCGTATGGGGAGTGATGGTTGCTATCCTTGCCTGCGTCATCGGTTGGGCAGCACATCTCTACGGTGTCAATCAAGCCCTTGATAGCTACGCCCTCCGTTATCGTATCCTACGAATGGAGCTCGGCTATACACAGCCAAACATCGCCAGCCTTGACAGCCTTTTCTCTTCCGAAGACTCAGACGACAGCATCCGCAAGCTTCGCTCTCGTGTCACGAACTACGAACTCGTAGTCGAACGCCAAGCCGAACTACACCTCCAACAGCAACGTCTCACCCAAGAACAAGAAGCCCTCACTCAACAACTCCAGCAGTAATAAGAAGTCGCCTAACAGCATCTTAGAGAATGCTGTTAGGTGCAATCGTTTTTATAAAGCTAGTCTTTATACTGAGAATAAGCCGACATATTTAGACCGTCAAGAGATATGGCCTCGATGAGAGCATGATAGGCCTTGCCCTCCTCATGCTGTGTGCAGTACTGTATTCGTGTGATGCGGTAAGTATGATCCTGCATCTCTTCTACTCTAAAGCGATTGAGTAGAAAGCCACTACGATAAACATAGTACCAACCATCGTCCCAATAAATGCCATAGCGAGCATCCCATCCAGTGTCGTGAGATAAGCGAATACGCTGATATTCCCTTTCACTTAGAGGTTTATGAGCTACGATATTAGGTAAATCAAACCATTGCCAAACTTCAACATTCGTTAAAGCTCTATTCTTGGGGAAGAAAGTTCGGAGAAGCTCTTTGTTCGACTCTATTAGCCCAAGCTCCACTCTATATAGTCCACTAAGTTCTTTGGGAAGAGATAGCATAAACTGAGTATCACTGCCTTTGCCATACTTCTCCTTGATAAATCCATACTCACAACTATACATTGCCTCAGCGATAGCTCCTGTCAAAGCTCCCAAGAGATGCTTGTCTCCATACGAACATTGCATAGCATTATGAAGGGCAGAAGTAAAGTCCCAGCTTTGTAGGAAGCATTGCCATGCATGATGGGCATAACCCAGTAAACTTACTTTGCCCTGAGGTTTCCAGTTCTTGATATAATGAATATCCTCCATTGCTTCCTGCTTCGTTGCCCCCTGACGTAGTCGGTAGATGATCTCCGCAATCTGAGTGAGATAGTACTCTTCTTTGCCTCCGTGAAACCTTCTTGAGTAGGCTAAAGTTGTTTCTAGAGGAGCATCACACCAGCCTCCAACAATGGATACTGCAAGATGCATTACACTCTTCACCTCCTTAGGGATAACGGCTTGATGCCCTGCCTCCGTCCAGTCGTTGAAGTCTGGACTGATATCTGTAATGCGATCTCGCTGTATTATCTCACGGATGTGTAGATAAAGGCTCTCCCATTCAACCTCGGATGATCCACGAAGCATCAGTTCCGTTAGACCAAGCACTGCAAGTCCAACCTCCGAAATGTTAGCCTTAGGAGCGATAAGCCTTTGATAAAAAAGGCTCTGATCACGCTCCCAAGTCCATGCTGCTAAGTCCCCTATAATTGCCCCTAACATATTCTTAATGACATATCTTGGACAAAGATAAGTATACTCACTGAGAGTACTTAAATACACTCATGAAGCTGATGATTCTTAGCCGAGGCTTTTGGTCATTTGGTCGATGACGCGACGCTTTTGGTCTAGGTTGGGGTGTACATACAGGTTGAGCGTGGTGCTGATGTTGGCATGACCGAGTAAGGCACTCACCGTCTTGTAGTCGCAGCCGCTCTCTATACAGCGAGTAGCGAAGCTATGCCTCAGCCCGTGAAACTTGAGCCGTGGCATATCTAACTCCTGCATCAAGGCTCGGTAATACATTCTATAGGTGCGGGGTTCGGTAGGTTTGCCCTCGTTCGTTAGGACATAATAGTCGGTATTGACGATTTTGCTTAGGGGCTTAATGATGGCTTTGAGGTCTCGGCTCAGTGGTATCTCACGCATAGAGTTACTTGTCTTGGGAGTACTCTCTACGATCTCGGTGTAGCGTGTACCATCAGGGCGAAGCATATAAATACGCTGGAGCGAACGGCTTACTCGTATTACGCCCTCCACAAGGTCTATATCTGACCACTTGAGGGCGCAAATCTCACCAATACGCATGCCCGTGCTTAGGCAAATTAGGATACCAAGGTTACGAAAGGTAAAGTGCTCCCGTACATACTGCATAATCTTGCGTTGATGCGTACGCGGCAGCACCTCGATGTGTGGAGCCATGCACGCTGTTGGATACTTCAGCTCCATCTCCACATACTGCCAGCCATACATCTTAATCGCATAGCGCAAAATCATCTTCAGCAGGATAATGAGGTCTTTAGTTGTCTTGAGACTTAGCCCTTCTTGCAGTTTGTCGAGGATAAACCCCTGAGCCTGCTCCTCCGTAATAGATTGATGCTCACGGAAGGCTGGCAGTAGATGCTTTTCGATCTGGAGGGCATAGATTGAGTAGGTACCGCGCTTGACGAATTGTTCTTTGTTTGCCAGCCACGTACGAGCCACTTCGGCGAATGTGTTTACGTCCCGTTTCATAATGTTTTTGTGTTTAGGGTTAATAGTTAGAAACTCGTCATAAGGTAACTCTAAAAATCCTTAAGGCTACTTGCCAACCAACGAGATGTCCCCCTTTGCGCTTCCCAGACTTCAACGACGACTGGAAAGAAACAACACTCGGAGAGATATGCTCTATTCTTGGAGGTGGAACACCAAGAACAGAGATTCAAGAGTATTGGAATGGAGATATCCAATGGTTTACTCCTTCTGAAATAGGACTAAATAAATTCGTATCATATAGCGATAGAACAATAACCACAGAAGGATTAAATAATTCAGGGGCAAAACTTCTCCCTATTGGTACAATTCTATTGACAACAAGAGCGACTATTGGGGAGATGTCAATCGCAACTACTCCATGTACAACTAACCAAGGCTTTCAATCTCTGGTGGCTGATAGTAGATATACTTACACAGAGTTCATATATCAAAAGATTAAAACGCTCAAGAACGAGCTCTTTACTAAAGCAAATGGGTCTACATTCAAAGAAATATCAGCGACTGAGATACGTTCCCTTGCCCTTTCTTTGCCCACCCTTGCCGAGCAAAAGAAGATAGCGGACTTTTTGAGCTTGATTGACGAGCGCATACAGTCGTGTAGCGAAACAATTAAGGAGCTTAAGACTCAGAAAGCGGGTCTACTCAATCNGAAGATAGCGGACTTTTTGAGCTTGATTGACGAGCGCATACAGTCGTGTAGCGAAACAATTAAGGAGCTTAAGACTCAGAAAGCGGGTCTACTCAATCTGCTATTCAGCCAAAAGCTCCGATTTCCCGACTTCACAGACGAATGGACGCAGACAACACTCGGCGAGATACTTGACTATGAACAACCAACGCTCTACATAGTCAATAATACAGACTACTCAAATGATAGCAGTCTTATTCCCGTCTTAACAGCTAACAAGTCTTTTGTGCTTGGTTATGTAAACGAAGAAAATATATATGATAAAGGAGAATGTATTATCCTCGATGATTTTACTTTAGACATAAAGTTTGTTGATTTCCCATTTAAGGTAAAGTCATCAGCAATTAAGATACTAACGGCAAAGAAAAGTGTTAATATCAAGACCATATATAACTATCTGTTATTTATGAATCTTAGAGGACAGGAGAAGGATCATAAGCGACATTATATCTCAGAGATTCAGCCATTATCTATTTCTCTGCCCTCACTAGAGGAGCAGAAGAAGATAGCGGATTTTCTGAGTTTGATTGACGAGCGGATAGAGGTAGAAGAGCAGTTGCTACAACAATACGAAAAGCAAAAGCGTTATCTACTCAAACAGATGTTCGTCTAATCAAACACTTAAACGCTATGGCAGTAGATTTTCGTCCCGAACTGATGCGCAAAGATATCGTTTACTGCATGCGCAGTGAATGCCCCCTTGCATCGTCTTGTCTCCGTTATTTGTCGTACAAACACTCTGAGGGCTTTTCGACACATAGTTTTGTAGATCCTCGCACGCCACTCACTGGGCGAGGGTGCAAACAGTATGTAAGCAATGAGGTGCAGCGTATGGCTCGGGGCTTCAAGTCTGCTATGGGATTGGTACAGCATCGTAGCATTGCGCAGCTCCGCGCCCACATTTGTTACGAATTAGATTGGGGGCGCAGCCACTTCTACCGCTATGCATCGGGAGAGTACCTACTGACTCTGGAGCAACAAAAACAAGTTACAGAGATATTTGCAGAGTTTGGCGTAGCCCCTAAGGACGGTGTTTTTGATTCTTATGAAGAGTCTTACGAAGTTTCTTATTAGAGGTTTCTTTCGATTATCCTTATAATCTTTCCGTCCCATCGTTGTGGGACTGCGTTCCCATAATGATGGGAATACAATCCCACAACGATGGGATTATTGTTTATTAAGGTATTTGGTTAGGGTACTAGACGAACATATTTCGGAGCAAATACTTCTTTTGCTCTTCATACTTCTTAAGTAGTTGCTCTTCTACCTCAATCCGCTCGTCAATCAAACTCAGGAAGTCCGCAATCTTCTTCTGCTCGGCTAATGATGAAGGGAGGGAGAGAGGAAGAGCGAAAAAGTCGGAAACAGCTATATTCAAGAGTCCATGATTTCGTGCTCCTTCGGCTGAAATGCTTTGTATATAGTTATGCCACTGAGAAGTTTCAAAGAAATGAGCAAGAAAAGATGTGTCCTCCTTAAGTATAGCAAAGCATATATATAAGGTTGATAAAACTCCTTCATTATAATTGTCGAGTCGCTTGATTGCTCCCCATGGATAGTCTGTCGAACTACTCCTATTGTAGGCAAATTCTCCCTTGTTTAACAGGTAATATCCTTCTATGTTTGTACTTGCGACCGTCTTATTGAAGAAATCTCGTTGGTCTATCAATCCATATTGAGCAGAGATTGTAAGTACACGCTGTGTCGTATTACCCACATTCTTACGAGTAATTCTCTCGGCTATCTCTCCGAGTGTTGTCTGCGTCCACTCGTCGTTGAAGTCGGGAAAGCGGAGCTTTTGGCTGAATATCTGATTGAGTAGACCCGCTTTCTGAGTCTTAAGCTCCTTAATTGTTTCGCTACACGACTGTATGCGCTCGTCAATCAAGCTCAAAAAGTCCGCTATCTTCNTTGAGTAGACCCGCTTTCTGAGTCTTAAGCTCCTTAATTGTTTCGCTACACGACTGTATGCGCTCGTCAATCAAGCTCAAAAAGTCCGCTATCTTCTTCTGCTCAGTAAGGGAGGGATACCTAAAAAGTACACTTTTAACAACCTCTGCCGATAGATTTCCCTGCCCTCCTTGAAGATATTTCTTGACTACACGACTATAGTTTCTTTGCCAATGATAGAAAACATAATGTTTATTGAAATCACAATAAGGTCTTATACATAGTATTGCTTGGTTAATAGCCCCTCGTATTTGAGATATGGCAATGTCTCCACTAGTCGCTCCATATAGAGCAAGTAATATATCCTCTACCTCAACAAGTTTAGCCGAAGAATTATATAGAGCCGATTTTGAAATCTTGATTTCAGTATTCTTTGAATGTATCTCTCCTGAGCGAATAAATGGAATATCACCTTCGTAAAATTCTTTTTGAGTAGTAGATGGAGTTCCACCAGAAAAGAAAGAAGCTATCTCTCCGAGTGTTGTCTGCGTCCAGTCGTCGTTGAAGTCTGGGAAGCGCAAAGGGGGACACTTGGGGATTTTATTAATCGTTGCCATCGTCTACTGTCTTTTATAGCCCTCGTAATAGTAGGACTGCTCAATACCTTTGAATATCATCTCTCTATCGTCTACCTTATCAGTGAGTGCTGGCTGTAGGAGTACTCTCAGCTCTAAGTCATTGATTGGGCTACGCTCCATAGCTTGTAGGTAGAGATCCTTATCTACCTGAGACCAATCAACTACTCGTCCAAGTCTATGCTTGAGGATCATATCCAGCCAAATGCGTGTAGCCCGCCCATTCCCCTCCATAAAGGGATGTGCGATATTCATCTCGACATATTTGGCAATAATCTGCTCAAATGTTTGCTCGGGCATCTGCTCGATAACTGGCAGAATAGCCTCGAGGTACATACAATTAGCAAATCGAAAACCTCCTTTGGCGATATTGAGTGTACGCAGTTTGCCTGCGAAGTCGTATAGCCCAGCGAATAGAGCGTGGTGTATCTGAGAAAGTCCCCGAAAGGTACCGACCTCGATTCGATCGATTGCTCCCGAACGGAATAGCTCAAAGGCTCGCTCAAGGCTCAGGGCATCTATTTGGTTCGTCGTCATAGTCTTTTACTGAATTAGTCCGAGTTCACGCAGATATACATTGATTTGGCTATCGAGGTCGGCACGGCGAGCCTCGAGCGTCTTAATCTCGGACATGACGGCTTGTATGTCAATCTCTTCTTCTTCCTCGAAGGTATCGACATAGCGAGGAATGTTGAGGTTGTAGTCATTTGCTCGGATTTCGTCGAGTGTTACACGGCGAGCATATTTGTCGATCTCACGGCGGTATTGGTAGGCATCGATAATTTTATCAATGTCATTGGGTTCGCCATTTTGCCCCATACGTAGGCGGTTTTGCTTCTTATCCTTGGCAAAATTACGGCTTGCATCGATGAAGAGGACGTCATCTGCTGTACGACATTTCTTGAGTACGATGATACAGACAGGAATGCCTGTGGAGTAGAAAAGTTTGGAGGGCAGCCCGATAATGGTATCTATGTATCCGTCCTCAAGTAGCTTTTGGCGAATGGCACGCTCTACCCCTCCTCTAAATAGCACACCATGTGGCAAAATAATCGCCATCGTGCCATCTGGGCTAAGATAATGT
Source organism: Porphyromonas sp. COT-290 OH3588 (assembly GCF_000769075.1). Lineage (GTDB taxonomy): Bacteria > Bacteroidota > Bacteroidia > Bacteroidales > Porphyromonadaceae > Porphyromonas. Next base: position 273,938 of record NZ_JRFC01000014.1, on the reverse strand, counting down.
AGCCCATGCAAGAGAAAAGCAAAGTCGGCCGCCGATTTTGGTGCTACACCATAGTTTTGAAAGCGGAAGTCTTGGGCTGTCTCTTCTTTTGGCGCCCATTTGAGGCTAAAGGGTGGATTAGCGACAATGGCATCGAACTCTACCTTGTCTGTAGGATTAGGATTATTCAGGAATGACCATTCGTTGGTGAGCGAATCTCCATGAAAGATCTCGAACTCCGTGTCCTTGACTCCGTGCAGAATCATATTCATACGAGCCAAGTTGTATGTGGTCACATTCAGCTCTTGCCCGTAGATACGACCGATACGATCCCCCATCTGCTTGCGGACATTGAGCAAAAGTGAACCAGAGCCACAGGCAAAGTCGAGTACTCTCTTGATCCCGTCCTTCATGCCTCGTTCGGGATTCTGTGCATCGAGCGACACGATACGAGACAGAATGGTAGATATGGCCTGAGGCGTGTAGAACTCACCTGCTTTCTTGCCCGAGCCTGCGGCGAATTGCTCTATCAAGTATTCGTAGGCATCCCCCAGAGTATCTACCTCGGACGAGAACCCGCCGATCCCCTCGGCTATCTTCTGTATAATGGTAGCGAGCTTGGTATTCTTTTGGCTGTAGGTCTTGCCGAGTTTCTCAGATGAGAGATTGACTTCTGAGAAAAGACCAGAGAAAGTTCGCTCAAAAGATTCGTTTTCGATGTATCTAAATCCCTCGTTCAATATATTCAAGAGCTCCGAGCTCTGTGTGCGTGCTAACTCTGCGATATGGCTCCATAGGTACTCGGGCTTGATGACATAATGGATCTTGCGCCGCATCTGAGCCTCAAACTCCAAAATATCTTCGCTATTAAGGGTATACCATCTCTGCAGAGCAGTCTCTCCTTGATTTAGGTTTGTTTCATCGGGGTAGTCTCTGCCTAGTTCTCGGCGTGCCACCTCCTCGTAGTTGTCAGAGAGGTAGCGCAGGAAGAGAAAAGAGAGCATATAGTCACGGAAATCATCGGCATTCATCGTGCCACGTAGCTCATCTGCTATTGCCCATAGGGTCTTGCCTAGTACTGTCATACGTTATTTATTAAGCCTCAGAAGAAGCAAAAATTTCGGGGTTAAACTTATAATTCTTTGTAAATGCAGTTAGTATTTGTTTAAATAACTCTTTGTTGTCATCCAACATCTCAATAGGTTCGTATAAAGAGTAATTCCCATGAGTTAAGATGTTTATCATACGATTGTAGAGATTGGATTCATTTGAAATGTCTTCATTCTTGAAACACTCTTCAATATTGCTATATCCATGGAACGAAGCGGCTCTCTCAAGCACATTGCGCAGCATTGCAAAGTGATAGGTATATAGTTCTCCTGATTCAGAACGCTTCCACAACTCTTCCAACATTGCAACGTGGAGAAATCGAGGGGTATCTCTTGTATAGGTGATACTATAACATTCTTCTCCATCTTTTTTGAGGTGTAGGGTGCCAAGATCTTCCCTCTTCTTTACACTATCCTTGAAAACATTCCAAAGAGCGTTATAGAATAGGGAATGGTGCGTTGAAATAACGACTTTTACCGATTCATCCCTAAATATCTCAGCTAGCAAAACTGCTACTGCGACGGCATTGTTGTCATCCAAAGATGAGATGGGGTCATCAATGTAGATATATTTTACCCAAGAGTAGCCCTCATCCCCATCTAACACCAATTGTACTATGGCCAAGAAAAAACACCAAATAAAGATTGTTTCTTCTCCTCTTGAGATTTTAATATTATCTATAGTTCCCTGATTAGGGGCCTCTTCTATCTCTCCTTGAGGATCCCCTTCTTCCTTAGGAATCAGATCTCTTGAAAAAGAGATACTCCCTTCGTCATAGTCTATTCGAAAGTCAATGTCAGAAAAACGACTCCAAAATCTTCTAATCTTATCTTCTAGTGCATACTCTTTGGCTCCACTAAGAAATGTTGAATATAGATTCATTTTAAGTACTCGATCTGAATCTCTGTCAAGATCGTTGTCCCAAGAAAATAAATCTTCAGTAAAGGCGTTGAAGTATAGAGTATCTGACTGGCCTTCTATTTTTCCAAGGTTTTTGAACTCCACAGACAAACGTGTCTTTCCCACACCATTATAGGCATACAGGAGAATGATTTTCTTTTTCATTAACCTGTTCTTAAGCTCTTGGGCTAATTGCCTTAAGTCATTGAATTGCTCCATAGTTCTAGACTTTATAAGCGGATAGACCTGCTATATGTTGCCCTTTGGCCAAGAGCGAGAATAGGGGCATCAGATCTGCGACCAGTGCTTTCTCCTGCTGCACACGCTGCTTCCAGCCTAAGTCTTGCTCGTAGAATAGGGCTGAGAGCTGGTCAGCATCGAAGATCATACGATCTAGTACCGAAGAGATAAAATCCGAGAGAGATTCTATAGCTACATTGTAGCGATGAGCAATCTCCTTGATACGGCTCTGGAGCTTATTGGTTTTAAATGCTTGATATTGCTCAGAGACTTCCTTGACCGTAAGGCCATTGACAACCTCTAGGTGTTCGATATAGTCTAGAATATCCTCTTGCTCCTCAATCAGATTGCTATGCGAAGCGACGAGGCGCACAAGCTCCTCCTTGGTCAGTTTCTGCTGACTAGGTGACTGGGAGGTCAATCGAGCGATTAGCCCCATGATATAATCGTAGTCAATAATTGCCGAAGAGAATAACACAAACTCGAAATCTATTTCTTCTATATGGGCGTTTTGCATATCTACTGGCTGATCCTGTGTATAGTCCTTTTGATGGTTACGCAGGGTTTTAGCCGTCTCGAGATAGGCAGATCTAAAGCCATTGAGTCTCTCCGGTGGCATTAGCTTCTCGATCTTCTCTTGATCCTGAGGATCTATGTAGATATACTGGCTGAGCTGAGTATTGAGTTTCTGTACCTCTTTGAAGTAGTCCACAAACTCAGCCTTGGCTGTATCTCCAAGCAAATTATATACATTTTCTGGCTCAGCCTCTAGCCCCTTGGACTCCATAAAGCTCGTGAGCTGCTGGATAGCTATTTCATACTGTTCAACAACTTTATTTGCTGGCTCAACCAGCCAGATCTTGGGGTCTTGATCCTCGTCTCTGACTCCTGAGAAACGTTGTACAGCATCATTAACGGCTGATTCCTGAAAACGAAAATCTAAGATCTTTCCAAAATTTTTGGTTTTGTTGAGCGTACGATTGGTACGAGAGAAAGCTTGTATAAGGCCGTGATATTTAAGATCCTTATCTACATAGAGGATACCTAGATATTTGGAGTCAAAACCCGTGAGGAGCATATCTACGACGATCGTGATATCGATCTTTTGCTCCCGTGGGTACTCCGCCCATTTCTGGTCTTTGATGCGCTTCTGCACATCTTGGTAGTAGAGATCAAACTCCGCGAGACTGTGGGCACAACCATATCGGCTATTATAGTCCGAGATGATCTCTTGTAGGGCTTGCTTCTTACCCGAAGGGTCGGTCTGGTTGTCTAGCTTCTCCTGCTCTAGATCCTCTTGCATCTGTTCGACATCTTTATTGCCCTCGGCTGGAGGAGAGAAGACACAGGCGATACTGAGTGGGGTAAAGTTGGGATTAGTAGCTTGACATTCGGCTTGAAGCGTTTTGAATAGCCTGTAATACTCAATGGCATCGTTGATACTACTCGTCGCGAGAATGGCATTGAAACAACGAGAGAGCGAGATGGTATCATGCTTAGAGAGAATTTCCTCTATAATCGCTCTTTTGGTGACCAAACTACGATCTCGCACATACTCACCATTGGAGCGATAATAGTCTACATTGAAACGCAATACATTTTCATCCTCAATGGCATTGGTAATGGTATAAGTATGTAGAGGCTTCTGGAAAATATCATCGGTAGTGAGCTTTGAGGCTTCCTGTCCATCAATCTTAATCTGTACAGCATTCTCTTCAAAAATCGGTGTGCCTGTAAATCCAAAGAGCTGGGCCTTAGGGAAGAAAGCTTTAATAGCCTTATGGTTATCACCAAATTGGGAGCGATGACATTCGTCAAAAATAAAGACTACACGCTTGTCAGATAGAGGCCTAAGCCGTTCATGGTAGTTTTTCTTGTGTTTAGGATCAAGAGCAATTCCGAGCTTCTGTATCGTCGTGACGATAACCTTGTCGGCATAGTCGGTAGACTCAAGTCTCCGAACAAGCGTTTCTGTATTGGTATTTTCTTCTACGCAGCCTTGCTGAAACTTATTAAACTCATCTCGAGTCTGTCGGTCTAGATCCTTACGATCCACAACAAATAGACATTTCTCTATATTGGGGTTATCCTTAAGTAGGGTTGATGCCTTAAAAGAGGTAAGCGTCTTGCCCGAACCTGTAGTATGCCAGATATAGCCATTGCCACGGTTCTCCTCGATGCATTTAATGATAGCCTGTACGGCATAGATCTGGTAGGGGCGCATAATCAAGAGTTTGCGCTCACTAGCCACCAAGACCATATACCGACTGATAAGCTCTCCAAGGGAGCATTTGGCAAGGAGTCTTGTCGCAAAACTATGTAGGTGCCGTATTTTATGGTTAGTCTCATCTGCGAGATAATAGACTGGTAGGTATTGCTCTTTGGCATCAAAGAGAAACTCTTTCGGGTTATTGTTACTAAAATAGCATGTATCTCCTTCGTTACTCACGATAAAGAGCTGCACAAAGCAGAGCAATGTGTTCAGATATCCGTTGCCCGTATCGTTTTTATAGTTAACAATCTGTTGCATGGCTACACGAGGCGAGATCTTGTGTGCCTTGAGCTCTATCTGCACCAGCGGTAACCCATTGATGAGAATAATCACATCGTATCGGTGGTGGCTACTGTGTGTGTTGATGCGCAACTGATTAATGACTTCATAGTCATTCTTGCACCAATCCTTGATATTAACTAAAGTGTAGTTAAGTGGTGTGCCGTCCTCTCTCAAGAAGAGGTTACGCTCTCGCAGTAAACGAGATGCATCATATACATCTGGCTTGGTAATCTCCGACAGAAGTCGCTCAAACTCTCGATCAGTCAATTTCACGGCATTGAGCTGCTCAAACTTGTGCCTAAAGTTGGCCTCTAAAGTTGCTCTATCCTTGATATCATGTCTATAAATATACTTCAAGCTCTCTAATCGTTTGATTAGGCGCTCTTCTATCGTTTGTTCTTCAGTTGTATACATAGTATGTAAATACTTACTATATTATCTATCTCTATATTTTCTTGCTGGTACGACGGCGATTGATTAGGGAGAGGTCTTGCAGGCGACGACCAAGTTCGTCTGCACCCGCTAGGTGAAGTAAGTCATCCTCAAGTTGGAGGGCATAGAGCACTCGTGGTAGATACCTATCGCCACTGTTGGCGAACCTTTCTCGATGCGACCGACAGTTAAAGGCGAACAGGTCGCTCGCTCAGCAATCTGAGCGATGCTTAGATTACGACGCAGTCGGGCAAGCTTGATCTGCTCACCGACAATCTGCATTTTTTGCTCCAGTTTCCGAGGGAGTTTTGTTCCCATTGTATTCTTTGGCATACACTCGATCTATCATATGATGTGTAAATATACCGATTTATTCAATCTGATATATGCTTTGAGGTAATATTAGATTTGAGAGAATTTGAGGAGAATGAATTCGATGTATTGCCTCTGCATATCCTCAGGGAGGAAGCTCTGGCGGATGCAGGCTTCCCATTCCGGGTGGATGTGTTGGAATCGAGCGAAAATATTGTCACACACTTTCTCATCCAGTCTAGAGGCTGTCATCGCTTCGAGGAAGTGCTGGCGAGTGAGTTTGCGCTTTTTGCCACAGAGGGTCAATGCAAGTTCTTCTGTATCCTCAGGAATAACAAGTGCCGTAGACAGCAGGTCGTAAGCTGGAGTGAGTTGATATTCATTTCCCTCTGGAGCATAGAGCGAGTAATTCTTGAGGTGCATATCGGCATTACCTATCAGCCACGAAAAGAGTACCTGTTCCCAGTACGAGACCGTTGCACGGCATTTTGCCTCTTTTCGGTTAGAAACGTTGTATATATCTCTGATTATTAGCATCTTTAGTATGCAATTAACTGTATCGACATGGCAACCAAACCAACCGAACAAGCTCCGAGCTTCCTACAAGTATATACTCAGGTTCGTCGCGACCGGATGAAGCACTCCTTTCTCCGCCAAATCAATGCTTGCGTTGATTGGCGAGGTANGCTCCGAGCTTCCTACAAGTATATACTCAGGTTCGTCGCGACCGGATGAAGCACTCCTTTCTCCGCCAAATCAATGCTTGCGTTGATTGGCGAGGTATGCGCACGCTGCTGAACAAGAAGTACACCAAGACACAGAATGCCGTAGGTAACCCCGCCTACGATGCCTTGCTGATGTTCAAGATCCTTTTGCCAGAGACTTGGTATAGTTTGAGCGATTATGAGGTTGAGGAACGCATCAATGACTCACTGCTTTTNGCCTACGATGCCTTGCTGATGTTCAAGATCCTTTTGCCAGAGACTTGGTATAGTTTGAGCGATTATGAGGTTGAGGAACGCATCAATGACTCACTGCTTTTCAGCGAATTCCTAGGCTTAGACCTTGGCTATCCCTCTCCCGATCATAGCACCATCAGTCGCTTTCGCTCGGAGCTAACGCGTCTAGGGATTATGGATAAACTNTCCTAGGCTTAGACCTTGGCTATCCCTCTCCCGATCATAGCACCATCAGTCGCTTTCGCTCGGAGCTAACGCGTCTAGGGATTATGGATAAACTCCTTAGAGAATTGAACAAGCAGTTCAAGAAACATGGCATTAGCCGTATTGACCAAGGTGCCATTGTGGATGCCAGTATTGTAGACAGCCCTTATGCTCCCGATGGGAGNCTCAGAAGTGGTAAGCCCGGTGTTGATGCAGAGGCTCGTTGGGTGCGCAAAGGCAAGCATTATCGGTATGGGTATAAGAAACACGTGCTTACCGATGATCAAGGCTTGGTAGAAGCCCTCATTACAACCCCCGCTAATTGTGCCGATACGGTTGCTTTGCCCGACTTAATCGAGAAATCCGAGTTGTCATCAGGGGTAAGTGTCCTAGCGGACAAAGGCTATTGTAGCAAAAAGAATTCGGAGTACTTGGCTGGTCGTGGCTTGGTGGATGGCATTATGCTCAAGGCTATTCGGGGGAAGACTCTTAGTGAGAGTCAGAAGGCATTCAACCGTGTGATCAGTAAGACAAGGTGCTTNGGGATGGGGATAGGGGGATAGTATTCAAGGCTCCCCAAGCCGCTCAAACACGCAAAAAACACCGAGAAAGATACAAGAAACTTTGAGCGGCGCATTGCCGCAATAGTCTCCGGATTGGGTATATACGGCGGAAAAATTTCGTATATAAGAAAACTTATCGGAGTATATACGGAAATTTATTTTTGCATATACAAAAATATCTCTACCTTTAAGTCGTGATAAAAGCACATAGATATCACGAAATTAAATCACTAATTAACAGTTAATTAAGATCACTATGATTAAGATTAAAGCAATCGAGAGAAAAGCGGGCTTCGGCAAGACCAGCAAGACGCTTTGGTACCCTGCAATTCATTTGCATTCTGATGTAAAGTTCGAGGAGTTTATCGAACTCGTAGCGGACGAGACGACAGTTTCTTCGGCTGATGTTAAGGCCGTGTACGACCGCTCTGCTAAGGTGCTTATTCGTCTGCTCCAAGACGGAAAAAGCGTTGATTGTGGCGACTTAGGCACGTTCCGCCCTAGCATCACGGCTAAGACTGGTTCGGGTGTCGATAGCGCCGATAAGGTCAGCATCGAACTCGTAGACAAGGCGAAGGTCATCTATACGCCTCGTGTTAAGGTTAAGACGGCGCTCAAGGGCGTTCGCATGGAGCGTGCCGAGCGCGTGCTCGATGTGCCTTACGCCTCTTCGGGCAAGAAGGACGAAAAGCCCAACGGCGACGGCTCTTCCCCCTCCGACAACAACGGACACACCGGCCTGTAAACGCTTGCATAACAATTATAATTGTCTGAGATGTATACCTCTATAAAGCCTGATATACATCTCAGACATTTAGTATATTTGCAGAGAAAATGCTAAATACAGTATGCTAAATATCTTTTGTGAATATCTCAATAAGAAGGAGATAACATTTAATACACGACTAATAGGTCGTATTAATGAGGTTTCTTTCAGCTTCGAAGAACTGAATTTCTTGTTTATGTATTCAAATGATGCTCCTTCTTATTTTCGTATGATGCTACCTCGTATTTTTGAACTTGGTTCTGATGATAACCAAGAAAAAGAAGTACGACGTAAGATTGATGAACTTAATCTTTCTTTTAAAGTTGCGAAAGCTATCATAGTTAATGATGGAGAACAGCGAATAGTCTGGATTGTCTTTGAACAATTTGCATACTCAGAGATAGGAATATCACACTTGTTCGACAGTGGGATTGCCGTATTACGTGGGTTTATTCAAGAATTCAGAGCCTTTGAGATGAGCTTAAAACAATGATAAACATATGAATTTTTGTAGGAAAATTATTGGTTGTATATCGAGTACGAAATCTCCACATTTTTGGTGGATTGTAGGGATTGAAACATTGTTAATTGTACTCTTAGTTTCGTTTATCTGTGTACATTATATTGAATATGAAAACAAAATCGATGGGGATAAACTACTATCCTATATATCGTATGCATCGACTCTTTTATCTGTAATTTTATCCATATTTGCAATCCAATATACTTATTACTCACTTGAAAGCACACGCAATCAACTTAATGATATTAATGCTGTCTCTAAACAAACTCAAAAGGTATTAGGAAACATCAATAGCCTATCAGAAAAAACAAAAGATTCCCTAGAGAAAATCAATGCTGTTGGAGACAAATTAGATTCGAATATCAATGAAATATTGCAAAAAATTACGGGAATAGAAGCTAAACAAGATCAGTTAATGAATCCACAAGGAGGAATATCAACAACACAAGCTACTAATGTCATATCTTCTACAACTAATACTTCCTTACTTGCCGATGCAAAAGTGGGCGAAGATGTAGTGTAGGGTGTCGTCGCTGGTGATTTCCCGGCCAGTGATTTCGCCGATCGAGGTAATGGCGTGCCTGAGGTCGAGCGTTAAGAGGTCGGTCGAGAGCCCCATATCAAAACCCGAACGCATGCGCAGAAGAGCATCAAGGGCATCACGCAAGAGTTGATGATGGCGGGCATTGCTCACAATTAGGTCGGCTTCGCTTGCCTTAGCCGTATCCATTACTTGGGTGAGTGCCCCTTGTAGTTCGTTTATCCCCTTGCCCTCACGAGCCGAAATGAATATCGGTTTCGTAGGCGTTGAGAGCTTCGTTTGCAGAGCCTCGCTGAGCCCGATTCGGTCGGTCTCGGTGAGGCTTTCGCTTTTATTGACAAGTAGAATAAATGTTCGCTCCCCCTTTTCATCCCAAATACTTTTGATGTAGTCCAGTTGGCTAGCTTCATTAAGACGTGTGCCGTCCACTACGGCAAGAATGATGTCTGCCTCTTTGATTTTGTTTCGGCTACGCTCAATGCCAAGACTCTCTATGGTATCGGTGGTTTCACGAAGCCCAGCCGTATCAACGAAACGAAAGAGGTAGCCCCCAATGTGCATTGTGTCCTCGATCGTGTCTCGAGTCGTGCCGTGTATGTCGCTCACGATAGCTCGCTCCTCGCCAAGGAGGGCATTGAGTAGCGTGCTTTTGCCGACGTTCGTTGTGCCGACAATGGCAACGGGGATACCACGCTTCACGGCATTGCCGAGGCGATAGCTGTCGATGAGTTTTTGGAGTTTAAGTTCGATGTGGTCACAAAGTGCAAGGAGCTCGGTACGGTCGGCAAACTCTACATCTTCCTCGGGGAAATCAAGTTCTAATTCCATAAGCCCTGTTAGGCGTAAGAGTTCCTCTCGCAGAGCATTCAGCTCCTCGCTATACCCACCACGCAGTTGCTTCATTGCCATTTGGTGTTGTGCCTTGCTCTCGCTGGCGATGATGTCCGCTACTGCCTCGGCACGACTCAAATCCATACGTCCATTGAGATAAGCACGGCGAGTAAATTCGCCCGGCTGAGCCATACGGCAACCCTGATTGATGAGAGCCTCGAGGATGCGCTGACGAATATAAACAGAGCCGTGACAAGAGATCTCGACCGTATGCTCGCCCGTAAACGAATGAGGCGCAACAAAAGGCGTAACAACGACCTCGTCAATGAGTTCGTCTGCCTCCACAAACTCGCCATAGAGGGCATAACGAGGCTTCGCTTCGCTGAGATTTACGGTCCTCTCTCGCTGACGAAAGAGCGGACTCATGAAGCGGAAAGCATCCGCACCGGACACACGAATAACAGCGATACCACCCACACCCGGAGCAGTCGCCACAGCACAAATCGTATCGGAAGAGAGAGGAATATGCATCATTTATCTTCGTCTAAATAGTTTGCCCAAAAATCTTGGTCTAGCTTCTTAATCTCATATATAGCCTCTGATTGCATTCCAAGACCATACTCATAGATATATTCAGACAAACGGTCGCCATTTATCAAGACAATATTTTTGTCTGTTAGCTTATTTACATATTTGTAAGCTCCAGCGGTAAAATCTGAGGTTGTGATGAAGATGCCTTTGTTTGATTGAGCAGTAGAGATAGCTCCAACAAATTGCTGAATGTCTTGCCTCCCAACACTAGTACTTCTTGCATGCCTCTTAGCTTGTATATAGATATGCCCAAGCCCAAGGACATCTTCCTTTATAATACCATCTATTCCTCCATCATTTGAGGGTTGCGTTTGCTTGTGAGCATCTTGAATTGCCCCTCCATAGCCCATGGTTTTGAGAAGAGAGAGGGTTAATCGCTCAAACTCTCCTGGCTTTTTCTGTAAAATGACATCCAAGATTTCTTGTTTCCGCATCTCTTTCATCTCTTGATATGCTTCATCAATGGTGTCCGTCGGACTAGCTCCATTATCTTTGAGTGGTTCGGCATTCATCATATCCATATTCTCTTCATTATGAGAACTCTGAGAGGCAACAGAATGTGTTTGTTCAGAAATATATCCTTCAATCGACCCTTCTTCCTTGAGTTTTTTCCTGCCTAAATCACTAATGCGATAGATTCCTTGCTTAGGTTTCTCAACTAACTTTGAACGAAATAAGCGACTCAAGCACCAAGCAACTCTTCCATAAAATACATTATTTCCTTTAGAACTAGTTTGGATGTATTCCTCGTCCAAAATATTATGCCTCTCTTTTAGGAATAGGCTCATATTTTGCGTAGAGACATCGTCCTTTTCATTTAAGATTTCAAGAGATGTTAAATAGAGGTCTTTACATTTAGGTAATGCCATGGAATTATACTTTTATTTTTCTGAAATGATTTCATTTTACTGCTTTTGCCCACTCCTCGGGCTTGAAGCCGACGAGGACGAAGGTGTCTGAGACGAGCAGGGGACGCTTGACGAGCTTGCCGTTGGTCGCAAGCAGGGCGATCTGTTCGGCTTCGGTCATGGTGGGGAGCTTGTCTTTGAGGGCTAGCTCTTTGTAGAGCACACCACTCGTATTGAAAAACTTCTTGACGGGTAGACCGCTTCTGCCGATCCATTCGGTTAGTTCGGCTTCGGTAGGTGCCTCGTCCACGATGTGGCGAAGCTCTACGGCTACCCCCTCTTCGGCAAGCCATTTCTTAGCCTTCTGACAAGTGCCACAGGCTGGATATTGTATAAAAATCATCGTTAGCTACTTATTGGGTTGTATGTGCACAAAGATAGGGAATATTGAAGTGAGGGAAGTTGGCGTTGAAGCCTATCCCTTCGTCTTGATGTGGCGTTTGAGCTTCTTAATCGCCCAATCGTAGTGGCTAGAGGTCGCCGAAACGAAATAGCTGCCGAGCGAGGTTGTTCCCGTCCAAGGGAAAAACTGCTTGGTAAATAGAGCTTCGTCGGTAAATGGCTCTAAGGCTTGTAGCGTAGCTTGATGGCTATCCGCAAGAAGCTCTTTCGCCTTGCTTAGTGGCGTAGACTGATGCTTTCGCCAGATCTCTACATTCATATCGGGATAGGTGCGCCAATTGTACGGCTCGGGGAGGAAAGGGCTTGAGATGTCTGACATATTTCTCTGAACGAACAGAAGGAGTAGCTGATGCCATTCGTAGAGATGAATCAAGATATCTCTGAGGTTTCTATCCCGATCTTCGAACGAAAAGGTTTGCTCTTGCTCCTCTGGCGACAGGGTATTGATTAGTTTGAGTAGCTTCTCGTAATTCTCTTGGCTCTGCTGGATGAGCATTGCTTTGGTTGTAGGACGTGGCATAAGGCAATGTTTTAATCAGATACTTTTATGTAGCACAAAGATAGGGAATTGTGGGTGCTTATTCCGCCCCTATCGTGTAGGGGCAGGGGAAAGCCTCGCAGCCTATTTCCTCGAGATTTGTGATGCCAGAAGACCGATATGACCGCCCAGTTTGTCGGTTTTCCTGCTTATTCTTCTACTTTACTGTTAAGGTATGTAAAGGATTTGTCCTTGTTTCTTGTGAAATAGAAGGGCACTTCCTGAAGATTTGTGGCGTCCTTGAGCAAGATTGTAGGACTGATTCGTCTGGATTGATGGGCTAATGCCGCAAGACATACCCATCAACTCGCAGATATTGATGGGAAGAATCTCTCAGAAGTCAGCTTGGGCTTGTTGAGATTGCTTGGAGTTTTGTTTTATATATTTGTTTATGAGTTGTTTATGTAAATGGCGTTTTAAGCGGGTATTGCCCATGCGCTGGGAGGTAAAGCCAGCGGAGGGGATAAATGGAATCTAGGGCATGCTAGGGGGCAAATACGGCATTCGTGATTTTGAGGCTCGGGAAGACCTTCTGCTCCTAATTGGAGTTCAAGTAGCATACATAGTTGTATAAATATGTAATTGAGGGTTGTGGAGGTTGGATTTTGGCTACACGCTATTTGCGTTTTGTTTACAATGATAAACAAATAAACCGTAAAAAGCGTATGTTATTAGGTGTTTTGTTGGGCGATATTGGGATAAGTTTTGTACCTTTGCTAAGCTGTTATAGATATATGTAGCAGCTTAGTCATAGATAATTTAAGTATTAACTAAACATCAAATACAGATTTGTCATGAAGAAGATTCTGATCGTTTGCTCAGCACTTGCTCTAGTAGTTGGTTTGGGCTCTTGTCGTCCTAAGAAGAGTGCCTACCGCAAGGCTTACGAACAAGCTAAGCAGCGCGAGATCGCCACTCAAGATACCGATCGTACCATCACTTACGAAGAGCCAGCTCCATCGGCAAGCCAGATGCAGCCTATCTCTGTGCGTAAGGAACGTGTGTCAGCGATCGAGGGAGAGAACTCCAACAATCTCAAGCGCTATAGCGTAGTTATCGGTAGCTTCCAGAACCCAACGAATGCACGTGCCCTAAAGGATAGAATGGTTGAGAAGGGCTATAACGCTGTCCTCGCCAAGAACGACTATGGTATGCTACGTGTGATCGTAGCGAGCTTCAATAGCCGTGAGGAGGCTGCAGCCAGCCGTGATGCGGTTAAGGCTCGTTTTGCTCCAGACTTTAAGGATGCTTGGCTACTTGAGAACGAGTAATGAAAATCGAAAAAGATTTTTCACTCAAGCACCATAATACATTCGGTATAGACGCTCAGGCGGATTGGTTCGTCACCTACGATAGTGTAGATGACCTTCGGATCCTTGTCCGTGACGAATACTTTCAGGAGTGTCGCTATCTGCATATTGGCGAGGGAAGTAACTTACTCTTCCTCGCCAATTTTCATGGTATCGTCCTGCGCTCTGGCATCACAGGCATAGAGGTGCTGCGAGAGAGCGCCGAGGAGATAGAGCTGCGTGTGGGCGCTGGTATGATCTGGGACGACTTCGTGGCCTACTGCACCGAGCATGGCTACTACGGTGTGGAGAACTTATCTCTTATACCCGGGCAGGTCGGCTCGTCTGCCATTCAAAACATTGGGGCCTATGGTGTAGAGGTCGAGCGCTTCATCACCTCGGTACACACCCTACATCGGCGGTCTGGTCAGGAGCGTTGCTTCTCTAGAGGGGAGTGTGCGTATGCCTATCGACACAGCACTTTCAAAGAAGCGGAGCAGGCGGACTATATCGTCACACACGTGGACTTTCGCCTGAGCAAGGTCGAGCATCTCGCTCTTGACTATGCAGACCTCAAGCGCTACTTCGCAGAGCACGACACCAAGCCTACACTTACGTCTGTACGCCAAGCCGTCATTGAGATACGCCAAAGAAAGCTCCCCGACACACAGATACTAGGCAATGCTGGGAGCTACTTCATGAATCCAATAGTGCCAGCCCAAGTAGCCGATCGCCTACGCCAAGCCTATCCACAGATGCCCGTCTATCCACTAGAAGATGGGCGTGTCAAACTCGCAGCTGGTTGGCTTATCGATCAGTGCGGGCTCAAGGGCTATCGTATGGGGCGAGCAGGGGTCTATGAACATCAGGCCCTCGTATTGGTTAATCATGGAGGAGCGACAGGACAGGAGATCGCCACTCTAGCGGAGTATGTGCAGCAAGCTGTCCTCGAGCGATTTGCCGTAGAGGTTTATCCAGAGGTGAAATATATCAGTTAGCCTCTTGTATTTAGTATTTTCATGAAGCTTATCATCTTAGGCTCTGGTACTAGTACGGGAGTCCCAGAGGTCGGCTGTGGCTGTGGCCTGTGCCAGAGTAGTGACCCTCGGGACAAACGCCTGCGTACCTCGGCACTTATTATCACTGATGAAGACAAACGCATCTTGATCGATTGTAGCCCTGACTTTCGCCAACAGGCTCTGCGTCTAGGGCTGGATCGTATCGATGCAATCCTGCTTACACACGAGCACTATGACCATATCGGGGGGCTAGATGATCTGCGCACCATAGCTTGGCGCACAGAGGTGCCTATATACGGCCAGCAGCGTGTACTGCAAGCCCTGCGTCAGCGTCTGCACTATGTCTTCGGTGCTCACCCCTATCCCGGGACGCCTCAGCTTGTACTCCGAGAGATTGAGGCAGGTATATCCTTCGACCTCTTTGGCCTAGAGATACGCCCTCTGTCGGTGATGCATGGCAAACTCCCTATATTGGGCTATGAGATAGGGGAGATGACCTACATTACGGATATGAAAACGTTGGAGGGCGAGGAGTGGGAGCGTCTGTCCCAGCAGCGTCTGGTGGTGATCAATGCCTTGCGTATGCTCAAGGAGCACCCGTCGCATCAGTCTATTCGTGATATTTTGGCGCATCTGTCCGAGCTCAAGGATAGGCCCGAGTTGATGCTCCTGACGCATCTGTCGCACCATGCCCCCTCGCATAGGGCTATGCTTGAGCTCCTTCCTAGCCATATTCGGCCTGCATACGATGGGCTATGCCTCTCGTTGCAGCCCGAGAGTATTAGGGCGACCGAGCAGTCTGCCCCTATTGCCCCCTTTGATTATATGGATTGTGGGCGCATTGCCTACGCCGAGGCATGGGATTTGCAGCACAAACTCTTTGATCGGATCTTGGAGCAGAAGCGTAGGGGAGAGCCGACTGAGAGCTTCCTGCTTTTCTGTGAGCATAACCCTGTCTTCACACTTGGTAAGAACGGAGTCGAGGGTAATATGCTCATGAGCGAGGCCTACCTCAAGGAGCAGGGTTACGACTGGTTTAGAGTAGAGCGTGGGGGAGATGTTACCTACCATGGCCCGGGTCAGATAACAGGTTACCCCATTCTAGACCTAGAGCGCTATGGTCTTGGCTTAAGGACCTACATAGACCTAGTTGAGGAGTCTATCATCGAGCTGCTTGCCCTCTATGGTCTACGGGCAGAGCGCAACCCTGCTGGGACGGGCGTTTGGCTCGATGCTGATAAGCCTGCTCTGGCACGTAAGATCTGTGCGATAGGGGTAAAGAGTAGCCGCTATGTGACCATGCATGGCTTTGCCCTCAACGTCAATACAGACCTAAGTCCCTTTAAGCTTATCAACCCTTGCGGTTTCAAGGAAGGGAAGGTGAGCTCGATTGCCCAAGAAGTGGGCTACGAAGTCGATTTTACTGTCGTCAAGCATCAGCTATCGGCGATATTTTTTAACAAACTAAAAGCCTTGCAGAACGTACAGTGCCCGAACCTTTGCCACATCGAAGGCTAACATGGTTCGCTTTGCGCCCGTAACTGGAGGGTTACAATCAAAAATTTATGGAAGAATTAAACCAAACAATGCACGGCCTTGACCTAACTACGCCGTCGCTATTATTCTCGGCTATCTCGCTTATCTTGCTAGCCTATACCAACCGTTTCCTCTCTTATGCCTCTGTGGTTCGTAGCCTCAAGGAGAAGTATGATGCCGATCCCGAAGCTGATCGCACCTCGCTGGCGCAGATCCGTAACTTCCGCATACGCCTCAAGCTCATCAGAGCGATGCAGACTCTTGGGGCAGGCAGCCTGCTTTTCTGCCTGATTGCGATGTTCTGTATCTACAATCGTTGGATGGTCGCTGGGGATATTACCTTCGGCGTGGGTATGGTGCTGTTGGCTGCCTCACTCGTTTTGTGCATCATCGAGGTTCAGATCTCGGTAGAGGCGCTAGAACTCAATCTGCAGAGCATCAAGGATCGCAAGAAAGAACAGAGGGATCCGACGCAAGGCGGTTCATTTCGCCGTTTGGGTATGAAGCGCCGTGAAGGAGATGATGACAAGAAGGAGCAGAAGCAGCAGAAAGAGCAGAAGCCCCGTGAGTCCAAAGAGCGCAACAAAGGACAGCAACGTGAGCAGAAGCCTCGTGCAGAGCGTGAACCACAGCCTCAGCGTGAGCAGAAGCCTCGTGTAGAGCAACCCGCTCGTGAGTCAGTAGAGGAGAAGCCCCAACAGGAGGCCCGCCAGCAGCATGAGCCTCGTGAGCGCAGAGAGCGCCGTGGAGGCCGTAGCCAGCAGCAAGCTCGCCGTGAACCAAATACAAGTGCAGAGGGGACGGTCGCAGAGATTAGTCGCCCAGAGCAACCTCTGCCAGTAGCTTCAGCTCCAGCAGAGTCGGGAGCCACGGAGTAGGTTGGAATAGAACTCGTGTGAGCATTAGCTAATAAGGGGGTGTGCCGAGTGTAAATATCGTCACGCTCCCTTTGGTCGTTTCATGGTGGGCTTGGTTTGGTTGATTGCCAAGTATGGTTGTTGATGAAGCCGAGCGTGTTGCGTACCTTTGTGCTCTCTAGGATTAAGGTCAAGAAGCAGTCTGTCCGAGTGGTTCTCCCTCTGCTTCTGTGGCACGATGATATGAAGTACATTATAATATTATTTAGAATTAGAAAAACGAATGTCTTACTTGAGATTTAAGGCATTGGAGCAGGCCACAGAGCGTAAGGCTCTGCACGTAGATCCCGTACAGGCCTCTGTCGCTGACTACTTTGCGTCAGCTGTATTCACTCGCCAAACGATGCGCCGCTACCTCAGTACGGAGGTGTACAAGAAGGTATCTCGCCACATCGACGAGCGACTACCCATAGGCCTAGAGCTGGCCGACCAAGTAGCCGCTGCGATGAAGATGTGGGCGATGGATCACGGCGTGACGCACTATACCCACTGGTTCCAACCTCTGACCGATGGTACAGCCGAGAAGCACGACTCCTTCGCTAGTGTTACCAACGAGGGTGGTATGATTGAGGAGTTTAGCGGTAAGCTCCTCACACAGCAAGAGCCCGATGCTAGTAGCTTCCCACACGGAGGCCTACGCAATACCTTCGAGGCTCGAGGCTACTCGGCTTGGGATCCGTCCTCGCCTGCCTTCATCGTAGACGACACACTATGTATCCCGACGGTATTCGTTTCGTACACGGGCGAGGCATTGGACTTCAAGACGCCTCTACTGCGCTCACTCGATGCGCTTAATAGAGCCGCCACCCGTGTCGTCAATTTCTTCAACCCCGACGTAGAGAGCTGCACGACCTTCCTAGGCTGGGAGCAGGAGTACTTCCTCGTAGATGAATCGCTCTTCTACGCACGCCCCGACCTGTGTCTGACGGGGCGCACCCTGATGGGGCACGAGAGTGCCAAAAATCAGCAACTCGATGACCACTACTTCGGCGCTATCCCCGAGCGTGTGCAGGAATTTATGAAGGATCTGGAGTACGAGTGCTACAAGCTGAGCATACCAATTAAGACTAGGCACAACGAGGTCGCCCCCAATCAGTTCGAGATCGCCCCTATCTACGAGGAGTGCAACCTAGCCAATGATCACAATATCCTGCTCATGAGTACGATGAAGCGAGTGGCTAGCCGGCATCGTTTCCGTGTGTTGCTGCACGAGAAGCCCTACGAGGGGGTAAACGGTTCGGGCAAGCACTGCAACTGGTCGATCGGTACAGACACAGGCGCCAACCTTTTCTCTCCGGGCAAGAATACACAGGAGAACCTACGCTTCATTGCCTTCATGGCGATTACACTGATGGCGGTGTACCGCAACAATGCCCTCCTAAAGGCGAGCATCGCCTCAGCCACCAACCTGCATCGCCTCGGCGGTCACGAAGCGCCCCCAGCGATTATCTCTTGCTTCCTCGGCAGTGAGGTAAGCGCCGTACTCGATCGCTTCCTCTCTAGCAGTAGCGAGGACGCCATCGTCATGGACGACAAGAAGGGCTATAGCCTAGGTGTAGGACAGATCCCAGAGCTCCTACTTGACAATACCGACCGCAACCGCACATCTCCTTTTGCCTTCACGGGGAATAGATTCGAGTTCCGTGCAGTCGGCTCATCTGCCAACCCTGCGTGCGCCATGCTTAGCCTATGCTCGGCTCTAGCCTATGAGATGGAGCTATTTGCCCAGCAAGTAGAGCAGCGCTTAGGAAAGGTTGGTGCACAGACGGCACTCTTCCAGACGATACACCAATATATCAAGGAGTCCGCACCCATACGCTTTGGAGGTAATGGATATAGCGAGGAGTGGCATGCCGAGGCCATACGCCGTGGACTAGATGTAGATGTGCATGTCCCTCGTCTATATGAAGCCTACACGGCAGAGCTGTCCATTCGTATCTTCGAGCAGATGGGGGTGCTCACTCGGGCCGAATTGGAGGCACGCAACGAGGTCAAGTGGGAGATCTTCGTCAAGAAAATTCAGATCGAGAGCCGTGTACTGGGCGACCTCTCGCTCAACCACATCGTCCCCGTAGCGACGAAGTACCAGACGATGCTACTAGACAATGTGACCAAGCTCAAAAACGTCTTCGAGGGTGAGCAGTACGAGGAGCTTGCCTCGGGGCCTAAGCACCTGATCGCCGAGATGAGTCGCCATCTAAGCTCGGTGCATACGATGGTAGAGGAGATGGTAGAGGAGCGCAAGAAGGCGAACCGCATCGAGAGCATGCACGAGCGTGCCTATGCCTACCACGACAACGTCTTGCCCTACCTCGCCAAAATTCGCTACCACATCGATCATCTAGAACTCATCGTGGATGACGAGATGTGGCCACTGCCCAAGTATAGAGAGCTACTATTCATACAGTAATGGCGACGGTCAAGGATCTTACAACTGGCAATCTGCGTAGCCATCTGTACAAACTGGCTCTGCCCATCATGGGGACGTCTTTTGTGCAGATGGCCTACAGCTTCACAGATATGGCTTGGCTCGGACGGCTAAGCAGTGAGGCTGTGGCTGCAGTGGGGACAATTTCGGTTTTTCTCTGGATCGCCCACTCGATCGCATACTTCAACAAGACAGGTAGCGAGGTAACCATCGCCCAGAGTATCGGGCGCAACGATATCGATCTGGCACGTGTCTACGCCTCGCACAATACGACGCTTAGCTTCATCATCGGGGTGAGCGTCGCGCTACTCTTTGGCTTCTTCGCCACAGAGATGGTCGATCTGTACCTGCTAGAGCCAGAGGTGAGGGCCGATGCCTTGACCTATATGTACATCAGCCTAATCGGCTTCCCCGAGATTTTCCTCACGGCAGCCCTATTCGGCATCTACAATGCCTCGGGCAATAGTAGTGTCCCCTTCCGCGTACTAGGCTTAGGCTTGGTGTGCAATATGGTGCTAGACCCCTTGTTGATCCACGCGATGAACCTAGGCGTAGCAGGAGCGGCTTGGGCGACGGTACTTAGCCAGCTCATCACGCTCATCTACTTCCTCTATAGATTGCGTATCAAGGATCATCTGTTTGAGCGCTTCCCTCTACTCACCCGCCTCAAGTGGCCACTAGTCTGGCGCATCACGCAGATTGGCCTACCTGCCGCCTCGCTCAACGTCCTATTCGCTCTGGTAAGCATCTACATGGGGCGCTTGGCCTCGTCGGTAGGCGGACACATTGGCGTAGCAACGCTGACTACCGGAGGACAACTAGAGGCGCTCACATGGAATACCTCCCAAGGCATCACCACTGCGCTCTGCACCATCGTAGGGCAGAACCACGCAGCGGGTAAGCGTGACAGAGTGTACAGCACCTACCGCATAGCTCTGGCTCACACGCTATTCATCGGTCTTATCGGGACGCTCATCTTCGTCTTTTGGGGAGAGGGGTTGTTTGCTCTAATTGTCCCCGAACCTGCGACCTATCAGTCTGGTGCAGTGTACCTACGCATCAGTGGCTATTCGCAGATCTTCATGATGGCGGAGATCACGACCCAAGGGCTATTCTATGGTATGGGACGTAGCTATCTACCGGCTGGTATCAGCATCTTTGGCAACTATCTGCGCATCCCTATAGCACTCTACTTCATCTCTCTAGGCTGGGGCTTGGAGGCAATCTGGTGGGCCATCAGCCTCTCGTCCATGCTCAAGGGGTTACTCTCAGTCTTGGCATTGCTCTGGATTTACAAAAGGAAGCGCACTTCCATCGCCTAGAGGGGTCGTCCATAATATCCACTATTGGGGGCTGTACTTGGCTGTGCAGCCCCCAATAGTGTGCAAATATCTTCTTGCCCGTCGTCCACTTAGCATCATCATTAAGTGTGCAAGGACGCAGGCTCAAGAAACCAGTCAAGCAATTAATAAGGATATACTATATCTTTGTAGTTATATGATAGAGATAGGAGACAAGATTGTCAGTATGGACGTCTTCGAGGTGCTCTTCGCCTGCGACTATGAGCAATGCAAGGGAATTTGCTGTGTCGAGGGAGATAGTGGAGCCCCACTAGAGCCCGGTGAGGCAGAGATGCTACGCAAGTACCTACCCGAGGTAGAGCATCTGCTCTCCTCTCGTGCTAGAGAAGTCATCGCCCAGCAAGGTGTCAGCTATATTGATGAGGAAGGCGACGAAGTAACCTCCATCGTCGGGGGTAAGGACTGCGTCTTCACGACCTATGATGAGCGAGGCAACTGCTTGTGTGCCTACGAGAAAATCTACTACGAGGGCAAGATCGACTGGATCAAGCCTATTAGCTGTCAGCTCTACCCGATTAGGCTGACCAAATACAAGGACTTCACAGCGGTCAATTACCATAAGTGGAGCGTATGCAAGTGTGCCCTCAAGCGAGGTCGTAAGGAGGGCATACCAGTCTATCAGTTTCTCAAAGGGCCTCTGGTACGTACCTTCGGGGAAGAGTGGTACGACCAACTAGAAGGAGCAGCTCGTCTGCTGAAAGAAGAAAGATCAGAACAAGACAAATAGCTCAAGTATGAGTATCAACAAAAAACCGAATATCGCCGTCGTGGCAGGAGGCTATTCGGGTGAATATAGTGTTTCGCTTCGCTCTGCCGCAGGCTTGCTCTCATGGATTGACCGAGAGCTATTTACGCCGTACCTCGTGCGCGTCGAGCGCGATGGTTGGTGGGTCGATATGGCCGAGGGCGTGAGCCTCAAGCTCAGCCTAGACGACTTCGGCTTCGACCTACAAGGCGAGCGCATCACCCTAGACTATGCGCTCATCACAATCCACGGAGCGCCGGGCGAAGACGGTCTGCTACAGGGCTACCTCGATATGAAAGGTATCCCCTACAATACGGGCGGAGTGCTTACCGAGTCGCTTACCTTCAACAAATACTTCTGCAACCGCTACCTCTCTACCTACGAGGGGGTAAGAGTCGCCCAGTCTCTGCGCCTACTGCGCGAGCAAGCAATTCCCAAGTCGGAGCATATAGTGGAGCAACTGGGCCTGCCCCTCTTCGTCAAGCCTAATACTGGTGGCTCGAGCGTAGCCACCAGCCGAGTGGAGGGGATAGAGGAGCTCGAGCAGGCCATACAGACTGCATTTGCCGAGAGTCGAGAGGTCCTGCTCGAGCGTTTCATCTCGGGTACGGAGGTAACCTGTGGTTGCTACCAAGTAGGCGGAGAGACCAAGGCTCTGCCCGTGACGGAGGTCGTTACGCACAATAGGTTCTTCGACTTCGACGCCAAGTATAATGGGCAAGTCGAGGAGATCACTCCCGCGCGCATCTCGGACGAACTGACCCGACGCATCCAAGCCCTCACGGAGGCGATCTACGGCTATGTCGATGCACGTGGCATCATCAGAGTAGACTACATCATCGAGCAGGACGGCTTGCCTACCCTACTCGAGGTCAATACAACACCGGGAATGACTCCCACGAGCTTCATTCCACAGCAAATAGCTGTAGCAGGGCTAGAGATTGGTGCAGTCTTGACGGATATTATCCAAGCAGGCCTGCAAGACAAACATTAACTTAAACTATGATTTTTGGCTATGGATTACGATAAGTATCGAGATATACGCCCTCTGACGCCCGAGGAGGTGCCGGGGGCGATTGAGATGTTGCTTGGCAATGCTACACTACAGGCAACCTTCGAGGTTCTCAAAACGGGCAAGAGCTGGGCAGATCTTGGCAAGTTCTTAGAAGGGACGGACTCGACGGACGAATTCAAACGCCGTGCTGGCTACATGCTGGTCAAGCACGTGATGGATAGCACTTGCTCAGCCGTTAGCTTCTTGGGCGAGGAGCATCTAGCAGCCGAGGCTGGCTACACCTACATCTCCAACCATCGAGATATTATTCTAGACTCCGCCTTCCTCAACGTGCTACTCCTAGAGGTCGGACGTCGAATGCCACAGGTCGCTATCGGGGATAACCTGATGCTCTATCCGTGGGTAGAAACGCTAGCCAAGCTGAATAGTAGCTTCATCGTACGTAGAGGCCTACAGGGACGCGACATCCTCCTCGCAGCCAAGCAGCTCTCGGAGTATATGCACGATGCTGCAGCCGAGGGCATATCTATGTGGATCGCTCAGCGGGAAGGCCGCTCCAAGGACTCTACCGACCGTACGCAACCAGCTCTGCTCAAGATGTTAGCCATGGGCTCGGGGCGCAAGGGTATCGTCGAGTCCCTACTACCGCTAAACATCGTGCCTACATGCTGTAGCTACGAGTATGACCCCTGCGACTGGCTCAAAGCTCGCGAGATGCAGCTCAAACGCGACCAAACCGACTACCGCAAAACGAAAGCGGAGGATGGACTCAATATGCACACTGGCGTCTTCGGCTACAAGGGTCGAGTACACATGCAGGCAGGACGTCCGCTTGCCGATCTAGTTGAGCCGATTGAGTGGGACGAGATCAAAGAAACCGACCGAGTAGAAGTACTGGCTCGCCTTATCGACAAGGAGATCCACCTCAACTATAGGCTTTACCCTGGCAACTACGTGGCATGCGACTGGCTCAACGGCGAGAGCAGGTATCTAGACCGCTATACAGAGGCCGAGAAGCAAACCTTCGAGACCTACATCGCCGAGCGCCTAGCACTCGTCAAGATGCCAGAGGGCATCGAACCCGATATCGACTTCCTACGTCGCCGTATGCTCGAGATGTATGCCAACCCCGTGATCAATGCCGAGAGGGCATCGAGCGAGTAATCCACCAAACAATAAGAACTAGACAGAGACCATATCGTATGATTATAGCTGTTGACTTCGACGGGACAATCGTCAAACATCGTTATCCAGCCATCGGAGAAGAGATTCCATTTGCCATCGACACGCTCAAGATGCTCCAAGAGGAGAGGCATCGCCTAATCCTCTGGACGGTACGCGAGGGCAAGCTCCTTGACGAAGCCGTTGAGTGGTGTCTCAAACGTGGGCTAGAGTTCTACGCCGTCAATAGAGACTTCCCAGAGGAGGATGCGACCGGAGAGGGCTTCTCGCGCAAACTCAAGGCAGATCTATTCATTGACGATCGTAGCTTCGGCGGCTTACCCGACTGGGGGGTTATCTACCACCGCATCAAGGCAGGTAAGGCACACGACGCCGACTGGGGGCGCTTGTCGCTATTCTCCGACGACGTCTACCAAGCGCCTAAAAAGAGCTTTTGGGATCGCGTCTTTGGGCGCTAATCCCTCTATCGGTTTTATCGCGTGGCTATGGCACAGGGGGTTTGGGCATCTCAGCCCACTATAGACGTTCTGTATCTGACGGCAGGGATAGGCTGGCTACTGGGGTTACTGCTTCTGCTGCTAGTACCGGGGCTTATTGGTCTGACGGTCAACTCCTATCTACATAGCCGTACAGAGCGTGTGTCGGCCTACATAGCCCGTTACGTCCCCTACCCAATATATTCGGGAGCAGTACACCTGCTCAACGCGCTACTAGGAGCCAATCTACTGCTACGCCTGATGCAGAGGCTAGAGCTATTTGAACTCAGCAGCGGCCCAGCCGAGGTGTGGGGCATCTATTTGGGCATCTTCTTGGGGCTACTTGTTTGGTTTGCTTTCTACCGCATCAGCTTCTCCATGTGGAGCTACATCTACATGCCTGCCGAGGGTGCCCAACTTCTCAAGCAAGACTATTTCGTCATCTCAGCGATTCGAGGTCTGCTGATGCTCCCACTCACATTGATCTTGCTATCGCCCGTATCTACATCTATGTGTCTATGGCTATTAGGTGGCTCATTCGTGCTCTGCCAGAGCCTCAGATGGTTACAGGCGGTAAGACGTCTATGGTATGGAGAGGACTCCTATATTTATATTTTTTTGTACCTTTGCGCCCACGAATTGCTCCCCTGGATCTATTTAGTTCTAGGAATTAGCTGTTTGAGAAGTAGCGAATACATAGAGTACATAATATAAATGGCAATAAAGAAAATTCTCATCTCACAGCCACAACCTGAGTCTGGTAAGTCGCCCTACTACGACATCGCCGCTAAGTTTGGCGCAGAGATTACCTTCCGCCCCTTCATTCAGGTAGAGTCCTTGTCGACTCGTGAGTTTCGTAATCAAAAAATCAATATTCTTGAGCACTCGGCTGTAATCTTCACGACACGTAAAGCTATGGAACACTTCTTCCAGCTATCTGAGGAGCTTCGCCTGACCATGCCCGAGACTATGAAATACTTCTGCATTAGTGAGCAGGTCGCCAACTACCTACAGAAGTTTATTGTCTATCGCAAGCGCAAGGTATTCTTTCCTCCTACGGGAACTACGGATGCGTTAGTAACCCTCATCCACAAGCACAATAAGGAAACATACTTCCTCCCTCTACCCGAGGAGCATAAGAATGACCTGATTGATATGCTTACGGTGAAGAGGATCAGCTTCTCCAAGGGGATTATGTTCCGCACCGTACCTTGTACCTTCACTGAGGAAGAGCGTGCAGAGCAATATGATATGATGATTTTCTTCAGCCCAGTGGGGGTTACTTCTCTACAGCAGAACTACCCTCAGATCAAGCAAACCGAGGTGCACATCGGCGCCTTCGGCCCACAGACTGCCAAGGCTGTCGAGGAGGCTGGCTTCCGCCTAGATCTCTCCGCTCCAACCCCAGCCGCTCCATCTATGGTGATGGCTCTAGAGCAGTATCTGGCCAAAGAAAAGAAATAGGCACGAGCCGAGAAATCGGATTTGGATAGACCTATCAATCCTATATACTGCCCCGTACGTACTGGTAAGCCCTACCTATACGTACGGGGTTTCTGATTAAAAAGTCGACGCTATGGCAAAAAAGAAATCGGATAAACCTCAAGGTTTTGTCTCCGAACAAGCAGGCCTAATCACCCTCAAAGGGGTTCGGGTCAATAACCTCAAAAATATAGACCTAGAGATCCCGAGAGGAAAGCTATTGGTCGTAACAGGAGTCAGTGGCTCTGGTAAGAGTTCGCTTGCCTTCGAGACCCTCTATGCAGAGGGACAGAGACGCTATGTAGAGAGTCTCTCGGCATACGCACGCCAGTTTCTAGGGCGTATGCCTAAGCCAGAGTGCGACTGGATCAGAGGGCTACCGCCTGCGATCGCTATCGAGCAACGTGTCATCAGCCGCAATCCACGCAGTACGGTGGCGACCTCTACAGAGATCTACGAGTATCTACGCCTGCTTTATGCACGCGTGGGGCGCATGATCTCCCCAATCAGTGGAGTCGAGGTCAAGAAGCATACGGTAGAGGATTTGCTCAACTTCGCCTCGGCTCAGGTCGCTGGCTCTAGGATCTATTTAGTAACGCCTCTCTACCTTCCAGCAGGGCGCAAAATCAAAGAACATCTAGACATACAGCTCCAGCAGGGCTACACACGCCTCTGGCTAGATGGAGCAGTCATCAACATCGAGGACTACCTCGTGGGTAAACCCAAGAAAGGAGATGAACTCTATCTACTGATCGACCGCATGGTCGTGAGCGAAGACAAGGAGAGCCTCAAGCGTCTAGGTGATAGTGGAGAGCTAGCTTTCTTCGAGGGTAAGGGCAGATGCCGATTGGTCGTACAGTCGCCCGAGGGTGTACTATCGACGCATGACTTTAGCAATATCTATGAGGCCGATGGACGTATCTTCCAAGAACCATCGCCCGAGATGTTCAGCTTTAACAATCCTGTAGGCGCTTGTCCCGAATGCGAAGGCTTCGGTAAGGTGATGGGCATCGAGGAAGATCTAGTAATCCCCAACAAAGAACTCTCGGTCTACGACGATGCCGTAGCCTGCTGGAAAGGCAATGTCTCTAGCGAATGGAAGCGGTACTTCATTCGACATGCTCAGCCATTGGGTTTCCCAATCCATCGTCCCTATTGCGACCTTAACGCCGAACATAAGGAAATGCTCTGGCGTGGTGTACCGGTCGAGGGGGATACATATGTAAAGACCGTGGGAATCGACTCTTACTTCGCCGTACTCCAACGTGACCTACACAAGATACAGAATAGGGTACGCCTCTCGCACTTCAAAGGCAAAACGACCTGCCCAAGCTGTCGAGGTGGACGCCTCAAATCGGATGCTCTATGCGTACAGGTGGGTGGCAAGAATATCGCAGAGGTCGTATCCATGACACTGACGGAGGCTAAGACATTCTTCGATGAATTGATCCTCACTACCACAGAAGAAATGATCGCACGTCGCCTACTCCAAGAGCTTAGAAATAGAGTTGGCTTCCTCATCGAGGTTGGGCTAAGCTATCTCACCCTCGATCGCCTCTCCAATACACTCTCGGGAGGAGAGAGTCAGCGTGTTACTCTAGCTTCTCAGCTGGGTAGTAGCCTTGTCGGCTCGCTCTATGTCCTCGACGAACCAAGCATAGGTCTGCATCAACGCGACACCTCTAGATTGATTGGCGTGGTTAAGCGCCTAAGGGATTTAGGCAATACGGTTGTAGTCGTGGAGCATGACGAAGAGATGATGCGTGCCTCAGACTACATCGTTGATATAGGCCCCAATGCAGGACGTCTAGGGGGCGAGGTGGTCTACTCTGGCCCTACGGATGCGATCGACAAGCAGACTCCCGGACATACTGCAGCCTATCTATCTGGTCGAGAACAGATACAGCTCCCTAAGTATCGCCGCCAATGGAATAACTACATTGAGCTTAAGGGAGCACGCAAGCACAATCTGCATGGTTTGCACGTTCGTTTCCCGCTCAATACGATGACTGTTGTCAGCGGCGTCAGTGGCTCGGGGAAGAGTACACTCATTCGAGATATTCTCTTCGAAGGCGTGCGCCGTCGGCTCGCAGGCGAGTCGCTGGACGGAGTGTCCTGCACATCGCTAGAGGGAGAGCTTGGAAGCATCAAACAGATTGAGTATGTGGATCAGAACAACATCGGGCGAAGCTCTCGCTCCAACCCAAGTATCTACATCGGCGCCTACGAGGAGATCCGAAAGCTCTATAGCGAACAGCCTCTAGCCAAGCAAATGGGCTACAAACCCTACTACTTTAGCTTCAATAAGGAAGGCGGACGATGCGAGGCTTGTAAGGGAGATGGCTTCACGACTGTAGAGATGCAGTTTATGGCAGATATCACGCTGCAATGTGAGGAGTGTGGTGGTAAGCGATTTCGCAAAGAGCTTCTAGAGGTGGAGTATCAGGGCAAGAATATACATCAGATCCTAGAGATGAGTGTAGACGAAGCGATTGGCTTCTTCGACACCCACAGCAGTCACTCTAGCCTCTCCCACACGATTATCGAGAAGCTCAGACCTTTGCAGGAGGTTGGTTTGGGATACATCAAACTCGGCCAACCAAGCTCTACACTCTCGGGTGGGGAGAATCAGCGCGTCAAGCTAGCCTATTATCTAGGGCAAGGCAAAAAAGACCCAACGCTCTTCATCTTCGACGAACCAACTACGGGTTTGCACTTCCACGACATCAAAACTCTACTCAAAGCCTTCAACTCTCTCATCGACAGCGGACACTCTCTGATCGTCGTAGAGCACAACCTCGAGGTTATTAAGAGTGCTGACTGGGTCATTGACCTCGGTCCAGAGGGTGGAGCAGGAGGCGGAAAAATCGTCGTAGAGGGAACTCCCGAGGAAGTCGCCGAATGTGAAGAGAGCTGGACAGGACGCTTCCTCCGTCCTCTCGTTTGATTATACGAGGGCAAATAGACAGGCTGATGGTGAAGCCTTGCCCCCTTAAACAAAAGAGCATAGAACGGTTGCAGGACGAATGTGTCATAGTCAAAACTTAATTTCACCACACCCCCTTTACTCTCTAAAGAAAAGAACTACAACTTATCAATGATAGCTTGAATGTCTTTTGCTTGAGATTCGTTAACCAAGTCTATTAGTTCAATAGCCTCATTTTTCCTCAACCATGTTATCTTGCATGAAACTTCTTGAGAGAATTTATGTACTTCCTTAGTTGAGCCTCCTCTAGTTCTCGTTGCAGTAACTAATATATCGCATTCATTTTCTTTGCAGAATTTGATGTTTTCGGTTAAATCGTAGTCCCTATCTCCTGCTGTGGTAACTGCAATCCGGTGTCCCTTATAGACTACAACTTCGCGATGATCCAGATGTAATTCTTCGGGAGCTATTACTTTTGTTGGCTCTAGTAAGCCGATTAGAATGTTTAAAGTAGGTGTTTTACCCTTATTAGCACTACCGTATAAACAAATAATTTTCTTCATGATATTTCGTTAGTTTATATGCTTAAAAACTCTCTGCTCCTTTTTTACAGGCCGGCGTGGTCGCCGTTGTTGATGGGTGAAGAGCTGCCGCCGCTGTTGGGCTTTTCGTCCTTCTTGCCCGAGGAATTGTAGGTGACATCAAGCACGCGTTCGGCACGCTCCATGCGAACGCCCTTGAGTGCCGTCTTAACCTTAACACGAGGCGTGTAGATGACCTTCGCCTTGTCTACGAGTTCGATGCTGACCTTATCGGCGCTATCGACACCCGAACCAGTCTTAGCCGTGATGCTAGGGCGGAACGTTCCCATATCGCCACAATCCACGCTCTTGCCGTCTTGGAGCAGACGGATAAGCACCTTCGAGGCGCGGTCAAAGACTGCCTTAACATCAGCCGAAGAAACTGTCGTCTCGTCCGCCACAAGGTCGATAAACTCCTCAAACTTTACATCAGAATGCAAATGAATTGCAGGATACCAAAGCGTCTTGCTGGTCTTGCCGAAGCCTGCTTTTCTCTCGATTGCTTTAATCTTAATCATACTAGAGTTAATTTACTGTGAATAAATGTGTTTTATCAAGGCTCAAAAGTAGCTAGATTTTCGTATATACGAAAATAAATTTCCGTATATACTCCGATAAATTTTCTTATATACGAAAATTTGCCGCCGTATATACCCAATCCGATGGACGTGGCGAAAGCGCTACAAACCGATAGGTAGCTGGCTACTGGCATGAGTATCCCAAGATAAAGCCTTACGCCCTCAGATGATTGCTAGGGCTATTAACCGAAGCTCTCTGAATGAAGGGAAAAGGGGCTGTGGCAAAAAACAATTTTACCACAGCCCCCTTAGTCGTTAGGAGAGGTTAGACAGACCTCTATATTTTGCTCCTATCTGACGATACGGATCCGGTAAGCCTTCGCTACCCCAGAGATCTTCACGAAGTATGTCCCTTCGGTTAATGTATCTACTGCGACTGTCTGTAACTCCTCCGTGCACAGACCTTGAGCAACAATCGCACCTTCTAGATTATAAATACTATAGTATTTGCCTGAAGCTCCTGAGATCGTGATCATCTCTGAGGTTACACTGGGATAAACCTTGGCTAGATGTTGTTCCAGCTCTAGGGCACTGCTATCATCGTATCCAGGGTATGATTCTGCTCTCCCTCCCGCAGTGTTCCAGTTTAGTACTGACCAGCCCTTAGCTTTGGCTTGATTTACGTGCTTGATGGTGCATTGGTTTCCTTCTTGTTCGCCCGATAGGTCCACTACGAAGAATTTATTGCTTCTAGACACAGTAGGTAGGCTCTCGATGAGTCTACTCATCGCCTGTTTCTTGATCCCATTACTATAGCAACCGATCTCTTTCAAGGCGGGTGAATAGATTACTAACTCGCTGAGCTGATTCTTCTGACATTTGAGATTTTCAAGCTTGGTATTCTTAGATAGATCAAGCTTCGTGAGTTGATTACCACTACAGTATAGCGTTGTT
Source organism: Porphyromonas sp. COT-290 OH3588 (assembly GCF_000769075.1). Lineage (GTDB taxonomy): Bacteria > Bacteroidota > Bacteroidia > Bacteroidales > Porphyromonadaceae > Porphyromonas. Next base: position 243,156 of record NZ_JRFC01000014.1, on the reverse strand, counting down.
AGCTCGGGGCAGGATGTCACATCAATCTTTGTGAATTTGCAGTCCGAGATATTCAGGGTTAAAAGAGCTTTATTCTTCGATAGATCAAGCTCGCTAAGCTCTGTGTCGAAGATTGTGAGTTCCTCTAGCTCTGGATTTTGAGATATATCTATTTTGGAGACTCCAGTTGCGTCAAGTTGCAGAACTCTCAGCTCCCTGAGTTTAGATATGTCAATGTTGGTGATGCCCTTGTTTCCAGAGTAATTTATTATAAGCAACTTACTGTCTTTCTCAGGGAGTAGCACCTCTGATAGCTGATTATTACCCAAATAGAGCTTGCTTAGCTTGATATTTTTGGATAAGTCAACACGCTTGAGCTCGTTGTAGTTAAGTTGCATCTGAGTAATCTCTAGGTTGTTGGATAGGTCTAGCTTGGCAAGCTTGTTGTTAGGGGCCCAAAGACTTTCCAGCTCAGGAACGTACTGAAACTCAAGCTCGGAGATAGCACAATCTGCCATATTTAGCACAGACAGCTTAGGTAGTCTCTTTAGGTCAAGCTCGAACCCGGGGAGTGTGCTGATGTTTAGGGCTATCATTTCGCTAAGATTACCTTGAGGCAGTTTGCTCATCTTCGTTTCGCTAATATCCAAAACCTGTAGAGCCTTTACAGGGCTCAGGTCAAGCTCCGAGAGTCTTGGGTTTTGTGCAACACGTAGATCCCTTAGCTTGCTTAGCCCAGTTAGGTCAATACGCTTAATCTGATTTTTGCTCAGGCTCAATACTGTCAGATTTGTATTGGCTGATAGATCAACGATCGCGATGCTATTGTCCTGAGCTGCGAGCTTCTCTAGTGCAGGGTTACCCTTAGTTTCTAGCTTAATCAAATTGTTGAACCCACAGAATAGAGTAGTTACAGGACCATATATGGTGAGCTTGAGGTTTGACTTCTCTGCATCAATAGTCCATAGCCCTTCGGAGTCAGTGGCTTCGTCATTCCAGCCTTCATTGGCATCCCTTTTTCCGTTGCCATTGAAGTCCACCCAGACTAGAGAGCGGTCTTTCTGAGCAGCCCCTAGATATATTCCCCATGGCATAGGCACAGGAGTATCTCCTTCACCCTCTGTCGCCTCTAGGACGATCTTATAGTCCTTAGGTTCTGTTTGGGCAGAGGCCAGAGGCATAGCAATGGCACAGCCAAGCGCAATGGCTAGACAATGTTGTAATGTTTTCTTCATAATTTTTGTACTTGTAACTGATAGATTGATGTTCTTAATGTACGAATAGCTTATGGCTGTGGTAGGCACCGTTTATTTTCACACGCACCACATATATTCCTGGAGCTAGTTTCTTTTGATTTGAGCGGGTAACAAGTCGTCCAGATAGCTCATAGACCTCTAGGCTCTCAACTAGCTCATCGAGTAAGATGTAGCCATCTACAGCGTATGGACGTATGTGTTCGATAGCAAGAACGTCTGAGTTTGATGTGGAGCTATTCCACCAGATTGTCTTGGAGGCATACACCTGTCGTTTGTCATGATTGATAGCCGACATATTCTGATGTGCGAAAACTACAATCTTTAGATTCTCCGTCTTCCAATTCTTATCGTAGGCCACATCTTTAACCTCTAGGGCAAATGACCCATCAGCCTCTAGCTTGATCTCTTGTCCAAGAGGAGGTGTGAGAAACTTCCGTGCCACTTGGTCGTGTGTGAAGCTTTTGGGAGCGTTCGACTGGTTGATAGATGGGACGTGATCCTCTGTAATTACAGCTGTCAGATACAAGTCTTCCGAGTCTATATAGCCAGTCTGTCCTTTGACAACTAGGTTGATCTTGCCTTCCTTAGCTGTAGATGCAATCTCGGTGAAACGGAGTGCTTCTTTTATGTTCTTAGCCTTTTCGTATTTAGCTTCTTTGACTGAATATTTGCCAACGAGAGAGTTTTGGTCCTTGTCATCTGATACTCTATTGAGCATCAGAGCAGGGGCGTATGTCTCGCCCGGAGTAAAGGAAAAATACATTACTGGCACGGACTCTGCGATCGTGAAGCTGTCCTCACCATAGCCGACGTGGTGGGCGATCACACTTACCTCCATACCGTCTGCTTTCATCTGTCCGATAAGTTCTCTAAGTGGCTTTTCGGATGCAGGGCAGTTGGGACATCTCTCCGTTGTGAAGCGCTCTATGAGAATACTGTTTCTAGCCCATGAGCCATTGGGGGTGGTTACCTTGTAAGGATAGTGCTTAACGTAGTGGCTCATTGACTGAGGTTTGCCGTTAATTTGTGTGATCGAAGCGTATGCGATACCTATGCCTCTGTTGGGAGCTTTGGTCGTGGCTTCAACCTCCTGAGTAGTCCCTGGAGCGATATTGACTCCTTGTATTACAACTCCTTCTTTAGGGTTTTTGCTATACTGGGTTGATAGGCTCAGGCTATTGATTGCTTGATGCCCTAGGTTACGAACTTTGAATTTGATTGTGGCAGGCTGATTAGGTGATAGTTCCTTGCCGTAGAAGCCGCCACCTACTAGACAAGCCACATGAGCCAGAGCGTTGGCTTTGTCTTCGATGTCAACGAAGATCATGGCATTTCCCAACTCTGGGCTGTCGTACTCAGATAGTTCGGTTGAATCCCCCTCTTCTACATAGTTCCCTCCAATCTCGATGAAGTTCGTCTGAGGGAGATTAGCCCCCTGTGTAGATTCAAATGCCACTGGCTGAGCTTTGCCTACAGCCTGTAGTTGGTACCCTACTAGATATTGCTTGCCTTTCTCCATAGTAAAAGGCTTCTCGAGTGTTACCTCATTACGGCCAGCCTTAAACTCGTCTAGCTGTTGAATCATCACGATTTTTTTGTCGGTTTGATTCGCAATGAAAACACTAGGACTGTAAGCTTTTTGGTCCGGAATGACATCGAATGAAATACCCTTGATGACATTGCCGGGTGACTGAGGAATTTTGATAGCAACCGATAGATAGCTTGTCGTACCAGCCCCTAGGCCCCTACTGGAAGCTTTGGGATCGGCGTAGCCAAACTTAAAAGATGGCGTAGAACCCTGAGCCATGGCTGGTCTAGATGTACCAAGGCATAAGAGGACTATGCTCAAGAAGAGAAATGAGTAAAGAATTTTCTTCATTTTTTGTCTATGTTGAAGGTGTTATTAAGCAATTTGTCACACTCAGTGGATACAAATATACAAAAGTGTTTCAACTATTAACTAATGTCGCTCTGTGTTTTTAGATATTTTTTGATTTCAAGCCTTAATAAACAACCAAAGCGTGCCGCAATGCCCCCGATTTTATAGGGTCTGCGGCACGCTTTGTCTATCTATTTATTGCTTGGAGGTAATGCTTAGTAGCGAACTATTTTTAGATTTTCGTCACAACCAGCGAAGGCTTTGGGGGCTATTGTCTTGATTGATTGGGGAACATAGACAGTTTGGAGATTGGGGCATTTCTCGACAGCGTAATCCATAATGACTTCTGTCCCCTCGGCGAAGTGTAGCTCTTCGATGCCTTGGTGGTTGTAGATGATATTCTTGCCGATCTCTTTCTCTGCCTTTAGGTAGGCTCTCTTTAGTCGTGCTGGTATGAGGAGCAGCTTACCTGCTCCTTCTCCTCGCTCATATATACTTCCGCGATAGTCCTCTAGGTGTTTGTTTTCTGGATCAATGGCAATCTTCTCTAGCTCAGCTCCTGCATAGAGTAGTTTGCGATTGCCCGATAGGCCTAGATGCTTGATGTTGGCTCCTAGATAGATCTCACGAATGGACTTGGGCAGAGTGTTGGGGTTGAAGTTCGTAATGCGGAAGCCTCCTATGCTGTAGGGCACTATGAGTTTACCATTAGCCGCTTCTCCATGCACATTGCCGACAGTGAGTTCTTTATTCTCGTAGATATAAGTTAGCTTATCATCTTGCCACAGAGCGAAGTCTAGACGCTCAGGCAGCAAGAAGTCAAACTTATCCTTGCGTTCGGCCTCGTAGAAGATATTATTCGTTGGATCCGAAACATACCATTTCCCGTCTAGCAAGGTATAGTTCCATGCATGTCCCACGGGAGGTCCCACGGTGCGGAACTTGGCCAAGCCATTGACCACTGGTGCGTTGATGCCTTGAGTATAGCACATTACTTTGAGGAGGTTTGCGTAGCCTTGGCAGATAGCATTCTTATACTTATAGCTTGAGTAGGCGCTGTTGTAGTTGGGAATTGTTGTATCTAAGATATGCCCATATTTCACGTTTGAAGTAATCCACTTGAAGAGGGCTCTGTGCTTCTCTAGCTGATTGCTTGCTTGGCTCTCCTTGACTAGCTTGTCTGATAGTTTCTTGATTTCCGCTAGCTCCGTCTGAGAGATCTGAGTTTCTCCTAGAGCGATAGGTTGATCTAGCTGTTTACTAGAGAGCATGGCCAATAGCCTCTCTGCAGGATAGCCTGTTAGCTCTACAGAATTGTCGGGTATGGGGAATGTGGCTGTTTCTTCGCCACTGGGCTCGGTAGGTTTAGGTTGCTCTTCCTTTGGTCCCTCAGGTTTAGGCTCTTCTTCCTTTGATTCCTTGACCTTAGGCTCCTCTGTTTTTGTAGTGTCTTCTTGCTTGGGGAGAATGGGGTCTTGCTTTTTGCAAGAGGTCGTCAGTGCTACCCCTAGAAGCAGATAGGCAAGCAGGTGTCTTTGGTGCATACGTCTAATAGTGTTTGAGAGTTGATTTATCTGATTGGTTTAGTGCTTCGGTTGAGTTTTGCCAATGCTCGATGTCTATCCCTATTTTGTGACATTTTCGAGCGATTAGGCGTGCAAATATATACACAGCGCATATTTTTTCAAGCGACAAAGTAAGCTTTGTGCCGATTGATCTAGGTCTTAGCCCACGATGAGTCTGCTCTGTAGGGTGAGATGCTTGGCTTAGGGTATGGTCATCTTCACAAGTACGATCTTGGTTGAGGTAGATCTTAGGATCTCAAACCTTAGTTCGCCAATCTCGATCTTCTCTCCTTGACTTGGAATGCTGGGGTGATGATGTAGGATAAAGCCTGCTACGGTCATAAAGTCTTCGTCGTCGGGTAGGGTAAGGCCAAATCGTTCGTTCACGTCGTCGATCTCCATGCGTCCACTGAGGATGAAGGTCTTGTCGTCCACCTGCTTGGCCACACGTTTTTGGAAGTCGTGTTCGTCTTCGATATCGCCGAAGATCTCCTCGACTACGTCCTCTAGGGTAACGAGGCCAGCGGTACCTCCCAGCTCATCAATCACGATGGCGATGCTCTTCTTGCGCTGCATCAGTTGCTTCATCAGCTTGCTGGCAAACATACTCCCTGGGACGAAGAGAGGTGGCACGATACGCTTCTGCCAGTCGGGGGATCCAAACATCTCGCTCGAGTGTATATAGCCAATCACTTCATCTATATTCTCCTTGTAGACGATGATTTTTGATAGCCCCGTCTTGATGAAGGTATCTTCCAGTGTGCTCATCTCTGCTCCGTATTCTACACCTACGATTTCGTTTCGTGGTATCATACAGTCACGTACTTGTAGGCTGGGGAAGGAGATAGCATTTTGGATAATCTTGACTTCCGTCTCGCCCTCTCCCCCAGAGGGCTGGTTGCTCTCTAGGTAGTGCTCGATGTCGATCAGAGAGAGGCTTGGTGTGATCCCTGCACTCTCTTGCTTCTGCCCAAAGAGCCAAAGAATTGCCCGTGAGAGCAGAGAAATCAAGAAGACGCTCGGGTATAGTACCACATAGATGAGCCACAGAGGTAGGGCACAGATGTGTAGAATGAGGTTGGGGTTCGTGCGGAAGGTAACCTTGGGAATAAATTCGCCCACGAAGAGAATGAGTATGGTACTGAGGATCGACTGTGTAAATAGTACCAATATATCATTCTGCAACCAATGCATCAGCTGTGGCTCCATCAGTCGTGCCATGAGCAGACCATAGATGACTAGGGCGATGTTGTTGCCTAGTAGCATCGCTGTGATGAAACGGTCTGGGCGACCGTAGAAGAGGCTTAGGATCTTGGCCGTCACACCTCCTTTGTTCCTATCTAGCTCTAGGCGTAGCTTATCCGAAGATAGGAAAGCGATCTCTATGCCAGAGAAGAATGCAGAGGCAACGAGGCTAATAAGCAGATAAATGTAAATCATACTCGGCTTATGTGGTGGTTACAATCCTTATTGAGTTGGGCGAAGCGCTAGGCTATCTCGCCTTGTGGTGTCTGTTTGTACTGTCGTGGGGCTACCCTCCTTGTCCTCCTCGAACTCGACTACTCCCCGATTGTTGTAGATCGAGTATTGACTAAGGTCATCGAGGGCATCGAAGCGATCTCCATGGAGCTCACGTCCTTGAGTGACGAAGTAGGTCGTATCGTTGGAGTAGAGCTTGCGCTTGCTCCTATCCCAGTAGAGCTTGGGGGTGTAGAGCCTACGCCCCTCTGGGCCATGGATGCGTACATTGCCAGTGAGGATCCACTCATCTTGGCTGGTTTGGTAGACGGCATGGTCTGCCAAAACGAGCATCTCACTTGTCTTGATCGTGTCATAGTCCTCTAGACGAAGCCCCTCGGGGAAGACCCATTCTTTCCTCTCTGGCTGGTCATAGACAAGCCAGACGGGGCTCTGCAGGCGATACTTGACTACTCCCGAAGTGTCGGAAACCAGCATATCTACATCGAGCGTACGGATGCGGTAGCTAGAGTCTAGGTTGATGCCGAGCTGCTCAGTGTCTACTTTTTTCTTACCACAACTGGCCAAGGCAATCATTAAGCAAACGGCTAGAGTAGGCAGCAGTGCAGGCCACAAATGGGTAAAAGACAAAAGCCCCCAAGGCGAGCCTACGAGAGGCTTGCTTGGGTGGCTTGTCTGCCTATCACGACCCGTATGGGTCGATTGAGGGTCGTCCATGAAAAGAACAACTAGTGATTAGCGAATGGTCGTAGTACCGTAGCCGGGTACCGTGAAGCTCTTGCCCTGACCTAGCTCTGGGTGCATAAAGATATCGGCAGCAGAGGGTAGAGATTTGCTATATATACCGATCAGACGGTTAGCTTCGCTCGATACTCTAGGATCGGCAGCGGCAGCAGCACGTAGCTTATCGATGACTAGGAAGTAAACGGCACGTTGCTTCACCTTGTCGTCTGGGAAGATGTTGTCGGCAGACGAGCCGATGATCTGTGCAATCTTGATCAGCGAGCGACCGCTCTTGGGGTTGAGGGCAAGGGCATTGTTGCTATGTGTACGAGCAGCACCATAGTTCCCTTGTACCATAGCTAGGTCGGCAAGCACTTCGTAGCACTTCACCTTGTCGCTAGCCTTGTCTGCCAGCTCAATAGCTTTCTGCAGATAAGAGTTTGCCTCGCTGTAGTTCTTGTCACGGATAGCCTTGCCTGCTAAGCCCATTGCAGCGCCAGATGATGGCTCTAGAGCGAAGAGATAGCGGCTAGCCTGATAGTAGGCAGGAGCGTCGCAGTCGGGTGTGCTACCGAAGAGGGCGCAAGTCTGCTTGAGGAAGGGCTTATTGTCTTTGTTGGCATCTACCTTCTCTAGGGTGTAGATCTTCGTCAAGATGTCGCAGCCTGCTAGACCACTGCTGGCGAAGTTCTCGTCCATTGGCTTTTTGTAGAGCTCGATGCGGCTTGTCATCTTCTCGTCGCCTGCGGCAGCCTCGAGTTGCTTGTCCATATACTCCGAGGCAAGCAGGTAGTCGTTGATGTAGGTTTCGTGCTTGGCCTCGTCCTTCTGGGCTACGGCACGAGAGGAGAATACATAGTAGTAGAGGAGCTGTGGTGTAGCGCTCTCTGCATACTTCTCCACGGCAGGCTTAGCCCACTCGTAGACCTGAGCATAGTCTACCTTGTCGCCTTGGAGCGTTACGTAGTCGTGGATCTTATTACCCATGATCACGTCTAGACCATACTTCTGGTCGTCACCGAAGTATTTGGCACGTGTGTCGTACATCTTTAGGAGTTGCCCTACGAGTTCGTCACGTTTGGCTGCGTCTTTCTCCTGCTCGATCTTCCATTTGAGGATACGAGCGCCATATATATAGATGTTTTTGCTAGAGCCCGGGCACTCAGCGTATGCTTGCTTCCATGGCTCGTAGGCATCTTGGAAGCTACCAGCCTTGGCATAGCCACTGAATAGACTTAGGTTCTGACGACAACGGATACTATCCTGTCCAGAGCCAAAGGGTGTGCCTGTAGCCACCCCTGTCTGAGCCATTGCAGACGTAGCCATAAGCATAGCTGCTAGGCTCAGGAGAGATTTGTTCAGTTTCATTTGTTCTTCGTTTTTATACCTAAAATAACATTACTTCTACTCTCTTAATCGACACGTGCCTTGCGGAACCAGCCCTCGTTGAAGCTAATACCTAGGTTAAGTCCTAGATAATGCTCACGTATCATACCACTCACCTTAGGCATCAGGTGCTTGTAGTCTAGGCTTATGTTGAGCATCGACCTGCGATCTACCAATGGTAGCCCTATACCTGCTGTAGCGCCGAGGTCGTAGTAGCCAGCGAACTGCCCCGCAGATGTGGGAACCTGCATATATGAGTTGCTTGCGTTGAGCCCGAAGCGATACCTCGCCCTCCGGAAAGGACTACGTGCTCTATAGTTGGGTGTCCACTCCGCCCCGACGGCTATGCGCCATTGATCTTGGAATTGAGCTTTGGGGTCGTCGAACTGTGCCTCTGACCACTTACTATATTGGACATCGGAACCAACCATAAGTTTATTGGCGATGCGGTAGGTCAGCCCAAGTCCCATCGTCAAGGGGAGCGAATAGGGGCGATTCTTAATCGTGTCGCTACTCATCAACTCTCCACTACCGCTGGAGCTGAGGAGACGGTGAATACGAGTCCTCTCGGAGGAGAAACCAACCTTGGGCGAAAAGATAGCACCCACCACTAGGCTGTGGCTGTGTTGGTCGAGTGAGTCGAGTCTAAACTCGTATTGAGCCCCTGCGTCAAGCTTGAGGCCTCTGAGGGCTAGCTCTTCGCTGTGCACACTATTATATGCGCCAGAGGAGAAGTAAGTCACCTGCCTTGTGTGGGTCGTATGCCCAAAGACGATTGCCCCATTGACCCCGACGGAGAGGTGCTTGAGTGGGCGAGTCCCCAGACCGAGGTAGAGATTGTTGTAGTTGCCAGTGCCTTGGTAGGTACGCAGTGATTCTCGCTCGTTGCGGTCGCCTCCTAGACTTGTCGTATTGCCGAAGCTATAGCCCGTAGTCCCTAGGGGCATCATACCAGCACTCAGTGCCATGCGCTTACTCATCGGGAAGATCATCGTCACATACTCGAGGTTGCCTAGTGTTTTGCTGTCGCTCTCTTTGCCCTCGGAGAGGATAGAGGTGCGTAGTGACACCCCTAGATCCATCAAGAAGGTCATAGAGTCTACGGCCGTATATGAGGCTGGGTTGAGCGGGTTGGTAATCATCGGATCGCGGAGCCCTATTCCTAGCCCTCCTAGAGCCCGAGCACCAGCGGTGGTAGACTGCCCAAGCGTTCCATAGCCAAAGCGGCTATAGGGCGAGCGGTCGTTGTTGCTCTGAGCTTGCAGAGCCTCACCAGCCATGCCTAAACTCAGTAGCAGGGCCAGAGCCCAAGCACACGCAGAGCCTCTAGAGGTGATTATTTTCTTTAGCATGTTTGTTATACTCCAATATGTAGTTTAGACCGTACAGCACTAGGTCTGGTACGATCTCCAGTTCGCTCTTGAGCTTCTGTCCCAGCAGGTCGGCATCTCCTCCCGTAAGGAATACCCGACCCTCGGGGTGCTGCTCCCTGAGAGCTGATATATACCCCTCTATCTCGTAGAGAAGCCCTAGCAGAGCTCCGCACTCCATAGCCGACACGGTGTCCTGCCCGAAGCCTTCACTCCTCTGTACCTCCTCTACTAGAGGTAGCCGATTGGTAAACTCGTGCATTGCCCTAAGACGAGCATGCAGCCCCGGTGATATGTTACCTCCGAGATAGCACCCAGATGCCCCGATACGTTCGTATGTGATAGCCGTGCCAGCATCGATAGCCAAATGTTCGCCCGTACCACCGGTCAGAGCGCATGCTCCCACAGCGGCAGCCAGTCTGTCGCTCCCTAGGCGAGAGCGGTCGTAGTGAACCTCAATGGGGACAAGCGAGTCTGCGCCCAACTCTACCACTGTTGGTATGCGAGATGTGAGCAACGCCATTGCCCGATCGTCCTGCTCGCCTACAGAGCTGTAGATAGCCGAGGATATAGAGGGAAACTCCTCCATGAGCTCATCAAAGGTTTGCTCACAGAAGCGAGGTAAGGTACGCACAGAGCGTAGCTCGTCCTCTATATAAACTGCTACTTTGCAGATCGTATTGCCTTGATCGATTACTAAGTTCACCGGTCCTTGTTTTGCCAACTGAGCTGCAAAGTAACTATTTTTTTATCTAACAGCGTACCTCGCTCTAAAGCAAGCATTAGCAAATATATACAAAATCTCTCACAATATATCATGCTAATCTTATTTATTCGGTTAGGCATTCGCTTCTTCGTTGTCCTGAGCCGACCACAGGTCTAGGATATTTTGCTCGGCCCAGTACAGGTGTGTGTAGCCTGCGATCACGTTTCCCTTGCGATACATAGCAGTCGGTACCTCTATGCCTCTGGCATTGTGCTGCTGGGCTATGTTGTCTTCGGAGCCAGTGTGCTTGAGTTTGGAGTAGTGGAACTCATGCCCTCGGAGTGTCAGCCCTGCTGTGTGCACACTACGATAGCCTAGGCTGAGCTTCATCTCCTCCATGGTTGCCTCATTGTCTAGTACCCCACACATCGGGTAGCTTGTGCCAGCCTCGTCGATGATGGTACGGCAGAGGTACATCATGCCACCACACTCGGCGAGTACCTTGCCTCCCCCTAGAACATAGTTGTATATCTGCTCTCGCATGGCTGCATTGGCCGATAGTTGCTCTAAGTAAAACTCGGGGTATCCTCCCGGTAGATATACCAAGTCTGTGGCTGGTAGGGCTCTATCTCGGATTGGGCTAAAGTAGCTTATCTCTCCCAAGCGCTCTAGCGCGAGGATATTTTCCTGATAGATGAAGTTGAAGGCCTCGTCACGAGCCACTGAGATACGCAGGTTGCCCTGTGTAGACTCTTGGGAGGTGGCGATTGGTTGCGGTGGAGTAGGGCGCAGACATAGCTCTAGTAGTCTATTTACCTCGACGTGCTGCTCGATGAGTGTAGCGATACTCTCGGGTAGCTCGTCTAGGCGCTCAAGCTCCGAGAGCGAGAGTCCTAGGTGTCGTGAGGGAACATCTAGGAGTTGGGTGCGTGGGATATAGCCGAGGGAGGGGACGCCGGCGTCCTCTGCTGCCTCGACGAGGAAGCGATAGTGGCTCTCGGAGGCGACACGGTTGAAGATAACACCTGCGATCTGCACATCAGGTTTCCAGTGTGCGAAGCCATAGATGAGTGCTCCCACGGAGTACGCCGATGAGGCGGCATTGACCAGCAGGACAACAGGTATGTCTAGAGTTTGGGCTAGGCTAGCGCTACTGCCCTGCATACGTGTCGCTCCGTCGAATAGACCCATGACGCCCTCAACAATCATCGCATCGGCTGCCTTGCTGTGTCGAGTGTAGACCTCTCGAAGGTGCTCCGAGCTCATCATATATTGGTCTAGGTTAATACTTGTGTGTAGGTGTAGCTCCTCGAGTGATGGGCTAGAGGCTAGAGCATGAAATTTGGGATCTATGTAGTCGGGGCCACACTTGAAGCTCGCTACGGATAGACCACGTTTGCGTAGAGCCCTTAGTAGCCCTAGGGTAAAAGTAGTCTTGCCACATCCAGACGATGTAGCAGCGATGAGTAGTTGAGGCTTGCGTTTCATTGATGTTTTGGTTTGATAATACAAGCCAAAGATAGTGTGCTCTGTGGGCTGTGCCAAAATTCGTTGGTGTGGTAAGCGGGATACAACGACATCGGCACGGTGTCCGTCCACCGAGATTATGGGTTTCAATTCACGCATCTCGCTGGAGTAGGAGAGAAGTGTCCTCCAAGGCGAGCTTCTCGCCCCTCCTTAGGGTCGCAAATCCTAGGGTATTATGTCTGCGAGATTAAGATCTTTTTGCTCAATGACCAAGGATAATTAGGTGTTGCTTGGTGGGAATGTCGGTGGCTGTAAAGCTGTAAGTTACTAGTCTTGCCTAGCAGTGGCGACAAAGTGGAGAATGTTGCCGTGGTCAGCACAGCGGATTTAGAGGCTTGTTCGTCTACTTTTTAGTTAAGGAGTGTAAAGGATTTACTAAGAGATTTGAAGTAATGGAGAGGTGATTTGTGAAGACTGGTTGGGTCTCTCTGGAGGATTGATGGGAAGAGCTGCTCAGATTGGTGGGTTAGTGCTCCGAGATGTGCCCACTGATCTCCAGAGATTGATGGGAAGAAATGCCAAGAAGTGAGCCTCAAGTGTATTCAAATGATTACAGTGTTTGTTTATATTTCTTGTAATCAGTCTGTTGTGCTTGTCGCTTTTAAGGCGGTTGTTTTCGTACTTCTGCACCCAAGGGGCTGCAATGAGGCTAGATGGCGTGTAGAGCCTTCTAGAAGGCAAATACGCAGTCTGCCGATTTTTGCCCTCTCTAGCGATACACCCCTTGCTAGAGGAGCAAATGTGCATCGAAAGTGTAAATTTATGTAACCCTAATTCGGCGCTTTCCCATTGCAATGATGCTCTGCCTAGGCATGAGATCAGGTCAAAAAAGGAGAGCGGTGCTAAGGTTTTGATTATCCTATGAGTGTGCCATTTGCCCTGCAGGAGATAATGAACTATATTTGTAATCATTCGTTATTACAACAAATAATATAGCTCAAGACAAAATTCAAACTTATCAAAATATGAATCTATACAAATATGGTAGTGCGAAAGCTGTAACCAAACCTTTCGGAGCAAACACGAAGATGAGCGACCTCATCTGCGACAACTTCCCACTTCTGCTCATCATTACTCGCTTTGGGATCCCGCTGGGTTTCGGTGAGAAGACGATTGGGCAGGTCTGCGAGGAGCACGAGGTTGATGCACCAACCCTGCTCTTACTGCTCAATAGCTCGGTGCATCCCGAAGAGAAGCCTTGTGTGGAGCAGCTCTCTGCGCTCGACATTCATAGCCTGCTGAGCTATCTCTCCAACTCTCACTCCTACTTCCTCGACTTCAGGTTGCCTTTGCTACGTCAACAGCTCCTCTCGGCCCTCTCCAATTGCCCAAACGAGGTGGCTTTGGCGATCCGCAATTTCTTCGACGAATATGTAGAGGAGGTGCGCAAGCACATGAACTACGAAGACAAAACGGTCTTCCCCTATGCTCGTAAGTTGGCGAAAGGCGAGCGTGATAGTCGCTACAGCATCAGGGTGTTTAGCAAGCGTCACGATCAGATTGAGCTGAAAATTACCGAGCTCAAGAATTTGCTCATCAAGTACTACCCTGCTCCCAGCGGATACGAGCTCAACAATGTACTGCACGATATCTTTACTAGCGAGGCAGACCTAGCTGCTCACAACCTCATCGAAGACAACATCTTCACGCCCTATATAGAGGCTCTAGAGGACGGACTCATATCGCCACAGATCAAATAACCGATGTAAAACCATGACATTATGACGACAGCGATACGTGTAGCCATCGCCGAGCCATGCCCCATTATACGCAGTGGACTTGAGGCACAACTCAAGAAGTTGGCACGCTACAAAGTACAGGTGCTCCATCTGGTAGAGGATTTTCGTAGGGATTGGAGCGAAGCCATAGGTCTGATCACAGCAGATATTTTTATTCTCAATCCGCTACTCTCTGGTATTAGCCCACAGACTTACTTCTCGGCTCAGAGAGAGGTCGCCAAGTTCGTCGCTCTGAGCTATGGAACCACAGACGAAACGCTCCTGCGTGAGTATGACGACGTCCTGCGCATCACCGACTCGGTGCAGCAGATCGCAGACCTATTCGACCGCTTGGTGCGTGTCGAGGAAGAGGCGCAGGGGACACCCTCTTTGGATTCGCAGAGCCTGACACCTCGAGAGCGTGAGATCGTTGTGTGCGTGGTCAAGGGTATGACCAACAAAGAGATCGCTAGTGCGCTCTTCCTCTCTACCCACACCGTCATCACACACCGACGCAACATCACCAAGAAGCTACAGATCCATAGCCCTAGCGGTCTGACGATCTACGCCATAATGAATAAGCTTGTAGAGCTCAACGAAATCAATCAAAAAAACTAAACTTAGATAAATACAACTATGGCAAATAGACTCTGCCAATTACTTGGCATACGCTATCCGATTATCTCTGGCGGGATGGTCTGGTGTAGCGGCTGGAAGCTCGCCTCTGCCGTGAGCCGTGAGGGTGGACTAGGCCTCATCGGTGCTGGCTCCATGCACCCAGACAACCTGCGTGAGCACATCCGCAAATGCAAGGCTGCCACCGATAAGCCCTTCGGGGTGAATGTGCCCATGCTCTACCCAGAGCTAGATGCGATCATCGACATCATCATCGAGGAGCAGGTGCCAGTCGTGGTAACCTCGGCCGGCAACCCCAAGACCTACACGGCTAAGCTCAAGGCTGCGGGCTGTAAGGTGCTACATGTGGTGGCCAGTACCAAGTTTGCCCTCAAGAGCCAAGAGGCTGGTGTAGATGCTGTGATTGCCGAAGGCTTTGAGGCAGGCGGACACAATGGCCGTGACGAAACGACGACCATGTGCCTCATACCTGCCGTCGCACGAGCTGTTACAATCCCAGTCGTGGCTGCTGGCGGTATCTCACAGGGCGATAGTGTAGCGGCTGCCCTAGCTCTGGGTGCAGATGGCGTACAGATCGGCACACGCTTCGCTATGACGACCGAGAGCTCTGCCAGCGAGGAGTTCAAACGTCTGTGTCGTGCCACGGGCGAGGGCGGTACCATGCTTTCGCTCAAGTCTATTAGTCCCACACGTCTGCTCAAAAACGACTTCTACGAGCAGGTAGCTAGAGCCGAGGCCGCAGGCGCAACAGTAGAGGCACTCCGAGAGCTACAAGGTAAGGGACGTGCCAAGCGTGGTATCTTCGAGGGAGATCTTACAGAGGGTATGCTAGAGATCGGGCAGAGCGTAGCCCTCACGCAGCAGGAGGAGTCTGTGGCAGATGTCTTCCGTGAGCTTATCTCGGGCTATCAAGCTGCCTCCTCTCGCCTGACTCCAGAGCTCTAGTCCATTGAATCTATTGCCTCGCCAAGTGTCCTTGACCGGTGCGACGAGATAGATGCCCTCAACAGATCGCATAGCCAGCCCAATCGTTTGAGCCTAGCTATGCGATCCCTCTATATCGGAGGAGGATGTCAATCGGGAGGAAGCCTAGATTTTAGGTATCTTTGTAGCTGTGAGTGCGCTCAGACTAGGGTGGCACTAGCGATGAACTAATCTAAAGGATTAAGATGCAACATATCAAGCGTTCGCAGGAGCTCTTCGAGCGAGCTCAGCGTGTGATTCCCGGTGGCGTTAATAGCCCCGTAAGAGCCTTTCGCTCGGTTGGCCTTACACCATTATATATAGAGCGAGGTCTAGGAAGCCATATATGGGACGTAGACGGCAATGAATACATCGACTTTATCAGCTCTTGGGGGCCTCTGATCGTCGGGCACTCCAATCCCAAGATACAAGCAGCCATTACTGGTGAGCTGGAGCGAGGGACGAGCTATGGGGCTTGTAACGAGCGAGAGGTAGAGATGGCAGAGCTCATCTGTCGCTTCTTCCCCTCGATTGAGAAGGTACGCATGGTCAATTCTGGTACCGAGGCTACGATGAGTGCGATTAGGTTAGCGAGAGGATTTACAGGGCGTAGCCGTATCATCAAGTTTGAGGGGTGCTACCATGGTCACGCCGATAGCTTCTTGATACAAGCTGGTTCTGGGCTAGCGACCTTTGGACAAGCGGGTAGCGCAGGCGTTACCCAGCAGACAGCTGAGAATACGTTAGTCGCTACATACAATGATATTGCCAGCGTGCGACGCCTGCTGGAGCTCTATCCCGACGAGGTCGCTGCCGTAATCCTCGAGCCTATTATGGGCAATATGGGGCTGATACTCCCTGAGGTAGGCTTCCTCGCCGAGCTACGTTTGCTCACCGAGCAGTCTGGTGTTTTGCTCATTTTCGACGAAGTCATTAGCGGCTTTCGTGTGGCCAAGGGAGGTGCTCAGCAGCTGTGCCAGATTCGCCCCGACTTGACTTGCCTCGGTAAGATTATTGGTGGCGGACTACCAGTAGGAGCTTTCGGCGGACGAGCCGACATCATGGACTACTTGTCGCCACTAGGCCCCGTGTATCAAGCTGGTACACTCTCGGGCAATCCGCTAGCGCTATCGGCTGGCATCGCTATGCTCCAAGAACTCTCGGTCTCCAATTTCTACGACGAGCTGGAGCGCAAGGGAGCATATCTAGAAGCACTTATCCAGCCACTACTAGAGCGATATGCAGGTCATATTTCATACAACCGAGTCGGCTCCCTCTCCACGCTATTCTTCCACTCTGGCGAGGTGCGTAGCAACGCCCACGCCAAGGAGGCCAATACGGAGCAGTATACTCGCTACTTCCGCAGCATGCTGGAGCAGGGTATCTATCTGCCGCCCTCGCAGTTTGAGTGTATGTTCCTCTCTATTGCACACACCGAGGCCGATCTAGAGCGTACTGCTCAGGCCATGGCCATAGCCTTGGAGCAAACCTTTGGGGACAAAGACTAAATCACAGACAATTAGCAATGCAATATACAGGGTATACATTCCGTGCGACCAACCAAGCCGAGGGGGTGGATCTAGAAGTCGTTTACGACTTGCTAGCCGCTTCGCTCGGCGAACTAGGTTTCGATAGCTTCGAGGTCGAGGGTGACAGCCTCAAGGCCTACATACCTACAGAACTGATTGACGAGAGCAGCATAGCCACGGCTCTAGAAGAGCAGCCTTGGCAGGGCATTCGATTTGATTACGAAATGGAGATAATCCCCGAGGTCAATTGGAACGAAGAGTGGGAAAAGCATTACTTCCAGCCCATCGTCCTAGGCGATAACTTGTGTATGATCCGTGCTCCGTTTCACGCACCAGATCCGTCTATCCGTACGGAAGTCATCATACAACCCAAGATGGCGTTCGGAACGGGCAATCACGAGACGACCTCGCTCATCATTGCCTATCTGCTCGAGCACGACATCGAGGGGCTACGTGTCCTAGATATGGGCTGTGGTACAGGTATCCTAGGTATTCTCGCCTTGAAGCAAGGGGCTCGTAGCCTCACGGCTATAGATATAGACGAATGGGCGTATCAAAACGTTCTAGAGAATGCCAACCTCAATGCCGTTCATATTGACGAAGCACTACAAGGTGATGCGACAAGTCTAGAGGGAAGAGGCCCATACGATCTGGTACTAGCCAACATCACTCGTAACATCTTGCTCCAAGACCTGCCAGCATACGCAGAGGTTATGGCTTCTGGTGCGAGGGTCATCCTCAGCGGTTTCTACGAAGAGGACGCACCTCTGCTCATCGAGCGTGGCCGCACTCTGGGGTTGAGCTTCGTCAGCCAGACGAGCCGCAACCGCTGGACACTACTGGAGCTATGTAAGGGTTAAGCAATTAGAAGTAAATTCACTATAACACGACTAAAGACAATGAAGACGAACAAATCGCGTAGTTGGCTCATCGCATTGACCATTCTGACCGCTACGCTACCCGCCTTCGCAGGCAAGAAGCTAGAGCACAATAAGCCCGATCGCCCAGCGATTGTGGTGGGCATGGTGGTAGATCAGATGTGCTGGGACTACCTATATCGCTACAATAACCGTTTCGTAGAGGGTGGCTTCAAGCGGCTACTTAACGAAGGTTTCAACTGCCACAACACGCGCATCAACTATATCCCCTCGGTTACTGCTATCGGCCATGCCTCCGTCTATACAGGTAGTGTGCCAAGCATTCACGGTATTGCAGGCAACAACTTCTACAGCCAGTGTAAGTCGCTCTACTGTACTCAGGACGAAGCGGTGCGAACCGTAGGGGCAGACGAAGGCAAGAGTGGGCAGATGTCGCCTCGCAATATGCTCAGCACTACTATTACAGACGAGCTCAAGCTTGCCACAAACTTCCGTAGCAAAGTAATCGGCGTTGCCCTCAAGGATCGAGGAGCTATCCTACCAGCAGGACATTCGGCCGATGGAGCTTATTGGTTCGACGATCAGAGTGGCAACTTCATTACCAGCACTTATTACATGGATAAGCTCCCTCGCTGGGTAGAGCGCTTCAACAACCGTAAACTAGCCAAGAAGTATCTGCGTGACGGCTGGAAGCCACTACACAACAAACGTAGCTATGTGGAGAGCGTGGCAGATGAAAACAACTTTGAGCAGCCATGGAAGGAGGTAGCCAAGGCGACGCTACCACTAGATACACGTAAGCTAGAGAAGGAGTTTGGCTTGGGCGTCATTCGCACAACTCCTATGGGTAATACTCTTACGCTTGATATGGCAAAAGCAGCGATCGAGGGCGAAGAGCTCGGGACTCGTGAGGACGGCGATACAGACTTCCTTGCTGTTAGCCTCTCATCTACCGACTATATCGGTCATCGCTATGCGACCTATTCTATGGAGATCGAGGATACCTATCTGCGACTCGACCAAGAGCTCAAGGAGTTCTTTGACTACCTTGATGGGCGGTATGGTAAAGATGGCTATCTGTTCTTCCTCACTGCCGACCATGCTGCAGCGCACAATCTGACTTTCTTAGAGGACAAGAAACTTCCGGGGAGAGCTTGGAGAGTGGACATTGCTCGCCAAAAGGTGAGTGAAATTTGCCAAGCACAGCTCGGAGCAGATGCCGAGGTTTTCATTGACATCGCCAACTATCAGGTATTCCTTGACGAAGCCAAAATTGATGAGCTGGGTGCCAACCGACAGAAGCTCTACGATGCTATTTGCAGAGAGCTGGCCAATATGCCCGGGGTTGCCTATGCCGTGCAATCCGATCGTGCAGGCTCGGCTTCTCTACCAGAGGACATACGCACTCGTATTGTCAATGGTTACAACCATAACCGTAGCGGTTCTATCTTCGTCATCCTACACCCCGGGTGGTATAGCCACAGGGGTGATAAGGCTGCTCAGGGTACCTCGCACGCTGTGTGGTCGCCATATGATACGCATATCCCCCTCATCTTCATGGGGCATGGTGTAGAAGCTGGTCATCTGTATCGTGAGGTACATATCACCGATATAGCAGCTACTCTAGCCTTTATGCTCAAAACTCAGTTACCAAGCGGTTGCATCGGCCGCCCAATCACCGAGATCCTCGACCACGACTAGGATAGATGCATCAGCAAACATTCTCCAGAGGCGTTAGCGATTCGCTTCGAGGAGTGATGCAGGTAGGCATTATGCTCTCTCATCTTTCCTACACCTCTGCCGAGCCTGCCCTCCTTTTTACTCTAGCCAATAAGTTCGGGACGAGTATCATCGCCCTATACTTTTTCATATCGGGCTATGGTCTGATGCAGTCGGTGCGAGCAGGTCGTGGCGTTGGCCATCTAGGCAAACGCCTCTGGGGGATATTTAAGCCGATGCTCTTCATTACCCTGATGTTTGGGGTCTACCAAATATTCTATGGTAGTGGGTATAGCGACCAATGGCTATCTCAGCTCGTTTGGCAAGGAAGGACACCTCTGCCCAACTCTTGGTTTGTTTTCGTCTTGATGTGGCTCTACATCAGTTTTTGGCTTGCCTTCCGCTATCTGCAGAGGCGCCGTACTCCCGCTCTTATCATCTTACTTCTGCTCTCTGTCGTAGGTGTGATATGGTGCCAAGTACAGGGATACGAGCGCGCTTGGTGGGCAACGACACTCGCTTTCTTCTCAGGGAGCTTGTATGCCGAATACGAGTCCAAGATCTATCGCTACGCCAAACGTTGGTGGGCTCTGGCTCTAGCTTTGCTCTTCGTCGCCTCGCTTGTGGTTGCCGATATCGAATATCTTCTCCCGCTTGCCTATCTAGTTATCCCAGTCGTTGCGATCGTTTTGATGAACCGTCTAGGATACGCTGCGTGGATAGACCGAAAGGGGGGTAAAAGCGGAGAGCCAAAGACTTCCATTGGAGCTCAAATCCATCAAGGCATCAGACAACTAATGGCCTATTTGGCGCGTATCTCTTATGAGTTGTACCTCGTGCATGGCGTACTGATCATAGTCTTTCGGGGCGATCTCATCTATATCTGTAGCGACTATACCTATGCCTTGGCCGTTGTCGTGGGGTCGATACTTGCGGCTGACCTACTACACGGATTGTTTCACCTCAAGCTTCGCCCTAGACAAGCCTAATGCTACGAATACTCGTCATCGACTGTCACGATTCGTTTGTCTACAACCTAGTTCAGCTCCTACGAGAGCAGACATTGGCAGAGTTTGATATTTGCTCGGTAGATGCTGTACCGCTCGACAAGTTGCACCTGTATGATGCCCTACTGCTATCTCCCGGCCCCGGCACTCCGGACGAGCTGCCTCTTCTGATGCAGGCCATCGCTCAATGTGAGCGCACGCACGCCATGCTCGGGATCTGCCTTGGTCATCAGGCGCTCACGCTACACTTCTCTGGCTCACTTAGGCAGATTGTACACCCAAGACATGGACATCTGAGCCAACTAAAGCACACGGGTGATCCGATCTTCCATGGGCTGGAGCAAGGCACTGCAGTCGGCAGGTACCATAGCTGGGTTACCTCGGAGCAAGCTCTTCCTGAGGTTCTCGAAATAATCGCAACATGTACCGAGGAGCGGACGGAGATTATGGCCATTAGACACAAGGATCTACCGATCTATGGCTTACAGTTCCACCCAGAGAGTATGATAACGGAGGAGGGCTGGCGTTACATTCACAATTTCCTTACTATTGCTCAGGCTCATCAGACCAAAGATTGTTAGCGTATGTACTTCAGAGATACTATCGGTCAGTCCACGGCCAAAGACGAATTGCGTCGGAGCTTCCTCTCAGGTGTCGTGCCACATGCACGGCTCTTCGTAGGCGAAGACGGGAGTGGAGCTCTAGCTCTAGCTTATGCCTACGCACGCTACATCAACTGCTCCACACCCGATGCCGAGGACGCCTGCGGTGTGTGTCCCTCGTGCCAGAAGTTTGACCAATACGCTGGGCAGGATCTACATTTCCTCTTCCCGATTGTCAATGTTGGTTCTCGTAATCTCTGTGATGATGAGCTACCACGCTGGCGTGAGTTCCTCGCTTCATCGCCTTACACGACCTATGCGGACTGGCTCCGTCTAGAGGATGCCGAGAGCAAACGACTGGGCATATTTACCCGAGAGGGCGAAGTGCTCCAAGATAAGCTCTCCTATCAGGTTACAGACGCACGCTACCGTATTTTGCTCATTTGGCTGCCAGAGAGAATGCACGAGGCGCTTGCCAATAAGTTGCTTAAGTTAACAGAGGAGCCTCCCGAGCATACGATTATTCTTATGGTCACGATGAACGAACGTGAAGTGCTCGGGACACTACGTAGCCGTATGCAGACGCTGCATCTAAGGCCGCTAAGCGAAGCCGAGATAGCTATGGGGTTGGCGAAGGTGGCGAACCCTCCCGCTGGGGCGGATAGCTCACTCTCTGCACACCTCGCCTCGGGTAACTACCGCAAAGCTCTCGATCACTACCTCGGCAGAGCTGACTCTACCGATAAGCTCACGACGCTCTATGGGCGTATCCTGCGTGCCACGGTCAATGCACGTCCGCTCGAGATCAAAGCTCTAGCTGACGAACTGGCGGGGCTAAGCCGAGAGGAGCAAATGGAGCTACTGACCTATGTAGGGCAGATGTTTAGGGAGAGCTACCTGCATGGTCTACAAATGCCAGAGATTAACTACATCAATCCGACCGAGCAGCGGATTGTCGATTACCTACGTACCTGCATCAATGGCCGGAATATCCGCTCTCTACACGACGAGCTAGATTTGGCGATGCGCCATATCGCCCAAAACGTCAATAGCCGTATGGTCTTCTACGATATGATTCTAAGGCTAACGGCAGCCCTCGCCCCCCATTATAGACAAATCGGTCTAAGGTAACTGCTACCTTAGACCGATTTGATTTTCTACTGCTTAACGAAAGCCTACTAAGCGATCGTCCCCTCCTGACCTATGAGCTGCATGCGCTTCTGATACCGTGCACATTGACCACACAAGTCATACCCGAGTAGAGAGCCGAGTATGAAGTCCTGCTCTGCATTCAGTTCGTGCAGATACTTGTCTTGCAGGAAATAGCTGATCATATCCACACATTCCTTGCGTCCAAAAAAGAGATTAATCTTGGTTTGCTTCGGCGTGGGCTGAGTAAAATAAGCGATGCCACGTCCCTCGAGCTTGCGCTGTATCAGAGCCAGCTCCTCTAGCTCTAGTGTACAGAGTACCATGCAGCGGATACCTTTTTCGTACTCATAGATATGGTGTATGGCGATGCGCTGCATCGTCGTTTCGCTAGATGGCAAACTAACTGGGTACTCGGTCATCCCTCTAGTTAAATAGTCAGTCGTCATATCAATGCTCCTTTGGCGATGAATTAAATTGCTAGGAACAAAGGTATGGGATAAGCCGATACCGAACTATACCTATTAATAGTGAATTATGTGTGTTTTCGGCTAGGATACTACCCCCAAAGTAAGTGATATAGCAGTGCTGGCGCAACCCTCTAGCTCTTGCGCTCGATGCGCTTGATCTCTTGGCGGCACGCCTCTGCCTCATCTTCTTGCTCTAGCCTATCGTACGCCTCTGCCATAAGCTCCAGCACTGGGATGTATCTAGGTTGTAGGCTATGGGCCCTCTGTAGTGGTTGTAGTGCCTCCTCGTGTAGACCATAGCCTAGTAGTAGCTCTCCTTGGGCCAATAGTACCTGTATATCTACGGGAGCTAGAGCCACGGCTTCGGCTAGAGCAGAGAGCGCTCCCTTGCGATCTCGCTTCTCGTGTAGAGCTCTCGCTCGACCGATCAAGGCTGCCACGTTGAGCTCATCGAAGCGAAGCGCCTTGTCGTAGCAGCGCAGTGCTGCCTCGGGGTCGTGTGCCTCGAGTAGACACTCGTCGCCCATCGTTTTGTGCTCCTGAGACAGGGCTCTCAGGAGCTGTTTCTTCTCTTCCAGCTCTACCCTTAGTTCTTGCAGCTGCCTTTTCTGTTGCGCCACGACTTGCAGCTTCTGAGCCATCAGACGCAGGTAGGCAGGGTTGTCTAGCTCGTTTTTCGCCGCGATGGCATGCTTCAGATGCTCTATTGCGGCAGTGTACTGCCCTCTACTCCATGTCCTACACGCCTCTATATAGCCTTGTAGCGCCTTTGCTCGCTCCAGTGACGAGGCTATTGCCTCGGGGTTGTTGGCTTGCATATAGAAGCGTTGCACTTCGTGGCGTACGATGATGTCCCGCATATTCATCGGCGTGCGTAGCACCATGCCCTCTAGGCTTCGGCAGCGGCTCAGGGCGACATAGGCTTGTCCGCCTGCGAAGACACGCTCGCCGAAGTCAATGATCACACGGTCGAAAGTTAGCCCTTGGCTCTTGTGTATGGTGATTGCCCAAGCCAAGCGTAGGGGGAACTGGATAAATTGACCGAGCGTCTCGGTACGAATGCGCCGCTCCTCTTCGTCGTAGGTGTAGCGTTTGTGCTCCCAGATGTATGGGTCTACGGTGTGTACCTGACCATTCTCAAGGCGAATGTAGATCTTACGCTCCTCGGCATCTATTGAGTCAATTATCCCGATCGTGCCATTGGCCCAGCGTTTCTCTCGGTCGTTAGCCAGAAACATGACTTGCGCTCCCTCCTTGAGTGTTAGCTCTCGCTCCGTGGGTAGTGTGCTGTCGGGGAAGTCGCCATCGACCACACCCTCGAAGGTAAAGGCAGATGTGAGGAGCTGCTCCAGCCTCTTCTCGTTGATGTAGGTTACTTGGCTACGCCTAGTGCCGAGCGTAACGACCAGCTCGCCCTCGGGTGCTACATAATCGGCATTGACTCGGGCGTTGATGTCCCAGATATCCGGGTGGGTTACCACGCCACTGCGCACACGATCTAGGATCCCCACGAAGTGTGCGTCTGCTTGACGGTAGACTTTTTGCAGCTCTATGGTCACTAGTTCGTGAGCTCGGAATACCTGAGCCCCGAAGAAGAAGTGCGACTTGTAGTACCTGTCGAGGATACTCTTTTCGTCCGCTTTGACCACGGGCTCTAGCTGGAAGAGGTCGCCCACAAAAAGCATCTGTACCCCACCGAAAGCCGTACTGCTACGTCCCGTATAGACCCGCAGGAGCTTATCAATGGCGTCAATGATGTCGGCACGCACCATCGAGATCTCGTCGATGATGATTAGGTCTAGGCTGCGAAGCAGAGCTTTGTGCTCCTTGGTGTAGCGAAAGGCTTCGTAGACCTGATTTTTGGCGGTACTCAGGTCTGGGTCGTCTGGGAGTAGAGGGCGCAAGGGGAGCTTAAAAAAGGAGTGAATGGTCTGCCCCCCTACGTTGAGTGCTGCAATGCCCGTTGAGGCAAGTATCACATGTCGCTTGTGCGTATGTCGAGCGATGTAGCGTAGGAGCGTGGACTTACCCGTGCCAGCCTTACCCGTGAGGAAAAGGCTTTGGTTGGTTTTCTCCAGCAGATCTAGTAGAGCTGCCTGCTCTACATTGCTACTATCCAGCAGTACTTCCTCAGTGCTCATGAGGTTAGCGACCTAGAACCTTGTTTTGTGCCACGACGGCTACATACTCCTTGAGGTAATTGGGCGTCCAGTAGGCTAGATCGACGAATGCGCCTCGCTCGTATGCTCCTAGGGCGAGCTGATGCATATAGCGAGCCTCGGGGGCGAAGCTCTCGACCACTACATAGTCTATGCCCTCCCAGAGGCCACTGCATTTGCCAGCTCCCGAACCGAAGAAATGATAGCGGTACGAACGCATCTCATCGTCCAGAAGAGTATCGGCCGAGAGTACACAAGGCTTGTCCTCGCTTAGGCGATTGCCCTTGCTGTCGAATGTGGCTGTGTAGACTTCCATACGCCTAGCATCGATCATTGGGCATAGACGCAGTGTATCTGTTGGGTTGGATATGCTGGCCAGATAGCCCTGAGCCATCATCTCTAGAGTGGAGATCGCAATCAGTGGTATGCCATAGCCTTGGCATAGTCCCTTGGCTAGTGAAGAGCCTATGCGTAGCCCCGTATAGCTCCCCGGCCCGGCACTCACAACGATAGCATCGGGGCTAAGGCCTCGGCTCTCTAGCTCTGCGATGAGCTGCTCGGCAATCGGGGCAGCTATTGCGGCGTGTTCACCTCGGCGATCCTGCTCTGTGTGGCAGGCGATTAGCTCCTCGCCATGAGCTATGGCTAAGCTACATACAGGCGTAGCGGTATCTATCATTAGGAGAACGGGAGCCTCCTGTTGCTGTATCATATCTGTCCGTTTATAATTCATTTACACCTCAGCGGTGCCCCATAATGTGCAAGCAATAGAGCAAATTGCGCATCATAACACACCGCCTGACTACAAAAGTAAAGCGGTGTGCCATAATAAACAAACGAACTTTGGGCGAAAAACCAAAATCTGACTGATGTAAGTCCTACACCTCCCAATACTTTGCTGTCTAGTTGAGATAATTCAGGAGTTTACACTCTGTAACGATTGAGGGCTTGTTTGAGTGTCAATCCGCCCCTCTCGGGTAGGAGGTGGCACACCTCGTATTTGCCCTCTAGGAGGCTCTCTGTTGCGTCCGACCTCATTTGGGCACTTAGTCCCAGCCTAGACAAAATACTCGCCTAAAACGGGCATTTGTAATGTGCTTATATAAAGGTATTTATGATGTATTCTCGGCTGTGTATATGCAATTGTATCACATTTTGAAGAATTTCTTCCCATCAATCTACTAAGATTGGTGGACACATCTCAAGGGATTAGTCCACCAATCGGAGGAAGTCTTCCCATCAATTTTTCTAGATAGTCCCGCCGTCCTTTATAAATCTTATGCTTGTTTCTCGAAATTCTTTACAAACCTATTAACACTCCTTAATAAGAAAGTAGACGAATGAGTACACAAGACGATCGTTTTTTGGCCGCTGGAGAGGAGATGAAGTGCCACCCAACTATCAGGATCTAGTTATCATGACCAAGCAGGAGACGTAAGGCTTATTCCTAAGGGCAAGGATTTAGAGAGGGGCTGTGTCAAAATTTATTTTTGGCTCAGCCCCTTTTAGATGCGTGAAAATGTACAAAATGCAAGGATTGTGTCGTAAGACGAGAGTAAGAGTAGCGGTTGCTCTAGCTATACCAAGCTAAGTAATCGTGCCCTAGAAGGCTTTAAGTCTGACGGGAGTATGCCAAGCGTATGGCCGAGGCTGAATGTAGTGAATAGCATCGCAGTAGCTTGGGGGGAGTTACCGTGGGCTAGGGTAGAGGAATGTGCTTATTTTGATTACTTTTGCATACGAAAAAACTAAGTTTATGAAAAGATATAACACATTACTATTCGGGGTATTGGCGCTCTTCCTTATGGCTAGTTGCGGATCTAGGCAGTCGGGCGATTCGTCAGCCTCCGCCGATAGCTTAGCCTCTGCCGATGTGGTAGAAGTGACGGATCTGGCGACCTTGACGGAGGATCTCACGCTCGATGATACGGACGAGGATGTGCAGGTCTTCACGATGAAAATAGGCAATGACCCAGAGAGAAGCCACTTGACTGTGTCGTTCCCTTTTACCAAATATGAGTTCATCAACGAGCGAGAGCGCAACCTCTCTCAGCAGTTCATTGATGAGTTTAGAGCAGAGGTGGCACAGCTCTCTCAGGAGTCTACGGCTACTCTAGACTATAATCAGCACTTCGAGGTCAAGTACCGAGGCGATAGCTTTATCGTTTTCCTCTACACACGCAGCACCTCTCGGGGCAATAACTACGACGACTCCTCTTATGCCTCTATCTTCGACCTAGAGCATAGGCGTGTTGTATCAATAGCTGATTTGTTTGTAGACGAAGATGCCTTCGAGGGCTTTGCCTCGGAGATGAGGGCTGCCGCAAGTGAGGCTGTTAGGCTGCGCTTGATGCAGAGCAAAGACTTCGGTAGCGAGCATGAGCGACAGACCGTTTGGGTGGAGATGCAGTCTGGTATTGAGGAGGGCACTCTGGCTGTTGATGCGAATTACGATGCTCTCTTCTTTGACCATGAAGGCAACTGGTATGTGACTTTTGATAAGTATCAGATTGCTAGTGGCTCGATGGGCACCTTTACCGTACCTGTGCCTAGCTGGGTCGTACGCAGGTATGTACACCCAGATATCCTCAGACGTCTAGGGCGATCACTTGAGCCAGACGCGCCGCAAGAGATTGCTGATCTCGAGAAGCCGGAAGAGGCCGCTCGTCCTTTGACGGACGATGACTCGAGTGCATCACGAGTGGCACTGACCTTCGACGATGGGCCATCGGTCTACACCCCACGCCTACTAGATATCCTCAAGCAGGAGGGCGTCAAGGCGACTTTCTTCGTTCTCGGCAAGTCGGCCGCCGTACAGAAGCAGACGATGAAGCGTATGGTAGAGGAGGGGCACAACATAGGCAACCACTCGTATGACCATAAGAATTTCGCCAAGATATCGGTCGAGGAGGCACGCCGCCAGATTGGGCGTACGGACGAGATCGTCGGTGAGGTGGCAGGACAGCGACCTAGTTACTTCCGCTTCCCTTATGGGGCCTATACTCAAGATAAGCTCACGCTAGTCAATCGCCCCATTATGGGTTGGAGCGTGGATCCTCTGGATTGGAAGTACAAAGACGCCGACCGAGTGGCTCTGGAGATGTCTAAGGCAGGCCCCAACGCCATCGTACTGGCGCACGATATTCATAAGACGACGATAGAGGCGATTCCACAGGTAATTCGCAATCTCAAAGCCAAGGGCTACCGCATTGTCACCCTAGACGAGCTGTTCGCAGGTAGAACCCTCAAAAACAATCAGGTCTACAGCAGTGGTAAGTAGGCCGATTGCTCTGCGATAGGGATAACTATAAACGGTTTCTTATCTTTGTGTGAGCAAATCATCTGCATTAATAAATATCCAAAATATCGAAATAATGGAACAGGTAAAGCAACTCATAGCACAGAAGCTGATCGAGGTTCAGGCAGTTAGGTTACAGCCAGACAAACCATTCACATGGGCTAGTGGCTGGAAGTCCCCCATCTACTGTGACAACCGCAAGACGCTCAGTTACCCTCAGCTCAGGTCGCTCATCAAACTAGAGCTCGCTCGAGTGATCGCCGAGCAATTCCCCGAGGCAGAGGCTATCGCAGGGGTGGCTACGGGGGCTATCGCACAGGGTGCTTTGGTTGCAGATGCCCTCTCGCTCCCATTCTCCTACATACGTTCCGCTCCCAAGGATCATGGTATGGAGAATCTGATCGAGGGGGACCTCAAACCCGGTAGTCGGGTCGTGATCGTGGAGGATCTGATCTCTACTGGGGGCAGTAGCCTCAAGGCCGTAGAGGCTGTGCGCAAGCATGGCGCTCAGGTGCTGGGCATGGTGGCTATCTATACGCATGGCTTCCCCGATGCGGTACGCAACTTCGAGGCGGCAGATGTGCGCCTCATCACCCTAAGCGACTACGACGCCGTGCTCGCAGAGGCAGTACGTACCAATTATATTAGCAAGGACGATGAGCAGGTACTCGCCCAGTGGCGCAAGAGCCCATCTACTTGGACAGGAAAATAACCGACAGAACTTATGGCAGACTACGTTAGTAATATCAAAAGCATCGCCGCCAGTAGGCATCGTGTCTATGCGACTCTGAGCGACTTGACTGGGCTATCTCGCATAGGCGAGGCTCTCAAGCAGCACCCCGAGGCGAGCAAAATACAGATCGAGGCAATAGACCAAGACTCTTGTGCCTTCGTGATCTCGGGAGCTGGTAGACTCACACTCAAGGTTGTGGAGCGAGAGCCAGATAAGACTATCAAGCTCGAGGCCGAGCAGTCGCCCGTCCCCATTACCCTTTGGGTACAGCTCCTAGAGGCTGCCCCAGAGGATACTCGGCTTAGGCTGACTCTAAGGACGGAGCTGAACTTCTTGATGAAAAAAATGATCGGCGGGAAGCTACAAGACGGGGTAGAGAGAATGGCCGATATGATGGCTGCCGTTCCCTATCGCTAGTGATGCTTGTGCCGAGCAAAAGACTGATGCAAAGGGTGCTGTATGGGCTGATGCTCCTCGGCATCCTTTGTGCTTGTGGCGATAGGCTAGCGCCTACTACGCCAAGCCTACCAGTGTGGCTAGAGCTCCCCTTGCAGAGCCATACAAGTCTGCTCTCGCCGGGGGGGATGGAGCGCATCACGCAGGCCAGACTGGCTCATGATCGCTTAGGTTTCGCTGGGGTATTGGTGGTTCGCTCACTCACGGAGGAGGCATTCTTTGCCTACGATTTGGCTTGTCCCTACGAGATGTCGCCGAGCGTCCAACTTGTGCAGGACGACTTGCAGGTGCGCTGCCCCGAGTGTGGGAGCCAGTATGATGTGCTCTCGGGGAGCGGTGCGCCTATATCGGGACCTTCGCGCAGCCCTCTTCGACCTTATAGAACTCAGTATATAAGTAGCACCCGAGTGGTTCGGGTTGTGAACTAACACTAATGAATATCGAACGTAAAGCAATGAAATTTATATCGTGGAATGTCAATGGCCTTAGGGCTTGCTTCGACAAAGGCTTCCCCCTAATTATGCAGGAGCTCGATGCCGACTTCTTCTGCCTACAAGAAACCAAAATGCAGCAGGGGCAGCTCGATGCCGAGATCGAGGGCTATAGGAGCTACTGGAGCTATGCCGAGAAAAAAGGTTATTCTGGTACGGCCATCTATACCAAACATGAGCCTCTATCGGTCGCCTATGGCTTGGGTGTCGAGGAGCATGACCAAGAGGGACGTGTCATTACTCTGGAGATGCCAGACTTCTACCTCGTTACGGTCTATACACCCAATTCTCAGGATGAGCTACGTCGCCTAGACTATCGTATGACTTGGGACGATGCTTTTCGCCAGCATATTACGAATTTAGATCGGCACAAGCCCGTTATTCTCTGTGGCGATCTCAACGTGGCACATAAGGAGATCGACCTAAAGAACCCCAAGACCAATAGGCGCAATGCAGGCTTTACCGACGAGGAGCGTGAGAAGTTTCAGACGCTTCTAGATGCTGGTTTTGTCGATACATTCCGCCATTTCTACCCCGATCTAGAGGGGGCCTATTCGTGGTGGTCCTACCGCTTCAAGGCTAGAGAGAAGAACGCAGGCTGGCGTATCGACTACTTCCTTGTTTCCGACCGGCTCAAGTCGAGCTTGTCTTCCGCCAAGATCCACGCAGACGTCTTTGGCTCCGACCATTGCCCCGTAGAGGTGGTGCTGGGTTAATGTATCATGCTGCTATGATAGGTTGTGCTCGAGTGTTAAGCCCGAGCACAACCTATTTATATATGTAGGTAAGTTGTCCTCCTCCCTTCGCCATATTATCAGTCTTCATCAGCTTCAATCGGCCCAATAATCTTTATATCTGCGACCCCTCTCTGTGGATATTGAGATGGATATTTATTAACCCCTTGAGAGAGTGATCTGATTTATGAATTTTGTTGTGAAAATATTTGTCTAGGTATATGTAAATACATAGCTTTGCATCGTAGTTATGTAAAGTACATTGCTCTGCTGGCTCAATAGCTATGTAGGCACTTAAACGACAAGTTTAAATTAAGAAGTTATGGACGGACAAGTGACAGTCAAAACTTTGAAAGACGTTGTCATTCGATTCTCTGGTGACTCTGGAGACGGAATGCAGCTCACAGGGACGATCTTCTCAGATCTCTCGGCCATGTTAGGCAACACCATCTCTACCTTCCCAGACTTTCCTGCCGAAATTCGTGCTCCCCAAGGGACACTTAGCGGTGTATCTGGCTATCAGGTGCACATCGGTTCAGAGAGCGTGCGTGCTCCTGGGGATAGTGCGGATGTGCTGGTGGCGATGAATCCCGCAGCACTCAAGGTAAACAAGAAGCACCTCAAGCGTGAGTCAGTCATCATCATCGACAATGACTCCTTTGGTGCAGGCGACCTAAAGAAAGCTGAGTTCTCTACCGACGATCCATTCACCGAGCTAGGGCTGACCACACAGCAAGTCATCGCTGCCCCCATTACTTCGATGGTCAAGGACGGCCTCAAGGAGTTTGGTCTTGACAACAAGAGCGCCGTACGATGCAAGAATATGTTTGCGCTAGGGCTTATCTGCTGGCTCTTCGATCGTCCTCTTGAGCATGCAGAGGAGTTTCTCGACCGCAAGTTTGGCAAGAAACCCGATCTACGCAACGCCAACATCAAAGCACTACACGACGGCTTCAACTTCGGAGCCAACACACACGCCTCCACCACCGTCTATCGAGTGGAAAATCAGCAACCCAAGCCCGGGCGCTACCTAGATATTAATGGTAATAAGGCTACGGCCTATGGTCTGATTGCGGCAGCCGAACGTGCAGGCCTAGAGCTATTCCTCGGGAGCTATCCCATTACCCCTGCTACAGATATCCTACATGAGCTAGCCAAACACAAGGCACTTGGTGTCAAGACAGTGCAGGCCGAGGACGAAATTGCAGGTATCTGTACCGCTATCGGAGCTTCGTTTGCAGGTGATCTAGCGGTAACGACAACTTCGGGTCCGGGTCTAGCCCTCAAGGGTGAAGCTATGGGACTATCCGTTATCGCCGAGATCCCGCTAGTCATCGTCGATGTGCAGCGTGCAGGACCCTCAACGGGTATGCCTACCAAGAGCGAACAGACGGACCTTATGCAGGCGCTCTACGGACGCAACGGTGAGAGCCCTATGCCGGTTATTGCGGCCACTACTCCTAGCGATTGCTTCTACTCTGCCTATTGGGCAGCTAAGATTGCACTAGAGCACATGACGCCCGTTATTCTATTGACGGACTCGTTCATCGCCAATGGTTCGTCTGCGTGGCGCATCCCTCAGATGCACGACCTACCAGAGATCAAGCAACACACAGTAGATCTTCGCCCCGAAACAGACAAAAGATGGCGCCCGTATGAGCGTAACTCCGAGACTCAGGTGCGCTATTGGGCCAAACCCGGAATGGAGGGCTACGAACATCGTCTTGGCGGCCTAGAGAAGGATTACCATACTAGTGCGATCAGCACAGATGCCGATAACCACGAATTGATGGTTCGCACCCGTGCAGAGAAAGTCGCCAAGATCGCCGATAAGATACCACAGCTGGAGGTAGAGGGAGACCTTGATGCCGAGCTACTCATCGTTGGGTGGGGTGGTACCTACGGGCACCTCTACGAAACAATGCAGGAGATGAGAGCAGTAGGCCACAAGATAGCACTGGCTCACTTCGCTTTCATCAACCCTCTGCCCAGCAATGCCGAGGAAGTGCTACGACGCTACAAGCGTGTGGTCATAGCGGAGCAGAATACGGGGCAATTTGCTAGCTATTTGAGAGGTTTGCTACCCGGTTTCTGCCCATTGCAGTACAATCGCATTACTGGTCAGCCCTTCACAGTGGCTGAGCTGACCGAGGCATTCACCAAAATCATAGAGCAATAAAACCATGGATACGAATATGTGTAAGCTAGAAGCAAAAGATTTCAAGAGCGATCAGTACGTACGCTGGTGTCCCGGTTGCGGTGACCACGCAGTGTTGGCGGTACTACACAAGGCGATGGCTGAGGTCGGTATTCCTACTCATAGGACAGCGGTTATCTCGGGTATTGGCTGTTCGTCCCGCTTGCCTTACTATATGAATACGTATGGCTTCCATACGATCCATGGCCGTGCAGCGGCTATTGCCACGGGCGTCAAGACTGCCAATCCCGACCTAAGCGTTTGGGTTATCTCGGGTGATGGTGACAGCTTGGCTATCGGTGGTAATCACTTTATTCATGCGATCCGTCGTAATGTCAATCTGAATATCATTCTTTTCAACAACCGCATCTACGGCTTGACGAAGGGGCAGTACTCACCTACGAGCGACAGAGGTTTTATCTCCAAGAGCTCTCCCTACGGTACGGTTGAGGACCCTTTCATTCCAGCCGAGCTTTGCTTGGGAGCACGAGGAAAGTTCTTCGCCAGAGCTATTGATGTTGATATGAAAAATCTACAGTACTGTATGCAGGAGAGTGCTAAGCACGAAGGTGCATCAGTGGTGGAGGTGCTGGTCAATTGTGTGATCTTCAACGATGGTATTCATCGCTCCTATGCCATGAAGGACGTACGAGATGACCGTACGATCATGCTCCAGCATGGCGAGAAGATGATCTTTGGTAAAGATAGGAACAAGGGACTCGTGCTCGACGGGCTTAAGCTAAAGGCCGTTACAATAGGCGAAGATGGCTACACGATCGACGATGTACTTGTACACGACGCGCACGAACCAGACGTGACGATGCACAATATGCTGGCGATGATGGGTGGTGAGCTACCTATTGCTCTTGGTGTGATCCGTGATGTGCAGGATATCTCTTACGAAAAAGCCGTGCACCAGCAGATTGCCGATGTACAAGCCAAGAAGTCTCAACGCACACTTGAGGAGCTTCTACTGACCGATTCTTATTGGGAGGTTAAGTAGCTCAATAGAATATAAGCCAAGCGGGGCAGCACCGATTACATTCGGTGCTGCCCCGCTTGCGTTTAAGTCTAGCTAACGCTTAGGCGGGTGCGTTTGCCTGTCGCATCAACAGCGATGATACGATGACTGGCTGTCCAAGTTATGCTTGCGGGGAGCGTCCACGAAGTCTTGTCGCCGTACTCGATGTGTAGGATCTCTCCGGCAGCATCCGCCACCTCGTATGCTACGACACGAGAGAAGCCCTGTGTGGAGATCTGACGATTGTTGCGGATAATCGTGCCGACCGTCATGGGCTGAGGATTGCGGTACAAATCTAGATTGTTCTCCGTAATATACTCTAGGGCTACGTTGAGCTTAGGCTTACGGAGCGCCTTGATCTGCTCTCGCACCTCTTGGCCTCTCTGCTCTGTCACAGTGAGCCTACCCTTGCCATAATCATCAATCTCCATATCGACAGGAGTGAGGAAGCCCCACTTGTCGAAGAAGTCCGTCAGGTCATAGCCCGCTACCTTGGAGGCGATGAGGGCAAACTCACTCTGCTCGTAGCCCGGTGCTCTCTTGGTAGCATCGTTTGTCGCATGGACACGGAGGTACTCGTAGAGGTCTGGATAGAAGCCTCCCTTGTCGGAGGTCTGTATGGCGGGTGTCTTGCCTAACACGTTGCCGAAGTAGAGCTCTAGCTGTACGAATGGTACTAGCTTGCCGAAGACATTGGTCGTCTTGGAGGCATGGCTATCACTGGGCACAACCTTATTGGGCTCTTGGTCACTTAGGGATTTGATATTGCGCCTTAATAGTCCATTCCAAGCCTCGTGGTAGCGGTTCTCATTGATCATACGTGTCTGTTTCTTGAAGACATTGTACATCACATAGAAGGAGAAGATATTGACCGTACACTCGGTCATACCCTTCCACTTGAGGCCTTGCGTCTGATTGGTGTGTCCAATCTCGTGGTAGGGGCCCCAAGCACTCTCCATTTTCTGTGCGCTTGCTAGCGTCTCCATCGTAGTGTGGACGTAGGCTGTATGGTAATGCGTTGCATACATAAAGGCATGATACATCACATGCATATAAGATCTATTCTTACGTACTCGGTCGTATTTGTAGAGCCCTAGATGCTCCATCTCAGCCACGACGATCTTATCTGCCACGTCTGCGAGTGCCTTACCATCTGGGGTCAGACCACGGAACACTCTAGTCTCATAGGTCATATGTGCGTGAGCTCCGATGATGTCGAAGTAGCGGTCCGTAGCTCTGCTGAGTAGCTCTAGCCAACGCCCACGGTGGCTCTCCCTCTGGCTGTCGAAGTAGCCATTGACTGTACCCGTGGCGAAGTGGATAGTGATGGGTTTGGCTGTGCTAAGAGCCTGCATTGTGCTGGTCAGATAATTGACGTAGATCAGCCCCTTCTCTCTAACCTTGATTGCATTGAAGCCTTCCTTGAGCGGATACATAGCTCCACCGAAGCCGTCGCTATTGGGCTTATCCAAGTTCTGAATCCTAAGTTGTAGACCAGAGTGCCCATGCGTATCCCCGACGAAAACGACTAGCACTTCGTCCTTCTTCACTGCTATACCCGTGGGGTTGTCATGTACAGAATGTGGGTAAGTCTTGAGCTCGTTGGCTTGTATCCAAGGGTCTGGGTAGGCCTCGAAGTCGTCGATGCGGAACTCTCTAGGATACTTCCTGTCGTACATCCGCAGGGCGATATCCTTGAGGAATGGGTCGGAGTGCTGGAGGATCTGCTCTCGTGAGAGGTTGGGGCGCAGCACAGTACAAGCCTTGTCGGAGAATAGATCTGCCATTAGCTGCTCATACGCTCTAGGATTATAGCCCGAGCGGTAGAACTCTACCTCTGAGGCCGAAGCATAGCCACCCACACCCGACAGGACCTTGATGCGGATAGCTCCAGCGGTAACTACCTGTTTGAGTGCAAGCTCTTGCATAGCTTTCGTCCCGTTGAAGGTGTGCCTCTGCAGCGAAGTGTAGTTCTGCCCATCGTTTGAGTACAAGATCTCTACCTCTTGGAAGTTGCCATTGTCATTACCTCCCTGACGAGGATAGTAAGTAATCGAGCCGACTTGCTCGGTCTGCTCAAAGATGAAATCTAGCTCAATTGGCAAATCATTTCGTCCCCAGCGAGAATGATAGATGGTGGCATCTGTAGTTCCATTGGTGTTGCCGTCTATTGCATTGGGTATCTTGCTGTGCGCATGCTCAGAAGAGGCTTTGGCTCGGGCAACCTTGATCTTGTTCTGCTGCTTGATGGCCGACTGCTTGCGATCGAATCCGTCATTATACACCCCATTTGCTTGTGCCTCGGAGGTGCTACTCCAGCCTCGCTCTGGTACGATGTTCACTCCTGATACCTCTCGCCAGAAGGGGAGGTTCTTGGGGTTGTTGAGCTGGGTGTAGCCAGCCCAAGTTGAGGCGTATGGGGAGCGTCCGGCTACATAGTTTCTAGAGCCGAGCGACTTGCGCCCACCGTTCTCGCTACGCTCAAAGTGCCAAGCACCCACCTTGGTAATCATCTGTGCGGTAGAGAAGTTGTAGCCTCTAGAGCGTACTAGTGAGTAAGGCAAGTCGCTATCGGCATCGAGGTCTTGGATATGATCTTCCAACTCGAGGCCTTGGTTGAGGCTCGTTGAGCGAAGCTGATTGAAGGACGAAGCTACTGCTCGTCCTTGTAGGACGGGGACGGCCGCATCTACTACCTCGGGCGAGCGATTGTCTGAGTTGTATCTAACCAAAACAAGACCATCGGTGGGTGCTAGGTCTAGGACGGCTGGCCATCTATTGCCACCCTCGTGTGTGATACCATTGTCGGCTGCTACGAAGGCTTGGGTATATCCTCTGCTGAAGGCGGAGTCGATCTGTCCGCCAGCTCTTGGATTGGTGGCTTGTGCATCTTCTAGATCCTGCACGGCTTGTTTGAGAGACCTATACTTAGGGTCGCTGGTGTTATTCCCTGCAAATAGGGTTGCAGGGAGGGTGCCTTGCTGTACGGCACGGTCAAAAGCATCGATGCTACTCTTGGGGCTCTTGCGTGTTTTGGCGTAACCCGGGCCTGCTATGAGTACTGTCTTCCCCGGCTCTAGGATTGTGGATCGGCTACCTAAGAAACGATGAAACCACGCCCCCTCGTACTCGCCCATGCGAGGGTAGTTTTGACCTACATTGCCTCCAAATGGCACTTTGTTGGGTGCATCTCCCGAGATGATCGATAAGGGTAGTAGTAGAGCTGTGTTGGGGTTGTTCTGTCCTCTAGGGGTATTGGCTACATAGAAGGTATAGCCCTCCGAGTAGCTGTTGATAGCCCTAGCTAGCGCATACTCGGCTAGGTCTATGGGGCTAGTGGTGGGGTTGTAGATCTCGACGATAGAGTAGTTGTTGCGGTTCTGTGGCTGGCTGGGGTTCTCCTCTCGAGCATAGTCGTAGAAGACCTCTGAGATGATCAGACCGCTCGTCAAGATATTGCTTAGCTTGTAGGTGCTCCCGATTTTCAGAGGGCGATGCCTCTGCTTGTCGTAGGTAACGACATGCTGGGCGACATTGATTTCGCCTGCTTGTGGGGTCTCCAGCGCCTCTACCTCTAGCTCTATCTTGGTGCTTAGGTTGGGCTGCTCTACATTGGTAGGCATACCCCAAGTGTAGATCGTGCGCTCTGGCGACCAGCCAGCTCCTGCGGGTAAGACGAGGCTATGGTTCGTAGAGGCTCCTGCTGGGGCAAGTGTGAACCTCCGCTCCACGATATCGGTATTGGTGACATCTGCACGCCACTGAGGGAGCTGATTGGGCGAATCGAGGGCGTCGTCCTCGATAGCCATGGGGTCGAATACTCCTGTATCTCGCCAAGCATTGGTCGATATCTTGAGCCCTATAGCCTTGTAGTCTTGAGCCATATCGCTATTGAACTGCAACCTAAGGATCGTCCCGTGGGGGCGGAAGCGAGCCGCCGCTGGGATCAAGGCTGTCTGGCTGTTGGCAGGTAGCTCTAGCCTTGTCCAAGCTAAGATATAGGGGGCATCAAGGCTACCGTCTGCTGGCAGAGAAGTCGGCTCCGAGCCAGCCTCTCCCATTCGTAGCTGTCCGTTACTGAGGTCGAAGCTCTTACCTCCGATGATTGCGGTTATGTACCACTGACCTGCACGGTCTATTTTTTTATCCGAGGGGAGGCGCACTTTCTCTAGCTTGAGCCGATTGCCACTGCGTCCTTTCCAAGTGATGTCGGCATAGATCGTCGCCGAGCGATCGCCCTTTTTCCTGATGATGCAGTGGGCCGTTTCTTCAGCTCGAACGTCTGACTTTTTCAGAGTCGTTGTAGCTTCGTCTTCTTCGTATTTATTGGCTCTCAGATCCTCCCCCTCAAGGTCAATGTCGAGTGAGAGCATCAGTGCATCTACCTCCTGCTTGGCATTGGTAGTCACAGAGATTAATACGGGCTCCGTAGAGGCGGTTGCTGCTGCCTCATTGTCGCTGAGTATGGCCTCACGATCCTCGGCAGTACAGCCCCATATCGAGAGCAGGAGGACGAGCAGTGTCGTGCATCTCAAGGAGTTGATTTTCATTGTATTCTTTGCGATTTTTGTATTCATTCGGGGTCTGTAGTTTTATAGTTCGCCCTCTTCGTCCCAATCATCAACTAGGAGATCCTCGTCTATGATTGTGGCGAGATACGATATTTGAGTTAATAGACTGATCCCTTGCCCTGAGAGCTGGATGTGATAAGTCTCTGGAGCGACATAGCTATGCCTAGCCCCTTCTTGGTATGTCATATTATATGTAAGAGATGATAGAATTTGGACGAAGGTATAGCTGTGGGTGATGCAGCGCCTCGCTTCTTAATTTTTTATTTCGAACTGCAAAGATACGAAAACTAATTAGATTTATCGCACTATTTTAGACGTACTCTGGCGAGATGTCGAGGATTACATAATTTATATTTTGGATCAGTTTTCTGAGTATTGTTGGGGCATTTACTTCCCGAGGCGGAAAAAAGGGGTAGATTGCGTATTCGCCCCCTAGCGGGCGCTACACGGCGTCCGACCTCGCTGGCACACCTTTACCCTAGTGCGATGAAAATAACTGCCTAAAACGCCCTCTATACAAATGTCTATTCCCCAGCAATATAAATTGCGAACTTAGGCGATTTTATAGATTTTCGGCTTATTGCTTGGCATTTCTTCCCATCAATCTTGACAGATTGTAGGATAGATCTGGGCAGATTAGTCCACCAATTCTAAAAAATGTTCCCATTGAAATGATTGATTGCTGTATGACAATCGCCGAATTGATAGCTAGTGTTGTTGTTATTTTTTTACAGAATGTTTATACGAACGGGGGGGGCCAGTGAGAGCTATCCGTAGTCGCCTCACCCTTGTCCTTGTTTCATAGATGCCCTTTGGGTAAATAATGTCAGTAGAGAGCCTCTAGTGTTTTAATAGTCTGTTTGATAGGCGGTTATTTTTGTTTTCCTTGGGTAGTCAGTGGCTGCCCTCATGTATGGTGCAAGCAGACTCTTCCTTAGGTGGCATATAGCCGGAGCTCCATGAGTCTAGTGAATGGCCTGCTTCACGTATGGTCAAGTGCGTTTAGCGAGCTTGTTTCTCTTACCCCAATGTGCTATATTTGTAGCCCATATACATTATAGCAGAATAAGAATCAGTATTATACCAGTTCGTATGAAAAGTTTCCTTAAAATGTTTTTGGCCTCTTTGCTTGGGATCGTAGCAGGCTCGGGGTGTTTGATTTTCATACTGTTTACCTTCATCGCAGGAGCTATAGCCAGCTTGGCATCTTTCGGCAGTAGCGATGTAGAGCCAGTGGCAATCAAAGCTAATACGGTACTCAAGATCAATCTGTCGCAGATCTCCGAGATTGTCGAGAGCAATCCGCTAGACAACCTGCTTAGCTCAAGCAAGGAGGATATGCCCGTTTCGCTGACCGAAGCAGTGCGTGCGATCAAGAAGGCCAAGAATAACCCCAATATCTCTGGCATTTACCTCAATGTAGAGCATATACAGGCTGGTATGGCTTCTGTCGATGAGCTCCGTAGAGCGCTGCAAGACTTCCGTGCTTCGGGTAAGGTTATCGTAGCCTACGCAGACGACTTCAGTCAGAAAGCATACTATTTGGCTTCTGTTGCCGATCAGATTACTCTCAACCCCGAGGGTTCGGTAAGCATTATGGGTATCGCTTCAAGCACCTTGATGATGCGCAGCGCTCTCTCCAAGCTCGGCATCAAGACCGAGGTCTTCAAGGTGGGTACATACAA
This sequence comes from Porphyromonas sp. COT-290 OH3588, assembly GCF_000769075.1. GTDB lineage: Bacteria > Bacteroidota > Bacteroidia > Bacteroidales > Porphyromonadaceae > Porphyromonas. The sequence goes on along the minus strand of NZ_JRFC01000014.1, from coordinate 203,270 downwards.
GTCTGCCGTAGAGCCCTTCATTCTCGACCACATGAGCGAGGCCAACAAGGAGCAGGTACAGACCTATATCGATGGCCTCTGGCACAACATTACCTCTACCATAGCAGAGGCCCGAGGCATCGAGCCCGACTCTATACGCCTGATAGCAGAGCGTGGTGAAGCGTTTGCACCAGCTCAACTCTTCGTTGAGCGCAAACTGGTCGATACCCTGCTGTACAGACGTGACATCAAGGGGCTTATGGCAGAGCGCTTGCAGCTAGGTAAGCCCGAGGAAGTCAATATGGTTACTCTGTCGGAGATGGTTAATCAGCCCGAGGTTGGTGCCCCTATCTCTGGCGATGCGATCTCTGTGATCGTCGCAGAGGGGGAGATCATGCCAGAGAAAGCATCTCTATACGGTGGTGTAACTAGCATCACATACGACCTAGTCGATAAGCTACAAGAGGTAGCTAAGCGAGAGGACGTCAAGGCAGTAGTGCTGCGCATCAATTCTCCCGGGGGAAGTGCATTCCTATCGGAGCAGATATGGAGAGAGGTTAAGGCGCTGCAAGAGCTAAAGCCTGTGGTTGTATCCATGGGTGATGTGGCAGCCTCTGGTGGTTACTACATAGCTTCGGCAGCCGACCGCATCGTAGCCGAGGCGAATACGCTCACTGGGTCCATCGGTATCTTCGGCCTAGTGCAGAACGCCAGTGAGCTGGCTAGTCGCCTAGGGGTCAATTTGGATATTGTCAAGACGAGCAAGTTTGCCAATCTAGAGAGCGGTGGTCTAGCAGGGCTACCCATCAACCCTATGACAGATGAGGAGCGTGCCCTCATACAGCGTATGGTAGAGCGAGGCTATCGGACGTTCCTGAGTCGAGTGGCCGAGGGGCGCAACATGACCTTGGAGCAGGTCGATCAGGTTGCTCAGGGGCGTGTATGGTTAGGTAGTAAGGCTCTAGAGCTAGGTCTAGTAGATGAGTTGGGCGGCCTATCTACCGCCGTGGAGGCTGCAGCCAAACTAGCGAACCTCTCTGAGTATAGACTGGACTACGGCCAAACCTCTCGCAATATCCTCTCGGAGCTCCTAGAGAGTCAGAGCAGCAGCGACTTCGTGGCTAGACTCAAGTATAGCTTCATGAGCCCTCGTGAGCGTGAGCTCCTGCTCCTGCTTGAGCGACAGACCGCAAGCTTAGGCGTGCAAGCTCGTCTGCCCTACGAGATCTCGGTCTACTAAACTTAGAGCGTGTGCATCAATAGCGAGTAGAATATGTCCACGATCACCAAGTACCGTCCATTGCTGCGTCCCCTTGCTTGGCTATACGGCAGGGGCGTGGCTCTGCGCAATTTTTGTTTTGATCGTGGATTATTGCCTAGCGAAGCCTTCCCTATCCCCGTTATCTGCGTCGGCAATATCGCCATAGGAGGTACAGGTAAGACACCTCATGTGGAGTATATTCTCCAGCATCTGCATCAGCAGTATCGCGTCGCAGTACTTAGTCGCGGCTACAAGCGCAAGAGCAAAGGCCTAGTCGTGGCTACCGAGGTATCTAGCCCTCTAGAGATCGGTGATGAGCCTAGGCAGATCAAGCTCAAATATCCGCAGGTACAGGTCGTAGTGGATGGCAATAGACGGCGAGCGATGCGCTACTTGATGTCGCTGCCAGCAGATCAGCGCCCCGAGGTGGTGGTCATGGACGATGGCTATCAGCACCGCTACCTCAAGCCTTCCTACTCGATACTGCTTGTAGATGCTAGACGACCAGTGTGGGACGATCGGCTACTACCAGAGGGCAATCTGCGAGAGTCTATCTCTGCACTCTACAGAGCTGACTGCATCATCGTGACCAAGTGCCCAGAGGATATGAGCCCCATACAGCAGCGCATCATCGAGCGCAATCTGGCTCTCTTCCCTCATCAACAGATTTACTTCTCTCGTATGGCCTATCAGGCGTTGCAGCCGTTGGTGCCGCCCCTAGATGCCTCGGCAGAGGCTGCACCTCCCGGTCGGGTGGATAGGGTCGTGGCTCTGGCTGGTATCGCTAATCCCGATCCTTTTGTCCAGAGGTTAGAGGCACGTTTTAGGCTAGTGGATAAGTTCATCTACCCCGATCATCACCACTTCGAGCAAGACGATATCAGAGAGCTAAACCAACGGTACAGCGAGTTGCTAGCAGAGGATAATACCTCTCTCTATGTCATTTGCACGGAGAAAGATGCCGTTCGGCTCATAGAGTACCAAGCTCATCTAAGCCCCGAGTTGCTTAGCCGTATCTATTACCTCCCGATCCACGTGGAGGTTTTGCACAATGAGGAGGAGCTCAAGCGATCTATCTGGCTAGCTGCAAGGGCCAAGCCCGCTTCGCTGCAGATCTAGAGCAGGCCCCCCAAAACATAAAATCCCCTAGAGCCCGTGAGCTCTAGGGGATTTTATGTTTTGGGGGGGTACTATATCGAGGCTAGAGCTTGCTCTAGGTCAGCGATAATGTCTTCGGCGTCCTCAATACCAACTGATAGGCGTACTAGCCCCTCCGATATATCGCTGGCCGCTCGCTCTTCGGGAGTGTAGGGCGAGTGTGTCATGGAAGCGGGGTGCTCAATGAGCGTCTCGGTATCTCCGAGGCTAACGGCAAGGCTGCATAGATGTACAGAGTTCATCAGTTTGCGCCCAGCCTCGAGGCCTCCTGCTACCTCGAAGGCAATCATCGAGCCGGGTAGGCGCATATATTTCTTGGCAAGCTCTCTCTGAGGGAAACTCTCTAGGCCGGGATAGGCTACGTTCGTTACTCTGGGGTGACGCTCTAGGAACTCCGCCACCTGCTGAGCATTCTCGCAGTGTCGCTCCATGCGCACGTGTAGGGTTTTGAGCCCTCTGTTGATCAGAAATGCCTCGAATGGGCCGAGTGATGCCCCCGTAAGATCCTTGATGCCAACTAGACGAACTTGGTCGATGTACTCTTGGCTACCGACTACGAAACCTGCGATGACGTCACCATGCCCGTTGAGAAACTTCGTTGCCGAGTGTACCACGATATCCGCTCCATGGCTTAGCGGGCGGCAGATGTAGGGTGTACAGTAGGTATTGTCTACCATGACGCGCACACCCTCTTGGGCGTGGGCAATCTTGGCGATAGCCTCTATGTCGGCCAGATACATATTGGGATTGGCAGGGGTTTCCACATAAACCAGTTTGGTATTTGGGCGCATCGCACGGCGCACCTCCTCGGGGTCACGCATATCGACGAAGCTAACCTCTACGCCATAGCGCTTGAGCCCATGCTCAAGGAAGGCATACGTACAGCCATAGAGGGTCTTACCTGCTACGATGTGGTCGCCTGCCTGCACACATACCCAGATCGCTGAGGTAATAGCCCCCATGCCAGAGGCCGCACTTACGCAGGCCTCACCGCCCTCTAGGGAGGCTACTTTCTCTTCGACCGTAGTGCAGGTTGGGTTACCTAGACGGCTATAAATATAGCCGCCCTCCTCCAGCGCAAAGCGGCGACCTCCCTGCTCGGCGTTGTCGAATATAAATGTTGAGGTTTGGTAGATTGGTGATGCAAGCGTGCCGTACATGTTTTTCTCCGCACCTACGTGTATGGAGCGTGTTGCAAAGCCAGCCTTCTTAATCTCTTCGGGTGTCAGCATAATGTGTATTTATTAGAGTTAGACAATTACTTGCTTCATTCTTCTAGCAAATATAGATGTTTATCCCTATTTGTCGATCATTATACTAGACATCAAGAGTAAACTAACGTTATACAGCCCTCTTGAGTGCGGCGGAACGCGAGAGGCGCAGAAAAGTTTGGGAAGTGTTTGGTGGTTTAGAAAACTCGTTCTATCTTTGCATCGCAAAAGAGAGCCCGGGTGGCGGAATTGGTAGACGCGCTCGTTTCAGGTGCGAGTGTTCAAAAGACGTGCAGGTTCGATTCCTGTCCCGGGCACGAGGATACAATCAGCTCCTTGCTCTCTAAAGCAAAGACATAATGCGCGGGTGGTGGAATTGGTAGACACGCTACTTTGAGGGGGTAGTGCCGGTTTCGGCGTGTGAGTTCAAATCTCATCTCGCGTACTTAGAGAGTGGTCAGCAATCAAGGTTGTTGATCACTTTTTCTTTTTAGATTTTCCTTTTTCAGGTTTATCCGCTTATGATCTCATTCCCCAATGCCAAGATCAATCTTGGGCTCAACATCATAGGTCGCCGCCCAGACGGCTATCATCTGCTAGAGACTCTATTCTATCCCATCCCACTGTGCGATGTCCTAGAGGCGCATCCTCTACCCGAGGGGCAGGAAGATAGGCTTACTCTATACGGGGCAGACAATCTAGGCGACCCTGCAGACAACCTCGCCCTGCGTGCCGTTCGTGCTCTTAGGGCGCGCTATGCCGTTCCCCCTCTAGACATCTACCTCCGCAAGCATATCCCCTCGGGGGCAGGTATGGGTGGCGGTTCGGCCGATGCCTCCTTTATGCTCACGATGCTCAACCGAAAGCTTGCGTTAGGAGTCACCCAAGAGGAGTTACGAGAGATTGCCCTAGGGCTTGGGGCGGATTGCCCCGTCTTCATCGACAACGTACCCGCCTTCGGCGAAGGCATCGGGGAGCAACTAACGCCCTACGAGGGATTATCCCTCTCGGGCTATGTACTTGTAGTCGTCAAACCCGAGCTACACATCAGCACAGCAGAGGCTTTCCGTGGACTCCGACGTGTAGCCCCTGCACCCGAACCTCTACGCGAGCTCCTCGACCTATCACTAGAACAATGGCACTCTCGAGTGGTTAATGATTTTGAAGAGAGCCTCTTCCCTCTTTACCCAGAGCTCGAGAAGATCAAGACTTGGCTCTACGACCAAGGGGCGATCTACGCCTCTATGACTGGCTCGGGAGCTGCCCTATACGGCATATTCGCCGAGGAGATCGAGCTAGATAGATATGAACTAAAAGATTACTTCATTTGGCAACACAAACTTCCGTAGAAAGCAAAAAGCCACTGTGGCTACCGACGACCAAGAAAGAGATGGAGATGCGCGGCTGGGACGAGGCCGACGTGATCATCTTCTCTGGCGATGCGTATGTCGATCATCCTTCCTTTGGCAATGCAGTGGTAGGACGCTTCCTCGAGTCCATGGGGCTGAGGGTAGCGATCGTGCCACAGCCCAACTGGCGTGACGACCTGCGCGACTTCAAGAAGCTTGGTCGTCCGCGTCTATTCTTCGGTATCTCGGCTGGGGTTATGGACTCGATGGTCAATAAGTACACGGCTCGCAAGCGTTTACGCAAGGAAGATGCCTATACCCCCGACGGGCGCAACGATATGCGCCCCGACTATCCCTCTATCGTGTATGCGGACTGCATCCGCAAGTTCTACCCCGACGTCCCCATCGTCCTTGGGGGCGTAGAGGCCAGTCTTAGGCGTGTCACGCACTACGACTACTGGAGCGACCGTCTGATGCCCACCATTCTGGCGCAGACCAAGGCCGACCTACTTATATATGGTATGGGCGAGCAGCCTTTGCGTAGCCTCGTGAGCCGACTGCAAGCGGGTGAAGCTTTCGCTAGCCTCAAGGATATTCCTCAGACGGCTTACCTCGCCTCACGCAAAGACTTCGAGGCTAAGAAAGGCGACATCATCCTCTATGGACATGAGGAGTGCCTAGAGAATAAGCGCAAGCAGGCAGCTAACTTCAAGCACATCGAGCAGCAGAGCAATATGATAAAGGCTAACCGCATCCTGCAAGCCGTAGGTGGACGTATCTTAGTGGTCAATCCGCCCTATCCGCCGATGACGAGCCGAGAGATTGATACGAGCTTCGACCTGCCTTACACACGCCTGCCCCACCCCAAATATAGAGGTAAGAAACTGGGGGCTTATGAGATGATTAAGTTCTCGGTCAATATGCACCGTGGGTGTTTCGGGGGCTGTGCGTTCTGCACGATCAGTGCACATCAAGGCAAGTTCGTCGCCAGCCGTAGCGAGCGTTCTATACTCAAGGAAGTAGATGCTATCACACAGATGGAGGACTTCAAGGGCTATCTAAGTGATGTGGGTGGCCCCTCTGCCAATATGTATGCGATGAAAGGGAAGAATCTGTCGATCTGTGAGATGTGTCGCCGCCCAAGCTGCATCCACCCCAAGATATGTCCCAACCTAAACGCTGACCATACACGCCTGACCAATCTGCTTAGGCGCATCGACGAGCATCCACGCATCAAGAAGAGCTTCATCTCTAGCGGCATCCGCTACGACCTATTCTTCGGCGACCACCACGACCCTAAACACCGAGAGGCGGCATTCGTCTATGCTCGTGATTTGGTGGAGAAGCACGTCTCGGGCAGGCTCAAAGTAGCCCCAGAGCACACGAGTGACCGGGTGCTTAACCTGATGCGCAAACCTTCGTTCAAGATGTTCTACGAGTTTAAGAAGTTCTTCGACGAAGTGAACCAAGCCAGCGGACAAAATCAGCAAATTATCCCTTACTTTATCAGTAGCCACCCTGGCTGCACAGAGGAGGATATGGCAGAGCTAGCTGCCGAAACCAAGAAACTCGGCTTCCGCTTGGAGCAAATACAAGACTTCACACCTACACCAATGACTCTGGCTACCGAGATCTACTACACGGGTATCCACCCCTATACTCTAGAACCCGTCTTCACGGCAATCACTGAAACGCAGAAAACAGCTCAGCATCAGTTCTTCTTTTGGTATCAGCCAGCCCAGCGCGCCAAGATCATGAAGGCCCTACGCAAGATGGGTCGCCCAGACCTCGAGCGTGAGCTCTTCGGCAATGGGCATCAACGCAAACGGTAGACACAAAGGAACAAATAGCACATAGTCATCTATACAAAAAGACGTTTCCGCTCTTTTTGTATAGATCTTCGTGTGTTTTTACATATTTTGCTGTACCTTTGCTAGCCAGACAGATAGAGGTGTTCGCCGTATGCAAAGCAGCCTACCATTTGCTCTGGTTGGCTTGGGCACAATATGCAGTATCCTCCTAGCAAACCATGCGTTTGGTATCTTTGCTTTGCCCACTCCAGTCCACCCAAGGGGAATGCCAAAGTTGAAGTTTTGCCCCCAACAACTAAAACAGAAACAGATATGCGGATATGTGATACAAGGCTAGCGAGCATTGCCGCCTTGGCAATGGCTTGGCTTAGCCCTTCGTTGTCAGCTCAAGAGAAGCCCGACACGCTTAGTCTAGACATGGCACGTGCGATAGAGATAGCTTACAAACAGAATGCCAATGTTACCACTAGCGACATGGAGGTCACGAGGGCTACCTATAATCAACGCAAAGGCTTATCAGCTTTACTACCGAACGTCAATCTCTCTGGCTCGTATGGCTACACACTCAAGAAGCAACGTGTTTACTTCGGCGGTGGAGATGATTCGTCCAATCCATTTGCATCAGCTTTCCCCAAAGAGGGTATTGAGATGGGGCAGACGCACAATATCCAAGCAGGAGTACAGGCAGGGGTAGCAGTCTTGGCACCTCAACTCTGGGCAAGTCTGGCCCTAGACCGTAATGCCGTAGAGCAAGCTGTGGAAAAAGCACGTGCCTCTCGAGTGGAGATGACCTCCGAGGTACGCAAGGCTTATCTGGGGGCACTCATGGCTCGAGATGCCCTTAGGGTGCTCGAGGAAAGCCTCGCCAATGCCCAAGAAAACCACGGGCAGATCCGACAGAAATTTGAGCAGGGTCTAGTGGCCGAGTACGATCTGATTCGCATGGATGCACAGGTCAAAAATCTAGTGACAGAGGTAATACGAGCACAGCAGTCGGTTCGTCTAGCAGAGATGAAGCTCAAGGTACTCATGAATATAGATCCTGATCACCCCATTAAACTCAAAGAGCAACTCGAAGACTACAGCCATGTAGTATATGGACGCCTACTCTCGGACGATGCCCCCCTATCTCTGGAGCAGAATTCGGCGCTACGCACACTGGATCTACAAGGCGATCAGCTTGAGAAGATCATCAAAGTGAAGAAAATGGCGTACGCACCAACCCTCTCGCTTAGCTTCTCCTACAACTACAGCTTCGCCAGTGATCAGTTTAAGCTAGACAATAACCGCCGTTGGTCTCCACACTCTATGATCGGTGTTTCGCTCAATATCCCAGTATTCTCGGGTGGGAGCCGCTACTACGACCTAAAGGCCACACGCCTGCAGCTGCAACAACTGGCACTACAAAGACGCCAAACAGAGAAAGAGCTCAACCTTGGACTGACGAACTCACGCAGCGAACAGCGCAACGCTGCTTCGCAATTCGTAGCCTCTCAAGAGGCCGTGCGTAGTGCACAGAAAGGCTACGACATCGCACAAGCACGCTACCGCACGGGTGCTGCGACGATCCTAGAGCTCAACGACGCCGATCTGGCGCTCAGACAGGCTCAGCTCAACCTCAACCAGTCTATCTTCAACTATATGGTCGCCTCCTATACGCTAGATCAGCTCGAGGGGCGCATCTATATGAAGTCCAACAAACAGCAGTAATGCCTCTGATCCAAGGATCGAGGCTAATATCACAAGATCAATAAGGCTATATACGGAATATGAAACAGACGAGGAAAAGCTTCTTTGGCCTACTCACCGCTATGCTCGCTCTAGGGCTAGGCGCCTGCCAAGGAGCGAAAGACAATACCGAAGGGAACAAGCAGGCTGACTCAATCTCTATTAGAGTTGTGGAGATCAGCACCGCAGTGCGCGACACAGTAGCGGTAGAGCTTGAGTACAGTGCTGCCCTCAAAGCTAAAGTAACCAACACTATCTCCACCCAGACCGGCGGACGCCTGCAGCAGTTGCTAGTACGTGTCGGTGATCGAGTAGGAGCTGGGCAAGTACTAGGTAGGCTAGATCCCTTTGCACTTAACCAAGCTAAAATCCAGCTTGATGATGCCAAGGTTAATTACGATCGCCTCAACGAGCTCTACAAGATAGGAGGTGTAGCGAAGGCTCAGTGGGAGCAGGCCTCCAGTGCGATGCGCATTGCCCAAGAGGCATATAGTAATCTGTACTCCAATACTATCCTACGCAGCCCTACCTCTGGGGTGGTAACAGCCAAGAATTACGACATAGGTGATATGACTGCTCCCAGCCAGCCAATACTCATAGTCGAGCAGATTAGCCCAGTCAAAGCGGAGGTTCAAGTTTCGGAAGAGCATTACAGCCTGCTCAAACAGGGACGCCCTGCCACGATTGTGGTAGATGCCCTCTCGGGCGAGGCTTTTGACGCACGCATCTCTAATGTCTTCCCCACAATCAATCCTGCCACACATACTATTACAGTAGAGGTAGAGGCTCCCAACCGTAAGCAAGAGCTTCGCCCCGGAATGTATAGTCGCATCACACTAGACTTGGGCGATAAGGAGGCTCTCCTCGTCCCCGATATGGCAGTGCTACGCCAAGTAGGGAGCGGCGAACGCTTCGTCTATGTCTATCAAGACGGCAAAGCGATGCGTCGAGTGGTAGAGCTGGGATCCCTCTATGGCGATCGCTACGAGATACTCTCAGGTTTGGATGCTGGAGAAGCCGTGATCACCTCCTCTCCATCTACCCTTACTAATGGTATGTCTGTCGTATTGCAGGCGAGCCGATAAATACTCCAATCTCTACAGATATGAGCATATACAGCAGTGCAGTCAAGCGTCCGATTACCACGGCTCTCGTCTTCGTGGCCATCGCTATCGTGGGGCTGTTTTCTCTGACACGACTATCAGTCGATTTGATGCCAGAGACTGACCCCACGACGATTATGGTCATCACAGCATATCCCGGAGCGAGTGCCGAGGACATAGAAACCAATGTCAGTAAATTACTAGAAAACAGCCTCAACAGTGTCGATAACCTCAAACATATCAAGTCGGTCAGCAGTGAGAACACATCTTTCATCACACTAGAATTCGAGGCCGGGACCGATATCGCTGAGGCGACTAACGACACACGTGACAAGATTGATGCAATCCGAAGCAGACTACCTGCTGGAGTTGTGAATCCAACGATCTTCAAGTTCAGTACTAGTGATATTCCCGTAGCAATACTCACAGTAGAGGCTGAGGAGAGCTCTCGTGCGATGAATAAGATTCTGGACGATCTACTGGTGAACCGCCTAGCTCGTCTAGATGGCGTCGGCTCTGTCTCTGTCGTGGGAGCAGAAGAGCGTGCTATACAGATCTACTGCGATCCTCAGAAACTCGAGGCATACAACCTGACCATCGGTCAGATCTCACAAATCGTTTCAGCAGAAAACTCCAACATACCAGCAGGTCAAATTGATCTTGGCAGCAAGACTAACTCTCTACGTGTGCAGGGGGAACTGAACGATCCGCAACAGTTGGGCAGTATAGTCGTTGCTTCGTTTAATGGTGCGAGTGTCTACCTGCGAGATGTAGCACGCATCGAGGATAGCACGGTTGAACGTATGCAAGAGAACTATACCAATGGTAAGCGTGGGGCAATCATCGTCATCAACAAACAATCTGGGGCGAATGCCGTAGAGATCTCCAAGCAGGTAAGCAAAGAGCTACCTCTAATCCAGAGAGAGCTTCCCGAAGACATCAAGATCGACTACATCATCGACACCTCGACCTTCATCACCTCTACAATCAACAGCCTATCTCAAACGATCGCCATTACCTTCATCATCGTGATGATCGTCGTGTATATCTTCTTGGCTAGAGCCTCTGCGACGTTCATCATCATTCTGACTATCCCAGTTTCACTGATAGGAGCTTTCATTTACCTGCTGATGTCGGGCAATTCGCTCAACGTCATCTCTCTGAGCTCGCTCTCCATTGCCATCGGTATGGTCGTCGATGATGCGATCGTAGTTTTGGAAAATATAACGACACATATTGAACGAGGGAGCTATCCCAAGCAGGCAGCCGTTCACGGCACGAACGAAGTAGGTATCTCTGTGGTGGCCTCAACGCTGACTATGCTTGCCGTGTTTCTCCCTCTGACGATGATTAGCGGGCAGAGCGGCTTGATGTTCCGCCAGCTTGGCTGGATTATTAGCATTGTAATGATCGTATCGACCTTCGCAGCTCTTACCCTGACGCCTATGATGAGCTCTCTGATGCTCAAGCGTGACGCACGCCAATCCCGCTTGGCTGCCAAAGTTTTTGCTCCAGTCAATCGTGGCCTAAGTGCTCTGGACGATGTGTATGCTCGATCTCTATCGTGGGCCATCGGCCATCGCAAAACGACCATTGCACTAGCTTTCCTCTTCTTCTCTACGAGCATTATGCTAGCTTCGCTGATCAAAACAGAGTTTATGCCTGCGCAAGACAATGGCTTCATCGTGGCATCTGTCGAGCTCCCAGTAGGGACACGTATAGAAACTACACGTGAGCTAGGGAGGGAGCTACAAGACCGCTGGCGTAAGGCCTGCCCAGAGATCCATATTGTGTCTATGTCGGTAGGGCAAGCAGATGCGAGCAACGCCTTCGCAGCCTCTCAAGCTAATGGTAATAACATCGTGTCCTTCCGCATCGGGCTGGTTGGCTTCTCCGAGAGGACACGTAGCCAAGATCAGATTGCAGAAGATATCCGAGGGATTATAGCCGAATATCCTGCCGTAACAAGCTCGACCGTCAAAGGTGGTGGCGGAGGAGAAGGCGGCAAGAGCGATGTGGACCTCGATCTATTCGGCCACGACTTCGATGCAACGACAACGATTGCCAAGGAACTCAAAGCTAAGATCGAGTCTTCTAATGCCTGCTCGCAAGTTACGATTAGTCGTAAGGAGTACACGCCCGAGATGCGCTTCATTTTCGATAGAGAGAAGCTCGCCTCTCATGGGCTAAATCTAGCGACAGCTTCCAGTTTCTTGCGTAATGCGATCAATGGCTCTGTGGCTTCGTTCTACCGTGAAGATGGTGACGAATACGATATAAGAGTGAGCTACGCCCCTGAGGCTCGCCAGTCTATGCAGGATATCCTAGCAATCCCTGTGTACACAACTCAAGGGAAGCAGATACGTCTAGGTGAGCTAGGGCATATCGAAGAGGCCTTTACTCCACCAACGATCGAGCGTAAGGATCGCTCGAGAGTCGTTACCCTAGGCGTGAGCCTAGCCTCTGGATATGCCTTGAGCGATCTTGTGGAGAGCGTACAGAATGCTATCGACGAGACTGCACTGCCAAGCAACATTACTTACAAGATGGGTGGGATCTACGAAACCCAGCAAGAAACCTTTGGGGAGCTTTTCACGCTTCTTGCCCTGATCATCATACTTGTATTCATTGTAATGGCTGCGCAGTTTGAGAGTCTGTCTGCTCCATTTGTCATCATGTTCTCTGTGCCATTTGCCTTTACGGGAGTACTCTTTGGGCTGATTGTGACCCAAATCCCTATGGGAGCTATGGCACTTATCGGTCTGATCATGCTCGTGGGTATCGTGGTGAAGAATGGTATCGTACTAATTGACTACATACAGCTCTGCCGAGAGCGTGGCATGGGTATCTCTCGCTCTGTGATTGCCTCGGGTCGTTCTCGCCTACGCCCCGTACTGATGACCACTTGTACTACGGTACTAGGTATGATCCCGATGGCTCTAGGCCTAGGTGAGGGGGGAGATATGTGGAAGTCTATGGGGGTGGCGGTAGCCTTTGGTCTGAGCTTCTCTACACTTGTTACCCTGATCCTTATCCCGACGATATACGCCTCCGTAGAGGGGTTCCGCCTCAAACGTGATCAGAGGCTATTAGCTCGCAAAATCCGCCGCAAGGCAACCGAACGCTTACACTCCTAGCGCAATGTACACATCAGACTATACACCCAAGACATCTCTCAAATCGGTTTTCATCGCCTATAATCAGGCTTATCACCCGCTGATCCTACGCATCTTGCGCCATCTCAGCCTCAAGGGCTACACGAGTTGGGCAGAAACTCCGGGGCAGGGGACACATCAAGGCGATCCGCATCTCGGTAGCCATGCGTGGCCTACGATGAACTCATCGATGCTAGTAGTCGTACCAGAGGAGAAAGTTCCCCAGCTACTCTCGGATCTGAAGGCTCTGGACGAAGCTACACCCGAGCAGGGCTTACGTGCTTTCGTCTGGTCTATCGAGCAAACTATCTAAGCAAACTGATTCGTTTATCTTACCAAGGGGAGGCTATCTAAGCCCTCCCTTGGTAAGCCTATATACATCTATTTCGTTCGTGTTTCTCAGATTACATCTACTCTCCATCTTTACTCTGATATGCGCAATCGGATTTGCCTGCTCTACAGCTCGCATCGACCGATCGGACTCTATCGCATACGCCCGTCCAGATAGTTCAGTTCTCGCAGATGGTAGCCAGATCCCCAGCGATAGTTTGCTGATGAAGATCTTGGAGATAGACGGCTTCCCCGTTTCGTCACACAATCGTATACGCCTCTTCACTCGAGGTCAAGATAAATTTAATGACCTCTTCGATGCCATTGGTCAAGCCAAGCATCACGTACACATGGAGTACTTTAATTTCCGCAACGACTCCATCTCCTCTGCTCTCTTTAGCTTGCTCAAAGCAAAAGTCGCCCAAGGGGTGGAGGTGCGTATCCTATTCGACGACTTTGGCAATTGGTCCAACAATCGTCCGCTTAAGCGGCATCACCTCGACTCGATCCGAGCCAGTGGTATAGAGATCGTGAAGTTCGACCCCATCGTTTTCCCATACATCAACCATGCCAGTAGCCGAGATCACCGTAAGATCGTCGTCATTGATGGACTGATTGGCTACACTGGAGGCATGAATGTAGCCGACTACTACATCAAGGGACTACCCAAGATCGGGCCATGGCTGGATATGCACCTGAGAATCGAGGGGGAGGCTGTGGCAGATCTGCAGCGCATCTTTCTTGGTGCATGGAATAAAGAAGCCAAGCAGTCCATTGAGGGCGACCAATACTTTCCACCTATTATCCTGCGAGATAGCTTATCCGGACAGAGCGTATCCATCGTTGATCGCCGTCCTAATAAGACGCCCGAATCAATTAAGGAGGCCTACACTCACTCGATCAACCTAGCTGGTAGCCACGTACGCATCATCAATCCTTACTTTGTCCCTACGAGCTCTATTAATAGAGCCATCAAGAGGGCCCTAGAGCGAGGCGTTGAGATCAGTATTATGGTACCCGAGAAGTCGGATATACCATTTACTCCCGACGCAATGCTACACAAACTAAACAAGCTCTCCAAGCGTGGTGCTAAGGTGCTACTTTATCAAGGTGGCTTCCACCACTCCAAGGCTATGACAGTAGACAATACATTCTGTACAGTAGGCTCTGCCAACCTCAACAGCCGTAGCCTCAGATACGACTACGAAACCAATGCTTTCATCTTCGACCGAGGCATGACGGCACAAATCGACACCATCTTCCGTCAAGATGCCGAGCACTGCGTCCAGCTAGACAGAAATTACTGGCACAAGCGAAGCCTCTGGCGCAAGTTCGTAGGTTGGTTCGCCAACCTCTTCACTCCCTTCCTCTAGGAGTAATCAGACACACAAAAGGGGCTGTGGCAATGTTTGATCTTGCCACAGCCCCTTTTATATATAAAGACCTATTCTCTCGGCTATCGCTCTAGGCGTTTGAGCAGGCTCTTACCTTTCTCGAGTGCCTCCATATTCATCGGTATGAGTTTATGGTGACGCTCTGGGAGCGACTTGCGAAGCCCTTTCTCGATGCTATCCATGTGGATCATCGGACGTGTGGCGAGTAGAGCTCCAAGGATAAGCATATTGAATACCTTCTGGTTACCCATACGATTAGCCTCATTGGTTGCGTCTACCTCGTAGATCTCTATGTCATTGCGCTCTGGCACGTGGTGAATACCATTAGAGTCGTAGATCAGTACTCCACCGGGCTTAACGTGGGGAGCAAACTTATTGAGTGAGGGTTGGTTGAGGGCAACCACTACGTCATAGTCCTGAACTACGGGCGAGCTAACGGGTTCGTCGCTCACAATAACAGTCACGTTGGAGGTGCCTCCACGCTGCTCTGGTCCATACGAAGGCATCCAGCTCACTTCTTTATCTTCCATCAACCCTGAGTAAGCAAGTATCTTACCCATTGATAGTACACCTTGTCCGCCGAAGCCCGCGATCACTATTTCGTATGTCATGATGCTATATAGTTATTATTAGAATCAGTACTAATGGGTTAGATATCCTTAATATCGCCGAGAGGATAGTGCTTAAACATATGCTCTGCCATCCAAGTGTTGGAGTCGGCTGGCGACATCTTCCAACCCGAGTTGCAAGTAGACACAATCTCTACAACAGAGGTTCCCTTACGTGCCATAGAGTTGGCGAAAGCCTTCTCTAGTGCCTTCTTGGCCTTGCGCACGGCTGCAGGTGTGTGCACAGCTTGGCGAGTGACATAGCAGGTACCATCTACAAGAGCGAGCATATCGGAGATCTTGAGTGGATAACCGTTCATCTCCGTGTCACGCCCGTCGGGGCAGGTAGCAGTCTTCATGCCCGGCAGGGTGGTCGGAGCCATCTGTCCGCCAGTCATACCATAGATACCATTGTTGATGAAGATAATCACGATGTTTTCGCCACGGTTGCAGGCGTGGATCGTCTCGGCTGTACCAATAGCAGCGAGGTCGCCATCTCCCTGATAGGTAAAGACCATACGATCTGGGTTGAGACGCTTGATGGCTGTGGCTACGGCGGGAGCACGGCCGTGAGCAGCTTCCTGCCAGTCTACATCGACATACTTATAGGCAAATACAGCGCAGCCTACTGGGGCCACGCCCACAGTCTTCTCTTGCATACCCATCTCTTGGACGACTTCTGCCACTAGCTTGTGCACCACCCCATGGCTACAGCCGGGGCAGTAGTGCATATTGACGTCGTTCATCAGCTCTGGCTTCTGATAGACCAGATTCTCTGGCTTGATTATATCTTTGATATCCATCTTCTTGCTTTATCTTTTTATTAGTCTTATTAGGTAAGAAATAGCACGTACAGCTAGAGCGGCGATGCCACACGACATGAATATCCATTTCTCCTCGGTTCCCCAAACGAAGTAGCTGACCAAAGTGGCTAGCACAAGGAGATAAAATATCAAAGTTAAGATTGCATCTAGACTGAAGTGAGGAATGCGTCTTTCTTCCCTATCCATAAGTCTTATAGATTAAAGAGTTTTTTTAGTTCGTCCAAGATTTCATTAGGCGAGAAGAGCATACCGCCCATACGCCCATAGTGTTCTACTGGTACTTTGCCATTGACAGCTAGGCGCACGTCTTCAACCATCTGACCAGCATTGAGCTCTGCCACGAGTATTCCCTTGACGTGGCTCGTGAGGTCTGCAATAGCCTGACTTGGGAATGGCCATAGTGTGATTGGGCGAAGCAGGCCGAGCTTGATGCCTTGAGCACGTGCTAGGTCTACTGTCTTCTGACAGATACGGCTAGACGAGCCGAAAGCTACGAGCAGATACTCGGCATCCTCTGTCTGCACAGCCTCGTAGCGCACCTCGTTGTCCTCGATAGCCTTAAACTTCTTCTGGAAGCGTTCGTTATTCTTCTCCATGATCGACGACTCAAGCTCTAGCGATGTGATCACATTGGGGGCTCTGCCATCTAGGCGACCCAGAGTAGCCCATGGACACTCTTGGCGTATCTGCTCATCGCTGCGACGAGGGTGGAAGTCGGGGAGCTTAACCTTCTCCATCATTTGGCCGATAATACCATCGGTGAGAATGATAGCAGGATTATTGTATTTGAATGCCAGCTCAAGCCCCAAGCCTACGAAGTCGGCCATCTCCTGAACTGAGTTGGGGGCAAGTGTGATGAGGCGGTAATCTCCGTGGCCACCACCCTTAACGGTCTGGAAATAGTCGGCCTGACTAGGCTGGATCGTACCCAAACCGGGGCCTCCACGCATCACATTGACTAGCAAGCAAGGTAGCTCTGCTCCTGCAATGTAGCTAATGCCCTCCTGCTTGAGGCTCATACCGGGGCTAGACGATGAAGTCATCACACGCTTGCCACAACCAGCACCTCCATATACCATATTTATAGCTGCTACTTCGCTCTCGGCTTGTAGTACCACCATACCAGTGGTTAGCCAAGGACGCTCCTCCATCAGAGTCTCTAGGATCTCGGACTGAGGCGTAATAGGATAACCAAAATAGCCATCTACACCATAGCGGATAGCAGCATGAGCAATGGCTTCATTGCCCTTCATCAACTTAATTTCCTCTGCCATATCGAAATTTTATTCAGGAGATAATTATAGTTTAACCTTATACACGGTGATGCACCCATCGGGGCAAACCATTCCACAGCTTGCGCAGCCGATGCAATCATCGTTGTTCTTGAGGCGAGCGTAGTGATAGCTCTTTTCATTGACCTCAGTAGGATGTAGCTCCAACACTTTGGTTGGGCACGACACAACGCAGAGGTTGCAACCCTTACAGCGCTGTGTATTAACCACAATAGTCCCTCTTACTTTTGCCATTTTATAAACTGTTTAAGATTAAAATCGCTGGAGTCTATGAGGCTCCAAGTGATAAACTCATTTTATTTATCCCTCCAAATGTACGGTTATTTTTCAAAATACAAAGATTTAGCTAATTCATATTTTTAAGTGCTGAGCAAATTCCCCATCAAGCACACAAACGGCAAACAGAGGCTTGTGTATATATGTAAAAGTCAATACTATACTTCTAGATTAACTAAAGATGTAATTATAAGATTTCTTTGCAAGGCCCGTTCATTAAACGAATAGAATTGCAAAACGTCTAGCCGTAGCATACTCTATGGGTATATCCTAGAGCTAAGAGATGCCTTTGATACACGGTAGCCAATATGAGCTTCAATTTTTGCCTAGATGAATGAAGCCATATTTATATTTTAGACCAATTCTCGGGATATTGATGGGAAAAGAGAACTGTGCTACGGCTCTACGGTTCAGACTGCATATTTGCCCCCTCAGAGGCGCTACACGGCGTCTGCCCCCCAATGGAGTACTTAGAACACTCTACAAGGTAAAAAGCTCCCATAAAAGGCCTCTGGTCAAAACGCTAATAAACAGATAGATAAAATAAACCCAAGAGCAATACCTACTGAATCAGTACTCAACCTTCAGCATTTCTTCCCATCAATTGCATGAGATTGATGGACACATTGCAATAGATTGGTGCACCAATCTTACACGATTAGTCCTTCAATTTTGCCACAAACCTTGAGGTATTCGTCCATAGTCCTCCTCTTTCCTCTCGAGTTCTGACGATATTCACTTTACACACTTTAACCAAAAAGATAAAAACCATGGCCGTGAAGGGATTTATGCATATAAGAGCTGCATGTCTTCGCTCATCAATCAAAAAAACAGGAGCATCAGCCGATAGCTATATAGCGTTTCGGTCCGATGCTCCTACTAAAAAGAGGGCCAAGGTGGCTAGGCACCTCAAATTAGGTCAAGCTACTGTCCCTAGAGAACGGTGCATACCATAGACTATTTCTCGAGAGGCAAGCGTGGAGCAGGTACCCCCTCGCCTAGAGATAGTGAGGAGATCTCACGCTCTAGGCAGTCGTACAATCCTTGATCAATGAAGCTCTGAAGCGTCTTGGCGCCTCCCTCTACAAAAATGGACTGTATGCCCTCGGCATAGAGAGCTTGAGTCACAGCTTGGCTGGTAGGGCTGTCTAGGTCGATGCCGATGTAGCGCACTCGGCCTACTGGGCTGGGTGCAGGGAGCCTACTGTCGTGTAGCACCCAAGTAGGCGCCT
Source organism: Porphyromonas sp. COT-290 OH3588 (assembly GCF_000769075.1). Taxonomy (GTDB): domain Bacteria; phylum Bacteroidota; class Bacteroidia; order Bacteroidales; family Porphyromonadaceae; genus Porphyromonas. The sequence continues at coordinate 184,559 of NZ_JRFC01000014.1, read as the reverse complement.
GCTCGTCTGTGAAGATACGCAGGTCGCTAGGCAGAGATAGATGGGGGTCGAGCACGATGCGTATGGGGTGGCGACCATGCCAGTGTCGGTTAGTGAGGCTAGGGTTGTCTAGCAGAGCCGTTCGGTAGCCGACCAATATGGCTTGGTGCATCATGCGTTCTCGGTGTACAAGCCGCAGACGAAAGGACGAAGAGAAGAGCATGGCAGGCTCGGTGTGCGACAGACGCAGCTTATCCATGAAGCCATCGCGGCTCTCTGCCCACTTGAGGGTAATGAAGGGACGCCCCTGTGTGTACTGACAAACGAAGGGAGCATTGAGCCGCTCGGCCTCCTCTTGTAGCAAACCGACCTCTACCTCGATGCCTGCTTGCCGGAGCATCTCGATACCTCTACCAGACACTGCAGGATAGGGGTCCAGCATCGCCACTACGACACGAGGAATGCGATGCTGAATGATGAGCGAGGCGCAGGGAGGTGTCTTACCATAGTGGGAGCAGGGCTCTAGGCTCACATACAGAGTAGAGCTAGAGAGTAGCTCGGTCTGGCGTACGCTGCGTATGGCCATAACCTCTGCATGGGGCTCACCATAGGCGTGATGGTACCCCTCACCGATGATCTCCCCATCGTGCACAAGCACCGCCCCGACCATTGGGTTGGGGCGAGCTGTAGCCTCGCCTAGAGCAGCCAGCTCTAGGGCTCTGAGCATGTACAGTTTTTCGTCCGATACCATTGATTATTTCATTACTTTTGCGTTTATGACTACGATCAGAGAGTTTCAGCAGTCTGCCTCACAGCGCATAGCATCTCTATACGAGGCGAGCGAGGCGCAGGCTATCGTGCGTATCCTACTTGAGGAGTGCTTGCAGATCTCCCATACGTCCCTCTTGATGATAGACAAAGATACACTTTTGTCCGCTCAGATCTTAGCGACACTAGAGGGGCAGCTCAGTCGGCTAGCCGAGGGAGAGCCCTTGCAGTATGTCCTAGGTTATACCTATTTCTATGGTGTGCGCATAGAGGTAGCGCCGGGCGTTCTGATTCCACGCCCAGAAACGGAGGAGCTCGTGGAGCTTATCGTCGAGCGAGAGCAGGGACAAGAGCGGAGGCGGCTACTGGATGTGGGGACTGGTAGTGGCTGTATCCCATGTGCCTTGGCCTCGGCTTGGGGGAGCAGACTTGTGGCAGACTGTATGGAGTACTCAAGTAAGGCGTTGCCTACGGCTCGGCGCAACCTAGAGGACTATCAGCGCACAAGCGGGGCTGAGCTTAGCCTCATACACAGAGATTTGTTCAGCTGTCTTGATGATAGCCCCGAGCAACCCTACGATCTCATAGTAAGCAATCCGCCGTATATTCACCCAGAGGAGGCCAAGGAGATGACTTCACAGATACTTGGCTACGAGCCCTCAACGGCTCTATTCGCCCCAGAGCACAATCCTATTATATACTACGAGGAGATCGCTCGCCTAGCCTCGAGCGGTTGGCTAGCCTCGGGGGGGCACCTCTATATGGAGCTTAACCCAGTCTATGCGGAGCAGACTCTCGATAGCATCTCGACAATACTCGGCTCTAGACTTGAGCATATAGAGCTGGTCAATGATCTTAGCGGTAAAAAGAGATTTCTATGCGTCAAGACAAAGCCCCTTTGACACGAGAGCAAGCCCTCGGTAAGGCAGCACGCTACTGCGTGGGGGCAGAGCGGTGCCTCTGGGAGGTAAGGCGCAAGCTCGAGCAATGGGAGGCTTCGCCCGAGGACTATGCCGACATACTCAACTACCTACAAACGGAGGGCTTCGTCGATGAGGGGCGGTATGCCGAGGCTTTCGCTCGTGACAAACATCGCTTCTCTGGCTGGGGAGCTAGACGCATCGAGCAGGAACTCAGAGGTCGCCACCTCAAGTCGGCAGACATCGCAGCCGCTCTACGGCGACTGGAGGAGGAGCTTGACCCACGAGAGCAGCTGCAGAAACTGCTGGAAAAGAAATATAAGAGCCTACCCTCGGGGCTCGATCGGCACAAGGTCTACGAGCGTCTGATGCGTTACGGCCTCTATCGTGGCTACGACTACGAGGCCGTGTCGAGTGTTGCCTCGGCGCTGGCGGCTACCTCATAGATCTCACACTAGGCATATTGTCTGCTCTCATTACCTTTGTTGGACTTCATTCAGACTAAACATACTAGACTTATGACAGAACCTATATACTTCGTTTCCCTAGGCCCGGGCGAGCCCGAGCTAATGACCCTACAAGCCTTTAGACTCCTTGAGCGTTGTAGCCGTATCTATACACCGGTAGCTATTGCACCCACAGGCAAGCGCTCGTCCAAAGCCACAGAGATCATGCTCAGCCTCGGCATTCGAGCCGAGCAACTTATCAGCTACGACCTGCCGATGAGCAAGCAGAGAGAGGGAGCCGAGAGAGCATACCGTCGGGTAGCCGACGAGATCATCAGCCTACGCCAGATGGGCTGCGATGAGTGCATCGCCGTGGTGGCCGAGGGAGATAGTGGTTTCTACTCTTCATCTGCCTACATCGGTGATCATCTGCTAGAGGCAGGGCTCTCCATCAAGCAACTGGCAGGAGTCCCAGCCTTTATCGCCTGCAATGCCCTCATCGGAGGTCAGCTCGTACAGCTGGAGGAGCAACTACGGGTAATACCCGGGGAGGCTACCGAAGCCGAGTGGACAGAAGCATGGAGCAGCCAGCACACCATTGTCGTGATGAAAGGCTCACTCTGCCAAGATGAGATACAGAGAGCAGTAAGAGCCTATCCCGAGCGTAAGTGGCATTACCTAGAGTTTGTAGGGCAGGAGCGCGAGTACTACTCGACCGACCTAGAGGAGATTTGCACACGCAAGTTCCCCTACTTCTCAATCATCATCAGCAAAACGAGATAGAGTTACTCCGACAATCCAATTTTATGACACACATTATTCGAGTATTAATACTCTTCCTTTGCCTCGGCTGGAGCGTATTAGCCCAGCGCAACCCCAAGCCGTTCGTTATCCCTGAGCTAACTGAGTGGCAGGGAGCAGAGGGAGAGTTCAGCCCTTCTGGACGCATCGTCCTCTCTGGCTCTTCCAAGGAGCTTAGGGCGGTGGCCGAGGAGCTGGCCAATGATTACAGACAGATGTTTGGCCGTCAGCTACGCATCGTCCGTGGCTCAGCCAGAGCTGGGGACTTCGTCCTATCTCTCAAGCCAGATTACGCTCTGGGACTAGAAGGCTATCACTTGTCTATCACCGAGGTTACTCGACTCACGGCAGCCACCGCTCAAGGGCTATTTTGGGGGACACGTACTGTACTACAACTCTCGGAGCAGCACGAGCGACAAGCCTTACCTCAAGGACAGACGACCGATACTCCTCGCTATGCCATGCGTGGCCTACTGCTAGACGTAGCCCGTAAATATATCCCTATGGACTACCTGCATCGCTTGGTCAAGGTGATGGCTTACTACAAGATGAATACCCTACAAGTTCACCTCAATGACAATGGCTTCAAGGACTACTTCGGTGGCGATTGGGCACAGACCTCATCGGCCTTCCGCCTAGAGAGCGAGGTATTCCCCAACTTGGCCATCAAAGGAGCATCGTACAGCAAGCAGGAGTTCATCGACTTTCAGGAGCGTGCCATGCGTCAGTTTGTAGAGATTATCCCCGAGATTGATGTGCCGGCACACTCACTGGCTTTTAGCCGTATCATACCGGAGATCGGGAGCAAGGAGTACGGTATGGATCATCTAGACCTCTTCAACCCCAAGACCTATGAGTTTGTCGATGCCTTATTCCACGAATATCTATCAGGCGATAAACCCGTCTTTCGTGGTCGCCGAGTGAATATCGGCACAGACGAGTATAGCAATGCCAAAGAGGAGGTGCGAGAGAGGTTTCGCTACTTCACCGATCGATACATCAAGTACGTTCAGAGCTTCGGTAAGCAGGCTTGCCTATGGGGAGCTCTTACCCACGCATACGGCAAAACGCCTGTGGCAAGCCAAGATGTGGTGATGATGTGCTGGTACAACGGCTATGCAGATCCTACGGAAATGAAGAAACAGGGCTATCAGATTGTGAGTATCCCTGACGGCTGGACCTACATTGTACCCGGTGCAGGCTATTACTACGACTACCTCGACACCGAGCGTCTACACAAATTTTGGACACCAGCGCAGATTGGCAATCAGAGGTTTGAGGAGCAAGACTCATCGCTCCTAGGTGGTATGTTTGCCGTTTGGAATGACCACTACGGCAATGGTATCACGGTCAAGGATATTCATCATCGCTTGATGCCCGCCCTGCAAATGATCGCTCTGAAGACTTGGACGGCTCATAGCACGACCATTCCCTATGCCGACTACGAGCGACAGCGGCCTTTGCTGAGTGAAGCCCCCGGAGTAAACGAATTGGCACGCCTAGCAGCAGAGCCCGCCGAGGTGTACAGTCAAGCTAGCCTTAACCCTCGGAGCGAACTACCATACGAAGAGATAGGCTACAACTATACCGTCAGCTGGGATATGGAGCTAGCTGATGAGCTAATCGGCACAGAGCTATTCCGCTCGGCGCATGCGGTCTTCTATCTCACTTCACCCCAAAATGGGCAACTAGGCTTCCTAAGAGATGGCTACCTCGATACGTTCGACTATACACTGCCCAAGACTGGTAAGGTGCAGATTGCGATCCAAGGGACAAACAAGGGAACGGCGCTCTACATCAATGGTAAGCTACGCCAGAGATTCGATATCCAGACCGTGTATGTGCCACAGCAGGAGGGGGAACGCCTCAACACGCTCTACCAAGCCCCAGATCCATTCTCCCCAACAGTCTATCGCACGGGAAAGAAGATGCACTACCACCGAACACTGGTTTTCCCTTTGCGTAGAGCTGGAGAGTTTAATAGTAACATTACTAACCTAAAAGTTTACAACTATCTACTCCATAAATAGTAGATCTATAGCATGAATACCCCATTAATCCCACAAAGCCGAGCCGAGAGAGGATACGTCGCCCTGTGTATTCTGGTTGTACTCTGCCTATCACTAGGCTGTATCCCTAGTCTGCAATCCTACTTTGCTTGGCTCACTCCGCCAGTAGCCCTATTCCTCGGGCTACTCTGTGCTGCGATTTTCGGTACACCATACGCCAAATTCAACTCTCGTGCCTCCAAACAACTGCTCCAATGGTCGGTTGTCGGGCTTGGCTTCGGCATGAATCTACAAGAGTCTTTGTCTTCTGGTGCGGGAGGAATGAGTGTGACGATCGTTAGCGTCTTCGGTACACTCGCTCTAGGCGTCCTACTCGGGCGGCTTCTTGGGTTGGAGCGCAAGATCTCTTACCTCATAGGTTCGGGGACAGCCATCTGTGGTGGGAGTGCTATTGCCGCAGTCGGGCCGACGATTGATGCCGATGAGCGAGATATGTCCGTAGCACTCGGGGCGGTGTTTGTGCTCAATGCTATTGCCCTATTTATCTTCCCACCTATTGGGCACTACCTAGAGCTTAGCCAGAATAGCTTCGGCACGTGGGCAGCGATTGCCATTCACGACACTAGCTCCGTAGTAGGAGCTGGCGCAGCCTATGGCGACGAAGCTCTGCAAACTGCGACTATGATTAAGCTAACTAGAGCTCTGTGGATTATCCCTCTGGCCTTCGTTTCGTCGCTTATCTTTAGCCGAGGCGGTAGCCGAGTACGTATTCCGTGGTTTATCGCCTACTTCGTACTGGCGATGATTGTCAATACATATTTCCTACAAGAGGTAAGCCCAGAGCTAAGCCGATGGATTAGTTCGCTTGCTCGTCGTGGTATGATGCTCGCTATGTTTTTCATCGGTGCATCGCTCTCTTGGTCTTCTCTACGGGGTATTGGAGCTAAGCCTTTTGTCTTAGCTATCGTACTCTGGGTAATTATTAGCATTAGCTCCTTGCTCGGCGTCTTCTTTTTTGCCTAAGCTATTGAGATAAACAAGAACCGCCTGCATTCCCTCTGTCGAGAGTGCAGGCGGTTCTTGTTGTATGGGCTGTCCAAAGATTAGCCTAGCAGTAGGGTTTCGATCTTTTCTTTAAGCTCGGCCTTACCCATTACCCCAAGCATCAGCTTAGGCTTGTCGCTGTTGGGCTGTGCAAATAGGAGCGTAGGAACTGTACGAATGTTGTAGAGCGATGTTAGTTCGGGCTCTTGGTCTACATCAACCTTATAGATCTGGATACGTCCCTCGTACTCCTGTGCCACTTCTTCAAGCAGTGGCGCTAGAGCTTGGCAAGGACCACACCAAGTAGCATAGAAGTCGATCAATACTGGGAGGCTGTGCTTAGCCTGCCAACCAGCAGGATTGGTGTCTACATCGTGAACGAGTTGAACGAACTCAGCTTTGGAAATATGATTTACTGCCATGTTTGTAAATAATTTTAGTTGTTGTCTGGGTGTAAAACAAGGCGTCACCTAAATTGTTCGCTCCCCATGCCACAGACGGTAAGACGGCTACGATTCTCTTCACTAGGTGTAGCCGTCTTGTTAGATTATTGATATACTCTAGGTGTAGAGCCCTTATTTAGGAGTCTTGAAATTGTAGAAGAATGGTTCTGTCGTGATACCCTTCTTCCTAATCTAGGCCGATCACAATCAGGAAATATTCTGTATTAGGTCTTTTGGGGCAAATAAGAGCTATATTTGACTTTGAAAATAGCCGGGGCAAAGCTCGGTGAGCTCCCCAAACTATCCTATTGGCTTGCTAATCAATCTACCTAGCCCGACGCCAGCCCCGATAACTATACTATATCGAACTCCTGCTAAACAATATAATAGTTAATAGACTTATGATATATATAGTATTGTAGCTGTTGCGTTTGGCTCGCTACTGGCCCAGCCTCTGCCTCCAATCTGTCGAGATGGGTGGGTGCGCTGGAGTAATCCTATATTCACTACATAATAAGTTATGTTTGAGCTTGTCATATTCTTGCTTTTCGCCGCCCTACTAGGAGCCCTACTAGGGGGAGATAGCTTCGGGGAGTCCACACGCAGAGGCTGTGGGTGCCTCGTTTTGCTTTGTATCATATTCTTCATTCCCCTTACCTTGTATGGCCTTTTCATGCTACTAACGAACTAAATCATTTCTTATCATCATTCATACTATTTTTCTATGAAGCACGTTCTTCTCATTGTAGATCCTCAGATAGATTTCATCACGGGTACACTACCTGTGCCGGAGGCCGCCGAGGCGATGGAGCACTTGGCGCTTTGGATGCAAGAGCATCCCAATTGCTATGACACCGTAGTAGTGACGATGGATCAGCACCCATACGACCACTGTAGCTTCGTCGCTCAGGGAGGCATGTGGCCTCCACACTGCGTGCGCTACACCGAGGGAGCTGCTATCTACCCAGCCATTCACGAGCAGACCGTACGTGCTGCTCTCTCGGGCAAGACATTGCTCTACGTAGAGAAGGCAACTACAAGCGAAAAAGATGCGTACAGCGCATTCGCAGAACAGACGCCTCGTGTGCTACTCGAGGCAGACAAAATCTACCTCGCGGGTTTGGCTGGGGACTACTGCGTGGCCGCAACGCATGGTGACTTGCTCCGAGATATCCCAAGTGAACGTATCGAGCTCCTGAACGAAGGGATCGCTTACATCAATAAACCAGAGTAGTAATAGATAATGGGTACACAAGAGCTACCTCAAGACAAGCCAAAGTCTGCGACACGCCCTAGAGGACCTATGGCCTCAACCTTCTTTCATAATGCGTCCAACAACTGGAACTGTGCTCAGTCCGTCCACAAATCTCAGCAAGAGCTGACGGGATTGACCGACGATGAGATCGAACTTATCTACCGAAGCAAAGGCGGTGGAAGAGCCGAGGGCGGAATGTGCGGGGCAATCTATGCAGCAAGCAGCCTGATAAATGCCGAGCACTCGGCTCAGCTGATCGAAACCTTCCGCCAGAGAGCAGGCGGACTAACCTGTGCCGAACTCAAAGGTAAATACAACCGCCCCTGCAGCGCCCTAGTAGATATGGCACAAGAGATCCTCCTAGCGACCCAAGCTACACTAAACGAAGAAAACAGATGAAGACAACGAAGTATAAGCTAATGGCCCTTGATGTAGACGGCACATTGGTCAATTCCGAGAGGGTGCTCACGGCCCCAGTGCGTGATGCCCTACTCAAAGCTCAAGAAGAATATGGGATACGTCTAATCATTGCCTCTGGTCGCCCTACGGCAGGGCTAAGAGAGATTGCTCGTGAGCTACAACTAGACCGATACAGTGGCTATCTAATGCCTTTCAACGGAGGAGAAGTCTACAACTGCAGAGCTAAAAATCCCATTGCTTCGTACCTATTGCCCGAGGGCATAGCTACAGAGCTATACGGTCTGAGTAAAGAGTACGGCCTAACAATACTGACGTACGATGCAGAACATATCCTATCCGAAAACATTGGAGACCCCTACCTACTCAAGGAAGTCGAGATCACCGGAATGAGCCCTAAACAGGTAGCCAACTTCTCCACAGACGTACCACAAGTCCTGCCCAAGTGCCTGATCGTTGGCCCCCCCGATCACATAGAAGCTCTGGAGCCTATCGTCAAGGAGCGCTTCGCTGGTCGTGTCAATGCCTTTCGTTCCCACCCGAGTTTCTTGGAGGTGGTACCAGAAGGAGTGCACAAGGCAGCCTCTCTAAGCCGACTGCTTGAGCGACTAGACTACGACCGCAGCGAACTAATTGCCGTGGGGGATAGCTTCAATGATCTGGAGATGATCCAATACGCTGGTCTAGGCGTTGCTATGGCTAACGCTCGTGAAGCTATCAAAGCCTGTGCCGACTACGTGACCAAGAGCAATGACGAAGACGGTGTGGCACACCTATTGGCCAAGTACCTCTTCAACCACCACGACGAATCGCCCTACACGGTAGAGGAGTTCAACTCACTAATCCCCGGGACACTTATGGAAGCACTGGGGATCCGTTGCGTAGAGGTTGCCAAGGGCTATATCGTAGGGACGATGCCAGTAGACAATCGCACCGCCCAGCCTATGGGCATCATACATGGTGGGGCGAACCTCGCTTTCGCCGAAACTATGGCGGGCTACGGCTCGCTGGCCCTACTAGAGGAGGGGGAGATGCAAGTAGGCGCGCAAGTTAGTGGCAACCATGTAGCATCTGCCATGACAGGAGATACGATGAGGGCGGAGGCACGCATCATGCATAGGGGACGTAGCACCCATGTTTGGAGCGTAGAGATCTATTCACAGAAGTCGGGTAAGCTTGTACATACGGCTCGAGTGCTCAACAGCATTCTCAAGAGGAGGTAACTATTTGCAGTTCGTAATCATCAGGTGTTAGGAGGGGAAGGATGAAAAGTAAGCGATTACTTCTAGAGCTGGTCGAGTACCTCGACCTATTTGAGAGCTTAGTACCAGATGCCGAGCAGATGGGTATGCGTAGTTTCTTGACTTTTGTCGAGAGTATGATACCTATACATGAAGACACATCAGACCCTAGGGCCGATGCAGCCCCCGCAGATGTGGGGATTGCGAGGCATCTGAGCCTACTGCACCGCTACTCCAAGGCTTATATCAAAAAAGCTCTAGCGGAGAGTGAATACCTACAGACCGAGGAGGAGTACACCTACCTCGTGTGTCTACTCAATGACAACGGACTAACCAAAAGCGAACTAAACAGCAGAAACGGCATGGAGAAGACCTCGGGTGGAGAGGTGATGCGACGGCTCAAGCGGGACGGCCTCATTGAAGAGTTTCCTAGCGAGAATGACCGCAGAAGCATCAGAGTCTTCATCACACCCAAGGGCAAGGGGGAACTATTTAAGGTCTTCCCCAAACTACATATGGCAGCCAAGCTACTCTCCTCGCCACTGAGCCAGCACCAAAGGAAGAACTTACTCTTCCTGCTAGAGCATCTAACGCAGGAGCAAAGCCAACACATAGGTCGCCTATCTGAGCTCGGTCTAGAGGGTCTAATGCCCACCTGCCAAACAGAGGAGTAGAGCTAATGGCCAACATGGCGAAAGCTAGGGATAGCTTGCAGAGCACAATTACATCAGCTACGGGGCTGTGTCAAAATTCACTTTTGGCTCAGCCTCTTTCGCTCTTAGAAACCTCAGAATATGCAAAGTACAAGGCAAGTAATCAGTTCTAGAAGACCGCAAGAATAAAGCCAAAAGGTACGACAAAATATGTAACCTCTGCCCTACGACTCAGTCCGTGCAGAGCAAATATCCAAGGCTGCTTGAGCAGTTTGGTTATTACGACACTAACGATTAAGTAATCATCAGTACAGACAATATCTATTATCGCTATGAGAGTAAGTTTTTTCGTGGTCATCATGAGCCTACTTAGTGTAGCTAGTGCTTTGGCACAAGGCATCAGAGGGCGAGTATTGGGCGAGGGAGATAAGCCTCTAGAGGGGGCCACTGTCGTCTTGCAGAGTAGTGACTCGATTTATCTATCGGGAGCAATAACGGCATCTGATGGTTCGTTTAGCTTCACCAATTATCCTCCGATTTTTCGCCTACTCATTCAGCATCTCGGCTACCAAACCCATAGCTCTACATATCATTCTCCCGAGGTTGGCGATATACACATAGCCGCACAGACCAGTACTCTGGGAGAGGTATCCATCGTAGGGCGCAGGCCTCTGGTTCGACTTGAGCAAGGTAAGTTCGTCTACGATGCGCCCACACTTCTCAAAGGACGCATCGCCAACTCTGCTTTCGATCTCATCAAGCGCTTGCCCTCAGTCCTAGAGAGCAACGGCTCTCTATCATTGGTTGGAGCTTCGGAGGTAACAATCGTCCTAAACGGTCGCCCCAGCACCATGTCCACAGGTCAGCTTAGAGCCCTGCTGACCTCAATGCCCGCCAGCCGAGTGACAAGCCTAGAGGTGATGTACAACCCAGAACCCAAATACCAGACCCGAGGTGCAGTAATCAATGTAGTGCTACTTCGAGGAGAGGAAGCACACTGGCGAGGCGAGGTACAAACCAGCTACATGGAGCAATATGCCTCTAGTTTCTCGGGACGAGGTAGTTTGGTGTACGACTCCCCCACGCTGACCCTAGATGCTCTATACACTCCTCGGGTATCCCGCTCCGTTTCTCCAATAGGTCTGGAGGGCTGGCATCAAGTCGGGAGGAAGCGCTACGAGCTGAACCAAGAGCAAACCATCAGTACATCGGGGCAGGAGCATCTCTTGCGCCTAGGAGCCGACTATACGCCTAGCAAAGATTACCAATTCAGTGCTGCCTACACGACAGATCTAGCACCAGATAAGGCAAGCCAAGCGACATCAGTCGGCACATTCAAGCAAGACGTCAACAACAAAACCTCATCTACCTATATGCATAACCTCTCGGCTAGCTATACTTGGGGCAAGGGGCTAGAGATTGGTGTGGACTATCTGCACTACCGCTATCTCAGTGCGCAGATGATGAGCATAGCCACAACATCGGGACTAAGTGATTTTCAGATTGATGCCTCCCAGTATGCCCATCAAGCTAAGGCGTATCTCAACGGGAGCTTGACTCCTCTAAACAAGTTGCGTGTAACCTACGGTGGCATTGCCCAGCTCAGCCGTAGCCAAGACAGCCAAACCTCTCATACCCTCAAAGGAGCGCTCGTTTCCCTCCCCGACCTATCAGCTCTAACCCGTGAGCAGATATACGAGGTGTACGCAGGCCTATCGTACAAAATCGGCAACACTTGGATTGCGGGGTCGGTGACGGCAGAGTACTACCGTCAAGGCAATCGTAGCAGATGGCACGTCTACCCCAGCCTGTCGCTCAACTATATGAAGACGCCAACCCATATCGTACAGTTCTCTCTTAGCTCAGACAAGGATTACCCGCCTTACAAGCAGATGCAGCACAGCATCTCTTACCTAGATGTGTATAGCCAAATTCACGGCAATCCTCTACTCACACCGATGCGTACACACAGAGCCTCGCTCAACTACCTCTACAAACAAGACTATGCCGTACAGCTCTTCTGGACCTATCAGCCCAGCTACTTCCAGCAATCGGCCTACCAGTCTACCGAGCAGCTAATCCTCATCTACAAGACACTCAACTGGGACTATGCTCTGCGTATGGGGGCTAATCTCGTTGCTCCTATCAAGCTAGGCCAGATACTCGACTCAAGGATTACGCTTGGCGTGATGCAAACACGTCTAAAGACGAATGACTTCCACGGGCACCAGTTAGACCGACAGAGGCTCAACGCCTATCTATACCTAGACAATAGTATCATGCTCCTAAAACGGCCTAAGCTCTCGCTAGACCTCTCGAGCTACTACGTTAGCCCCTCGATCCAAACCAACTACGACCTCTCCTCTCTCTGGGTCGTGAATGCAGGTCTACAATGTGTGCTCCTAGACGACCGCCTAACACTTAGCCTCAAGGGCAATGACCTATTGGAGCGTGGAGCTCCACGCCCGACCGCTGAGCTTGGGGGCAATCGCCTAGTTATGCATGTAGATAAGCACCTGCGCAGCGTTGTGCTCTCTCTGTCCTACCGCTTCGGCCAATACAAGCAGCGCAAGCACAAGCAGGTCGACACCTCTCGCTTTGGCGGATAAAGAAAGGTTCTTTATTTCGGAGGCTTGACGCCAAGCTGTTGCAGTAAATCATAGGTAAACTTCGCCAATGGCCGTTTGCCGAAATTCTCAGGATCGGGCTAATTACCATGCATATTAGAGGAAGAGATAGCACCTATTAATTAGACTCTCTGTAAGATTTTCGATGTAGAAGTAGAATCGGTCTACTAGATCTCTCTCTTCTAAATCTATGGCACACTCGTTATCATTTTTCCTTCTTCGGTTTTCTCTCTAGGAATGTAGTTATCTATTGTGTCCTTATAATTGAAGTATATTTGTCTGTATTTGCTTTTCTCCCCACCCTCAATAGTGGAGATGTTTTTTCAATCTATCAATAGCCTCACCGTATGACACTTTCGGAGAGTGATAAATGTCTTTGACTAAGACTCTCTAATGTCGTTATCTCCCCATCTACACTGAGAGAGCCTCTCCACTCCTTGTAGTATAATCAGAGTTCAGCATAGACATCATTATCCGCTCCGCAAGCTCTTTTGCTAGCTCTTCTTTTATTCTGGTGGTTAATCTTAATCATGATTGTTTACCTTATTGTTGGTCGAGCTCTTTTTCGGGTGAGCCAATGCAATCTTTTAGAGATTTAATTCTATCAAGGATATCCAACTGTCTATATATCTGTTAAGGTGTGTAAATGTATTACCCTCGAATTTTATGAAACGAGTCCTCAGTTTATAAAGGTCTGTGGAACATTGGCGGGAAATTGATGGGAACGTTTTTGCGGATTGGTGGACTAACCCTCTGCAATGTGTCCATCAATTAGCCAAGATTGATGGGAAGAAATATCCCGAAATGAGGCATGAGTGCGCTAGATGACAGGTTGTTTTGTTTTATGATGTTGATTATTAGTTGTTTGTGTTGTCTTTGTTTAAGGTGGGTGTTTTTGTTGCTCCAAGGGGGAAGAGCCCAAACCGTGTCGGACGCAATCTAGAGCCTCCTAGAGGCCAAATACGAGGTCTGCCTCCTTTGGGCTGAACATAGAGGAACTCACCCACCGATATCTAAAAGTTGATCCAAAATTGATCTGCGCTTAAACATTTATTTTCAGTTTAGGAGGTCTTATAGTGGCTGGGTAGTACAGCTCCATTGGCTCGGGTAGGAGGGAGGAGCCCCATCGAGCGGGCGCTACTCAAGCTAATTGGGGGCATAATCCTCTCCCAAATCTATTATCGAGCGCCCAGCGTAAGTCCATTTAGTGCGGATATATCCTTAATGATGTGGAATAAAGTTTGGATTTTTACTTAATATGCAGCCCTGAGATAAAAAAATAATTTTATATTAATATTTTGATTTTCAGTGATTAAGAATGGTTTTTTCTGGAAATTCTGCTACATCGTGTCAAATATTTATTGCGGAAAAAAGATGGCTATTCAATTTGCTTGACTTACTTTTGCACCCCAAGAAGTGAATTAAGGGGCGTATTTGACGCTCACATTGTTGTATCAATTTTAATTTAACGTTTATGGATTTCACAGGATTTAAAGGCTTCTTGGCTGTGGCTCTCGTAGTAGGGGTTTATTCGTGTTCGACCAAAGATGAGCCAAACCTTAAAAACCAAAATGGCGCTGAAAAACAAGGCAATATAAGTGCCGCTTATGCCAATCAGCTAAACACGTTTGTGACCAATCTCCCAACCGTAAAGCAAATTGAACCTTTCGCAGAGCGTCCGTATGATGCTTCGAAGCCACGAGCTTTCAGAGCAGATGAAATTTTGCCAGTTGCAGGGGAAAGAAAAGACTATGAACAAGCAGTCGCTCTAGAGGAGCAGCTTCTGTTTTCGGACAATCATGAGCTTTTTTACCCCGGGGCTCTGATCAAGGCTACGAGCGTAATTAATGGGGACTATAGCCCAGTGGTTGCTCCACGTAAGCCAATTACCATTTCTGTTTCTCTGACAGGCTCCAATCCTACCATTGTAGTACCAGATCCTAAGCTCTCTACTGTGCGTGCTGGTGTCAATGAGTTGCTTGGTAGAGGATTTAACCCTCCTCCAGCCAACATCTCTTACTCATCAGAGGAGGTACATGACGAGCAGCACCTCAAGATTGCTATCGGTGGTGGCTATAATGGTACATCTACTTCTGTTAAGGCTACAGCTGGCTTTTCTTATAGCTCCGACAAGAAGTACTTCCTCGTGAAAGTGCAGCAGGTGTTCTATACCATGGATCTGGATACTCCACAGAAGCCATCAGACTTCTTCGCTGGCGAGTTCGATTATAAGAGTGCTTTCGGGACTAATAAGCCTCTCTACATCTCTTCGGTTAAGGTTGGACGTATCCTCCTTCTAGGTGTTGAAACTAGCCTAACTAAGAATGAATTAGATGCAAAGCTGCAGACAAGCTTCCTTGGCGGCTCTTTCACCGCAGAGGCAGAGGCTAACTTCAAGTCTATCTCGGAGAGATCTTCTATCAGAGGACGTGTTCTCGGTGGTAGCGCTAAGCTTGCTGGTCAGAGCGTTGTAGATGTGCAGATGATTAAGAGTTTCCTTGCCGAGGGGGCAACATGGAGTAAGGATAATCTCGGAGTACCCATCGCTTATAAGCTCAGAGAACTGGAAACGAATCAGACATTCAAGACGGTCATCTACTCTAGATACACGCGAGAAAAGCAGCCTATTAAGCGCATTTCATTTGATGTCTTCTTCAATAATGACTCATTCCATACAGGCCTTGGAGAGAATATTTACAATGCCTATGATGTGTTTGTGAGGAAAGAATATAAGAGTGGGAATCAAGAGGAAGTTAAGATTGCCTTCAAAAAATTTGGTGCAGACCCTAGGATCTATGGGGATATCAAGGTTTCTAACTACGAAGAGGGAGAAAAAATCACGTTCGTGTTAAAGCCTAAGAATAATCTAGAAGATAAGGGTAAACATTTGCTTTTTGAGTTTCCTGAAGCAGATGCTCTGATCAAGAGAGCCGAAGTCAAGGGGTCTAGAAAGAGTGATCACCTCTATGACAACAACACTGGTGAGGCTCTAGTCTTGAAGGATAAGGTAAACCAGTCTTATACTGCCAAGTTTGAGTTTGAGAACCAGAAAGTCACAGTATTCTAGTTAGACGAATGCGTGTGGGCCTCATACTTTGTATTCTTCCTTTGAGGCCTTGTATATATTAGGGAGGGGCTACACCTATTATTGCGGTGTGGCCTCTCATGCTTTTGCAGGGGATACACCATAATATTATATGGAAACCCTTACCTTTGTTTATGTGTTTAATGAATGATATAGTAGGAGGTCAGGGTGATGCCTATGCGACCGCAGAAGCCGTTCGATGCAGATCTAGAGTAACCACATTTTGATGCAGCGCCCATGCGCTTGCTATATCTGAAGTGAGATTTATACGATAACGATTAAGTTTATGGAACATAGCCCCGAGGGGACAATCCTCTATCCGTTGCTCGATAGGATCAATACCCCTAGCGATCTCAAGCAGCTTGCCCTAGAAGATTTACCCAAGCTCTGCGCGGAGCTCAGGCAGTACTTATTGGAGGCTCTGTCGGTTAATCCCGGGCACTTGGGGTCCAATCTAGGAGCTGTCGAGGCAACAGTGGCTATGCACTATGTTTTCGATGCTCCGTACGATCAGATTGTCTGGGATGTGGGGCATCAGGCCTATATTCATAAGCTCTTGACGGGGCGCAGAGGGGAATTCCACACGCTACGCAAATGGGGTGGGTTATCGGGTTTCCCAAGCCCCAAGGAAAGTGAGTACGATACCTTCGTGGCTGGACACGCCTCCAACTCTATCTCAGCAGCCCTCGGTATGGCGGTAGCTGCCAAGAGCAAGGGGGAGCGTCGGCGTGTGGTAGCCTTCATCGGCGATGGCTCGATGACGGGAGGCATGGCCTTCGAGGGGCTGAACAATGCCTCCTCCGCTCCCAACAATCTGCTCATTATACTCAACGATAATAATATGTCTATCGACAAGAATGTCGGTGGACTTAATAAATATATGGTAGATCTGCTTACCTCTCGTCCCTACAACTGTGTTAGGCGGGACTTCTACCATGGCTTGATGAAGCTACGCCTCATCGAGGAGAAAGACAAACGAGATATTCTTGGCTTCAACAATAAGCTCAAGAGCCTCGTGTCGAGGCAGAATAATCTGTTCGATAGCTTTAGCATTCGCTACTTCGGTCCCGTAGATGGCAATGACGTGCTGCGCATGGTACATGTGCTCAATGGGCTCAAGAATATGCGAGGCCCCAAGATCCTGCACATTAGTACAGTCAAGGGCAAGGGCTACGAACCAGCCGAGAAATCCCCTACGATTTGGCATGCCCCCGGTAAGTTTGACCCCGCTACAGGGCAACGACTTGCTGCACCAGCCCAGCCAGAGCCCCCCAAGTTTCAGGACGTATTCGGCGAGACACTCGTAGAGCTGGCTCGCATGGACGAGCGCATTGTCGGTATCACACCTGCTATGCCCTCAGGTTGCTCGATGAATAAGATGATGGAGGTCTTCCCCGAGAGAGCCTACGATGTGGGTATTGCCGAGGAGCATGCTGTTACTTTCTCCTCGGGTTTGGCTTCGGGGGGCATGATCCCTTTCTGCAACATCTACTCGACATTTATGCAGAGGGCCTACGACCAGCTCATACACGATGTGGCTCTACAGGGTAATAAGGTAATTTTCTGTCTAGACCGAGCGGGTCTAGTCGGTGAAGATGGTGCGACGCATCAGGGTGCGTTCGATCTATCATACCTGCGTAGCATCCCAGATATAGCTGTCTGCTCTCCTATGGACGAGGCGCAGCTACGCCACCAGATGTACTCGGCCTACAAGACTTGGCCCATTAGCGTAGCTATTCGCTACCCACGAGGTCAGGGCTCTATGGTCGATTGGCGCCAGCCCATGCAAGAGATTCCCTTTGGCAAGGGGCGAGAGCTGCAGAGAGGTAGTCTGCTTACCTATCTCTCTATCGGCCCGATTGGCGTCAATGTAGCTAAGGTTGTCGCTCAGTTGCGCTCCGAGGGGATTGATGTAGGGCATATAGATATGGTATTCGCCAAACCCCTTGACGAGGAGCTACTCGAGGACCTGCTGGCACGTTGCCCCAATGTCGTGACGGTAGAGGAGGCCTCCATCTGTGGTGGCCTAGGCTCTGCAGTGGCAGAGTTCATACTGGATAGAGGTTATACAGCTCGGCTCAAAAGGTTGGGGATCCCCGACCGCTTTATCTCCCATGGCACACCTAGCCAGCAGCGCCTAGACTGTGGCTTGGATGATGCTTCTATTAGGGAGGCAGGCGAGCAACTAATAAATCGTTAGAGATATGCGTATAGTGATCGCAGGGGCTGGGGAGGTTGGTACTCATCTAGCCCAGATGCTTGCGAGTGAGGAGCAGGATATCGTCCTCATGGACGCTGACGAGAAGCGTTTGGAGGAGAAGAAATCGCACATAGAAGCCTTGATGACAGTGGGCGACCCCGTGATTCTAGACGACCTCAAGGAGGCTCGTGTGGTAGGGGCCGATCTATTCGTGAGCGTAACGCCAGACGGAGCGACCAACCTGCTGGCTTGTAGTCTAGCCAAGATGCTAGGTGCCAAGCAGACGATAGCTCGAGTCAATACGCACCTCCATCTAGAGCCTAGGTATGCAGATCACTACGAGTCGATCGGCATCGACCACTTGATTTACCCAGAGGAATTGGCCGCCAATGAGATTGCCTCCACAACGCTCAACCCATGGGCTAGGCAGTATGTGGAGCTGTTTAATGGCGCTCTGATACTGGCGGGCGTCAAGGTGCGGGACAATGCCGAGATTGTGGGTAAGCATCTCTACGAGCTCAAGCAGGAGTCTTCAGCGGGGAGTGACAAGTTTTACCACATCGTTGCGATCAAACGAGATTTGCAGACCATTATTCCTACGGGTTCGACACGCATCGAGGCCAATGACTTGGTATTCTTCACTTGTCCGGTGGGGCAGATTGATGAGATCAGACGGCTAGCAGGGAAGCAGTGTCCCAAGGTGCGCAAGATGGTCATCATGGGGGCCAGCAGAGTGGCCATGCAAACGATCAAGAAGCTCCCTGAGAGTATTCGCATCTGTGTCATCGAGAAGAGTAAGGAGAAGTGTATTATGGTTTCGGATCATAAGTTTCCCAACGTTATGGTCTACCATGGGGACGGACAGAACCCAGATCTGCTCAGAGAGGTAGGGCTCGATGATGCTCAGGTCTTCGTCGCCCTGACCCAGAACTCCGAGACGAATATCTTGGCATGTCTGGCAGCCAAACGCTACAACGTCTATAAGACGATCGCCAAGGAGGAGAATATCGACTATATCCCACTAGCTTATCGCCTAGATATCGGTACGCTCATCAACAAAAAACTGCTTGCAGCGGGGTATATCTATCAAATGCTGCTGGGGCAGAAAGCAGGCTCGATAGTCTGCCTCTCCCTGCTCAACAATGCCGAGGTCGCAGAGCTCATCGTCGGGCGTCAGTCGCCTTTGGTTGGTAAGCGCATCATGGATTTGGAGTTGCCAGACCACATGACGCTTGGTGGCATGCTGCGCAACGGAGTGCCTCGAATGATTGGGGGCGATACGGTGATTGAGCCATACGACCACGTCATGGTTTTCTACCACGATGTTTCTCTCAACGAACTCAAACGCCTCTTTAACTAGCCAACCGTGAAGACAATCAACTTCCGATTTATATCTCGAGTACTAGGGCTGATGAGTCTTGTCCAGTGCGTGATGATGCTCATCTGCGTGGGTATCTCTTTGTATTTCGGCGAGGTGATCATGCCTTTCGTCATCGGAGTACTGGCATACGCTGGCGTCGGAGGGGTGTTGTTTGGTTTGGGTAGAGATCTCAAAGACCAGAGAGTAGGGAGGCGTGAGGGCATGCTTACCGTGACCTCTACGTGGCTACTCCTCTCTCTACTCTCCACGATTCCGATGATGCTCAGTGGGGCGACGCCTCGTTTTGTCGATGCATTCCTAGAGTGTATTTCAGGCTTTACCACCACTGGCGCTACAATCTTTAGTCGGGTAGAGCATCTATCTCATGGGATTTTGTTTATGCGTAGCCTAATGCAGTGGCAGGGGGGGATTGGTATCGTCGTTTTTACGGTGGCTTTGGTGCCGATGTTTGGTGGCGGAGCGAGCCAAATCTTCAACGCCGAGACTACGGGCATCACGCACGAACGTTTTTTGCCACGTATCGCCGATGTGGCTCAGCGGTTGTGTATCGTCTATGTAGTCGAGACTCTGGTACTGATTGTGCTCCTTGTCCTTGGGCCTATGGGGTTATTCGATGCCGTGTGCCATTCGCTTAGCTGTGTTTCTACGGGCGGTTACTCCACACGAGATGCTGGTATCGCAGCATACGACTCTGTCTACATTGAGTATGTGCTCAGTTTGTTTATGTACATAGGAGCTCTCAATCTTACGCTTATCTATTTTGCCTTCGCTGGTAGCCCACTCAAGCTGTTGCGTGATGAGGAGTTTAGATGGTTTAATATCTTCATCGGTGCTACCGTGATCGTCACGGCCATTTGGTTGTATTCGCAGGGTTTCTACCAAGATGTCGAGGAGGCAATACGCAAGTCGCTATTCCAAGTTATATCCTTGGGGTCTAGTACAGGGTTCCTTACTGCCGATATTACAGAGTGGCGCCCTTTCTTTTGGATGCTAGGGCTACAGATTATGTTCATCAACGGCTGTGCAGGCTCTACCTCTGGGGGGCTCAAGGTTGCTCGCTTCGTCTTGCTGATGAAAAATCTATATACCGAGTTTAAGAAGCAGATCTACCCTCATCTCTTTACTCCTGTGAAACTAAACGGCAAGCAGCTAAGCATCAGTACGGTGCATCAAGTTTTGGCTTTTTGTGTGGTTTACCTGATGCTGATCTTTGCGGGTAGTTTGCTCTTCATGCTCGACGGCAACGGCTTTATCTCCAGTCTAAGTATCGCTTGCTCGGCTGCGAGCAACTCCGGTCCCGGCATCGGGGAGTATATGTCTACCATAGGCCCTGCTGGCGACTTCAGTAAGTATCTGATGGCTTTCTTGATGCTTACAGGGCGCTTAGAGGTTTTCACCGTTTTGGGTATCCTGACGCCTCACTTCTGGAAGAGGTAGCACTTAGCCTTTTCGCTACCACAGCGGCTCCTAGCTTATGCGAGCGGAAAAGGGTATGGAAGCTCATTAGCTTCCGTATCCTTTGTTTATTTGTGTCAGATTGATCGGGGCACTTGTTCTCTTCTGTGCTAATGTCTGGATCTTCTAGTCAGATCTATCAAAATGATTGTTTTGAGTGTCTGTTTTGTTTTAATGTGTAAAATTGGTATCTTTACACACTAGAGGCAATATGTTTTATGCTTGTAGCGTTAGACTAATGTCCTCGGATAACGTAGAGATTATAGAGGTGTTTCACTTAATTGATTGAAGAAGATTATGAAACTAGTGAAAATTTTGCTCCTTGCCGCAGGGACATTTTTGGTTAGCCATGGCGTATCTGGGCAGAGCGATGATAGGTATCTGGACGATGCCTACCTCAGTCGTAAGGATATAGAGAAACGTGAGGCTCAAGCAAGAGCTGAGGCGGAGATACGCTATAGAGAAAGACAGGCTGCTCTGGAACGTGAACGTGCTGAGCAGGCTAAGCTACTAGAAGCTTATAAGAAGCGCCAGCGAGAGCGTGAGATTGATGCTTACAATGGCCGCATCAGCCCAGAAGACGAGCAGGAGATGCAGTACGACTTGCGTGAGCGCTACGACGAACGAGGCCGTGGCTATGACAATCGAGGTCGTAATCGTGATAGTGAGGTGCGTGTCTATGGGCCATACTCCGAGCGTCTAGCCCGCTTCCATGGCGATGGTACCATTGTGATTAATAGCCCTAGCTCTGTCTATGTAGATACGGACTATCGCTATCATGATGGCAGACCCTCTACACATGTCAATATATCCATGGGCTGGGGCGCTTCGTCTTGGTATCCTTGGTACGACTCATGGTACGATCCTGTCTATTACAATAGTCCTTGGTCTGGCTACTACTATCGACCCTATTGGGGTTACTCTTCATGGAATTGGGGCTATCCCTCCTTCCGCTATCGCTATGGGTACTACTGGCCCTACTACGATCCTTGGTACCACAGGTACTATGGCTATTATGGCGGCTACTACAATGGCTACTATGGCGGTTACTACGGTGGAGGCTGGGGCGGCTATTACGATGGCTACTATCAAGGCCGTCGAGATCGAGCCTACAACGAGCACTACTACAATAATAGATATAGTGGCTCGTCACGCAACAACTACGACTACTATTCTCGTCCATCTCGTCGCACCTCTTACGGCTCCTACTCTTCTGCTCGAGCAAGGGCTGAGGCCTCGGAGGGGTATTACTCTGGTGGCGACCGCTCGTACCAAGGCTCTAGCCGATCTGGTAGCAGCTATCGGGGCTCAGCCCGTAGCACCTACAGCAGTTCACAAGGCGACTCTGGTTACAGCTCCTCTCGCAGCAGCTATGAGCGCTCGCAGGCTCGTAGCTACGACTCTGGCTCCTCTTCAAGTAGCCGTGGAGGCTACGACTCCGGTAGCTCCTCAAGGAGTAACAGCTCTTCGTCTTCTTCTGGTAGCGGACGCTCTACTCGCAGTCGTCGCTAAGCTGATGAGGTTGTTTGGCAGTCCCTAGATGATATGAAGGGCTGAAGTAGAATTGGATTGACATTTACCCCCTAAGCAGAGCCTGTGCCAGAGGTCATTCGTGTACGGCTTTTGATGCAGGCTTAGCTCTAGGGGGTATTTTATATAAAGATTATAGCAATGAACAAGAAAATATGTGTGTGTTTGGCCGCTCTGCTTGCAACAAGTGGGGTACAGGCATGGGGGCAGAGCGAAACGCTCGCCGTAGGCATAGCTGCTCAGCAGGAGTCACGTGGCTCTGCCCGCTATCAAGCGCTCTCTGGAGCTCTAGGTGCTGTCGGGGCTGATTTCAGTTCTGTTCATCAAAACCCAGCGGGTATCGCTCTATTCCGTAGGGGGAGCAAGCTGAGCTTGACTGGGGCATATACAGGAGCCCTTGGCCGCTCTATGTGGGGAGGGAATACTTTCTCAGAGCGGAACAATCTATACACGGTCGATGAGATGAGCTACATGAATAGCTGGACTACAGGTTCGGGTATGAGCTTTACTTTCGGCTTCGGCATACAGAATGGGGGGCGCTTGCGCCGAACTCTTGATGCTAGTCGTTCCCTATCGCATGAGAAGGGCTTCTCTCTGGCCGACTATGCCGCTGCCGTGCTCAATGGGGGCGATCCGTTCGTCGAGAAAGGGGAGATCATGAGCAAGGGATTTAACTCCCGTGCGCCTTGGATTGGTGTACTTGCCCACGAGGCTGGTTGGGTAGACTTCGATGACAAGGATAAGGTCTACGGCTCGGCTTTTGCTTTCGACGACAAAGACGGTCGAGGCTTACTCAACGAGGGGCCACGCAGCGTAGGGCTGAGAATGGAGGAGAGCGGATCGCTCACGCACTATGATATTGCTTTTGGCTTCCGTCCTTCTAGCCTTTTTAGCCTAGGTATGGTGCTTACCATTAGTGATCTCGACTACTCTATCTACTCCTCTTATAGTGAGGGGTTCCGCAAGCGCCAGCAGTTTAACGATACCTATGGCCTTAGCCTAGACAACACGATGGATGTACACGGCGGAGGCGTACGCTTTGCTCTCGGAATGCTCCTTGAGCCAATTGACGGACTGCGCCTAGGTGCTTCTGTCTACACGCCTATGGCCTATAGCCTCAAGATAGACCATTGGTCACGAGCGACGGGTGTTAGCCCCTCTTTTGCCGACAAGAAGGGAGCATTTGATGTTAAGACCCCAACGAGCGCAGCCAATGCTTTTGGGGTACGTACTCCATGGCGTTTCGGCCTTAGTGGAGCCTATGTGCTAGGTCGTCGTGCCATTTTCAGTGCCGATTACGAATACTCCACTCTCTCTGGTACACGCCTCTATGCTGTCTATGACGAGGGCTATGACGGCGGGGACGACACATATAAGATGGACAATGACGCCATCAAGTCGGACTTTGGCGGTTCTGGTCGCCACACCCTCCGTCTAGGGGTTGAGGTCAATGCAACCAATCGTCTAGCCTTGAGAGGTGGTTACCGCCTCACTACGGCACAGGGGATAGATGCGGCTCTATCAAGTGAGGTGCCCAAGATAGAGGCTCTCGTGCCCGGGACTTTGGTGCACTATAGACTGCCCGGAGCAATTAACTCGTATTCCTTGGGTCTTGGCTATCGTCTATCTCCTAGTTGGACCCTTGATGTAGCATACATGCATCACAGACAGAGCAATATGGTACAGCCCTTCCCCTTCATCATAGATCAAAGAATCTATAATGACAAAGGGGAGAAGACTGCAATCAATCCAGTGCCTCGTATCGACGAAGAGCAACTTCGCAATCAGGTCGCTGTAACGCTCAACTATCGCTTCTAGCTCGAGGAGCCAAGTATATAGGAGGCTATGTATCAATCCCACTTGAGTGGGGTTATGCTTAGCCTCCTTTTTGTTTCGCTAGGTTAGGCCCTAGACTACAACTATTACCCAATCGCTAATGATACTAATATGAAGATCCGCAGACGTACATTCATCTATCTGGGGCTGCTGGCTCTAGTTCTGGGGGCTATGCTCTACTTGAGTCAGCTGAGGTCCCAGAGGCATGAGCAGTCGGCTCTCACCGAAGTTGTGCGGGACTATCCTGAGATAGCTCACGAAGGAGTGCTGAGGCTGCTCGCCCCATACAATGCGCACAGCTATGAGGGAGAGTCGCAACAGATGATGGGTAGTGTCTATCGTTTAGCCCAAGAGCTCGACTCTCGCACAGGCCTCAAGGTAGAGGTCGTTCTAGAGAATGGACAAGATCGAAGTCTGCGTATGCTCCTAAGCGGAGAGGTCGATCTGATTGCTTCGCCACGAGTACGTACTACGGACATTGATACGCTTCGCTACCAATGGGTACAAGATCGTACCTCTGGGCCTATCTACTTGGTTGGGCGTAAGGATAGTCTGAGCACTGTAAGCAGCCACCTTGACTTGGCTGGCAGGGTTATTACGCTCCCCAAGGCAAGCGCTCTAAGGCTATTTGTCGATCATCTGCAGGAGGAGATCGGCGAGGGGATTAGCATTGAGCTAGATCCTCTGTACAGCACTGAGCAGCTGATTATCCTAGTAGCCTCGGGCAAGCGTGACTATACACTCTGCACTTCTCAGGAGGCGGAGTATTATCGTCAGAAGTTTCCCGATCTTGATATTACCTTCCCGATGAGCTATAGTCTAAGAGAAGGTTGGCTGGCACGTAGGAGCTCGCCTGTTCTGGTGGATAGCCTCAAGGTTTGGCTCTAGATCTTTCTGGGCTTTGCTCCTGACTGATACAATGAAGAAGGGGGGCTGTGTCAAAATTCATTTTTGGCGCAACCCTTTTTTAGGTGTCTTAGAGTGTGCAAAACGCAAGTGCTAGCTGGGCTGACGATAATGCCTATGCCGAGTAAATGTATTGCTGGCTGTGTAGTAGCTCCACTGCTGCTTGCTTTTTTGATGTCTGCTTAGATGCCCAACTCTTGTAGTAGACTCCTTTCGTACCCTGCCATGAGAGTAGCAAAGTCCTTGGTGTCTTGAGGCTGCCTCGCTATACTCAAGCGGTGCAGAGCTAGAGTACCG
This sequence comes from Porphyromonas sp. COT-290 OH3588, assembly GCF_000769075.1. Taxonomy (GTDB): domain Bacteria; phylum Bacteroidota; class Bacteroidia; order Bacteroidales; family Porphyromonadaceae; genus Porphyromonas. Next base: position 159,266 of record NZ_JRFC01000014.1, on the reverse strand, counting down.
CCGTAGCCAGCGAGTTTGTAGATTTCGTTATGTGCCATTTCCTCGTCGCTATTTTGAGGCGTGTCCTCTGCCTGTGCTTCGGGCATGATGAAGACGCCTTTTTGAGCTTGTAGGCGATACATATAGGCGATGACCTGATGAATATCGTTTCTGGAGGTTGTCCGTTTGTATTTGGCGTCTATAACCATAGAGCCAGACCTGTGGTAGAAGTCTGGGTATCTGGGGAATTTGCTCGTTTGGGACAGGTGTATACGTCCTTGCCCTGTCCTATTATTCGGGTGCTCGAAGCCCTTGGGAGTAAGTAGAGTGCCCAAATACTCCTCCCACAGTACAGCGCCGTCGAAGAGGATACCATGCACCTGCTCTGTCGATGAGTGATACATGAGCTTATCATGCCGTAGGATCTGTACACAGAGCTTCTGTAACCCTCGGTAGGCTTGGTAATAGGGGTGGGATAGAGGTCTTAGGTTACGTCGGACGACTTGGTTTCTTTCTTTGGCGTCGTACCGAGGAGTATTCTCGATAATTCTAGAAACAGCCGTACGCATCTCATCACTGCTCGAGAGTATGCTGCGTCCGAGCTCCGTACGCCCGAGATACTCGATCGTGTGGCGGATAAGCTGTGTCACGGTATTGTCGTAGCTATACTCACGTGTGTGGTAGGCTATGCGCCCGTTGGGTGGACTATTGAGCTTGAGGTGTCGGCCGATGTCGATCACACCTCTGACTCGAGCATCGTTGTAGCTTCGTTTTTGATACTCTTTGTATAGTCCTTGGCTAAGGGCTTGTAGTAACACCTTTGGGAAAAGGTAAATCAAAAAGTCGAATGCTTCGTCACGACAGAGGCCGTGATCTAGGTTGAAGACATGGAGATCAAAAGCCTTCAAAAGCATATAGTGCAGGAAGTAATCCTGCTCCGTACTCGTAAATCTTGAAGTAATAGCAAGCTCGGTGGCTTGGTAGCCAATAAACCCCATCAGGTTACCCGTTTGGATCACTGCCGTATCTGTGCGCTCTGTAAGGGTAAAAAGCGAAGCATCTCCCTCACCATTTCGGCTCTCGGCGAAAGAATGTGGCCATATCAGAAGTGTATCTCCATGCTCCTTGAGGAGCTGCTTGAGCGAATGCCCTGCCAAACACCTCACCACGGAGAGCTCTTGGCTCTGGAGGCTAAGCTCTTTTGAGCTATTGTCCTTTAGCCTGATCATCTTCTTGATGCTCGTTCTTGTGCGTGTACCCGTAGGCCTCTTGGAGCTTCTGCATACTAGCCTCTGCATGCGGCATACTGCGCAGATACTCGTATAAAATGCCCTGCAGATGGTACTGCCATAGCTGCTCGAATGCTTGCTCGGCGTTGCCTCCCGTGTAGTAATGGGCTAGCTTCTTGAAGTAAGCAGCTCCGATGTGGTAGGCAGAGCTTAGGTCGGGCGTTTGGCTAATCTCTTTGTTGAGTCGGCGCATACGTGCTTTGGCCTCCTCCACTATATTGGCGATTTCCGTCGTTTCGTCAAGCATACAGATGCGCTCCTCTGCAGTAATTGCCCTGAAGGCGAAGCGTCGCCTAATGGCAAAGTCCATACTCTCGATGCTTCGGTCAATGTCGTTCATCGTACCGATGATATAGACATTCTCGGGAATATAGAAGCCATCGGCAAACTCGTCGTCTACCATATTTTGGTATTGTGTCTGTACCTTGCCCTTCTCTCCTCGATAGCCGGGGTCAATAGCATAAAAGAGTTCTCCGAATATCTTCGAGAGCTCTCCTCTGTTGATTTCGTCTATGATGAAGACGAAGGTTTTGAGCTCCTCTCTGGGCTTCTTCTCTTCCTTATATCCTTGCCTATATGCGTGCTCTTGCCCCATAAAGTGCTTAAACAAACTGAATAGGTAGGAGTCCGATTGGCTATTCCCTCCACGATTGAAGAATAGAGTGATGTCTTTGACCTTTTTCATCTCTAGTCCCTCCGTAGTGAGTAGGGCTTTTAGTTCGGACTTCCGGCAGCAGATGGTCGAGGTAATGGGGTTGTTGGGGATATGTACTTTGATTGTATGATTATTGTGCTCGACGACGCTAAACGGGTTGCCCGATGAGTGTGTTTTGAGTCCAGCTTTCTCTCCCAGCTCTTGTAGTCTGTCGAGTTCTTCCTCGATAAATTGGTCGATATAGGCCTCTCGATAGAGCTCCTCTTGGCTCTTCTCTGCATTGCGGCTGTTGATGAGTGCCTTGCGGCAAAACTCTTTGAATATCCCATTTTGCCGCTCAAAGGCCACCTTCCCGTCCTCTGTAATTGGGCGAAGCCCCTCCATGAAGTCCGTATAATCGAACGAAGGGTGAAACTGCACGAAGCCAATTTGATCATCTGTGTCTGAGCCAATCATGGCTTTTGCTATTTGGCGGGCTAGATAGGTTTTCCCTGTGCCGGGAGCACCAGATAATATGAGATTGTGATTGTTTTTGAGTAGGTCTGCGAACTCATTGATTGAGTTGGTAGGCATCGAGGCTTGAGCGTTATTAGCCATGTCAAGTAATTCGTAAATGTTGTTTAGGTCTATGGTGTAGTCGATCAGAAACCTCGCATTCGATTTTATCTTCTCAATTCCATAGGTTTTGATAGTTTTTATGCAGAGCCTTAGCAGTGCTTCATGCTCTTCGGAGTCTACTTCACACTCCTTGTATAGTTGTTTGAGTATGGAGTTCGTTTCTCTTCCATCTCCACGATCGGTATCGTGCCTTGTCCTGTCATTGCTCCAATAGCCAACAAATCGGCTAGGGCCAAAGTAAGGTTTGCCCTCAATAAGCTCCATGACAAACCACTGCCCCTTCTGGAGGAGCCCCCTAGCATAGGCGGCATCTTCTTGGTTATCTCCCTCAAGGTACAGATATAGGGTTTGGATATTTTCTATGACTTGATGTCTGTTGTTTACAAGTTCTTTATCTCTTCTCTTGGGCATAAATAGAAGGTGTTATAGTTAGGGAGAGTTGCAGAGTATATCTATTATAGTTGGGAGCGTGAAGCCGCTAGAGTAATGCCTCGGTGCACAACCCTTGCTCCTAAATGGATATAGTCAATCGTGTTCGCAAGTGCTTGAGGTATGATACTCTTGCTAGATGAGTTGTAGTCGTTTGTAGGCACGATGATTTTCTTGTTTATAGAGTTTTTTAATTCCTTTGCCAAGACCACAAAAATACCTCAATTAACCCTCCTAGTCAAGCCCCCCTCTCCGAGAACTAGAGATCGGGATTTGCCTATCGTCGCTCCCCTAAATGCTGAATCTAAATTATGGTTTGAGGTTAGTGCAAAAGAACTTAGGACCTACTCTCTATTGCGAGGGAGCATAGAGGTTGCCCTTTGATGTACTAAAGATCGAGAGAGGAAAGTGATTTTTTCGCTTTTGGGGTTAAAGTATGTAAAGGAATTGGGCTGCGATTTGAGCTAAGGAGCAAGGATCTCTAGAGGCGAAGTCGAGTTTTGGGGAAAAATTGATGGGAAGACCTTGGAGAATTGGAGGGAAGATGTGGAGCGATGTGTCCGCTAATCCGAGCAGATTGATGGGAAGAAATGCTGCAATTTGCTCTTCTTTGAGATCAAATTGTTTTGAAGTTGATTTTATCTTGTTGTTTACTAGTCTATTATGATTGTCTTGTTTGAGAGGATATTTCCGTCCTTCTGGGGTTAAGTGCCAAAACGAGGGAGCATGCAGCCTAGAGCCTCCTAGAGGCCAAATACGAGGTCTAGCTTGGTGTGCCCTCTCGTGCGTAGAGTTTCCCATCAATAATCCCGAAGGTGATCGAAAATATAAATTTGGCTATCTCTACATCTTAGAGAGTATCCATACCGATAGGATACTGGGCATACGCTCGATAAAGGGTAAAAGATGCTATATTTGTGTATCGTATTGGCACATTTCGCTCTTGCCGTAGGGCTATTTGTACATGCACATCTCCCTAGGGTAAGCAATGTGGCACAGCGAAGCAGATTACAGATATATGGAGATCAATATAGCCAAGGTCATAGAGAGTAAAACAGGCAAGAAACTTCCTCGGTGGATCGCTAGGCTCTTGCAGCGACTTATACACGAGCGAGAGATCAATGCCTTCATTCGCCGCCACGAAGGAGAGCAGGGGCAAACCTATTTGGCCGCCCTGCATCGGGACTTTGATGTGCAGGTCGAGTGGCTGAACCCCGAGGCTCTGCCAGAGGACGGCCGTTGCATCTTCGTCAGCAACCACCCACTTGGGGCTTTCGACGGCATCGGTATCTCATATCTTCTGGCCCGTCGCTATGGCGATGTGCGCTACATCGTCAATGATATGCTCTACCATCTGGACGGCTTACGGTCGGTTTTTGTGCCTGTGAATACCTACGGCTCCCAGTCGAGAGGTTCGATACAGGCTTTGCATAGCGTGCTCGAGAGTGATCTGCCCGTTGGGTCCTTCCCAGCAGGCTATTGCTCACGTCACTACGATGGAGCGGTACAGGACCGCCCGTGGCAGAAGAGTTTTATTTCTCAGGCTATTCAATATCGGCGCAACGTAGTACCTTTGCATTTTGTAGGTCGCAATTCAAAACATTTCTATTGGATAGATCGCATTCGCCGTGCCCTTGGGGTCAAGTTCGACATCTGCACGGCCCTGCTCCCCGATGAGATGTTTCGCAGTAGTGGCAAGAGCTACCAAGTCATCGTCGGTGAGCCTATTGCATGGGAGGAGCTCAGAGATGCCGAGGGCTCGATGCAGGAAAAAGCTGCACGGGTGAGGGCCATGAGCTATGAGCTGCCCCAGCGGTATACCGACCGCATCAAACAAAAGAATAAGAGGTAAATCAATGAGTAAAGAGATCGAACAGCCGATCATACCCCCCGTAGATGTGGCGCTCATTCGCAAGGAGCTTAGCCAAGATCTATTTTTGCGCACGACCAATAAGGCCGGCAACGAACTTTATCTATTCAAGGCGGCCGATGCACCACACACGATGCGTGAGGTGGGGCGTTTGCGTGAGGAGGCATTTCGATTCTATGGCGGAGGAACGGGTAAGGAGGTAGATATTGATGATTTCGACACAGATCCCGATGGCTATACACAGCTGATCGTTTGGGATCCGTCGGAGCAGGCTATCTTAGGTGGCTATCGCTTTATCTTTGGCTCGGATGTTAAGGTTGGAGCCGATGGGCGTCCGCATTTGGCTACTGGCGAGATGTTTCACTTTAGCCCTCAGTTCATGACCGAGTACCTGCCCTATACCATAGAGCTAGGCCGCTCGTTTGTTTCTTTGCCCTATCAGTCTACCCGTATGGGCTCGAAGTCAATGTTTGCCCTAGATAATCTTTGGGACGGTCTGGGGGCTCTGACGGTCTTGAATAAGGAGATGAAATACTTCTACGGTAAGGTGACGATGTACTCGGACTACAACAAGGAGGCCCGTAACCTAATCCTCTACTTCTTGGATAAGCACTTCCACGATCACGAAGAGCTAGTCGTCCCAATCAGTCCGCTACCTATCGAGGTGGATCCCGAGCGTATGGCCGAGCTATTCCCAACAGACAACTTTCGCATTAACTACCGCGCACTCAACAAAGAGGTGCGCCGCCTTGGGATCAATGTGCCTCCGTTGGTGAGTGCCTACATGTCGCTCTCGCCAGAGATGCGAGTCTTTGGCACAGCGATCAACCACGAGTTTGGTGGCGTTGAGGAGACGGGTATTCTCATTGCCATAGACAAGATCTTGGCGGAGAAGCGTGAGCGGCATATCTTGAGCTTCCATATCTCTCGTGAGCATAGTAGAAGACTATGGAGTCGCATCTTGCGAAGGGTCGGATTGGCGAGGAAATAGCCTGCCGTCTATTAGAAGAGGCTGGGCTACGCATTCTCGAGCGTAACTGGCGTCACCGGCATAGTGAGGTCGATATCATCGCTCAGGAGGGCGATGAACTGGTGTTCGTCGAGGTTAAAGTGCGCTCGCTCTCAGCCTATCAGACGGCTACGGAAGCTGTCGATGCGGACAAGCAGGGCCACCTAATCAAGGCAGCTAATGCCTACATACGGCTCTATCAGTGCACGCTCTCGGTGCGCTACGATATTATTGCGATTGATCTGGCCGAGGACAATCGATATAGGCTGGAGCATATCCGCAGCGCCTACTATCCGATGCTGCGAGGCAAGCGATCCTCCAGCCGCCAGTCGAGGCAATAAAGACTGTACTCAACATAAGCAACGATGAAACTCTATCATATATATATATGCTGCCTCGCGCTAGTGGCGCAGACTACGCTGTGGGCACAGGGCTATGAGGTGCAGCGCGAGAAGCGCATCAGCGACGAGGAGCGTGTCGTGCGGGGCGACAAGCTACGAGGCTACCGCATACTGCCAGAGATCAGTTTGCCAGAGCAAATCAATCTCACCGATACGATCACGATCGGGACACATCACTACCTAACCCCCGAGCATCGCTCGCTAGGCGTGGCTTATACGGGTAATTTTAATAGTCCGTGGCAGAGCAAAATCTTTTTTGACCGTGTAGCTCGCCCTACGGACTTTATTTATTTCTCCAGCTTCCAAGGTATGGAGTATCGTCCCGATCAGGCTATATTCTACGATACCAAGACGCCCTTTACCTTCGTACACTACCACAAGAACTTCAAGAATGTAGAGGAAGAAGAGGTACTCAAGGGGACGCTGTCGCTCAACCTAGGGAAGAAGATTAACCTCGGAACGGAGTTTCACTATGCTGGCGCCGAGGGGTTCTACAATGCCAATCGAAGCAAGGACGCACGTTACCGAGTCTTTGGGAGCTACCGCAGCGATCGCTATGACCTATGGGCCTATGTGGCCAACGACTACTATCGGATCAGTGAGAATGCAGGTATTGCCAATCTTGACTATCTGCTCAATCCCGACAACTACTCCAATGGTCGCCTACGCCTCAGTAGCCGGGACATTCCCACTCGTATTCCTCAAGATATCCTATACAACCGCCTCAGATCGGGGCACGCTTTCGTTTCGCATCGCTACAAACTCGGTTACCGCAAGAAGGTAGAGCCCCCGACCGATAGCCTCAAACTAGAGGAGGAAGCCAAGCCGATGATTAAGGTTGAGGATGCAGATGCCCCCGAGGAGCCTCAGGAGAAGCCTAAGAAGGTACTAGGCGAGTTTGTACCTGTGGGTAGCCTTGCTCATACGGTCTACTACAACAAGCAGAGTCGTAGATTTATCTCGCGAACCGAGCATGAGGTCTGGAGTAATCTCTTTGGTACACCTAGCGTAGAGCTCGAGAAGAAAGACTCCAAGGGTAATGTCACGGGCAAGTATGTGCTCCCAAATGATACGGCAGCACTGACTACGCTGCATAATACACTGTCGCTATCTCTGCTGGAGAACTTCCGCCCATGGGTCAAGTTTGGCCTCTCGGGATATCTGCGCACGGAGAATACATGGATCTCACTGCCCAATAGAGAGACGGGAGCCTACAGAGATACCGATAGCTATTTCTCTACATTTGTGGGAGGGTATCTCTCTCGCCTAACGGGGCAGGGGCTGAACTTCCGAGCCAAAGCTGAGCTCGGTATATTAGGCAAAGACCTCGGCGCCTTTACTATAGAGGGAGATGCTTCTAGTAGCTTCAAGCTATTTGGCAAGCAATTCGGATTATCTGCCGATGCCAAACTGCTCAATATGCGTACGCCCTACTTCATCAATCATCATCATGGCACCTTTGGCTGGTGGGATCATAGCTTCAACTTCTCTCGACGCTTGGAGCTCGCAGGTCGGGTTAATCTCGATAGCTGGGGGACATGGGCAGAGGCACGCACGGCTACTTTGCAGAATTATGTCTACTGGGGTACGAACGCTCGTCCTCATCAGCATGAGGGTGTGATCCAAATGACGATGCTGCGTGCAGGACATCGCTACAAGGTTGGGCCTCTCTGCTGGGATCTAGAAGCAGCCTACCAGATCAGTAGTCACAAAACTGCAATCCCTGTACCAGAGCTTACCGCCCGTGCCGATGTGTATGTGGATTTGTTGCTTTTCAAGGTCATGGGGCTACAGCTAGGGGCCGAGGGTTACTGGCATACGTCCTACTATGCTCCCTACTATCATCCCACACATCAACAATTCGTCGCCCAAGAGGAGATGCGCATAGGAGGTGAGGCACCTCTGCTCAATGCCTACGCCAATTTTCGCCTCAAGGGGATCCGCTTCTATCTGCGTATGTACAATGTCGGCGAAGCCTTCATGGACAATAAGCGCCTCTCGGCTCACCTCTACCCATATGCTCCGATGAATATGCAGGCTGGGATCTCTGTAGACCTAAATAATTAGCCAAGCTCTTCGTTGAGTGCATACTATTCTTTATATATAGTGCTCTTGAGGCTAGATAAAGTGCTATATTTGTGGTGCTGGAGCGGTGTGCAGACCTTAATACTTTAGCCAGACCTTGCATCCGCTACTAGTTCGAGTGCACGGGCTTATCCCTCCTATTTAGGTTAGGGGTTGCAGGTGTTCCTATTCTTAATAGATATAAGTTGTCAATACATAACTTAGTATTCAAATCATTTAGTTTTATGAAGAGAAATGTGCTAGCAGTAGCTCTGTTGAGTGCAACGATGCTACTAGGCTCTATTGGTTCGTTGCAGGCCAAGGAGAACTCTGTAACAGTTAAAAATGCCTCGCGAACTGAGGCTGCTGAGTCAAAAACATTCTTTGTCGCCCCACTCAGGTATGCAATCATAGACGAGGATGCCAAGAAAGTTGAGGTAACGAAATGGGATAGTAAAGACAAGGTAGCTCCCGATCTGCTTAAAAAACTTGAGATTCCCTCAACCGTAGAGCATGACGGTAAGACTTACACGGTCGTAGCGATTGGAGCGAGAGCCTTCGAGCATGCGAGCCATTATATGAGAGAATGCATAATGCCCGAGACAATCGAGGTCATCAAAGAGGGAGCTTTCGTAGGGACAATGCTGATAAGTATTTCTATTCCCGATAATGTCGTAGAGCTTGAGGACAATGCCTTCTCTGGTGTGGAGAATGCTACGACTCTTTATATCGGAGCCAAGCTAGAGAAGGTCGGTAAGAATGCTTTTTTCGACATCCTCTATATGGAGCAGATCAAGGTAAGTGAGCAGAATAAGCACTTTGCTTTAGAGGGAGGAGTACTCTATGATAAGGATATCAAGAAGATGTATTTGGCCCCTTGCCACAGCAGATCCTTCCGTACCTATGTCGTACCTAGTACGGTAGAGGAGATCCTACCTGCCGCAATGATGCATAGTAAGTATCTTAAAGCCATTACACTCCCGTCGGGGTTGAAGAAAATCGGGGCTAATGCATTCTTCGGTTGTGCTGCTCTTCTAGAGCTAGAGCTACCCGCTAGTCTAACGGAGTTTGTGAACATCGGCTCTAATAGTCAAATGCCATCCCTAAAAAGCTTTAAGGTGGCAGCTGATAACCCTAAGTTCTCCACCATTAACGGGGCATTGTACTCCAAAGATGGGAAAACACTCTTGCGTCATCCAGAGGGGCATCCCGATAGTCTTAACGTTGTTTTGCCTAGTGGGCTAGAGCGTATTGCTGAGTCTGCGTTTGAGGGAGGTGTTAGGGTAAAGCGAATTGTAATCCCCTCGACGGTGACGGAGATTGGTCACAGTGCTTTTGCTCGTACTGGTATTAAGAGTTTGAGGCTCCCAGACAAGCTAAAAGAGCTAGCACCATATCTCTTCTATAACACTAAACACCTCCAGGAGCTCCATATCGGCTCACAGCTCAAGATTGTAGGTACTAGTGCTTTTGATCTCTGCCCTGCACTCAAGCGAGTATTCATCGCTGCTCCAGAGCCTCCAGTATTCTATGTGGAGAATGAAGATGACTTCAATGAGTTTCCCATGGAGATCGAGGCAGGGAGCACGCTCACAGTGCCAATTGGTGCGGCAGAGAAGTACCGTAAGGCTTCTGAGTGGAAGAGATTTGCAGAGATCGTGGAGAGTGCTACGGTAGGCGTTTTAGATATTCTAGAGCAGAGCACGCAGATCAAAATCTCTACTGATGGCTCTGTACTGCACGTAAATAGTGCTACTCCAGTGACTATTGAGGTGTTCGATATGTCGGGCAAGAGTGTATTTGCAGCCGCAACGGCTCAGACGGAGTTTGCACTCACCCTATCAGCTGGGGCCTACATCGTCAAGCAAGGTCAGCAGGCCGTTAGAGTTATGATTGAGTAACGGGCCACAACGTATTCTCCCAAAGTAAATCGGGGGCGCCAAGATTGATTCTGGTGCCCCCGATTTCGTATTGCTAATCGTCTAAACTTGAAACCCTCTTGCGGTGTAGCGAATCGACGATGCCGTCGGATAGCCCCTTGGTTGGTACAATGATGCCGTCCGAGCAGAGGATCTCTCCGACAAGAAGGAAGATGTCGGAGGCGGGTATGATCACATCGGCACGGTCTGGCTTGAGGCTAAAGCGAATCATACGTTCCTCACTGGTGTAGCGTTTGAGCTCATCGGCTACTTCTTTGAGTCGCTCCATGGGTAAGAAATTAACCTTGCCACGCTCTGCTGGTGCACCCAAACGAAGGAGTTTGTTGATGTTCCCTCCCGAGCCTACGATACGTACGCCTTGGTATTCTTTGGCGACTTCCTCCAGATAGCACTTGAAGGCGGCAAGCTCTTCGGGCAATACCTTACCGCTGAGCAGGCGGATCGTACCGATATTGAAAGACTGTGCTTGTACGAGTGTCCTCCCTTTGAGTAGGTTAAGCTCTGTACTACCTCCTCCGACGTCTACATATAGAAAAACATCGTCTTCTGATACCGAGAAACCATTAATCAAGTCGAAGGAAATAAGTTCCGCTTCTTCTCGCCCTCCTATGATCTCAATCTTGATGCCTGTTTTGTCGTAGATCTCTTGGGCAAGCTCCTCACTATTGCTAGCGTCACGCATGGCACTGGTAGCGCAGGCACGGTAGTCTACTACGTCGAAGATGCCCATTAGCTCTTTGTAGGCTTTCATTAGGCTGATGAGTTGTTTGCTTTTTTTCTTGCCGATACGCCCCTTGACGAATGCATCTTCTCCTAGACGCAGAGGGATACGAATGAGCTGTACCTTGGAGAGCTCTTCCTCGGCTTCCTCTGTGTTGAGGCATTTGATCAGTAGACGAACGGCGTTGGAGCCAATATCGATCCCAGCGTAATGTATTTTACTCATAAATTAGTTTTATTGACGATCCTCCAATAGTATTCGTATAATGTGCGCTGAGAGTCGAAGCGCTCGCCCGGATCTATGAACTCTCGCTTGGCTCTGCCTTCCATAGTATTGACGTTGTAGCCCTGCGCCGTATCGGCAATGCCGTACTCGACGATCATTCTTAGCTCTTGCTGTATGTCGGGGTCGTAGATCGGAGCCATAACCTCGATGCGCTTGTCTAGGTTGCGGGTCATCCAGTCTGTGGAGCCTACGAAGTAGCAGGGGTTGCCTGCGTTGGCGAAGATGTAGATACGAGAGTGCTCGAGGTAGCGGCCGATGATGCCGTTGATCGTGATGCGTGAGCTACAGCCCTCCACACCCGGTACGACGGAGCAGTTTCCCCTAAGGCATAGCTGTACATCGACACCAGCTTCTGATGCCTCGTACAGCTTGAGTACCATGCGCTCGTCTACAATATGATTGAGTTTGAGTTTGATGTAGGCCTCTTTGCCTGCTTGAGCATTTCTAATCTCTCGATTGATCAGATAGTAGAGCCTTCGGCGCATATCGTTGGGAGCTACGAGTAACTCACGGAAGCGGACACTCAAGAATGGGCGCTCGATGAAGTCAAAAACTCTAAGTACATCGGCTGCGATGCCCTTGTGGGCAGTCAGGAGCATATAGTCGGTGTAGAGCTTGGCAGTACCCTCGTGCATATTGCCCGAACCGATGCAGGCAATAGAGCCTTGGCGCATCATGATGTGCGCCATCTTGGAGTGTATCTTGAGCTTCTCGTGCCCGAAGACCACATTGACCCCCGAGTCCTGCATCTTTTTGCTCCAGTTGATATTGCTCTGTTCGTCGAAGCGAGCCAAAAGCTCTACCACGGCTGTAACTCGTTTGCCGTTTTGAGCCGCTGCCATCAGAGCTTTGACAACCTTCGAGTTCTGTGCCACTCGGTATAGAGAGATGCGAATCTCTGTAACGTCGGGGCTAATAGCCGCCTCACGTAGGACACGCAAAAAGTGGTCGAAGCTCTCGTAGGGGAAGTGAATACCAATGTCTTTTTTGAGGATTTGATGCAGAATACTGGTCGAGTATTGGAGTTCGCCGCTCTGTAGTGGAGGCTGAGTGGAGAAGCGTAGTCCCTTGCGCTCACAGTCGGGCAGGTGCATCAGATCTCGCATATTGTGGTAGCGCCCACCTCCGATGCGTGTATCTATCCCACCCAGCTCAGCAATCTCCGAGAGGCGATCTAGTGCGATCTCAGGCATAGCGGCATCGTAAACCAAGCGGATCGGCTCACCTCGTTTACGGCGCTTGACCCCTTGCGAAACTTTCTCGATCACGCTACTGCGCAGATCCGCCTCGATCTCAATCTCCGAGTCTTTGGTAAACTTAAACGTGTAAGCCTCATACTTGCTGTATTTTAGCCCTGCGAAGATGTAGGGTAAGCAGTAGCGGAGCACATCGTCTATGAACATCAAGAAACTCTCGCCCGCCCTATCCGGTAGGCGAATGAAGCGCCCGTGCTCTCGTGTCGGGATCTCGATAATCGCTAGCTCGGTCGTGTGGTTGGCTTCCTCTGGGTGTAGCAAGACGATCAGATAGAGTGACTCCTTGAGGTGTTGTTCGGGAATGAAAGATGCACTGTTGAGAAAAATCGGGTTGGTTGATCCGCTCAGATGATTGATGTAGTAGCGACGTACTTGGTCGCCCTGCTCGTGTGTGAGCTCATGTTCGTTTACGATGTGTATGTGGGCTGCATCTAGCTCGCCAATGAGCTGGCTGAGTGTTTGCTCAAACTGGGTAGAGTACTCCCTATTGAGGCGGCCAATCTTCAGTAGCGTGCTACGGGCCTGTAGTCGTTCGTTGTCGGGCGCTCCAGACGAATACTCGGCAATGCGCCTAAGCGAAGCGATGCGCACCCGAAAGAACTCATCTAGGTTGTTGGAGTAGATACCTAGATAGTTGAAGCGCTCCAATAGAGGTATATCGGGGCGTTGAGCCTCGATGAGTAGACGGCGATTGAAGTACATCCAGCTCTCGTCACGAGGAATATAGGGGCATCGCCCCCCAATCTTACGATGAGGCATAGGTTGTCGTGTGAGGTTAGGTTCGTTGTTGGTCCACTAGAGATCCGATCCGTCGAAAGCAAAGGGGAGCAGAGAGCGGCAGTCCTCCAAGACGAGTACCTCGCTCTGCCCTGCCAGTAGGATCTTATATGGAGCAAACCGTGTAGCAGTTTCTATAATTACTTGTCGGCATGAGCCACAAGGGGTAATCAGTGGTACGCGTCCCTCTTGGTTGAAGGCCACGATCATCAGCTCTTGGGGGGCTACATCGGGGTACTGTGCGCCTGCATAGAATAGAGCTGTTCGCTCGGCACAAGTGCCAGAGGGGTAGGCTGCATTCTCTTGGTTGGAGCCCGTGATGATCTGGCCATTCTCTAGCAGAACGGCCGCCCCTACATGGAAGCGACTGTATGGTGCGTAGGCTTTGCGAGCGGCCTCTATAGCCAAGCGCTCCATCTCTAGTCGAACGGGGCTAAGCGCCTCGTGTGGGATAATCTCGTAGGGTATATTGAGTTCTTTTTTCATAAAGCACCTGCTTAAACAATCTTTTCTACAAATATAGTCAATCCCTAGTATAGTTCTGGTTTGATGGCTGAGCCCTAGGCATTGATCGTCTACGTGCGACGAAAGATAATAGCCAAGCCTAGGTGTAGCTCAATGCTTCTTGACTATTGGTCTTCGGCAATGCGATCTTGAATGGGGCTGTGAGAGCACGCCTAGTCTGCTCGATGTGCTACTAGCTCTGCCAAAGGAGGGGGGAGGGGCTAGGTTGGTCTGCTTGTGGAGTAGGACAGAAGTGTATGGTAGTTGTTAAAAGATGTGTATGAAAAAACAGGACGCGTTGTGTTTAGTGAGGCGGTTGAAGCCTATGAGGTTAGTCTTGATTGGCCAAATTGATGGGCATATTCTGGAGGATTAGTGGATCAATTTATCGAGATATCTCCACCAATTCGGACAGATTGATGGGAAGAAATCCTACAATATCGGCCATTTGAGTATAAATTCTCTCCTTGATTGTGTTTATATTATTGTTTATTAGTGAGTTATGCTTGTGGCGTTTTTGAGGGTTGTTTTCTTGTGGCTAGACTTAGGTGCCTAAACGAGGTCAGACACAATACAGAGCCTGCTAGGGCCCAAATATGAGATCTGATGTTTTTGCTCCTAGTAGTCATGGACTTTCCCATCAATACTCTAAGCAATGAGCTAAAATATAAATTTCGAGGTTTACAAGGTTGTTTGCTGTCGTAGGCTTCGTCTGCCTTGTTGTTCCATTGGCTTGTAAGCTAAATGTCAATGCCCAAGAGATGAAAGATGCTCTTAGGGATAAGTGGCACCCGAGATTGCTCAGGCCCATAAGGAGATGATTTCAGTTGAGCAGCGAGCTGTCTATGTGGTTAGAGTAGTGGCTGGACAAGCTACTTCCGTACACAAAGTGTAGATGAAGTAATATAGTGGTAAGTGCTTCTACCTAGTCTAGGCATTCTGTAAATAAGAGTAGGGCTGTGTCTGAATGTAGATTCTGGCACAGCCCTACTTGTTTGTGGTAAATATCGCTCCGGCGAGTTATGGTTGGCTCTCTATCCGGCTGCATCTATGAGGCATCGGGAGGTAAATCAAAGGTCAATACAATGATTTTATTTGATCTAGGGAAGGGCTATTGTGGTGCTGGATAGAGATTTAGCGAGGTTTTCTTTGTTCTGTGTAACAGCAATTTGTGAGGCGTTGGTGTGAAAAAAGTTGCGTGGGGGCTTGTATATTCCAGAATAATGCCTACCTTTGCATCGTCAAAACATCGCGGAGTGGAGCAGTGGTAGCTCGTTGGGCTCATAACCCAAAGGTCGTAGGTTCGAGTCCTGCCTCCGCAACTAGGGCGAGTTTTACTCGGTTTGCGGAAGTAGCTCAGTTGGTAGAGCATAACCTTGCCAAGGTTAGGGTCGCGGGTTCGAGTCCCGTCTTCCGCTCAAGCTTAGATTGACTTTATCCACTTGGGGTAAGGTCAATTTTTTTGTTTAGGCAGAGGCTTAGGGGGCTGGCTTAAATCGAATAAAGTTGTACCTTTGCCCCCTGTAATGGCTGAGTAGCTTAGTTGAATAGAGCGTCAGATTCCGGTTCTGAAGGTCGTGGGTTTGAGTCCCACCTCAGTCACTTATTTTTCTTCATTTTTGTGAGAGAGGGCGATGTGTCGAAATGCAAACTTCGGCATATCGCTTTCGTCTTCTGGGCGGTCTTGCTCCCTTATTCTAGAAGGCCTCTATGGGGTGCCTTGCTTTCCCGTAGGATCTAGTTTGTTGGCTGTCTTGAGGTCTTGGCTTGCTGCTTGGTTATCTCCCATCGCAAGGGCTATTTGCGCCCTCAGTCTATATAGAGGCGCCGATGCCGATGCGCCTGCTAGCTCGAAGGCTTTGTTGATGTCACGTACGGCATAGCCTCTCATGCCTTTAGCTAGATACAGTCGGGCTCGTCCTTCGTAGACTTCGGTCGACTTGGGTAGGCGTATGAGTAGATAGTCGTATAGGCGCTCAGCCTCATCGTACTTGGCTTGCTGGGTTTTGAGTAAGGCAAGGCCTATACGTGGTTTTAGGCTCTCTGGGTTGCTGTCAATGATCGTGTTTAGATCCGCCTCAGCCAGATCATACTCTTTAGTCAGCATATAGGTCATGGCTCTTTGGTAGCGATGCACCTCATTGGTTGGTTCCATAGACACCAGTAGAGAGTAGTCTGTGAGTGCTGCTTTGAGGTTGCCTAGGCTAACGAATAGACGAGCCCGATTGGCTCGAGTCGTTGTTTCTGTTGGAGCTAGCTCGAGTGCAGCACTGTAAGAGAGTAGCGCCTCTCTCGGTTTTTGCTGTAGTTCTTGTAGGCCACCGAGATTGTTTAGTAGCAGCGTATTGAGTGGGTGTTTTGGTTTGAGCTTAATGGCCCGTTTGAGGGTTTGCTCCGCCTCGCTGTACTTCCCTAGGTTGCCGTATCGGAAACATGAGTCTATAAGCGCTTGGTAGAGATCTACACTATCTTGCTCTAGATTGCTCGCTTGGGCTATGGCCACTTGAGGAGGGCATAGCAGTGCTACGAGTACGGCAGTGAACCATACGTGTACTACGAGCTTGTATAGGGAGCAGTGGGTGTAGCCCACATAGTCGTTGATTTTTTTTAATTTTGTCAAACTATTCATTAGTTGTGGTAATTTATATTGTATAAAGGATTTTACTGTATATAACGAAATAAAGGTATTGATAATTATGAAACCTATTCTCCTAGCAGGCGGGCTACCCACTATAGACTCCGCAACGAAGCATAGCACAGATTCGCTGTTGCATAATCTAACACGCCCTTTGATGGGCACTGGTAATAGCTGGGAGCAGATTGGGCAGGAGTGGCTAACTGGATTTATCAATTTCGGCATTCGGGTAGTACTGGCTGTCGTATTGTTTTTCTTGGGCCGTTTGGCCATCAAGTATCTTACCAAGTTTTTTAGGGCAACCATCGCCAAAAGAGCGGTTGAGGGGGTGGCTGCAACTTTGCTAGATTCGCTTTTCGTAGCTATTCTATACATCGTATTAGGTATTAGCATAGCAGTCCTTTTGGGGGTTAAATCTGTTTCCTTTGCTGCGGTTTTGGCTTCTATGGGTTTGGCCATTGGTATGGCTCTTAGTGGTCAGCTCCAGAATTTGGCAGGAGGTGTGATCTTGATGGTGACTAAGCCCTTCCAGATAGGAGATTTTATCGAGGCACAAAATGAGAGTGGAACGGTTCAGGCCGTAACGCTCTTCCATACACGTATCTCTACGCCCGAGAATAAAATGATTTTTATTCCCAATGGTATCTTGAGTTCGGGCGTTGTGATTAACTATTCGCATGCCTCTACTAGGCGTGTAGAGTGGATATTCGGCGTAGAATATGGGCAAGACTTCGAGGAGGCTAAGCAGCTTCTAGAGCATTTGATCAATAGCGATACTCGTGTTTTACAAGAGCCCGTACGTCCTTTCGTAGCTCTCAAAACACTCAATGCAAGCTCTGTGGACTTGGTTGTCAGAGCTTGGGTGAAGAGTGAGGAGGTGTGGGACGTCTTCTTCGACTACAATCGTAGAGTGTATGCCGAGTTTAATAAGGCTGGCATAAACTTTCCGTTCCCTCAGCTTACGGTGCATCAAGCCGGTAAGTAGGAGTTTTTAGAGGCATAGGTCAAACTATGTATTTCTGTAAACTTGGTTTAATATATCTGAGAGATTAATTTTACCTTTGCTCTCGAAATAATTCATATTCAATTACCAAAAGGGTAATATATTATGGATACAACGAAAATTATTCTAGCTACCATACAGGGAGAAGACAGACCCGGCGTTACGGCCTCCCTGACAGAGATTTTGGCCATGTACGATGCCTTTATCCTAGACATCGGTCAGGCCGATATTCACAATAACCTAAACCTTGGAATTCTCTTCCAGACAACGGAGGAGGCATCAGGGGCGATCCTCAAGGATTTGCTCTTCAGAAGTTATGAGCTTGGGGTCAAGATTCGTTTTCGTCCCATCACAGAAGAAGCCTATACCCACTGGGTTAGTATGCAGGGGAAGAACCGCTATATCATAACGCTAGTAGCTCGTAAGATTACGGCTCAGATGATCGCTAATGTTACTCGTATCAGCGCAGCACAGGGATTGAACATAGATGATATTAAACGTCTAACTGGGCGCATCTCTCTTCGCCCAGAGGAGAATGCTCCTCTGGCTAGTGTGGAGTTCTCAATGAGAGGTACTCCGTCGGATATCGTTGGCTTGCAAAAGGCTTTCGTAGAGCTATCGGCAGAGCATGCTATGGATATATCTTTCCAGAGAGAGAGCATGTATAGACGCACCCGCAGACTTATCTGTTTCGATATGGACTCTACCCTGATCCAGACCGAAGTCATAGATGAGCTGGCCGAGAGGGCTGGCGTAGGTCAGCAGGTGCGAGAGATCACAGAGAGCGCAATGAGAGGTGAAATAGACTTTACCGAGAGCTTCCGTCAGAGGGTCGCTCTTCTTAAAGGCTTAGACATCTCAGTGATGCAAGATATAGCAGAGAATTTGCCCATTACCGAGGGTGTGGAGCGATTGATGAAGACACTCAAGTTAGTTGGCTTCAAGATTGCTATCCTCTCGGGAGGTTTCACGTTCTTTGGTAATTACTTGAAAAATAAGTTTGGTGTGGACTATGTTTATGCCAACGAACTAGAGGTTGAGAATGGTAAGCTAACTGGTCGATACTTGGGAGAGGTCGTAGATGGCAAACGTAAGGCAGAGCTTCTGCGCTTGCTAGCTCAGGTTGAGGGGGTAGATCTACAGCAAACAGTTGCTGTCGGTGATGGAGCCAACGATTTACCTATGCTCTCTATCGCAGGGCTAGGTATTGCTTTCCATGCCAAGCCCAAGGTCAAAGAAGGCGTTAAGCAGCACATTAGCACGGTTGGTCTAGATGGCCTGTTGTACTTTTTAGGCTATAAAGACTCTTTATTGGATATGTAAACAAAAAGATTAGTTATGCTCAAACACGTAGTTTTATTTTCGCTTGATGGTTTTGAAACACAAGAGGAGAAGTTGATTGTTTTGGCAAAAATCAAGGTAGAGCTAGAGCGTTTGCCTGAGTCAATTTCTGCACTCAGATCAATGAAAGTAAGTGTAAACGAAAACCCCAAAGAGTCCTACGACTTTATGTTGGAGGCTTTGGTTGAGAGTATCGAAGCTCTTCCTTTGTATGCTGATCATCCAGATCACGTTGAGGTGGTACGTAGTTTGATTAAGCCCTATCTCAAGGCTCGGGCTTGTGTAGACTATTCGGTAGAGTAGGAGTGTGATTTGATATTAATGTATCGGTAATTCTAAATAATCAACAACATGAATTTTTTTTCTAAAATTATTGCATCGGTGCTTCTACTAGGAGCGTCGGTAGCTAGTCTTAGTGCTCAGTTCGATCAGCTACGCTATCGAGCAGAAGGAGGGGTGACAGCTTCACGAGTATCTGGAGTGGGGCATCCTTCCAAACCATTCTTGCTCGGCTTTAGGCTGTCTGGTCAAGTGGTACTTCCTTTTAGATATAGCAATTTCGCTCTGCAAACGGGTCTGACACTTACGAACAAGGGGGAGAACTCGAACTTCTATGTCGAGGACACCTCGATTGGGTATTCTGGGGGTAGGTTTACTCTCTCCGAAGAGAGCAGCCTAGGTTTTATGTATCTTTCCCTCCCATTGGAAGTGTCGTATAGACTTAATATCAATGCGCTAAACAAGATCTACTTGGCTGTTGGCCCATCGTTCAACTATGCTCTGTCTGGCGCAATCAATGGCCTTAAAGCTCCCGGGATCAGTAAGAGCTATGATGTGTTTGGTCAGAAATTATTCAAGAGATTTGAAGTTAGCCTTGGTGCCAGCGCTATGTATGCATATAGAGATTTCTATATCAAGGTTGGTGCCGAATATGGTCTTACTACCATCGACGATAAGCACCGTGTGCTGATCCTTAACGATCGATACAGAGTATCTCCGTTTGCTAACGATCGTTCACGCCATGCGCTTGTCTACGCTACTCTAGGTTATCAATTCTAGTCGATAGGTAAGAGAGGCTCAGTCATATCTGAGCGATATGTCACAGAGGGTCTGCACCGCAATAAAGATTGCGGTGCAGACCCTCTCTCTGTTTCTTGGGAACAGAAGCGAATAGCTGTGAGCTATAAATAATTATCTTTGCGGAAAGAAGATTGTATTATCTAAAGACTTAAAGAAAATGATCAAGTATCAAGATCTAACCTCAGGGAGCAACTTCTTCCTTATGGCTGGTCCCTGTGCTATAGAAGACGAAGCTATGGCACTACGCATAGCAGAGCATATTACACGCATCACAGAGCGTCTTGGTATTCCCTATATTTTCAAAGGTTCCTACCGCAAGGCCAATCGCTCTCGCGTAGATTCTTTCACGGGTATAGGCGACGAGCGGGCCCTGAAGATATTGGCTAAGGTGCGTGAAACCTTCGATGTGCCAGTGGTGACGGATATCCACGAAACGGTAGAGGCCGATATGGCTGCCGAGTATGTAGATGTCTTGCAGATCCCTGCATTTCTATGCCGTCAGACCGACCTAATCGCTGCAGCTGCCCGCACAGGCAAGATGGTTAATATCAAGAAAGGGCAGTTCCTCGGAGCTTCGGGTATGGAGCACGCCGCACGCAAGGTTACTGATATGGGGAATAATCAGGTTATCCTCACGGAGCGAGGCAATAGCTTCGGCTACTCGGACCTTGTTGTGGACTTTACCAACATTCCTGCTATGCGTGCGACGGGCTTCCCCACGGTGATGGATGTGACGCACTCGTTGCAGAGGCCTAACCAGTCTAGTGGTGTGACGGGAGGCAAGCCAGAGTTGATAGAAACAATTGCCAAGGCCGCTATCGCAGTGGGAGCTGATGGCTTGTTCATCGAAACACACCCAGAGCCAGCCATTGCCAAGAGTGATGGTGCTAATATGCTTCGTTTGGATCTGCTCGAGGGGCTACTCGAGCGCTTGGTTCGCCTGCGTCAGGCTATTATTTAGGTTAAGGCGATGAAGGTATTTCGTATTTTGTCATTGGTCTGTGCCTTGGGGCTTAGTAGCCTCGCTACAGCTCAGACGGATCAGCTCTCTAGCTACATCAAGAGCTGCCCACTGATTACGGACGCTCAGCGTACTGAAGCCTTACAAGACTTAGAGCAGAGAGAGCTTTTGCCCAAAGGGGTGACAAGCTATACCATAGCTACGAGCGATCTGAGCCGCTTGTCGATTAAGCTATTCCCTATGCTCAACGGTACGCCGCTAGTTCTAGTGATTGAGAGTGTAGATGCGCCTATTAAGGATAGCAGTCTACGTAGCTATTCGCCTAGCTGGCAGGAGCTCCCTCAGGTTAAGCTTTTCGATCGAGAACCTCTGCGCCCACTGATACTTGAGCGTTGGGGTATGCGTGCAGGGCAATATGTAGAGCAGCGCCTAGGGCAGTTGCTCTATCCCCTTCATCTAGAGATGTCTTGGGTCGAGGGTGAGCAAGATTTGCTGAGCGTTAGGCCTATTCTGCCGCTTACTCTGAGCGACAAGGAGCACGAGGAGTTGGTATCTGTGGCAGAGCAACGCCCCGAGCTACTCTATCGGTGGAATGGTTCGCAGATGGTACTACAACCTGCGTTACCTAAGTAGCAGGATTAGCAAACTCAAACGGAGATGAAGATGAAAGTAAAGTATGTAGTCCTAGGGGCTGTTCTGCTGATCTTGGCTCTGATCGGTGGTTTCTGGCTGATGCTCGACCGTGAGCGAGAGCAGTTTGAGCGAGAGAAGGAAGAACTGGCATTGCTACAGAAAGAGGCTATGCAGGAAGAGCTGGACAACCTCTCGGACGAGTATGAGCATCAATACAATAAGCTTACGCTTAATGGGCGGGAAACCTCGTTTAACCTAACCAATGATTCGCTTATTCGGCAGCTCAATGGTGAGCGTGCCAAGGTGGATAGACTGCTGGAGGAGCTCAATCAAGTCAAGACGACCAATGCTGCTCGTATTGCTCAGCTAAGTAGGGAGGTGGGTACACTGCGCAAGGTGCTCAAGACTTACGTTGTGCAGATCGACTCGCTACACGCAGCTAACCAGCGACTCAGGGAGGAGAATAAGGCTGTCAAGGCAGACTTCCAGCGAGCCACGAGTGAGGTTAGGCAGTTAGCATCGCAGAGGAGCGAACTGGCCGATAAGGTCACATTGGCTGCTAAGCTTGATGCGACAGCAATACATGTAGCACCTCTGGATAAGAAAGGTAAGGTGACTAAAAAGATTGGTCGTGTGGAAACCCTGCAAGTGAGCTTCCGTGTGGCCAAGAATATAACGGCAGAGGTTGGCGTGAAAACCTTCTATGCTCGACTTGTGATGCCTAACGATGAGGTTATGCTCAAGGCTGGAGCAGGTAATTTCTCTTTCGAGGGCAAGTCAATTCCTTTCTCAATGCGCAGAGAGGTTGAGTACAATGGCGAAGAAACTCCCATAGTCATGTACTGGAATGTGGAGGAAGCTCTCCAGCCGGGTGCTTATCGTCTGATGCTATTCGAGAGTGGGAACTTGATTGGGTCACATACATTCTCTCTTTAGAGAACCAATTAACTAGAAAAGGGGGCTGTGTCAAAATTTATTTTTGGCGCAGCCCCCTTTTAAGATATCTCAGGCTGTGCAAGCTACAAGGTGCTAAGAATGAGGCTGACGAGGAAGTCCGTGCGGAGGAAAGGGAGCATACCAAAGTATGTGATTGAAACCGAATGTCGTGGCAACACAGCAGCTTGTTTATTTTATTATGACACAGCGCCTCTAGCGTATGCCAGAGTGCGAAGCGCATATGCTAGTGTGTAGTATCAGAGACCAACCATAATATATTAAGTGAGGCCTAATGTGCATGGAGAGCTTAGGCTTCTTTCTTCTTTTTAGTTAAGTAGTGTAAAATATTCGTGGTGATATTTCGTAGTATGGGTCAGTCGTTTGTAGAGGGTGAACAGAGTGCATTGGGGAAATTGATGGGAAGGCTTTTGAGGATTGGTGGGCTAATCCTCGGCGAAGTGTCCGTCAATTCTCAAAGATTAATGGGAAGAAATCCTCAGAAGTTGGCTGCAAATACTTGACGTCTATTTAGTGGTTTATTTATGTGTTTGGTTTTTAGTGCTTTGTGATTGTCCTGTTCTAGGCAGTCTTTTGTGCCTATCTAGGGCGAGGCACCCAAGTGCCAGCGGACGTAACCTAGAGCCTGTAAGAGGGCAAATACGAGGTTTAGACTTTTGGCTCCTAGCAGTGAGTGGGTTCCCATCAACATTCTGAAAACTG
This sequence comes from Porphyromonas sp. COT-290 OH3588, assembly GCF_000769075.1. GTDB lineage: Bacteria > Bacteroidota > Bacteroidia > Bacteroidales > Porphyromonadaceae > Porphyromonas. The sequence continues at coordinate 136,160 of NZ_JRFC01000014.1, read as the reverse complement.
ACCTAAAATATAAATTTGGGGGTTCTTGAACAATCCTGTCATTGCTGGAGTTTTGTCTCCTGCCGATCTCTGATCGCATCGCCCGAGTATCCCCAGTGGCCTAGTCGTAGGTGAGAGTCGTACCTAGCCCTATCACACTTGTAAACACAAGTGGTCTAGGCTATAGTGCTACATTTACCTTATCGAAAACCTTCTTATCTTTGTGCTAAATAAATTGAATAAAGTAAATAGATGCAATACAAGATGCTCGCTCAGATGGGCGAATATACAGAGCTTATGAAACGAACGATTGCGGTCCCGGGTCGTTGGCGTATGTTTTATCGATCTCTCGTGAGAGAGATATACGAACTTGGGGTCAATTCCCTTGGCATCGTTTTTATTATATCGTTTTTTATTGGTGCAGTTATTACCATTCAGTTATCCATCAATATCTCAAGTCCGCTTATCCCTAAGTTCACGATTGGTTACTCTGCTCGTGAGATTATCCTATTGGAGTTCTCCTCAACGGTGATGTGCCTTATTTTGGCTGGTAAGATTGGGTCAAGTATTGCCTCGGAGCTAGGGACTATGCGTGTCACGGAGCAGATAGATGCTCTTGAGATCATGGGGGTAAACTCTGCCAATTATTTGATATTGCCCAAAATCACAGGCTTGATGCTCTTCATACCCATTCTCTCCATCTTCTCCATGATTACGGGGATAGGGGGAGGCTACTTGGCGACCTATGTAGTGGATAGTTTGCCGACGAAGGATTTTATTTATGGGCTACAACTGATGTTCAATGCCAAGTTCATCGGCCATTCGATCATCAAGTCGCTCGTGTATGCTTTTATCATTTCGTCAGTAGCTTCTTACCATGGCTATTGCGTCAAGGGTGGAGCACTGCAGGTAGGCTCGGCGAGTACGCAGGCCGTAGTGCGTAGCAGTGTCCTTATTCTGCTCTTTGATGTTATCCTCACCGACTTGATGCTCACTTAATCTAGCGGAATACAACAATGATAGAAGTTAAATCACTACATAAGAGCTTCGATGGTAAGGAGGTCCTCCGGGGTATTGATGCAGTTTTTGAGGCAGGTAAAACCAATCTAGTGATTGGGCGTAGCGGAGCAGGTAAGTCTGTTTTTGTCAAGTGTATGATTGGGCTCTTCCAGCCTAGTAGTGGGGAGATCCTATACGATGGGCGTAACATCGCAGCGATGACTAAGCAGGAGCTCGTACAGCTACGCCGTGAGGTGGGTATGCTCTTCCAAGGGTCGGCTCTGTTTGATAGTATGACGGTGCTGGAGAATGTAATGTTCCCTATGGAGATGTTCTCTACCGACCCTGTGCATGTCTATAGAGCCAAAGCAATGGAGCTACTCGAGCGTGTTGGGCTTACCGAGGCTGTGGGGCGTTACCCGAGTGAGATTAGTGGAGGTATGATGAAGCGCACGGCCATCGCTCGAGCCTTGGCACTCAACCCTAAGTATCTATTCTGCGACGAGCCCAACTCGGGTCTAGACCCTAAGACAAGCAAGGTAATTGACCTGCTTATTCGGGAGTTGACTCAGGAGTACGGCATCACGACGATTGTCAATACCCATGATATGAATACTGTGCGTACCATTGGTGATAAGATTATCTACATCAATAGAGGGCGCAAAGAGTGGGAGGGAAGTAGTGAAACGATCGAGAGTACTGGTACTCAAGGACTGCTGCACTTCATCAATGCAGGCTTGGATACCGAGTAATCGGCCAAATTAAAGTATATAGACTAAGATGACTAAGAAAACCTCAATAATTAAGCACTTGATCCTCATGGTTGTGGTCAGCATACTGATTTTGCTGGGGACTATGTGGGGGCTCAAGATCTACACCCGACATCAAGACAATGTGCGGGTCCCTAACATTATCGGTAAGAGCCTAAGTGAGGCATACAGCCTATTGGAGGGTACTAACCTGCGCTACGAAGTCGTAGACTCACTCTATGACAAAAACTGTAGGCCAGGGACTATCGCAGAGCTAATCCCTGCAGCAGGAGCTTCGGTTAAACCTGGGCGTATCATCTTCCTTAAGACTTATGCGTCGTCCCCTATGCGTTACTCGGTGCCATACGTCAAGGATATGTCTGTACGTCAGGCTCGAGCCCTACTCCGAGGGTTGGGCTTTGAGAATATCACAGAGCGCATCGTGCCGGGCGAGCATCTTGAGCTATGCGTTGGCCTAGAGCTCAAAGATGGGCGACCTATCGAGGCGGGAACCATGATCGCCAAGGAAACGCCTATCGTGATGCTCATCACGGGTGTCGTACGCGACACGCTCTCGACTCGGGACCTGATCGAGGACTACGAGTATATGGGAGAGCTTTCAGGTACCGATAGTACCGTTCGGGTCAAGCCAGCCAAGAGAGATACAACAGACACTCCCGACGACTGGTGGTAATGATGACGACAGACAAGGCAATGTCTATGGACGATGAGTTGCAAGCGTGGGCCGATGAGCTGATTGAGCAGGATCTCGGGCTTGATGATAGTGAGGACGAGGCCGAGTACCTAGGTCTAGAGGCTAGCGATCAGCTCTACGAGCACTATCGTGTAGTGGCAGATCCGGGGCAGAGCTTGCTGCGTGTGGATAAGTTCTTGGCCGACCGAATGGTCAAGACAACCCGTAGCCGCATCCAGCAGGCCGCAGAGGCTGGTTACATCTTCGTCAATGGCAAGCCCGTCAAGAGCAACTATCGGGTTAAGCCCTTGGACGTAGTGACCCTACAGCTACGCCGGCCACGTAGGGAGATCGAGATTATAGCCGAGGATATACCACTGGATATCGTTTATGAAGACGCAGACCTATTGGTCATCAACAAGCCTGCGGGCCTCGTGGTGCACCCCGGGCATGGCAACTATACGGGTACGCTAGTCAATGCTCTGGCCTATTACCTCAAGGACGACCCGCACTATGACCCCAGCGATCCTCGCCTAGGGCTTGTGCATCGTATAGACAAGGATACGAGTGGTCTGCTTGTAGTGGCTAAACGGGCAGAAGCCAAGGCACATCTGAGCCGCCAGTTCTTCAACAAGACGACACATCGCTCCTATCGTGCCCTCGTTTGGGGGCGCTTCGATCAGGACGAAGGACGCATCGAGGGGAATATCGGTAGAGATGACCGAGATCGCCTACAGATGGCTGTTTACCCCGTAGGGAGCGACAAAGGGAAGCCTGCTGTAACGCACTACAAGGTGCTGGAGGAGCTGGCCTATGTGAGCTGGGTGGAGTGTAGGCTCGAGACGGGCCGCACGCACCAGATACGTGCTCACATGAAGCATATTGGGCATACACTATTTGCAGACGAGCGGTACGGAGGGGACAAACCTCTATGGGGCAATCAGTTTAGCAAATACAAACAATTCGTCGCCAACTGCCTCTCTATCTGTCCTCGTCAAGCTCTGCATGCTAAGACTCTTGGCTTCGTGCATCCCACAACGGGCGATGAGCTGCTATTCGATTCCGATTTGCCAGACGACTTGGCTACTCTGCTTGAGCGTTGGCGTGTCTATGCTAGAGGGGTCGATGAGGTCTAGATAGACGGTATCAACAATGTAAATTATATACTTAGATGAGAAAAGAAAGATTAGTTTATGCTTGCTTCGTGACTTTGCTTCTGGCGATGGTCGCTTGCAATACGAGTAAGCCAGTTGAGGGGTATGTGATTTCAGGAAGCATTTCGGGTGCCAAGGATGGAGATAGTGTTTTCATCGAAATCATCGACAATATGGAGCTTACTCGTTTGGATACAGCTATTATTCAGAGTGGGAAGTTTACCTTCTCGGGGCGTCAGGATTCGATCGAGCTACGCTACATATCCTGCATTACAGATGAAGATGCTTTCAGCGTACCGTTCTTCTTGGAGAACGGAGAGATCTCCATGTCTATCTCTTCTGATGAAGTGAAGGTAACTGGCACCAAAACCAATGATATACATCAGACCATACGCAGTAAGATGACTCAGGCTCTTAGACAAATGAATGCTGTTGCTTCCGATACTACACTCAATGAGGAGCAGTACAACGAACGGATGGATTCGGCGGAGATGATGTATGACCAAGCTATCAAGCAAGGAATGAAGGAGAATATGGACAACCCTGTGGGCATATACTTCTTTAAACAACAGTATTTCGATAACAGTTTTTCGGAGAACCTTCTTCTATTTGATATGATCCCCGACAAATATCTCAGCGATCCTGACCTCCAGGGTATGAAGCAACAGATGGAGCAACGGAAGAAGACAGATGTCAATGTCCGCTTCACAGACTTATCCTTGCAGACGCCCCAAGGGCAGATGGTTCAACTATCGGATTATGTAGGCAAGGGCAAGCCCGTCCTTCTAGACTTCTGGGCTAGTTGGTGTGGCCCATGTCGTCAGGCTATGCCAGACTTGGTACGTATTTACAAGGATTATGCAGGTAAGCTAGAGATCGTAGGCATCTCGCTGGATGAAGATACTGAGTCTTGGCAGAAGGCTATTGAGAAGCTAGAGATCACTTGGCCACAAATATCCGACCTGAAGGGCTGGCAGAGTGAAGCAGTGCTAAAGTATGGTATTCACTCTATACCACATACCTTGCTTATTGATGGTAATGGTATCATCATTGCACGTGATATACACGGAGATCCGCTAGTCAATAAGCTAAGAGAGCTATTCGACTAGGCGTATATTGCAGGGTTTATCAACAAGGGGGCTGGGTCAAAATTATTTTTTGGCTCAGCCCCTTTTAGATGTTTCAGAATCTGTAAAATGCAAAGGACCAAGGCTGAGGCTGACGACGAAGTCAGTGCGTAGCAAAGGGAGCATACTAGAGTATGTGACCAAAGCCGACGCCTCAAGCGATGTCGTTGCTTGTGTGAGATGCTACACGGTTTATTTACCTCGGTTTATGGCGATATCCTAGGCACCTATTGTTACATCTTCATGCTATCAGCCTCGTAGCTAGTAAAGTATTTGCATATCCCCCTTCCTATTTCTAGATAAATTTTAGCTGTAAATAAATATGCAGGATCAGATTTATGTTGGATATTAAAATTGCATGGCGTTTGTTTTGCTTATTTTGCCTATTGTTGGTAATTTAGCTCTCGGATAATGAGAGAGTTTGTCTCTTGTAGGTATTTACTTAAACAGAGTTACAGAGTATGAAGGTAGGATTGTTTATTCCATGCTACGTCAATGCGGTGTATCCGCACGTAGGCATTGCGACGTACAAGCTGCTCACCTCGCTAGGCTTAGATGTAGAGTATCCCCTCAACCAGACTTGTTGTGGCCAACCTATGGCCAATGCAGGCTACCAGCATCAAGCACGCAATTTGGCTACCCGTTTCGAGAAGCTATTTGAGGGCTTCGATGTGATTGTTGGCCCATCTGCGAGTTGTGTGGCGTTTGTCAAAGAGAATTACCCGAATATTTTGGGCAAAGAGGCGCATCTGTGCCAGACACCGGGTCTTATCAAAGACGTTATTGAGTTCCTCCATGATGATCTCAAAATCAGTTCCCTAGCATCTTCATTTCCGCACAAGGTGAGCATTCACAATAGTTGTCACGGCGTGCGAGAGCTGCATCTCTCTACTCCGAGCGAGCGCAACCTGCCCTATATGAATAAGATCAGGGCACTGCTTGAGCTCGTGCAGGGCATAGAGGTAGTGGAGCCAGAGCGTATAGACGAGTGTTGTGGCTTTGGTGGTATGTTTTCTGTCGAGGAGCCAGAGGTTTCGGGCTGTATGGGCCGTGACAAGGTACTCGATCACATGAAGACGGGCGCTAGATACATCACTGGGAGTGACAGTTCCTGTCTGATGCATATGCAGGGCGTTATAGACCGAGAGAAGTATCCGATACAGACTATTCACGCAGTAGAAATCTTAGCAGCTAACCTATGAGTACTTCACATGCCAAGGCGGCAGCTCGATTCCTAGAGAATATGCCGCGCGCTCAGTGGCACGACCAAGCATTGTGGTTCGTGCGTCAGAAGCGAGATAATATGAGCAAGCAGGTCCCCGAGTGGGAAGATTTGCGTCAGATGGGGCACGACATCAAGAGGTATAATGTGACGCATCTGGCAGATTTGCTTGAGCAATTTGAAGAGAATGCCAAGCGCAATGGTGTTGTGGTGCATTGGGCAGCAGATGCTCACGAGCACAATCGCATCATTCATGGTCTGCTCAGTAAGCATGGCGTCAAGAAACTTGTCAAGAGCAAGTCGATGCTCTCGGAGGAGTGTGACCTCAACGACTACCTGCACGAGCGGGGGATCGAGGTCGTCGAGACTGACCTCGGGGAGCGTATCTTGCAGCTTATGGATGCTAAGCCAAGCCATATTGTGATGCCTGCTATCCACATCAAGCGCCAAGAGGTGGGGACGCTTTTTGAACAAAAGATGGGCACGGAACCGGGTAATAGTGATCCTACCTATCTTACCCATGCCGCCAGACACAGTCTTCGAGAGGAGTTTATCCACGCCGATGCTGCTATGACGGGGGGGAACTTCGCCATAGCACAGACTGGCGAGGTCGTGGTCTGTACCAATGAAGGTAATGCCGATATGGGTATGTCTTGCCAGAAACTCAATATCTGTGCTTTCGGTATTGAGAAGGTTATTCAGAGCCTTGATCAACTCGCTGTGTTCACACGTCTGTTGGCACGCTCGGCCACAGGACAGCCTTGTACGACCTACACTTCCTCTTTTCGCAAACCTCAGCAGGGAGGGGAGCTACACTTCGTCATCGTAGACAATGGCCGTAGTGATATTCTAGGCAACCCAGAGCATGATAAGATGCTCAACTGCATACGTTGCGGGGCTTGTATCAATACATGTCCAGTCTATCGACGCTCGGGTGGTTATTCTTATAGCTACTTTATTCCGGGGCCTATCGGGGTGAATCTTGGTATGCTCAAAGATCCTCGCAAATACTCTGGCAATGTTTCTGCTTGCTCGCTCTGCCTATCCTGCTCCAATGTTTGTCCCGTCAAGATTGACCTTGGCGAGCAGATCTATCGTTGGCGTCAGAATTTATCTTCGCTCGGTGTAGCCAACAAGGAGAAGAAGGCTATGTCTAGTGGTATGAAATTTCTAATGGAGCGACCAAGCCTATTCAACACGGCTCTACGTCTAGCTCCCGTAGCCAACAACTTACCTCGGTTTATGCTCTACAATAGCCTAAATGCTTGGGGCAAGCATCGCGAACTGCCTAAGTTTGCTAGTCAGAGCTTTAACGATTGGTGGATTAAGAACCAGAAAAAATAATAGCTATGTCACAGGAAGCTAAAGATAAAATACTCGCCAACATCCGCCGACATACACGGCACCAAGAGCCGCATCCAGATTTGGAGCACTTTAAGGCGACGAGGTACGAGGACAAAGTAGCTCAGTTTATCAAAATTACTGAGGCTGTCGGTGGTAAGGTCGTTCAGGTTAAGCCAGAAGATGAGTTAGGGACTATTATTCGTAGTCTATACCCTGAGGCAGAGCGATTTATTAGTGATTTAACGCTCTCTCCTCTAGTTTGCACCTCACCACGAGATGCTAGCTCGGCGATCGAAATGAATGGCACGGATGTAACGATTACGACCTCACCCCTTGGGGTTTGTGAGAACGCTTGTGTGTGGGTGGAGCAGACCGAGGAGTGGCGTGTTCAGTTCTTCATAGCAGAGAACCTTGTAATTATTTTGGATAGAGCCAACCTCGTACATAATATGCACGAAGCCTATCAGAGGGTTAAGGGGTTTAATCCGCAGACACCTTTTTCAGGGTTCATTAGTGGCCCATCCAAGACGGCAGATATCGAGCAATCTCTCGTCATGGGAGCGCACGGAGCTAGAGGGCTGACGGTGCTATTGCGCTAGTTGCACGGCGACAATCTTATATAAGAAAGGCGGTGCGTCGAGAGCTAATCTCGACGCACCGCCTTTTTATGGTTGTGTATGCGCATTGCAGGCTCCTATGACCATCATTCCTATTCCTCATGCCAAAGCTGCAATCGAGAGACACGTCGTCAGCGCGCCTCCCTCCTGCGGTTCCTATTCACAGGTCCTTGAGGAATATGGCTTTGCCTAGGTTGGCGCAATGCTCTCTGTGTACGTTTCAATTCACGCATCCCGCACGGGATGCGACAAGGTACAACTTATGCGTACGACTATCGTCTCAAGTTTCAATTCACGCATCCCGCACGGGATGCGACAGTATAGGCACAAAGATATAGTATTTATGCGGGCTACAAGCCTATAAAATGCGAATAATCAAATATGTCAAAGAGCGAATGATGAGATGATAATCTGAAAATCTTCTAAGAGGTTGAATCAGAGTCTCTGCGAATTGCCTAGTGTTTTACTGTACACTTTGGGTTCGCAGGGCCTATGATAGACCAATAAGAGATACCCTAAATGATTAGGTCACCCTCAACTTCGTAGGAAGTTACCTTACCAAAGGTAGATATTTGTCGCTGGTAATTCTTGCCTAGTTGATAGATACGCAGACTGTCCAGTTCATTATCAATGATTGAGAGGAGCTGATGCTTGAGTGTCACAAACTGAGCGGGATCGACGAGACACTCAAAAACAGAGTTCTGCACGCGCTGCCCGAAGTTTTGGCATACGCGAGCGACCTGTCGTAGCCGCTTCTCTCCATTGAGGCTAGAGGTGGAAACATCATAAGTAATAAGTAGGTACATAGGACTACTGGATTAGAAAAACAGGATAGTCATCTAGATAGCTTCTCAAGTGGCGAGCAAGTAGTTGTGCCTGAATGTATGGGAGTAACCCTAGAGGCATACGTTCCTTCAAGAAAGGATGAGTGATTTCGTCTTTTTTGCGTTTCTGCCAGAGAGATAGTAGGGCCTTTCGAGTTTCGTCTTTGAGGATAATACCATTTTCGCCTTGAGCAAGGAAATCCTTGGAGGTTACTTGCTTTTTGTTAATCACAGATAGTACGAATCGATCTACTAGGTATGCTCTAAGTTCCTCCATAAGGTCAAGTACTAGGCTAGGTCGTCCGGGGCGATCTACATGCAAGAAACCCACGAAAGGATCTAGCCCTACGCTTTCCAAGGCGGCGCGCACATCGTGAGCTAGGATTGTGTAGAAAAAGGATAGAAGAGCATTGACGATGTCTTTGGGTGGGCGTCGATGGCGTCCAGAAAAAGGGAAATCGGCATTGAGGATTAGGTGCCCGAACACCGAGAAATATAGTTTGGCCGCATTTCCTTCGATACCCATTACAGCCATGCGGTCCGATACGTTTGCGAGTTTCTTCTGCTCTTCCTTGAGCTGCTGAATGACCTCCTTGATTTGAGCCTCAACCATAGTCTCTGGCTGATGATCTCGGCAAAATCTGGAGAGTACCGCCCGTTGATTCATAATCTTGCCTGCGATAAAAATTGAAGCAATGTGCGTGGAAGCAATCTCATCGTCGGCGACTCTGTATTGGGTACGTCGAAGCAATACGTTCCCTCTAATGGCTCCCTCAAGACTGCCGATATATCTACCCGTAGGGGATAAGAAGGTAAGTTTAATTCCATTGTGGACGCATAGATACATTGCTCCCGGAGATGCTCCGACACGTGAAAAGGAAAGTACGCTTTCTAGGTTGTGAATGGGAATACGCATCGCTTCCACATCGTTTATACGTATTACCAGATTTTCTCCATCCTTGCAGAGATAGGCGTTGGGCGATAGTATGTAGAGCGTGTTGAGTAGTCGTTTCATAGCATGAAGAGTTTATGTGCTTCTAGATAGCTGGATGCTGATCCGAAGAGGTTGGCTTTGGGTATACATTGATTAAGTAATGAGCAGGAGCGGCATCGTGATGAGTGTATCGCGGGGATTGGCGTCTTACTCTCGAATGCTTGATGCATCTTTTGAGCCGTTTCAATTAGTTCGGCTCTAAGCTCTGGACTGAAAGGAACCTCTTCCCTTCGTTTGGTTTCTCCGTAGAAGATATAGCCCTTAGGGATGTTGATGCCGTAGGATTCTTCAAGGCAGAGGGCTTGTCCACATAGTTGCAGTTTGTCTGCATTGTGTCGCTTCGGGCGACCTCGCTTGTACTCAACCGGTATAGCCTCCCATCGTCCCGGATATTTGGGATGGACGAATGCAGGTCCGGTGTCTGCAGATGAGGGGTGTAGCTCTATCGCATCGGAGAATCCACATAGTCCTAGCTTGTATGACGCTAGAGGTACAGAGCGGAGCGTAACGACATTGCCACGTCGTTCGCTCTGCTCTGGTTGATGGACACGCTCGTGGAGCAAGCTACCCTCTATGGTGAGGTGATTGTCCTCCCAAATCTGCTCGACAGTCATGAGGTACCATTGTCTTGGACAGAAGCAGTAGTGCTGAATGTCCGAGAGCCAAAGCATCTCTTCCTCTTTATATAACTTGCTCATCGGGCATAGGATTTATAGTAGTTCTATGATCTCAATACCTTTGGGGAGCTGAGTTTTGTCGATTGTGATGCTGTAGTCGTCGAAGCTGCGAGGCGCAGACTCTGGGTTGCGTTTCTCGACCTTCACGAGATCGAAGAGCTTGTGTGCAGGTGCATTCCCGAGTTTGCTGTCGTGTTTGAAGATGATTAGCTTGCGTGCCGACATTAGGCCACGAGCAGCAGAGCGGTCGATGTCGAACATGTTTTGCAGTGCCTGCCAGAGGAGCTCTAGGTCTCTCTCGGAGAATTTGGTATCTTGAGCTAGTGCAGCAGAAACAAAACCCTGTGTGCGATAGAGTCCGTAAGGGATTGTTGCCTTGCGCCCCATCGTGCGGTTGTCGCCTTTCTGCGCTTGAGATTCCTTATCTGTCGCTACTGCCATACGAGTAATGGTGTGCTCGGAGGAGAAGATTGCATCTATTGAGCGAGAGAACGTTAGCTGTACTGCGCCTTTTACTTGACCCGCATTCTTGCCCTTCTCCCCTGTAGACATCACAGCCCCGAAGGTGCGTACATCATAGTAGTACTGGCACATACGATCTCTTGCAGCCTCGACGCTTGTGCCTCCAGCAGCATCGTATTCGTCGGCGATGGTCTGGTTGAGGATAGCTTTCTCACGAATGAAAATCTTGTAGTATGGGCGAATAGCTTCGTCAAACTCTTCTCTTGCTAGCTCCACATAGTTGCGGACTTTGCGCTTGAGGCATACATCCGTTACAAGCCCTTGGCTCGTCTCATAGTCTACACGAGGCAGGTTGCCCGCATCTGGGTCGCCGTTTGGGTTGCCATCTTGTACGTCGAAGAAGAATAGAAAGTCGTAGCGGTTGCTAATGATTGGTGATTCCATAATAATACTTGTTTATTTTGATGATTGTTAATTGTTTGCGATGTGTTTAGGGCAATTATATCAGAGTTCTTGTCCGACTAGCTGTATTCTATGCTATTGCCCTGTCTACGTGCTTATTCACTGTCTGTCTGTTCGCTGTCCTCCGATTTGAGTGGAGCTATTCTTTGATGGTAGTAGCCTGCAGAGAAGATGCTCTGCTGGTCAAGGTTGAAGTACTTGCTAAACTCGGGTTTATTGCCGGGTAGTAGTTCAAAGATTTGCTCTAGTTCTCGTCTAAATAGGACGGCGAGTCCGGGCTTCTCTTTCTTGATTTTGGATAGGTGGTGATTGGAGAGCTGGATCAGTCGCCCGAAGATAATCCCCGGCGTACAACAAGCAGAGCGATAGTAATTATCGGTGATGCTTGTGTTGGCGCCGTTGATAGCAGCTCGCTGAATGTTCTCTAGTACGGCGAAGAGTCTACCGGCTAGATACGCCTGATCGGCATTGGATCTGTCTAGTGCCATAGGAATACGTTCTTGTTTATAGGTTCTATTAATATATGCTTTGAGGATGGCGGCCCTCGTTTCGGATACAGGGCTGGTGGAGGTGTGGTCGTGCAGGATGCGTTCCATACAGGCCTGCTGCAGTGCTTTGGGGTAGGGAAGCCCTTTGACGATACTCTCGACGATGCCTTGTATCATCAAGGCAGACCACTTGTCCGATTTGGCCGAAGACGAGACTGCGGACATGATGTGGAATAGAGAGCGTAGTGGAGGATTGTCGGGATCTGCAATGCCTCCGAAGCGAACGATATTCATATCGTCTAGGTGCTGTAGCGTGTTGCTGACGATCTCGCTGACTGTTCCCTCCATCCATAGCTTCACGCTGATGCGCTTAGCATTGGGAGCAAGCCCCAGTATGTAGAACCGCTCTCGATCCGTACGATCTATGTGTCGCCCCTTGTCGCCTCGGATGCTTTTGAGGGCGGCGAGTACTTTGCGGCTCTCTTCTTCGGGATTGGGCCCCTGTGTCGATTTCTTGCCACTCTTGCTTCGGCGTTTTTTTGCGGGGGCAGTGTCCTCACTCTCCGCCTCGGCCTCGTCTAGGTCAGCCTTGTCTATGATGAGGCTTGTGAAGGTCGCTTTCTTGTAGTTGTCGAGGAGCTCGTCGCTCTGGAGTGTGCTCCAGAATACGAAGGTTGTCTCTCCTATACGATAGTTCGTGTCCTTGCCGAAGGCCAGTAGACTATTGAGCGCTGTGGTGATTGCATCCGATGCTCCAATGGAAATGGGTGCGTTGTAGCCCTGTTCCTTGCCGTATGAGTCGTAGCCCGATCCTTTCTGGAAGCTGATGAGGTTCGCTCCCGGCTGTGCTCCGAATAGCGAGATGCCACCATGCAGACGGGCGATGGGTTGCCTAAGACCCGTGACGAGGCAACGACCTAGGTCTTGTTTGTCGTCATTCGAGCCACTGTCTTTGACATACGACGTAATATCTGGGTGTGAGGCTATGAGACGATGCGGATTGGGCTCAGTACTAAGGCGAAAGCTGATATTGGCGCCGACTTTCTTACGAATAGCATCTAGGTGCTCCTCTTTGAGGGTGAGGTGCTGCTCTCGCTCGTAGAAGCGCTGTATGGCTCGGAGCTCTTGGTTGTTGGGGTATGCGTCTATGAGTGCCTGTAGCTCTAGCTTGAACGCCTCGTGCTGCTTGGGTGCTAGGGCTGCCTTGTTGGGCTCCTCTGCCGTGGGCATACCGAGTACGTAGCCCGAGTGATCCCAAAGGATCTGAGCGACCTCACAGCTCTTCGAACCACTTCTCCCCTTCGTAGCTGCTACTAGATACTTACGCCCGAGTTTATTCTCGTCTTTGTCTCTCGTGTCGATGAAATCGACGAGGTCTCCCTCTTGGCTAATTACGAGGATGAACGGGATGTTTTTGTACTCCATGCCGAAGGGAGCAATAGCCCCTCTAGCCTGCATGGCCTCGTAGTACTGATGTAGTGCTTGTAGTATCATCTGAGTATAGCCTCGCTGTTTTTATCTGGTACAATAATCACTCCGTGCTCCATATGAGCATGGAAGAATAGAGGTGGTGGGCAAGAAGGATTGGCCTCGAAGTCCATATCGTAGAGCATAATACCTAGATCTCGATTCTCGGCTATGCCCATGCCTTCGGGGGCATTGGGGATAAACTCAAATGAGCAGGAGAACTCACGACACCCGAGATAGGGTTGTGTAAAGCATTGGCCAGTGCTGGCTCGACGCTCAAAAATCTCCTGATACTTGCGAGGCGTCTCCGCTTCTGGATGCTCATGCTCGCGTTGCTCTGCAGGACGCTGGTCTAGAGGAATGAACTCCATCTCTGCGAAGATGCGGTAGGCTACATCTTGTAGGATATAGGCTGTGCGTTGCTGTCTGGCCTCTTCGATGAAGACATGCTTAGACTTGAAGCTCATCGTTTTGCCTACCTCATTGCGCCGAATCGAGCATCGCTTGATCGGGTTGAGGATCTCGATGCGCTTGATGTGCCACTGTATAGCAGGCTTCCAGAAGATGGCTTGGAAGATGTTGCGTGCAGCCGAAGGTGTAATTACATCGTAGCTTACCCGCTCTACTTTGAGCTCGGGTCGTGTGAAGCAGGCGTAGTCGCCACGGATCTCCAAACAATAGGTCTTTCTGTCCATTGCGATGGTATTTTATATTTTGAGTTTTGTTTCTAGTCTTTATGCCATAAGATTTTTGTCCAAGAATGGGTTAGTCGTCGTCACACCTAGAGCCTCGTCATATGCATCGGTGGCTAGCAGAAAGATGGACTGCTGGGTGTGTGCATCGAGGGTTAGTCGCTCTATGCACCCCATCTTATGTAGCTCTTCTAGATGATTACGAGTAATGCTGACCTTGTATCTCTGTAGTTTGCGTATAAGTTTGCGGTCGATGGCATACTTGTGTGCTCGGATTTGTGCGATTATAGAGCACCCCTCCTCGTACCCTACGAATATATCGATTTTATTCTGTTCGTCAATCATGACGAACGAATTACTAGCTTCCTCAAATCTAAATAGCCAATGCTCCATATCCTTATCATGCCAAAGCATATCCTCGATCTTGTATTTGTCAAATTGCACTACCGTATTGTAGTATGTATCGTAGTACCTCTCTATCGTCTGCGGAGCATCGATGGTTAGTTCTTTATCGGACTGATAGAGTAGTTGCCGAAAGGCTTGCTGGGCCATGCCGATACTGCCAATAGCCTTGGTGCCGTCCTTGAGCTCGAAACTGATGACCTTGCCTCTCTCTCTGAGCTTACCCTCTCGGTTGCATCTGCCACCAGCTTGGATCAGGGAGTCTAGGCCTGCGAAGGCGCGATAGACTACTGGTAGGTCAATGTCTACGCCAGCCTCGATGAGCTGAGTGCTGATGACTAGAGTTGGCTCTCCACGCTTGAGGCGCCCTTTGATTTGTGTGATGTGCTCTTGGATATGCGCCGAGCACATCATGCGAGATAGATGTATAAGCCCTTGAGTAGAGCCTCTTAGCTCGGCTATTGCTCGGTATAGTCGAGTAGCATCGGCTCTAGAGTTCACGATACATAGCCCAGAGGTAAGCCCCGATAGTTCTCGAGCGAGCGCCTCGGTGTCGTAGCAGATAGGTGTGGGCTGATAGGTTACTCGTGAGAATGGTGCAAAGTCCTCTGCCCGATGAGGTACGACGGGCTCTACGTCGCAACGAAGGGCATAGAAATTCATATCTGGAGTATAGGCATTCTCGATGACTTTGTCGAAAGTAGGTAGAGTTGCTGAGCAGAATAGGGTCTGTGTGCCTAGGCAGAAGTGTAGGCTCTCTAGCGTACGGAGCATGGGGTTGAGCAGATGGTCAGGGAACATCTGCACTTCGTCGAAGACGAGTACGGCATTGGCGATGTTGTGCACTTTGCGGCACTTGGAGGGCTTGTGCGCGAAGAGCGACTCGAAGAACTGGACATTGGTCGTGACGACGATCGGTGCATCCCAATTCTCCGACAGTAGCTTGGCTCTGTCGAGCCGTTCCTGCTCCTTGGGTTCCTCCCGCTCTATGTCTATGTCGGAGTGGTGCTCGAGTACATTTTCGACCCCAAATACCTCCCTGAAGATTTGGGCGGTCTGTGTGATGATTGAGGTGTAGGGTATAGCATAGATGATGCGACTAGCCTTGTGCCGAATGGCTGTCTCTAGTGCCCAAGCCATAGAGGATAGGGTTTTCCCCCCTCCAGTGGGCAGGAAGAGGCTATAAAACCCTTTGTCGCATTTGGCTCCGTGCTTGCGGCAAGTTTGGAGGAATGAGCGACGCTTCTCGTTGATAGCACTGTCACAGACGAAGGTGTCCGTGTGTGCCTTTAGTTTATGGCGTAGCTCTTCTAGAGATGCGTATTGCTCGTTGGCTTGAGCTCTCATTTGCCCTTGGGTTTGGTTCATGAAAGCCTCCGTGTCGAGAAAGTCGGCATCTACTAGAGCAGAGAAGATGCTACGGACGCAGAGCTGTCGATCCTCGGCTTCTATCTTCTTGAGTGCCCTTTCCACGGGGAGAGCATAGGCTCGGATAGACTGATCTATCTGATGCACTATGTCTCCTGCGTGGGCTATCGTGTCTTCCATTCTTAGGCGTGTGTCTTTCGATTCTAGAACCTCAGCAAGGTTGAGGTAGTCCCTTAGCCCTCTGTGGTGGCCATCGATGCAGTAGGCCAATAGTCTAGCCATGCGAGGGGCTTGCTCCCAGAGGCGTGTGTAGCAGAGCAGAGCCCCAGCCGAGCTATGTGGAGCTTTGGGTGCGTCTTTGTCCTCCAGAGCAACCGAGCGTATGTAGTGCTGGAAGGCAGGCTGCACCTTGCCAGCATCATGTTCCCAGCCGAGGAGCTCACCAAGAGGGGCAAGGCTAACGTCAATATCTTGGACGAACTGCCTACATAGCTTAGCCACACCACTAGCGTGCTCTTGTAGCGATTGTATCTGTTTGTCGCCAGATACGTGTGCGATGTTCAGATTCTTGTTCATCGTTTGTCTGTTTTTACGATGCAAATCTAGTGATAAAATTCCAATAACAAAGAAATAATAGTTCCTGATGCAAAAAATCAGATTCTCATTGGGGTTTCTAGATTTGTTGTACTTTCGTTTTACCTTTAATAGCTAAGGGTGAGTTGAAACCAATATCAAAGCAATGATTTGTGAGTTAGCTTTGGGAGGCTATGTCGGATAGATTCTGGCATAGCCTCCGTTTTTATAGGGAGATTGAAAAGGTGGTGAGATTTATATTTTAGCTCAGATTTCAGAATGTTGATGGGAATGACGCCTTCAAGAGGGGCTAAAAACGCCAGCCCTCGTATTTGGCCCTTGGGAGGCTCTAGGCGAGGTTTGCCTTCGTTTGCGTACGTAGCCCCAGCTGTGCAAAAATAACTGCCTAAAACGGAGGTTTTCAATCTTCTGATTTCCAGATTTTTAATTTTTATCCTTGGCTATGTTTTTGAAAATAAGCCACATTTAGAGTCATTTCTTCCCATCAATCCTTTCAGATTAGAGGACATATCTCGGCGAATTAGTCCTACAATACGCAAAGATTTTCCTACCAATTTTTTCGAAAGGATTAACCAAATCGCCAAAATGCTTTGCTTCTCTTCTCAAAAACGATGATAGGTTGTTTACGATATTTAACTTCAAAGAAGAAATTGGTTGGCTCCGCCCAATTGGCATCTGTCTATTGGTAGACTCGGGTAGTGTAGCTAATTGGCTATGGAGTGAGCCAGCTGCCGAGAGGCTGTTGCCTCGGTTCGCTGTGTTTTAGATGGATTTTGTCTAAATTTGTGCGAAGCAGATATATACGTTTAATCTAGTGTCTGAGCCTCCAATCAACATTATTGATAATTAGAGACCTCAGATGCTCGTAATGCAGCGAAGATTTTTCGATGATAGCAGAAGCATTGTTTAGCTCCGCAGATTTGGAGCAACTCAGCCAGCATGGCATTAGCCTAGAAGAGGCTACTAGACAAGTGGAGGATATTCGTTCGGGGTTCCCTTATCTTCACATTTTAGCATCCGCTTCACTTGAGCGAGGCATTATGCGTGTAGAGCGAGAAGAAGAAGCTCGCTATATGCAGGCATGGGAGGACTATCTTGGTGATGAAAAAGCGAATGTGTGTAAGATGGTGCCAGCCTCCGGGGCTGCCTCCCGTATGTTTAAGTCGCTCTACGCTTTCTTAGACTCCGACAGTGCCGAACCGAGTACTCCAGAGGTTCAGCGTTTTTTTGACCACTTACCTAGCTTTGCCTTCTACGATCGGCTAGGGGAGGTCTGTCTGCGTAACTCGTGGAAGAGTATCCCTAAGCTACTCGCTCAGGGGGAACACAAGACTATCGTCAAGAACCTGCTTCTGGAGAACGGGCTCAACTATGGTGCGATGCCCAAGGGTTTGCTTCAGTTCCACACCTATCCCAAGGGGAGCAGTACGGCGGCAGAGGAGCATCTAGTCGAGGGAGCGCTCTATGCTCGCGATGCCATGGGGCGTGTACGCATACACTTCACGGTATCTCCAGAGCATCATACAGCTTTTGAGAGTCATCTGGAGCGAGCTCGCCTCTACTACGAGGATAAGTATGGCGTGACGTATCAGCTCTCTTATAGCGAGCAGATGCCAGCCACGGACACGCTGGCGCTCGATGCCGAGGGCAATCTCTTCCGCCGAGAGGACGGAGGACTACTCTTCCGTCCCGGAGGGCATGGTGCGCTGATTAACAATCTAGCGGCTCTAGATGCCGATATAGTTTTCATCAAGAATATAGACAACGTAGTGCCCGATCATCTCAAGGGGGCTACGGTCATGTACAAGAAGTTTCTTGGTGGTATCCTGATTTATCTGCGCCGACGCATCTTCGACTACCTTCGCCAGCTTGAGCGAGGTAAGGCCTCACATAGTGCCCTCATGGAGATTGCCTCTTTCCTTAATAATACGCTCTGTACATCTGTCCCCGAGGAATATATGCACGATGATAAGGTGCTCCAAGACTGGCTCTATGGCAAGCTCAACCGCCCCATACGTGTGTGTGGCATGGTACGCAACCAAGGCGAGCCGGGTGGTGGCCCTTTCATCATCAGAGAGGCCGACGGCTCGAGCTCGCTCCAGATCCTAGAGAGCACGCAGATCAATATGGCAGATGAGCATCAGCGCACGATGCTACAATCGGGGGGGTACTTCAATCCCGTAGATTTGGTTTGCTCTCTGCGTAATCATCATGGCGATCGATACGACCTGCAGCGCTACATCAACCCTAAGACAGCATTCATCGCAAGTAAGAGCCAAGGAGGCCGAGAGCTCAAGGCTCTAGAGCGCCCCGGATTGTGGAACGGAGCGATGCATGACTGGAATACAATCTTTGTCGAGGTGCCGATCGAAACCTTCAACCCAGTTAAGGAGGTCAATGACCTGCTTCGCCCCGAGCATCAAAGCAAGTAAGTACAATACACAAACAATAATAAACGAACTTACAATGAACACCATTCAGAATAGACTTGCCGCCCTAAGGGAGGCCATGAAAGCAGAAGGTATATCAGCCTACATCATTCCTTCGTCGGATGCACACTTGAGTGAATATACACCTCTTAGATGGACGGGGCGTAGCTGGATCAGTGGCTTTAGTGGCTCCGCTGGTACCATGCTTGTGACCCTAGAGGGCGCTTACCTATGGACGGACTCACGCTACTTCCTACAGGCTGGCCAAGAGCTAGAGGGCTCATCTATCGAGCTCATGAAAATGGGCGTGCCCGGTACGCCCTCTATCGAGGGCTTCCTCGCCAAGAGTCTATCGGCAGGGAGTGTAGTGGCGGCTGACGGTGCTTGTCTGAGCGAGGCAGAGGCCTCGGATAGCCGTGCCAAGCTAGAGGTTTATGGCATTGAGTATCGTCTGGATATTGATCTGCTCGAGCGTATCTGGCACGACCGCCCAGCTATTCCCAATAAGGAGCTGTTCCTACAGCCTGCTGCGTACAGTGGGCAGACAGCTGCCGACCGCATCGCTCTCGTTAATGAACGCCTCAAGGCCAATGGCGCCAATGCTACGATCGTAACTATGCTCTGCGAGTTGGCTTGGGTCTTCAATATCCGTGGCTACGACGTAGAGTACAATCCTGTTGGTGTAGGTTTCGGCTACATTAGTGATCGTGAGGCCGTGCTATTTACACTTCCAGAGAAGATTAATGCAGAGGTGCGTGCCGAACTAGAGAAGAACGGAGTGCGCATAGAGGACTACGGTCAGATTTATCCCTTCATCGCCGCGCTCGATGACCAGACTCGCCTATATGTAGATACCAAGCGTACCACGCACAGCCTCTACACAAATATCCCTAAGCACTGCCGCATCGTAGAGGGTGTATCTATCCTCACGACACTCAAGGCCGTCAAGACGCCTACGGAGCTAGCTGGCCTTAGGACTGCGATGGTGCGTGATGGGGTTTCGCTTACACGTTTCTACATTTGGCTAGAGGATTTGCTCAAGAGCGGTGGCAGCATCAGTGAGTACGACCTCGGAGTCAAGCTCAATGAATTTAGAGCTCGAGGCGAGAAGTTCTATGGCGATAGCTTTGGGACGATCGCTGGTTATCTAGGTCATGGTGCCATTGTGCACTACAAGGCAGAGCCCAAGACTTCATATACAATCAAGGGTGAGGGGGTCCTCCTGCTTGATAGTGGTGGTCAATACTTCGATGGTACGACAGATATTACCCGTACTCTAGCGCTCAGTAAGCCAAGCGACCAGATCCGTACGGACTATACGCTCGTGCTCAAGGGGCATATTGGCGTGGCTCTCGCCCGCTTCCCCGAGGGAACACGAGGTAGTCAGATCGATATCCTCGCTCGTAAGGCGCTGTGGGATCGTGGGCTTAACTATGGGCATGGTACAGGCCACGGCGTAGGCTACTTCCTCAACGTACACGAGGGACCGCAGAATATCCGCACCGAGGTTAATCCCACACCGCTAGAGATAGGTATGATCACAAGCAACGAGCCGGGGCTATATCGCTCGGGTGAGTATGGCATTCGTATCGAGAATCTTGTGGTGACTGAGCTCAAGGAAGAAACGGAGTTTGGGCGCTTCTTTGGGTTCGAGACCGTAACGCTCTGCTATATGGACAATCAGCTAGTGGATAAGTCCTTGCTGACAGATGTAGAGCTGGCGTGGTACAACGACTACCAAGAGCACGTCTATCAGACCCTGTGCCCACACCTCACTGCAGACGAGGCTGCTTGGCTCAGAGAGAAGACTGCCAAAATCTAACTGAGGCCAAAAAAGGTTATATATAGAGAGAGGTTAAGTGTCAATGGATAGAAAGGACTATATCAGCCTCGCCAAGATGATTGGGAGACACATACTGTGGAGCATTCCCATTATGTTTGTCACTATTTTGGCGATTAACTCGCTGTTCTTTGACTACCAGCCTTTCGAGGATACAGAGGGGTGGCTCAGAGATAGTCTATTTATGGCCACTCGCTTCACGATTTACCTGCTACCTTGGGATATATATAGTAGCATGCGTAGGATTAAGAGGGGCAAAGAAACGAGAAAACAATTGGAACAATACGATGGCTTATATACAGAGCGTTAAAGGTATTAGCCCCGTGATAGGGGAGAAGTGCTTCCTTGCTGTCAATGCGACGGTAGTGGGAGATGTCGTGATGGGCGACGGATGCAGTGTTTGGTTCAATACGGTACTGCGAGGGGATGTAAACTCAATCCGCATTGGCAACAACGTCAATATACAGGACGGCTCTGTGCTACATACGCTGTATCAGAAGTCTACCATAGAGATTGGTGACAATGTGTCGGTAGGGCACAACGTGACCCTACACGGCTGTAAGATTCGAGATCTAGCGCTTATAGGTATGGGGTCGATCGTGATGGACGATGCCGTAGTTGGCGAGGGTGCTATCGTGGCTGCTGGGAGTGTGGTACTGGCTAAGACCGAGATCGGTCCATACGAGCTATGGGCGGGTGTACCAGCCAAGTTTGTTAAGAAGGTTGAGCCAGAGCAGAGTCGCAATCTCAATGAGCGTATCGCTAATAACTATCAGATGTATGCCTCATGGTTTGGGCCGCAAGGGGAAGATATTAGCACGGAGTTTGAGAAAAAGGATTGATATAGTTTGAGGCTATATAAACTAAAATTCTTAAATTTGTGGCGGTTTGGGTGGCGGTTCACTTTCATATAAGTTCTGCAACCTAACCTTAAAAGGTTAAGAGATTAATAATTTTCATCAAATAAAAATCTAACAAAGACAATGATTAAAGTTGGTATCAATGGCTTTGGTCGTATCGGACGCTTCGTGTTCCGTGCGGCTATGAAGCGCAACGACATCGAAATCGTAGGTATTAACGACCTTCAGGATGCAGAATACTTGGCTTATATGCTCAAGTACGACACTATGCACGGTCGCTTCGATGGTACTGTAGAGGTTAAGGACGGTCACCTAGTAGTAAACGGTAAGACAATCCGTGTAACTGCAGAGAAGAATCCAGCTGACCTTAAGTGGGGTGAGATCGGTGCAGAGTACGTGGTAGAGTCTACAGGTCTTTTCCTAGAGAAGGCTAAGGCTCAGGGCCATATCGACGCTGGTGCTAAGTATGTAGTAATGTCTGCTCCTAGCAAGGACGACACGCCTATGTTCGTTTGCGGTGTAAATACCGACAAGTATGTTAAGGGTACTCAGTTCGTATCTAACGCATCTTGTACAACCAACTGTCTTGCTCCTATTGCTAAGGTGCTCAACGATAAGTGGGGTATCAAGGACGGTCTGATGACGACTGTACACGCTACGACTGCAACTCAGAAGACTGTAGACGGTCCTAGCGCTAAGGACTGGCGTGGTGGCCGTGCTGCTGCTGGCAACATCATTCCTTCTTCTACTGGTGCTGCTAAGGCTGTAGGTAAGGTAATTCCTGAGCTTAATGGTAAGCTAACTGGTATGGCTTTCCGTGTGCCAACTCTAGACGTATCTGTAGTTGATCTAACTGTGAACCTAGCTAAGCCCGCTACATACGCAGAGATCTGTGCTGCTATGAAGGAAGCTAGCGAAGGCGAACTCAAGGGCATCCTTGGCTACACAGAAGATGCAGTAGTATCTAGCGACTTCATCGGTGACGCTCGCACTTCTGTATTTGATGCAGAGGCTGGTATCGCTCTAACTGATACTTTCGTGAAGGTTGTATCTTGGTACGACAACGAAATCGGCTACTCAAACAAGGTTCTTGACCTAGTAGCCCACATGGCTAAGGTAAACGCTTAGTCTTAGGCTGATACATAACGAAGAAGAGTTCTCGGGCGGTTTGCCGCTCGAGAACTCTTCTTTTTAATAGTTTGGTCTGTACACTTCTCAACGCATCAGAGAGATTGTGCCTCTTGGATATCACTAGGCCTCCAGTGAGGAGAGATGCGCACCGCGACATCTTATGTCGATATCCCTAATAGATGCATTGCAAGGTGGATAAAAATTGCTAATATTGTGGGTTAAAATCACAGACTATAAAGCAAATCTCATCAACATAAGTAAATATGGACGCTTGCAACTATGATATCGTAGTCCTTGGGGCTGGAGAGAGTGGTGTAGGAGCAGCACTTCTGTGTAAGAGTCGAGGGATCTCTGTTTTTGTTTCGGACTACGGACAGATCTCCGATAAGTATAGGAAGGAGCTTGAGGAGCATAGTATCCCCTATGAAGAAAGACAGCATACTCGGGAGGTGATCTTGCAGGCTCGAGAGGTCATCAAGTCGCCGGGTATCCCACACACAGCGCCTATTATCAAGGCGATATGCGAGGCAAATATCCCCGTTGTTTCGGAGATTGAGTTCGCAGGGCGGTACACCAAGGGACGGACAATCGGGATCACAGGGAGTAATGGCAAGACCACGACTACTATGTGGCTGTATCATATCCTAGAAACCGCTGGCTATAGTGTTGGCTTGGCTGGCAATGTTGGTTTTAGCCTAGCACGCCAAGTGTGTACAGACGAGCAACCCGACTACTTCGTTATTGAACTTAGTAGCTTCCAACTCGATGATATGTACGACTTCCATGTCCATGTTGCCTTGCTGATGAACATCACCCCGGATCATTTAGACCGCTATAATAATAGTATGGAGCAGTATGCTCTAGCCAAGATGCGCATTCTCCAGAATCAGACATCGCAAGACGCTTTCATCTATTGGGGCGAGGACGAGTTCATCACTCAGTATGTGTTGGCCAATCAGCCTATGCCCATGCAGCTATTGCCTTTTGTTACTTACGAGCAGGCAGGGGCAGCAGCAGATAAGTCCGACGATCATCTGATGCGTGTTCACTTCTCTGGCCGGAGCTTTGAGTACCCGATCTCTTCTCTTGCTCTTCAAGGTCCGCATAACCTGCAGAATGCTATGGCAGCTTCTTGTGCTGCACTCTTCTTAGGCGTCCCAGAGGAAGCCTTGCGAACAGCTCTACATGACTTTGTCAATGTGCCACATCGACTAGAGAAGGTGGCGGTGGTAGAGGGCGTGCGCTACATCAACGACTCCAAGGCTACGAATATCAACTCGACTTACTACGCCTTGCGTACGATGACTACACCCTATGTGCTGATCCTCGGGGGGACGGACAAGGGTAATAACTACGAGGAAATAGCAGACCTCGTGCTCTCTGGTGCTCGTGCTCTAGTTTTCTTAACGACAGATTCGGCTAAGTTGCATCAGACCTTCGACGGGCGGATTGATCTCATTGCTGATGCTCACAGTATGGAGGAGGCGATTAAAATAAGTCATTCGTTCGCTCAAGAAGGGGATACGGTACTGCTTTCGCCAGCTTGTGCTAGCTTTGATCTATTCAACAATTACGAACATCGAGGTGACTGCTTCCGAGAGCAGGTTCTAACTCTAAAAAGGGAATTGGAATGCAAGTAGATCAGACCTATACGGCTTCACAGCCCAATCGTGCTGACTGGTTCAAGAGGATCTTTGAGGGGAGCTGGCAACTGTGGGTTGTCTACGTTATCTTCTTAATTATCTCAGCACTCTCTGTTTCTAGTGCTCTAAGCTCGGAGATATATAAGTCCTCCACTTCGGGTTTCGGTTTCGCTCCTATCTTTAAGCATCTCATCTTTCTTTTAGCTGCGTTTGGGCTTACGGTATTGACTTCTCAGCTCCCACCAGCATGGTTCCGCAACAAAGCCTTGCTATACAGTGCTATCGTTATTGCTATGATTCTTGCCTTGCCTTTCTTTGGTAAAGAAATCAATGGGGCTGTGCGTTGGATTGATGTTCTTGGCTTCAGCCTACAACCTTCCGAGTTTTTTAAGCTGTGCCTCATCTTATGGGGGGCTATTACCTATACTTTGTCTAACGAGAGTCCCGAGCGAGCGAATCTCTACTTCGGAGTTTACTGGGTGGTGTCTGGGCTTTTTATAGGCCTTTTTATGCTGGAGAACCTCTCTACGGGTGTTCTTTTCGGGGTATTCGTAGCGATATACTCCATTATTCTCAAAGCTCCTTGGCGACTGCTTTTCAAGTTTGGTGTGCCAATCTTAGTATTGGGTGCAGCTTTTGTGGCTACCCTCATTTGGGTATCTCCTCAGCAACTAGGCAAGATACACGAGAGAGCCATAACATGGCAGAATCGTTTGCACAAGATTGCGAAAGATGATGATGCCTCCAAGTTTATTCTCAACGATGCAGATCGACAGAGCCAAATGGGGCAAATAGCTTTAGCCAATAGCCGTCTGCTCCCACATGGCCCCGGCAGTAGTAAGGTTAGAGATAGCCTTCCGATGGCTTACTCCGATTTTATCTATGCGATTATTGTCGAGGAATATGGGATATTCGGCCTTATTCTCGTCCCTTTGCTCTACATCTTTTGGTTCTATTGGGCCGGCCACTTGGCTATGAGGGAGAAGAACAGGCATCGGCGTGCCCTTCTGCTGGGTATCGGGCTGATGTTCCCTTTACAGGCCTTAGTCAATATCGCTGTGGTGGCAGGGATATTTATGACGGGGCAGACCTTGCCACTCATTAGCTACGGAGGTTCTTCTCTTATGGTGTGTAGCATCGCTATGGGCATGATGCTCAGCATCTCTCGTGTCCAAAATGAGGTGGCTTCCCTCGAGAGTGAGGTGGCTTTGCTGGAGGGTGGAGCACGTGATTTGGGATTAGACTCTAAATAGAAATACTATGTCAATAGGAACAATCAAGAGAGTGATTATCAGTGGTGGTGGTACGGGTGGGCATATCTTCCCAGCTTTATCGATTGCTGACACTTTGCGCAAGCGTTATCCCAATGTCGAAATCCTCTTCATCGGAGCAGAGGGACGTATGGAGATGACGAGAGTGCCAGCTGCAGGGTATTCAATCAAAGGCTTGCCTGTGGAGGGACTCAAGCGTAAGCAAATCTGGAAAAATTTTGGCGTCCTGAAGAATTTCTTTGTCAGCCTAGTGATGGCACGAGATATAATTCGTCAGTTCCAGCCCGATGTCGTGGTTGGAGTTGGAGGCTATGCAAGTGCTCCAACGCTCAAGGCGGCGCAATCGCTTGGGGTGCCAACGCTCATACAGGAGCAGAATTCGTATGCAGGCCTCACTAATAAGTTCCTGTCAAGAAGGGCCGACCGCATCTGTGTGGCTTATCCCGCTATGGAACGTTTCTTCCCAAAAGACAAGATTGTCCTCACGGGCAATCCCATTCGCCCGCAGATTGAGTTCCCTCAGCACTTCGATCGAGCGGAGGCACTTAGGTATTTTGGCTTATCAGAGGGGGCTGAGCGTATCGTTTTGGTTGTTGGCGGTAGTTTGGGCGCACTCACGATCAATGAGAGTATCGGTCTACAGCTTGAGCAGTGGCGACTTGCAGGGATTACACTCATCTGGCAGACAGGTACAAGCTATCAGGATAAAGCTCGTGAGCTAGTTGCTGGCTACGATGCTCCTATCTATACGAATGCTTTCATCGATCGTATGGATCTTGCCTATGGCCTTGCCGATGTCGTCATCTCAAGGGCTGGTGCAGGCTCTATCTCGGAGATTTGTCTGCTTGGTAAACCAAGTGTATTGGTGCCTTCGCCCAATGTGGCGGAGGATCATCAGACGAAGAATGCTCTAGCTCTCTCTAGCAGAGGTGCAGCAATCTTGATTGCCGATAGGGATGCACGCAGAGAGCTGACGCCTCGGACCATTGAGCTGGTTAAGGACGAGACCATGTGTGCTTCACTGCATGGCGAAGCCCTTAAACTAGCGCAGGGTAGAGCCGCTGAGAAGATCGTAGATGAGCTCGAGAAGCTAATTAGATAAGCCCAAGGTGTTCAGCCTATTCCGACAGAATGTAGTTTCGTCGCTCAATAAATTTCTCGGAAAATACACTTGGGGTATTGTGGATATAGAAAAAGATTATACCTTTGCATCGTCGAAGGACAAAAGGCGATGATTGGGCCTATAGCTCAGCTGGTTTAGAGCATCTGCCTTACAAGCAGAGGGTCATAGGTTCGAATCCTATTGGGCCCACCAATCAAGAGGACGACACAGACGTGTCGTCCTCTTTTTGTCTTAAGTGTATCCCTAATCATTATGAATGTATAGGCCAGAAGATTATCCTTTTTTTGTGTAAGTTTGTGGAGGATTGCAATCAATGGCTCTAGCACGATAGTCGAGCCGACAAAACTCAAATGAAGAATTATGGATATACAAGCTAGATTCGAGCACTTCAACTTTAATGTTTTTGACCTCGAGCGTTCGCTCAAGTTTTACGAAGAAGCTCTTGGACTCAAGGAGCATCACCGTAAGGAAGCCAGTGATGGCTCTTTTATCCTTGTCTATCTATGCGATAGCCATGGACACTTCTTGCTTGAGCTGACATGGCTACGAGATAGAGCAACCCCATATAACCTTGGGGACTTGGAGTATCATCTCTGTATGCGTGTAGCTGAGAACTACGATAAGGTACGTGCCTATCACCGAGAGCTGGGCTGCATCTGCTATGAAAATCACGACATGGGGTTGTACTTCATCTCCGATCCCGATGGCTACTGGATCGAGATCCTCCCAGAGAAGTATAAGTAAATAATAGCTTCATCACATTATGACATTCAAACAAATGCTTTATTCTGCCGTAGCAGCTTCTACAATTGGAGCCTCGGCTACAGCGCAGTGCGAATTTGCTTCGTCAAACCATCTGAAGTTGACGCCCGAACGCCTGCTCGAGATGGCTCGCGTAGGCGATGCCTCGCTCTCTCCCGATGGCAAGAGCGTCGTTTATTCCGTTAGTTTCCCAAGCATTCAGGAGAACAAAAGTCAGACAGAACTTTTCCGTGTAGGCCTTGACGGGCAGGGGCGCACTCAGCTCACCAAGACGACGGCTGGAGAGTACAGCCCTCGCTGGATGAAGAGCGGACGTATCAGCTATCTTAGTACAGAGAGCGGAGCTATGCAGCTCTGGAGTATGGCTGCAGACGGAAGCGATCGCCGTCAGCTCACCAATATAGAGGGTGGAATTAGCAGCTATATCATCTCTCCAGATGAGAGCCGAGTGCTTTATGTCAAGGAAATTAAGTTTGGTAAGTCTACTGCTGATCTCTATCCCGACCTGCCCAAAGCCACAGGGCGTGTGATCAATGATCTGATGTATAAGCACTGGGACGAATGGGTGGAAACTATCCCACACATTTTCTTTGCTGATTTAGGCAATAGCCCTATTACTTCGGGTAAGGACATTCTAGAAGGCGAGCCTTACGAAGCACCAATGAAGCCTTTTAGCCCTATCGAAGATGTGGCATGGAGCCCAGACGGGAAGAACATCGCATACGCAAGTCGCAAGAAGACTGGCGTTGCCTACAGCCTCTCGACCAATAGCGATATCTACATCTACGATACAGCAACTGGCAAAACCCAAAATATAACAGAAGGTATGATGGGTTATGATACACACCCTGTCTTCTCTCCCGATGGCAAGCAGATCAGCTGGACAAGTATGGAGCGCGACGGCTATGAGGCCGACTTGAAACGCTTGTTTGTAATGGATCTCAAGACGGGGAAGAAGACTTGGCTAACCGAAGGCTTTGAGTGCGATGTTGAGCACACACAGTGGTCGGCCGATAGTAAGAGCATATACTTCCAGAGCTGTGTCAAGGCAGAAACGCACCTACATCAGATTACTCTCAAAAACCGTAAGATTCGTCAGATTACCCAAGGGCAGTACAACTATACTTCATTCCAAGTGGAGCAGGGGCAAATGTTGGCTGGTCGCCAGAGTATGCTAGAGCCTACCGACCTCTATCGGGTGAATCTCAAGACGGGTGAAGCGACAGCGATTACTTGTGAAAATAAGGCAACTATGGAGCGACTAGCACCGATGACCGTAGAGAAACGCTGGATGAAGACGACAGATGGTGGCGATATGCTCGTGTGGATTGTACTGCCTCCCGGGTTTGACAAGAACAAGAAATATCCAGCTCTGCTCTATTGTCAAGGGGGGCCACAGAGCACGGTTAGCCAATTCTTCTCGTTCCGTTGGAACCTCCGCCTAATGGCAGAGCAGGGTTATATCGTCATCGCTCCTAACCGCCATGGTGTGCCTAGCTTCGGTAAGGCTTGGAATGAACAGATTAGTGGCGATTATCCCGGACAGAATATCCGTGACTACTTGACTGCCGTAGACCAAATGAAGCAAGAGCCATACGTCGATGCCGAACGCATTGGTTGTGTTGGTGCGAGTTATGGTGGCTTCTCTACTTTCTACCTAGCTGGTAATCACGAGAAGCGTTTTGCCGCTTTCATCGCTCATGCGGGTATCTTCAACATGGAGATGCAGTACCTCACGACAGAGGAGATGTGGTTTGCAAACTGGGATATGGGTGGTGCGCCATGGGAGAGAGATAATAAGGTCGCTCAACGTACATTCGCCAACTCGCCACATAAGTTTATAGACAAGTGGGACACGCCGATCCTAGTGATCCACGGAGAGAAGGACTTCCGCATCCTAGCAGATCAAGGCATGGCTGCTTTCAATGCTGCTCAGCTGCGTGGTATTCCTAGCCAACTCCTAGTTTACCCAGACGAGAACCACTGGATCCTCCGCCCACAGAACGCTCTGCTCTGGCAGCGCACCTACTTTGGCTGGCTGGACAAGTGGCTTAAGAAGTAGCAAAGCACTTATTCAATAGTAAAGGGCTGCACCGACAATCAATCGGTGCAGCCCCTTTTTTGTGTAGGAATCTTAGGCTTATTTGCGCTCAGCTAACCAGAGGTAAGCATTGCGGAAGGCTTGCATCCAAGGGCTTACCTCGTGGAGCTCACGGGCATCCGCAGGGTAGTAGCCGCATTGCCATGGGAAGATTGCACGCTCTGGGTGCGGCATCATAGCTAGATGTCTGCCGTCCATGCTGCATAGCCCTGCGATGCCCTCTGGCGATCCGTTAGGATTGGCAGGATAAGCGTCATAGGCATAGCGAGCGATCACGTTGTAGCGGTCGGAGCTGTAGGGGAGGCTGAACTTACCTTCGCCATGAGCCACCCAGATACCCATTTTGCAGCCCGATAGATTGCCGAGCATCACGGATTTGTTCTC
Source organism: Porphyromonas sp. COT-290 OH3588 (assembly GCF_000769075.1). GTDB lineage: Bacteria > Bacteroidota > Bacteroidia > Bacteroidales > Porphyromonadaceae > Porphyromonas. The sequence continues at coordinate 106,301 of NZ_JRFC01000014.1, read as the reverse complement.
TGGGATCTCTAGGCTTACGAAGCTAGACTCGAAGCGGCCCGACTCGTTGTGCTGCATCTTGTGTTTGAGCTCATGGTCAGGATAGAGTAGCTCAAGCTCTGCCATGAGCTGGCAGCCATTGCAGATACCTAGGCTGAGCGTATCGGGACGAGCATAGAAGCGGTCGATCGTAGCTTTAGCTCGCTCGTTATATAGGATACCTGCCGCCCAACCCTTAGCAGAGCCTAGTACGTCACTATTGGAGAAGCCGCCACAGAAGACTAACATCTGTACATCTTCTAGTGTTTCTCTACCGCTTGTCAGGTCGGTTAGATGTACGTCTTTGACGTCGAAGCCAGCGAGGAATAGGGCGTAAGCCATTTCACGTTCGCCGTTGGTCCCCTTATCTCGTACGATGGCTGCACGCACACCGCTTGGAGTCTTGCGGTCTGGGTCTAGACCAAGATCTTTGAGCTTGCCTGTGAAGCCAGCAGGGAAAGTATAGCCCACGGGCTGATGCTTGTAGTTGGCATAGCGTGCTTGGGCTTGTGGTTCGGCCGTCTGATGTAGATCCATGAGGTAGGAAGACTCGTACCATAGTTCACGCTTGGCATCAATGTCGAGCTTGAGTGTTTGGCTAGTATGCTTGATGATTAGTTCACGGCTCTCTGTAGGGCGGGCAATACGAGCGAAGCCGATACTTGCGCTACGTAGTGCCTCCTCGACAGCCTCGGTGTCACGCACCTGAACTAATATACCCGGATTCTCGGCGAATAGGATCTTGATGAGATCTTGCTCTGCAATCTGGCTGAGATCTACCTCTAGGCCTCCTTTAGTATTGGCGAAGCACATCTCCAAAAGTGCTGTGACAAGACCACCGGCCGAGATGTCGTGCCCTGCGAGGACTAAGTCACGGCGGATTAGATCTTGTACTACCGCAAAGGCATCACGGAAGTACTCAGGCTCCTCTACGGTCGGTACCTGCTCTCCTACACGACCGAGGCTTTGGGCAAAGGCAGAGCCACCGAGGGCTAGTGGAGCAAAGCTGAAATCAATGTGGTAAACGTAGGTGTCTGGCTCGAGGCGAAGCACTGGAGAAACGATATTCTTCACTTGCTCTACCTCTGCCGCAGCACTGATAATCACAGTTCCCGGGCTGATGACGCTTGGCTGCCCATCGGGATACTTCTGCGTCATCGAGAGAGAATCCTTGCCAGTGGGGATATTGATGCCTAGACTAATGGCGAAGTCTGCTGCTGCCTCTACGGCATCATATAGACGAGCGTCCTCGCCTGCGTTGCGGCAGGGCCACATCCAGTTGGCACTGAGCGATACACCGGAGAGGCCGTGCGTCAGTGGAGCGAAGACGATGTTGGTTAGGGCCTCAGCTATTGCTACGACAGAGCCAGCAGCAGGGTCTGCAAGTGCTACTGCTGGGGCATGCCCGATAGAGGTCGCGATACCAGAGCGGCCACGGAAGTCGAGTGCCATAGCTCCACAGTCACTCAGAGGGAGCTGGAGCTCTCCTTGGCATTGCTGGCGAGCCACACGGCCAGTCACAGAGCGATCTACCTTGTTTGTTAGCCAGTCTTTGCAAGCTACAGCCTCCATGCGTAGCACATTGTCGATGTAGCTCTCAAGCTCTCGAGCTTCGTATTGAGGGGCTGCATAGTGTGCCTCGACACGACTATCCTGCATGATGGTTTTGGGCGAATTGCCGAACATATCCGATAGAGCTAGGTCGATAGGCTTCTCGCCATTGTCCTTGGCGAAGACCAGACGCATATCGTCCGTTGTTTCGCCAACCACATAGAGAGGGGCCCGCTCACGCTCGGCCACACGGCGCAGTGTGTCGATATGCTCCTCGCCTACGAGTAGCCCCATGCGCTCTTGGCTTTCGTTGCCGATGATCTCACGAGCCGATAGGGTAGGGTCGCCTACGGGCAGGCGGTCCATATCGATACGTCCACCCGTAGCCTCTACAAGCTCGGATAGGCAGTTGAGGTGTCCGCCAGCACCGTGGTCGTGGATAGATACGATGGGGTTGTCGTCACGCTCTGCCATCGCACGAATGACGTTTTGCGTACGCTTCTGCATCTCGGGGTTGGCACGCTGGATTGCATTCAGCTCAATAGCTCCCGCAAACTGCCCTGTATTAACCGAGCTAACCGCACCACCACCCATGCCGATGCGGTAGTTATCGCCGCCAAGCAGTACGACTTTTTCGCCTTGCTTGGGCTCGCCCTTGAGAGCATTTTCCTTGCGAGCGAAGCCGATACCGCCAGCTAGCATGATGACTTTGTCGAAGCCATAGCTTGGGCTGTCGGGGCTCTCCTGATGCTCATAGGTAAGTACGGATCCGCAGATTAGTGGCTGACCGAATTTGTTGCCAAAGTCGCTCGCTCCGTTGGAGGCTTTAGTTAGGATTTGTCTAGGTGTTTGATAGATCCATGGACGCTCCTTGGTGTGTGCCTCCCATGCTCGTGTTCCGTTAGTTCTAGGGTAGGAGGTCATATAGACGGCCGTTCCCGCTAGAGGGATACTGGCTCGTCCGCCTGCCATACGGTCACGGATCTCGCCGCCTGTACCAGTGGCAGCACCGTTGAAGGGCTCTACCGTCGTGGGGAAGTTGTGCGTCTCGGCCTTGAGGCTCAGGACGCTATCTATTTCTTTGGTCTGGAAGTAATCTGGTTGGTCGGCCGAAGCTGGTGCAAACTGCTCGATGCGTGGCCCCGAAACGAAAGCTACATTGTCTTTGTATGCCGAAACAAGGAAGTTGGGATTAGCTGCACTTGTTGCCTTGATCATGGCAAAAAGCGAACTCTCACGCTCCTCTCCGTCGATAACGAAGGTGCCACCGAAAATTTTGTGACGGCAGTGCTCCGAGTTCACCTGAGAGAACCCAAACAGCTCGCTGTCCGTTAGGGGGCGACCGATGCGCTGCGACACCTCTGTAAGGTAGCCGATTTCATCATCGCTCAGAGCTAGCCCCTCTGCCTCGTTGTAGCCTCTGATATCCTCGATGTAGCGAATAGGCTCTGGAGATCTGTCTATATGGAATAGTTGCTGATCTAGGCCTGAATATAGTACTTGGAGCATAGGATCATACTCGGCGTCTGCTCCAGCGACAGGATAATACTCCTCAATGCGTGTAATCCCCGAGAGGTTCATATTCTGCGTGATCTCTACTGCATTGGTACTCCATGGGGAGATCATTTCTCGACGAGGGCCTACATAGTAGCCTTCTATATGGTCTACATCGAGGTATTCTGCGCCAGAGAATAGCCAGTTGAGTGCCTCTAATGCCTCGCTTGTGAGAGGTTGCGAAGCCTGCAGAGCAAGAACTGAGCCCGAAGGGCTACGGAAGAAATTAATCTTCATGAATCAATCAGAGTTATATGAGTTAAGAAAATTATGCTTACAAAGATACGTCTATAATGTTGTCTAAAGAAAGATAGAACCACGTGTCATCTCCTGCAATGGGGGAGTACCACGTGGTTCTATACATTAATTATATCTATCTATATGGAGCATTAGCTCGGTATGCGCAGGCTCTTGCCCGGCTTGAGCAGGCTTTTGCTCGTTAGTCCATTGGTCTGTCTTAGTTTGCGCACGGTGGTGCCGTAGCGCTTGGCGATGCCGTCTAGTGTATCGCCCTTGGTGATGCGGTGGGTGCGAATGTCTTTGGCGGACGAAGCTCCCTTGGTCTTGCGGGCAGCATACCTAGCCGTGCCAGTAGGTCTGGCTTGCGACTTCTTGAATGCGTACGTATCTACTCGTGGTACACCCTCTACGAAGTCGAATAGCTCCTCTGGGTTGAGTGGAATCCCCATGAAACGAGCCTCGAAGTGTAGATGAGGCCCTGTCGAGCGGCCCGTGTTGCCCCCTAGAGCGATGGGTTCGCCAGCCTTGATGATGGCTCCCTCTTTCACGAGCGAGCGACTTAGGTGGCCGTACACCGTTTCTAAACCATTGGTGTGGCGCATCACTACATAGACGCCGTAGCCGCCTCGCTCATAGGAGCTAATACGCACTTTCCCAGAGAACGCAGCCCGTACAGTGTCGCCGATATGTACCTTGAGGTCGGTACCATAGTGCATACGACCAAATCTGCGACGATAGCCGTAGCACGAGGTTACTTGGCGCTTCTCAATTGGCATTACGAACTCTCCCAAATCTATGTTGTAGCTGTCTGGGATATTGGTATTCTGCCCAGCGAAAGGGTTCACAGTGTGCCCCCAAGACTCCTCGCCATATAGATCAACAGACGGAGCATCAAGCTCCTGCATGCTAACCCCCTCCTTAATTTCCTCCTTGAGACCTCCATCTCTGAGTTTTTTTTGCTCTCTGATCCGTTTGTGGATCTCAACCCGGTCTGCCATCAGCATACGATCGCCGGACAACATCGTAGTATCGGCTACGGGGTGCGCTTGATCTGCTTTGCGTACCTCTTTGCTAGGTGTCTGAGGGCGCCCCCTCTGGGCTTCTGCACTCTGAGGCAGACTAAAGCTCAGACACAAAGATGCGCATAACACAATCAGTGATTCCTTTGTCATACTAATCTGTTACGTTAAACAAAAAACAATAATGAGCCCACGCCTCTCTTGGCATTGGCTTCTGATCCCCAAATCCTCGTCCAAAGCTCCTATTCAAAGGGTTAGTCGGTAGGAACTATGAAAATGCGAACCCAAAGATCGGAAACAAAGATAGATAAAAACAATCAATACACCAATAATTTTTAGTAATTCATGTTAAAGAATTTTATTTCAAATGGCGACCTCACCCCAGAGGTTTGGCTTATTCTCGGCTCCCTAGAGGATTTATATTTTCGTCCACTTTTCAGAATGTTGATGGTGCGATTTTGTTTGGAAGGGCAAAAAGGATTAGACCGTGTATTTGCCCCCTAGGAGGCGCCAGACATAGCTCGACCTTGTTTGGGCAATCCACTTGCAGTCGAATGAAAACAGCTGCCTAAAACGCGATTTTTTAAGTGGCTAATAATTAAAGTTTTATCGTGTTTGTCTGGTGGGTTTTATATATTCGTGTCGCCTTGTGGGTTATTTCTTCCCATCAATCCTTGGTGATTGTAGGACATATCTTGGTAGGCTAGTCCTTCAATCTTACACAATTAGTCCTTCAATTTTCCATAAAAGCCCTATTGATCCTCTACGGCAGACTAATCGGCTAGCCTAATTGTCTGTGTGGTTCATTTACGTTTCTTAACCAAAAAGATGAAAGGGCGATACCCGAGAGGTATTCTTTCCCCTCGCTTGAGAATATCTAATTATTCAGTAGAATTATAAGTTGCTATTTAATTATTCATACAAAAGGGGCTGCCGCAAAAAGAGTTTTGCAACAGCCCCTTTCAGGTGTTTCAGAATGCTTAAAATGAAGCTCAGTCTATGAGTGTTGTTCTTTGGGAGCGGATCTACATAAGTGCTACTATTGGAAGCCTATGATGCGCTCGGCATAGGCCGCCCAAGCGGCCTTGTAGGCTGGTATAGACGCTTCTGGAACCTCGATCTGGGTAGCCTCTGGTAGGATACTTAGGAATTGAGGTGCTGGATCCAATGGCTCAGCAGATAGGAATCTTACCGATACGAGGTTGCGACATTTCTCGAAAGCATTGCCTGCAATCCCTGCGATATTGGCGGGTATAGCTACGGTCGTCAGGCTAGTACAACCCGAGAAGCCCCCTAGGTTGCTTACAGAGGCTGGAATGTCGATAGACTTGAGACTCGTGCATAGGGCAAATCCATAGAGGTCGCTTAGCTGGCTACCTGCGGCGAAGTGTACCCGATCGAGCGAAGAACAGTTGTCAAAGGCGTCCATCTCGGTCACGGAGGCTGGGATATTGACCTGTTTTAGGGCTATACACCCCTTGAAGCCAGAGATAGATGCCACTTGGCTTGTCCCCAAGAAGCGAATTTTCTTCAGAGCGACACATTCGTCGAAGCCTTCAAGCGAGGTTACGGACTCAGGGATATTGATTTCTTCTAGACCGGGACACAGTGCAAAGCCCGAGAGGTCGGTCACTGTATTGGGTATGTTGATGTCGAGTAGTGAGGTACACCCATCGAATCCAGATAAGTCAGTCAGGCGTCCTTGCTCGGCAAACTCAATCTTGGATAGGTTGGCACAGCCATCAAAGCCCGATAGACTGCGTACGGAGGCAGGGATGTCTATACTCCTAAGTCCATTACATTGGTTAAATCCTGCTAGCTCCTCTAGCCCATCGGGTAGATTGAGATGTGTTAGCCTAGGAAGGCGTGCGAAGGCACCGTTGGCTATCTTAGTCAGTTTGCCCGATGTAGCGAATGCGATCTCGGAGAGAGAGGTCGATCCAGCGAACGCACGGCTCTCGATCTCCATGAGAGAGCTTGGTAGCTCTATACGTTCAAGGCTTCGGCAGCCATAGAAGGCATCTGAGCCAATCTTACTGAGTGCACTAGAGGGAGCAAAGTCGATGCGGCTGAGCTTGCCACAGTCTGCGAACGCATATTTGCCTAGCTCGACCACACCCTTGGGGATTGTGATCTTACGCAGGCCAGAACCTCTGAAGGCTCCACCTTCAATTTCTATCAGCTGGCTTGGTGCTCTAAACTCAATGTCACTTAGACTGGCGCAGAAGGAGAAAGCATCTTTGCCAATGACCTCAACGGAGGAGGGTATGCTCACTCGGGTAAGATTGGGGCAGCGAGAGAAGCCGACCACCCGACGCACGCCCTGTGGTATACGAATCGATGTGAAATGAGTATGGCCACGGAAGACGTTTTCCTCCCAGCCGATGACGTCGTAGCCCTTGAGAGCTGGCAGTGCCTCAATGTCTAGGACTGCTGGCGGATTACCCCAACTGCTGATCCAGTAGCCTCCTTCATCTTCCATATAGACGAGCTTAATATCGCCAAGTATGATAGCGGTACCGTCTTCGGGAGCAAGGGCTGGGTTTGGGTGCTGTATGATGCTGATGTGCTCAAGCTCGTCCCCATCCTCGCTGCTTAGGGTGATCGTAGCATATCTGCTTGCTTTGCCGTCGTTGGCACTGGCCTCCACGACAATTCTCTCTTTTCTGACAGCAGAGCGTAGCCCCGAGAAACGGACCTTGAGCCATGCTTCGGCTTCTTGAGGGATTTTGATTTTGTACCCGAGATCTGTATCTAGATCAATGGAGATCTCGCCGCCCTTGTGCCCTATGGTATGTACATGCTGATGTATGCTTAGCATGCCTTGAGCGAAGACAATGGCCTGCATACGAGTATATCCCTTGCCGTCGCTTACGAAGACCAGTACACGGCTATCTACAAGGATGTGTGGCGTGGTCACCTCGATGATGCCTTGGGTGTCGGTGTTTTTGTGGAGTATGGCCTTGTAGCCATCTTGTGCCATGACCTCTACTTGTGTATTGGTGTCCCCTCCGATGATAGAGTACGAGATCTCGTACTTCTTGTTGGGCTGCATTCGGATAGGGCTAGTGCGCCCTAGGATTAGCCTGAGGCCCTCTCCTTTGGGGATCTTCAGTACTGTGCCACCTTTGATTGTCAGGTAGACGAAATCGACCTCTTCCTTCAGATCTATAAATAGTCCAGAGTTCGGGTTAGGATTAGGGCTCGGGTTGGGTGTGTCGTCTTTTGCCAAGCCTAGCTTTGTCCAGTTTTTGCCATGGTCGTACGAAACGTACCAATAGTTCTGCTCGATTTTGAATTGAGGCGTTACTCCGTCAGCTCCGGGTTTACCCGCCTCGCCTGGATTACCTTTTTCCCCTCTTACTGGGATTTTGTTGCGGTTTGAGTCGAGGAGGAATTGGCCGTCGATAGCCCAGTAGTAGGTCGATCCTTCTTGGATCACGCCAATTTTTGGGGTAGAGCCCTGATTGCCATGGAATATGTCAATGGCTTTGTTTTTGGCGAATTGGATGCGGTAGCCTGTTCTGTCCCCTTCGTTGATTGGAGTGACAGAGGTAATGTAGTCGCCGGTATTCATTGAGGCGATTAGCCTTTGGAGCTCTTTGATGTCGGCGTTGAGTACGGCTGCTATTTTCTCTAGCTCACTTAGCCTCTTCTCCACTTTGTCTACACGTTCGCCTAGGTCATTCACTCTAGAGGATATGTCTCTATCGTCGTAGCGACATCTCGATAGGGATACTAGGCAAATAAACCCTATCAGCACAATTCTTGCATAAATAGTAGCTTGTTTCATCTTCTCTAAGATTAGGTCGATACAGCAACATTGCTGTACACTCTGCAAAAGTAGGAAACAATATCCTAAAATTGATGCAATTAACTCAAAAGTGTATGTTGTCAAACCAAAGTGCACTGCTACAAATGCAGTGCACTTTGGTTTGACAACATACACCTCTACAGACGATGATATCCGTACGTATGGCGATTGGCTAATTCTATTGTGAAAAATTAACACTTCGAGGGCTATTTGAGCTCCTTTCTGCCAAGCACCCTAGATGAAGAGCCTTTATTGGTTAGATCTCATATTTGTCCCCTAGAGGGCGCTATATTGCGTTTGACCTTGTGTCCGCTCTTATCCCCTTAGCCAATCAAAAAAGTCCTCTATATCGTGTGTTTTTAACTGATTGTTATTTAGGTAGATATATTTATCTTCCTAGTTGATGTATCTCCATGAGCGATACGTTTCGGTATTTCTTCCCATCAATTGCTTGGGATTGGTGGACATAGTACGACACATGAGTCCACCAATCGGCAAAAGTCTTCCCTTCAATTTAGGCAGATGCTCTATTAATTTTGTTGGGAGCTCCCCCTGAGAGCCTCAATTTTAGAGAGGTATTTTTACGTATTTTAACGGAAGAGATGACGAATGATCTGCTTCAGAGCCTACCAGTGTCTGTACCGTTGAGCTTAATCTGATCTAGGGTAACGTGGATTAATAGAAATAGTCTATCGCTGTCCTTCGACAAAAATAAGAAAAGGGCTGTGCCAAAATTAAATTTCAGCACAGCCTCTTTTAGATGCTTCAGAATGTGTAAAATGCAGGAATTGTGTGGGCCGAGGGCAGAGCGGCGTTTACTCCAGCTACCCCAAGGCCAAGTATCGTGCGCTAGAGGGCGCTTAGGTCGAAGCTGATGAGGGATATACTAGAGTAAGTGGCCTAAAGCCGACAACGAAATCCGTACGGAACAAATGTCGCAAATAGCTTGAGCAGTTTGTATACTATGGGCACACCCTCTTCATACGACATACACATTCGTCTATAAAGTAAGAGAGCTCTTAGTAGGTACCCACCATCTTCAAGATACGAGCTACCTGCCAAGAGTAGGCAAGTAGTACGGGGAGGAAGACGACGAGTGTGAACTGCCAAGCTGCAAGCCTTGGAGCGAATACCTCACGTGAGGGGCGATGCCCTAGAGGCGAGAGGCGCTGGCGCAGCCATTGATGAAGCAGAGAGATTAGATAACCAGTACTCAACCCTACGGCAAAGCCAACCAAGATGTCGGAGAGGAAATGTACACCTAGATACATACGGCTATAAGCTACGATGAAGACCACGCCGAAAATAAGGAATGAGGTAAGTCTATCTCGTATCGTTCGGCTCATCAGCATTGCTACGGCGATGAAGTTGGAGGCGTGACCAGAGAAAAAGCCATAGGCAGCCCCTTTGTATCCGAATACGATGTGGAGCAAGTCGCCCAAGCCCTCTAGATGTGTCGGGCGTGGCCTTGCGAAGAATGGTTTGGAGAAGCCCGCACTTAGCCTGTCGCAGATCAAGATGCATAGCCCTACACAGAAGATAAATAGCACGGCTTCTTGCCATGGCTTACGATAGAAAAGATAATACAGCAGCACGGCTACTACAGGTATCCAAGCTCCGGTATTGGATATCATGTACATAAAGGCATCGGCTATGGGGCTATGCCAGCCGTTGATAGCTTTGAGAATACCGACTTCGCCCGGTATAAGAGGAGGCGTTAGATTGAGAAATATCATTGTTTGATTGGTAAGATTCGTGTAAAGCTTGTATTTGCTATCCAACCAGTCCGCCCGTCCGGCAGGCGTACTTCACTAGCCGTTTCTTTAGTTGTCAATATGCCGATTGGAGTCCCCTCGTGGAGCTCGGCTATTGCCACAGCCTCCGCCTCGGGGGTAGACATCAGCTGCTGTCCCTGCTGTACGATAGCTTGTGACTGGCTCATCTTGTGGTAGTACCACTGGTGCAGTATGCAGGCATTGGCCACGAGGCAGAGTAGTGCAAGTAGGCTAGAGGAGTAGAAGAAGATTTTTTTACGAGTCAGCACTCTAGAGATGAGGAAGGAGCCTAGAGCGAGAAGCATCAAGGCAAAGGTCGCAAGGGCGATAGTCGCCCAAGTCTGTATCGTGAACTGGTAGCATAGGCGATCGGCCCAGCGTGTCATTAGCCCTCGACCATCTCCCATTCCACCTTTGATCTGCTTGTATAGTAGCCCGAGGTTGTGTCTAGCCAGTTGATGTGTTGGCTCTAGATAGAGCGCTCGCTCGTAGGCTAGGATAGCATCGGGGAGATGCTCCATCTGTGTGTAGCATACGCCTAGATTGTAGAGCATATCGGAGGTTGGGGTGTTGCTCTCTGCTATTTGCTCTTGGTAGTAGCGTGCAGCTTCGGCATAGTCGCCTTGGGCGAAAGCCTCGCTAGCAGATGGTAGTGCTTGCTGAGCGTAGGTAGTGGTCTTGAGCATAGCCAATAGGGCTAGGCAGAGATATATGAAACGATTCGTCATCTTCGATAGGATTTATTTGCTGTCTATGGCACTATTTACCCGTTAGTTTCTTCGAGGTTTCCACCTTAGCAATGGCCTCTACAGCCCTTTGGTAGAGCTGTTTGGGGGCATCGCTAGAGGCATTGGGAGCAAAGCGAGCAAACTCGGCCTCGTCTAGGGTAGCACACCAAGCATCTATTAGCTCAGGCTCTACGCTGTGGCGCTCTAGATGTTCACGAACGTTGCTGCGACTTAGCTCGGAGGTTGGTAGGCGTAGTTTATCGCCCATATAACCCCACAGAGCACGTAGCAGCTCTTCGTAGAATTGGCTGTTTTGGTTCTTATCTAGGTATTGCTTGGCAAGACGCAGGCGTTTGTTGGCTACGGCATTGGCTCTGGAGGCACTATAGCCTAGGACATCGGCACGTAGTGCAATCCTCTTGCGGATCAGCATGAGTATAGCTACGAAAAGTACCATTAGCCCGATATAGCTGGCTGGGTATTGCCAGCTAGATACAAACGACAGCCCTTTGATTTCCGAGGCTCCTGTCTTGTTTGTCAGACCATACGGTGTGGTGTCGCCCTCTATCGTGGAGCTTCGTACCACAGGGGTATTCGACTCAATGTGTTTACCTTGAGCCACTCGAATGCTCATCTCTTCGGTTGCTACACGCTTGTAGCTCTTGCTCGTAGGATCGAAGTACGAGAAGGTCAGCTTGGGGAGTGTGTAACGACCCGTGTGTCTGGGTATGATGCTGTACTCGATGATGCGAGTAGCTCGCACCGTTGTGCCGTCGCTTGTCTGCTCGGTTTCGTCGCTTGGGTCGTAGACCTCTAGCTCACGAGCGAACTCCAGATTGGGTAGCCTGGCTATCTTAAGGTTGCCAACTCCTTGTATGCGATATCGCAGTGTAAGGGCTTCGTTGGTGCGAGCGCTCTGACTCGAGAGCTCGGCATTGACGATGAACTTACCTACAGCACCCGAGAAGTCGTCGGGCTTACCTGCTTCGGGGAGAGGTTTTACGTTAATAGCCACTGGCGAGGTGACGAGCTTGCGCTCTATCATTGATCCAAGGAATGGATCGCCTTCTAGCTCCATGGGTATCTGAATAGTGATCTCACTGGAGGGAAGTGTCAGCGAACCTGCTCTTTGCGGGAAGAGTACTTCACGTATAATCTCGGCCGTTTGGTAGCTAGTACCTTGATAGTCTTCTCGTAGAATGGGTGTGCGCCCTGTATCTTCTACTTTCTGGCTAATAAAGCCGTCGTAGGTGGGAGCTTTGGCGTCCAAAACACCGAAAGACGTAGAGGAGTAAATCTTGTAACTCACAGGGAGAGCCTCCTGCACATAGATCGAGGTTCGTGGCACGACCGTGCGGTAGAGGTATCCTCTAGACATACGACTCATATTCTTTGCCCCCGAGGTGCTGGCTAGTACCGTCAGTTTGTGTGCAGGTGCTGAGATAGGCTCTCCAGACGGGCGAGCTAGCTTGAAACCAGAGATTGTGAACGAACCTCGATTTGTCGCTAGGAATGTATAGGTAAAAGCTACATAACTAGAGGATACGACACGCCCGTTGGTAATAGATACATTGGAGCTCTCGTTGCGTGTAGGGCCATAGAGTAGCTCTAGCCCCTCGTACTTTGGTGGAATAGGTGATACATCTTCCTTGAGATCTCTGATAGCGTAGGTGACGGAGAAAGGGCGCCCCTGCTCGATCTCTTGCGGAGCCTCGACTTGGATAGTTTGTGCTCGGAGCGTTGTGCCGACGAAGGCTAGAGCACAGATGAGGATATAAATCAATCTACTTATCGATGTTACCATTTTCGTTTTACCTTATTGTTTCTTTTCTGCTCCACCTCACGCTGCATCTGTTCTACACGTTGGCGAGTCTTGTCGTCATTCTGTTTGTAGGCATCTAGGATCTGCTCGGCTTGCTGTCTACTCATTTTACCTTCGCCCTCTTGGGGATTGGCAGGGTTCTTGGCCTCAGGGTTTTCTTTCTTTTGCTGTTGGTCCTGTTCCTTCTGCTGGTTCTTTTGCTTGTCCTGCTGTTGCTTATCCTTGTTCTGATCCTGATTTTGCTTCTGATCCTTGTCTTGATTTTGCTTCTGTTGCTGATCGTTTGGGTTCTGCTGCTGCTCTGGCTTCTGTTGTTGTTCCTTCTGCAGGAGTTTCTGGGCTAGGACGAGGTTGTAGCGTGTAGCATCATCGCTCGGGTTGAGAATGAGTGATTGTTCGTAGGCCTCGATAGCTTTGGCATACTGCTTCTCTTGCATCGAGATGTTGCCTAGGTTGTGCCATATCTCCGCTTGCTTGTCTTTGGGTAGGTCCGTTTGCTTGGCGGCCTGCTCGTAGTAGCTACGTGCCTCTTGTCCTTTGCCTTGTTTGTAGAGCGTATTGCCCATGGCGAAGTTGGCGTATATCGAGAGGCTATCTTGCTGGAGAAGCCTTCGGTAGCTAGTTTCGGCTGCTATGAAATCTGACTTCTCGTAGTCCTTATTCCCTTTGCGTAGGAGTTGTCTCTGTCGTACTTGAGCCTCTACGGAACCCATGCCCATAAGCATGAGCGCTAATAATAGAATCTGTTTACTACTCATGGGAGAAAAGGTTGTATTTCACTAGGATTCTATTTCTTCTCTCGGCGATAAAGCACTCGGACACGAGGAGCACTAGTGCTAGCCAAGCCCATACCTCGAAGAGCTCTAGATAGCCCGAGTGATCGAGGCGTCCTGTATTGGCCTTGGGGAGTTTGTCTAGCTCCTGATACAGAGCCTCGACCAAATCGCTCTGATTGGTCGAGGTGACGAAAGAGCCTTGACCTGCTTCGGCGATAGAGCGGCACATATCGGAATTGAAGTGTGTCGTAACGACCTGTCCATCTTCGTCTTTGAGATACTGACCGTCTGCCACTGGTATAGGTCCGCCCTCGGCAGTCCCTATCCCTACTACTTGTACTCTGATGCCTTGCTTAGCGGCTGCCGTTGCGCTCTCGATGGCGTCCCCCTCGTGGTCTTCTCCATCTGTCATGACGATAATAGTCTTGCCGATGTCTTCACGAGAGGAGAAGGACTGTATGCCCAGAGAGATTGCCTCGCCGATTGCTGTGCCCTGAGCTGATAGCATAGAGGGGCTAATGTTGGCCAAAAACTCCTGCGCTGTTTTTAGGTCAGTGGTGATGGGGAGCTGTATGTAGGCCTTACCTGCGAAGACAATGAGCCCCACCTTGTCACTTTGCATACGCTCGAGCAGACGCTGTACCGAACGCTTGGCGAAGTTTAGGCGTGAAGGCGCCAAATCTGGGCAAAGCATCGAGTTGGAAACGTCTATACATATCATAGCTTCTATGCCTCGTCTGTCCTCGCCCTCCTGTTTATTGCCCGGCATCTGAGGGCGAGCGAGGACGATGACTAGGGCGGCGAAGGATAAGATGAGCATCAAATCTCTCATGAGTCGTTTGCGTCCTACACGCTCAGGCATCAGAGTGGTGCGCATCTCGGGATTGCTTGCATAGCGATGTAGCTTCCGCCGCCTGATGTAGAAGCTGTAGATGCTCAGCCCGACCATAGGGGCGAGCAAGAGCAGCAGGTAGAGATATTGGGGAGAATGAAATATAAACTTCATTACGGATTCGTTCTGAGGTAAGTATTGCGCAAGATGAAATCCAAAGCTAAGGCCAGCAATGCAATGATAGCAAAGATAAGGTATTCCTCACCCACCATTTGATAGTTGCGTGTGCGCAGCTTGGTTTTCTCCATTTGATCGATCTGCTTGTATATTTTCTCCAGACTGCTCATGTCCGTGGCACGGAAGTACGTGCCGCCTGTACTCTCGGCGATCTGTCGTAGCACTACCTCGTCTAGATCCACAGGCATGGGGCGCACGACCGTTCCTCCAAAAGCCGAGGAAATGGGGTACGGGGCCTGCCCTTGATCCGTCCCCATACCGATAGCGTGTACTGTGATGCCTAGGCTTGCGGCGAGTTCTGTCGCTAGTTGAGGGGATATATCACCGGCGTTGTTTACCCCATCGGTCAGTAGAATGATGACCTTGCTCTCGGCTTGGCTATCTCGTAGGCGATTGACCGCAGTGACAAGACCTAGCCCGATGGCAGTCTGATCCTCAATCATACCGGGTGTAATCTGATCCAGTCGATTGACTAGGGCGCCGTGGTCGGTAGTCAGAGGACAGACAGTGAAGCTCTCGCCAGCGAATGCCACTAGACCGATATTATCATTGGGGCGATTGGCTACGAAATCTGCAGCCACTTGTTTAGCAGCCTCGATGCGGTTGGGTTCGAAGTCCATCGCTAGCATACTGGTGGAGATATCCATCGTCAGCATGACGTCTATCCCCTCCACATCGTTTTCGCTCCAGCTCCTTGACGACTGGGGGCGAGCTAGGGCGATGATGAGCATAGCTAGAGCAAGCATGCGCAAGGCAAAAGGCAAATGTCTTAGGCGTACTCGCCAGCCAGAGGGTAATCCCTTGATGAAGCTAAGGGAAGGTGTCAGAAGTGCTGCCTGAGCATGCCGTCTATGTAAGATGTACCATAGCACAAGCGCTGGTATAGCTAGTAGCAGGTACAGCAAGTGTGGGTGTAGGAATGTCATACTTCAGCCCTCCCTTCTGCTATATCGCTATTGTCTGCCTCCTCTTGTGCGGCAAGCCATAAGGACTGCGTGCGCAGCACGAAGCTACGTGCATCGGCTAGTGAGTTGCGAGCATCGCCCTCGGTGGGGGTGCTTTTGGCAAACTTCGATAAGTCGGCCTCACGCTGTAGTCCCTCAAGTAAGGTACGCAGCTCTCGGTCTTCGCCCCTGCGGTAGAGGTAGTCGTTGAGTTCGCTCGTGGTCATCTCCAGTACATGCCAGCCTTTGACAGCATAGATATAGTGCTTGAGGCTCTCGATGACCTCGCTATAGAATTGTTTGTACGCTCCCGATCGCCAGTAGGCACGTGCCTCGATTTCTCTTAACTCTCGCTCGATGAGCTCCAGTGGCTTCTCTGTTATCTCGCGGGTAGGGGTGGAGGCAACAGGTAGTTTGACGTCCTTGGGTAGCTGTCTGTATCGATAGATGCTATAGGCAGCGATAGCTAGCAGGAGTATAATCCAGAAAGCAGGGTGCCTGAGTATGAGCTCCAAGATATCAGCTAACCCCCAAGATACTCCCCAAGGAGCCTTGATGTCCTCAAACTGCTCAGGGTGATCTAGGTCTACCTCGGGCTGAATGACATTGAGGGCTAGTGGCTCTGTCTGGGCACGACCGCTGGGTGTCTCGACGACAATAGGCGGTATGACGATGAGCGTTGAGTCGAAAGAGGTGATGAGCATCTTGGCTTGTATCTCTCGTAGCTTATCGTCTATCTGTACTGTATCGACAGCACCGAACTCAAGGATCCTAAAGCGAGATGGCTCTTGGTCGTTCTCTGCCACGAAAAAGTGAGTGCGTGCCAAGTCGTCGGTGCGGATCACCACATCGATGATAGCTTGCTCGCCCGTTTTCATCTCGGCTCTATCTAGCTGGGCTTGGATAGAAACATTCTGAGCTTGGGCTGGCCAGCTCAGAAGTGTCCCTAGCGTAAGTATGATTAACTGTAGGTACGTCCTCATCGGAATGATTAAGTCGTAGGCCTCAAGACCTACGTCTAAATAATTTGATTAGTTCAGGAGTGAAGTCCTCTCCCGTGGATAGATGCACGAGGTCTACACCAGAGCGTAGGCATAGCTCTCGGCAGGTCTGCTCATGCCTGAGATAGCTCTCGGCATAGCCTCTGGCTAGTTTCTTGGACGAGGTGTCCACCCAGCGCTTCTGCCCACTCTCGGCATCTATGAGGTAGACCAGTCCTAGATCGGGCAGGGTAGCAGCTGTGGGATCGAAGGCACGTAGAGCTACGAGGTCGTGCTTGCGGCTAGCTAGACTGAGAGAAGTTTGGTAGCTCTCACCCGTCTGTATGAAGTCTGAGATCAAGAAGGCCGTACAGCGTTTCTTGATTGTACGCATCAGGTAGCCCAGTGGTACATTGAGGTCTGTCCCTCTGCTCTGCGGCTGGAAGCCAAGTAGCTCTCGAATGATGTATAAGATATGTTTGCGACCCGAGCGAGGAGGGATAAATAACTCAATCTGATCTGTGAAAAAGATAGCCCCGATCTTGTCATTGTTTTGCATCGCTGAGAAAGCCAATGTCGCTGCAACCTCAGTCATCAGCTCACGCTTGCTCTCGGCTTTAGCCCCAAAGAGGCTACTGCCCGTTAGATCAATGAGCAACATAACCGTTAGCTCGCGCTCCTCCTCAAATACTTTGACGTAGGGGTTGGCGTAGCGAGCCGTTACGTTCCAGTCGATATCTCGTACATCATCTCCGACTTGGTAGCCACGCACCTCGCTGAAGGCCATACCCCGACCCCTAAAAGCCGAGTGGTATTGCCCCGCAAAAACTTGCTCCGATAGGCCCTTGGCCTTGATCTCGATGCGCCGTACCCTGCCGAGCAGGTCTGTACTCTGTGCCGTTCTATCCTTTTTCATCGGTTCTGTCGCCCTCGCTCTATGGCACCTCTACCTTGTTGAGGATCTCCTTGATCACATCATCGGCTACGATGTCGTTGGCTTCGGCCTCATAGCTTAGCCCAATGCGGTGGCGCAGCACATCATAGCAAACAGCACGTATATCCTCGGGGATTACATAGCCTCTGCGCTTGATGAAGGCGTGTGCTCGTGCTGCCACCGCCAGTGCGATAGAGGCACGGGGCGAAGCGCCGAAGCTAATGAAGTTTTTGTATTCGCCAAGGCCGGCAGCCTCTGGATCTCGTGTGGCGAAGACGATGTCTACGATGTAGCGCTCGATCTTCTCGTCTAGATACACTTGGCGCACGGTCTGTCGTGCCTCAAGTAGATCCTCGATCTGTAGGATAGGCTTGGCGGTATAGCTCGCTGTGCGGATATGATCTCGGATAATCTGAGCCTCTTCCTCTCGCTTGGGGTAGTCGATCTTGACCTTGAGCATGAAGCGGTCTACTTGAGCCTCGGGTAGGGGATACGTCCCTTCCTGCTCGATTGGGTTCTGCGTGGCCATTACGAGGAATGGGTTAGGGAGCTTGAAGGTTTTCTCACCGATGGTTACCTGTCGCTCCTGCATCGCTTCCAAGAGGGCACTTTGTACCTTGGCTGGGGCTCGGTTGATTTCGTCCGCTAAGATGAAGTTGGAGAAGATGGGCCCCTGCTTGACCTGAAACTCTTCGTGCTTCTGCGAGTACATCAGCGTACCGATCACGTCGGCAGGCAGTAGATCTGGGGTAAACTGGATACGCTTGTAGTCTGCGTGTACTAGCTGTGCCAGTGTCTTGATCGCGAGGGTTTTGGCTAGACCGGGCAAGCCCTCGAGCAGAATATGTCCGTCTGCGAGTAGCCCGATGAGCAGGGAGTCGATCAGATGTGTCTGACCGACGATTGCTTCTTGCATACCTCTACGTAGCTGATCGACAACGTAGCTTTTTTTCTCTATCAGCTCAGTGAGGCTTCTAATATCTATTGATTCCATGCTGTCTTTTGAGCATTTATATTGTGATGACTATTTCGTTTATTTTTTTCTATTCCTAAGTAAAGCCCGTTGTAGACTTAACGCACGATCTACCGAATTAGTATTGGACGAGTCGATGCCATACTTGCGGGCAGCTGGCAGGCTAAGCCGTGTGCCTAGAGGGATATTGTCGGGATTTTTGATCCGATCTCGATTCTCCTCGTATATGTACACCCAGAAGGCTTTGTGCCCATACTTGCGCAGGGAGATCTGCACAAGGCTATCTCCTGGCTTGATGACGATTTCCTCTGCCTCTATTCCTCTATTGGGGGCATCGGAGGCTGCGGGTGCAATCGCTGGTTTGGGGGCGGCTAAAGGGCGGGGCTGTGTGGTCTCTTCTGCTCTCATAGGGGAGGCGATATGCGCACTGTCTGTACCAGTGGTAGCAGTGTCTGCTGGGGCAGGAGTGGGGGCGACACGCTCGGAGTGCACAGGAGGTCTGTGCTGGGGCTGTACCGTGGTCATAGGTCTGCGCTCTAGGTACTGCCACAGAGCCCAAATACCGACAAGGAGGATAAGTAGCAGTATGAGTAGCCCGACCCACCGCCCTCTCTGGCCTTTTTGCGTAGATGCAACAGGTGAGCTCTTAGCTTGCGGTCTCTCGGGAGGGGTTGCTTGATGCTGTGGGTTTACCTCCTGCTGGGCTAATAAGTCTATCTGCGAGTCTGCTGGCTCAATCTGAGGAGCTTCGTTTGCTTGATCGGACTCTACTGGTTCGTTTGGGGTGTGGGCTATAGGTAGAGGCTCTACCACACACACCTCAGGCTCTGCCCTTAGTGCTGCCTCTGGTTGTAGGTCTTCGTCGCAGAGAGGTTTGAGCACCTCAATGGCTGCAGTGGCAAGGCACTGCTCTAGGCTCTCGACCTCCCGCTCCTCTAGCCCCTCGGCCGCCTCAGGAGCAACGACCGCCACTGGGCTAAACATGCCAAAAGGCCTATTGAGCACCTCGGATAGTGTTGCCTCTGGAGCGAATGAGAAGCCCCTAAGGCTCTCGGCCTCTATGATCGGGGTAAACACTCCTAAACCTGCCCATGCTGTTTGGCGCCCAGAAGATAACCCCTTGGCCAAACGTGGCTCGATAGCGGCCAGCCATCTGGCTACGGCCTCTGGGCGAACCTCTGTGGCCTGTACCAAGGCCTCGCATAAATCCCCTAGCTCCATGTATGCTCTATTGGGGGCGGGGGTGTAGGAGATCGCAAGGCGTATGATCGGGGGAATGAGGTAGCGCTCTAGATTGGGCAAGATAGCTAAGTATTCACCATCTGTGTGTGTAGACCAGTAGCCCGCCTCTCGGATATAGATCTCCATACCCATAGCCAAACGGCTCTCGAGTTGGGACCCAAAAGCCTGCCAGAGCCTAGCGCTTGTCTCAGGCTCTATGTCGGCGTCCTTAGCCAATCGATCTATCCACAACTCGTCTAGCAGCATCTTGAGTTTCTTCAGTCTAGGTGTTAAATCAAAAGAATTTAACCCCAAAGTTCGTCATTTCTTTATAATTGCACAACGGGGATACAGAGTTGAAGGTACGGTAGTAGGTGTATTTCGCTTATCAGGTCCCTCTAGGGCTGTCATAACTGGCTAAGCTCAAGGCGTTAAGGGTGTGCCTAGAGGACTGTCTGTGATGTGCACCTCAGGCACTGATGAGACCCGTGTGGGGCTATCTCTTTAAGTCGCATAGTCTCCTTGTGGCCTTCACGCCCTATCGTCCCTAGTAGAGCCTATTGGATTTGGGCTAGGTAGTTGCATACATTGAGGGGGCAAGTGTCGCAAAGGATAGCTTCGAGAGGCCGCTTAGGGTGATGTTTTACTGTAGAATTGGGCTGATGTTTGAGGGCGATAGTGATGTATTTTTGTTAATAAGTGTGAGTGCTCTGTGGGTAAATCTAGGAGGCTAGGAGGGGCGGTTGGTTTGGATCGCGGAGTACTCCGAAGAAGATTGAAGGACTGATTGCGGAGGATTGTAGGGCTCATTTGTCGAGATGTATCCATCAATTTGTATAGATTGATGGGAAGAAAATCCAAGTAGTGTGCTGCAAATGTGTGCTTCGCCTTGATTTTGGGGTTTTATCTGCTTGATTTTGGACTTGTTGTGATGCGTGCCTTTTAGGCTGCTGTTTTTGGTGCTCTGGTATGTAGCTCCAAAACGTGGTTAAGCTCGATCCTGAGCCTGCTAGGGGGCAATACGGGCCTTGCCTAATGGCGACCTCACACCAGAAATTGTCCCAGTAATATCTTAGAAACTGGTCTAAAATATAAATTTTGCCGTCTGAAGCAAAAAGGTCTATGCGATGGATATAGAGGTGTTTATTCTAGATTGTGTTTTGATTGTTTTTAACAATTTTGATGGTGGCGATTAAGGTGTGATAGAGTTTTTGTTTTAGGTTGTTTATCTTGTTGTTTTCTAAATTGTTAATGTGATATTGCTTGGGCATTGAATAATCTTAGAGTGCAGGTGTATATATATCCAAAGTAATGTAACGGAGTGTTGATAGATATGGCTATGTATAGGTATATAAAAGACCTTGCTGGCATCTCTGGTAAGATCTCGGTATAGGCTTAATCGAGGTGTGGTATTTGGATTGTGTCCTTTGTTGTTATATCTTTGTCGTGAAAAGTTGTTAAATAAGTGTTGCTCTAGGGCATCACAAAAATCAGAATTAGCGAGATGAAGAAACTCTTGTATGTATTCGGCTTCCTTCTTGTTTTTCTTGGAGTGGCTGTAGCTCAAGCTCCTAAGGGGGCTGTTATTTCGGCAGAGCAGACTGACTATGACTTCGGTGTAATCAAAGAAGCCAATGGCAAGGTATCTCATACATTCGTGATTAAGAATACTGGTACGGCTCCGCTCGTCTTGACGCGTGTCGTGGCAGCTTGCGGATGTACAACTCCAGAGTACAATACAGAGCCTATCGCTCCGGGTAAGGAGGGTAAAATAGTCGTAACGTTTAACCCAGCAGGTCGCCCCGGCCAGTTCGTTAAGACTATTGCAGTCTATAGCAATGGTCGAGATGGTTCCTTCACGCTGCGTGTCAAGGGAGTGGTCGAGTAGAGATAAACTTGCATATTGACAAAAAAGCCTTACATTTGCGCAAACAAAAGGCTTATGAGGCTTGGCTCCGTAGCTCAACTGAATAGAGCATCTGACTACGGATCAGAAGGTTACAGGTTTGAATCCTGTCGGAGTCACAGAGAGAGTTCGGGACGTAGTCTTGGACTCTTTTCTTTTTCTTAGCCCTCGAGGGCTTCATCTAGATAAGGTATAAGACTGACTAAACTATATGCTACAGGTCGAATCATTGAGCAAGAGTTTCGGAGATCGGGTTCTGTTTCAGCAACTTTCATTCTCCCTTGAGCGTGGGCAGAAGGTAGGGCTTATAGCTCCCAATGGGAGTGGTAAGACTACTCTAATGAATATATTAGTGGGCGTGGAGCCCTACGATGAGGGGCTTATCACCTACGAAGATGGTGTTCGCTGGGCATATCTGCCTCAGCTACCAGACCTGCCGACTGGGGGGACGATCCTAGAGGCATGCTTTAGCCGCTTTGATCCAGTGGCTCAGCTGACCCTACAGTGGCAGTATGCCGTGCAGACTGAGGATACCGGGCAGATGGAGCGCCTACTCCCACAGATGGAGGCTAGTGGTGCTTGGCACTATGAGCAGAGGGCCAAAGAGATCTTAGGGGCGCTCGGCATTCGAGATCAGCATAGACAGGTGGCCAACTGCTCTGGCGGTGAGGCCAAGCGTATCGCCCTAGCGGCTACCCTAATCAGTGACCCTGACCTGCTCTTCCTCGACGAGCCTACCAACCATCTCGATCTCCAGACCATCGAGTGGCTAGAGGACTACCTCTCACGTAGCACTATGAGCCTCGTACTCATCACGCACGATCGGTACTTCCTCGATAGAGTCTGCAACGAGATACTAGAGATCGATCTCGGGCAGATCTATCGCTACAAGGGTGGATACGACTATTATCTAGACAAACGAGAGGAGCGCCTACAGACGCAGGCCGCTAATGTAGACAGAGCACGCAATCTGTATAGGCGAGAGCTAGACTGGATGCGCCGCCAGCCTCAGGCGCGAGGTGGTAAGGCACGCTACCGTATAGAGGCCTTCCATGAGCTAGAGAAGAAGATAAGGCCTGCACGTCGGGGCGAGGCTATCAGCCTAGCCGGTACAGAGGCTGGCTATATCGGCAAAAAGATATTCGAGGCCCACGGTGTCTGCAAGGCTTATGGCGACAAGGTCATTCTTCGGGACTTCGAGTACATCTTCAGCCGACACGACAAAATAGGTATCGTTGGGGAGAATGGGGTGGGTAAGACCACCTTCCTGCGTATGCTACTGGGGCAGGAACCTACCGATGCCGGTCACTTCGATATAGGGCAGACTGTACGTTTTGGTTACTACAGCCAGCAGGCGCCTAGTTTCGATCCTGAGAGCAGGGTCATCGATGTAGTCAAGGACATTGCAGAGGTCTTTACTCTTGCGGGCTCAGAGGCTGGGCAGAAGCTCTCGGCAAGCCAGATCCTCACTCAGTTTCTCTTCCCGCCCGAGCGACAATACACTCAGATAAGCAAGCTCAGTGGAGGAGAGCTGCGCAGGCTCTACCTGTGTACGGTGCTTGTGACTAACCCCAACTTCCTCATTCTCGACGAGCCGACCAATGACCTAGATATTCTTACCCTACAAGTACTAGAGGAGTATCTGGTATCTTTTGCTGGTTGTGTCCTGATCGTTTCGCACGACAGATTCTTTATGGACAAGGTCGTAGAGCATCTGCTTTGCTTCGAGGGAGATGGTTGGGTACGCGATTTCCCCGGCAACTATAGCCTCTACCGAGCCTATAAGGAGAACGAAGAACGAGAGCGACAGTGCTCGGAGGCACGTGCAGAGCGCAAAGAGGCGCCAAGCCAATCGGGCCGACAAGATAGACCACGCACAGCCAAGCTAACCTATGCAGAGAAGCGAGAGCTAGAGAGTATCGAGGTGCGAATGCCAGAGCTCGAGGCCGAGAAAAAGGCCCTAGAGGAGGCGATGAGCTTAGGGACTATGACTTCGGACGAGCTGGTACAAGCAGCCAATAGAATAGGAGGGCTGATTGATGAGATGGATCTACTGGCACTGCGTCAGCTCGAGCTAGAGGAGAAAATATCTTAAAAAAACCCATAAGATGATGACTAGGAGCCAATCTATGCAATCTCACTTGGGGAGATGCCTCGGAGCTCTGCTACTTGTGTCTATGGTCTGGGGTTGTGCCTCTACACGCTATGTCGAGGACGGCTCTATGCTGCTCTCTGCTGTGCATATAGAGCAGGATAGTCTGCCTAGTGAGGTGCCGCCAGTGAGCGACCTGCTCAACTACGTTAGCCAGCGCCCCAATCATCGCCTCTTTGGGCTATTCAACTGGTCGCTTGGTATCTACAATCTCAATAATATCAAGAGCAATAGTTGGCTCAACCGTCGCCTCAGACGCTGGGGAGATCCGCCCGTTATCTTCAACCGTCAAGAAGCCGATTATGGACGCTCTAGCCTCTCGGCGGCACTCTACAATAGAGGGTTTCTACATGCGGAGGTAACTTATAGACTCGATACTATTGCCCCCAAGAAGGTGCGGCTAACCTATCAGCTCCACCCCGGGGCTCTATACCAAATAGAGCAGGCCGATATGCACGTGGCCGATAGCACACTATTGCCCTTGCTTACCCCTGTCGATACGCTTGCCCTCAAGTACCGTTTCCCTAGTGAGCGATATACACCGTGGCTCACAGTTGGCTCGCCACTTGCACCAGAGAAGATGCAGCTGGAGCGTCGGCGACTGACGCAGATCTTGCGCAACCGAGGCTATTGGAGCTTCAGAGAGGAGTATATTCACTTTGATGTAGATACACTTGCCGGACATCAATCTGCTTGGCTACGTACGAGCATTGATGGGCAGCATCAGCCCTACCGCATTGGTCGGGTGCGTCTTCTGCACGCTGGTGATGGAGCCACAGACCAGCGCATAGACTCTACACGTCTTGGCGGGATCGATTTACTCTCGGCTCGCTCTCACCATATCCGCCCCAGAGTGTTGGCTCGTCGTATTTGGATTCGTCCAGACTCGCTCTACACGCAGGAGGCCGATAGGCGTACTTATAGTGCTCTAGCAGACCTCGCAGCAGTGGGTAGCATCAATATACAATATAGGCGAGATACTCTAGCCTCTGTCCCTACGCTCGACTGCGACATTGTCACCACCGCCGAGCGCAGCAAGGAGTTTGCCGTAGACTTGGTCGGGACCCACTCCTCGGGCAATCTAGGCGCTAATGCCTCTATTGCCTTTGGACACAACAATCTCTTGGGAGGGGCAGAGGAGTTTAAGCTACTGGGTCGTGTGGGGTATGAGAACCTTAGCCATGCGGCCAGCGACCACCTCAACTATGGGCTAGAGGCCTCACTGAGCTTTCCTCGTCCATTCATCTCCTTTGGGCATAGCGCCAAGCAGCGCCCACTCAAGGCCAGCACAGACTTTAGCCTAAGCTACGATCATCAGCGTCGCCCCGAGTTTACACGAGATCTCTTGTCTGCCTCTTGGGGATACTCATGGCGTCACTTCGCTTCGCCCGGCTTTAGGTATGCGCTCAAGCTCGTCGAGGTGGACTATATGCGCTTTGGGTACATCAACAAGGAGTTTATCGGCTCTCTGCCCATGATTACTCGTTTGCTCAACTACCGAGATCAGTTTGTCGTGAGCTCCTCGATACAAATGACCTATTCTTCTGCCAATGACTACCGATATACTTCATCTCGTTGGCTGCACAATGTTCGTCTTTATGCTCAGTCCGCTGGCAATGCCCTCTATGGTATGTCTGCGCTGCTTCGTAGCCGTAAGGATAGCTATGGGGCTTACTCGCTCATGAATATCAACTTTGCACAGTTCGTCAAAGCAGAGCTAGACTATAGTGGTCTGTTTCGCCTTAGAGGGAAGAACGCACTGGCCTACCATGCTGCCCTAGCCATGGTTTACCCGTATGGCAATAGCCGTATCTTGCCAGTGGACTTGCGTTACTTCTCGGGGGGGGCTAATAGCCTTAGAGGCTGGGGAGTACGTAGTCTAGGACCGGGGGCTATGCCCAAGAGTGCTGGGACTTCGATCTTCCATCAGGTCGGCGACATTAAGCTAGATCTAAGCACAGAGCTACGTACACGCATTGCTCCAGCATGGGAGCTGGCGCTCTTCGTTGATGCGGGTAATATCTGGACGATTTATCCCTATGAGGGGCAACCTGCAGGGGAGTTCCGTCTAGATCGTTTCTACGAGCAGATTGCTCTCTCCTCTGGGCTGGGGCTACGATGGGATTTCGACTTCTTTTTACTCAGGCTGGATATGGGCTTTAAGCTCTATGACCCACAGGCCGATCGGGGGCTCAGGTGGGTTGTGGGGCGTACGCCTATCCGAGATCTGACGGCAGTACACTTTGCCATTGGTTATCCCTTCTAGATAGCTCAAGACCTAGTTGTTGGGATAGAAAATGGGGAGCATTGAGCGATCGCTCAATGCTCCCCATTTTCTATGGCTCTGCCTTGGTTATGATGCGATGTGTACTACATACGGTAGCCGATGCCCAGCTTAATCATATTGAAGAGCCTGTACTCGTGTAGGTTGTAGGCAGCATCAAGGCTAATGTTCCGAAACGAAAGGCCTATCCCTGTCGTCCATATATTGCCATAGGGAGATGCGGAGTATCCGGTACGCAGCGCGATATGCTCTATTGGTAGCCATTCGCCTCCGATGTGATACCCGAGCTTTTTCTCTCCAGCCGTGGCCAGGTAATAGACTCCACCGCCTCCAAGAGTTAGACTGCCGGACTTGAGGAGCGCAATAGAGCCCGATAGGCGGAGAAGTGTTGGCTGATTGGCACTGATCTCGGAGTCTGTATATTTGACTTTCGTGCCAAAGTTCTCAACGGACAGCCCTACCATATAGCTTGGCGTAGTATCAGTTCGGTCTAGTCGGTAGGCTACTCCAGCCGAGGCAGTGACGATATTCGCTGTGACTGAGTTGTAGGATTGTAGGTAGCCGATGCGTCCCCAACCTAGCCAGCTACTACCGAATAGATGGCTATAACCGAGGTCTAGTGACCAATCTCTCGGATAGACTTGCCCAATCTTATTGCCGTGTGCGTCTATGTAGTCCGTCTTGATGCCGCCTAGGTACCTCCAGCCTAGGGATAATGCACTACTACTGCCTAGTACGTATGCCACACTTGCTTGATGATAAGTGGCTAGGCCTGAGTCTTTGGTAGTATGTATGCCACCAACATAGGAGGCGCTAAGCTTGGTGGAGCCGTCCTGAAATGGAATGATCGTAGAGGAATAGATATTGGTATGTAGGTCCCTTACTGCCATTACTCCCGCCATACCAGCCGAACGCATGTCGCCGCCGAGCGAGAGGATAGGCAGGGGCTGCGCCGATACGCCTAGATTAAGGCCACACAGCCCAAGGGCAAGAATCATTATTTTCTTGATCATATCAATGAATGATAGTTAGCGTTTGATAAATGACTGACGGAAGGTTCTGCCCTCAGCCTCTACTTGTAGGATATAGGTGCCCGTAGTGAGTGAGCGGATATCTAGCTGAGCCACTTGCTCGCCTTGCTCTAGCGTGACAGACTTGCTTAGCATTTGCTGCCCCACTTGGGTAAAGATGCGTAGTACGGCCGCACGTAGACGATCGGCTAAGCGAACGTTGAGCGTCGTAGATGCTGGTATGGGATAGACTAGGTGTACAAGTTCGTCCTTGACCACCTCTATCTCTAGCGTTGCCCTTGTCGTTAATCCTTTGGGATCGGTAGCTGATACTTCTAGCCCACTCAGGCCAATTTGTTTGCCTATGATGGATAGTACACCTTCGGAGATACTAGCCTCCACCGTCGATGTGCCGATCACACGAACCTTGTAGGTGAGTACCTCATTATCCGTGTCTACGAAGACGTTCTTCAGATCAAACTTGAGGGCTTCTCTGCCGAGGGGCAGATAGTGCTTGACCAGAGGGCACAGCTGCTTAGGAGCTCTGTTTTGGTAGATCTCGAATGGCAAGATAACCTCTTCGCTAGCCCCCAGCTCGTCTGTTACTTTAATCGTGATCTGGTACTTGCCCACGGGGCTCTGCCCGAGCAGATGCAGGCGTATCCCATCTTTGATTGGTTCCATAGATGCTCCGTAGGTAGAGCCAACAAATTTGGCTTTCCACTGATGTCCGTCAGGATCGGAAACTGGAATAACCAAATCGTAGGACTCTTTTTCCGACAAACGTATGGGCCTTTGCTGAGGGATATCTACTACTGGGCGGCGGTTGGCTAGAGTCTTGGCTGAGGTAAAAGATAGCTCGCCCATGTTGTGCCATCTGTCGTAGGGCTGTAAGGCGAAAAAGTACTGAGTATTCGAGTCTAGTCGCTCTAGCTTGTGATAGACTTTCTCCCCGACGGCAGAGCCTACACTAGTTACTACTACCTTGGTTGCTTGGTCGAGGTTGCTCTTGTTTAGCTCACTCTTGGAGATGTAGAGATTGTAGCCGAGGGCCTTCTGATCGTCTGTATCGGCAGAAACAGACCAAGATAGCTCTAGGCCTGTGTGGGTGGCTACGATGGGCTGCCACTGGGCAAGTTGAGGCGCTGCGCCACCTCCGCCCGATCCGGAGAGAGCAATCTCTGCATCTATATAGCCTAGCCCAAGACGACCAACATACTCAGGGTTCATCTTATTGATATCTACAGATGAGATAGCTGTAAGCAAGCGCTGTTTGAGCTCCGTATTGGTAAACCCTTGCTTGCCGAACTTAGACACCATAAGAGCTGCGATGCCCGAAACGTGCGGGCAGGCCATAGAGGTTCCCTGCTGATAGCCGTAACTATTGCTAGGGAGTGTGCTAAGCACTTGCCCGTTGTGCTCATATACATCACCACCCGGTGCCATGAGATTTACCCAGTCGCCCCTATTAGAATATGGGGCAACTCCAAAGTTGGTACTCATCGCCGAAACAGAAACTACCTCGGAGTAGGCGGCTGGGTATGCTCGATAGTCTAGTCCACTATTGCCTGCTGCAAAGATCAGCACCCCGCCCTTCATAGGAGAAGCCGGTAATTGGTTCCCTTCATTGTCGCACCCTGCGTATTTGATGAAGTAGTCGATCGCATCTTTGTAGGATCTTGGTAGGGTCTGGGCATCTGGCACTCCCCATGAGTTTTGGCTGATGACAGCACCATTGTCCGCTCCATATTTGATTGCAGCCTCGAAGCCGTTCGCTATATCACGACCAGTGGCTGGGTTGATATCGAAGGCTTGGCAAGACATCAGTTTGATACCAGAGCCTACTGAGCCATTGCCGCCGGCTACTCCTGCCACGCCGACTCCATTATTGTTGCGTGCTGCCACCGTACCAGCTACGTGGGTGCCGTGCTCATGCGGATTGATTTGCGGCCTCATGAAGACGAAGTTGAAGCCATGGACATCATCTACCAGCCCATTATTGTCGTCGTCTTTGCCCCTAACGCCAGTAAGCTCTTTGTGGTTGATGTACATATTGTCCTTGAGATCCTCGTGAGTGTAGTCTATACCTCCATCAACGATTGAAACGATTACCTCCGGACGACCAACTTCTTGCTCCCAAGCTTTGAATAAGTTGATGTCGGCGCCTGCTTTAGAGCGAATTAGGCTACCGTCATTATGATAATGCCATTGCTTAGGGAGAAGCGGGTCGTCCATCGGCATTCCGCCCTCGGCTCTTAGGCCTCCCCATTGGCTTGGATCAAGGTAAGTGATTTTGGTCTGAGGGAGCTTGGCTGTGTACACGAGCTCGGCCGAGGTCACCTCTGAAGAGTGAAGAGCAATCTCCATCGCTCTCTGGCGAGCTTCTCGGATTTCTCTGGGAGATAGCGTTTCGTCTAGTGTGATGTCGTACCATAGATGTAGCCCCTCACGTCGAGTGCGCTCCTCATACTTGCCGGCGTATGGAAATACACGGCTTAGTCGAGTAGCTTTAATCTTTTTGAGTAGGGGGATTGTTTGTGGATCGACCTGTTTCGAGCCTTCGGCACTTAGAAGCTGCTCGATCTGTGCTCCGCCCTCGGCAGAGAAGCGTACTCGTATCATGTGGGGGAGTGTGCCATCTGATGTAGAGGCCTGCTGGCTGCTCAGCTGTGGAGCCTGCTGATTGGGAAGCTCCAAGTCACTTTGATGACAGCCCACTAGTATAGTTGCTCCTGCTAGAGCTAGGATAATATGTCTTTTATTCATTGTCTGATCTGTCTATTCTATTGTATGTATCATCTAGATACTGCTCTAAGGTGTGAGCGGATTGATGTTGATGCGGAGCATACGGTAGCGACCGATCTCCATAGATCTAATGGCTAGTGCCAATCGCTTCCCTTGATGTTGGTAGAGATATGCTCTAGCATGAGGGCTAAAGTGAGAGAAGACAAAGCCCTCACGCTCTAGGAGCTGCCTAAACTCGTTGGTCAGATAGTCCATGCCACCGAAGCGATAGATGCCAAGTGTGTGTCGGGTATATAAATGGACATAGCTATCGAGCAGCCTAGATCTCTTTGCCCCACTACGATAGAAGTAGCCTCTGCCGTAGAATGGCTCTGGAACGAAGAAGAAGGGGGTTCCTATGATATTGGAAAACTCCTGATCGAAAGCCCCTTTGTTTGTTTGCTCCCACTGCTCGACCTCGGCCTCCGTAGCCTCGCCATGGCGAGTTATACCTAGCTCTAAGTGCTCGAGGGTAGGCATTGGCTCTGGTTGCTCATGTAGAGGCCTACAGAAAACGACTCCTCTGACTTGCTGACTCTGTCCATCTCTAATAGCATAGATGTAGAGCTGCGTCTTGTGGGCTCGGTTTACGAACTCGAGCTGGCTGGTCTGGTTGGGTGAGCTAACACGTTCAAATCCCTCGCTGATGAGATACTCGTGGAAGGCATCGCTGCGCACAATGTCTGCATCTCCGATAAGCGTTGTGGCGTAGAGAGTACGACTACCATAGTCCACAAACTCGTATTTAACCTCGGGGAAAGCCGTACTTGTAGTGCTGAAGGTGTAGTCGGGAATGCGAGGGCTGCGGTTGGGATTTGGGGAGGCCTTGAGCCTACTATTGCGGGCTAGCTCCAGACTTCGGATGTTGGAGAAGTTTTGTCCCCACTCGTTATACGGCAAGAAGAAGTGGAGTAGACCTCTCTGCTTGACCAAAATCGTATGTTTGAGCCTTCCGCTATGCACAGTTAGGTGAGCTGTGCGGATTTCCTTAGTTCGGTTTTCCTCGACTTTGATGGATACGATACTACTCTCTGGGTCGCTGGTCACGGTAATCCAGCTAGCGGTATTGCTGATACTCCAGTTCTTTGCATTCGTTTTCAGCCTAATGCTTATGGTGCTGGCATTCTTCTCAAAAATGACCTCTGCAGGGTCCGTTTCGACCAAGAGTGTTGGGTAGCCAGCCTGCTTGACCTCTAGTGTTTGGGTGATGTCGGCGGAGAAAACCTTGATTTTAGCTTGTCTAGGCTCAAGGGTTTCGTTGCTCTCGGCATTGATGACGAGGTTATTCCCGATTTTGCGTACTGTAAGCCAAGTGGCGTAAGCCTCCGCTGTCCATTCTCTGTGGGTTGCTCTGACGGTGATAATCTTCTCGCTATCGCCAGCCTCGAGGTGCACGACTGGCTCAGTGTCTAGCTCTAGCTTTCTAGTAGTGTCTAGGCTATCTTTTTGACACGAAGATATCAGTACTAACAAGGAGGCCAAGATCCCCGAGAAAAATAAGGATGTTTTCATTCTTTTGAACGATGATTTCTGTGAAAATGAACGCTTACTATTAAGTGATGTATTCGAATCTAAGGAGCTATAGAGGGGGGAGTCGCTTTGCTAAGCCTTCTCGTACTACTTAGTCCAATTTTAGGCTCGTAAATATAAGTTTTATTTGTTGATATTGACCAATCTGCTACTCTCCCATAGCCCTGTTTGGCTGCCCGAGTAGCCTCGGGCAAAGTGGCCTAAGTAGCACGACTTGGCAGGTTTTGTTATCTTTGTCAAGTATTGCCATTAATCATTTAACCAATATATATGAATCAAAATAAAAAAGGTAATCCTATAGCTCGTGCATATCGCTTCTACGTCGATGGCTTCAAGGGGCTAAGCCGTACGAGCCGTATTCTCTGGCTGATCATAGGTATTAAGCTGTTTGTTATGTTTGCGGTACTCAAGCCCTTCTTTTTCCCCAATCACACGAAAAAAGAAGCTCAACGTCTAGAGATGACGGGAGCGGAGTTTGTGCAGAACGAGCTCATAGATCGAGGGGCTGATGAGTAGCCGGACGCTAAATCATGTAGTAACTATTCACTTAAGCAGATAAACTAATCAATACTTAATTACATTATGCACTTAGAATCACTAATGGCTTGGTCTAGGGCGCAGTTTGCGCTGACGGCCATGTATCACTGGCTCTTTGTACCGCTAACCTTGGGTCTTGGGATTATTATGTCCCTAGCCGAAACACAGTACTACCGAACGGGCGATGAGTTCTGGAAGAAGAGTGCCAAATTTTGGCAGAAGCTCTTCGGGATCAACTTCGCTATCGGGGTAGCTACAGGGATTATCCTAGAGTTTCAGTTCGGTACCAACTGGTCCAACTATAGTACGTTCGTTGGCGATATCTTCGGAGCTCCACTGGCGATTGAGGGGATTCTGGCCTTCTTTATGGAGTCTACTTTCATTGCCGTGATGTTTTTCGGTTGGGATAAAGTAAGCAAACGCTTCCACCTAGCCTCTACTTGGCTAACGATCATTGGAGCTACTATATCGGCTATTTGGATCTTGGTGGCTAATGCTTGGATGCAGAATCCAGTGGGCATCGTCTTCAATCCCGACACGGTACGTAGTGAGATGAATGACTTCTGGGCAGTAGCTCTCTCCTCTACGGCGATCATCAAGTTCTGGCATACGGTCATCTCTAGCTGGACGCTCGGTGCTCTATTTGCTGCTGGTGTGTGTGCTTTCTACGCTCTACGCAAGCAAAACAAGGAGTTTGCCCTGCGCAACTTCAAGATCATTGCCCCATTTGGTCTAGTGGCTGCCTTGCTCACAGCGCTGACTGGGCATAGCTCTGCGGTCGATGTCGCAGAGAACCAGCCAATGAAGCTCGCCGCTATGGAAGCTCTCTACGATGCAGGGGCCTGCGATGGTAAGGGCGGCTGTGCCGACGGAGAGGGGATTTCCCTATCTGCTTTCGGTATGCTCAATCCCGCCAAGGAATCTCCAGACGATGGTGTAGATCCATTCCTATTTAATATAGAGGCTCCTCGAGTACTCTCGTACTTGGTAGCTGGCAATGGCAATACCTACGTGCCCGGGATCAATAATATCATTCGCGGCGACTATCACCTCCCCGATGGTACCAAGGCCCTATCGGTAGAAGAAAAAATGGCTCGTGGACGTGAGGCGATCGCAGCCCTCAAGGACTATCGTTCGGCCAAGAAAGCAGGCGATGAGGCACAAGCACAAGCAAGCAAAGCTAAACTTGATGAGCACTTCCCCTACTTCGGCTATGGTTACTTCGATAGTAAATACGAAGTCGTGCCTCACGTGCCTACGGTGTACTATTCCTTCCGCATCATGGTGGGGCTAGGTACAGCCTTTATCTTACTATTTGCTCTGCTTACATGGTTCACATTCTGGGGCAAGAAGCCTGTGATCGGCACACGTTGGTTGATGTGGTTTGCCATCATCTGTACGCCTCTAGCATGGGTAGCTAGCCAAGCTGGTTGGGTTGTGGCAGAGCTAGGCCGTCAGCCTTGGACGATCCAGAACCTGCTTCCCGTGCGAGCAGCGGTATCTAAGTTGGAAACGTCGTCGGTGATCATCACCTTCACGCTCTTCTTCCTGCTCTTCACGCTGATGCTCATTGCCGAGCTCAATATCATGCGTAAGGCCATTAAGAAGGGACCCGATCATCACTAATCCACCAATTATCTAAATATACTGATCAAAATGAGTTACACATTTTTTCAAGAATACTGGTGGTTCCTCATCTCTGTGCTAGGAGCCCTCTTAGTTTTCCTGCTTTTCGTTCAGGGGGGGCAATCCCTCTTTTTTAGCCTAGGTAGTGACAAGACCGATCGTAAGCTATTGGTCAATTCGGTGGGGCGTAAGTGGGAGTTTACTTTCACTATGTTGGTGGTTTTCGGTGGAGCTTTCTTCGCTTCTTTCCCTATGTTCTATGCGACTAGCTTTGGAGGAGCCTATTGGGTATGGATGCTGATCCTCTTCTGCTTCATCATTCAAGCGGTGTCGTACGAGTACCAGAGCAAGCACGGCAATATCTGGGGGAGCAAAACCTATCAAGTCTGCTTATTCATCAATGGTCTGTTGGCTCCTATCTTGCTCGGCACGGCTGTGTCTACGTTCTTCACTGGGGCGAACTTCTCGATCAATCGTGAGGCGATCTTCGATCTTGATGGTACGAGCCAAGTAGTTTCTCAGTGGATGACCTATAAGGGGCTACAGCTACACGGATTGGAGGCTGTACTTAATCCTTGGAACGTAGTCTTCGGTATCGCTATCTTCTTCCTGAGTCGCACCTCGGCTCTGCTCTACTTCATCAACAATATTGAGGATGTGGACCTAGACCGCAATGCACGCCGTCGATTGGCTTGGAATGCAGCAGCATTCTTACTCTTCTTTTTGCCTTATCTGTCCTATCTATTGACTAAGGAAGGTTTTGCGCTCAACCCCGAGACGAGCGAGATCTTCATGCAGCCATACAAGTACTTCCACAACCTCATCGAGATGCCCCTAGTACTCGTGACAATGCTTGTGGGCGTGGTGCTGGTGCTTACCGGTATCCTGATGACGCTCCTCAAACCTAACTTTAAGAAGGGGATCTGGTTCGAGGGTGTTGGTGTGATCCTAACGGCTCTAGCGCTCTTCCTGATCGCTGGGTGGAACAATACGGCCTACTACCCAACCCTAGCCGATGGACATCTGCAAGAGTCGCTGACGATCTACAACAGTTCGTCTAGCTTCTTCACACTCAAGACGATGAGCTATGTTTCTCTCTTGGTGCCTTTCGTGGCAGCATATATGATCTATGCATGGCGTGCCCTAGACCTCCACAAGATCACGAAGAGGGAAATGGAAGATCCGCACGGACATAACTATTAGTCTGCGGTTATCTGCCCTGTGGCAGAGATAGAAAAAACCAGCCCCGAATAGTCCAGTGAGCTATTTGGGGCTGGTTTTTTGGGTACAATACCGAATCGTCTACTTGAGTGCTCTGATTATCTCTCTGAGCTTGACGATTAGTTCGTCTAGTGGCATACCACTACGTTCGCTCATCATGGCCACAGTAGCCTTAGGAATGATGATGCGTGCCAGAGGTGAGTTGAGCATCTTGAAGGCACCATTGATCTTTGGGAGCTCCTCCTTGAGTGAGGGATAGACCTTGAGCAGATCTTTGAGTTTGGTAGCTGGGGTAATATCCTCGATGGCCTTTGCCTCCTCGCCAGCCTCGTCTTCTCTAGGCTCCTCGGCTGGAGCTACTTGCTCGCTCGTGTCGTATGTTCCAGACGACTTGCTTGCTCCTGAGGTGTCTTGGCTCCACTTGAGCAGCGTGCGGGAGTCTTGTAGTTGGCGAATGCGTGTGCAGTCCTGCATCATCTCCAGTACTCCTCTAAATCGTCCCTCGGCATCGCGTACAGCTACGTAGTAGATGTAGATGAATAGCCCGGGCTTGTTGATCCAGAAGTCTACGCTGTCTTGCTCTCCCGATCTAAACTTCTCAATGATCTCCTCCACCAGATGCACGCTGGTACGTGGGTGGCAGTTTTTCACATCTCGACCGATGACGTTCTTGCTACGAGGGAATACTCGGTGGTCAGTATCCGAATAGAAACATACCAGTTCGTTCTCGTCTACGAAAGATATATCTATGGGCAGATGTTTGTAGATCAAGTTGATTTGCTCTAGCGTGAGCTGCCCCGTCGTCACATCAAGCAGCTGATTGCTCCCCCCCGTTTGGTAGCCATACTTGCCGAGCAGAGCCGCTAGGTCGGCTGCAAAGCCCGATGGTTCTAGCCCTGTGGGGGCTTGCTCAGCTGGCTTAGATGCCTTGTCACTATCGCCGACCTTGATCCAAGAGAAGCCAATCTCTCGGTCCCCAGACTTCATTTCTTCAAATTCGTCTGGTGTGATCATAGCCAGAGAGGTGGGGTAGAGAACGGTTTCTTCCTTCTGCATCAGATCTCGCACGTCAGCCACGAGTGTGGGCTGTAGCTCGATGAACTCCTCATCTCTGTCCTGCTCAATCAGCTGGCGTGCGTCACGGATCTCATCTCGTATAAAGTCGTCGAGCAGCCACATGGTCGTCGTAGGTCGGTCGAAGCCCTTGCGCTCCAGCACCGAGTAGAGCTGGTTCTGTTTGCGTGCTAGATGTGTGCGCCATTGAGATAGCTGGTCGTATAGCTCAAGCCACTGGTTCTTGATCACGGGATACTGCACGAGATCCTCCACAGAGAGCAGTAGGCGTCGCATCTCGTCGTTCTCTCTGTAGTAGCACATAATGGGGTGATCATCTGGTAGATCGGGACGATTTGTATCCATGATTCCCTCGAATAGATCCATCATGGCCTGAATATCCTCCTTGCGGCACTCATCTTCCTCAATGGTTTTGAGCTCCTGCTCGGCGAGGGCTATTTCGTAAGGTTTGAGCGACTGCACACGTGTCCTAAGCCTCTGCTGTGCCTCTTGCAGCGAGATTTGACCTGCGTTGTAGGCCTCCTTGACCTCAAGGACGAACTTGAGCTTCTCTAGATCCACCTCGGGGAGGTGGCTTTTCATCTTGTCGGATTGCATGGCTTACTGACGGTTGATGAGATACACGAAAAAGTCTACATCCTCCACGGCATAGACACTTACGGAGGCTTCACCAGCGAAGTGCAAGACTTCGCCCGGGGTAAGTCTGTGCTTCTCCGTTTGGTTGAGCGTAACCTCGGCTATTCCCTTGACTACGGTGAAAAATACTTCCTGACCTACGTGGTCGTGAGCTGGCACACTGCCCCCAGCCTCTAGCTGCAGATGAACGAGCATGAGCTCTTTGTTATCGATGAGGCGGCCTGTCTGTGATAATTTATTACCTAGCATAACGATTATATTTTTTGAAGTTTGACGAATTACTACTACGCAAAAGTAACTACTAGCTCTATCTTACTCTGTAACATCGGTTACAGTACCTAGATATTGAGCTCAAAGCACTAACTAAATTATCTTGTACAAACTGTCGTACCGAGGGTAGTGTAGTTCTATATGCTGCTATAAGGCTTCGGAATTAGGGCTACGATTCTATTCTTTTTGTGTTAAGATATATGAATCTATTATGCCCGAATTTAGACGAATGAAGGCTGCATTCCTAAAGGACGATGTAGCTACCTTAGAGATTGATGGGAAGATTTTGTCAGATTGATGGACTAACCTTTGGCGATGTGTCCACCAATGTTGGAGGATTGATGGGAAGAAAATCTCAAAAATGTCGCACAAGCTCCGAGAATGACCCCTGTGTATTTATTATAATATTAATTACTAGCGTGTTATATTAGGCTTGTTTTAGGCGGTTATTTTTGTGTGTTTGGAGCCGAGAGCCAAAACAAGCTTTGACGCAGTGTAGAGCCTTGTAGAGGGCAAATATGCAGTTTGGGCTTTGCGAGCTTGGGTGCACCAAAGTATTGTGATCGGCATACAAAAATCACTGCAATTGTATAAATTTGTATCTGCTGAGCCTTGTGATTGTTGCCCTAATCAAGGAGGTAATTTATTTGGCTGACGGCAAAACCTATCACAGAATAAACTTGTTTTCTATTGAGAAGATTGAAGCAAATGAACATCAATAAACTAATATTAATCGGGGTAGCCGTACTTGCCTCATGCGGTATGGCAATCTCTCAAAACGAAACTAAAATGGCTACAGTAACACTAAAGAAAGACATTACGATTAACCTAAACGGCCAGCTCCCAGCAGTAGGCTCAGTGGCTCCAGACTTCAAGGTCGTGAAGACAGACCTTAGCGAAGTATCCCTCGCAGACTTCAAGGGCAAGCGTGTGGTGCTCAATATCTTCCCTAGCGTAGATACAGGCGTTTGCGCTGCCAGCGTACGTCGCTTCAATCAGGAGCTAAGCAACCTAGAGAATACTGTGGTGCTCTGCATCTCCAAGGACCTACCTTTTGCCCTTGGTCGCTTCTGTGCTGCAGAGGGTCTAGAGCAGGTGATCCCCACATCTGCTTTCCGCAGCGATGGCTTCGAGAAGGCATACGGTGTACTACAAGCCGATGGACCTCTACGTGGCCTACTTGCACGTGCTGTGGTCGTTGTGAACGAAGAGGGCAAAGTCGTTTATACAGAGCTTGTGCCAGAGATTAGTCAGGATCCAAACTTCGACGCTGCCCTAGCTACTCTTAAGAATTAAATACTGCCTAGTATTTAATACGACATAATAGAGGGGAGTGTGCCAAAGTATTAGTTTGGACACGCTCCCTTTTTCTTATTAAGGTCTCGCCCCATTCTCCATGGGAGAGGCGTCAAGATAATCCGAAGACATCATGAATAAGTCACTCTCTTTCTTTGTTTATGCAGGGCTATGGCTTTTGCTTGTATTGGCCCAGACATTCGTTACCTCGGGTGCTGGTGATGCACCTAGCGTATTTGCTTCGCCAGAGCATTACTACTCCATTTGGGCAGTAGATCTCTATCTGATCTTGCTTTTCTATGCCAACTATTATGTGTTCGCCCCCAAAATGATTAGACGGAGGCTGTTTGCTCCATACATTGGGTTGGTAGCAGTAGCGGCATTGATCGGCTTTCTGATCCCTATAGTCCTCTACTCGGCTTGGCAGTGGACGATGCCCGGTGTCCCCTCCGGGACGATGCCTCTAAGCCTGCTTGGTGTCATTGGTGCTATTGCTGCCATAAGCTTAGGCTTGGCTGTGCGTAGTGTGCTAGAGTGGATTAAACTAGAGGATCAGCATAAGCTCGAGAAGTCTAGTCTAGCTGAGCTAGAGCAGAGCCTCTCGGAGCAGACGGCTAGAGCCGAGTTGCTCGAACAATCACTTCATGAGCGGACGGCTCAGCTCGAGCAACTAGAGCAATCGCTAGCAGAGCAGACCGCTCGGGTAGAGCAGCTCTCTGGTCTACAAGCTCCCACAGCCCCCACTATCCTCCCTTAGGAGCCTACGATTGTGTCCTAGAGGTTTGCCAAATGTTGGTAGCGCCTATGGGGTATTGTTGTACAAATGGCTGTGTTCTATGTGACAGATATTTGGTACGAGCAGTTACTGATTTAGAAAGGGGCTAGGGTAGGACTGAGTTTGACCTAGCCCCTTTCATTAGCTTTGGCATCTTTCTGTTATCTTCTCCGCATACTCTCCTTTTAATTAGTTATATTTGTGAACTTACTACTATAAAACAAACAATATGAATGCTAGAGTTATTACCTTTCTTTGGGTGCGATTGGCCTTGGTAGGTTTTTCCTTCGTCGCGCTCTTTGCTTGTAAGAATGAGAAACAAGAACCCGAGGAACCTATGCTCTGGGATATTGCCCCCATCAATTTTCAGATTGAGGTCTATGATCAAGCGGGAGCCAATTTAGTCGATCCTAAGCATCCGCAGAGCATTACCAAGACGTCTACAACCATTCAGATGGGGGAAAAAGTTTATCCGCTCAAGAGTTTGGAGCAGGCTCGTCGCAGTGGACAATCTGGGTTGAGATATTATATGCCTAGCTTTCATGGCTTCACTTATGCTCGGTCCTACGGTAAAGATGCTAAATGGATGCTCTCATTCGGTGAATTTGATGGCGCCCAGAATCATAATCAGGAGGTTACACTCCATTGGGGAAATGGTCAGAAAGATGTGTTGAGCTATACGAATCAAATCAAATGGACTGGTAAGAGAGGAGAGCCTAAAATCACACGTATTTTCTATCTTAATGGAGAGGCTCTCCCAGAAGGTGGGCGTATTTACAAGTTCCAGCGCTAGGGGAGGTGCTTCCCTAGTAGGCTCATAAAACAGTTAGGGGGAGTATCGACATTCGATACTCCCCCTAACTGTAAGGTTTGCTTTGAGCTATAGGCTGAGGCGCAGGGAAAAATTCCAAGTGCGTCGGGTCAGGTAGTTGGGTACTGCATAGCTGTGGTTGTACGCATCCGTAACCCAGTAGTAGCTACTCGTATTGACCATATCAAACAAGTTCAAGACGTCGAGGCCTAGGTCAATTGATCGTGCGTATCGCCCCGACCACCAGCGCTGATTGCTCCCGTTGCCTCTTTGGGTGATGCGGTAGGTTAGCCCGATGTCTACACGGCGGTAGGGGTTAGACGTGAAGGCTACGGTATCGTATCCACCACGAGGGTGTATCACAGGTAAGCCAGCCGAGTAAACAGCCCTTAGACTTAGGCGAATGGGTTTGAAGCCCGGGAAGTAGTCTTGGAAGAAGAGCGCTAGGTTGTAGGCAGGGGCATTGGGCAGAGGAGTCTGTGCTCCCGAAGCGACACGCTGCCGGCCTCGCAGTAGCGATAGGCTTAGCCATGAGTCCACACCCTCGACAAATTCGCCGAATAGCTTGGCATCGACCCCAAGGATATAGCCTCGTCCTGTATTTTCGCCTAGGTAACGTAGCTTGATGTTGTCTTGTATGTATGGGTTTTGATCCCATAGGTGCTTGTAATAGGCCTCTGCGCTGAGCCTAAACTTGCGATTCATCATCATGAAGTCGTACTCTGCTCCAGCAAGCAGAAGCAGAGTCGATTGGCTTTTGATTGCCTTGTTGAGTGTGATGTATCCCTCGCCTTGTTCGGTTAGTCGCTCCTGCCTGAGCTCGCGATAGAAAGGGGCTTGATGGTAAATGCCCGAGGCGAATTTGAACTCAAGTTCTTTCGACTGCTTGGGGCGTAGACGTAGACTGAGGCGAGGGCTGAGAATCAGCTCTCTATTCCAGCTCCACCAGCTGGCTCTCAGGCCTGCACTTAGGGAGAGGTCGCCTAGAGTTTTGACATCCCAACGCATACGAGCCTCCGCAAAGGTAGAGAGCCGTAGGCTCTGTACCTTACTTTGGCCGTAGAGGTTGCGATGTGCACGTAGCAAGTCGGCGGACTTGGGTGTAGTATAGCCTACCGAGTCGCGCATCGACCATTCGGCGATTTCGTCTTGTACGTCTTCGGCTCTTAGGTCTAGCCCCATCAGTAACCTTTGGTCGCTGGGCAGGGCTAGTTGACTTCGAGCCGACATAGACATGAGGCTATACTGCATTCGGTTGCGCCCATGGGTGCGATCTCGGCCGATGCCTAGAGCTTTCAGTTTGTTGTCGAGGGGATTGTCGCCCGCCTCGGGAGCTGCTCCATCGGGCAGGACGTCCGAAAGAATGTATTCGCCCGTGATGTCGTAGGTTTCGGACTCTTCGCTCAGGAAGCCTACCAGAGAGAGGCTATGGCGCATCTTGCTATTGGGGCGGTAGGCTAGAGAGAGTGCGCCGAGGTAAGTGCGGAAGCGGTCTACCTCCTGTCCGTCGAAAGATATGTTCAGCTGCTTGGCTTGCTGGAGTGTGCCGAAAGTCGTCTGGCGTGTGCGTGGAATGAAGTTGTAGTTAGTTCCGTTGATATGCCCCAAAAAGCTCATCTCGAGGGCTGGGCTATGGGAGTAGGTTAGGTAGGTTTGGGCATCGAAGTAGTGTGGGTCGTACTCCGCCTTGGTATCAAGTGTCGAGAGTAGAGCATTGCCACGCTTGTAGCGTACCCCCGTGATCTGGCTTAGCTTGCCGTGGCGACTCCCCACGTAGCCTCTATTCTCGATCAAGCCTAGCTGTAGGCTTGCCTCAAGGCTGTCGGGCTGCTTATAGCGAATGTCTAGTACGGATGAGGATTTATCTCCATAGTCTGCCGAAAATCCACCCGCCGAGAAGAGTAGGCTAGAAGTTAGGTCTGGGTTAATGGCACTCAAGCCTTCTTGCTCGGCCGAGCGTGCTAGTAGTGGGCGATAGATCTCGACGCCGTTGATGTAGATGAGATTTTCGTCGAAGTTGCCCCCTCGTACGGTGTACTGATTACTTAGCTCGTTCTTCTGTGCCACTCCCGATAGTGTGCCTACTAGCGCTTCAACTGCCCCAGCAGGCGATGTGCCTAGATTTAGCTTGCCCGGTTCTAGTCGTTGCATCCCTCGAGAGGTCTTGCTCCCTTGGCTCTGTACGATCACTGGCCCGAGCGTTTGGCTATCCTCGCCTAGCTCAACGGTGATTTGCGTGTTGGAGGTCAGTCGTGGGAGCTTGCGCCTAGTGGTGTGGTAGCCTATGCTACTATATACAATGGTGAGGCTATCGGTGATAGGCCTAAGGCGTAGGCTGTAGTAACCCTTTAGATTGGTCGAGGTGCCAAGCGTTGTTCCCTCGATGCGCACCGAGGCTAGAGGCACAGGCTGGCGATCTCTGTCTAGGACGTAGCCCCTAAGCTCAATCTGCGCAGAGGTCTGAGCCATCATGCCCTTAGGGAAAACTAGAGAGATGAGGATAGCTAGTATCAGAAGTCTTATATGCATATCTGCTCTATTTGAGTTGCCCCATAGCTAGAAGGGGTAGCCGATGGCTAGATGTATGCCTAGTGCATCGCCTAGCCGAGGGATATTGTACCAGCCTTTACGCTCTGTTTGGTAGGGCAGGTGTAGGCCAAGCCCCACATCGCAGCGGATCACTAGATAGTTTAGGTCATATCGTAGTCCCACACCTGTCCCCACGGCTATCTGGTCAAGCCATTGGCTGAAGCTCTCGATTTCTCCCAGAGAGCTACCGGGCTTATCGGGGTCTGGCCTTAGCAACCAAACGTTACCTGCATCGACGAAGACGGCACCCTCTAGGTTACCCACGAGGCGTCCTCGATACTCCATATTCATCTCAAGTTTGGTTTCTCCTACACGGTCTATGAATGTATAGATAGTTTCCTCTTTGGGCTTGTATCGCCCGGGGCCAAGGCTACGCACCGTGAAGGCTCTTAGGCTGTTGGCTCCACCGATATAGAACTGCTCTAGGTAAGGCGCCTGCTTGACATTGCCATACGCATACACAGCACCTAGGAAGAGGCGGGTGGCTAGCTTCTGATTTCTGTCTATCTTGTAGGTATAGCGTAGCTCGCTCGTTCCTTTGATAAACTGTGCGTATGGTAGGCCGAGTAACTGTTTGGTCTTGTTGTATTCGTGCCCTAGTAGCATAGACGTCGCATTGATGATATTGCCTGCTTGGCTGATACCATTGCGCACCCAAAGCTGATGATTGCGTGAGCGACCTACAGCCTGCTCCCACGTGTAGGTATAGCCCATCTGTGGTACTAGCTGATCTTGCATACTTAGTATGAGTGAGGGATTGTTGCGCAAGATCTCTGCAAAGCTATCGGTAATATCACTCAGCTGATTGTATGAGATAGAGAGAGGGGTGATGCTGTGGCTATGTCCCTCTTGGGGAGTGAAGTCATAGTTGTAGCTTAGACCGAACGAGCTTAGGCCGTAGAAATGAGCTCGATTGAGCTTCTGGCCACTGAGCTTAAAGGTTGTGTTAGCGGGGTAGCGATAGAAACGATCGAGCTGACCGGGGAAGAGTAGGGTAGGGAAAGTCAGCGCTGCCTCTGCGCCGATCTGGTAACTGTTGAGAGTAGAAGAGAAATTGCTGATGGGGCTGCGATCAGTCTGCCATTCGTAGCTGCCGTATATGGCGGTCGAGAGTACTT
The DNA here is from genome assembly GCF_000769075.1 of Porphyromonas sp. COT-290 OH3588. Classification (GTDB taxonomy): domain Bacteria; phylum Bacteroidota; class Bacteroidia; order Bacteroidales; family Porphyromonadaceae; genus Porphyromonas. The sequence continues at coordinate 63,264 of NZ_JRFC01000014.1, read as the reverse complement.
CTCCTCCGCCGAATAGGTTCTTTCTGTCTAGGCCAAACCTCAGGCCCGGCCCTACAAACTCTGTACTCTTGAGCTTGAATAGGGCCTCAAGAGAAACCTCCCACAGTCTGTCTTGGCGCATCATGATGCTTAGGTCTAGCTGTCGCTCGGTGTGTTCGCTTGGGTCATCTACCTCAACCGGATTGTAGAGCAACTCAATACCAGAGAAAGTCCCTAGGTTACTTAGGCTCTTGAGGGTTAGGTCGGCTTTGCTCTGCTTGAAGAGGCTATCGGGGCGCATACGTAGGCGACTGTCTAGAATCTTGAGTCGCAGGGGGAGCCTACCGTTGTAGTAGGCCAGAATGTTGGAGTTGATATGCACCGTGTCGGCTAGGAGGTTTTGGCTACGGTCATCGTTGTCTAGGAAGCGCAGATTGATGTTGCGGATACGCCAAGGTTTGAGGGCCTCGGGATTGACGCCGTCTATCAGGCGACTACGTAGATGTACTGTTGCATCACTTCGGTTCATCGTATCAGCCTCGTATTGTATGTACTCGGGACGGAAATAATAGTAGCCATACTCTCGTAGCTTGGAGCTAACCTTGATCCGATCATTGTGCAGAACGTCGTGAGTAAATAGACGCCCCGGTTTGAGCACGCTCTGCTCACGATGCATTAGCTTGAGGGAATCTTTGAGTGTAAAAGTAGGTAGGTATTCCATCGTGTCAATCCGATATAGCGAACCGAAATTGACATGATATGATATTTTAGCTTCGAGTGAATCGGACTTATTGGGGTGAATCTTATGAGTAACTTGGGCATTTAGGTAGCCAAACTCAGCTAGGATACGCTCAGTTACTCGGCTACGCAGCGCAGGATTGACGTCACGGATCCAGATAGGCTTGGAGCCAAAGGCACGATGTGCCCAACGCCCCAGCCAAGTCGAGTCGCTAGCGTAGTTGAGGTGTATCCATGGCCCTACCAGAGGTAGAGGCCAGCGGTACGAAGCGCTACCGAAGATGGAGTTGTTGGGCGCATAGTTGAAGCGCTCCTCCGCTGCTGCTTTGGCTATCTCGGTATGTTCGTTGCGTTCCCCGCCAGCGAAGGTAATATCTTTGACGCCCGTGTAGAGGATATCATCTGGCCCCTGATAGGGTCTGATGGAGCAGGATACCAGAGAGAGCACTAGGGTTAATGTTATGATGGTGCCAATCATCGAGAAGCTATGCTCCCAGATGGATGCTTGCTTGGTCATAATTACTTAGTCATTTGTAGTGTATCCACCTTTCCCTCTATGATGGGAGCCGTCCATAAGCTAGGTCTGATGCTGTCGAGAGTTCGGTCCTCGGAGGATTTCTTTTTACGACGGAATCGAAATAGATCCCACGGATGATTTAGCTTGCGCTTGAGTAGATATCCGCCACCAGTCTCGGTATATTCGCCCTCTAGGATATTGTCTGTAACTCGTTTGTGGAAGAGTCTGAGGTATTGATCTCCAGCTTGGTCAAGCTGATACTCAAGCGCTACGTTGTCGATGAGGGTCTGCTCCTTATTGCTTGGTACGTTGCCACTCTGGATCTTACCACCTACTACGATGCGAATTCTGTCGTTGTAGAATCTTCGGCTGAAACTGTAGGTGTAGTCCGTGTAGGTGTTACCTCCATTGGCTCCGTCATGCACCTCCATACCTATATCGAGGTCGGTGCCTTGCAGCAGAGTACCTGCGGCCTTGTTGATTTGACTCTGTAAGAAGCTCGTCAACGCTCCGTCGAGGTTGAAGTCGCCTCCGCTCCTGTTACCTGCTAGATAGATGCCCGTGCCGAGGAGGCCTATCGCCTGTTTGCCTCGCTCCTCTGCCGTCATAGTGTTGAGACTGTTTTGGATGCTTAGGTTCTCTGGAGCAGATAGGTCGAAGCCTAGCTGTATGTTGTCGATGTGATCCTGTGCCTTGATGCTTACGACGAAGTTTGTTTTCTGCGCATTCTTGCCCTCTCCCGTAGTAGCTCGGACCGTCTGTGTGGCGATGAAGTTGATGTACGGGTTGGCGACATCTCCGTTGAAGAGAAGGTATCCCGACGGGTCTATGTTGAAGAGCTTACCGCCGACGATAGGCATGGTGTAGTGTAGCTTACCACCTCCGCTCATCTCATATCGACCAATGAGACTCATCTCGCCGAATGGTGGGTAACTGAACTGCATATCTCCTCCGCCCTGTACCCTCATATAATCACGCCCGTCTGCCGTTAGGTCTACGCCGAAGCGTACCGAGGGGTCGAAGTGTAGCGAGAGATTGACGTCTAGACCGCTGAGGCGTGTCGTTTCTACCGGTGCTTTGACGAAGAGCGTGTCGGAGAAATCGACGAACGTTACCAGTTCGCCAATCTTATCGCCCATCTCTAGTGGCCCTTCTCGCATGATGTAGGTGCAGTTCGTCCCACCTAGCACCGACAGACGTCCTCTCACCTTGAGCGCATCGGCTAGGCCAGTGATCCGCATATCGCTCGAGGCAATTAGCCTACCATAGACAAGCTGCTCTTCGCTTTGGGGGCTACTCTGGTTGAGCAGTACCATCTCGTTAGCGCGTAGGCGTAGGTCTGTTTTGGTTGCTTCTTTACCGAAGACCACGACACTGCCGTCTATGTAGAGCGGATGCTTAGGATCGACAGCCGAGCGTAGGGAGTAGTGGTCGAAGTGCAGGACGCTACCCTCTAAGCGTAGAGGGATACTGTCTAGTTGTATCTGAGTGGCTAGCTGTTTGAGGTCTACTTGTCCGTCTTTGGTGGCGATAGATCCCTGTATCTGAGGGGACGTAATCTCGCCAGAGAGAGACAAGTTGCCACTAATAGAGCCTGCTAGAGCTGTGCTGTAGGCCGTAAGGAAAGGATTAACCATCTCTAGCGGGAAGTCCGTCATCGTCAGGCTCCCAGATAGGGGCGCACGTTCGTTGTCGGGGCGATAGATACCGTCTATAGATAGTGCAGGTGTGCCGCGATAGCTTATCTCTGCGGTGATGTAGTGAGAGGAATTGTTTCGTGGCTCGTAGAATAGCGCTGTGGCGAAGTGTCCAAGCTCCTTGTCTTCGTAGCGAAGCCCTTGAGCGGATATATCTCCCGATATGATTGGCTCTTGGTTGATGTCGCCGATGCGGGAATAGCGAACGTCGGCAAAGACTGTGCCTCCTATATTGTCTAATCCAAGCCCGCCGAAGTCCTCTAGGCGAAGATTCTCCACCATCAGGTGTATGTCTTGTACATTGGCTCCCGAGTCGCTAGCCTGCAGAGAGAGCAGTGCGCGATCTTTTCCCGTTAGGCTGAGATCACTGCGTAGGAAATACGTTTGTTTGTTTAGGGCAATGTGGTTGCGTGGGCTAACCTCAAAGTCTTGATAGCCGATGCGTAGAGGCGAAGAGAGTAGATGCGCGAAGTAGTGTGAGCCATCCCAACTAATGAGGACGTTGGCTCGATGTCGGCTATGCTTCTGTGCATCGAGCCACTCTAGGTCTAGATTAGCTCTCTGTAGTGTGGCTAGCAGTTTGGTTGTGATACCGAAGCCCTCTTGAGCTCTGTATGGTTTCTTGTCGATGCTGGCCGTGAGCTCTAGTGTCATGCTATCTAGTGGCATCGGTGGCGGCATAGCCTTTTTGCGAGAGCTGGCGATAGGGCGAGCGTCGCTAGTGCGAGGCGAGCGAAGCGTCTTGAGGCTAAGGTCAAGCGCATTGAGGCGCAGGGTATCTTGCCTTAGGTCGCTTAGACGCAGATACCCATTGAGTCCTTGCTCTCGGTCGTGGCCTATTTGGCTCGACAGGCTGCCTAGGGCGATTCGTTGCTCTGCGAGGAAGTCCTTGAGTGCATTGTCCGTACCCATATTTATCTCTATGGATAGCTGAGGCAGTAGCGGAAGAATATCCTCTAGGCGTGTCTGCATGGGGCGCATGCCTTGTACCTCTGCCATCAGTTTATCGACCTTGCTGCCTAGTTGCACGCCGAGTTTTGTTAGTCCCTCTAGTCCAGTCTCTGCAGAGGCTTGTAGGCTTAAGTCGCCAGAGGTAACGCTTGTCTCGGAGTGATTGCCCTTGATGAGCGCCTGTAGAAGTACTTCCTTGGGATTGAGCACCCTGCCAGAGAGATTGAGGCTGAGATCCTCCACAAGAGAGGTAATCTGATACTGGTCCTTGAGGTTGGTTCGTAGCTCTCCCGTCAGTCTAAACTTAGCATCTAGGGGCGACTCGGACATTTGCCATGCCTTCATATCCAGCTCCTGTGCATCGAGCATAATGCTCCCATAGATCGTTGGCCCTGTCAAGAGAGCATCGGCCTGTAGGGCGAGGTTGAGCCCCGGGTTGGAGCTATTTAGCGAGAGTACTAGAGCCCCTTCGTTTAGATTGCCGTCGAGGGTAATTTGCTCGAGTTGTAGCGAGTCTTGCTGTAGATGATGTAGGCGAAGTTTGAGTCCGCTATGGCTATGCCGGTTCATCGGGTTGAATCCTCGTCCCTCGACCGAGAGGTCGGCAGAGAGAAGTCCTAGGCTCCCCCTGGGCATAAAGCGCTTGAGATCGAGTGCTCGTACTTCTAGGTCGGCTTGGTACTGTTTGCTCTGCTCGACCAATAGTCCCGAGAGTTTGGCCGAGCCATCTCCCTGTTTGAGAACTAGGTTCAGCTGATGTCTACCTCTACCCATATCAAGATCTCCCTTGAGTGTAAGCCCCGCAGGCAGGGTGTACGTCTTGGCAATATTTGGCGATACCAAAGCCAATAGCGAGCGTGCCTTGCGCTGTAGCCCACCTTCGATCTTGAGTTTTCCTCTTCGCTCCTTATCATTGGTTAACCTAAAGATTTCGCCCTCTACGCTAAGGTCTAGCACATCAGCCCACAGCATCTGCATCTGGTCTATACGTAGATGGTTGAGTGTCCCCGAAACGTGTATGCCCAGATCGATAGGATTGGTGAGCTCGGCTTGCTTGAGGCCTCTATCATAGCTGGCGAATTCGTCGTAAGCCACGAGGCTCTGCCCCGTCAAGTTCCTTACGTCCTCTGAGCCTATCGAGCAGTCTAGATGTAGCTCGGTGTGTGCCGTACTATCGCCAGAGAGTATGCTCCACGGCATGGAGAGATTGCCAAAGAACGAAGAGTGAGAGGTACGTAGTGCCAGATCGGTCAGCTCTACCTTGACGCTATCCGTGGCGATAGAGCACAATAGATGCTCTAGGGTCAGACCGCTACGCTCACGAAGCTGACCGCCCGAGAGCCTCAACTGGAGCAGCTGTCTCTCCGACAGCAGGTCGTGTACCTCTAGGGCGATGTCTTCGGCTTGGATGTGGTTGTAGTCTAGGTAATCTGTAGAGGGAGCATTGTAGTTCTTGGCATAGCTAATCTGTCCACCCTCAATCTGTCCATGACCTAGGCTTAGGCGCATCGTTTCTAGGTTGACCTGTGTATCCTCCAGCCTAAGCCTCTGCACCTCTGTACCAACGATCATGGAGTCTAGAGGCATATCTATTTGAGCTCTCGTTTCCAAGAACTCTAGTAGATCTGCCTGTATCTGCCATTTGAGTGGCTCACTCTCCTCTTCTTTGGCTAGGGTGTCTAGGCTGTGGTAACGGACTGTAGCCCCTTCCGAGCGGAGTAGCTCGAGGTGTACGCGCTGGGCGTCTATATCGACAGAGAGACTCTGCCCCATCAGCTGGTCGAGGGTGAGCTGTGTGGTGCTAGCACTATCGACATAGTTGAGCCTAATATCCTTGGCTAGGATAGATGGGGCATAGACCTGCTTGCTCAGTAGAGGCATCAGGTCTAGGCCTAGGCTAAGCTCGTCTAGGCTAAGCAGAGTATCTGGGGGAGTCTGTACTATGTACAAGCGCTCCAGACGTAGCTTGAGTGGAAATCCTAGCCGTAGGCGTCCGATCTCAATCTGCATGCCGAGCGCTTGACTAGCCTCTTTTGAGGCATAGCGTACTGCAATGTCTTGTACGGCAGGGATGTAGAGGGCGATGCCCGCTACGAGTACCAATATGATTGGTGTAAGGATAAGGGTTAGGATACCCCTAAGGAGATATTTTCTATTAATCTTCACAGAGTCGCTGTCTATCTGTCCGTCGCATTTATTTGCGCAAGTCTAAGGTACAAAGTTACAGCTCATCTGCCAAATATAGAATAAAGATTATGACTATCAGATATCTTCTTTACCCTTGCATAGCTCTCAGCGCTTAGATTTTGGTTTTAGGGATCTACGCAGGTAGCGAACGCCGAGGATTACCCCCGTGACTGAAACGACTGTACCGACGAGTAGAAGCACCCAGCATACGATCTGCCAGAGGATAGGCTTGTCTACGAGCCAAGTGAATTTGAGGCTGTGGGGCTTGTTGTAGACCCACATCTGCCAGCGGTCGCGTCTGTCTAGGGTACGCACCATACCGCTCTGGCTGTGTACATAGATGTAGGGATTGTCCTCTGCCTCGATTTGGATGCGCCAGACGGGTAGGGGGAGGCTACCATTGCGGCTGATGTAGTAGCCGTCGTACTCCTCTAGCCGATCAATCTGCCAAGTATGGCCTGTGTAGATGCGCCCGATGAGTTGCTCTAGCTGAGGGCGCTCTAGGCTGAGCGGTGTGGGGAAGTCTGTGCGCGCATCGTAGCAGGTCGTCTGGCCCAGGCTGTCGGCGGCCTTGATTGTAGGGATATTGCCCACCGAGCTCCAGCGAAGGCTACGTACATCTCCTCGGCTGAGGATTTGGCTAATGAGATTTTTGGAGTAACTGCCAAGGGGAAGTGCCTGCTCGCCTAGGACTTCTCTGGCGTTCTGCTTGGGTGAGCCGTTGATGGACTTAGGTATATCGGCTAGAGACATGAGCCCACTGAATACCCATACCAAAATGAATATACCGCCCAATGTCCCCATGATGTGGTGCCAGCGGTAGGAGCGTCGCTTGTAGGGGGAGTGCACACCGCGCTTGCTTTTACGCGTTCTGACGAAGACATCTATACCTATGTATAGACCCGTGAGGGTCATGAGGCTACCTAAACCAGAGAAAAATATGATTAGATTTTCCCAGAGATCTCTATTCTCACGTATCCAAGTGAAGTAGACCCAGTGAGGGATAGCCCCTAGCCAAGCCCAGACGCGTTCGCTCCTAGTGTGCTCGGTGATGATGTGTCCGTCTCGTCCGCTCAGATAGACCTCGCGCCCCTGCTGGGAGAGATTGAGGCGGTAGAAGGGTAGGTCTTCCCTAAGCCTAGAGAAAGGCGTCCACTGGTCGAGGGTCGTTAGGGTGTCGATACGCTCGATCTTGTCGGACCAGAGTGCCGCTACTCTGTGGCATACCTCGACTGTTGGCGCCTCGGGGGTAATAGCTTTACCCTCGAGAGTGAACCAGTGTTCCTCTCCACCTCCACTAGTGGCGAGGTGATGCCCCACCACTGGATTATAGCTAAGTGAGAGAGACGACGGCTTGCCCTCTGGGCTATGCGTACGCATTGCTTCCATGCCGGCGAGTAGGCTGTCGCTAGGAGAGAAGTTCGGCAGGCTAGGGTGGAGGCGATGGGCTTCGTCTGAGGAGAACTTAGGGAAGCCATGATAAATCATCACGAAAGCGGACAGAAACCAAGCGACGAAGAAAATGCTCACTAGAGTACCGAGTACTCTGTGGGTTTTAATCATTAGGGTACGGAAGGTCATAGCTGATCGAGTTGGTTGTGGTTAAAAGTTGCGTTGCGGTAGGGTTGTATCCCAAGTTAATTCTGCTACAACTCCCTTTAAGGAGCTTCAGAGTAGATAAGTGTATGGAGCAGCTTATCTACTCTGACGTGTTTGGGAGAGAATCTAGTGGACGACGATCTCGTCTAGGAAGATGAAGTGCCCAGCGCTACGGCCAATCTCTGCACGCATACGGATGTATCGAGCCGAAGTATGGGGGAAGAAGTCGAATACCTCAAAGACAGGGCGTGGGTTGTGTTCGTCCGTTTGGGTAGGTAGTGTGCCTAGGCTCTCGAATTTGCTACCGTCTTGGCTGACGAGTACCTCTACCTCTCGAGGCATATATACCCACTGCTCGCGCTCCTGCATGAAGCGAGCAAAGATGTGCTTGAGCTCACGTGTCTCGCCGAGGTCTATCGTCACGTCTAGAGGTTCGGTGAAGCCAAGCCACATGCCGTCTAGGTAGGTTGGGGTGGCTCTGATGCCGTCGATGAGAGTCTTCTCGCCAGCAGCGGGGTAGCGTACGTTCCATTGGTTGGCATACTTGATTGCCTTGCCGATCGCCTTGTGGTAGTCGATGCGGTACTTGAGGCTGACCGAGTCGAGCGCCATGCCGTTTTTGAAGAGTTTAGCCACCACGAGAGCCGAGTCGGCGGTCGTGATAGGCGATTGGTAGAGTTTGCTCTCTGCTGTTGGTTGACTACCGTCTGTGGTGTAGCGGATCTCCACATCGCTCTGCTCAGCCCTTAGAGTGAGGCTCGTGAGCTGCTTGTCTAGATCTGTGGAGACCTCAGTGGCGATGCCATTGAGCGGATAGGCGTTGACGCCTCTCGCCCTAAGCGCCTCGGTTTGCTTAGTGGCGCGCCTGCGGAAGTCTTCGTAGTTCCTCTTCTCCTGTGGCGACCATGCTATCTCGGCTAGGGCTAGCGCACGGGGAAAGTACATATACTCGGCGTGCGCATCGCTCTCTACATACTCCGTCCAGAGGTTGGCCTGCACACCTAGTACGTGCTTCTTCTCCTCTGCGCTTAGGTTGCTAGACTCGGGGTTGTAGCTGTACACCTTCTCTAGAGGAACATAGCCCCCGATAGCACGGGGCTGATGCTCTGCGATAGCTTGATAGTAGTCTAGGTAGAGGAAACCATTGGGCGTCATGATCACATCGTGTCCGCTCTTGGCTGCCTCGATGCCACCAGCTTCGCCACGCCAACTCATCACCGTTGCCTCTGGGGCAAGCCCTCCCATGAGGATTTCGTCCCAGCCGATGAGCTTGCGTCCACGGCTAAGCAGGAAGCGCTCGATACGCTTGATCATGTAGCTCTGTAGCTCATGTAGATCCTTGAGCCCCTCGGCTTTCATACGAGCACGGCACTTGGTGCAGTCGCCCCAGTGGTTCATTGCTGCTTCGTCGCCACCGATGTGAATATATTCGCTTGGGAATAGCTCCATCGTCTCGTCGAGGATGCGCTCGAAGAAGGTGAATGTAGCCTCGTTGCCGATGCAGACGTCGGTTACAGACTTGTCCCAGCGCTCTAGACAGAATAGCTCGGGATAGGCTGCTGCGATCTCGTTGCTATGGCCGGGGAGCTCAATCTCGGGGATAATAGTGATGCCTAGTTTGCTCGCATGCGCTACCACACGTCTGATGTCGTCTTTGGTATAGTAGCCACCGTATGCCCCGGGTGTGCCCTCTTCGACAAACTGCCTATCCTGTCCATGCCACCATTTGTCCCAGTCACGTTCTGTGCGCCAAGCTGCTTTCTTGGTCAGTAGCGGATAGGCATCGCTCTGCATACGCCAGCCACCTCCGTCTACGATATGCCAGTGGAAGCGATTGAGCTTGTAGCGAGCCATCTCGTCGAGTAGGCGAATGATGAAGTCGGTGCTCATGAAGTGGCGCGATACATCCAGCATCAGTCCTCGGTAAGCGAAGCGAGGCTCATCCTTGATTTCAGCTTGATGTACCCGACCCTCGGCATCGGTGAGCTGTGCCAAGGTCTGCACTGCATGGCGGAAGCCAAGCCCCGTAGAGGCCTGTATCTCGATGCCGTCTGCAGATACAACGAGTGTGTATCCCTCTGGCGACTTAATCTCCAAATTATTGACGAAGCGAATCTCACCCCCCTCTTGCTTCTGCTCTACCTTGAGCGAGGTGATACGCCCAAGCTCTGTGCTTAGTAGGCTAGAGATATCCGCCCAGTGCGCTTCGCTGTCTGGGGTGCTGAAGCCAATGACCTTGGGGAGCTGATACGATGCCCCAAGCGTTAGGCTAAGCTCCTTGGGTAGTGGAATCAGAGATGGCTCCTCTAGAGGCTGCTTGCTCGCCTGATCGGAACAAGCACCCAAAAACAACGCCCCCAGAGCGAGTGAGAGCGTTGTCAGTTTTTTCGTAATAGTCATATCTATAATTGTGAATGATGTCATGAGAGAGCCCTAGAGCCTCCACCCTTATCGTAGTACTAGGCGTGTCGTAACCAGTTGCCCAGCTCTAGAGCATCTAAGCAGGTAGACTCCCGAGCGGATATCTCCTAGAGAGGTTTGGCGCGTGTTGTACTGTACCATAAGGCGACGGCCAGTGAGGTCAATGAGCTCGACTTGCTCAACCTCTTGGTTGAAGTAGATGGTTCGCCCCACGATGCGGAGCTCTATTTTCCCTCCTTGGTCGCCCATTTCGCTACTACGTGGGATAAGGCTTGTTGGGGCTTCTATTTGCACAGCTCCTTGTACCTGATTGCCTGCGATGACGATTGTCGCTCCGTTGGTAGCGGCAACTACTCCACCTAGAGGTCTAGTGTAGGTAACTTTTGGTGGGCGGCATCGCAGGGAGAGCACATCTCTGGTTGCTTGCTGATGCCAGAGAGAGTCCGTATGGATACACCAAGCTAGCTCTCCTACCCCTAGTACGAGGCAGAGAGCTAGAAGCATACGCCTAATTTCTTTGGATATGCTATGTGCTATACGATAAGTCATCAGCTACTCTTTTGGTTAGGGCGCAAAAAGCCGTACAGGGCAAAGTTACAGATATTCTGTGACAAAATCAATCAATACGAGCCGATCTGCCCCACGCCTTACGGGTAATCTTGTCGTTTCAACTTACGCACCCACAGAGGGATGGCATATGGTGTAGAGGGGCACATGGTTCAGAACATACCATTCTTGTGTTTGTACCTCCTTGCGAGGAGCTCTCGTTGTGTTGCCCCACTAGATAGAGAGCATGTGCAGGATTGATACGAGCCGCTCATCAATGGCCTTGTTCTTCTTGATCGCCTTGCTGAAGGGGACATAGATGATCTCATCGTTGTCGATGCCAATCATTACATTGCGCTGCCCCTCTAGTAGAGCATCGATCGCTGCTACACCCATTCGGCTTGCCAAGATGCGGTCCTGAGCGCTGGGTGTGCCTCCACGCTGTATGTGCCCGAGGATTACGACACGCACGTCGAAGTGTGGATACTCGTTGCGTACGCGCTCGGCGATACCCATAGCACCACCAGTTACCTCGCTCTCCGACACCAAAACGATGCTACTATTCTTCGTCTTGCGGAAACCACTAGCGATAGTTTCTGCAAGCTGATCCTTCTCTAGAGCGAACTCCGGGATAATGGCGGCCTCCGAGCCCGAGGCGATAGCACCATTGAGTGCTAGGAAGCCAGCTTCTCGACCCATGACCTCGATGAAGAATAGTCTCTCGTGTGAGGAGGCGGTGTCACGAATTTTGTCTACCGCCTCGACGATTGTGTTGAGAGCTGTGTCGTAGCCGATAGTCAGATCGGTACCGCTTAGGTCATTGTCTATTGTACCCGGTAGGCCAACGATTGGGAAATTATATTCCTCTGCGAAGAGCCTAGCGCCACTGAGTGAGCCGTCGCCACCAATGACCACTAGGGCATCTATGCCATGTGCCTGCATGGTTTGGTAGGCGATGCGCCGACCCTCTTCGGTTTTGAACTCTTCGCTGCGAGCAGTCTTGAGTACTGTACCACCTCTTTGAATGATATTGCTCACATCTTGGGTCTGGAAGTCCTTGATCTCGCCCGTTATTAGGCCTTTGTAGCCTCTATATATGCCTTTGACGGCGATGCCGTGGTAGATAGCCGCACGTGTCACGGCACGTATGGCAGCGTTCATGCCGGGTGCGTCCCCTCCAGAGGTTAGCACGCCTATACATTTGATTGTCATTGATTGTCTATGATTGATGTAAGCACTACGCCCTCCCCGAATGACTTCGAGGGAGGGCGCAGGCATATTTGTATTCTGTTTAGAACTCAGCGTTGCGTGGGGTGCGAGGGAAGGGGATAACATCTCTGATGTTGGTCATACCCGTCACGAAGAGCAGTAGGCGTTCGAAGCCAAGCCCAAAGCCCGCATGGGGCGCTGTGCCATAGCGGCGAGAGTCCATATACCACCAAATATCCTTGTCGGGGACACCCATCTCTTCGGCTCGCTGGCGTAGCTTGTCGTAGTCGGACTCACGCTCCGAACCACCGATGATCTCACCAATCTTGGGGAAGAGTACATCCATACCACGCACGGTCTTGCCGTCCTCGTTGAGCTTCATGTAGAAACTCTTGATCTCCTTGGGATAGTCCGTAACGATCACGGGCGTACAGAAGTGTTCCTCTACTAGGTATCGTTCGTGCTCGCTACTCATATCGGCACCCCAATAGATTGGGAACTCGAACTTACGGCCCTTGGCCACGGCAGCCTCCAAGATCTCGATGCACTCCGTGTAGGTTAAGCGCTTGAATGGCTTCTCTAGTACGAAGTTGAGGCGATCGATAAGCTCCTTGTCGAAGTGCTCGCTGAGGAACTTGATATCGTCTGCACAGTAATCGAGTGCCCACTGGACGCAGTGCTTGATGAAGTCCTCCGCTAGGTCCATGTTCTCCTCGATCTCGATGAAGGCAACCTCTGGCTCGATCATCCAAAACTCGGCCAAGTGACGTGGCGTGTTGGAGTTCTCGGCACGGAAGGTGGGGCCAAACGTATAGATAGCCCCTAGTGCCATAGCTGCCATCTCCCCCTCGAGCTGACCAGACACTGTGAGTGCTGTGGGGCGAGCGAAGAAGTCCTGAGCGTAGTCTAGGCCTCCGTCCTCACACAAGGGAGGCTTTTCTAGAGGTAGTGTCGTGACCTGAAACATCTGACCCGCTCCCTCGCAGTCGCTGCCTGTAATGATAGGGGCGTGAAAGTACACGAAGCCACGCTCGTGGAAGTAGGTGTGGATCGCTATAGACATCTGATGTCTGATGCGGTAGATAGCACCGAATGTATTGGTGCGAGGACGCAGGTGGGCGATCTCTCTGAGGAACTCAAGCGAGTGCCCCTTTTTTTGTAGTGGGTAACTCTCTGGGTCTGCTGTACCTAGCACCTCGATCCTCTCGGCTTGTATCTCTACACTCTGGCCTGCCCCCTGAGAGCTTACGAGCTGACCCACTACACATAGGCTAGCCCCTGTGCTGATCGTACTCATTAGCTCTGAGCTAAAACGCTCGTTGTCGGCTACGATCTGCAGGTTGTGTATGGTAGAGCCATCGTTAAGGGCTATGAAGCTCACTGCTTTGTTGCCACGACGGGTACGCACCCAGCCTTTGACGCAAATAGTCTGTCCGACTAGCTCGCCCTTGAGGACGTCGATTATTTTAGTTCGTTTCATTTGTAGTATTCCTTTTCTTGCTTGTTTATGGCCTAAGCCTAAATATCCTTAAACCCTACTCGAAGGCTCCCATACGTAGGGCATTGACCTCATCTTCGTTGAGGTAGCGCCATCTACCACGGGGTAGGTTCTTTTTGGTAAGACCAGCGAAATAAACACGGTCTAGCTTAATCACCTTGTAGCCGAGGTGCTCGAAGATGCGGCGTACGATACGGTTGCGGCCAGAGTGGATCTCGATGCCTACTTGGCTCAAGTCATCGTCCTTGACATAGCTCAGTGCATCTGCATGGATCTCTCCGTCCTCTAGCTCTATACCGTCGGCAATCTTCTGCATATCCTCCATAGCCACAGGCTTGTTGAGCCACACATGGTAGATCTTCTTCTTGAGGAAGGAGGGGTGCGTGAGCTTGGAAGCGAGATCGCCATCGTTGGTGATGAGCAGCACTCCTGTGGTGTGTCTGTCTAGACGCCCCACAGGGTAGATACGCTCGGGGCATGCGTTGCGCACGATGTCCATTACTGTTAGGCGACACTCTGGGTCATCGGAGGTCGTCACGCAGTTTTTGGGTTTATTGAGCAGCACATATACTTTGCTCTCACGCTCCACACGCTTGCCGTTGTATACCACCTCGTCTTGATAGGTGACACGTGTGCCTAGCTCGGTCACGGCTACACCATTGACGAAGACCTCTCCCTTTTGGATTAGCTCATCGGCTTCTCGACGAGAACAAACGCCTGCATTGGCCAAGAACTTGTTGAGGCGAACCTCCTTCGTTGGGTCTATCTCCTCCTTGTATTTGACTGGCTCGATGGGTTTGAAGACCTTCTTGGGCTTCTTGACCATCTTCTTCTTGTTGGGCTTGCCTGCGTAGTTGTCGCCAGCTCCTTGTTGAGGTCTGGGTCTGCGAGGGCCAGCGCCTTGCTCAGATCTGTTATAGTTGTAGTCGTAGCTACCCTCGGCTCTCTTGTTTTGGTAGCGCTGCTCGTAGTCTACTCTGTTGAAGGGGTCTATCTCGCCCTGCTGAGTCCCCTGAGAGCTGCGATGCCTTTGGTAGCCTTGAGATGAATATTCATCACGGGTATTGGGGTTGTTGTAGCCTCTATCGGGAAATCTGTTGTTGAATCTCTTCGTTCCATAGCTACCTGATGGGCGTTGCTGATCAACGACATCGCTGGTGCTAATGCGTACACGCCTGCGTCTACCAGACGCTGCGCCTGCATCCGACGATTTAGCCGCCTGAGAACCATCGGCTGTAGCGATAGGCGTGCGTCTTGGACGTGTGGGGGCTTCGGCTCTAGGTCCTACACCGAAAGCTTTTTCTTCTGTACTCATCTATTTACTTATATATGAATTTATAGGGGGAGCCTCTCGGCTACCATAACAATAACGTGAAAAATTCCTAAATTGTTGTTGATCTTCCTTCTTGTAAGTCGATGTCAATATGCTATGCGCGACAAAGGTAAATTATATTTTCTCAATTGGCAAAAGGTGTCTAGGTCCTACAACCACAGTGAAGCAGTGGGGGCCTGTCGATGCGTGTCATAAATAAAAAAGGGGAGTGACGCTCCCCTATTGTTGTCTCGCAAGGATTCGAACCTTGACAAACAGAACCAAAACCTGTTGTGCTACCATTACACCACGAGACAATCCCGAAGCATAAGGAGGAGCTATGTCCTTCAAATGCGATGCAAAGGTAGCGCTAATATCTCTATTCTCCAAATGTGCAGCGGATAATCTTGCTTATGCTTGGAGCTAACTAATGTAAGCGCTTGGATTTGAGTTGTCTTGATCTATGGGTAGCTGTCGGATACTTGGTATTCTGTGCTCGTGGCCGAGCATTGAGGTGCGTGCTCGATTCTTATCTTTTTAGTTAAATAGTGTTAATCATTTATCTGAAGAAAAATAAGAATGGTAGGGCAGTTCTTAAAAACAGATTGAGCATTGGTAATAAATTGAAGGATCAATCTTGTGAAATTGGTGGATTAATCTGCTGAGATGTCTCCACTGATTCTTATGGGTTGATGGGAAGAAAAATCCCAAACAGCCCACAAACTGTATCAAGTCGTCTGGCATTCGTTTTTATATGTCTGATTATTAGACTTTTGATTTGATCTTGTTTTTGAGGCGTATTTACGTTGGTCTAGGGTGGAGGCCCAAAACAAAGCCGAACGCAATCTAGGGGCTGCTAGGGGGTAAATAAGAGGTTTGTTTGGCTTGCTAACTTTGGCGAGGTGTTTTTGCTGAAGGTATGTTGATAGGTCGATTGTGCTATATAGATATTAAGAAACGTAAATTGACTTCTCTGGGTGGATGTTCTGTTTGGGAGCTCTGGAGATTTGGAATATTTTGGTAACTTTGGCTCTTCATTGCGACTAGATCAGTATGACGAGATTTGTATTATCCATATTAACAACCCTCTTCCTCTTTGTGTCTTCTGGCATAGCCATAAGCTCGCACTACTGCATGGGCAGACTTGTAGAGGTTGCCTTGGGAGGTGTGCAGGATACCGATGGTTGCTGTGCCGTCGCCGATGAGTCGGCCAGTTGCTGCTCTAGTCAATTCTACTTCTTGAAGCTCACGATCGACCAGAACAAGGAGTGTAGCCCCGAGGTGAACTTGACGCCTTCGGTAAACAATCTCTTCGCCTACCTATGGCGATATACAAGCTCTCTCGAGGTCAATCAATACTACAGAAGCCAAGCCCCGCCTTTTGAGGCGACTAGGCAGAGCCAGAGCCCACACTTTATCCTCTATCGCAAGCTCATCATTTAGCAGTTTGTATCCTTTTTAGACTTTCATCGCTTGCATTGCTTCGACTGGCTTAGGCTTGTCGAGGTATGTCGCTCACTCTATGCCTATCACGACTTGGAGGCAGTAGGGTTGTGATGAGCCTTGGCGTAGTGTCGTATCGCTACTCGGGGTTGGCTATTGGCTTAGCCCCTTGGGCTGAGGCGGTGCCGCCGAAGCTACCCAAGCTCTCTTGTTCATTGACCGACCAAATAAATACATAATTATGCTAGATAGATTAATTCGTTATTTCCTAGAGAATAGGCTCATAACGACATTACTGCTGATTTTGATCGTGGTCTGGGGGATCTCAACGGCTCCGTTCAATTGGCACGCAGGAGTTATCCCACGCAATCCAATCCCCGTAGACGCCATTCCTGATATTGGTGATAATCAGCAGATTGTAGCCACGGAGTGGATGGGGCGTTCGCCCAAGGATATTCAAGACCAAATCACCTATCCGCTCACGACTTCGCTTTTGGGTATCCCGGGGGTGAAGACTATTCGCAGCTCATCGATGTTTGGCATGTCGTTTATCTACATCATTTTTGACGATGATGTGGAGTTCTATTGGAGCCGCTCACGCATTTTGGAGAAGCTCAACTCCCTGCCCTCTGGTACGCTGCCCGATGGGGTTCAGCCCTCTCTCGGGCCAGATGCCACGGCTCTCGGGCAGATCTATTGGTACACGCTCGAGGGCAGAGATCCCAAGACTGGTAAGCCTACGGGAGGCTGGGACGCCGAGGAGCTACGTACTGTGCAGGACTTCTACGTCAAGTACGCACTCTCATCTGCCGAGGGAGTTGCCGAGGTGGCCTCGGCTGGTGGCTTCGTCAAGGAGTACCAGATAGATCTCAACCCCGATGCTATGTACCGCTTCAACATCTCGGTTATGGACGTTATGGGCGCCATACAGAAGAGCAACCTAGACATAGGGGCAGAAACAATGGAGATCAACAAGGTCGAGTATCTCATCCGAGGGCTTGGGTATATCAAGAGTATCTCGGATATTGAGCAGACTGTGGTGGCCGTGCGTGAGGGTGTTCCGGTGCGTATCTCGGATATTGCCTTCGTCAATATAGGCCCCAGTACTCGCCGTGGTGGGCTCGACAAAGAGGGCGTAGAGGCCGTGGGAGGCGTGGTTATAGCACGCTATGGCTCCAATCCTCTAGAGGTCATAGACCATGTCAAGAGCAAAATCAAGGAGATGGACTCTGGCTTGCCTCAGAAGACGTTAGCCGATGGCACTGTGTCCAAGGTGTCCATAGTCCCTTTCTACGACCGTACAGGTTTGATCCGAGAAACAATCGGTACGCTCGAGACGAGCCTCTCGCACGAGGTGTTGATCTGCATCATCGTCATCATTGTACTGGTGCTCAACCTCCGTGCTTCTATCGTCATCGCCAGTATGCTACCTATCGCTGTGTTGGGTACATTTATTCTGATGAGGTACACAGGTGTTGAGGCCAACATAATGGCCCTATCGGGGATCGCGATCGCCATCGGTGTGGTGGTCGATGTCGGTGTCGTTTTCGTTGAGAGTATCATACGCTATCTGGAGCTACCCGAGTATGCAGGTCGTACTAGGGGCAAGACTCTCTTACGTGTCATCTCACTAGCCGTTTCGGAGGTTTCGGGTGCTATAACCACGGCGATGATTACCACCATTGTGAGTTTCCTGCCTGTATTCGCTATGCAGGCTCAGGAGGGTAAGATGTTCGCTCCGCTGGCCTATACCAAGACTTATGTACTGGCTACGGCCTTCTTGCTGGGGTTGGTCTTGCTCCCTACTCTGGCCTATTGGGTGTTCTCGGTGCGGATCAACTCTAGGCTACTGCGCAGGGTACTCAACTATCTCCTCATCGTCCTTGGTCTAGGGCTCTTTGTTGCCTATCTGAGCTTGCCAGCCCTTGGGCTCATCGCAGTGGGGGTAAACAACCTTTTGGCACATCTCTGGAGTCACCCAAATAGAGCCAACCATATTAATATAGGTATTGCCCTGCTGGTAGCTACCTACTACCTCTCGGTCGAATGGTTACCTATGGGGGCGGATAGTGGTGGGCTCCTCAACTTCTTATTTGTGGCTGGATGTATCGCTTTCATTCTCGTGTTGCTGTGGCTGTTGGTCATCTACTATGAGCGCATCTTGCGCTGGTGCTTGGCCAATAGATGGAAGTTTATGATCATACCCATAGCCACCGTAGTGAGCGGATTGCTCATTTGGCGCAATATGGGGCAGGAGTTCATGCCTAGCCTCAACGAGGGGTCTTTCCTGCTCATGCCAACGAGTATGCCTCACACTGGGATAGAGCAGAACCTAGAGTATGTAGAGCAGCTAGATAGGCGACTAGCCTCTATCCCAGAGGTCGAGGTCGCTATCGGCAAGTGGGGGCGTGTGAACTCTGCACTTGACCCAGCTCCCGTACAGATGTTTGAGAACACCATTAACTATCGCCCCGAGTATATCTTGGACGAGAATGGCCACCGCAGGCGATTTAAGGTAGATAGTGACGGAGCCTTCGTTCTCAAGAGTGGACAGACCTACAATCCCCAAGACGGATATAGGCTGATATCATCGGATAGTCTAGTCCCTGATGCTAGAGGGGCCTACTTCCGTCAGTGGCGTCCGGAGATTAAAAATGCCAACGATATATGGCAGCAGATTATTGATGTGAGCAATCTGCCCGGGCTTACCTCTGCTCCCAAGCTACAACCCATAGAGGCTCGTCTGGTTATGCTCTCCACCGGTATGCGTGCACCCATGGGTGTGAAGGTTTATGGCCCCGATCTGGAGGCTATTGAGAAGGGAGGTAAGGCTATCGAGCAGGCTCTCAAGTCAGCACCGTCGGTTGTTGCCTCATCGGTTTTCTACGACAGAGCAGTAGGAGCACCCTACTTGGAGATCAAGCTAAACAGAGAGAGTATGGCTCGCTACGGTGTGCCAGTGGCCGACTTGCAGGAGGTACTTAGCGCCGCAGTAGGTGGTATGGCGCTCTCTCGCACGGTCGAGGGGCGTGAGCGGTTCCCTATTCGTCTGCGCTATGCACGAGAGCTTAGGGATAGCCCCGAGGCACTATCAATGCTTCTTATCCCCACGGCTACAGGAGCTCAGGTGCCACTCCGAGAGCTGGCCGATATTGAGTATTCTCGTGGGGCTCAGATGATACAGAGCGAGGACACATTCTTGGTTGGCTATGTCATCTTCGACAAAGAAGCCGATCGAGCCGAGGTCGATGTTGTAGAGCAGGCCGATGCCTTCTTGCAGGAGAAGATACGCTCAGGAGAGCTGGTATTGCCCAAGGGCGTGTCCTATAAGTTCGCTGGCAACTATGAGCAGCAGCAGCGTGCTACTGATAGGCTTATGATCGTGGTGCCTCTGGCTCTACTGATCGTGCTCCTCGTGCTCTACGCCCAGTTCAAGACGGTCACGGCCTCTCTCATTCATTTCTCAGGGGTATTCGTTGCCTTCTCGGGTGGTTTCATGCTCTTGTGGCTATATGGCCAACCTTGGTTTATGAATTTTAGTATCGCAGGCGAGAACATTCGAGATCTGTTTCAGATGGCTCCTATCAACCTCAGCGTTGCCGTTTGGGTGGGTTTCATTGCTCTTTTTGGTATCGCCACCGACGATGGGGTGCTGATGGGGACATATATTCACCAAGTCTTCCAGCAAAGACAGCCCCGCACCAAGGACGATATTCGTGAGGCTGTCGTAGAGGCAGGGCTCAAGCGTGTTCGCCCTGCAGCGATGACTACTGCCACTACGCTCATAGCTTTACTGCCAGTGCTTACCTCGACGGGTAAGGGCGCTGATGTGATGATCCCGATGGCCATACCCACTTTTGGTGGTATGCTCATTCAGTCGATGACTATGTTTGTAGTCCCAGTATTACAATGCTGGTGGAGAGAGCAGGTAGAGGGACGACTAGCCAAGCAACAAATCAAACAACAAGACGGAAATAACGATGAACAATAAATATATACGTAGGGCTATGGCACTACTCTCTGTGGCTGTGCTCTCTAGCCCGATGAGGGCTAGGACTGAAGTACAGCCCGATAGTCTCCCCCATTACTTGGAGTTGGCCGCCCGCAGCAATCCTCAGCTACAAGCGGATCTAGCGCTCTACAAGGCCTCTGTCGAGAAACTACCACAGGCTGGAGCCTATCCAGATCCAGAGCTAGAGCTCGGGATATTTCCTAAGCCGATGCACACACTCATGGGTAAGCAAGTGGCAGATCTAACTCTGATGCAGATGTTCCCTTGGTTTGGGGTGCGCCAAGCCGCCCGAGCAGAAGCGGAACAAATGGCGAAAATGGCGTATGAGCAGTTTAGGGAGCGTAGAGATAATGTATGGTATCAAGTCAAGGCTCAGTGGTATGAGCTCTGTGGCCTTGGTGAGCGGTACAAGGCTGTGCAGAGCCATATAGACCTGCTGCATCAGCTTGAACGACTCGCCTTAGGGCGCTTTTCTGCAGCTGGTGTGCAGACTGCGGGTTCATCTTCAGCTAGCCCTCCTCGCTCTGTGTGGCAGTCGGCCTCTACTTCACCTGCTAGCTCTACGGATATGGGAGGTATGCCGGGTATGTCTGGTGGCATGAGGGGAGTGTCTTCCGCACCTATGACCTCTGGAGCCAATGCCATGCCTCAGATGTCTGGCTCTGGAGCAATGAGTATGTCCTCGGGCAGTATGGCGGACGTCGTACGCATTCAGCTAGAGCGAGCCGAGCTGGAGCATGAGCTCCTAGACTTGCTCTCTAGGCGCCGGGCAGCTGAAGCCAAATTTAATACCTTACTTAACCGTTCGGTAGAGAGCTCTGTAGCTTTAGCTGACACTCTCGAGCGGCGTATCTTGCCCGATCGAGCGGCTGGCCTGCTCGATAGCCTCCTAGAAAATAATCCTATGGTGGCGATGCTCAAGTCGGAGACTCGAGGATACAGAGCCAAAGCCAGGATGGATCGATTGATGAGCTACCCGATGATTGGCCTCGGATTACAGTATAGTATGGTGGCTCCGTACGATAAGCCCATTCTAGGCAATCATGGCAATGGACATGATATGCTGATGCCTATGATCAAGGTTAGTCTGCCTATCTTTCGTGGTAAGTATAAGGCTCAGCAAAGAGAGAACAAGCTATACTATCAGGCCTCACAGCTCAAAGAGGCCGAACTACACAATCAGCTACGAGCCGAGTACCTCAATCTGCGTCTAAGGCTAGAGGAGTCGGCACGCAAGTCCGATCTCTATGCGAGGCAGTATGCCTTATCTCAGTCGCTCAGCCGTATCGTGATACAAGAGCTAGTGGCAGGGCGGCAAGGGCTTGCCGATGTGATAGCCCAAGAGCGTCAGCTCGTGGACTATCGGCTCAAGGCTATTGAGGCTGTCGTAGCCTACAATACTTACGTTGCAGCGCTCGAGAAGTTATTATCCATTTCCTTTTAATTTTTACGACAGACAATGAAGACTAGAAATAATATAATGACTAAGAAGTATCTCTACTATCTCCTATTTGCTTTGGGAGGACTTCTTCTCGGGTGGCTACTCTTTGGCTCTCCTACTGGCGGCGCTCACTCGGAGCATAGCCATGTAGCGGAGGGAGATACTGCAGAGGCTTGGATCTGTTCTATGCACCCACAGATCGTTATGGATAAGCAGGGCAAGTGCCCCATCTGTGCGATGGATCTCATTCCTCGCAAGACCAGCGGAGGGGGAGAGGAACTAGATCCGTCTGCCATACAGCTCTCCGAGGAGGCTATGGCACTTGCCAATGTACATACGACGAGAGTCAGTCTAGAGAGCCCTGCCAAGAGTATCCGTCTTTATGGCAAGATTGTCCCAGACGAGCGTGGGCTGCAGTCGCAGACCGCTCACGTGTCTGGCCGCATCGAGAAGCTGAGTATTAAGTTCACGGGAGAAGCCGTACGTTCAGGACAAACCTTAGCCACCATTTATTCGCCAGAGCTACTCACAGCACAGCAGGAGCTACTGCAGGCGGTAGCCATGCAGCAGCCCCAACTAGTTCAGGCCGCTCGAGAGAAACTCCAGCTCTGGCACATCACTTCGCAGCAGATCGATCACATACTACAGTCCAAGCAACCCTCTGCATTTGTGGAGATCAAGGCTACGACTAGTGGTGTCGTCACGGATAGACGCGTCAATCAAGGCGACTATGTTGCTCAAGGAGCGGTACTATTCGACATCGCCAACCTCTCTCGGCTGTGGGCGGTTTTTGATGCTTTCGAGGGGGATCTGTCTTTCTTGAGCGTTGGCGACTCCATCGGCTTCAAGCTTACGGCTTATCCGGGACGGAAGTATTCTGGCAAGATTTCCTTCATCGACCCTATGATTAATCCAAGTACCCGTACGGCTCGTGTCCGTGTCAATATCGCCAACTCAGGCATGGAACTCAAACCCGAGATGTATGCCATGGCAGAGGTGCAAGCAAAGCTGAGGGAAAATCCGAGTGCTATCATTATCCCTCAGACGGCAGTCCTCTGGACGGGGAAGAGATCTGTGGTGTACGTTCGTCAAAGAGATGCATCTATGCCTACGTTCTTGATGAGAGAGGTTGAGCTGGGGCCTTCTTTGGGTGGAGCGTATGTGGTACTAGATGGCTTGTCCGAGGGAGAGGAAGTGGTAACTAGTGGTGTCTTCGCTCTAGATGCTAGCGCACAGTTAGAGGGCAAGAAGTCGATGATGAATGTAGTGCCTGATTCGGAGCACTCCAAGGAAATTAAGTTCGGAGTGAGAGGCTCGTGCGGTATGTGCAAGGACTTGATAGAGAAGACAGCGCTTGATATTTATGGCGTTGAGGACGCTCGGTGGAGCAAAGATGAGCAGATGCTTTACCTGCGCCTCAATACTGCCGTAGCCTCCGAGCAGGCGGTCAGCAAGGCGATTGCCAAGATTGGCTACGATACCGAGTATCATAAGGCGGAGAGCTCTGTCTTTGACCAACTACCCGGTTGTTGTAAGTACGATAGATAGCCCACCAGCAGTATTCTTGTACTACTGGTTTAGGAGTAGTGCCGAGGGGGAGGCCTTGGTACTACCCCTATTATCTTGTTTGGCATCGGGGTAAAATGTGGGTTTACGGGACGAGGCGAGTGTAGCATAAGAGCTGATGCATACCAAAAAGGGTATCTGGAGAGTTACTTAGGTAGTAGAGATTGAGTGCAGAGCTGGAATAATATTTACTAACTTTGTGGCTCAATGTATCCGCACATTTGTCGGGCGGTTTACTCGTGTCGTAACATATAAATATATGAAGTATATATCATCACTCGGTCGGTTGGTACTTGTAGGAGGCTTTGTTTGGGCTACACTAGGAGCTGTCGGCTGTGGCTCCAAGTCCGATCCCAAAGTGCAGGAGGTGAAGTTTGTTAATGCTCAGATCCGCAGCTTCTCGATGTCTTCGGAGAAGGATGCAGAGCTATCCAAAGTCTTTTTCTCTATTGAGAACCTCGCTGATGCAGGCAAGATAGAGAATAAAAAGCCGCTTGCATACGGCAAGAAAATGGAGAAGATCAAGCTCTCGATAGGAACAGCAAGCACTGGGACTAAAATATATGTAGCTCTAGGCAACGGAGCTTATGAGGAGTGGAAGGCAGAGAAGGTTTACGACTTTCCCGAGGAGTTGCACGAGCTCAAGGTCAAGGTGAGTATTGGAGATGATCGAGATAAAATAGAATATGCTTACAATGTCAAATTAAATAAATACAAATTTGATCCCGAAACCATTGTCTGGGCAGACCCCGTGACGACCGTTGGTGACAGACCAAGGTTAGAGCAAGATGCGTATGCCTATGCTATGAAAAGGGTAGATGATGTTTGGGTAGTTGAGGCCACGGCAGGGGAGAATAGGTACTACACTTATCAAGACGGTGTTTTTGCTCGAGATATGGGCTATTCAGGGCTGCCCACAGGAGTTACTATTAGGCATATCGAGGAGTATGATAGGAAGCCTTATGCGCTAACCTCCAATGGTTATGTTTATCGACTATTAGGCAAAGTCTGGCAGCGGATCGAGGCTATCGGTTCGGTTGAGGGACTTCTTGGGGTCTTGCCTCCACGCCTCTCGGCAGAGGAGCCCGATTTGGCTCTCTTAGTGAAGGGTGATGATGGCGAACTTCGCTTCGCTGGTTATTCGCAGGGCGGGGTTAAAGTGTCTTCTCTAGCTGTTCCCAAGGACTTCCCAAGGGACAATTATCGTGCTTTCTCGGGAGTCAAGAAGTATATAGGCGGGTACCTATATCTGGTCGCTTTAGAGGATCAAGCCATTATCTCTAGAGTACAGCGCAGCGTTTGGTACACAACCAACGGCTTAGACTGGTCACGTATATATACCAACTCCGATGCTGGTACAGTTCATTCGGCTTCGATTTTTAAGACTGATGACCTTATTTATATATTCGAAGCGAGCCCCTCTGTGGGGCTGAGGATTTGGACTTCGGACAATATGGGGCGTACTTGGCGTGAGAACGGCCCCATTGCTAAGCCTAGGGACTTCGCCTCTTTTGCCAATAGACGTGTCCTTGCTTGGGAGCATGCAGTCAATCACAATATTGCTCTCTTGGGGAGTGTAGATACACCTGTCGGCTCTCCTGCTTCTCTGTGGATTGGGGCGCCCAAGAAAGATGAGTATTAAATAAAAACAAGGAGTGAAGCTCGGCTCAAGCCACTGGATACTGCCTCTTTTACTGTGTTGCAGTATCCTGTCGATCCCAACACAGCGCCTCTCTGCTCAGGAGTATGTTTACGAGCTGGGGGGGCGTTTAGGGTCTTCCTACTATATGGGAGATGCTGCACGCCGAGCCTTCGTTACCTCGTATGCTTCAGCCCTATCCTTAATTGGTAGATATAATTCTAACTTCAGATGGGCTTGGACGACAGAGCTTGGATATAGAGGGTTAAGTGGAGATACACGCTATGCCGACAATGTCTTCCCAGAGGGCCGTACAGCTCGGTTTTCTTCGTACCTGCTCAATCTGAGATTGGGAGGAGAGTTTAATTTTTATCCCCTGAGCGACAAGTTTCGTTATCTAGGTACAAGGAGCTTCTCTCCTTATATAGGGGCTGGACTAGCAGGGAGCTTAGCATGGTCGCAGAGTAGGGTAATACCTACTCCTAGCGTCTATTGTGCTCTGGGAGTTAAGTATCGGCTTAGTGCGCGGCTCAGCCTAGAGGCCGAGTGGCAGTGGCAGCACACGTGGAGCGACGGTCTTGATGCGCTGCAAGCAGGGCGTACATGGCTCTCCGATCCGTATCGACTCAATGCCTCGTGGATCAAGAATAGGGATGCTTTTGCCGTCCTTAGTTTAGGGCTTACTTATCAGCTCAAACGTAGGAAACAAGGGCAGTGTGATTAGGTAAAATGTGCTATATTTGGGCATATATACAAGCGATAGGTTCGGGGGAGCCCCCAGTGGAGGCTGCGATAGAAGTTGTCCGCTAGATCCGGAGTAGTATTCGCTTGATGATGAAAGGAACAAATGTAAATAATGACAATAGACAATAGTAGTAATCAAGATTTGAAAGAGCTCAGAATACCTCGCCATGTGGCAATTATCATGGATGGTAATGGCAGGTGGGCCAAGGAGCGAGGCCTTCCTCGTACAGAAGGCCACATCAAGGGGCAGGAGTCGCTCAAGGCCACCCTCAAGGCCGCCGCAGAGTTCGGAGTTGAGGTGCTGACGGTATATGCCTTCAGTACGGAGAACTGGAATCGCCCAGCCGAGGAGGTTGATGCGCTCATGGAGCTTCTTGTGCGGGCTATTCATGCAGAGAGCGCAGAGCTTATTCAAGAGGGTATTCGCTTAGAGGCAATTGGAGATCTCTCTCGTTTGCCTCAGACTGCTTATGAGGCCCTTATGGACTGTATGGCTCAGACTTCTGCAGGCAAGCGTGTTCGTTTGGTGTTAGCACTTAGCTATTCTTCTCGCGACGAGATAGTCCGAGCTATTCGTCGGGCTGTTGCTTTACAAGCCTCGGGCGCTCTCACGAGCCAAGACATAACAGAGAAGGCATTCTCTGCTCTGCTTGATACGGCCAATCTTCCAGAGTTGGACCTTATGATCCGCACTGGAGGTGAGGAACGTATTAGCAACTTCTTGCTTTGGCAGGCCGCCTATGCCGAGCTATACTTCAGCAGTGTTTATTGGCCTGATTTTGGCAGAGAGCCTTTGCTAGAAGCAATCCGAGCATATAGCGATCGTGAGCGACGCTTCGGTAAGACAAGCGAACAGATACAGCTTGGCGACGATTAAGCTGAGATTACTACACAATGAAATAGACCCATACCAACGATGTATAGACGCCTATCACTAAGCCTCGCCGTAGGCTTCCTCTCAATCGCTTCATTGGCAGCACAAGTGAGGTCTACCGTAGAGGTCGATACGCTCAGTCTGCAAGGCGTACGTATTGACAACCCTGAGGTAGACTACACACGTCCTGTTTCCAAAATTATTGCTGACGTTAAGATTACGGGAGCACCTAGCTACGACGAGTTTGTCCTCAAAAGCCTCTCTTCACTTGCCGTGGGCGAACGTATCGATATCCCAGGACTGGCACTCACCGATGCTGTCAAGCGGTATATGCGGTATGGCTATTTTGCCAATGCCAAGGTCCTCGTCACCAAGTATGTGGGTGACTACGCTTGGATTGAGATACAGCTTGTGGAGAATCCTCGTATTGGCAAAGTAACCTACACAGGTATCGGCAAGAGTGATCGGGAGGAACTTGAGAAGCGCATTGGTCTGCGCAAGGGAATGCAGAGCTCGCCCAATGTTTTTGATCGTACCCGTCAGCTCATTAAGAAGTATTTTGACGAGAAGGGCTACCGTGAGATGAAGCTCACGATCAATCAGCAACCTTCGACCGAGGAGAAGAACTTCATTGATTTGACCATTGATATCGACAAGAGTGGTAAGACGAAAATCAAGAATATCATCTTTGAAGGCAACGAAGCGCTGACAGATCATCAGCTACGTATGGCGATGAAGAAAACTAATGAAACCTTCTCGACCAAAAGACTCTGGACAAGTATTTTGGAAATCTTCCAGCCAAAGAAACTGGTTGATGCAGAGCTTGAGAATGACTTACAGAATCTACTCAAGCGCTACCACCAAGCAGGCTATAGAGATGCTGAGATCCTATCCGACAGCATCGTACGTCTACAAGATGGTAGTCGCAAGGTAGATCTACATATTAAGCTGCATGAGGGGAATAAGTACTATATCAAGGATATTCGCTTCGTAGGCAATACTAAATACAATGCCGAGGTGCTCAACCATTTGCTCGGCGTGAAGGCTGGAGATTTGTACGACCAGAAGCGTCTAGAGGATCGTCTGCAGGTGGACGAAGATGCGGTGAGCAATTTGTACTATAACAATGGCTATATCTTCGCAGCTATTGATCCTGTAGAAACGAGTGTCGTAGGCGATTCTGTTTCGCTAGATATTCGCATCACAGAGGGACCACAGGCAACGATCAATAAGGTAAAGATTAGTGGTAATGACATCGTCTACGAAGATGTTGTGCGCCGTGAGCTATATACCAAGCCGGGCAGACTGTTTAGTAAGGAGGATTTGATGAACTCGTATCGACTGATCAACCAGATCGGTCACTTCGATGCTGAGAAATCTCTCCCAAAGACTGTGCCTGACCCAGCCAATGGTACTGTCGATATTGAGTATGACCTTGTACCTAAGAGCAACGACCAGCTTAATCTCTCGATTGGGTGGAGCCAGTCTGGTCTGATTGGTTCGGCAGGTTTTACTTTCTCCAACTTCTCAATCAAGAACCTTTTCCGCCCAAGCATGTACAAGGGGATTATCCCACAGGGTGACGGACAGAAATTGTCTATCAATGTCCAGTCTAATGCTCGTTACTATCATCAAGCTAGCTTGTCTTT
This sequence comes from Porphyromonas sp. COT-290 OH3588, assembly GCF_000769075.1. Taxonomy (GTDB): domain Bacteria; phylum Bacteroidota; class Bacteroidia; order Bacteroidales; family Porphyromonadaceae; genus Porphyromonas. Next base: position 35,242 of record NZ_JRFC01000014.1, on the reverse strand, counting down.
CAGCGATCCTTGGTTTGGTGGTAAGCGTCCAAACCTCTTTAGTGTAAGTGCATTTTACTCGCACTCCACGGCCATTGACCAGAGGTATTACAGCAATCAGGTCAATAGCTACATGCTTAATAATCCATATTACCTCGGTGGCTATGGCTACGGTAATGGTTATGGCTACGGAGGCTACGGAGGTTATGGTGCAGGCTATGGCTATGGAGGTTCCAGTGCAATCTATGAGAGTGCCTATGACTCGGACAAGAGCCTCACCACTCTTGGGCTAACTATTGGTAATGGGCGACGCCTCAACTGGCCGGATAACTGGTTCCAAGTGTATGGAGCGCTCAACTACACCCACTACAGACTGAATAACTGGATCTATTACACGTTTGGCAACTTCCACCATGGTAGAGCCAACGACATCAACCTTGAGCTTCGTCTAGAGCGCAACTCCATCGACAATCCTATCTATACACGCAGAGGCTCTGAGTTTAGTGTTGCGCTTAATCTGACGCCTCCTTACTCGGCGTTTGATGGCAAAGACTACAGTGACCCTGCGCTCTCGGAGGCCGATCGCTACCGCTTCATTGAGTATCACAAGTGGCGTTTCTCTGGTAAGGTGTTCTTGCCGCTACTCAATCCGCTTACCGTTAAGCGTACCCCTGTGCTCATGGCACGTATGGACGGGGGTATCATCAGTAGCTATAACAAGCACAAGCGCTCACCTTTTGGCACATACTACATGGGTGGTGATATGATGAGTGGGCAGTATGCCGGCTTTACGAATGAAACTATCAGCCTGCGTGGCTATCGTAATGGCTCGATCGCAGGTGCCGACTATGACTATGCTTACTCATACTTCCGCACGACTCTCGAATTGAGATATCCGCTCATCTTCGAGCAGTCCACTACGATTTGGGTACTTGGCTTTCTAGAGGCTGGTAATGCGTGGAGAGATAATAGTCGCTACAATCCGTTTGACCTCAAGCGTTCGGCTGGGGTAGGGGTGCGCATCATGCTACCTATGGTTGGTCTTCTCGGTATCGATTGGGCATACGGCTTCGACCGTCCTAGCCCGCTCTCGAGAGAGCGTGGTGGCAGCAATGTACACTTTGTTCTCGGCCGTGATATCTAGTAAGCAAGATATTTGCTACATTTGACATTCGGAATACAATAATTTTAACTTTTCTAGAGTTATTCACTAAAAAAGATGTCCGTTATGAAGAAGAATCTATTTGCCCTACTGGCCTTGCTTTGGGTGAGCGTAGGGTCTGCATCAGCCCAGAAGTTGGCCTTGGTTGATATGGAGTATATATTAGGTAAGATGCCGGCCTATGAAATGATGAACCGACAGCTAGAGGATTTGTCCAAGAAGTGGCAACAGGAGGTTTCGGGGCAGGAAGCAGAGGCTCAGGCTCTCTATAAGAAGTATCAGAGTGATTTGGTTTTCCTCTCGGCAGAGCAGAAGAAGATGCGTGAGGAGGAGATCGTGACGACAGAGAAGGCCGCTTATGAGCTCAAGCGCAAGTACTTCGGCCCAGAGGGAGAGTTGATGAAGCGTCGTGAGAGCTTGATGAAGCCTATCCAAGACGAAGTTTGGAAGAGCCTCAAAGACCTTGCTCTAGCGCAAGGTTATCACGTGATCATAGACAAGGCAAGCAGCAAGATCGTCTACGCAGACCCCTCAGTAGACGTCAGCGCCATTGTATTGCAGAAAATGGGATTTGGAAAATAATCCCTATCTTTGATCGCATTGTTTTTTGATAAATCCAAACAAATAAATTAAATAGGACAACAACGATGAGAAAGATTTTGATGGCTCTGCTCCTTGCACTACCACTCACAGTGCTTGCACAGCAGAAGATCGCAGTGGTAAATACTCAGGTGATCATGACCTCTCTTCCAGAGGTAAAGGCTGCCGAAGACAAGATCCAAGAGCTAGCTAAGAAGTATAATGTTGAGATCCAGAGCATGCAAGATGCGTATAAGGCCAAGGTTGAAGCTTTCGTCAAGGAACGTGAGCAGCTTCTGGAGGCTATCCGTGCGAGCCGTCAGCAAGAAATTCAGGGCCTAGAGGAGCGTATCCAAGCATCTTATCAGGCTATGCAGGAGCAACTACAGAAGGAGCAGCAGAAGCTATTGGCTCCTATCCAAACCAAGGTTGCTGCTGCAATCAAGAAAATAGCCGATGCCGATGCTTGTACGTATGTACTAGAGGCTGGGGTGATGCTACATGTAGGCAAAGACGCTGTTGATATTACTGACAAGGTGAAGGCAGACCTAGGAGTTAAGCCTACTGCAGCTGCTAAGCCTGCAGCTGGCCGCTAGTCGATAGCTCCAACAACAAAAAGTCATAGAGGGGGAAGGCAATAGCTATTTGCGTTCCCCCTTATTGTTTTCATATTTAACTATAAGATTATGCTGAAGCAGTTGCTGAGATTTGCTCTTACTTTGCTCATGGGTGTATTTCTGTGGGGGTGTGGGCTCTCTAGTAAGGCCCTCAAGCTCTCCCAAGGAATGACGATGCAGCAAGTCCTAGCTGTTATGGGTTCGCCCGATCATCGTAGGTTCAATAGTAATCAGGAGGAATGGGAGTATCGTGAAACGATTGGTGAGAAGATGAATGTATTGATTGTCACCTTCGTCGGGCAGCGTGTGGATAAGCTCGACTCGTACGATATGCCTGCTCCAGAGCACGAACCAATCCCACCGACCTACGACCCGGGGGCGCCTAGACCTCAGATAACAATCCCCTTACCAATTCCCGAAGAGGTGTATCCGCCCAGCTATCCACCTAGGGGAGGCTACCCAGATAGACCGATGATTGACGAGCGTTGGTTCGCCGACTTCTACAACCATCTCAAGCGTACGCCCTTCCCACGTGAGCGTAGAGATATGATCGCCAGTGTGACTCTAGAGAGATACTTTACCGTTGAGCAGAGCTGTAGACTGCTCTCGCTTTATGCCCACGAAGACGACAGGCTAGATATTCTCCGTTTGCTCTCTGGGCGGATTGTAGACTTGGAGTATGCCGATCGTATCTTGGAGATGTTCCGATATCGTAGTAGCAGAGAGAAAGCTCGCTCACTACTGATACCACCACGAGGCCGATATGGGACTCTAGAGGGAAGACCAGCCGACCCGAGGTTAGTGATTGATGAGCGCTGGTTCGAGGATTTCTACCAGAGAGTCAAGGCTAAGCCTTTTAGTGATGATAAGCTAGAGTACATCTCTGTGGCTGCTCATACTCGTTTCTTTACAGTACATCAGGTGTCGAGGTTGATGAAGCTCTACACCTTCGATGACGATCGCCTCAAGGTGCTGGGGCTATTGGCTCGCCGCATTGTTGATATGGAGAATGCAGATCGACTACTGGATCTATTCACTTTCAGTAGTGGCAGAGCTGAGGCTCGGAAGCATTTAGGCTTGTAGCTCAGAGTATAAATTAGGAAGGCGGTGTATCGAATGCATAGTTCGGTACACCGCCTTCTTATTTTGTTGCCTCTGTCTAGCGATGTTTGTACATCTGCTCAAAGGGGATACGCACACGATCGCCCCAGATCCCTCTAGGATCTCTGATGCCACAGCTGACGATCATACCTATCTCGGCTCCGCTGGGGAGGTTGAGCAGACGGCGAACACGCAGACTATCAAAGCCGCCTATGGGGCAAGTATCATAGCCCGCCTCTGCCATTGCGATGATGAAGGTCTGTGCGACCATGCCGCAGCTTTGATGCACCGATACACGTACATCGGCCTCCGACACCTGCCGGATCATTGGTCGAAATAGTCCGATGCATTGTGCGAATGATTTGCGTATCACTCCCCAGATCCCCAAGCAACGTGAGTTGAGCAGAGGCATCACCCGACCGTAATAGAGCTCCCAGCGCTTGAGGCGATGCTCTTGTCTGTCCTGTGGGCTATTGAGCTTTACATTCTCTCGTTCGTAGGCGAGCATCGCTTTGGCTCTCGCTCTATGTAGGTCTTGGCGTGTTACGAAGACAACCATTTGCTGAGCGGTGCTGGCTGCTCCTTGTCCGAAACAAGCCACTGCAAGCTGACCGAGTAGGGCTTTGTCTGTGACATGATACACCTCGTAGAGTTGCATATTGGAGCTTGTAGGCGAGAGCTGGGCTAGCTTGATGCACTCACGTACACGCTCGGTGTCGATGGGCTGATCGCTATATCGCCGAGTAGCACGGCGAAACTCCAGTATTTCTTTTAGGCTTTTCATTTTTTGCTTGATTATTAAGTGCAAATCTATCTATAAACAATGATCCTCTTTATCTCCCAATAGGGTGGCGAGATAAAGAGGATACGTAATTGATACCGCTTTTTTACTTCGTGAGCAGCTCAATCAAGGCCTCTTCCGTGAGGCTAGCTTGCTCGCCTGTGAGCATATTCTTGACCGTTAGTGCTCCACTGCGTAGCTCATCTTCGCCTACGAGAGCCACATAGCCTATATTCATGTTATTGGCATAGCTCATCTGCTTCTTGAGTTTGGTACTCTCAGGGAAGAGCTCGCAGCGCACACCAGCACGGCGTAGGCGAGCGACTATGGGGACTAGGCTACGGGCCTCGGAGGCTCCGAAATTGACGAAGAGGATCTGTGTGCCAGTGCTACTAGCGTCAGGGAATAGCCCAAGCTCCGCCATCACGTCATATATCCGGTCAGCTCCAAAGGAGATGCCCACACCGCTGAGCCCTTGCAGCCCGAAGATACCCGTTAGGTCATCGTAGCGCCCACCTCCCGAGATGCTACCGATCGTGGCGTCGATAGCTTTGACCTCTAGGATTGCTCCCGTATAGTACGATAGACCACGTGCTAGGCTAAGGTCTATCTGTACCTCAGTCATGAGCTCTACCGTGTCTAGGTGATCGAGTACGAAGCGCAGCTCCTCAATGCCTTTGAGCCCCTCGTCACTTGTTGCGATGAGGGAGGAGAGCTTATCGAGTTTTTCTTGATTGCTCCCCTCTAGTAGCAGTAGGGGCTCTAGGCGTCCTAGAGTTTCGTCCGAGAATCCTTTTCCTCTAAGTTCCTCCTTGACCTTGTCCAAGCCAATTTTGTCTAGCTTGTCGATCGCCACCGTGATATCAATGAGTCGATCCTCTGCACCTACGGTCTGGGCAATGCCTGCGAGTATCTTGCGGTTGTTGAGTAGTACTCGTGTGCGAATGCCTAGACGGCGAAAGACCTCATCTATGATTTGAATTAGCTCTACTTCGTTGATCAAGGAGTCAGAGCCGATTACATCGGCATCGCACTGATAGAATTCACGGTAGCGCCCCTTCTGTGGTCTATCGGCACGCCAAACGGGCTGTATCTGGTAGCGTCGGAAAGGCATCGTAAGCTCATCACGGTGCATCACTACGTAGCGAGCGAAGGGTACGGTTAGGTCGTAGCGTAGCCCTTTTTCACATAGGCGAGCTGCTAGTTTATGGGGGTTGCGCTCGAGGAGCTCTCCGTCCTCAATACCTTTGAAATAGTCGCCCGAGTTGAGCACCTTGAATAGAAGTCTATCTCCCTCCTCGCCATACTTACCCATCAGAGTAGATAGGTTCTCCATAGTGGGGGTCTCGATCTGCTGATAGCCGTAGAGGGCATAGACCGAGCGGATAGTATCGAAGATATAGTTGCGACGAGCCATTTCTACGGGGCCGAAGTCGCGCATTCCTTTAGGAATCGTTGGTTTCTGCATATTATCTTTTGGGGAGAGTGATCCTCCGTCTGTATTATTGTTTGCCGAGTACAAAGTTCGGCAATTCGGCTCATTTAGCCAATATCGCTCTATCTCTCGGCTCGAGATAGGACGTAGTATTTGCTCGCCAATGGATTTTTGTCGTCAGCAGGGTACACTTCTTCGTACAGGGACTGCCACTCCGCCCAGTCTATCTCGGGGAAGAAGGTGTCAGCATCGGGGTACTCGGCCTCTACGAGGGTTAGGTATAGCCTATCGGCTCGCTTGACTAGCTGACGATAGATCTCGCCTCCGCCTATGACGAAGACCTCTTCTTGGTTGCCTACGGCTTCTAGAGCTTCCTCCACACTGCCGAATAGCTCTGCTCCGGGGGCCTCCTTGAGGCTTCGGCTAATGACGATGTTGCGCCTATTGGGGAGGGCGCCATTGGGGAGGGATTCCCATGTGCGTCGACCCATCAAGATGCTATGCCCAGTGGTAAGTGACTTGAAGCGTTTGAGGTCTGCGGGCAAGCGCCAGAGCAAATCATTGTTGCGTCCGATAGCTCGGTCTAGAGCCATCGCGACTACTATGGATAGTGTCATAGAGCTCAATGGTTGGTTGGGGTAGGGGCGGGGAGAAGTTGCGTACGGGAGTAGATCTAGACTGATACCGTGGCTGCGATATGTGCATGAGGATCATAACCCTCTAGCCTAAAGTCCTCGAAGCTGAAACTGTCAATATCCTGTATCTCGGGGTTGATCCACATACGAGGTAGGTTACGAGGCTCTCTAGAGAGCTGCGTCTTGACCTGATCTAGGTGGTTGAGGTAGATATGCACATCGCCAAAGGTATGTACAAACTCGCCTGCCTCGAGCCCCGTGACTTGGGCAATCATCATCAGCAGTAAGGCATATGAAGCTACGTTGAAGGGGACGCCAAGGAAGACATCGGCGCTACGTTGGTAGAGCTGTAGGCTTAGGCGCCCATCTCTTACGTAGAACTGCATCAAGCAGTGGCATGGGGCCAGAGCCATGTCGTCTATCTGTGCCACATTCCAAGCCGAGATCATTAGCCTGCGGCTATCGGGGTTGTGCTTGATCTCCTCGATGACCTGCTTAATCTGATCTATGGTTCCGCCTCGATAGTCTGGCCAAGACCTCCACTGTGCCCCATAGACGGGCCCTAGATCTCCATTTGCGTCTGCCCACTCATTCCAGATACGTACCCCTCGCTCCTGCAGATAGCCTACATTGGTATCTCCTCTGAGGAACCATAGTAGCTCATAGATGATACTCTTGAGGTGCAGCTTCTTGGTGGTCAGTAGCGGAAATCCTTTGGCTAGATCAAAACGCATCTGGTAGCCGAAGGTGCTGATCGTGCCAGTGCCAGTCCGATCGCCTTTGGTCTGCCCCTGATCTAGGATATGCGCCAGCAAATCAAGATATTGCTTCATTGATTTCCGTGTCTTTTGTTTCGTTAATACTGGGAACAAAGATAGGCTAATATCACGACTATGTATGTAGGGACTAGATTAGGCAGGTAGAATTTATATTCTGGCTCAGTTTTCAGAATGTTGTTGGGGCGACCCCTCCGAGCTTGGGGCAAAAAGGATAGACCTCATATTTGCCCCCTAGGAGGCCCTAGATCGAGTGCAGCTGTATTTTGGGTATATCACTCGGGCGAGTGCGAAGAGTCGCTTAAATTGGATATTTTCTAATGATTTGGTTTTTAGATATCTATGAAGATCCTTTTGGCTGATCTGGAGCCTTTGATGCCCACTCAAAGGATTTTCTTCCCATCAATCCTAGACGATTGGTGGGTATATTGTCCGAGATTGGCCCTACAACGCTTCTAGATCTTCCCATTGATTTCGTCTAAACTTTCCCGCAACCCTTATTTGTCTATCCTAAACACAGGTTAATTGTTTATAGAATATTAACAATTCGTTTATACTATCGGGTTAGGATTATCGGTGGACTGCTGGCTATATAGTCCCTTCGATTCATTTTCTGGGAGTGAGATGGTTATTAAAATATAGACCATTTTATTTTTGCTTATCTTTGTTTCAAGCTGGCTTGTAGGGGGATTCATTTTGCAGATGCCTATTATATAGGGGGGGGTAGGAGTTTAATGTTGCCACATAGGGGAGAGTTTTTGTAACCTTGGTATAGTGCCGTAGGTAAGACCCTACGCCAGATTTAATCCATAAAATAGAAGTGATTGCTGCGCACCGAGCTTAATTGTCCGAGCGCATAGATCTAGTGCTCAAGAATAAGGAAAATGATTTGTCGTGGACTTAACCAATGAGGTTTTGTCGTATGTTTAATATTAATAAAAACAAGCATGAAAAGGAAAATTTTACTCTGTTTGTCTTTGTTAGGCTCCTTAGTGAGCTTTGGCTCTGCTCGGGCAGAGAGCACTCGCCCAGAGAAAGGCAAATCTCCACTGTTAGTAGAGAGCACTGCCTCGGAAGCCCAAGACCCCCCTCTAGGCTTTGTGTGGGACAATGGTAGCAGCTCCAAGGGGGTGACTTTCTTCGGGGCAACTTTCGAAGATAAGTCTACCGCTCCCAGCATCGTTCGCCTATCGCCCAATAAGCCTACCGATATACATCGGCTTGGACCCGTGGATCCCTTAAATGAATTTAAAATCAAAGTGATACACTGTGGTGCTTACACGGGTAAGAAGTACGTTGGGTATATGACGATTTTGTACACCTACGAGATTCGTCCAGCACGTTTCGTGGAGATAGACACCCAGACGGGGGCTGTGAAAGTGCTCCGGAGCTATGACCATACTTCGCAAGAGTATAAAGACTGGCCAGTCATCTACGACATGACTTATGACCATAAGAATAATAAGTGTTGGGGGATAGCTCGCAGTAATCGTGAGGACAAAAAAGCCTATTCTACAGTGTACTCCATCAATACTGAAACCGGAGCATATACCAAGCAACAAGACCTCGAGTTCTATGTTTGGGCTGCCGCTAGTGATTATGATGGTAACCTAAACGTAATTGTGGCTAGACCTAACTCTAAGGGGGAATACGTGGCATCTGAGTTTCTTAAGCTGGACGCTAGCAATGGTTTCAAGGAGATTGCAGGCACAAGGCATGAGATCAAAAGGAATGGCTTTGCGATTGTCCCCTACTATACACATACTGCAGAGGTAGACCACACTACTGGAGATTTTTATTGGCTTGGTGCCGATAAGTCGGGTTTCCAGTATGTCTACAAGATTAATCCTGATACCGGTGAGCACAAGAGCTATGGTTCGGTAGGGTATGGCGATGTTATTACAGGCTTATATATCCCATACGAAACGGCAAAGGATCGCAAGGCTCCCGCACGTGTACAGGGGCTACAAGCTACTTATAAGAAAGGTGATCACGGCAAGGCTGTGCTTGCTTGGAGGAACCCAGCCACCACTTGGGATAGGAAGCCTCTATCGTCGATAACGAAGATCACGATAGCACGCGATAAGAGGGATAATGTCGTTGGCGAGATTACCTCCAGTACCAAGGTTGGGGATGAAATGGAGTGGACAGACCCCAACTCAACCTCTGGGGTACATACTTACTATGTGACTGCGGAGAATGCTCAGGGTAAGGGTGTCATTGATAGCATTCGTTGCTACACTGGTGTAGACGTTCCCGGAGTTGTACAGAACTTAAGCGCACAGAAGCAAGGTGCTGATATCGAGATCTCTTGGAGTGCGCCAGCCAAGGGGGCACATGATGGCTTCATTAAGCCCGAAGAGGTGACCTACACCATCACTCGTATGCCTGACAAGAAAGTGGTGGCTACCAACCTCAAGACTACTACTTACAAGGACTCTAGGCTAGGCTTCGTGATGGCTTATTCCTATATTGTTACGCCCAAGAATACTATTGGCAATGGTGTGCCTCTAGAAACAGAGAAGATCGTGGCAGGTGAGGCCTACAAAGTGCCTTACTCAACCGACTTCAAGACATACCGAGATGGTGAGAGTTGGTCAGATCTTGATGCTAACGAGGACGGCAAACGCTTTGTCTATAGTGGCGGTGGAGCACCCGTTTTTGAGCGTATGGCGCTTGATCCCGCTGGTTACCAAAGGAAGTCCGACGACTGGCTCTTCTCTCCCAAACTCTCTCTATTGCGTGGTCGCTACGAGATCATTACCAAGATACAGCTCGAGGTCGCCAATACGATCCACGACTTCTCGATCAATATCGGCAAGGGTACCAGCCCTCAAGCTCAGAAGCAGCTCAAGAAGTTTGAGTACTATACGATGTCCTTGGCTCAAGATATCAGGACAGAGGTTGTGGTAGCTGATATCGAGGAGGACGGTGTCTATAATGTTGGTATCCACTGTACGAGCATCGGTAGTGCAGATGTGAGAGATCTCTTCTGTGTGCAGGGTGTTACAGTCAAGCGACTATACGAGAAGGATTTGGCGGTGAAGGATTTTGAGCTCTCCGAGATCATCAATGAAACCCAAAACAAGGTTGTCGTTAGGATCTTGAACGAAGGGACAGAACCACAAAGTGCATACAAGGTGCGCCTGCTCGAGATGAACGGAGATCAAACTACGGTAGTAGCGGAGCTAACGGAGGTGCCTACCGTTAAGTCCAAAGAAACGGTAGATTGCATCGTTAAGTACACGCCCAAGGGCAAGTCTGGCAAGATGCGCATCGCTGCCGAGGTAGTACTCTCTGGTGACGGTGAGAGAAGCAACAATCGCTCACAGACTCTCGACGTCAAGGTACTCAAGTCTGGCACGATGCCTTGGAGCCATCTGATCACTGACGACGTAATAGCACGTGAAACCACTATGCCTATTAGTTTCATGAGGCACTACTCTACAGGGCAGACTATTTACCCCGCCGAAGAGCTTGGATTCAATAACGATGCTACTATCTCTCGTCTAGCCTACGACTACGTCGGGGGTGTCGCAGTCAATACCCCAACCCCCGTCAAGATCTACCTAGGCAATGTTGATAACCCAGACCTTGCAGGGCTTAGCCCCCAAGAGGCTTGTGTTGATCCTGCTACGATGACACTTGTCTACGATGGCCATATTACGATCAAGAATGGTGTCGGTCGTCTAGAGTTTGATTTCCAGACCCCTTTTCAGTACAAGAAGGGTAAGCACCTCTGTGTGCAGGTATGGAAGGAAGCACGAACTTCCGACAATATTTTCCCTGCCCAGTATGCTATCTTCGGTAAGGGAAGTGGTGTCTTGCGGTCTGTGCGCTATATGGATAATAAATCTAGACTAAATCCTGCCGCTCCTACCCTCAGATCTGTACTGCTCCTTGAGTGGGTACCTCAGCTTCGATTGGCTGCCCAAGTCGAAGGAGAACCCGGCAGCGTTCAGGAAGTCTTGGTAGCATCGCCTATCTCCTACGATGCAGTACGCAGAACTCTGCTGCTAGGTGGCTTCAACGCTCGTGCAGTACGTGTCTATGACCTAGCTGGTCGCCTTGTGCTTGATAAGGCTGTTGCCACTGATAGCGATGAGGTCGATTTGGGTTCACTTGCTCAAGGTCACTATGTCGCTGTCGTACATGGTGCAGATGGTACTATTGCTAGAGTTAAGCTCCACGTCAATCAATAACGATTCATATTTCGGTCAGAGGATAGAGCACTGCTCTATCCTCTGATATTTATCTATAGAAACTCATGAGAAAGAAACTTCTACTTTTGTCGGCTCTTCTAGCCTTCTCTTCAAATCTAGGGCTTGCTCAAGATCTAGGACGCTTCGTCCTAGGCAAATCGGAAATTAATGATACGCAGCTGCGTGCAGGCAAGAGTGAGCTACGTGCCGAGGACGATAAACTGCGTGTCGGTTATGCCACGGATAGAGTGGATAGATCATTTACCCTACAGATGCATGGAGGTCCTATTGACTATGGTGCGGCTGTACTGCTCAAGGGAGATATCCTCAATAAGTATGTTGGCAATAAGCTCACCGATATCGTATTCTATCACGCCTCTAGCCCCAGCACTATGGGTTCGATGAGGGTCTTTGTGACCAAAGACCTACATGCAGATCCCGCTACCTATATGCACAGTCAGACTGTGCCAGATGTCAAGGTGGACTCGTGGAATACCATAGCCCTAAATCGAGAGATCACAATTGAGAAGGATACTCCCCTCTATATTGGCATGGTTGCCAGCTATAGCAATGCTGTCATGCCAGTCGTTAAGGCTTGCTATGAGCGAGGCTTCAGAGAGAGTAATGCAAACTTCTTTTTGGATCGATCTACGTGGTCGCCATTCGACCGATTCGGAGATGAAACCGACTACAACTTCCCCGTGTATGCCTACATCAAGGGCAGCAATTTTCCGCTCAACGACGTAGGGATCCGCCGACTAGACGCATCAGACTTCGTAAGGCAGAACACACCTTCGGAGGCGTTCTTCCTAATGCGTAACTATTCTAGAGACAATGTCAAGAAGGTTACGCTCTCTGCCAAGTCTGGTGGCGTAGAGTTCCAGAAGCTGATTGTGGATAATATAGATGTGCCTACGGGCTTGGAGATGCGGATTAATATGAAGGGTATTCGCTACCCTAAGGAGGGTAACCACAAGATCGATTTCTCTGTGCTCTCTGTTAATGGAGGAGAGGACAAGGATGTCAAGGATAATATGCTCCCCAAACATGTTTTCGTGCTCAAGGAGGGGCGTGAGTTGATGTCCAAGAAGGTACTCTTCGAGCAGTTCACCGCAGAGTCGCATCACTCGATGCCTGTCGCAGACTCGCTCTATACCATTTCGATTAATAAGACTAAAGACGCAGTTTGGATCAAGCATCACATCTATGAAGATGCCTATGCTCTACCATACGTTGATGCCTATAAACTCTTCTTTGAGGGGGGGAGAACCTTCTTGCCTGCGATCGCTGTTAATAGGGATATATACCCCTATTTCGACGTGGAGAAGGGGCCTGCCTATTTCCTCAATAGCGAGTCTTTTGTTGATAGGATTATTCGGCTAGGTCTTTCGTTCCCTGCTACTATATCGGTCAAGGGTAAGGTAAAACTCAATCAAGATACCAATGTGCTTGATGTGACGATCGAGGGTGAGTCTGCTGCCAACGAACTCCCATTTACCAAGGATCCGCACCTGACGGTTATGCTGGTCGAGGACTCAATCAAGTCTACTACCCAGACAGGTAAGGCCGAGTACATTCAGAATGGTGTGGTACGTGCGGTCCTATCGTCTTCGGCATGGGGAGATAGGCTAGATGTGAGCAACTACACTTATCGCAAGGATTTTAGTATCAAGCTCAAAGATGAGTGGAATAAGCAGCATCTGCGCATCGTTGCTTTCGTAAACAACTATGGAGGCAAGTACGATCAGCTCAGAGTACACAATGTTGATGAGTTTAAGGTAATGAGTAGCGATAGTAGCGATGTGCTCCTGCCTATGGCTGAGCCCAAGGTGTGGTATGCCTCAGATGCTGTGCAGGTACCAGAGGGCTTCGACATAGTGGCGGTCTACAATCTCTCAGGCCTGCGTTTCTCTCCCAAGCATCTAGCAGCGGGACAGTATGTTGTGCAGATCTCTAATGGACGTACTACTACTGCTCATAGACTACTTGTCAAATAAAGACCTATCAAGGTTTGCGGATGTGTTACCACACATCAAATGCTACTTGGCTTGGGGTGCTGGTCCGGTACTAGCTTAGATATTAGCTTTGGGGCAGTAGCATTCGGGTGTATGCTGGGATACTCTATGGGGGCTGTGCAGAGATTCATGTTGTGTCACAGCCCCTTTCCTATTCTTTCTTACGTTAAAGCTTAGATTTATGAAGACAAACTTCTTACGCCGAGTAGCTCGAAAAACTCTACTAGGTGCTATGTCGCTCATTGTAGCGCAGGGGATCGTATCGTCTGCTCCCGCAGATCGAGTCATCCGCCTCTTTACTCAACCCGATGGCTCTACGGTTACCATCGTTTTGCAGGGTGATGAGCACTTCAACTATCATACTACGACTGATGGGTTTATGCTTTTTGAGGACACTGATGGTTACCTCAAGTATGCGACCCTCTCCGATGGGCACAATATCTCATCTTCTGCTTTCATCGCTCGTGATCCAGAAGATAGAACCAAGGAGGAGTGCATATTCTTGAGTTCTTTGTCTGCTCTGGACTTTAGGGCAGCCGTCTATCAAAAACGAGAGGCAAGCCCTCTGCGTGAGCATGCAGCGAGAGATAAGTTCCCTACCAAGGGGAGCCCCAAGGGGTTGATCCTCCTAGTAGAGTATAGTGACCTTAAATTTAAGGTAAAAGACCCCCAGAAGCGCATCACAGCACAGATGAACGAGAAGGGCTACAAGGAGGGTGGTGCCACGGGTAGTGCTCGTGATTACTTCTCAGACCAATCTCATGGCCAGTTTACTCCCATATTCGATGTTACTGAGCCAATCACTGTATCCCGCCCTATGGCCTACTATGGGCAGAGAAGCCTCACGGGCCACGATGCCAAAGCTGCCGAGCTGATCAAAGAGGCTTGTGAGCTACTTACCAAGAGGGGGGGGATGGATTTCTCCGAGTATGATAATGACAAGGACGGCATTATTGACCTAGTTTTCGTCATATATGCTGGCTACAACGAGGCTCAGGGTGGCCCTAGTGCCGCTATTTGGGCACATGCTTGGACCATGACGGAGGCAGGCTACAAGGGCGTTAAACTCGGGGATCTTGCTGTAGAGCGCTATGCTTGCACCTCGGAGCTCAGAGGGGCTGTAGGCCGCAACCTAGATGGCATTGGGACTTTCTGCCACGAGTTTACGCATTGCTTCGGATTGCCCGACTTCTACGACACAGCTGCAGTCTTCATGGGTAACTATGGTGTGGGCACATGGAGCCTTATGGACCGTGGCTCGTACAACAACAACGCCAATACTCCAGCAGGCTATACCTCTTATGAGCGTATGTTTGTCGGTTGGCTCGAGCCCAAGCAGCTTACCAACCCAGAGCTTGTAACGCTCGACCCTATCAATACCCACAATCAGGCTTGCATCATATACTCAGACAAAAATCCTAATGAGTACTTCTTGCTGGAGAATAGACAGAAGACTGGCTGGGACGCACATATTCCCGGCCATGGTTTGATGATCACTCATGTGGACTACTCCAAGTCGCTCTGGGAGCTCAATGCCGTCAATCGAACAGGTACAGTCGAATATCCTCACTATCAGATTGTCACTGCAGATAATAGTCCCTCTTACATGACCGAGGAGGAAGACCTATTCCCTGGTCCTCTCAATAAGACTGAGTTTACCGATCAGTCTTCCCCCGCCTCTGTACTATATACGGGCGAATATCTGGGTAAGCCAATTACGGGTATCACAGAGAAGGATAAGAAGATTACTTTCAGCTTCATGGGAGGGACTGTTGGTCTAGACGCTATCAATGATCGGGCTGTATCTATTTCTTTGAGTAGAGGTATGCTTCACCTGACCATGTCGGAGGCACAGCTTGTACGTGTGTATGGTCTAGAGGGTATGGAAGTGGTTAGCCTCATGTCCGCAGAGGGCAAGAATAGCCTGCCTTTGCCTACGGGTCAGTATGTTGTACAGGTTGGCAAGAGAACCTATAAAGTGCTGATTCCCTAGGTAAGAGCCATACAGAGCTAGGCCCTACTAGCACAGAGCTCATTACTTCTAGATGCTGGTAATAGTAAAATAGCCGAAGCCCTCTATCGAACTAGTATTGTTGATAGAGGGCTTCGTATTGCTTGGCCATACGCTCTTGGCTGAGGTGTTCTCTAAGCTTCTGGTGTAGCTCTAGGGGGATCTTCATATTGCGGGAAGCCAGTAGTGCCTTGGCTAGAGCCTTGGCATCTCCTATTGGGTAGAGTAGCTCCAGTAGAGCTGGATCGTGCAGCATCAACTCTCTGTAGACGGGTAGGTCTGTTGCTACGACTGGTACCTGAGTCAGTAGTGCTTCGGCTACATTTAGCCCGAATCCTTCACTGTGTGAGGCTGTCACGAGGGCGTCAGCGGCTTTTAGGTAGTCTGCTACATTCGTCTTGAAGCCTAGTATCTGCACCTGTTGCTCAAGGCCTAGAGCAGCATTTCGGCACTCGCCCTCCAGTTCGCCTTGACCAATGAGGGCAAGCACACTATCCCTCGGTATTGCCTCTACACTCAATAGATAGACAAAGGCACGTATGATCAGTAGTGGATCTTTGAGTTTGGAGAGAGAACCACAGACAATCCATACTAGGCCCTGTGGTGTCACGCTAGGGAAGAGTTGTCGGCGCAGGATCATTCGCTCCTCATCGGGGAGAGGACAAAAGGTTGCCGTGTCTATGCCATTGAGTATCGTTACTACAGAGGTTGAGCTATTGCCCAGGCGATCAATACAGTAGCCCGCCACATGGTCGGTTATCCCGACGACCGTATCTACATGCTTTAGCCTAGACCACAGACGTGTATCCATATATCTACCTAACCATTTGCCTTTGCCAAAAGTGAAGTCTGCCCGACTGATGTTGTGCTGTGTAGAGATGCGTGCAAAACGTTTGGGTAGATGCGAAACGACGAGATCGGGGTGGTAGCCGTGTGCGTGCACAATGTTGGCTCCGTGTTGGTCTGCGAGGCGCATTACTTGTCTAGCGACGGTACTTGTCATCAGCTCTAGCTCTACGAAGCTGCGATTTAGGTAGTGGATCGAGATACCCATTTGTGCAAAAACCTCATCATATCCCTTGGGATCTTTGCCTCTGAGGCAAATGATAATAGGGGTAAATGTCCGACGGTCGATAGCTCGTATCAAACTCTCTAAGACGTGTACGGGGCCTAGCTTTGGTAGAGCGTTGATTACATAAATTATTGGGGTCTTAGTCATAGATCATATCTTCCTTGGGCTCCTTGGGACCTCGTCCATTCTTTTCGATCTTCTATTTTCTGCATGTGATTGGTAGGAGTAGTCAGGTCGTAGACTGTCTGGTAATGAGCGTATGGCTCTTCGGGATTGCTAATCTCCTTGAAGGTAAGTAGAGAGAAGCCTAAGAGAAAGGTTGCTGTGCCTATACGCCATATCCCACGATTATGTTTGAGCAAGAGAGGGAAGCAAATGAATATCATGGCGTATGGGTAGAGCATCAGTCTTAGCCCCGGCTCAAAGGTAGAGAGAATGTTGTACATACATACAGATAGTGCGATGGCTTGCACACCAAAGGTCGCTCGTTTGTCTAACTCTCCCCCCCAACCACTGCGGATGGCAAGAAAAGAGGCGAATAGATTTAAGAAAATCTTATATAACCCCGATATGGTTTGGGTAGCTGTTTCATCGCTTGATAGATAGAGGGCATACCTCTGTGGTATGAATGATCCGAAGGCATCTAGTAGCATAGGGAAGAGAGTGAGGCCTGTGACGAAGCTTACCCCTAGAGCTAGTAAGAGTAGCCATCTGGAGTACTTACGGTAGACAAGAAGATAGAGAGCTAGAGATAGAATTGCCGACGAATGGAAAAGCGAGGCTAGCAAAACGCTGCCGACAAATCGGATAGGTTTGCGATCGACCACTAGAGAAGCAGAGCCAGCGAAAACTATTGAAACCGCTAGGCATTGGCGGATTGTATTGAGGGACTCGAAGAACCCTTTATATATAAGTACGTAGGTCAGTATTCCCCACACCCAATCTATTCGCCAACGTCTGAAGCCGTATAGCATTAGAGCGTAGGTAAGTCCCGCAATCCACATCAGCCAGAAGTGCAGAGGCATACCTAGAAGATTCCGACAGATATGATTGATGAAGCCCCAAGAGAACTCAAGATACTGTGCGCTACTACTCATCGGGTCCGTGTAGGCGTTGAGATAGACAAGATAATCTCTACCGGGTCCCACACGTAAGCCCGAGAAAAGTGTAAGCAGTACCCACACCAAGATCTGGCAGATACGCTCACTCTGGCGATAGAGCTTGGCAGCCAGTAATAGCCCAATGAATAGACTATAGAAGATGATGTAGTATGTGAGCGGACTCATAGAGCGGTTGGGTGCTGGGATTGGTGTCGCTTTTAGCTAGCTTCTTGCTCCATTGGTAGGACTGAGGCAATGCGTGTACGTGCCTCTTGAGCAGATGCCATGATATTGCGTGGAGCTTCGCCGTAGTCACACGGAGAGAAAGGCGCATGTATCGTTAGGCGAATGCGATGTGGTTTGACCAGCTTATGTCCACGCTTGAGCACATCAAACGCTCCATCTATGGATACTGGTAAGATGGGTGTATTGAGCTGGCTTGCCATGACGAAAGCTCCTTTTTTGAAGCGAGTCATCTTACCAGTCATTGTTCGGCTCCCCTCGGGGAATATGAATATAGAATTGCCACTGGAGAGGACGGCTTGTGCCTGCTCCATAGTTTGAGTGATAGAGGAGGGTTTGGTATCGTCCACGAAGATGAAACCTGAGGCCTCACAAGCTTTACCTACGAAAGGCATTTTGCGCAACTCTTCCTTGAGGACCCACTTAAACGGTAGGTCAATGTATCCGTATAGGGCGAAGATATCGAAAGCACTCTGATGATTGGCTACAACAACGTAGGTCTCGTCCTGCTTGGGTAGGTATTCTTGTCCCTCAACCGCTATAGGGCACCAATGTAGAGCCAAGGAGGCTTTAGCCCATAGGCGACCGACGTATCGAGTTACCCAATGCCCATAGCCAAGCATACAGCCTAGGATAATTGTCAACGAACAGATAATCGTCGTGAGCACAAAGAGAGAGAGGCCCACAGGAAAATAATAGAGGTAAAATAATACTCTACGCATATCTTGACATGGTTTAATCAATAGAACGAATGATTGATACGCTGATTAGCTGTGCCTCGGAGCCATCAGGTGCATAGACACGTATATGATAGATACCGCTGGGTAAGCGCACGCCTTGGTTGGTATAAGTGTCCCAGCGGTAGCTTTGGTCCACCGACCTCGCTTGATGTACTAGACGACCGCTAGCATCACTGATGTGGATATTTGCTCCTGCAGGCAAGCCTTCTAGGGTAATGCCGTCAGGGTGCTCGGGACGCAGTGGGTTGGGATAGGCAATAGCGCTTGGGCGCTTAGTCTGATTTTCGGGACTCGTGGCTGTTTCCAGTACATTAAGCCCAAAACCAGTGCCGATGTATAGGAGTCCTTTGCCTTCGTCTATCGCTAGGCTAAGTATACGATTGTCTAGAAGAGGGCTGTTGTCCTTGTGGTAGTGTCGTAGCACTTGGAGCCCATCTTCCGAGATCAGATACAGACCATTGCTCTCGGTGCCTAGCCATTTACGGTTCATCGCATCAACTGCGATGGTGGTGATGGGAACGTTGTCTAGCACATAAAACAAATTTGGGGCTTCTCCTCCAATAGGTCTAGATACCGTAGGAGGACGAGAGGCTTGAGGTGTGCGTCCGGGGTTGAGTACAGAGAAATAGCCTATGTTGGAGCCAACCCATAGAATGCCTCTACGGTCTAGAGCCAATGCTGTTAGCTTAGAGAAGCTAACACTACGCCCACTTAGCTCTGTCATGGTAGAGTAGTGCGCCGAGGCGTCGTCCGAGAGATCGTCTGTACCATGATCTCGATAGACGAATACGCCCTCGCCGTGGTCGGACTTGTGACTGTCAAGCAACCACTTTGTGCCGTTTGGTAAGACAATATGCGTGTGAAAAGAGTTAGTTCCCCTTATCGCAGGATAGTCATACGCATACCACTTGCCCTCTGGGCTCATGCGAGAGATAGCGCTGATGCCCATTCCTTCGGCTCCGCCTTGGGCCATCCACAGGTTGCCTCGTCTGTCGTAGGTGAGACTTCCGACACGCACATAGTGTGGAGAGCCTAGGACGGCTGAGGCCAATGTGCTATTCTCTTCGTGGAAGCGGTTCACGAGCTTACCGTTGTAGAATTCGTACAACCCCTCGCCCCAACTAGCCACATAGTAGTGGCTAGCCTCTCCGTCTTTGTGTGGTAATATATCTATTGGGTCAAGAAAGGGAACACCGGATTGAGCTTCGACATCTGTATTTAGTAGGGCTGACCAATGTTTGCCGTCAAATAGCTGCACAACGCCTTGAGTTCGGAAACGATCTGTTCCTCGTCCGCCATTGACGGTATAGAGGTGTTTGCCTTTGTGCTTCATCGCATAGAAGACATTCGAGGCTGGCCCTTCTATTGTAGGCTTCAGCATTTGCCGATCCCAAGCATCGCCCGTACGTCTAAAATGGGCTATCTCACTGCCACCTGTTGCCTGCCAGATATGTCCTTTCTGGACGCTCCCAGTTGGCAAAAAGTCGCCAAAGGAGGCACCAATGAGGCGTACGTTAAGATCTTCGCTTACCGAAAAGATAGAGGAACTCGAGAGCACGAAGAGCTCAGTGTCACTGGGGATTAATTTCGTGATCTTGGCTTCGTGGGGTAATATCTTAGCTCTCTGTTCTTGCAGATGGTAGAGAATACCATCTGTTGCGAGCCCTATGAGTGTGGTACCAGCATAGCCAATAGCCTGCCATTTGGCCTTTTTGTTCTCGGGTTGTAGTGTTACCGATCGCCAAAGGCTAGGGTCTTGTAGGTTATCTGCGAGCAGGCCTATCTTTATGTTCGATCCCTCTACGCAGGCAATCTGCTTGCCATCGGTGCTGATTGCAATTGAGTTGATAGGACGATTGCTCCTGTACGTTGCCTCGATCTGTCCACGGGCGACATTGAGTTGTATAATGCCGAGCTCGCCTGCTAGCCAAGCTCTCTCTCCATAGATGCTAATCTGGTATAAGGCTCGGCGTGTCATTTGGTTGGAGGTCTTGAGCGCATCTATATGCTCTATTCCCTTGCTGGAGAGTAGATCTATCCCTCCAGAAGTGTAGTAAATAATTAAGCGCTTGGCCGCAGCGCACCATGCGATTTGGCTGATCCCAACATCGCTTAGCCCATTTGCTCTATCATAGAGGTCTACTTGGTCGGCATTGTCCAGTCCGATTGAGTAGAGACTACCGTCTGCGACGGCAAACAAATGCTTCTCGGCAGCGGCAATACTCGTCGTATGCTTGCGTACTACCCAAGTTTGCCAAATACTTTCCTGCCCAGAGAGCAACAGTGGGAAACTGAGCATTAGGGCAAGAATTAGTTTGCGCATAGGTACTCGGCTAATGAAGTTACAGCCTTGGCTCTGTGGCTTATTTTGTTTTTAATCGTTTCCCCGAGGCTTGCGAAGGTCTGATCGTAGCCCTCTGGGCGAAAAACAGGGTCGTACCCAAAGCCTGTAGTACCCTCTCTCTGCTCGATAATCTCTCCTCGGACGCAGCCCTCGAATAGATGCTCCCCATTATCGTCTATCAAAGCAATTACCGTGCGGAAAGCTGCAAGGCGAGGAGTCGGGGTACCCTCCAGTTCTCCTAGAAGCTTGATGATATTGTCTTCGGGGCTACAATGCTCCCCAGCATAGCGAGCAGAGTAGACGCCGGGAGCACCTCCAAGGACCTCAACCTCTAGCCCAGTATCATCGGCAAAGCAATATAGTCCGTACTTATCGTATATGTAGCGAGCCTTGATGAGGGCATTCCCCTCGAGCGTGTCGGCTGTTTCTGCTATATCATCGTTACAGCCGATGTCATTGAGGCTAATAACCTCCACTTGCCCTGCCAAGATCCCACGTATCTCATCCAACTTGTGTGCGTTATTCGTCGCAAACACTAGTTTTTTCATTACTTTTGTTTATGGAGTTTTGTATCTTAAACCAACAAATTATACTTGCCTAAGTGGAGCAAAAAACCAAAAAGTTAGGCAGACAAATATAACTATTAAAGATGGATATCGAACAAATTAGGGACTTCTACCTCAAGTTGGATTACGTATCCGAGAGCTTTCCTTTCGATGATACAGTCTTAGTTTTTAAGGTTGGGAGCAAGATGTTTGGCTATATTCCCTTAGACAGAGAAGAGCCCTATATCTGCCTCAAGTGCGATCCTGATCGAGCCATTGATCTCAGGGCGCACTATGATGCGATTGAGCCAGCCTACCATATGAATAAGGTACATTGGAATGGCCTACATCTACGTCGTGGCCTACCCAGAGAGCTCGTTCTTGATCTGGTGCAGCACTCCTACGATCTAGTTTGGCGTGGTCTGACCAAAAAAGAGCGTGAACGCCTAAAGAGTACAGCCTCTAATCCATAGAACAGTTACACAGAATACATACGGAACTATTATGACGACAGACAGATTTCTCTTCCTAGACGAAGCGGCTAGCACCAATAGTTATCTCATGGAAATGCTCCAGCAGGATCGTAATCTACCACAACTATTCGCTGTAGTTGCTCGTAACCAAACTCAGGGGCGTGGCCAGAGAGGTAATTCGTGGTACACCTCGGCAGGCAAGAACCTTACATTCTCTTTTCTAATACGCAACGGTTACATTGCTCCGCAGGACCAGTATGCCGTAAGTGAGTTAGTGGCCTACGGTCTGCTCAAAACTATCGCACGCTACCTTGACGAAGATCAAGCCTATAAGCTCAAGATCAAGTGGCCCAACGATATCTACTACGAAGATAAAAAGATCGCAGGTATCCTTATTGAGCACAGTATCACGGGCGAGCAGATAGATTACTCTGTAGCGGGCATTGGCCTCAATCTCAATGAAGAGTCTTTCCCAGCAGATATACCTAACCCTATATCACTTAAACAGATTACAGGAGAGAGCTACGACCCAGACGAAGTACTTCGCCGTCTGATGAAGCGTTACGGCTTTATGATTGAGGAGTTTCTTCTTGGGAACTATGCGGAGGTGCACCGTGAATACATGCGTCGCCTCTATCGCCGACGAGGTTTGCACCCGTTTACAGATACCCAAGGTCACTTCTTGGCTTCAATCAAAGATGTACTCCCTACCGGGCAGATTGTCTTGCAGAGAGAGGACGGTGCGGAGTCTACTTATGCCTTCAAGGAGATACAGTTCGATGCTGAGTAAGCCCGACCTTGCATTTATCCGATCGCTCAGCAAAGCCTCCGAGCGCAAGGTGCATAATCTCTTCGTCGCCGAGGGGATCAAGCTTGTTCATGATATGCTTGGCAGCTTTGCCTGCGCACTGCTTATTGTCAAGCCCAAGGAGTATAATCTATTGAGTAAGCGTATAGGCGAGCTGCCCCTAGAGCTACGCCCTGAGAGTTGCGAAGTAGTAAGCGATAGCTTCGATTTCTCCAAGATTAGCTCTCTCAAGTCACCTCAGGCTACTCTAGCTCTGTTTCATCTGCCAGAGCTCAGTGTAGAGCGCTTGTATGCTTCCCAAGAGTTAGTATTGCTTCTAGATAATGTACAAGATCCCGGCAATCTAGGTACAATCATTCGTACAGCAGACTGGTTCGGTATTGGCGATGTCGTGCTCAGCTCTGGGTGTGCTAATCCATTCTCTCCAAAGGTAGTACAAGCCACAATGGGGGCACTCTGTAGAGTGCATACTCCTAGGCTACAAGGTGACACTAGAGATTTTCTTGCACATTACCGAGGGCTAGTCTATGGAACCTTTCTAGACGGGGAACCCATCTATCAAATGGGGTTGTCTACCGACATTCCCGACGGACAACTCCTCGTCATGGGGAATGAAGGGAATGGCATTAGTCCAGAAGTTAAACCCTATATCTCAAAGCGCATCTATATCCCACCTTATTCGTCCGATGGTATGGGGAGCGAGTCTCTCAATGTAGCCATAGCTACAGCGATCTGCTTGTCAGAGTTTAGGCGAGGGGTAATGAAATGAGCAAAGGGGCTATGGCAAAATTCACTTTTGCCATAGCCCCTTTTTAGGTATTTCAGAATACGTAAGATGGAAGGCCCCAAGCCCGAGGTTTGAGGGAGCATACTGGTGTATCTGACCCCAACTGATGGCCGAGCCCATGCAGAGCAAATGTCGTAAGTAGCATTGCAGTTCCACGCACGATGCATTCCTCTATTTATGAGCCCTAGTCTATTACCTCAAATTGCTCTAGAGATAGATAGCTTCCGTCCCAGACTGCGTACGAGTTGTAGCGTAGCCAGTCGCCAAGTATTATTACTCGTTTGTCGTTGCGTAGCGCCATATCGAGCATCAGGTGTCGATGCCCAAAAAGGAAATAATCAACCTCGGGTATCTCTTGGCTATACTCCTTGGCCTTGGTGACGAGTAGCTCCTTCTCGACGTCGAAGTACTCGTTGTGGTAGGCGTGGGGGATACGCCCGATAGTTTGGAGCTGCAGTCCTCTACGCCGGCTGCGTAGAGAGAGCGACTCGGCTAGTCCTACCGTCCAGCGAGGGTGAACAGCTGCATAGAGGGCTCTGCAAATGCGCGACCTAAAGATATGGTAAATCAAACGATCCTTCCAGTTCTCTTGACTGTATTCTTCGTCGCCATGGGCAAGGCGGAAGGTCTTGCCCATAAGCTGTACGATCTCTGCTCTATGATGAATGGTGGCACCAATCTCTCGTGGTAGATAGTCGGCGAACCAAACGTCGTGATTGCCTGCGAAGAAGTGAATTTCTATACCCTCATCGCTCATCAGTCCAAGTAGTCCGAGGAAGCGAACATAACCCTGAGGAACAACCTTGCGGTACTCGAACCAATAGTCAAATATATCTCCAAGGAAATAAACTGCCCGAGCCGAGGGGCGCACAGACTCAAGCCACCGCACGAGCCGTCGCTCTACTGCCATAGGATCTGCGTGATAGCCCGAGCCGAGGTGCACATCACTGACGAAGTAGATCTTGTCCCTTGTCACAGCCAACGCCCTAGAGGAAACCTAACTCGAGGAGGGCTTCCTCGCTCATCATATCCTTATTCCACTCGGGCTCGAAGGTCAGCTCCACGGCTACGCCCGTTACTCCATCTACATATTCGGTTTTCATCTTCACGTCCTCGACGATGAAGTCTGCCGCAGGGCAGTTGGGGGCGGTGAGGGTCATTGTGATGGTGACGAACTTGTTATCGTCTACATCTACATTGTAGATTAGTCCCAAATCATAGACATTGACAGGGATTTCGGGGTCATATACAGTACGTAGCATGGCCACGATCTGCTCTTCCATTTCTAGATATTGATTGCTCATTGTTGTCGCTAATTGATTGATGAATGAGGCGCAAACTTATCCTAAATCCACAAAATAGACAAAAGCCTACACTGGTCGAAGCCAGAGTAGACCAAGGATAATAAGTGCTAGGACGAAAACGTTGCGAGCCGTAAGGGCTAGAGTTCTATTGAGCGCCTCCCCTTCGCTTCTCTGCAAGGACCTATGTGCTTGCAAGAAAGATAGTATGTAAATCTGTAGTAGTACCCAAGACCATGTAGAGAAGAGCGGGTAGAGTAGTCCCATAGCCAGCAAACCATTGGTCATGTAGAGTCTGGGGGCGAAATCTCGCCCGAAGCGTACGACTATAGTGCGCTTGCCGGTTTGGCTATCTTCGGCGTAGTCCCTATAGTTATTGACCAAGAGGATATTGGCACTGGCTAGACCAATAGCCGTAGCCAGATGCCACAGCGTAGAGTCTAGAGGATCTCCGCCGAGTATATAGTAGCTCGTGACTACTGGTACCCAGCCGAAAAAGATCAGTACGGCTACCTCGCCAAGACCATTGTACGAGAGAGGATAGGGACCGCCCGAGTAAGCAAAAATGCCAAGCACAATAGCCAAGCCTACTAGCAGTAGCCACCAAGAGGACATCGCTATGAGTGAGAGGCCGCAAGTCAATAGCACCACTAGGCTGACGGCTAGAGCAGCTCTGACCTCTCCCAGACTGATGAGCCCCTTACTCAGAGGGCGTAGTGGTCCTGTTCTGTACTCTGTATCCGCTCCACGCTTATAGTCAATCAGATCGTTAGCGATATTGCTGGCGATTTGTGCGCTGACGGCTAGCAAGATTAGGAGTACTGAGATGAGCCAGCTCGAGTGACTTTGGCTATAGGCGTAGCCGATGGCCACGAGTACCGACGATAGCCCAGAGAAGAGTGTCTTGGGGCGAAGTAGACCAAGCCAAAGCTGAGGTCTGGAGTAAGTGCTCATACCCTAGGGCTTAGACTGTCTTATTGTTGGCTCAAAGAGATGCTCATTTAGGGCAAGCAGAGCTTTGCGTTTATCCTCGGCATCTACCAGTACAGATAGATTGTAGTCGCTACCGCCGTAGGAGATCATCAAGACTGGTACTTCCCTCAGTGCGTATAGGATTTGTGCCTCGAAACCTACATTCTCCCATTCCATATCGCCTACCACACACACGATAGTCAGGTTGTGCTCTAGCTCTAGAGTGCCAAGAGCCTCGAGCTCGGCGATGAACTCAGGAGTCAGCCTGCCACGCTCCACAGCAAGCGAAACGGCTACCTCAGCGGAGGCTACCATATCAATGGGGATACGGTAGTGCTCGAAGAGACCGAAAACCTTACTCATAAAGCTCCAAGGCGTCATCTGATGGCTGGAGCGTAGACGTATCATTGTTAGCTCGTCCTTGGCTGCCACGGCCTTGATCAGATCCTTGTCTGTATCTGTGGAGATAAGTGTGCCGGGAGCCTCGGGGGCTAACGTATTAAGCAGTCGAACGGGGATAGACTTAGCTTGTGCAGGCTTGATGCAAGTTGGGTGGAGGATTTTAGCACCGAAGTAGGCCAGCTCGGCTGCCTCCTCGAAGCGGAGGCGACGGACGGGAGCCGTAGCCTCAACGAAGCGAGGGTCATTGTTGTGCATGCCGTCAATATCCGTCCAGATCTGAATCTCATCGACCTCTAAGGCTGCCCCGACGAGCGAGGCGGTGTAGTCGCTACCCCCACGTTGTAGGTTGTCGATATCGCCGAAAGCATTGCGGCAGATGTACCCCTCGGTGATGAATAGCTTAGTGTCTTTGGGGGCCTTGTCTATGATAGCACGCAGATGCTCTCTGATGTAGTCTTCGTCTGGCTCTGCATTTTTGTCTGTACGCATATACTCCAGAGCTGGTAGCCCCACGGCCTTGTAGCCACGATCGGCAAGGTGCCCAAGCATCATCGCTGTGCTCAGTAGCTCGCCTCGCGCTAGTATCTTTTTCTCGTCGAAGAGAGTAAAATTCTCCACGTAACAGATCTGCTCGAGGAAAAAGAACGTTTCATTCACTATGGTCCAGTTACGGTCATAGCTCGCAGGATCGGGGAAGAGAGCCTGCGTTTCGATCTCATACTTACGTTTGAGCTTGGTAAGCATCATCAGGGCCTCGTGCCTATGACGTGCTACAAGCTGTCTACTTATCTCCACGAGCATATTGGTAGTGCCAGCCATGGCCGATAGCACGACTAGCTTAGGCTCTGAGGTAGATGTTATCAAATCAGCGACGTGTCTGATGCGCTCTGCGGAGGCAACCGATGTGCCTCCAAATTTCATAACCTTCAACGAAGTAATTCTTTATGTTGTGAAATGATCAATGATTCCAGCGGTAATTACTCTAGCGCAGCGAGCTAATATCTAAGATGCGAGCGGGGAAGCGTTGTATGACCGATAGGTTGTGCGTGGCCATCAAGACGGCTGCGTTAGTTTCTTGTGCAAGGCGATGTAGGAGCTCCGTAATGGCGACACCACTATCTGGGTCCAAGTTACCCGTAGGCTCATCGGCCAGTAGCATACGGGGCCGACCAAGCAAGGCTCGGGCAATAGCGGTGCGTTGCTGCTCCCCCCCCGAGAGTTCTTGAGGGTACTTATAGCCCTTGGTTTCTAGGCCTACGTCTGAGAGGACCTGCTCGATGCGCTCACGGCGCTCTTGTCCTCGCTTGACCCCTAGGGCGCATAGGACGATGTCTAAGTTATCGTACACTGTTCTGTCCTGTAGTAGCTGGAAGTCTTGGAATACGATACCAAGGCTGCGTCTAAGCTCTGGGATTTGGCGCTTCTTGAGGCGTGTGAGGTCGAAGTCGAATAGCCGAGCCACCTCCCCTTGTACGGGTACATCTGCATAGATTGTCTTGAGTAGAGTGCTCTTGCCTGTCCCGACTGCTCCAGTCAGATAAACAAACTCCCCGGCCTCTACCTGCAGATCAAATTGGTCAAACAAGATATGTTCGTTACGACAGATCTGTGTTTTCTTATATTCCAAAACTACATCTCGCTCGCTCATAATTCATCTATAATTAGCTTACAAACTTACACAAAACTCTTCAGATTTGAGCAGTTTGTTCTCCCTATGGCTATCAAAAAGGGCGTGACAAAGCCTCCCTTCGCCACGCCCTTGCATACTGTATTATCCCCTGTTCTAGAGCATACGTTGGCTACGCTGTATGAAGCGAGCCAGTGCCTCGCCCGTCAGTAGTCCACTCCCCAGTAGAGCTAGATCTACCAGTTGACCGACTAGGTCGTTGCCAGCGCCATAGGCCTTGAGTTCGTTCTTGATCGCTCCCTCTAGCTCGGCTTGCTTGTAGGCTAGATCCTCAAGCGCCTGCTTGTCTGCTGCTGGTATCTCCTCGTCTTTCTTGCCTTCTTGCTCCTTGCGTGCAGCCTCTACCTCGGCCGTCTTGGCTGCTAGTTCATCTCGCTTAGCTTGCAGACCTACTTCGATAGCCTGAGCTTCGTCGTCGAGGATACGGCGTACGAGCGGGTGATCGGCGTTGAGTACTACATTGTAGCTCTCTGGCATCTCACCATAGAAGCTCATACCCGGTTGCATCTTGGCCATCTCCTGCATACGGCGCATGAACTCGGCCTGAGTGATCAGTACGGCATCAGCCTCTGCCCCCATAGACTCGATAGCTACATGGTAGAGCTTTTTCTCCTGCTCGGGTAGACGACCTGCGAAGATCTGCTCCAGACGAGCCTGCTCCTCGCTAGTTAGGGCGATAGCCTTGGCGTCCTCTTTCACGATGAGTTTAGCTACAGAGTCTGAGTCTACACGCACGAAGCGTACCTTCTCGAGCTTCTGCTCCAGTTGTCCTACGGCATGCACATCTAGAGGACCGTCCATCAGCAGCACTGAGTAGCCCTTGGCTTCGGCTCTCTGTATGTGGCTGTATAGTGCATCTTTGTTGTCGGCGTAGAGGATCACGAGCTGACCATCTTTGTCTGTCTGCTCAGCTTCGACGAGGGTGCGGTATTCCTCGATTGTGAACTTCTTGCCTGCTACGTCGGTCAGTAGTACGAACTTCTGAGCTCGGTCGTAGAACTTCTCGTCGCTCAGCATACCATACTGTACGAAGATCTTGAGGCTATCCCACTTCTCCTCGAAGAGAGGGCGATCGTTTCGGAATATTTCGTCTAGACGATCGGCCACTTTCTTGGTGATGTGATTAGAGATCTTCTTAACCTGAGCATCACTCTGCAGATAAGAGCGTGATACGTTGAGCGGAATATCTGGCGAGTCGATCACTCCATGCAGGAGCGTCAGATACTCAGGTACGATACCCTCTACCTCCTCGGTGACGAAAACTTGGTTGCAATAGAGCTGTATCTTATTGCGCTGTAGCTCCATCTGATTTTTGATCTTAGGGAAGTACAGAATCCCCGTAAGGTTGAAGGGGTAGTCTACGTTGAGATGAATCCAGAAGAGGGGCTCCTCCATATTCATTGGGTAGAGCTGACGGTAGAAGGCTTTGTAGTCCTCGTCCTTCAGTTCGCTAGGCTTCTTGGTCCATGCAGGGTGGGTATCGTTGATTTGGTTGTCCTCATCTGTGTCCTGCATCTTGCCATCCTTCCATTCTTGTTTTTTGCCAAAAACGACGGGTATAGTGAGGAACTTGCAGTACTTGTTGAGCAGAGCCTCTAGGCGTGACTTCTCTAGAAACTCCTTGCTCTCATCGTCTATGTAGAGGACAATATCCGTACCACGATCGGCTTTATCTACCTCTTCTATTGTATACTCGGGCGATCCGTCGCAGCTCCACTTGACCGCTTGAGCTCCCTCACGGTGGCTCTTGGTGATGAGGTCTACATGCTTAGCTACCATGAAGGAAGAGTAGAAACCTAGACCGAAGTGCCCGATGATGGCGAGCTTATCGTCCTTGTACTTGTCTAGAAACTCCTCTGCGCTAGAGAAAGCAATCTGATTGATATACTTGTCTACTTCCTCTGCCGTCATGCCGATACCGCGGTCGCTCACCGTGATGGTGCCAGCCTCGGCGTCTACGGAAATCGTTACCTTGAGGTCGCCTATCTCTCCCTTGAACTCGCCAGCAGAACTCAAGGCCTTGAGTTTCTGCGAGGCGTCTACTGCGTTGCTGACTAGCTCACGCAGAAAAATATCGTGTTCGCTGTAGAGAAATTTTTTGATGACGGGGAAGATGTTCTCGCTCGTTACCCCAATCTTACCTTGTTTGCTCATACTTTCGTTCTATTTTAATATTGTATTTGTTGTCTGGGCAAGGTAAGCGCAAACACGATGCCAACGGGAGGTATGTGTCAATATGTCATAGTATAGATGTCAGTAGCTGCTGTTCCGGCACGTCAAGTAGGGTAGGTGGAGAAGAGTAGACGCATCGAGTCTAGAGTAATCCCAGCAGGTGATGAATGATGTATCTAGAGTGGCAGAGGCGTAGCGGGAGATGTTGAGGGCTAGCCTTGGAGAATGGACGTAGCGGTGCGCTACTAGATCGAATTATTTTGAGCTCCCCAAAATTTAGATTTTAGGCCAAGTTTCAGAATGTTGGTGGGAAAATATCTGTGTGCTTGGGGTGTAAAAGTGTAGATCTCGTATTTGCCCCCTAGAAGGCCCTGTATTACGTTGGGCTATGTTTGGGGGCTTACCCCTCCAGCAGTTGCAAAGGGTAGTCTAAAGAGAGGTTTTTATATCTATTTGTTAATCAGTATTGTGTGTTATTTCTTTAGGCGGCTTTATGGCTCCATAGTGCACTTTCGAGGTATTTCTTCCCATCAATCTTTATGGGTTGGTGGACACATCGCAGAGGATTAGTCCATCAATCCCTCAAGATCTTCCCATCAATTCTTCTTGTTCCTTTGGAGAGCCTTAACGGAATGCTTGGTCATACGATCAAATTTGGGAGTTATTTTGTTTGTATTCTTTAACAAATAAAGTAGGAGAATGAGATGCCGGTTGGGTGCTCTATCGGGGTATAGTGCGTGCTATGTTGGGGGCTGGGCAGGGCTATTGCTTGCGATGCATGGTGCTCTACTACCAGAGAGTTCCTCTTCCCTATGGATAGATTGGGGTTGTTATGGCGCCTAATCTCCTTGTATTTCTGGAGAGAAGTGTATATCTTCGTGTGTTGAGCCATTTACCGATCAAGTCGTACGATATTTAGTGATCACATCGTTCATCTAGTTACTCTGTAAATCATGCAACAGGACTCCACTCAGGCGCACTTCTCCAATCATCAAATTCCGTTGGAGTCTGTAGATCAGCTCTCTCAGATCTCTTTTAGCCCATTACTCCCTCGTTATATTCAGGTTATCCGTATCAACTTCGTTTTGCTGTGGTTCTTGGGGGCAGTTGTGTTTGCAGTAGTATTGGCGATAGTTGAGTTGGAGCTCTCGGCTCTTCTGTGGTTACTGTTAGCTTTGGGCACTCTGTGGTGTTTAAGTTTGGGGATTAGTCTGTGGGCAATCTCTTTGAGCTTCTCACGCAGAGGCTATGCCGTTCGTGAGCATGATATTAGTCATCGCTCGGGTGTGTTTTTCGTCAAGACCGAGACAATCCCCCTTGATCGTGTGCAGCAGGTCAGTCTATCTCAGAGTCCTATAGCTCGCTTGCTCGATTTCTATACTGTGGAGGTAGATGCGGCAGGCGGTGCTTCTTGCCGTATCAGAGGCCTAGAGGCGAGTGAGGCGGAGGCACTACGTGACCATATTTTGTCCCAGATACGCCATGACTACTAGCTACGATTTTAGTCAGAGGAGTAGGCTAGGTCGCACTGCGATGCTGGCGATGTTTCTGGAGTTTTGCTATGGGTATATTTGGCTCATAGCCCTCTTCCTATTGGGGCTTGTGAGCGGAGTGTTTGATGTCGATATGGCTGGTTGGTCATATTGGCTACTCGTGCTGTTCTTACCGCTGGATCTCGTGAGGGCTATTTGGCTTGCTTGCAGTACTCAGTTTTGGGTAGAAGGCGGTATGCTACATGTTGAGCGTAATTTTTTCTTTCGTCGAGAGGCATGCACCATTCCTATAGATCGTATTCATAGCCTAAGATCTAGGGTTAATCTCCTCTATCGTGCCCTAGATCTAGAGGGCTTGGTGCTAGATAGCGTCGCTAGTATGAAGGAGGAGGTTACACTGATCTTGCCCAACAAACAAGCCGAAGCTCTGCGTCAATGGGTAAACCAGCAGGAGCATCTGCTCGACTCTGAGTTCGACTCCTCGGCCGAGATCTTAGCTGCAGACTGCCCAGTGGGCGTATCGGCCCATCTTGCGGAAGTTGCATCTGTGGCTCTGAGTTTCTCCTCGATAGACAAGTCTTCTGCACAGATGACTACTGAAGAGCAGTGCTGGAGCTATCGCTACTCGCTTCGGCAGATTATTTTGGGGGCCTTGATGCAAAATCATTTGCGAGGCCTCGTCTATATTTGGTTTATCTTCTCTTTTGTCTTCGACACAATCTCCGACTTAGACCTAGGTTTCTCCCCAGATACCTTAGCTCCAGATGCGGTAGGGTGGCTCGAGAGTCAGGTTGAGGTTGTCGAGCATGGGTCGCAGATAATATCATTTTTACTTATTCTTTTGGCTGGGTATGTAATTAGTGTGCTGCTACTGGTCGGTCGTCATATCTATCTCAATTATCATGCAGAGATTAAGGTTTGGGGCAATCGTGTTGAGTGGACTGGAGGTTTGGTTACGACGATGTATAAGAAAATTCGCTTCTCCAAGATTATCACCTTTACTATTAAAAGGAATTATCTAGAGCGGATCTTCAATACTTCTTCTGTGTGTCTTGGGGTTGCGGATTATGCCCTCGATACCGAGCAGCGAGAGGCTGGGCTAATTAACTTGAATGCCTTCGATGATTACGATCGTTTGCTTCATCATTGGGGAGGTGGTAGAGAGTGGATTATCCCTAAGCTACATGCCCGAGTGGGGCTTTTCTATACTCGATTGTCTTTTTGGTTAATCGTGTCTGTCTGTGCATCAGCCTTGCTTTGGGATTTCGGGAGTGCGCTAGCAGGAACTGTGGTTGGGATATTGCTATTGTTTGTTGGAGCTCTGCGTAGCTATGGTATATATAGGTATAGTGGTGTAGCTGCAACTGATCGACATCTTGTTGTTTCTAGTGGTGCATTAGCTGAGATTGATACTTGGATCCTCATCGAGCGGGTAGAGCGTATGCGTATCACTCAAGCTCCTTGGCAGAGGTATACTAATGCGTGTGCGCTCAAAATCGATACGATGGGGCGTGACTTTGTGCTAAGATCGCTTGACAAGACTGAGGTGGAGCACCTCATTGAGGTCTGGATTTACCTCTCCAAGTCTTCTCGTGAGAGGCCCGTGTAGCTGAACAGTAGGGGAGGGAGAGTCGATATAGGCAAAGCAATAAAGGAAATGTCTGGCGTTAGATGAGAAATTTTTCTTGGGTTCTAATTATTTGATATTTATTGTTTTGTTTGTGTTTTAGTGGAGTGTGGTAAAAATATTTTGCTGTAATATTTGGTTTGTAATA
Organism: Porphyromonas sp. COT-290 OH3588; assembly: GCF_000769075.1. Lineage (GTDB taxonomy): Bacteria > Bacteroidota > Bacteroidia > Bacteroidales > Porphyromonadaceae > Porphyromonas. Next base: position 2,035 of record NZ_JRFC01000014.1, on the reverse strand, counting down.
AAGTTTTGCTCTANTATTGTTTTGTTTGTGTTTTAGTGGAGTGTGGTAAAAATATTTTGCTGTAATATTTGGTTTGTAATAAAGTTTTGCTCTATCTTTGCAACCGCAAACGAGACAGATAGCGCCTCTCGAGCGAGTGGGGCGGTTTCGGGAGAAAAAACTTAAGATAGCTTGAGCGGGGTGGCCTGCGAAAAGCGACTGAAGAGATCTTTGAGATATTTGATATTGACAATTACAGAAGTGTAGTACAAGAACGTTTAGAAACAGATCTAACCGTCAATTTATTACAGGGGATTCAGTAAATTAATTAGGCAACATCCTAAGGGCGTTAAAACAGAAACAAACAAATCAAAAATATGACAGTGAAGAGTTTGATCCTGGCTCAGGATGANATTCAGTAAATTAATTAGGCAACATCCTAAGGGCGTTAAAACAGAAACAAACAAATCAAAAATATGACAGTGAAGAGTTTGATCCTGGCTCAGGATGAACGCTAGCGATAGGCTTAACACATGCAAGTCGAGGGGCAGCATGAACTTAGCTTGCTAAGTTTGATGGCGACCGGCGCACGGGTGCGTAACGCGTATGCAACTTGCCTCGTAGAGGGGGATAACCCGTTGAAAGACGGACTAATACCGCGTATGCTCACAAGGTCGCATGATCATGTGAGGAAAGAATTTTGCTACGAGATAGGCATGCGTCCCATTAGCTAGTTGGTGAGGTAACGGCTCACCAAGGCAACGATGGGTAGGGGAACTGAGAGGTTGAACCCCCACACTGGTACTGAGACACGGACCAGACTCCTACGGGAGGCAGCAGTGAGGAATATTGGTCAATGGGCGGGAGCCTGAACCAGCCAAGTCGCGTGAAGGATGAAGGTCTTATGGATTGTAAACTTCTTTTATAGGGGAATAACGGCTAGCACGTGTGCTAGATTGAATGTACCCTATGAATAAGCATCGGCTAACTCCGTGCCAGCAGCCGCGGTAATACGGAGGATGCGAGCGTTATCCGGATTTATTGGGTTTAAAGGGTGCGTAGGTGGCTTGTTAAGTCAGCGGTGAAAGGTTCGAGCTCAACTTGGACATTGCCGTTGAAACTGGCGAGCTTGAGTGTAGATGAGGTAGGCGGAATGCATGGTGTAGCGGTGAAATGCTTAGATATCATGCAGAACTCCGATTGCGAAGGCAGCTTACTAAGGTACAACTGACACTGAAGCACGAAAGCGTGGGTATCAAACAGGATTAGATACCCTGGTAGTCCACGCAGTAAACGATGATTACTGGGCGTATGCGATATACAGTATGCTCCTGAGCGAAAGCGTTAAGTAATCCACCTGGGGAGTACGCCGGCAACGGTGAAACTCAAAGGAATTGACGGGGGCCCGCACAAGCGGAGGAACATGTGGTTTAATTCGATGATACGCGAGGAACCTTACCCGGGATTGAAATGTAGATGACATATGGTGAAAGCCGTTTTCCCTTCGGGGCATCTATGTAGGTGCTGCATGGTTGTCGTCAGCTCGTGCCGTGAGGTGTCGGCTTAAGTGCCATAACGAGCGCAACCCCTGTCCTTGGTTGCCATCAGGTAATGCTGGGAACTCCGAGGAGACTGCCGTCGTAAGGCGTGAGGAAGGTGGGGATGACGTCAAATCAGCACGGCCCTTACATCCGGGGCGACACACGTGTTACAATGGGGAGGACAAAGGGCAGCTACTGGGCGACCAGATGCGAATCTCTAAACCTCTTCACAGTTCGGATTGGAGTCTGCAACTCGACTCCATGAAGCTGGATTCGCTAGTAATCGCGCATCAGCCATGGCGCGGTGAATACGTTCCCGGGCCTTGTACACACCGCCCGTCAAGCCATGGGAGTCTGGAGTACCTAAAGTCCGTAACCGCGAGGGTCGGCCTAGGGTAATACAGGTGACTGGGGCTAAGTCGTAACAAGGTAGCCGTACCGGAAGGTGCGGCTGGAACACCTCCTTTCTGGAGACCTTTAGGTTAGACTGGTTAAGGGATTCTTTGTAGATGGTT
>NZ_JRFC01000013.1 GCF_000769075.1 Porphyromonas sp. COT-290 OH3588 | reverse complement strand
GGGATGGGGATAGGGGGATAGTATTCAAGGCTCCCCAAGCCGCTCAAACACGCAAAAAACACCGAGAAAGATACAAGAAACTTTGAGCGGCGCATTGCGCAATAGCCTCACATTGGTTTGTCTACTTTTTAGTTAAGGATTGTAAAGACATTAGTAAGAAAACGAATCAAATGAGAGGTTGGTTCATAAAGACAGACGAGGCTTCCCGAAAAAATCGAAGGACTAACTACAACGAATTAATGGACACATCATGAGACTATTGCGCAATGCACCGCTCAAAGTTTCTTGTATCTTTCTCGGTGTTTTTTGCGTGTTTGAGCGGCTTGGGGAGCCTTGAATACTATCCCCC
>NZ_JRFC01000012.1 GCF_000769075.1 Porphyromonas sp. COT-290 OH3588 | reverse complement strand
CACTGTCATATTTTTGATTTGTTTGTTTCTGTTTTAACGCCCTTAGGATGTTGCCTAATTAATTTACTGAATTCCCTGTAATAAATTGACGGTTAGATTTGTTTCTAAACGTTCTTGTACTACACTTCTGTAATTGTCAATATCAAATATCTCAAAGATCTCTTATGGCGCTTTTCGCAGGTCTCCCCGCTCAAGCTATCTTAAGTTTTTTCTCTCGAAACTGCCCCACTCGCTAGAGAGGCACTATCCGTCTCGTTTGCGGTTGCAAAGATAGAGCAAAACTTTATTACAAACCAAATATTACAGCAAAATATTTTTACCACACTCCACTAAAACACAAACAAAACAATANGAGCAAAACTTTATTACAAACCAAATATTACAGCAAAATATTTTTACCACACTCCACTAAAACACAAACAAAACAATAAATATCAAATAATTAGAACCTAAGAAAAATTTGCAGAAAAACCCCCAAAAACAATAAAAAAAGCGAAGGCAAAGTACGACGACAGGGCATAGACGTATCTTAAAGGCCCAAAACTGTCACTATAGGCAGCGAACAGAGTCCCTGCGTTTGATAAAGAAGGATGGACGCCCGAGCAAAGTTATACAGTACGAGAAGCAAGAGGGCGGTACGCCGAAGCTCACACCTCGACACACCGCCCTCTCTTATCCAACCTAACTAAACTTAGTCTTTGAATTTTGCGCTGATGAACTCGCGATTCAGGCGAGCGATATTGCTAATGGAGATGTTCTTGGGGCACTCCACTTCGCAGGCACGTGTATTCGTACAGTTACCGAAGCCTAGCTCGTCCATCTTGGCGACCATAGCCTTAGCACGGCGAGCAGCCTCTACCTTACCCTGTGGCAGGAGGGCTAGCTGGCTAACCTTAGCCGATACGAAGAGCATCGCAGAGCCATTCTTACAAGCAGCGGCACAAGCACCACAACCGATACAAGCGGCGGCGTCCATAGCCATATCGGCGTCCTTCTTGGGGATAGGAATAGCGTTGGCATCGGGTACACCACCAGTATTTACCGAAACGAAACCACCAGCTTGGATAATCTTGTCATAGGCAGTACGGTCTACCATAAGGTCGCGGATCACAGGGAAACCAGCCGAACGCCATGGCTCTACGGTGATAGTATCGCCATCGTTGAAACGGCGCATGTGTAGCTGACAAGTCGTGATACTATCATCAGGCCCGTGTGGGTGACCATTAATATAAAGCGAGCACATACCGCAGATACCCTCACGACAGTCGTGGTCGAAAACTACGGGCTCCTTGCCCTGACGAATGAGCTGCTCATTGAGTACGTCCATCATCTCAAGGAATGAGCTACCCTGCGAGATATTTTGCAGTTCGTAAGTCTCGAATGCCCCCTTAGCCTGAGGACCTCTCTGACGCCAAACCTTTACTTTGATGTTTATATTCTTGTCCATGAGTTTATTCAGTTAGGGGAATTAGTTCTTATAGTTACGCTGCTGACGCACAACGAATTCGTAGTCGAGTGGCTCCTTGTTCATGACAGGATCCTTGTCCTCGCCTTGATATTCCCAACATGATACGTATGAGAACAGCTCATCGTGGCGAAGTGCCTCTCCCTCCTCGGTCTGATGCTCTAGACGGAAGTGACCACCGCAGCTCTCCTCTCGGTCGAGGGCATCGTGTGCCATCAGCTCACCGATCTCGATGAAGTCCGCTAGACGAAGTGCCTTCTCGAGCTCTACATTAAGGTCGTTGGCTTCGCCGGGAATACGCACATCGTTCCAGAACTCCTTCTTGAGCTTCTTGAGGTCTTGGATAGCCTTCTCTAGACCTGCCTTCTCACGTCCCATACCTACGAAATCCCACATAATGTGGCCGAGTTTCTTGTGTAGGCTGTCTACGCTCTGCTGGCCCTTGATACCCATTAGGCGAGCAATGCGATCCTTGATGCCCTGCTCAGCCTCGTCAAACTCCTTGCGGTCTGTGCTGAAGCGTGGCACTTGAATCTGGTCTGCCAGATAGTTCTGAATTGTGTAGGGCAGTACGAAGTAGCCGTCTGCCAAGCCCTGCATCAGCGCCGAAGCTCCTAGGCGGTTGGCACCATGGTCGGAGAAGTTGGCCTCACCGATGGCGAATAGACCGGGGATAGAGGTCATCAGCTCGTAGTCTACCCAGATACCACCCATCGTGTAGTGGATAGCAGGGTAGATCATCATAGGCGTTTCGTAAGGATTGTCGTTGGTAATCTTCTCGTACATCTGGAAGAGGTTGCCGTAGCGAGCCTCCACCACGTCCTTGCCGAGGCGCTGGATAGCAGACGAGAAGTCTAGGAATACGGCAAGACCTGTATTGTTTACCCCATAGCCTGCATCGCAGCGCTCCTTGGCTGCACGGCTAGCCACGTCACGTGGCACGAGGTTACCGAAAGCAGGGTAGCGACGCTCTAGATAATAATCGCGATCCTCTTCCTTGATCTCAGTTGGGCGAATCTTGCCTTCCTGTAGTTTCTTGGCGTCCTCTAGCTTCTTGGGCACCCAGATACGTCCGTCGTTACGTAGCGACTCGGACATCAGCGTGAGCTTAGACTGGAACTCGCCGTGTACGGGGATACAAGTTGGGTGGATCTGCGCCATACATGGATTGGCGAAATAAGCCCCCTTCTTGTAGCACTGCCAAGCAGCCGAGCCGTTGGAAGCCATAGCATTGGTTGAGAGGAAGAAGGCGTTACCATAGCCACCAGTACCGATTACTACAGCATGAGCAGCGAAGCGCTCGATCTTACCCGTCACGAGGTTGCGGGCGATGATACCACGAGCACGGCCATCAATCATCACGAGATCGAGCATCTCGTAGCGCGTGTAGAGCTTCACGGCGCCCTTACCTACTTGGCGGCTAAGCGCAGAATAAGCACCGAGGAGAAGCTGCTGACCCGTCTGGCCACGAGCGTAGAATGTACGGGATACCTGAGCACCACCGAATGAGCGGTTGTCTAGCAAGCCTCCGTACTCACGAGCGAAAGGCACACCCTGAGCCACACATTGGTCAATAATAGAGTTAGCCACCTCGGCAAGGCGATAAACGTTGGCCTCACGAGCACGGTAGTCGCCACCCTTGATCGTATCGTAGAAGAGGCGATAGACAGAGTCGCCGTCGTTTTGATAGTTCTTAGCTGCGTTGATACCTCCCTGAGCGGCGATTGAGTGTGCACGACGAGGAGAGTCTTGGATACAGAAGTTAAGGACATTGAAGCCCATCTCACCAAGTGATGCAGCAGCCGAAGCCCCTGCTAGACCCGTACCTACCACGATCACATCTAGGCGACGCTTATTGGCAGGGTTTACAAGTTTCTGATGATTCTTGTAGTTCGTCCACTTCTCGGCCAATGGGCCCTGTGGTATTTTGGAGTTTATCTTAGACATAATAGTCATGTATCTTTGGGTAAAACACTAAGTGAGCTTATGCAAATGGGCAAGACATACTACCAGCACAGAGAGATTGCAGGAAGAAGTAAACCACCACGAGGGCAAAGCCTAGGACAAGTACAGTAGCGTAGATGTTGGAGATTGTCTCCAGACGCTTGAGCCAAGTATTGTTGTTCCAGCCGATGGTATGTAGAGAGCTCCAGAAGCCATGTGCTAGATGAAACCACAGAGCGGCGAGCCATACGAGATAGAGTAGCACATAAACTGGGTTGGAGAACGTGTAGCGAATGAGGCCAGCTCCGTCCGTAGGGCCATTCACTCCGGGAATACCAAGATCATGAATATGCTGTAGCTCTGCTAGCTGCATCTTAGCCCAGAAATTGAACATGTGTAGACCTAGACCTAGTAACACGATCACGCCAAGCACCATCATATTCTGCGACGCCCACTCCACTCCCTTGGGCTTGTCTACGACACCGTATGCACTATTGCCACGAGCCTTGCGGTTCTGCATAGTCAGGATCAGCGCATAGATGATGTGCACAAGGAAGAGTAGTGCGAGCGCTTTGGTTGCTACGAGTGCATACCAGTTTGCTCCTAGAAATTCACAGATCATGTTGTAGCCTTCCTCCGAGAACAGAGCCACGAGGTTCATGGACATGTGGAAGGTCAGAAACAAGATCAACGCAAGACCAGAGATACTCATCACCAGCTTACGGCCAATCGAAGATTTAATTAACCACGACATAAACAACTATTTATTAAATTAAAGTTTATTCCAACACAGAACTCCTCTTTTAGCGCATTAGTAGAGCACATTAACCAAAGCACAATCTGACCTAACCGCTTTCCGAGGACAAAGATAAACCATTTAGGTATATTACAGCCATAAATAGCGAAAAAAAGCCCCAATTATATTCTATCGCTCCCCTTGATTAGGTATATTTCTGATTGACTGAACAAACTAGGCCCTCCCTATACGAAACAAGCTAGGCCATACACGTGGATTGTGTATGACCTAGCTTGAGTATCTTAGCGACCTCTAGATCCGAGCCCAAAAACGAGCTATGGCATCAATCTAAGGGGTAATTATTTCTTCTTGCCTTGGTTGGCTACAGCCTCCATCAACTTCTTGATCTCCTCTGGGTCGCCTAGGAAATAGTCCTTAACGAGGTTTAGCTCATCGTCGAACTCAAACACATAAGGAACAGCCGTTGGTAGGTTGAGGGCGATGATGTCCTCGTCACTGATACCCTTGAGTACCTTAATGATACCACGAAGGCTATTGCCGTGAGCAGCTACCAGCACATCGTCATGCTCTACGAGCGAGGGGAAGATGTTATTCTGCCAGTAAGGGAGCGTACGATCTACGCAGTGGCAGAGAGCCTCCGTTAGGGGCAGATAGGCAGGCACAACGCCCGCATAGCGTGGGTCTGCAAATGGGCTACGCTCGTCGGCCTTCTCTAGTGGAGTAGGAGGCACATCGTAGCTACGACGCCAGATGAGTACCTGTTCGTCGCCATACTTCTCTGCAGTCTCTGCCTTGTTGAGTCCTTGGAGCATACCATAGTGTTTCTCATTCAGACGCCAGCTCTTCTCTACTGGGATCCAGTCGAGGTCCATGACATCGAGGATCTGGTTGAGCGTCTTGATGGCACGCTTGAGATAAGATGTATAGGCCTTACTGAAGCGGAAGCCCTCTTTCTTGAGCAGCTCACCAGCCTTCTTGGCTTCCTCAACACCCTTCTCTGATAGATCTACGTTGGTCCAACCGGTGAAGCGGTTCTCCTTGTTCCACACGCTTTCGCCGTGACGGATCAATACAATTCTCTTCATTTCTAATTACGTTATGTGGTGATATTGATATAACTCGCTTATACAGACACAAAGGTACTATTATTTTGCCGAATCAGCATAGGACACAGGGCAGATCAATACCACTACGGCCAAGCTATCATCTCTATACTCTAGACCAGCCACCCAGAGCAAACCCGAGCAAAAAGAGCATGCCACATCTAAGCATTGAGTAAGACAGCACAAGACCGAGCTTTAACAAATAAATACATCTCAGGTGAACTTTGATACACCTACACATCGGTCACCGACAGAGAGAGGACAAACACCCCACACCTCGTATTTGCCCCCTAGGAAGCCCGAGGCTGCATCCAACTTCACTTGGGTGGCTAACCCTTACCCCCATGAAAACACCCATGGAAAACAGACGCCACACAACTACCTAATAAACAAACACATAAAACATCACATCAAACACCTCCAGAACTTTCTTACTCTACTTTTGGCATTTCTCCCCATCAATCCTTTGGAATTGGTGGACACACTCAAGCAAGTTAGCCCATAGATCCCCAAAAATCTCCCCATTAATTTGCAGCAAACACGCTGACAGTCTTTAGAAACTACTCCCCTATTCACTCAAATTTATGCGTAATCCATTTACACTATTTAACCAAAGTGATGAAAAACAAGCAGGGCTGATTGATGCATCTGGCTGTAGCCAAGAGTCGCATACACACCTCTAGGAGGCTAACGCAGCAAGGGAGGCGTATATATTTAAGGCTAGGCACAGCTACTCCGAGCCTCTCGGCCCAAAGAGATGCACCTAGCCTAGGTAGCCAGTATCTGTCTTTTTTGCTTTGGTTAATGAAAGCCTATACGAGAAGGGTATAGGAGTGGAGTTTGTCGGACAGACTGGATAATGCACGATGTCAAAGCCACACACCATCTCCGACCCCAAGCTCTAGCTCTATGGCTTGAGGCTTGGGGGCATCTAGGGCTGTCACGCACGATACATCTTGGAGCTATGAGCGAGGGAGTGCGTCCTCAAACAGAGTAGTAAGGTAGGTTATAGGTTGGATAATCATCAATCAGGACACGACGCTACTACCATGCATACATCCATCCGTACCCCAATGGCTGTGAGGAGATACGTCAGTGGCAAAAAATAGTCTGCTGTCATAAACACTACCCGGCTCTATGCTCGCAAGTCAATCAGTCCGCAACAGGGGAAGAGCATAGTCGCATCTGCATATCCAGCCTAGGCTTATATGCACATCGAGTAGTACAGGTGCAGGAGGCACTCCGTAGATACTGTGATGATTTCCGCGTCCAATCTTATTCCCGAGATTGTGGCATCATAGTCAAACAGCAGGTCTCCTGACTTATCCGCATAGCCTGATGCGTCTTCCCAGCCTATGGCCAGTGACTTTTGGTGCACCAAGTTTACCACCCCTATAGGAGTAGACGAATTTACAGTAGCGGGTACTGTTCCAGACTTACACTGGATTCCCTTGCAAAGCCTGCAAATGCAGACTTTTACTGCTCAACGGTGACAAAATTAGATAAATAATTCAACATAACAATTGTTCATCACTTTTTATGCAGTGTACCACCCTCAAAAACTTTGCCTCAGCACTACCCAAGGGCGATCTCTCCTCTAAGCAAATAGGTAGTGTACCATAATGAGCCAGTACCACCCCAGCAATGCTTTCGACTCATAGGGACTCATAGCATTAACTTAGAGGCTCGCACTTGAGGCATTCTACTAAACATGCAAAAGGGGTTGAGCCAATAATTGACCCAACCCCTTACTGAAATAGGATTTTATCTTAGAACAAGATTACTTTCTAGTAACTTTCATCTTCTCCATGATAGCAGGTAGGGACTGCGAGAGCCTAGTTAATCCCCATTTCCCATCCTTATATTTCACGAGAAACGCAAACCTATCAGATTCGGGAGTTGCTCTATTCCCCTTGAGGACATACTCAGCAGGATTGCTTCCCTCAATTGGGGCAAAATACATACCTGCGGCCTCATGAGGAATCAAATTGCTATCGCCTTGTAGAGGTCCCCAGTAGACCGCCTCTACATCTTGATTCAAATCTAGACCCTTAATCTCCTGCCAATGGAATTCTGGGGTCTGGGTATCTCTGTTGAAGCGAGCCACAGCTCGGAAGCCAAGCCCCCCAACCTTGTATCCATAGGTGACGTCTGGGTTAAGCTCGAGGGTAATATCCACAGAACCTTGGCGCTTCTGCCCCTGCTGGTTCACCGTGTAAGTATACTCAAGTTTATATGTACCTACAAAAGTCTTATAAAGAGCGAGAGCTTTGTCTTCGAGTTCTACGATCTTAACTCCAGTATTAGTCGTCACTTCCTTTGTATCGGCGTTATAAACGAGCCCTGTGACTCCAGCTACAGGCTGAGCAAAGCTGATCCCTTGAGCAGTATGCCAAAACGACATCTCAAATTCCTTGACACCCTCGGCAGACACCACATAGGTGTCAACTCCTCTAGCTTTGGGCATAAACGTGTAAGTTTTGCCTTCTAGCTCCACGGTAAAGCCTAGCTTCTGTTTATCTGACTGAGCTTCGTAGTTAGGCATTACAACTCTCATTTCAAGAACCTTGGCGATATACTCAGCCATGGGCATCTCTAACTTCACGAGTCGAGCCATAGTGCGACGCTTCTCTCCGATCAGATCAATAGTTTTCTTATCGTCATGGATCTTTTGGATTAAGAAGTTGAAGTCGGACTCATAGCCCTTACCCGGGCCTCCACCTCCTCTGATGTCAGGACGAGAGAAATAGTGGAGCACCTCATTGAAGGTATCGAAACGCAAGGTAGCAGCACGATCGCCACCAATCTTGTACAAACTCTTGACAAATAAGATATCGTTGGTTCCTTGTTCGCGCAGCAGATCATTGCCCACGAGCACTTCTCCCTTGTCATTGAATTTAAGAGTTAGGAGGAAACCACCGAAGCGAGCATTCTCACCTGCTTGGAACTGTAGTACCCAACCATGTTCACTACCGTGTAGCAACTTAAGCACCTCGTTCTGAGCTTCGTCTAGACGAACCTCGGGGGACTTATCAAAAAGATCTTTATCCGAACGGCAACTCGTCAAGCCAACACCTAAGGTAAGCAGCCCTGCAAGTACTAGCTTCTTAGCGAAATTTATTTTAAGATTCATGTCTTCTCTGACTTATTAGTTATTCAACACATGATACTCTCCGCCCTCGATCTGCAAGGAGCCTGAGCGGCCAGCGGCCTCTGCAATCTCCGATCTAAACTGAGTGGCAAACTGACACAGATGACCTCCAGTCTTGTGGTCCGAGCCGTGCAGCTGCTTGGGGTTTCTCAGCAGGGCATTGATGATCAGCTCTCTCTGCTGCGCCTTCTTGGGGCTTAGAGGGGTGAAGGCACGTAGCTGATCATTGATTAGCTCCTCCCACTCGGGCTCAATGAGCTTCATCTTGGCGATCTCGCTAGCACGCTTGGTAGCCGTAGCCTTGAGGGCGTCCATGTCGATCTTCCACTCCTTGAGCATATAATCCTTCATGATCTGAATCTTACGGTCGATGATCGCATTACCCTCGGTACCCGCAGCATCTCTCACTTCCTTCCACTGAGCGTCGTTGAATGTGATGTAGCACGCCGTTACCTCTGTGATATCCTCCTCTGGGTTACGGGCCGAGTAAGCGGTCACGAAGCCTAGGCTTGCATACTCCTCGGTTTTGTGCCTATTCTGCCAGCCCGTTTCTGTGTAACCAGAGGCACTGAGCAGACTATAGTTCTGGTCCCAGATGCGATTTTGGTGCAGGATATGCATAAACTCATGATACATCGTATGCAGGAAGAGCTCGTTGAGCTTGTCCACGCTACTTGCATCAAAAGCCTCAGCATTGGTCAGAGAGATCTTTAGACCACCCTCGGCCTGACCAAGTGTAACCGTACCATCGTCATTGACCGTGGGCGTCCCCGTAAGAGTAATGATGCGAGGGCTGTACAAGCGCATGAAGTGCTCACCTGCGAGCTCATCGAAGGAACCCAACCAAGTGTGCTTGAGTGTACGAGCGATGTTGATCCCATTTCTCAGAGATGCGGGTACAACATTGTTACCAGTACTGGTAGACTCATTGCTCTCGAATCGATACTTATAGTCGATGTTGTATGGGATAAGCAAGTTATCCTTGAGCCATCGGTCAAAAGAAGACTCATATTGCGAGGTAACACGAGGTGCACGTGGCTCGAGTTTCTCCTTACCGCAGCTACTTATAGCCAAGAGGCTCAATGCTCCAGCTAGAGCAGAAAAAATGAATTTATTCATTGTCGCAGTATGTTTAGTGATTATCTAGGGTTTGGAGCTACGCCACGAGATGCGATTGCGTCAGGGATTTGGATAGCCTTACGCAGGTCGTGCTCCTCTAGTACTACAGATGTACCACCCGAAACTTCATGTTCGATCCTGATGCCATAGCGCTTGATGTCGTCCCAGCGAGTGCCCTCGTGTAGGGTCTCGATACGACGAGCGTGTAGGACAGCTTGGATAAGTCCTGTCTGCAAGCCCCCTTGTAGTGGCTTGGCAAACCTAGGATTCAGAGGCTTGGCAAGGGTCTTGAGCATATTTACCTTAGCCTCCCCCACGTATTTCTCTGGATCGTAGAAGTCTGCTATCTCTTGTGCAGAAGGTTGCTTAGTCGATCCCTTGGACTTGTACCACATGGCGAGGTCGGCTGCGGCCTTGTCGTACTGCTCCATAAGAGTGTAAGCCTCAGCACGTGCCAGAAGTGCCTTATCTACCGTATAGATCACGTAGACGCCGTGGTTAAGTCCAGTACCAGCTTGTACGTTTTCATAAACAAAGATGCGCCAGATCTTAGGTAGGAAGTTCATGCCTCGACCAAACATCTGTCCTCTGAAGTGAGGCAGCTGATCCCCCCAAGGCCCGGGAGAGTCCACCGTCTGAGCCTTAGCTAGCGCACTTGAGTGAGCATATCTCTCGTTGAAGAGGTTGAAGATCAGATTAGTCGTAGCTGGGAGCATGAATAGGTTTGCAGGCTCTTCGGAAGAGATGTAGCGACGTAGACGGTCGTCGATGTTGGGCAGCTTGCCAAAAACCGTCCAGTTACGGAGCTCAGACTGTGGGCTATCCCCAAGAGCGATGTTAGCATATTCAAGTGCCTTCTCTGGCTTCTCGTAAGCGAGATAAAACTCGGCAGCGAAAGCCGCTGCAGCACGCCTATTGAAATGGTACTTGATGACGCTACCTCCGTAGCTTGAGTCGTCGATTAGGGGAAAACCAGCCTCGATGTCCTCGGCAATCTGAGCGAAGTTCTGAGCAACGGGCACACGCTTCGTAGATACGTTGTACAAGTTACGCTCTAGCTCGGTGAAGACAGGTATCCCTAGATCAGTATTGCTTGTCTGCGAATTGTAGGCCTGCCCGAAAGTCGTTACCAAGCTATAGTTGGCATGTGCACGACACAAGAGAGCCTCACCCATGAGAGGACCAAACTTAGGATTCTTCTTCACTCCACCAAGTTTCTCAATAGCCTCCATTGCGAAGTTGGCGTGGCTTAGCGCCGTGTACTGTCCGCTCCAGAATGCGTTGGGCGTATCTTGACTGACCGTAGTGACGGGCTGCCAGAAATAGTTCTCTTGCACGAGAGCCGCCCCGGGGGCAAACTCGGCCCCACGGTCTGTAACGTTGTCCGTGCGCTGCTCCGTAAATCCTGCACGCAAGTACTCTGGATAGGCAGACACTAGTAGCGTACGGATTTGTTCTGGAGAGTTGACATCAGTTCGGCGGTCGGGTAGCGTATCTAGGAAGTCATTACAACTCGTAAATCCAGCTCCTAGCACGAGTGCCGCCAATAGACTTTTATACTTATTCATCTGATTAAATGCTTTAGTTGAATGTGACTTAGAATCCAATGCGCAGCGTAGCTGTGATCTGCTTGGGCACAGGAGCGGCTACACCACCCGAGCGGAAGAACTCTGGGTCTTGTCCCTTGAGCTTAGGATCGGCGTAGAGTAGGGCTAGGTTGGTAGCCTGCACCTTGAGAGAAGCTGACTTGATGATCATATTCTTCAGCCAAGACTTGGGCAGATCGTAAGAGAGGCTAACTTCCTTGAGGCGTACAAACGTACCATCTGCGACACGTGCCGTAGAGTAGTTGTAGGCGTTGTAACCGACATTGAGGGATTGGAAGTTTCTATTGTCGCTTAGTGATGGGATCACGGGGATATCGGTACGAGCTTCTTCGCCTGCCATAGTCCAGCGATCCTTGAAGTCCTTGGGCGTAGCACCGAAGTCGCTATACACTGCTCGGAAGACAGGGTCTAGACGGATCTTATTGCCACCTGAATAGGTAACGAAGACGTTGAGCTTGAAGTTGTCGAATGTAAAGATGTTCCCAAAGCTACCATTGAACGTTGGGTCCGTAGGCCCTTCGTACTTCAAGAAGCCCAGATGCTGTCTTTCTTGGAAGTTGATCAGACGATAGTTATCCTGATTGATATGGTGATCGATGAACTTGAAGGTTGGCAGACCCTGATCATTCAATCCCTCGAATGGGATAGAGAAGAGGGCGCGCACAGGATAGCCCTTGCGTGCATAACCGACACCATTGATGAAGTTGAAGAGATTCGAGCGAGTATCTAGGTCTGTGATTTCGGTCTGGTTGTAACCGAAAATGAAATCGGTCGTCCAGTTGAAACGCTTGGACTGGATATTCTTGGTAGAGATAGAGAGCTCGAAGCCATGGCTCTTCATGGAGGCCACGTTGCCATAGCGAATACCAGCTACCGTGTTGGTCACACCTATTAGGTCGAAGTTATTACGCTGATACCAGTCTGCTGTGATGCTGATGCGGTTGTTGAGCAAGCCCATATCCACACCAACGTTGAGCTCGTGCTTCTTTTCGTAGGTCAGCTGGTTATTCTCTGGCCAGATTATCTCGTTGGCGTTCTCTGTCTCGGGAGCAGAAGGGCGCCATGGAGATGAGCTACCGATCACGGCAAGCGAGTTAGTAATCCATGTAGGACCAGCATCACCAGTCAGAGAGTAAGAAGCCTTGAAGGTCAGATGCGAGAGGTGCTTGCTGAGATAATTCTTGAAGAAATCTTCCTCATGAGCATTCCATGCAGTAGCGATATTCCAAGTAGGCAACCAACGAGCTGTGCGGGCACGACCTAGACGGTTGGACCCTTCGTAGCGACCTGTACCTGTCAGCGTGTAGCGACCCTTATAAGAATAGGTAGCTGTGGCGAAGAAGGCAACGGTACGACCGAAGGTATTGGACAGTAGGTAATAGTCCTGATTGTCCTCCTTCATCTTCTTGAAGGCTAGGTAATCCCAGAAAGGTCTTTCGCCATTGTCATACTGCAAGCCCCAACCCTCAGCTGCGTCACGTGTACGGTCCTGAGCATTGACCTCCATACCAGCATAGCTGTTGATGATGTGCGTCCCTGCAAGCTCTGTGTTGTAGGCTGCCGATAGACGGAAGTCTTGGCTGAAGAGCTTGTAGTTGGTCATATTGTAGAAACCACCTCGTGGCAGGATCGTATTGGGCAGCTCATTGAGCTTGTCTGGGTTTTTGTACAAGAATGGGTTGTTGCGTTGCGTTTCGGGGTCACCCATAGCACGGAATGCAAGTGCTTGGTTGGAGTGCTCCGTAACCATATGCCTCTGGCCCGTAGTCGAGTACTTAAGCGATCCGAGTGCTGTGACCGTCATTTCTCTGAAGGGCTTCCATTTAAGCTCAGCCTGATACTTCAAGTCAATCACATTGAGCTCCATATAGTTATTGTTGAGCTCATTCTTGATATTGAAGGGGGCGTAGTTGTTGGTATAGTAATCGTCGGGCGCAATAGCACGAGAGGTATTGAGCGCATACGAGAAGGGGTTGATATCGAAGTCACGAGTTACCTCCCCACTTACTGGGTCGCTAGCAGCTCCGAGAGTACCGGGAGCAGTCTGATTGCGATAAGCCGCACCTCCGATAGCAGTCAGAGATAGGTTCTTGGAAAGGTTGTATGTCGTATTGACGTTGAACGTATAGCGGCTTACCTTACTCTTATACATCCACCCCGGGTCAGTCATTACCGAGAGAGAAGCATAGGTCTGGCTATTCTCTGTACCAGAGGTCATGCTTACAGAGTGGTTCTGCATCACTGCTGGGCTAAATAGCTCGTCGAACCAGTCGGTATTGCGTAGCTCTGCCTCTCTGAGGTAGGCTTCACGTGCCTCGGGTGTATTGGCTAGACCGAACTTACCCGTAGCAGGGTCGTACTGGTGCGTGAGCTGATACATCTTGGCATACAGACCGCCACGTCCAGCACGATAGGTCTCGGCGAAGCGAAGGTGCCCCTTGCGCTCTAGCTCCCTGTAAATATCCACCTGATCCTGTGAATTCATGATATTGAAGTCACGGTAGCTAGGCACTAGGCGAGAGGTGAACTCGCCTGTATAGGAGAACGAACTAGTACCCTTGCGACCCTTCTTCGTCGTGATCACGATTACCCCAGCCATAGCCTTGGCACCATAAATAGAGGTTGCAGAACCGTCCTTGAGGATCTGGAAGCTCTCGATGTCGTCTGCATTGAGCCCTGCGATAGCCGAGCTGATAAGCGTCGTAGCATCACCAGAGCTTAGATCGTCTGCGCCTACCTGCACGATGTCTTCTTGGATCACACCATCGACAACCCATAGGGGCTTAGAGCTACCAAGGATAGAGGTCGCACCACGGACACGGATCTTGGGGGCGGTACCGAATGTACCAGACACGTTCTGTACAGAAACCCCAGCCGAGCGACCCTCTAGGCCACGACTCACGTCTGGCATACCATCCATCTTGACCTTATCGGCCGTCAGCTTATCACTCGCACCAGTAAAGAGGCGTTTGTCTGTGGCGACCATACCCGTTACCACGACCTCCGAGAGCGCTTGGCTATCTGGCTGCATCTTAATCGTCATGCCATTCTTGGCTACGACTTTCTGATCCTTGTATCCCACGAAGGAAACCAGAAGCTCGTTTTTGCCGGCAGGTAGAGTTAGGGTGAACGCACCGTCTAGGTCGGCTGACACACCAGATGTCGTCCCCACGATGCGGATAGAAGCACCCGTTAGGGGTTCTCCTCTCTCATCAACTACCTTCCCTTTGACTGTTCGCCCAGAGGTGGTCTGAGCATAAGACTGATTACCCAGCCCCAGCACTAGAGCCATCACGAGGCTCAAAATACCAAAACTTGATAACCAACCTTTGCCTAAGTACTTAGTAATGTTCATAAGCTAATTGATTAATTATTAAATGGTGAATATGTGTACATTAATTATGGTTACAATGAAAGAGAGCTCAAACTCGTACGTTCCTAACACTCTGGAGCGAATGTAACCCATAGCAACTGCTAGCCCCAAAGCAAGTGTTAGGCAACTCTGCCGAATGCCTCACTGAGTTTGGCGAACCTTACATATAGATATGTAATGACTATCTCGATAATCTACTTCTTTTACTTACCTGATTCAATTTCTAGAGCTCCAAAGCTCACAACTCTCATTACCAATGGACCCAAGGAGTTTCTCTCTGCAAATCTCATCTAACCCGTATGCCGCCTCAAGTATTCTCCCACATCAGGCCCAACCCCAAGACTGAGATATTACCCCTATCATCAGCGAGTTAAACACCCAGCAGGACAAAATAAAACTCGACACACACAAGCCTTTCTATTTTGAAACCAGCATCGATAAATCTTCTCGAATCTTTTAACCTACCTGCAAATATAACTTTATTTGTTTAATCCCCCCAAGTCATTTGAGTTTGTGGGTAAAAAGTTCTCGCAGCACCAGAAAAGCGTCTAAAATAGCTAAATACAGCTTGAATATCCGACAGAATAAA
This sequence comes from Porphyromonas sp. COT-290 OH3588, assembly GCF_000769075.1. Taxonomy (GTDB): domain Bacteria; phylum Bacteroidota; class Bacteroidia; order Bacteroidales; family Porphyromonadaceae; genus Porphyromonas. The sequence continues at coordinate 67,613 of NZ_JRFC01000012.1, read as the reverse complement.
CTCTTTCCAAGAGCCTCAGACTACAAAAACTCTTTGCGAGAGCCAATCCATATACTTGAAACCCCAAAATTTATATTTTCATTCGATTTTCAGAATGTTGATGGGAAAACCTCTCATGGCTAGGGTACAAATGGCCCGACCTCATATTTGCCCTCTAGCAGGCTCTGTATTGCGTCCGAGCTCTTTGGGGCACAAATAACCTAGAAAGACGAAAATCCCCTCCTAAAACAACCTTTCACAGAACACTGATAATCAGACTTATAAAACAACTCTTTGAGAGATTCAATCCGCTTACGGCACTTTTCCGAGATTTTCTTCCCATCAATCTCGGAGGATTGTAGGACACATCTCGACCAATTAGCCCACCAATCTAAACAAATCTTCCCATCAATTTTCTTTACCCAGCCTACCAAACCACATAAGCCACTCCCCCGCCCTATCCAAAATGAAGGCAATTCATTTACACTCTTTAACCAAAAAGCAGATTCAAGCACGTGCAGATCGGACAGATTGCCCCCCTCCTTATGGCAAAGACCAGTACAAAACCTGCGATTTGTGGCCCCAATGGCATCTAGCACCCACCAAGCCCTTGCACTTGGTCAAAGCATTAAAGAAAAAACGCTACATTTGTCATTAGGTTAATGAACAGGACGACTAAGGAAGCCTCGTCGGGGAATACAATCCCGAGAAACAAGCAGCCAAACGCCCTAATATGTAGCTCAAAACGAAGCGAACAAACGTTTTACACATAATAAATTAAGGTTATGAGTTTCCTATCTCAAGACAAGCTGACTATCATCGGTGCCGGTGGTATGATCGGCTCAAACATGGCTCAGACAGCCGCCATGATGCGCCTAACACCCAACATCTGCCTCTACGACCCATTCCTACAAGGACTAGAAGGGGTAGCTGAAGAAATCCGTCACTGCGGATTTGAAGGGCTTAACCTAACATTCACAGACTGTATCAAGGAGGCACTCACAGACGCCAAGTACGTGGTATCCTCGGGCGGCGCTCCTCGCAAAGAAGGTATGACACGTGAGGACCTACTCAAGGGCAACTGCGAGATCGCTGCCCAGCTCGGCAAGGACATCAAGGCCTATGCCCCCGAGCTCAAGCACCTTGTGATCATCTTCAACCCCGCAGACATCACTGGTCTTGTAGCCCTCGTACACTCTGGCCTCAAGCCTAGCCAAGTGACGACCCTTGCCGCCCTCGACTCTACTCGCCTACAAAGCGAACTAGCCAAGCACTTCGGCATACAGCAGAGCCAAGTAGAGGGAGCACGTACATACGGTGGCCATGGCGAGGCTATGGCAGTATTCGCTAGCACAGCTAAGGTAGCCGGCGAGCCTCTCACCAACCTCATCGGTACAGACAAGCTCTCCAGCGAGGAGTGGGAAGCCCTCAAGAAGCGTGTTACTCAGGGTGGAGCCAACATCATCAAGCTACGTGGTCGCTCTTCGTTCCAGAGCCCAGCATACGTATCTATAGAGATGATCGCTGCAGCTATGGGCGGCAAGCCATTCACATGGCCAGCAGGTTGCTTCGTGAGCCTACCCGGGCTCGACAACGTGGTAATGGGCATGGAAACAATCATCGACAAAGATGGCGTTCGCTATAGCTCCGACATCAAGGGTACAGAGGCTGAGAAGGCCGCCCTCAAGGCTAGCTACGAGCATCTAGTGAAGATGCGTGACGAGGTAATCGGCATGGGCGTGATCCCAGCCGTAGCCGACTGGAAGACGGTTAATCCTAACCTATAGTCCTCTAGATCTGGATCTATCATAGCAATCTCCCCAACTCAAAACCTCGGCTATAAGGTTTTGAGTTGGGGAGATTGCTCACTCTAATTCATAAAAACAGCACCAATATCAGTGGATAATTCCTAAATCACACACACCAAAGACGGAGGGTTAGAAACAAATCGGTGGACATCAAAGCCAAAACCTCGTCATTTTTACTTATATTTGCGAGGAATGAAGGCTAGACCTTTGTTTATTTAGTGAGATAACAACCTCTAAAACTCAAATTAGTAATGGACATTACAGCATTGAACCCTCAGATTGTGTGGAAGTATTTCCACGAGATTACACAAGTTCCTCGCCCCTCAAAGAAGGAGGGAAAAATCCTAGCTTACCTGCTAGACTTTGCCAAGAAACACAACCTAGAATATAAGCAAGACGAAGCAGGCAACCTCGTAATCCGCAAGCCTGCTACACCCGGCTACGAAAATAGAGAAACCGTAGTCCTACAGAGCCACGTAGATATGGTATGCGAGAAGAACGCAGGCACACAGCACAACTTCGACACCGACCCCATTCGTACGATCATCGACGGTGAGTGGATGCACGCAGACGGCACCACGCTAGGAGCGGACAACGGCATCGGCTGTGCTGCCGAACTTGCTATCCTAGCCTCAAACGACATCGAGCACGGACCAATTGAGTGTCTTTTCACCGTGGACGAAGAAACTGGCATGACTGGTGCTATGAACCTCAAGCCCGGCTTCTTCGACGGCAAGATCCTACTCAACCTAGACAGTGAGGACGAAGGAGAGCTCTTCATCGGCTGCGCTGGTGGTATGGGTGTAATCGCCATGTTTGAGCCTAAGTACACAGCCGCCACGACGGACTACTCCTTCTTCCACGTGAAGGTATTTGGCCTCAAGGGAGGTCACTCTGGTGGCGATATCCACGTGGGGCTAGGCAATGCCAATAAGGTGCTTACTCGCTACCTATATGCCCTAGAGAGCAACCTAGACTGGGCTCTAGCAGAGATCGGCGGGGGTAATCTGCACAATGCTATCCCACGTGAGGCACATGCTACCTTCGGCATCAAGGCTGCCGACAAGGCCAAAGCTGAGCAACTACTGGCCGAGCTCCGTGCCAACGTCAAGGACGAACTAAAGCGTGTAGATCCAAATGTAGACCTAATCCTAGAGCAGGTACAGGCTCCACAGTTCATCATGGACTGCGAAACTAAGGGTCGCCTCGTACGTGCACTATACGCTTGCCCACACGGCGTGCTAGGCATGAGCCACGAACTAGAGAACCTCGTCGAAACGTCCAACAACCTAGCCTCCATCAAAACTGTAGACGGCGGCAAGATCCGAGTAGAAACAAGCCAGCGCAGCTCTACCGAATCACTACGCAATAGCACAGCAGAGATGGTACGCTCAGTATTTGAGCTAGCTGGTGCCAAGGCCGATATCCGTGATCCATATCCCGGTTGGAAGCCCAACGCAGACTCCGCTATCCTCAAAGTGGCCGCCGAGACCTATCGCAAGCTCTTCGGCAAAGAACCAGCAGTTAAGGCTATCCACGCTGGCCTAGAGTGTGGTCTTATCCTCGATGTATTCCCCGGCTTGGATATGGTTTCGTTTGGCCCAACGCTACGTGACGTACACTCTCCTGCCGAGCGCATCGAGATCAAGACTGTAGATCTATGGTGGCGTCATCTGCTAGAGGTCCTCAAGGCTATTCCCGTAGCCAAGTAAAGACTATCGTCCCCAAGGCTGCACCTAAACTCTAGCACAGATTGATAGGGACGAATACATACTTCCTCCACTTTGGTTTGCTCTATGGCGCCAAGTGGAGGAAGTTAATTATTGAACCGAGGGTTAGGGACAGACAGGGAGCAGGGAATAGGAACTTCCTACGATCAATATATAGTGGGGGTAAGGCCACCTCTGAAGAGATTCGCAAGCTCTAGCCATATACGCTCCCTCGAGAGAGGCCTGAATGATACACTCCCTAGGGTCAAACAAAGGGCAATCACAGTCCGACAATAAGTTTTTTTTACCAAGAATAGACTTATTATTATTTTGATTTTTAAGCATGTACCCTACTATCTTATAGAGAGGGTCAAAAAAATCTACCGAAAGATTTTGCAGGAACGAAAAACTTGCTCTATCTTTGCAGAGCAAACGAGAGGACATGCTTCCTCAAGAGAGCAAACGGTGTGGTAGTTCAGTTGGTTAGAATACCTGCCTGTCACGCAGGGGGTCGCGGGTTCGAGTCCCGTCCATACCGCAAGTAGAGAGGGTTCCGTCAGACAAGTCTTGACGAAACCCTCTCTACTTATACCTAGTCCCCTCCCAGCAAATACGGCAAATAAGATGAAAATACACAGAGAAAATTTATATATTTGTTTATGTTTTGTCCTACGAGCCTGATCAAGGCACCCAAGCAGGCAAAAGAACATTTGATATTAAACTACACAAACCCTAGTTGCGTATGAACCATCACTACTTCTGGAACAAAATTGGCCTAGTCATACTGGCCCTAATCTGCACAGTCGGCCTCGGCAAGGCGTATGCCCAGCAGGCTCAACTCGTCACTACTCATCCCACTGGAAAGCAAATCAACCTACGCATCTCTGCCCTCGGCCCTGTAGAAATAGAAGGATTGGCGGAGCCTGTCGCTCTGAACCAGCGCAAGAACTACACCATTACCTCCCAGACTATCACGATCAAAGGCGACCTAACTGTACTCTACTGCGATCAAGCTGGTTTAACAAGCCTAGAGCTAAGCCACCTAAGCAAGCTAGAAGAACTGCAGTGCACAAGCAATAGCCTAACGAAACTTGACGTAGGGGAATGCACAAAACTCAAAAAATTATGGTGCTACAACAACGAGCTAAGCCGTCTAGATACGAAAGCAAACACAAATCTCGAATCTCTAGCCTGCCACAAGAACCCACTATCGGAGCTTGACCTCAGCGGCAATACTAAGCTCACAGAGCTCTCCTGCTACGAGTGCGAACTGACAGAAATCGACCTATCGGCACAAACCAATCTAGCAGGCCTACTCGTGGGCGACAACAAGCTCACTAACCTCAACCTAAGCCCTCTAACCAACCTCACAGAGCTTGGCTGCGGCAACAACCCTCTCGGTAGCCTTGATATATCGGGCAATACAAAGCTAGTCATGCTACAATGCAACGGCTGCGACTTGAGCACCCTCGACGTGTCGATGCTTACAGAGCTCATCACACTAGACTGCTCCAACAACAAGCTAACCTCTATAGATTTAAGGCAAAACGCCCAACTTACGGACCTAGATGCAGGGAGCAATCAATTATCGTCTATCATAGTGATCTTCAACCCTGCACTAGAAAGACTATTCGTAGACAACAACGAACTCTCCTCTCTCGACCTAAGCCAAAGCAAGCTACTACAGTCGCTCAATATCAGTGGTAACAAATTCATAGAGCTCGACACCTCCGAGCTGGCAGACCTCTCGGAGCTATTCATTGCCGACAACAAGTTCACCAAGCTAGATGTATCGCATCTGCCTGAGCTGAGCATACTCTCTTGTGCCATGAATCAGATCACAGAGGTCAATATGTCCCAACTAAAGAAGTTACAAACGGCATTCTTATTCGAGAATAAGCTCTCAGAGTCTACCATAAATAAGCTCATTACTCAGCTCGTGAACTACACGCCACAAGGGCCAGAGAACTGGGGATTACTGTACATCATCAACACTCTATCCAACACCGAGGCCAATATTTGTTCCGATCAAGCGGTCAAAGCCGCCCAAGACAAGCAGTGGGGCATCTACGACTATTATGGAGGCAAAGAAGATGAGGAGGGCTATGTAGGTCGCGAATATGCTGGCACACCAGCACCAATGCAAAGTATCAACGGCAAGGCTAGCTTCGCCATTCGCCCCAATCCTGCCAAAGATTATATAGAGGTAAGGGGGGCTATCGCAGGAGAGCTCGTACAGATACTCTCTGTGGAGGGACGACGAGTAGCTCAGCATCGAGCAGACGACAATGGATTTGCTCGTATCCCAGTAGCCCATCTCCCTCATGGGCACTACATAGTGCGCTCGGTTGGGCATAGCAGCAAACTAATGATTCATTAGAAGCCCTAAACCTAGGGCTAGACAAGCATGTGCAGTCCGCACGCAAGCTCCCCCAAGACCTCGCTCAACTTGTAGATACAATCTGCTTTTGAGCGAGGTCTTTGCTCTTATGTTTCAAAAAAATAAGCTAACTTTGCGCCCAGCTCTTGTAGCACCTAGAGCTTCGGCAGACTAGCAGTCCTATTTGTGTGATTTAGAGCAAAGAATACTCGTCACAGACCATAGTCACTGCCCTCTCTAGGAGAGAGGATAACACTTAGAATTATAATTAAACTAAAAGATAAATAGTACACGATGCAAAACAAAGGATTTGTGACTTTCGTCACGGTGAGTTTGGCTCTGATCTGTGCGTTCTATCTCTCTTTCTCATTCGTAACCAACCATTACGACAAGAAAGCTGAGGCTATGGGCGAGCTAGCAGGTAGAGCTTATCTAGACTCTATGGCTAACGAAACGGTGATGCCGGGGTACACTCTCAAGCAGGCACGTGCCCAACAAATAGGGCTTGGTCTAGACCTTAAGGGTGGTATGAACGTAGTGCTTAGACTCAATGCCGGGGATCTACTTCGCTCTCTAGCGGGGAACCCTGAGGATGCAACATTCCAGAAGGCTATTGAGCAGGCTGGCAAAAACAACTCTCAGGGCGACTACATCGACGAGTTCGTCAAGCAGTACAAGGCTCTAGAGCCAAACGCTAACTTGGCCGTTGTATTCGGCTCGGGCGATCTCCGTGACCAAATCAATCCTAAGACTAGCGAATCTGAGATCATCAGTCTGCTCAGAGAGAAGTACAATAGCGCTATTGACGCTTCATTCAACGTACTACGCACACGTATCGACCGATTTGGGGTGGTAGCTCCCAACCTTCAGCGCCTTGAGGGACAAGGACGTATTCTAGTAGAGCTCCCCGGAGTGAAGGATCCTGAGCGTGTACGTGAACTATTACAACGCAGCGCAAACCTGCAGTTCTGGCGTACTTACACCTATCAGGAGGTGGCTGACGACCTAATAGCAGCCAATGCACGCTTGAGCGAGCTAAGCACACCAGCAGCTACTCCAGTTGACACTACGGGTCTAGACAGTGCGGCCATCGCTCAGGCCCAAGCTAAGGCTGCCGAACAGGCAATGGCACAGAGTAATGCCCTCTTCTCTCTTCTCGTCCCCGGAGGTCGTGGTGGCGCCGTAGTAGGGTATGCACGCAAAGCCGATATGGACAAGATCGACTCAATGCTCCGTGTGGCTAAAGAGCACCGTGCTATCCGCGAAGACCTTACTCTAATGTGGGGTGCTAAGCCTATCGAAAACCCAGAAACACGCAAAGCTACAGAGCTATACGAGCTATATGCAATCCGCACAAACCGCAGCATGACTCCAGACCTTGGCGGCGATGCTGTGACTTCAGCCTCTAGCGATATCCGCAATCAATTCGGTCATAGCGAGCCTATGGTTTCGATGTCTATGGACACAGAGGGTGCACAGAAGTGGGCACGCCTAACAAAGGACAACGTCGGTCGTGCTATCGCTGTGGTACTAGACGGAGTTGTTTACTCTGCTCCCAATGTTAATCAAGAGATCACGGGTGGTAATTCGCAAATCTCTGGTAGCTTCACAATGGAGGAAGCTGGCGACCTTGCCAACGTGCTCAACTCTGGCCGCATGGAAACGTCAGTAGTAATCGAACAGGAAAATGTAGTAGGCCCAACGCTTGGTCAGGCTTCTATCAAGGCTGGTATCATTTCATTCGCTATCGCACTTGTGCTGCTGATGATCTATATGTGCCTCGCCTACGGATTCATTCCCGGCATGGTTGCCAACTCCGCTCTTATCATTAATAGCTTCTTCACGCTAGGGATCCTCGCCTCATTCCACGCAGTACTCACGCTCTCTGGTATCGCAGGTCTTGTACTGACGCTCGGTATGGCTGTCGATGCCAACGTATTGATCAACGAGCGCATCAAGGAAGAGCTCCGTAAGGGTAAGGATATGACACGTGCCATCGCAGATGGTTATGGTAATGCCTTCAGTGCGATTTTCGACTCCAACCTCACGACCATCATCACTGGTATTGTACTATTCTTCTTCGGCACCGGTCCTATCCGCGGTTTTGCTACCACCCTCATCATCGGTCTGATCGCTTCGTTCATCACGGCAGTGTTCCTCACTCGTATGATCTTCGAAGCACTCGACAAGAAGGGGAAACTCAAGAGTGTGACTTATGACACGCCTCTCACTCGCAACGTGCTTGTTAATCCAAACTACGACATCCTCGGCTCCCGCAAGAAAGGATACATTCTTCCAGTAGCTCTGCTTGCAGCAGGTCTACTAGGCCTCTTCACAATAGGTCTGAACAACGGCATTGAGTTCTCTGGTGGACGTAACTACATTGTTAAGTTCGACCAAAAGGTAGACAACGATGCTATCCGCACTGCGCTAGCACCATCGCTCGACAACAAGCTCGTGCTTACATCTATCGGTACAGAGGGCGACCAAGTACGTATCTCTACCAACTACAAGATTGAGGACGATAGCGAAGCCGTAGAGGACGAGATCACCAACAAGCTATACGAAGGAGTGAAACCTTACTTCGCGTCTGCACCTGATCGTGACACCTTCATTCACGAGAGCATTGTAAGCTCACAGAAGGTAAGCCCAAGTATGAGTGATGATATCAAACGAGGCGCCCTAATTGCCGTAGGCTTGGCTCTACTCTTCATGGCGCTCTACATCTTGATCCGCTTCCGTGATGTGGCCTTCTCAATCGGTGCTTTTGCATCTGTGACAGTGACGACACTGCTGATCATCTCTATCTACGCACTTACTTGGAAGTTCATGCCATTCACAATGGAGGTAGATCAGAATTTCATCGCAGCCCTACTTGCGATCATTGGTTATGCGATCAACGACGTAGTGATTGTCTTCGACCGTATTCGTGAGGAGATCGGCTTGCATCCTAAGGCCGATAGAGCTAGCATCATCAATCAGGCTCTCAATGCAACGCTCTCTCGTACGCTCAATACTTCGTTCACTACCTTCTTGGTAATGGCTATTGTATTCGCCTTCGGTGGTGCTTCTATGCGTAGCTTCACGTTTGCAATCCTACTTGGTGTCATCTTCGGTACATACTGTACGCTCTTCATTGCGACACCTATTGCCTACGAAGTGGCCAAGCGTCGCCAAGAGAAGAAGTAATCTAGCACTCCCCCAGAATGCATATAGGGCATGTAGCTAACGGCTACATGCCCTATATGCATTCTAGTATCCAGAGATACTGAAGGAAGAGGCATAAAGAAAGGGGCTATGTAGACAAGCAAAAGCTAACCATACATAACCCCTATATAGGAGAGTATCAGAAAAGTTAATACTAAAACGATACAGTCACCACAGTCGGTCGTGCGCTTCAACACCTCTTCGTTATAGAATTACTTTGATACTCTAGATTAATCCTATATCACAAATATAGGCATTTAAAATGATATAACCTAGCGTTTTGAGAAATTATTTCACTCCTCGAATAAAATACTTCCTCACCACAGGGATTTCCAACAACTCTGCAGACAAATTGCTGAAATCCCTAAATAGTCTAGCCACAAGGTCGTAGCAGAATTCCTCCGCCAGCTCGGAAGATTGGCGCAGAGCTCGCTTAGCTCCCCAGATATGCGTGAGCAAGTCTTGCTGATGTAGCTGATCAAGCTCTACGAGCGTCTTGACGGAGATCCCGGTATTTTCGGCGCAGATGCCAAGCAGGCGCTGTTCGGCGAAGACCATTTGGCTAATGTCGTCGTTGGCTCGCTCGAGGTTGCCTACCATAAACTCGATCGCTTTGGAGGTATAGATGTCCTTAAATTTGGGCTCTGAGATGTAGAGTAGAGCGGTATTGAAAGGCTCGGCCGACCACTTCCAATGGTCTGAGAAGCGATAACCCTTGGCTATCTTGAGCTTCTCTACACTTGGATAAACCTCGGATAGATACTCCTTATGTACGCAAACCACTTGATCCAAGCTAGGATTAATCGAACCATTTAGACTCCTCCAGACGATCATATCGGTATCGAGCATCATGCAGGGCGTCTGCATATCCCGTAGAGCATAGAGCTTAGCCCCTGCCCAGAAGATAGAGAAATCTACCTGATCCCGCATGCCATCTAGGACATCGGTATTGACTCCATCGTCCCAGATGAAAGACATGTTCTGTTCATTATAGATCCTCCTACCATAGCTATCGGTATAGAGCCGAATCGGCCCGTTGTGCTTGCGCCACTGCAAGGCAGACATGATCGTAGAGAGAAGCTCGAAGTCATGGATATATGGCTCTTGCCCTCTAGCCATTGCTGGGGCTGTATGCGTAACGTGAAAAGCGGGCAATCCTCCTTGATTAGGGCCAAACCATGTAGCGCTCTGATCAACATCCGTCCGCTTGATGAGCTCTAGCCCATATCCGCCCTCTAGAGTCGTCGATCCACTACCCATAGAGCTAATCCCTCCTGAAGAAGTATCGCTCTGTGGTGCGCTCGTGTATGCCGATTTTGGAGGGGTTTCTACCTCTCGCCTCTTGCTGTTTAGCTTAATTGCGGACAAAATCTGGCACAGTTTAGTACGATCAGACTCAACAACCACACGACAGCGAGCACGTGCTTCACGGCTCTCAACGAAGATGTAAGCCTCTCCCTTTTGATACGTCCGCACAACCCCTAGATCACTGACAGTAACCACCGAGGGGTCGCTCGAGCTCCACGACAATGCCTCTGGAGCAACGGGCTCCACGGGATATAGAAGGTAACGACTCCCCTCAAAGAGCTCGACCCGATCTGTGTTGAGCTGGAGATCTGCTTGAGAGCTTGGTCGCACGGGCTGCTCTAGAGCAATGGTGTCATCTAGAAGAGTAAATAATCTAGACAACCCGATGGGCATATGATTCTGGGAGGCTTGGAGCCTAACCTTGAGGTGGTGATTGGTGGTGATGGTCTGCTGCTCTTCGCTATTGCTCTGTGCACCACTCGATGCAAATGAGCATGTCATATGCTTATCATCGAAGCTATCCACCAAAGCATTAAACTCTATATCGAGCCTATCGACCGAGAAGTGAGGGAGAGGGACAAGGGTCATCAAGGGAATTGACAGCTCCAGCATTTGAGTGCCATTCTGATACCTAAAAGCAATCATCACGGCCTCCTGCTTCCCCGCCTCATTGGTGCGTAGGGTAACAGAGTTGAGATATTGCTTGGTCACTCGAGCGGCCTCTGCCTGTGCCTGCACACAAGCCCTCACAGGATCTCCAAGCATCTGGCTAAAGGGGAGTGTGGCCAATGCGGACTGGGGTGTTTGTTGATCTTTCATAGCTACTACCTCCTAATAATCTCGATCCCCTCGGGGATAACGTACTTATATTTCTTGCGTTTCTCCTCAAAAGTCCTAGACACTACAATCCGTCCAATGCGGCTGTTCTCGATATCTAGGTGCGTGAGCCCCTCGCAGTACGATATATCTACCACATCGTGTACGCAGTCTTTGATAACTAGCCTAGCCAGACTTGTAGCAGAGGTCAGTGACACCTTGGGGATAAACCCAGCCCCCCACTTGGAGAGTACCAAGGTATGAACTTGCTCAAGCCAACCAAAGTCTACATTGGCTCGATGCTGACCCTGCCCCAGCTTCATCCCCGTACCACATAGCTCAAGATAGTGCAAGTCCGCTAGACGACTCATGGCAAAAGACTGCACCTCGGACAAGTTGAGCCCGGTACATCTGAAGGCATGCAAGCTATAAAAAGCTCCAAAATCATCTATACTGAAGAATGGGAACTTGTCATGCGGTATATCTAGTGCTTTGATCTTAGGAATTATAGCACGCTCTAGGATATTCTTCTCGTCCAACGGAACCTTAACCTCGACCTCGGCATTACTCCCAAACGAATAGCTTGGGGTAATCTTCTCGGGCAAAGATCTCACGCAGCCCTGAGAGATAGCTCTAGCGATCTCTGGATCTCTGAGCTGCATATAGATGCTGTCTGGTGCTACCGATTGTTCCATGAAGCCGAGCACCTTACTTAGCCCTGAAGGTACGTGATCCTGCGTAGCACGCACGGCTACATCAATCGTATTCTCGAGCTTGGTGGTCATCGTGTCGCTAGAGGTCGTCGCATAGGTAGCAGAGATCTTGCTCTCGCTATTGGAGGCATTAGCGTTGATGCCTGTTACCTTGGCCTTGAACGATATCTCAAGCGTATCAATAGAGAAGTAAGGCACGGGAACCAATGTAAGCAACGGAATGCGCAAGTGTGCCTTGGAACCATTGCTGATGAATGAGAAGGATACCATAACGGCCTCCTTGCCACTCTCTAGCCCTACATCTCTGATATAGTGCCAAGTGCTCATCGAGGCCTGCTCTTGGGCTACGATACACGCCTTGAGGGGTCCACCGATCAGATGATGAAAGGGGATACCTTTCATCTGTTCGTTTACACTACTCATGCCTTTTATTATTATTCGTAGTACGGCCGACTACGATATTTATGACGAATAGACTACCGACGGAAGGTGCTCGCGTCCTGTACACGCTGCTTGGCACGCTCTACATCACCAAGGATCTCTAGAGCACGCTTAGACTCCTGTTTATTAATCTCTAGTCTGAGGCGACAGTGCTTGCACTCTATATATGAAGCCGAGATAAGCTCGGTAATGGTGGTCTCGATGAAGCGGTTGCACTTGGGGCAGTTGAGCCCGGGTCTTCTTTGTTCGTTCATACTATTTTTTAGGATCTAAATAGGTTAATACTCTTCCGATAGTCTTGTACTATTCCCCATTACTCTGAATATATCGGCGAACCCTGTGGGGAGGGGGGATTGCTTTAGTTTCACTCTAAATGAGAAGTTGCTCTGCTCAGCCAGCTGATCATTGCTAGTTATCGTCACCTTAGTGCTAGAGTCATCTTGCTTTGTAGGTTCATCAACCTTCTCATGGAGCAAAAATCGCCAAGCGATATGCTTGTGTGCATAGTCGTAGCGCAGGCCATCTAGGGGAAACTCAATACGCATCTCTCTGGTCGATTTGCTATTGCGGCGATAGGTTCTGCCTTGATACCAAAAAGTGCCATCGCCATGGAGGCTAACGAGTAGGCGGTTGCTCCACTCAAACTCTTTAAGTTTGGTCTCCGTGAGCTTCTCTTCCCACAGTGTGATGTAGGGCCGACCTAGAGAGAGTAGGACACATCGCTTGTGTTTAAGCTCCTTGGTCGGGTCGCTCTTGTAATAGGAGCTTTTGCCATGCTCATCTATAATCTCGAAGGTAAGCTTATTCGTATTCACCAAAGACTGATAGACTCGGATCTGACGAGCATAAACTCGCTGATCTTGTTGTTTGTCGTAGTACTCGGTCAAGGCACGGGACTTGTCTATCTCGCCAATTAGGCTGGGCACCTCGTTCTGAGTGTTCGTTTTCTGAGTTTGGGTGTTTAGATCCAAGCGGCACGAGCAGGAAAACTCAGCCTCCTCGACACGCAATAGTGACAGTGGCACTAGCGTGATGACGGGGATCTGTAGGCGTAGCCTACGCCCCTGTTCATCGCTATAAGCGAAAGAAATGGGAGGCATATCACGAAGCTCGCCCAATATGCGCAAATACTCTTGTAGTCCCATCTGCTCAGCTTTGAGCGTAGCTACATGAGCCTCTTTGATCAGATCGGCTAGCCCTATATCCATCTTGGGTAATATGTTACTCATTGTTGTACTGATGTGTCTGTGCAGCCCTAGAGGGCAACCACAAGATTAGACGTTGGGGCCAGACAGCTGTGGTGGCACTACTTTTAGAGTGATAGACTGTATGGCCTCGGCTGGGTAATCCTTGAGTCGCTCGGCGTCGATCTCGATGCGCAACGAACGCTCGGTACGACAAGAGAAGAGCTGAGCGCCCTGCTCCTCGTGTATGATTTTGTGGATCTCCTCGCTGACCTCATCATCAAGTACCTGACGAGTTTTGGCCAATAGCTCAGCTCCCCCCGAGAGGGCGAAGAGCCCCTCAATATCACTATGCAAGAAGAGATCCTGCTCACCCACGGCTAGTACTTGATCGGCAATAGGCTCAACCTCTATCTCGTGCTGCTGATTATAGAGCTTGTCTACATTGGCTCTGAGCCGAGTAAGCATCTGATGGGCGATATAGTCGATAAGACGACGATTGTCCCCTAAATCGTCTATGTAGGAGAACCCATTGCGTGCGTAGGGCACTCCCGAGGTTTGGGTCTGCTGAACCAGCTTGCGGATCACAAGCTTGGCAAGCTGCTCGGAGATATTGCCGAGGAGCCGGTCGCTAACGTCTGCATTGAGGACCTTAACCTCCGTGATGTCCTCTCCGTCTTGGATAGCATAGCGCAGGTTTAAGGTCAGCTCGCCAACCGTAGCCGCTGGGGAGATCAATGTCCCCCCAGTGGTCTGCTGGCTAGATTGGGCTAGCTGACGAGCGTAGCTAGCGGCTTCGTGCTGCGCCTGTATCACATCTCGCAGCACCGATGATATTACTTGCTTGAGGTTTGTCATAAGATATATACGTGATGACCCGAGTGGTGAGCTACTCGGCGACTGTGATGCTTTGCTCCTTCTTGCCCGCCTCTATTTTGTAGACCCCAGCCTTGGAGAAGGTTAGGGTCACCCCCGTGTCGGTCCTCTCGAGCTGTACGCCCTCGTTGGGGCTGCATTTGATCTCTCCGGGAGCCAAGATGCCGTCCTCGTTGAGGTAACGAACGAATAGTTTACGCCCACCAGAGCTAGGCTCGGAAGTAACTTGTAGCTCGCCTGCAGGATCGAAGGTAACAATGGCATTGTTGAGCGTTTCGATAATTTTGGCTAGACCACCGGGCATATCCGCAGGGCCTGCGTGGATATCAAAGTCTACCGTCGTTTCGATGCAGTACTTAGACTCTTGGGTTACCTTGGAGTCCTTCTTGTTGGAGTATTCGGCCTTGCTTTCGGCCTCCTTGGCATCTTTGGACTTTTTGTAGTCCTTGTAGAAGTCGATAGCCTTACCCCCATACTTGATTACTTCACGCCACCAAGCGGAGTCATCGTCCTTGTCTGCCTTCTTGCCCTCGTCAGACTTGCTAGATGTATCCTTATCTTTCTCTGCTTGCTCAGATTTACCGTCGAGCTTGTCGCCCTTCTTGCCATCATCTCCAGAGCCAGTCGGTTTGTCTGATCCTCCGCCTCCTTCATCGGATTTGTCGCCCGACTTCTCCTGCGTAGCAGACTCTCCCGTTTTTTTATTCTCGTCCTTGTCGGAGGCTTCCGCTTTTTTCTCGTCTTTCTTGTCTTCCTTTTTGTCCTTGTTCAGCTCAAGAGCAATACCGGGTCCGGTTCCCCATGAGGACGAGGCCTTGATCGTTGCCTTAAAGCTGATATTGACGGCATTGATTTGCAGGAAATTGATTGGCACAAGTGTGATGAGTGGCACCATAATCTTCTGCCGCCTCCCATCTTTGACAAACTCAAATCCTACCGAAGAGGCAACCTGATTATTCTCTTTGCCCGAGAAGACTCCCATCTCTCTCAGAGCAGCGATCGTCGTCTGGTGGCTCTCGTTTTGCGCAGCCACACACGCCCTTAGCGGTTCGCTAATTAAGTGTGTGAAAGGGATGTCTGTTACTCCACCTAATGTAGCCTTACGCAGGGCTGCATAGTCGATCGAGCTATTAGAGTTCTGCGATTGATTTGTTTCTTCAGCCATAGTCGTATCTCCTATTCTTTAGTTAGGGTTATGGAGTTACTACAATCAAGGCTTGGCATTCGCCACCTTTGATATAGTATTCCCCCTCTTCGTCGAAAGTCGCAATTACATTCTCTCCATTGCTCGATACCCTCAGAGGTTTCTTGGCTAATGCTCCGAAGGCACCTTTCTCTCCATCTTGTCCTTGCCATTTGTCCTCTCCATCTGTGGCCTTGCGCCACATTACATCAGCAGGAGACCAAACTCCAGTGTTGTTGCGATAGGAGATGATGACCGATTGGTTGACTGGTACCATGTGATCGCTTACTGTCAGTTCACCTTTGGCATTGACAGTATCCACTGCGCTATTGAGGATTTCCAATACCTTGGCCATACCAGCAGGCATACTATCTTGACCTGCATGGACATGCACATCCATAGTATACTCGACGCTGTACTTCGACTCTTGCGTTGCCTTAGAATCTTTTTTGCTCGAGAAATTGGCATGCATCTCTACCGAGGCCCTAGAAAATATCCCTTTGTAGCCAGCCTTGATTTTAGCTCCTGCATCAACTGCCGTAGACTTCTTCACTTCGCTTGAGCTGGATGCTGATGCGGAGATCTGAGCCTTGAAGTTGATCTCAATCTCATTGATTGCGATATAAGGTATCGGGACAATGGTCAACAATGGGACGATAAGCATCATCTTACGACCTCCCTGTACATACTCGAAGATGACAGTTATAGCCTTGGTATTCCCCTCTTTGTCCGTCTGCAAACCTACCTGCTTGATAAACTCCCACGTCGTTTGGGCAGCTTGAGCCTGAGCATTGATGCAGGCAGTAAGTGGTCCTCCGATGATCGAACCAAAGGGGATAGCCTGCAAGGCAGAGGTCGCAACCTGAGAGGGGGTTGTGTCTATATTAGCCATAGCGTTTGTGTCTAAAAGTTAAACCATCACGAATATCTCTATATTCGACTCTTAATATCCCCAGTTAGAATGTTCAGTACTTCATCTAAGGATATTCCTCTCTATGATTTTGGGGTGTCTTTCGTATGACCCTCCGTCGTAGTCGTAAGAGAAGCGTCTTCGATGGCCTGCACAGAGATCGTTTCAGTCAGAGTACCATCAGCATTGGAGAGCAGATATTCTCCTTTTGATAATTGAGCAGACGCTCTATTCTTATTGCGATTAATGAGCAAGTCTTTTCCTTCTGGCTTGCCATCTTTCGTCATCGTCTTGAGCCAGAAGTCTTCCTTGCTTGTGGAGAGTAGTCCCTCTGGAGTCTTGTAGACAGCCTCAAAGGTTATGGTGTAGCTGTTATTATTCGCCTGTCCTAAGGGTACTCTAAGAATCAGAGGATTACCATTGACAAGGAATTCTCCCTCTGGGTTGCAGACGTCCATAGCGTTACCGATAAGCTCTAAGACCTTAGCCATACCTGCTGGCATGCTGTCCTGTGAGGCGTGTACTGCCACATCCATCGTGTACTCCACGCTATACTTAGACTCACGTGTACCGACCGAGTCCTTCTTGCTCGAGATAGAGGCCTGCATCGAGTTGCGAGAGTAATCGCTCGAGTAGCTAGACTCGTTGTGACCACTTCTGTTTTTATTCCACCAACGACCAGAGCGTCCAAAGCTACGACTACTCTGGGTGTCCGAGCTACTATTGTAGTTAGAGCTAGTTCTATCATCTGCCTCTGTGATGGCGTCTTGATCCATGGCACTGGCTTGTGCCTTGATATTGGCTTTGAAGCTGATGTCGATCGTATTAATTGCAATGTAGGGAATGGGGACAATGCTCAGCATAGGGACATTGAGGCGCACCAAACGACCCGCCTGAATGAACTGAAAGCACACATAGACTGCTTTCTTCTCCAATACAGGATCCATAATAGGTTGATCTTTGGAGTCTTTAATTACATTGCCATATTTATCCAAGCGAGGTGCTTTGACAATTTCTCCCTTGGGGTCTCTTACTGGCACATCCTCTAGCCCAACCTCACGAATGAAGTCTACTGTGGTTTGAGCGGCCAAGCGCTGAGCCTTGACACACGCCTGTAGAGGGCCTCCGATGATGTTCTCGAATGGGATTGCTCTGAGAGCACTTGTAGCTACCGAAGATGGTGCTGTACTAATAACTTTTTCCATAGTAACTCTAATTGTTTATGATTAAACCTTGAAAAAGATGCAACATCCAATCTCTCTAAAATTACACTCCTATAGCGGTGCTCCAGCGTACCTACTAAGGGATTAACTTGGTCAATGAAAAAGGAGGCCACAGCAAACTCACAGGCTTCGATTTTTCTCTTTTTGATAGCACCACTTATCGTATACGACAAAGTTATCGAATTAACCATATAAAGCGCAACTTTTCGTAAAAATAATTTTTCTCAATATCCCTAAAAATTCCTCTAAACTAAAAATATATCACTCAAAAACAAGATGATAACATACAAACTCAAGGATACACCATAAGTAACTATCCACAAAATAAAACGCATCAATCATCATATATTTCTGTTAAAAAATATTATCAAAAACCCAAGAATTACCTAAGATTGGATAGCACTTTGGCCGTACCTTAGCCCACCTTTGGCAAAAATTGAAGGACTGATCTTTTCAGATTAGTGGACTAGCTAGCCAAAATGTATCCATCAATTCGCTTAGATTGATGGGAAGAAATATCAAAAATGGACTCGGCAAGTGGTAAAATCACCCAATGAGCTAGCATATACATCTAGCTAATAAACAGTTGTAGAAATGCGATTCTAGGCAGATGTTTTCATACGAGCAAGGGTAAGGGCGCAAACGAGGGAGGAGCGCACAGAGAGCCTGCTAGAGGCCAAATACGAAGTGTACACAGATTATCCACCGCTTATCCACAGTCTTCCCATAGATTTTGTGCAACTTGGTCTAAAATATAAATTTGACGTACTTCTAAGCCACTGATATATGCACATACATCAGTGACTATCCCCACCCCGCAAAAATAAAGGCGATATGCAGGGATATACACCACAACACATCGCCCAGTCCGTAGCCTACAAGCCTCGCCGCTGTTTGAGGCTCTTGACAATAGGATAGAAGACTATGAAAGCAGACATCAGGAGCATCACCAGACCACCAGCCGTAAGTTTGCCGTAGGAGAGGTAGAGCCCGACGAAAACAAACCACAGCACAGCGATGATGATGCTTTGTGTACGAGTTAGCGGTCTTTTGTATGCCATAGGAAGTTAGGGGAGCGTAAGTTGGGCTAGATGCTACGCCCTGCGATAAAGTCCGCAAGGGCAAGCAGAGCCGTACGGTAGCTACCCTCGGGATAAGTATAGAGAATAGACTTAGCTTGCTCGATGAATTGGAGCATACGGCTCTGAGCATACTCGATGCCCCCACGCTCTTTGGCAAAAGTGAGCAAGTAGTCGATATTGGTCTCTGAAAAGTCCTTGCTGCGTAGTATATGCAAAGCACGAGCACCCTCGGGGCTCTCGCCATGATCCTCAATGAGGCAGTGCAATAGAGGGAGTGTTACCTTGCCCTCTCTTATGTCGTTGCCAGTAGGCTTACCCACGTCGGCGCTATAATAGTCGAAGATATCGTCCCTTATCTGGAAAGCCATGCCTAGATATTCGCCACAGTCGCCAAGACTACATATAGCCTCCTCAGAGGCATCAGTCGTAATGGCGGCGACCTCAGCACACGAGCGGAAGAGGACAGCGGTCTTTTGACGGATAACGTCCATATAGACGGCCTCGCTCAGCACTACGTTGTCGGCTGTCTCGAACTGACGTATCTCGCCCTCGGTCAGCTCTCTGCCAATTGCCGACACGACACCGATGATGCGTAGATCCTTGGTAGCAATAGCACCGATAAGCGCAGAGGAGAGGACAAAGTCGCCCATCAAGACAGCCACACGATTGTCGAATATAGCATTGAGCGTTGGACGGCCTCGGCGTGTGCTAGCCTCGTCGATGACATCGTCGTGAATGAGGGTGGCAGTATGGATTAGCTCGAGCAGTATGGCGGAGTCAATCGTCTTGCTTGGTAGCTCTGGAGTAATCAGGCCAGCCATCAAGCTCGTCATGATGGGACGAACCATCTTACCCGTCGATCGGGACAAATGCTCCACGGCCGTGGTCAGCCATTGGCTCTTGCATAAGAGGATTTGCTCAAACTGCTGGTGGAACTGATCCACATAGCTCGCCACTGGCGCCTTAATCTCATCTAGCGTTGTCATTGAGAGAGTATTGAAGTAATAGAAACAAATATAGCTATAAAACGCAAAATGGGAGCGCTATATCGCATAGATACAGCACTCCCACTCAGTTAGTCCATACGTCGAACCAAGTCGACTACTAGTAGCGCTCGGCTACTACGTTCCAGTCGATGATATTCCAAACATCTTTGATGTGGTCGGCACGGCGGTTCTGATAGCTTAGGTAGTAAGCATGCTCCCAAACGTCGATACCCATGAGAGGCTTCAGACCACTCACCACCGGGTTGCTACCGTTAGGCTCCTTGGTGATGCAGAGCTCGCCCTTGTCATCAGAAGCTAGCCAAGCCCAGCCCGAACCAAATAGCGTGGTACAAGCCGTGAGGAACTCAGCCTGAAAAGCCTCGAAGCTACCCCACTTCTTCTCAATAGCAGCAAGTAGCTTACCCGTAGGTGCGCCACCAGCGTTGGGTGCAAACTGAGTGAAGTATAGGTTGTGGTTGAGCGTCTGACCAGCGTTGTTGAATAGAGCGCCCTCGCTCTTGCGTACGATATCTTCTAGGCTAGCTTCGGCAAACTCAGTTCCTTCGATGAGCTTGTTTAGATTGTCTACATAGCCTTGTAGATGCTTACCGTGGTGGAATGCTAGGGTCTCGGCGCTGATTGCTGGCTCTAGGTCGTTGGGACCATAGGGTAGCTTAACTAGTTCATGCTTCATAATAATGATGTGATCTTAATTTTTGAGTTTTATTTCTGTAATTTTTAACCGTCGGGGTGAGCTACTTGACTCATTCCCCTCCTTAGGTTCAAACCTCTCTATCGGACAAAAAGTTCGCTATTGGAGGTCTTTGGGCTCAATTAGTCGTCCATTCTGAGAGAAGATCTTGGCCAGAACCTCAGCTCCATAGGCATTCAGATGATGAGCATCTCCCATCATGGGTTTGCCTTCCCATTTGAGGTCTTTGGGTAAGTAGCGTTCTAAATCGATCCATGTGACATGAGGAAAGTTCTTTTCTACGAACTCACGGACAACCGTAGCATTCCTTTTCGTCTCTTCATATAAACTCCCTCTGGGGTCTCTATCCCATCGATTTAAATGTAGAGCCACACCTTTCATTTCGGCATAGTATTCACGTACAGGAGGAGTGTTGACTTGATACGAAGAATTCACTAGGTAGACCTTTTTCCTCTCCTTGGTCAAGCGTTCTAGGGTTTGGAATAAATTGGCAAGAATTACTTTTTGATTAGCAGCATAGTCTCTAGCGCCCCAATAGTTAGCCAAAATGATAATCGGGTACCGTTTATATTCTTGCCGGAGAAAATCATTGCGTGAAGCACAAACACCTTCGCCTTGCCATTCTATGAAATTATCATATTCAAAAAAGAATGGACATGATATTGAGGCAGATACAAATGCACTCCATCCTTCGTAGCGAGCCATATAGTCCCAGAATCGACTGAGTTGAGCTGTATGAGAATCTCCTGCAATCAGCACCTTAGGTTCTTTTTCTAGGTTTCCCATAAGACAATCACCTTCCAATGTATTGAAACAACAGTTGGTTTGATCCAAAAATCCTGAGTATTGTGGCTCTATTGGCAGAAAATCTTTTTTTAGTAAGACGAATGAGATAATAATTACAGCAGGTATGAGGTAAAAGGCCGCTAGACTTTTGCCAAATGAGAGAGGAAGCTTACGGATTGGCTGTTCTACCAAGTAATAGCTTAAGGCAGATAGTCCAAACATTGCCACTATAGCCCAGCCTGTCAGCCAGAGAGGTAATACACCCACTCCCCAGAAGTATCTTATGAAAGCTAAGACAGGCCAGTGCCAAAGGTATAGAGAGTAGGATAGCTTTCCTATCCAAACGACAGGGGCTAGAGAGAAGAATTTGCTGACCCAATAGCTCTCTCGATTGCAGTATATGAGTAGAGCTGTGGCCGAACATGGGATCAAAGCTAGTAATCCTGGAAACCATGGGCTTATGAATGTGTTCCTAGGTATTAGGGATAGGAGCAACACTATTAACGCCAGTATACCCATTAGTTTATAGCGCCACGGGGCAGAACATCCATTTTCTGATGCCTCGGACATATGTATAGCTAGAAGTGATCCAACGAGCAATTCCCCGAAGCGTATGTGAGGTAGATAGTAGCTAGATAATGTTATGCCCAAAAACTGCACAGGAACAAATGAAGAAATTAGGCATAAGATGAGCATAGCGCCCAGTGTAAAATATAGAAATTTGCGGAGATTCATTTCCCCTTTAAAGCGACCTTTTATGAATCTGCCATAAAACCATACAAGAAGAATAAGGATGGTTGGAAAAATGAAGTAGAATTGCTCTTCAATAGATAGTGACCAGATGTGAAGCAGGGGCTTTTCCTCTGATGAAACATCGAAATAACCACTATGTCTGGCAAAAAGCATATTCGCACCAAATAGAATAGAGCCAATAGCTGATTTCCCTACAGATATTGCATCGTCTGGAAGAAATAGCCAATAGGATAGAGCCAGAGAAGCAGCAACAACGACGAAAAATACAGGGAGGATTCTACGTATTCGTCTAACGTAAAAAGTCTTATAAGAAAAACTCTTTGCTATAATCTCCTTATATAGAATTGATGTGATTAGGAATCCTGAGAGAACAAAAAAAATGTCGACTCCAAGAAATCCATTAGGCATCCAAGATGGATCAATGTGAAAGATCACAACGGAAAGGACTGCTAGAGCTCTTAACCCATCAATATCAGCTCTATACTTCAGTGTTTTCATCTAATTATTATGAATCGTGTATTTCTAAACAAAAGCCACAGACTAGAAATTATCAGCGTCTAGTCTATGGCTTCCCAAGCTTGCTGTATTTAAAAATTTGTAAGGTCGTCTACTTTGGGTCGTAGCCCCATTTGAGGTAGATCGCTCCCCAAGTGAAGCCTGCACCGAAGCTCGTTAGGATTAGGATGTCGCCCTTGCGCAAATCCTTCTCACGCTCCCATAGGCAGATAGGGATAGTCGCAGAGCTGGTGTTGGCACACTTCTCTATATTGACCATCACACGCTCCATAGGTGCCTCCATCATACGAGCTACGGCGTCGATGATACGCATATTTGCTTGGTGAGGCACTACCCAGTTGATGTCTTCGTACTTGAGGTTGTTGCGATCCATAATGAGCTTGCAGCTAGAGGACATACCCTTAACTGCTTGCTTAAAGACCACTGAGCCCTCCTGATAGACATAGTGCTCTCTACGCTCTACCGTTTCGTGAGAGGCAGGGTTGGCAGAGCCACCAGCCTTCATAATCAGATGCGTACGCCCCGTACCATCTGTACGGAAGTGCGCATCTAGCACGCCCAGCTCCTCGGTCGTAGGCTCTAGCAGCACACAACCAGCTCCATCGCCGAAAAGGGGACAAGTAGCACGGTCGGTATAGTCCACCGCAGCCGACATCTTCTCTGTTGCGACGATTACGAGGCGCTTATATCGGCCCGAACGGATATAGTTGGCACCTGTCTCCAAGGCATACATGAAGCCGGGACAGGCGGACGACAGGTCGAAAGTAAAGGCGTTAAAGCAGCCTGTTTCGTGCGCTACAATAGACGATGTGGTAGGAAAATGGTAGTCGGCAGTATTAGTTGCGAGAATCACGCCATCGACAGTGAGAGGATCTATCCCATTGCGCTCAAACATATCGAGCACGGCTTGGATAGCCAGATAGGATGCTCCCTTAGTGGGATCTTTGAGGATACGACGCTCCTTGATCCCAACACGTGTCATAATCCATTCGTCGTTGGTATCTACTAGTTTCTCAATATCAGCATTAGTCAGCTTATCCTCTGGTAGGTAACCGCCGACTGCCGTAATAACTGCATTAATTGCGTTCATTATAAAGTCTTAGTTTGATGAGATAATGCCCCGCTAAGGTACAAAAAAAGTCCCACAGACAGAGCTACGGGACTTTTGAATAAAACTAACCTTGCTGCTATAGAGCTAGATCTGTTTCGATAGCTAGCTTACCACGGTAGTAACCGCACGCACCACACACAGTGTGGAAGATGTGCCACTCTCCGCAGTTCGCGCACTTAGCCAATGTAGGCGCTACGGCCTTGTCGTGTGTACGACGCTTGGCTGTTCTTGTCTTGGACTGTCTTCTTTTTGGATGTGCCATTGTCTTATTTATTTTAATTTATTAATCTTCTTCTCTTGGAGCAGGACGCCCAACTGGGCGATTATCCTACTTCTTCAGCTTCTTGAGTGCTGCCCAACGCTGGTCAATACCATCTTCGTCACGCTCTACGTCTTGGCTAGGCTGATCGCCCGCCTCTCTAACCTCATCGGTAGCCAACTGGCCATAGAGATTCATCATAGAACTATCGCACTCGCCCTCCTCGTGCATACGCTGCATCGGGAGAGATAGAGCTATATCCTCGTATAGATGCCAGTGCAAGTCGAGGACACCCTCACGCTCTGGCAGGATAAGCACGTCATCCTCCTCACTATACTCTGGGCCAAACTTCACGACCATCTCGTAGCTGTCGTAGACGTCTAGCTCTACGGGTTCTAGGCAACGATCGCAACTGACCAAAACATAGCCATCGTAGGACAACTCTAGCTTGTGAACCTCGCCATTTTTCTCAAGATTCACAGCCACGCTCACATCTCCGCCATGTATATCATCGGCCTCAACGCCTGCGAAATACGCATCGTCTAGCTCATACGAAAAGCTGTGCCTCCCCTGAGAAAGCGACTTGAGATTGAGCTTATATAGATCAGTATTCGTCACTGCCAATTACCGTAAAATCTGCGCAAAGGTAATCAAAAATGCCTATTCTCCCAATACTTTACTAGCTCTCTAGCCTTTATTTTTGCAAACTTTGGCCTAGGCACAAGGCAAGCCCTACACCAACATTCTAAACCATAAATCATTAGAATAACACTCTATACCAACGATCCAAGCCTTGGCCCTGCAAGAAGCCCCTAGTCAATGGCTAGAGAAACATCGTCCACATAGATGATACGTGGGCATTGCTCATCGTAGGCCGTACCCCAGAAGTCCAGCTCTGGCTTGTAGAGTGGAGTATCTACCCCCAGCAGCCCGATGATCGCATGAGGCAAGACGTCCGTCATAATACGACGATCCTTAATAGCCTACACCCTTGGGATAGTGACAACCCAACGCATAGAGAAGAGTAAGGATCAAGAGCAGAGGCAGAAGCCATTTGGGTCTACTTGGGAGCAAACGCATCAACCACTCCAGAGCCAAACTGACAAACCCAATAAACACATACCAGCCTACCACCTAGCAGAGGTCGCAGAGGGCGGCAGCTAATGGGCTTACGCCGTGAGGCAGGGTGGTTCATCATGATGCTTCGTGTATGGATGTTCCTAATGATAATCACAAGTATGATACGAGAGCAGTCGCTCCAAAAGCCTAATGAGCAGAATAGAGGCCCCATCAAGGCTCTATATAAATGCTCACAATCCAAGCAAGAGCAGCTCACTCAGACATGGCAAAGGTAAAAGAAAATACCTACAAGAAAAAAAGCAAACGACCTAGGTCAAAACACTTTCCTCTCTCTTCCTCAGAGTATCAAGGGAGTATCGCTCATCACATCGAAGTCCTTACATAAATTTACACTTATAGAGTATATTTGAGCGCATGATCAACGCCACGCTCTATGCCTATTACCATCGGAGCAACCTCGTATTTGCCGCTTAGCAGGCTCTGTAGTGCACTCTCCCTCGCTTGCGCACCCTACCTCACCCACGAGGAAATAACCCTCTAAAACAAGCTAAGCACAAGCATCTAATAACTAGCTATATACATTAAATACAAGCACACTCACGGCTCCATGTGTCACATTTTGACTCATTTCTTCCCATTAATCTTCTCGGATTAATGGACATATCTGAGCGAGTTAGTCGATCAACCCAAAAAAGTCTTCCCATCAATTTTGCAGATCAGCCTCACCTCCCTTTACAAACCAGCGGCCTATTTCTCTAAATCTCTAAGCAACTCCTTAACACTCCTTAACCAAAAAGCAGAAGATCGAGCACCTAATACTTTTGGGGATACAGGGACATATACATAACAAACGCGGTGTGCCAAAACCTAATTTCGACACACCGCCCTCAAATATCGCACTGCTAATCTATCGGGTTTTGAGCCAGAAGCTCAGCTCCATCTCGTCATCAATAAACTTATCTCCCAGATTAGAGAAGAAGCTCTTGGAAGCGTACTTAACATTCCAGTCCGCACGATTGATACGGAAAACCTTACTCCGGATACTCCATGAGGAATCACTAGCGTTGAAGTTCACAAGATCGATAGGGATAGTCACATTCTTAGTCACATCTTTGAGAGTAAGATTACCCTTGAGCTCGGCGAGCGTACCAAGAGGTAACCCAGCCTCGGGAATATCGGTTAGCTCGAAGCGAGCCACAGGATAGCGCTCCACATCGAAAAAGTCTTCGTTCTGCAAGTGCTCCTTGAGCTTATTAGCCATCTCACCTTCTAGGTCATCTACTACGATCCCATCCATCTTGATCTCAACGTGACCTCCCAGCAGTAGCCCATCTGTGATCGACACCTTACCCGAGGATATTGGCAGTTTACCAAAGCGTTCGCCTCCGGGCTTAAATCCCTTCCATGTCATCACTGACTGAGCCGAGTCTACCTCATAGGCCATCGCTACATTGATCTGTGTAGCAGCTACAGAGTCTGCAGCCTTGACAGTGTTATTCGATTTATTGCCTGAGCAGGAAGCTATGGCAGCAAGCATAGTGAATAATCCCAAAGAGGGAATCATCTTTTTCATCATACAACTTTATTTTTATCAGATTAGAACTATTATCATCTTATTTATCAACCTGCACAGGCAACCCCAAGGCTCCAACCCAGCACTCCGCTAGCACCACTCGTCTAGGACGTAGCACATTTTGGAATTATCTACATAACAGAGTTAAAACAAGAGAAGATGAAAAAAGTTTAATTTTGTAAACACAAAATACTAAACAAGCACACAAATATTTAGTCGAAACCAATAGGGTATATTTAATAATTGCCTATCTTTGGGTGTGACAGATTTATGCAGTTCAAGAATTAACACTCAGGAATATTATGAATGAATTTGCCCTCCTCTCCTCATGGCAGCTTTGGCTCATCGTAGGCGTAGGGTTGCTCATCTTGGAAATTGTGACTGCGGGCTTTCTACTGGCCTGCTTCGGGATAGGTGCTCTAGGAGCTACCATTGTCGCGATACTAGGGCTTGGTTTGGCTTGGCAGCTAGGAGCGTTCTCTACCATCAGCCTACTCTCACTGTTTTTGCTTCGGCCAGTGATGATGCGACGCTTGGAGCAACGTAGCGTACCAACCGGTATCGATGCACTCATAGGCAAACAAATTAGGCTCAAATCTCCCATCTCCGCCACAGCTGACTACGGAGAGATCTCCATAGACGGTGATGTCTGGCGAGCCCGCACAGAGTCCGGAACTTCACTCGCAGAGGGCACCTTGGTGGAGGTCGTTGGCATTGATGGCCTTGTCCTCATCGTGCGTGGCATCTCAGCTACAAACATATCATCATAGACTCATTAAGTTTCAAACCCAATTTATCTTCCAGCTTATGCCATCAGGACTTATTATCTTCGGAGCCATTGCTCTCTTGGTCATTTTCATCATCTCCAAGGGGCTCAAAATCGTACAGCAGTCGCAAACCATGATCATCGAGCGACTAGGTAAGTACTACACGACCCTAAACTCTGGGGTGAATATCATTATTCCCTTTATTGACCGCCCCAGACCTATGCGCTGGCGCTACACAATCCCTGCGGGGAATGGCGACACCATCGTACGCTTTACCGATGTGACGACTATTGACCTGCGTGAGACGGTCTACGACTTCCCTCGCCAGAGTGTCATCACCAAAGACAACGTAGTAACAGAGATCAATGCGATCCTCTACTTCCAGATCGTCGAGCCTATACGTGCAATGTACGAGATCCAGAACTTGCCAGATGCTATCGAGAAGCTCACACAGACGAGCCTGCGGAACGTAATCGGCGAAATGGATCTAGATGAAACGCTTACCAGCCGCGACACGATCAATAGCAAGCTACGCACGATCCTAGACGATGCGACCAACAAGTGGGGCGTCAAGGTCAATCGTGTAGAGCTGCAAGACATCAACCCGCCACGTGACATTCGTGACGCCATGGAGAAGCAGATGCGAGCCGAGCGTGACAAGCGTGCGCAGATCCTCAACGCCGAGGGACAAAAAGAAGCCCTTATCCGTGGGTCGGAAGGACGTATGCAGGAGTCTATCAACCATGCCGAGGGTGAGCGCCAAGCCCAAGTGCTACATGCCAAGGCCGAGGCCGAGGCTAAACTCCTGACGGCACAGGCAGAAGCCGAGGCTATTCGCCTCATAGCCGATGCCGCAGCAGGCTCAGGTGCCAACCCCACTCAGTACCTCATAGCCGTACGCTATCTGGAAACACTGCGTGAGATGACCAGCGGACAGAACAATAAGACAGTCTACATTCCCTACGAAGCCACTGGGGTGCTCAGCTCCCTAGGAGGCATCAAGGAACTACTGAGCAAGTAACCCACAGAGGTACCGGGAGGCAATCCCAACAAGGGGCGGCGAGTCAGAATGCAGGTTTTGACCCGTCGCCCCTTGCCATACGGAGAGCTGGACAGAGCAAGGCAAGCCGTATGAGGGGATTGTATTATCTTTGTACATTAATAATTTAAGGTAGGCAAGTCCGTAGACTTGTACAATCAATCAGACTAAATGTATAGCGACAGCATCGTCCTTATCCCCACATACAATGAGCGGGAGAATATCGCCAAAATGATCGACACGGTTATGGCACTCCCTCACGCTTTTGACCTACTGATTATCGATGACAATTCGCCTGACGGCACGGCAAGTATCGTCCGTGAGAAGATAGCCCAGTACCCAAAGCGCCTGCATCTACTCGAACGTGCAGGCAAACAAGGTCTAGGTACGGCATACATCGCTGGGTTTCGCTGGGCCCTAGAGCGTCCATACCTATATATATATGAGATGGACTGCGACTTTAGCCACCCTCCGACCAAGCTCATGGAGCTCTACGAGGCCTGCCACAAGGGTGGCGCTGATGTAGCGGTAGGCTCTAGATACATCAGCGGAGGGCGAGTGAAGAACTGGCCTCTAGGACGCATCGCCATGAGCTATGGGGCATCTCTATACGTTAGGGTCATCACAGGGCTACCTGTCAAGGACACGACAGCGGGCTTTGTCTGCTACCGCCGGGAGGTGCTAGAGAGCATGGAACTTGACCAAATACGATTTAGAGGCTATGGCTTCCAGATCGAGATGAAGTACACGGCTCACTGCCTAGGCTTCAAGGTCGTGGAGGTACCCATCACGTTTGAGGATCGTGTACTCGGTTCGTCCAAGATGAGTAGCTCTATCTTCGGAGAGGCGTTCGTAGGTGTCCTAGACCTGCGCCGAGATAAAATGAAAGGGACATTCCCCAAAGGCAAAAGAAAAGTATGAAGAAACTGCTTAGAAACGCCCTACTCATCAACGAGGGGCGAAGCTATACGGCCTCGGTAGTCATCGAGGGCGAACTGATAGAAGCCATCTACGAGGGAGAGCATACCTACCCCGAGGCTCTAGAGTGCGAGGTAGATGAAGTCGTAGCCTGCGAGGGGCTGTGGCTCATGCCCGGGGTAATCGACGACCAAGTCCACTTTCGTGAGCCGGGACTCACCCATAAGGCGTGTATCGCCACGGAGAGCCAAGCAGCCGTAGCTGGTGGCGTCACGAGCTTTATGGATATGCCCAATACCAATCCACCCACGACAACTCTGGAGGCATGGGAGGATAAGATGCGCCGTGGGGCCGAAACCAGCTGGGCCAACTATGCGTTCTTCTTCGGTGGTACCAACGACAACGCCGACGAACTCAAGCATCTAGATAAGCATCGCCTACCGGGCATCAAGCTATTTCTCGGGAGCTCCACGGGCAATATGCTCGTGGACGACAAACAGACCCTCGAGCGTATCTTCTCAGAGACGGATATGATCATCGCCACGCACTGCGAGAGCGAGGGAATTATCCGTGCCAACAAAGAGCACTACAAAGCACTCGTGGGCAAAGATCATCTAGACGTCAGCTACCACCCCCTCATTCGCTCAGCCGAGGCTTGCTATCGAAGCTCTGCCGAAGCTGTGGAGCTTGCGACCCGACTCAATAGCCGCCTGCATATCCTACACGTATCTACCGAGAGGGAGCTATCGCTCTTCCGTAGCGACCTACCCATAGAGCAGAAGCGCATCACCTCGGAGGTCTGTGTGCATCATCTGCTATTTACAGACGCAGACTACGCCACACTGGGCAACAAGATCAAATGGAACCCTGCGATCAAGACGCTTGCTGACAGAGAAGCACTACGTGTAGCCGTACGCAGCGGCCTAGTCGATATCGTAGCCACAGACCATGCCCCACACCTCTGGAGCGAGAAGCAGGGCGACTGCCTCTCGGCTGCTAGCGGAGGGCCTCTGGTACAGCACTCTCTCCCCATCATGCTCGATCTAGCCAACCAAGGCATATTCACCAAAGAGCTGGTAGTTGAGCGCATGGCACACCTACCGGCTATACTTTTCGGTATTCAGAAGCGAGGCTTCATACGCACGGGGTACTTCGCAGACCTCGTACTGGTAGACCCCAAGAGCCCCTACATCGTGACGGCGGAGAACAACCTGACCTACTGTGGCTGGTCACCCCTAGAGGGACGAACGTTTGCCCATAGTGTACACACGACTTTCGTCAATGGACACGTTGTGTATTCGAACGGCCAGCTCACAGACGAGCGTCCCTCTGTCTACAGCTTGGCTTTCGGCTAGCGAGGTGCTATTCATTCATTTTATCTTGACAACTTATATCGTATGCAACGATTCGTAAATATCATTTGGGTTGCCCTAACCCTATGTCTGGGCGGCTCTGTTTTGGCTCAGAAACCAGCCAAAACACGCAATCAAGAGAGCTACACCAAGGCTCTAGATATCGTAGGGGCCTCGATGTCCCTACTCGATCGCTACTTTGTCGATTCGGTAGACCTAGAACGCATCAGCCGTCGTGGCATCGATGCTATGCTCTCTAGCCTAGATCCCTATACAGAGTATTATTCCAAAGAGGACAATGAACAGCTCAAGCTCATCACCACTGGCGAATACGGAGGGATAGGCTCAATCATCTCACAGCGCCCCGACAGCACGGTTATTATCAACGACCCTATGGAGGGAATGCCTGCAGCACAAGCAGGGCTCAAAGCTGGCGACCGCATCCTCGAGGTCGATGGACAAGACTTCCGCAAGGCGACAAGCGATGCCGTGAGCAAAGCGCTCAAGGGCAAACCCGGGAGCAAGATCAGTCTACTGATCCAGCGGCTCGGCGAGAGCAAGCCCCGCAAGGTCGAGTTCACTCGTCGCAAGATTATGGTTAATCCAGTCCCCTACTACGGAGTGACCCCAGCAGGCTATGGCTACATCAAGCTGACGAACTTCCCCAATACTGCCGCCACCGAGGTTCGCCGTGCGATGACGGAGCTGCAAAAGACACAGAAGATCAACGGACTCGTCCTAGATCTAAGAGATAATGGTGGTGGGCTGATGGAAGAAGCCGTGAAGATCGTTAGCTTCTTCGTCCCCGAAGGAACGGAAGTGCTGCGCACCAAAGCTCGAGCAGAGCTCAAGCAAGAGGCCGTGTACCGTACACGCTCCAAACCCATCTATCCAAATCTGCCACTTGTCGTGCTGATTGACGGACAGAGTGCGTCGTCGGCCGAGATCGTGGCTGGCGCTCTGCAAGATGTCGATCGGGCTGTCGTGGTAGGGCAGAAGTCTTTCGGCAAGGGGTTAATCCAGACAACGATGCAGCTACCACACCAAGGTGTCCTCAAACTGACGACCGCCAAGTATTACATTCCGAGCGGTCGCTGCATACAGCGCATCAACTACAAGGAAGCTCGTGCAGGCCGTGAGGCCGAGCTACCAGACAGCCTGACGCAGATCTTCCACACGGCTGCTGGTCGAGAGGTGCACGATGCTGGAGGTATCCTACCTGATGTCAAGGTCGAAGTAGACTCTCTGCCTACGATGTTGTACTACCTGACCTACAACGAGTCTGCTTTCGACTGGATCACGACCTACGCACAGCGCCACAAAACGATCGCTCCGCCTGCGTCGTTCACCGTTAGCGATACAGACTATGAAGCCTTTGGCCGTATGCTCATCGAGAAGAAATTCGACTACGACCGTCAGAGCGCCAAGCGCCTCGTAACACTCAAGGAGATTGCCAAGCTAGAAGGCTATCTAGAGCGTGTGGCTCCACTGATCGACAGCCTAGAACAGGCTCTCAAACCAGACCTCAAGCACGACCTAGAGAGCCTTCGTCCTCATATCATGCGCTTCCTCAATACGAGTATCATCAACCGCTACTATTATCGCCGTGGCGTGATCGAACGTGAGCTCCTGAGCGACCAAATAGTAGCCGAAGCCGATCGCTTACTTGCAGACCAAGCACGCTATCAGGCGATCCTAAGACCAAAGAAAAAGGACGAAGAGAAAAAGGAGCTAGCCGATGCGTAAGATCTTTTGCCCCAAATGTGACGAAGAGATTGCTCTCTCCTCTGCCAAACTCAAAGAGCTCAGAGAGCGTGCAGACGAACGTATGTCGATCATCTGCCCTAGCTGTACGCATCAGCTACGCATCCGCATCAAGCCGCCCAAGCGCTCTAGCGACTCGGAGCAGACGGTAGACCAGCAATGCGGCCACATCACGATCATTGAGAATGTCTTCGGCTACAGACAGCTATTCCCGCTGTACCGAGGGCTCAACCACATCGGGCGTCGTAACAAGGATACCAAAACGGATATCCCCATCATCACGGGCGACCCTAGCATGGATCGGCACCATGCCATTATTAAGATTACCCCAACCAAATCGGGACGTCTGCTCCACGCCATCGCCGACGACGACAGCCGTGTCGGCACATTCGTTTCGGGGCAGCTACTTGGAGCCAAAGAATGGTACAACCTAAGCGAGGGCGATATCATTACCCTAGGGGCAACGACCATTATCTTCTCCAAAGAGCCTCTCCCAGACGAGGCACTTGGTAGCATTGAAGGAGAAAACTAAATATCGAAGTCATGACGAAAAAAGTAGCGTTAATCACAGGTGTAACGGGGCAGGACGGGGCATACCTCTCGGAGTACCTCCTATCTCTAGGCTACGAGGTACACGGTCTCAAAAGACGCAGCTCGCTATTCAACACGCAGCGTATCGAGCATATCTATCAAGATCCGCACGAAGCGAATCGCAACTTCTACCTACACTACGGCGACCTCTCGGACTCCATGAATGTTACTCGCATCATACAGGAAGTACAGCCCGACGAAGTCTACAACCTCGGAGCTATGAGCCACGTCAAAGTCAGCTTCGAGAGCCCCGAATATACCGCCGATGTCGATGCCATCGGGACGCTACGCATACTCGAGGCGATCAGACTACTCGGGCTAGAGAAAAAGACGCGTATGTATCAGGCCTCGACGAGTGAACTCTACGGCCTCGTGCAGGAAACGCCACAACGAGAGACTACGCCATTCTATCCCCGCAGTCCATACGCTTGCGCCAAGCTCTATGCCTACTGGATCACGGTAAACTACCGAGAAGCCTACGGAATGCACGCCAGCAATGGTATCCTTTTCAATCACGAGTCACCTCTAAGAGGAGAAACTTTCGTGACCCGCAAGATCACCCGCAGTGCTACACGCATAGCCCTAGGCCTACAAGACAAGCTCTATCTAGGCAATCTATCGGCCCAGCGCGACTGGGGACACGCCAAGGACTATGTACGCTCGATGCACCTAATCCTACAGCAAGATACCCCCGACGACTATGTCGTGGCTACTGGCCGCACCACCGAGGTGCGAGAGTTCGCTCGCTTGGCCTTCGAGGAGCTAGGGCTACGTATTGGGTTCCAAGGCACAGGGATAGACGAAGTGGGTGTGCTGACACAAATCAACGAAGAGCGCTTTGCTCTGATTGTGGGAACCGAATACCTCACAGCGATCAAGGTGCGCATTGGTCAGGAGCTCCTAGCAGTAGATCCTGCCTATTTCCGCCCCACAGAAGTAGACCTTCTACTTGGCGACCCTACCAAAGCACAGACAAAACTTGGTTGGAAGCCAGAGTATGATCTTGCGGGCATTATCTCGGATATGATAGGCAGTGATATCCTCGAGGCGAAGCGAGATACCTACCTCAAAGAAGGCGGATTCGTTGCTCCCAACTACTTTGAATAAATTCATGAACAAAAACTCTAGAATATACGTAGCAGGGCATCGTGGCCTTGTAGGGTCTGCTATTTGGCGTGCGCTCGAGGCTAAGGGCTACACCAATCTGATAGGCCGAACACATGCAGAGCTAGACCTGATGGACTACTCAGCTGTACGTGCTTTCTTCGAGGCGGAACTCCCCGAGTATGTCTTCCTAGCTGCGGCTTTCGTGGGGGGGATCATGGCGAATAATACGCTACGAGGCGACTTCATCTTCAAGAATCTTGCCATACAGCAGCACGTCATCGGCGAGAGTAAACGCATCGGCGTCAAAAAGCTCCTATTCCTCGGGAGCACCTGCATCTATCCAGCCAATGCTCCTCAACCATTGGTTGAGAGCTCTCTACTTACCTCCGAGCTTGAGTACACCAACGAGCCGTACGCGATAGCCAAAATCGCAGGCCTAAAGATGTGCGAGAGCTTCAACCTACAGTACGGTACCAACTTCATCTCCGTGATGCCCACCAACCTCTACGGGCCGGGAGATAACTTCCATCTAGAGCACAGCCACGTACTGCCTGCCATGGTCCGCAAGTTTCACCTTGCCCACGCCCTAGAGCATGGTGACTGGGCTATGATACGCTGTGACCTCACACGCCGCCCCATCTCCCAGATTGCAGATGCACAGAGCGCATCGGAGCGAGAGATCAGCGACGTTCTGGGGCAGCGCTATGGCATCTATGCCAACAGAGTAGAGCTATGGGGAAGCGGGCGCCCCATGCGCGAGTTCCTATGGAGTGAGGATATGGCACAGGCTTGCGTACATGTGATGGAACACATCGACTTCTCCGATCTGACGTACGGACAGACACAAGTACGCAATACCCACCTCAACATCGGTACAGGTCGAGAGATCAGCATTGCCGAACTAGCACATCTAGTTGCCCAGACGGTAGGCTACACGGGACATATAGCCTTCGACTCGACTAAGCCCGATGGCACGATGCGTAAACTAACCGACCCCAGCAAACTAAACAGCCTAGGCTGGCACCATACTGTGGAGCTCCAAGAGGGTGTACCTCTGCTCTACGAGTGGTACTGCGGCGACCTAGCCGAATCGTAAAGACTTCTCAAGCATTGCGTTGAACATGAGCTAATAGTCTTATCTTTGTACAGACGAGGCTAGTAGCTCCGTATCCCTACATCTAGTAATGGTGAAGCTACGGCATCGCCCCTACGAAGGATAAAACTGTGCAGCAGATCAATCAATAAAAAATAGTCGTTATGAAATCCGAAGCTCTCAATTACCCACATTCTCAGGCCCAGCCCAGAATCACACTCAAGACTCGGCGAGCCAGTGGCCAAACAATCCAGCTAAGTATAGTCGCAAAGGGCGACGTTCGTCTAGAGGGAGTAGAGCAGCCTACGCTATCAGCTGCTAGAAGTGAGTCACGCTCCCACACCTTGACGAGCCAAGAAGTTGTCTTGGTCGGCAATATCACAGAGCTGAACTGCAGTGGCAACGAACTAACACACCTAGATCTAAGCCAAAACCCAGAGCTACGAGTACTCTTCTGCGGAGAAAACGAGCTCGAAAAGCTTGACCTGACCTCAAGCCACGAGCTAGAGGCCCTATACTGTGGCGACAACAAGCTCACGAGCCTCGATGCCTCGGCCAATGGCGACCTCCGACTGCTGTACTGCAACCGCAATCAACTTCGATCTCTCAATCTACCCCAGAGTAATACCTTCGGTTGGCTCTCGTGCGGATTTAATCAGCTTACCCACTTAGATATAACGCAGACACGTCGGCTCAAGAGCCTCTATTGCGACCGGAACAATCTAGGGTACCTTAATATTTCTTGCAACGCTCTACTGACCGAGCTCAACTGCTTCCAGTGTGGTCTAGCGGAGCTTGATGTTTCGGGCAACCGCATGCTCGATACTCTAGTATGCGGCAAGAATAATCTCAAAAATCTAGATATTCGCCACTGTCTAGAGCTTAGGACACTAGCCTGCCATGGCAATGAACTACATGATCTAGACGTCCAAGGACTAGACAATCTGCGCTGGCTGACCTGCTATCGCAACCCACTCTCTACCTACAGCCTCAACCGGATCTATACCCTGCTACCAAAACTCGGCGACAATGAACAAGGTACAATGACAGTCGCCTACAGCTACCAAGACGACAATATTGCAGAGATAAGGGCCTCGAGTAGTCGTATAGCTAAAGAGAGAGGCTGGCGAGTCATCTATCGCCGTGGCGGAGCCAGCGTCCTAACCTCTAGAGGATTTGCAGATGGCCCAGACTATGGCTTCAGTATCTCGGGAGAAGCGATCACGGCAGAGAACTTCGATAGCATCAGTTCGATCCCCGGTATCTCGGGGGAAATCAGCTACGATCCCGACACCAGAACCCTGACTCTGGAGGACGTAACCATCAGAAATAAAAACGAGATTGATGAGATCACGCCAATCATGAACTTGGGCAATATCGGTATGACTATCGAGCTACGTGGGCACAATGTGATCCAAGATGTATTACCCCTAGAGGCGTGCATTGAGCTCTACTGCAACACACGGATCTCGGGCGATGGCACTCTGGATATCTATGCCGACGATCGCTATGGTATACAGCTCCGTGAAGACGTTACCCTCACGATAGACTCGGGCGCAGAGATCAACATCGATAGCAGCTATGGTGGGATATGCGGCTGGGCACTGACCATGCGTGAGCAACTCATCGTCGAGCAGGGAACTCTCAAAGTAGTAGGAGCAGACGAAGGAGCCATCTTCGATCTCGAAGATATTATCCTAGGCGACTGCCAAATCATACACCCAAAGCAGGCTGAGTTCTCCCCCAAAAAGAATGCTATCCTAGACATCTACAGCGAGGTTGCCAAGGAGGTCATCATCTCAGGGGAGTAGTAGCCTCGGAGGGATATCCTCTCTAGACCTTGAGCTACGAGGCATATTTGGCAACTTATGGGATAAACCATTATCTTTGCGATCAGAAAAAGGGTATCTAACCCATCGGTTAGGTCTTACATATACTCTTGCCCCTGTAGTTCAACGGATAGAACAAGAATTTCCTAAATTTTAGATAGCAGTTCGATTCTGCTCGGGGGTACTCAAGAAGGGGCTGTGACAAAATTCAAATTTTGCCGCAGCCCCTTTTTAGGTGCATCGAGATATACTCAAAAGACCAAGGTTGCTTCAGCTAAGAGCAGAGCGGAGTTTGCGTATGATAATCATCTTCCGTCCTCGAAGTTGGTCGGCGTGCGCCAAGGATAAGCCCCTCAAATCAGCCATCTATCTTGGGGACATGGCTTCCGATATTAACCTAAGCCAAGGGGCGTGGTGAACAGAAGATCACCACGCCCCTTGGCTGTTTTGTATTGAACTATGCTCTAAGTTTAGATTACTTCGCTTCAGCCTCTGGCATCAGCATCACCTCTACTCTGTTCTTTTGGTCCAGCAGCTGCTTGACGAGTGGAGCTAGGTCCTCACGCTTGATGCTACCGAGGGTTGCTTCATACTGACTAACGTTGTCTGTACCTCTGAAGTAGTAGTTGGAGAGCTGGCTCAGCCAGTAGCTATTCTCCTTGAGGCTTGTAGCGTGCGACTTCTTCATATTTTCTAGCACCTTATCGAAGTTCTCTGCCTTGGCTCCCTCTTGGACTAGACGATCGATCTCGGCATAGACAATCTTGTTGAGCTGATGAGCCTTGGCAGGATCCGTCTGGAAGGTTACTTGTAGCTTAGCCTCTCCCTCTGGGTAACGTATCACCGAAGCCGAAGCATTGGCTCCGTAGGTACCGCCTTCTTCTTCGCGGATTGTAGCCGTATAGACCTGATTGAGCACCTCACCGACGATGCTCATGATCATGGCGTTGCGCTGGCTATATGGGAGCTTACCGGAGATGAAGTCGAAGACTAGACCTGCTGGTGTAGACTGCTTCTTGGTGTAGTGATTGGTGAAAACACCCTTGCGCAGGCTGGGCAGACGACTCTCCATGGGCTTGGTGTCGAGGTTCTTCTTCACTGGGAGAGAGGCTAGATATAGCTCAACTAGAGGGCGGAGCTTCTCGGGAGCAACATTGCCAACGAAGAAGAACTGGAAGTCCTTGGCGTTGGTCATACGCTCGTTGTAGAGCTTCATCGCCGACTCGTAGCTCATAGCGTTGAGTTCCTCTACAGTCACACTCTGGAAGAGCTTATTGCCGGGATAGATAGCTGCACTGATGCTATCACCCACAGAGCTCATAGGGTTGCTCTTCTGCGTCTCGATCAGATTAACCATCTTCTCACGGAATGCCTCGTAGGCCTGATTATCTAGACGTGGAGCCGTGAAGCTCAAATGAATCAGCTGTAGTAGGGTCTCTAGATCTTCCTTGCTTGAGCTACCAGACAGCCCGTCTGTGATCTGCCCGAGCGAAGCATTGAGGCTCACAACACGACCCGTAAGCACTCGGCCAAGAGCTGTTTCGTCAAACTCGGCGATACCACCGAGGCTGCTGATGTCATTGATCATACGCAGCTCTGTAGGATCGGCCTTGGGGAAAGAGGCAAGACCTCCATGGCGCACAGCAGACATGAGGATCTGATCCTCCTTGAAGTCAGTGCTCTTGTAGATTACCTTGACGCCATTGCTCAGCGTCCAGACGGTAGAGCCATACTGCCCCTGCTTGTCCTCCTTGACGATCTTACCGGCCTTGGGGAGTTTCTTCATTAGCTTCTCGTCGCTTACTGGCTCCTTATAGGCCTCAACCGGCTGCTTGCGAGCATTAAGGAACTGGCTGACAAACTCGTCCTTGGTTGGGTACTTAAACTCTGGCTTCTCTGGCCCAGTGAGCGAAATGGCGATATTCTTCTCTCCCAAGAGCTCTTGAGCCATCGCATTGATCTGAGCCAATGGGAGCAGCTCGGCAAACTGCTCATAGATGGGGTATAGCACATCTATATCGGCCAATGTGCCACCATTGATGAAGTAGTCTACATACACAGAGGTAAAGCTACCATTCTTACGCTTATTGCGCTCGTTGTAGGTGGTCTTCATACCGACCATGAAGTTCTTCTTGGCACGCTTAAGCTCTCCCTCGGTAAAGCCATGCTGACGCACACGCTCGATCTCGGCTACAAGGGCCTGCAGTGCTGGCTCATACTTGCCATCGGCAGCCACTGCGCTGAAAGTCCAAGCATCTTTCGTCTTGGCTACCTGGAAGTAGGGGCCGAAGTTTGCCGAGGCTGCGATAAATGGAGCATTGGGCTTCTTCCAGATCTCCTCGAAGCGATCGTTGATCATAGCCGTAATGACACTCTTGATGTAGTGCTCTGCCACGCCAAAGGCTGTCGCTCTGATCTCAGCAGGCGTAACATCCGTCTTGAAGGCGATAGAGATACGTGTCCCTACCCCTTCCGGGTCAGTAGCGATGATCGAGATAGGGGCATCGTTGTCCTCTACGGCGATGTAGACACGCTCGGCAGGATTGACAGGCTTGGGCACATCGGCAAATTGCTTCTTGATCGTAGCCTCTACATGGTCTACGTCAATATCCCCCACGATGATGAGAGCTTGTAGATCGGGGCGATACCATTTCTTATAGTAGTCACGCAGCTCCTGATACTTGAAGTTGCGCACAATATCCATACTACCGATAGGCATACGCTTACCGTAGCGGTTGCCGGGGAAGGCGGCCTCGAAGGCTTTCTCGGCGATGCGCTGGTTACCGCTATCACGTGAGCGCCACTCCTCTTGGATCACACCTCGCTCGTTGTCGATTTCCTTATCCTCTAGGCTGATGGCATTACTCCAGTCGTGCAAAATCAGCAGGCAGGAGTCTACTACGGACTGACGCTCTACTGGCACATTGATTAGGGTATAAACCGTTTCGTCGAAGCTCGTGTAGGCATTGATACCAAAGCCAAAGCGCACGCCGATGGTTTCGAGCCAGTTGATCATACCCTTGCCGGGGAAGTTTTTCGTCCCATTGAAGGCAATATGCTCTAGGAAGTGAGCCAAACCGCTCTGCGAATCTTCCTCCTGCATTGAGCCAACCTTCTGAGCGATGTAGAAGTCTGCACGCCCCTCGGGTAGTGCATTCTTGCGAATGAAGTACGTTAGCCCATTCTCCAGCTGCCCCATGCGCAGAGCTGTATCCGCAGGTAGAGGCGGAGGCAACTGCTGAGCCGAGGCTAGAGTAGTAACGGCTAGTAGAGCTCCCGTAGACAATGCTACTAGGGAGTGGCGAAGTTTATTCAAAACATTCATAAGCCTAAAAAATGATCAGAATGATTTATAAAAATATTTTAGTTTGCTCGCTTAAACACCACAAATGTACAGAATTGAGTTGGAGTTTCTTCTGTATGACTGTTCCATTTCAGACACTAATACAACTTGATTGTAAGCTATCAAGTTCGACCGATGCTTCAGGCTTCTGCCCAAGAGTATATAGCAACCGACCTCCTACATGAAGCGTACATACCTGCTCACTATCCCCGAGAGGCAATATATCTCGAGCTGATGGCCGAGAACCGCTCACATAGCCAACCCGAGAGAGGCAGCGATGAACAACTAGGACAAAGAGCATTGTGGGGGATCTCTGCCTCCCACTACCAAAGCACTGGTGGGGGCTTGCTTGTAGTTTATACTATATTTTTAAGGTCCGAATAGTGACTATCTGCCATAGGCATCATTGGGGTTCGTAGACATACAGCAAAGATACAGCAAAAAAATTTTCTATCAGATAGCCCCAGAGAAAAATAATCAGCCTCTCTACTACCTATTTGAGTCCAAGAATCGATACCGACACGACAAAACAACCAACGCCAAGAGCCTACCTCAAGATAAACACTCCTTAACACTCTAGTAGACGAATAGAGCCGTTTTACCCCCTCAGTGGGGAAGAAGGGTAGACTGCGTATTTGGCCTCTAGAAGGCTCTAGGTTGAGTTTGACCTCGTTTTGGCACTTGGTCCCAGCCGCACAGGAATAGCACTGCAAAACACGTCTTTCGCAGAACTCTAATAATCAAATAGATAAAAACACATTTAGTCTGATTTCATCTAAGCGAAGCGAAGATTTCAGAATTTCTCTGCACCAATCTTTTCGGATTTATGTACACATCTCATCGAATTGTAGGACTCCTCGGGAAAAAACTCTGGGAGTTTTTCTCCCAAGGTGACGTAATCTCGCCAGATTACCTCTCCCATTCGCTCCAATTCAAGGCCAATTCGTTTACATACTTTAACCAAAAGCACGAAAAACGATCTCTCAAAATCATCGGATCTTTCAACGCTACACACAGCGTGGCTACTAGCATCGACTCGCTGGTCGAGAGTCGATGCTGGCAACTTGTGGCGCTGCTGTGTGCTACATCGCCGCCACTAGGCGGAACGAATGAGCAAAGCGGAGTGACTGACTACTAGGACAAACTCCAGCGGGGCTAGGAACCTTCTAAGGACACCCACAAAGACAGGCAAAGTCAAATACAATTCATGTGGATCCCCTTCTAGGCTTAACGTAGTGATGCATCCAATACGACCCAAATACTTTGTTTATCCTATCTCTATTTAACGTGAGTTCGGTATAAGAATCCCAATCAATCTCCTAAATATAAGGCTGATACACAAATACCAGATGAGCAATATCAAGAAATTTAGAGTGTTTTTATACTGAAGACTCTAAGGAATGATAATTATTCCGTCATTTTGTCATAACAGAGCATGAACGGACTGTTCTTGTTACAATATCATATGCTTAAAATCAGCTTGTAGAGCTTCTCTAGACTCTTATTCTTATACCGAACTCAC
The DNA here is from genome assembly GCF_000769075.1 of Porphyromonas sp. COT-290 OH3588. Classification (GTDB taxonomy): domain Bacteria; phylum Bacteroidota; class Bacteroidia; order Bacteroidales; family Porphyromonadaceae; genus Porphyromonas. The sequence continues at coordinate 25,693 of NZ_JRFC01000012.1, read as the reverse complement.
GTCCTTTTAAGGTTAATCATCATGCGCAGCCTCCTTAGTTTTTCGGCACAATGCCTTTCCCCTGCCACACCTCAATCCAATATATTCCCCCTCTCGAGCGTTGGGATATTACTGTAGTGACGGCAAAAACAGATTATCTTTGACTCAAAATAGTATAGGTATGGTTACGAAAAAAGTAGTGGCGTATGCGCTATTCGCTTGCGCCCTGTCCCTAGGCAGCGGGTGCGCTCCAAGCCAGAAACAGACCTCTGCGTCGGCAGAAGAAACACAAAATATGCAAAAAACTAGCATCGACGGAGAGTGGACACTCGTCAAGCTGAGAGATCGACCCCTAACCAAGGGGACACACCCTGCTGACCTGCATATTAGTAGGAGCGAAATGTCCATTCATGGCTCAGGTGGCTGCAACAAGTACTTCGGCAAGATAGAGAATCTTACTGAGGATCAGATCCTCTTTGGCCGTATCGGCGCCACCCGTATGGCTTGCATGGACGAACACGTGGAGGACGAGTACCTACTGATGCTCGACCTCGTGAGAGCCTACAAACTCAGTGGTGAGCAGCTGGCCCTAATGGACGATAGAGGCCATACCCTAGCGGTAATGGCTCGCAAGATTGAGGACAAGAGTGCTCCCAACCCACGCATCTACGATATGTGGTCGGCCACGCACATAGAGGGCGAGGAGATACAAGCCGAGGGACGCCCTACTCTGGAGATCAACCTCTCGGAGATGCGTGTCGGGGGCAACAACGGCTGCAACCACTATATGGGCGAGATCAAAGAAATCACTGGCAAGAAACTCATACTTGGCACTTTGGCAGGTACGATGATGCTCTGCCCAGATATGACTCTAGCCAATGCCTACGATAAGGCGATAGACAGAGTGCGCAGCTATCAAATAGAGGGGCTGACCCTTAGGCTATATGATGAGGGGCATACCGAGGTCTTGCGCTACAAGAAAGCCGAGAACCCATAAGGAGGGTATCAGGCACGAACGTTTTTAGAATCAATGAATAGAACCGAAATATCATCACTCGGGGAGTTTGGGCTAATCCGCAAGCTCACCGATACAATCAAGCTAAGCAACCCCAGTAGCCTAGTAGGTGCCGGCGATGATGCTGCTCAAATACTCTACACAACGGGTAATAGGACTCTAGTATCTACCGATCTACTGCTAGAAGGTATTCACTTTGACCTGACCTATACGCCACTGCGCCACTTAGGCTACAAAGCCGTAGTGACAAGTATCGCAGATATCTATGCGATGAACGGCGTGCCTAGGCAGATCCTCGTGGGGCTAGGGATCTCCTCCCGCTTCGCTGTCGAGGATCTGCAGGAGCTCTATGCTGGCATGCAGCTAGCATGCCAGAGCTATGGCGTAGACCTCGTTGGCGGAGATACCTCTGCAAGCCTCACGGGTCTTACCATCAGCATGACCGCACTAGGGGAAGTTTCGCCCGAGTCGGTAACGACACGCTCTGGAGCCAAGCCAACAGACCTCATCTGCTGCACGGGCGATCTCGGCTCAGCCTACATGGGGCTACAGCTACTCGAGCGAGAGAAGCGTGTCTTCGCTGGCGAAAAGGAGGGCTTCGACCCCGATTTCGCAGGACATGAATACATTCTAGAGCGACAGCTCAAGCCCGAGCTTCACCTACAGCCCCTACAAGCCCTTCAAGCGCGAGGCATTCGCCCCACTAGTATGATCGACATCTCTGATGGGCTCTCTAGCGAGCTACTCCACCTATGCAGGGAGAGCCAAGTGGGCGTGCGCATCTACGAGGAGCGCCTACCCATAGACTACGAGACGGCACGTATGGCAGAGGAGATGAACCTCAACGTAGTGACGGTAGCCCTCAGTGGAGGAGAGGACTATGAATTTCTCTTTACCATTCCGCTCGGGCTAATGGATCAAGCCAAGGAGATTGAGGGAATTCGCTTCATTGGCCACGTTACGGAGGCAAGCCTAGGGGCAAGCCTGATCACGAGAGATGGCTCGGAGATTGCCCTGCGTGCCCAAGGCTGGGTCGAGCAGCAGTAGAGCATACGCCTCTGAGAGCTGTTCAAACCTCGGCAGCCGAGAAAGCGACGATTGCCTACCGTATATATTATAGGCCTATAATTTAAGCGAGCTGGAGGAAGCGTTCGTTAGCTTCACGAGGCTAGAACGTGGTGATTTGTAATACTTTTTAGCCTCAGGATAGATTAACCGACCAAAATTTGGTTGTAGTAAGGAAAAACTGTATTTTTGAACCCGAATGTAGGGTATTGTATTCAGTAAATACCGGAGAGGATAACCCTACATCCTTTAGTAATACACCCGGTAAGCCCGGACGCTTTAATTATTATAGGTGTGTCAATTAAGATGTGCATATACTAGAGTTTTGACATCGCTTCTAAGTCGGAATCTTGCTAAGTGGCTCGGCGGAGCTAGAGCTTGGCAGGTTCTCTCAGCTTAATATTTAACAAACAGAAATAATAGAATAATAATTAAACAACTAACTCAAAAACAAAACACGATGAAAAAGTTTTTTGCATCAATTGCGTGTGTTGCTATGTTGTCTGTTGGCTTCAGCACTTCAGCCCTAGCAGAAGAACCAGTTGCACCAGAAGTAGCGACTGAAAGTGTGGACACTACGGCTGTGGCAGCAGATGTAGCACCAGCTGCAGAGATGCCCGCAGAGACTCCTGCCGATGTACCTGCAGAGGCCGAGAACGTTTCTTTCCATCAGGCCCTAAAGACTAAGTTCATCGAAGGGGGTGCAGACTTCATGGCTCTTGTAGCTATCGCCCTAGTACTAGGTCTTGCTATCTGCCTAGAGCGTATCATCTACCTCAACCTGGCCAACACTAACCCAGAGAAGATGCTCAAGGACATCGAGGCTGCTCTTGAGAAGAACGACATCGAGGGTGCTAAGGCTATCGCTCGCAACACTCGTGGTCCTATCGCATCTATCGCTTATCAGGCTCTTATGCGTGCAGATCAAGGTATCGACGTAGTAGAGAAGGCTGTAATCTCTTACGGAGGTGTACAGGGTGGTCTTCTTGAGAAAAACCTATCTTGGATCACTCTCTTCATCGCCATGGCTCCATCTCTCGGGTTCTTGGGTACTGTGATCGGTATGGTGCTTGCTTTCGACAACATCGAGAAGGTCGGTGACATCAGCCCAACAGTAGTAGCAGGTGGTATGAAGGTGGCTCTGATCACGACGATTGGTGGTCTTGTAGTAGCCCTAATCCTACAGGTATTCTACAACTATATCCTATCTCTCGTAGAAGGCATCCTAAACCGCATGGAAGATGCTTCTATCACGATGCTTGACCTGATCATCAAGCGCAACGTAAAGTTCGGTAAGTAATCTACAAATCATATTAGATAAGAAAATGGCTGTTACTGGAATCAGAAAGGTATCCAGCTATACACTGCTTATCCTCGGCGCCGTCAGCGTGGCCGTGTTCCTAGCGTTCTTCTTCGGAGGTAGCGAAATGAACGACAAGGGTAACGTAGTGTATAACTTCACGGATCTCCTTCTTTACTGGGCGTACGCACTCTTTGGCGTGACTGTCCTTGCGACCCTATTCTTCGCATTCAAAGGATTTGTAGGTTCATTCGCCCGCAACCCCAAGTCTGCCGTGATGTCTGTTTCAGGTCTTGTGGCTTTCATCGCAATCCTAGGCATCTCTTACGCTATCGGTAGCGGAGAGCCTATCGCAGGAATGAATGCAGACGCTCAGAAGTTCAACACTCCGGGCTGGCTCAAACTAACAGACATGTGGCTATACTCTACGTATATCCTCTTCACTCTGTCTGTATTGGCTGCTCTATGGGGCGCAATCAACAAGGCTCTGCTCAATCGCTAATCGGAGGTAATCGAAAACGAATAAAAAACAGAAAGCATTATGGCTAAGAAAAAAAGAAAGACTCCAGGCATCAACGGATCGTCGTCGGCCGATATCGCTTTTATGTTGCTTATCTTCTTCTTGATTACTACTTCAATGGATACCGATAAGGGGCTAAAGCGTCGCTTGCCGCCGCTAGCACCTAAGCAGCAGAAAGACCAACCCGTAGAGATCCGAGATCGCAACATCATGCGTCTGCTTGTAAACCGTGCGGACGAGATCGTGATCTCTAAGCAGAATCAGGTAATTCCTGTTTCGCTCGACAAGCTCAAAGACGTAGCTGTAGAGTTCATTTTGAACCCCAACGATGATCCCAACCTGCCAGAGAAGGAAGTCAGAGAAATCCCCGGCCTTGGCATGCAGCGTGTGGTGATCCCCGGTTATGCGATCTCGCTCAAGAGTGAGATCGAAACCAGCTACCAGATGTTTGTGAGCGTGCAGAATGAGCTAATCAGAGCATACAACGAGGCGTGGGATACCTACGCAAAGCAGAAGTTCGGCAAGGGTTTCAACGACCTGACTGTATCGCAGCAGAAGTCGGTGACCGAAGCCTACCCAATGCACATCTCGGAAATGCCATTGTCTAACCTCGAAAAGAAGAAATAGAGTAATGGGAAAGTTCAGTAAATCAGGCGGGCGCGAAATGCCCGAGTTGAATACCTCATCATTGCCTGACTTGGTATTTGCCTTCCTATTCTTCATCATGATGGTTACGTCGATGCGTGAAGTATCACCGAAGATTAGCTATAGCAACCTACCACAGGCTACCGAGCTGACCAAACTAGAGGAGAAGTCGCTCGTGACCTTCATCTACATTGGTAAACCAACAGAGGCCTATCGCCATATGTATGGTACCAACTCTGCTATCCAGCTCAACGACCAAGTCACGCAGAATGCGTCTGCCGTCTACAGTTATGTGAAGCAGGCCGAGAGCAAGATCCGCGACGAGCGTAAGAAACTCATGCAGATCTCTATCAAGGCAGATAAGGACACGAAGATGAACATCATCTCAGAAGTCAAGGAAGAGCTGCGTCGTGCCGATGCACTCAACGTAAGCTACTCTGCTCGTCAAGGCAAGAAGTAAAGACTTCGTAGCTTAAACTTTTAATTAAAACTCCCACCAAAAGGCTAACCCCTTTGGTGGGAGTTTTTTTATGCATCTGCCTAAAATCTACAACTATGCGGAGAACTTAACAGAAGTAACCTTTGTTTAGACTAAAGTGGGTAGACCAAACTAGGCAAAGAAGCCTCTATCTATGATGATATACTACACGTCGCCCCACCCAGACTCAATGTATAGTACAGTAAAAAGAAACTTAGACCGTCTAACTTTCAGCAGTCTTCCGATAGACTTGTGCCTGCAGCCGATCATGCTGCTCCTGCTATTGGTATGCTCCGCCCTATGGGCTACGCTTATCTTCGCAGGGCTTATCGCTGGCTGCGTGTATCGCCTCCGACAAGATGGGGCGATATCGGTCCACAAGGCTTCGATGACATATCTGTCGGTGCACTCGGTTCTGTTCTATGCGCTGAGCCTACTTCTACCCTCGTCCACTGCTCTACATCTACAAGGACTCTGGCTCGTCCTATTCTTCGTCCTATGCCAGTACGATCGCTTCATCGGTCGCTACGGACGCTACCGCCGAGAGTACGAAGACGAACGCTGCTGTACACAGCTACGTGGAGAAGTTCTCAAGCAGGAGTACCTACGTTTCGAACATATCCTCCTGTATTTCTCTCTAGCGACCATAGCACTCATCATCGTGGCCCTATCACTCGGCCTGCCTGCTCTCGTACTGACGTTACTGGCCTGCGTCGTCGCCATAGGCTCAATCGGCACACTATCACTAGAGCTAGTACATCTAGCTTGGGTCAAAGCGAGGCTAGACAATGACTTCTGGATCCCCGTTATGGACGATCGGCAACAGACGATCGGACGTGTTTCATCGACAGCCCCACACTCTACGCTCGGTCGTCTGCCTCTGGTACGGCTAATCGCCTTCACCGAGGGCATGATCTACCTAGAGCAGGCGAATACTTGCCAGCATGAGCCGTGCTACGACACGCCTTTCGACACTTGGCTCCAAGAAGGCCAGAGCCCCTACGAGGCTGCTCAACAGATGATTGACCAGCGTTTCTGCGGCGTGAAGCGAGCTAAACCTCGCCAGCTGCTACACTACCACACCGAGGCCAAGGGCGGACAGCCCCTCTCGGTCTACTTTTTCGCAGCCGAGCTCGATGCCCCCGACCTACTACTGATCGACTGCAAGCCCATTGAGGGCAAATGGTGGCCTCTAGCACAGGTTCAGCCCCAGCTTGCACAAAAAGATTTTAGCCATTACCTTCGCCTAGAGCTCCCCTATCTAGAGCAGACAGTGCTACTTGCGCACCGGCTCAGAGCAAGGCTACGAGAGAGCTAAAATCAACTAAATCCATCAATATGACCAACGAACCAACACTGTACCTCATACCCGTGCCACTGGCCGAGGTAGAGCATCGGACTTGCCTACCAGAGTACAACCGAGAGGTTGTCTGTAGCCTCAAACACTTCGTCGTAGAGAACATTCGCTCTGCTCGCAGATTTCTCAAAGCCGTAGACCGCTCTATCGACATCAACTCTCTAACCTTTTTTGAGCTAAATAAGCATACCTCCCCAGAAGATGTAGCCGCCTTCCTCGCTCCGATGCGCTCGGGCGAGAGTTTGGGCGTGATCAGCGAGGCTGGCTGCCCTGCGGTAGCCGACCCGGGGAGCGATGTAGTAGCTCTAGCTCAGCGTGAGGGCTATCGAGTAGAACCTCTTGTAGGCCCCTCCTCTATCCTACTGGCTCTGATGGGGTCGGGCTTCAATGGCCAGCGGTTTGCCTTCCTTGGCTACCTGCCCATAGACGATGCAGCACGAGCACAGGCAATTCGAGATCTAGAACACCGACTACTCGCCACGGGCGAAACACAGATTTTCATCGAAACACCCTATCGCAACGAGAAGCTCGTCGAGGAGCTCGTCCGCCTGTGCAAACCCAGCACACGCCTCTGCATCGCCAGCGAAGTAACCTCGGCCAATGCACTTATCCAGACACGAGCCCTCTCCCAATGGCGTGGGCACATACCCGCCATACACAAGAAACCAACGATTTTCGTCCTCGGGCGCTAGGCTGCCCCATTCGCAGGGCTAAGCCCACAGCAGAGATGACCGTATAGATCTCTGCTGTGGGCTTCTTTGTTTCTAGAATGTAGCGATAAGTGTAACTTTGTCACGTTACCTCGATGTTACATCTCAATACATCATCAAACGAATGAATAAAACTCTGTGTCTACTCAGCCTACTCAGCTGCCTCGCTCTGCCAGCTTGTAGCGCCTGCAATGCCGGGGAGCAGCCAACGCCACCCAACAATAATCCCAATCCACAGACGCCCAAGCCAGAGCCTCCTACGGCCCCAACGACTAATCTGGCGGACTACTTCAAGACCACTCTCGACACTGAGGATATCCCTTATCCAGACCAGTCGCTCTACAAGCAGAGCTTCGGCATAGACGAGCTACAAGCTAAGCGGGACAAGATATGGGGAGCATGGAGAGAGGCCAACGCCGAGCGCATCAAGAAGCACCTGCTATTCGCTCCCTACCAAGCCGAGCACGACATCATCTGGTCGCTCACCGAGGGCGAGCGCATGAAGCTACGCCTATTCGCCAAGGGGCAGAAGCCTCAAGAGGGCTATGCCATGTTCATCAACCTACATGGCGGAGGTAAAGCAGAGGTGCCAAATGAATGGGGCTCGACCATGAATGATGATCAGTGGAAAACAGCTATCGCTCTAGGCAAAGCCTACAACGACACTGGCTCTATCTACCTAGTGCCTCGTATGGCAGACGACCGCAAGGGACGTTGGTATCTAGCACCACAGCGCATCGCCTTCCGCCGTGCCTGCCAGCTTGCTATGCTAGGGGAGGACGTCGATCCTCTACGTATCTACATGACTGGGATCTCCGAGGGAGGCTATGGTAGCCACAGACTAGCCATATTCATGCCCGACTTCTTCGCTGCTATTGGCCCGATGGCAGGGGCAGAGCCTCTCAAGGGCGAGCGTAACCTGCGCAATGTAGCCTTCCATCTCTCGGTTGGGGAGCTAGACCACGGCTTCGGACGCAGCAAGTATGCTCAAGAATGGAAGCAGAAGCTAGCCGAACTCAAGACTCAGAACCCCGACGACTTCGTCCACGAGGTACAGATACGACCTCGCATGGGGCACTCAATAGACTACTTCCGCACGACCCCTTGGCTAGCGAAGCACAAGCGTCGCATCTACCCAGAGCGTATCAGCTACCTCTACTACAATATGACGGCCGACTATCCCACACCTAGCTACAGCTCCGGTGTCTACTATCTCGACTTCCGTAAGCTCTCGCACAATGGCTCTAGCCTACTATTCGAGATCAGCAAGCAGGGCAATACCTACGATGTGGCGACCGTGGGTACAGATGAAAAGGTAACGGGCGAGCTGGGGATCTACATCGACCAAGTGGATTTCTCCAAACCTATTATGGTACGCCTCAACGGCAAGGAAGTTTACAACCAAACCGTAGCACTCTCGGAGGCCTACCTAGCCGAGTCTACCGCTCTATGGGGCGACCCTAAGCGCCTCTTCGCTGCCAAGGTGACGATCAAGATCAAGTAGGGCGAGCCTGCTCTAAACACCTTAAAGGGGCTGTGTCAAAATTGATTTTTGGCACAGCCCCTTTAAGATATTTCAGAATGGGTAAAACTCAAGTCGCTAATAATGAAAACAAAAGGAGCATACTGGAGTATGTGGCTGAAGCCGACGACGAAGTCTGTGCGGAGCAAATGTCGCAAGCAACACAGCTGTTTGTGCGTTATGACACACCGCTTTTTCATACCATAGCATACCTCAACCAGCTAACTAATCGGAGGCCGCCCATAGAAGAGCCAGAGGACTGGGCGAGCAATTTGGCACTTCGTTTGTCTACTGTTTAGTTAAGGAGTATTAAAGGGTTAATGAATAATTTCAAATAACAAGTCGAAGGTTTGTAAAGCACCGTAGAGTGGCTGAAGGGAATTGGTGGGAAGATTATTTCGGACTGATGGGCTAATCTGCCGAGGTGTGTCCACCAATCGACAAAGATTGGTGGGAAGAAATGCTCCCCAATACAACACACTGATGTAAAAAGAACCACAAATCCCACATAGACATCTGTATGACAGTTCCTTACAAAAACCTCATTTAAGCGACTATCTCCTCTCGGGTGGAGCCAAGTGCCCAAACGAGGCAGGTCGCCATACAGAGCTCTCTAGGGGGCAAATATGCAGTCTACTACCTCTAGCCCTAGCGGAATAGGAACTTCCCTACGAAATTTTGCGAAGTGGTCTAAAATATAAATCTTGGTACGAAAGTTGTAGGTATATGTTAAGCCAGTACCCATGAAGTATGCCATGGCAAAAATGCTTTGCTAATGAGCAAGATTAATCTAGCTTTGTGGTAAGTTCGGGGTGTGTACATACTCGTGGCGCACTCTCGGCTCTGTGATTATCAAAATATAAAATAAACAATTATAGACACTTAAATGAATCTATATAGTGCATTCGGGAGGTTTAGCTCGCTAACTCTGTGTACACTCGCCCTATCTCTTGGCTGTAAGCCAACCTCCAAACCAGCGGATGCTCCCCCATCTGATACGACAGAATTGGTTTTATACTCCAATCTTGTCGATCGAGCTAGTCAAGACGACTTAACCATAGCCATGCAAGCCTCAGGCATACCGGAGCGTAACATCGAGTCGCTCTGGGAGAATGTCAATCAGTTCAACAGTATTATCCAAGCCGAGGGGCTAGTCCCTAGTGGCTTCGTGAAGCTAGACAGCATACTGCCTCGCTACGACGAGCTGACCATTCAGGGGCTGTGGGACAAGCATTACCCTAACTTCTTTGGCTACAACTGTCGCATCACCTCATTCGATCTGCTCAAGGATATGATCCGAGTAGAGCGACATACGACAGAGCGCCAACCTACGCTCATGTTCGACGAAGAGAGCCTAGACAGCTGTGGCAAGGAGCTTTTTGACCCCGAGCAGAGAAAAACCTTCCGCACACTTTTCTCTGCCATTCCCACCCCATACGAGCCAAATATACAGACGCATCTGAAGAACATACAGAACCACTGGCAGCAGCAGGGTGTGCAGTTCATACACAAAAATGACTCCACCAAAGCCTCTCTCATCTCGGTAGTGATGCACTCGGCGATTGAACCGTCCGAGAGCTTCCTCTTCGTCGGCCATGCAGGTGTGCTATTCCCATACCAAGGGAAACTGATGTTTGTAGAGAAGCTCACCTTCCAAGCGCCCTACCAAGCGACTCTATTCAACAACCGACAAGAGCTGAGCGACTACCTGATGCGCATGTACGACGTCGAGTGGGAGCAATCTACGGCTGTCCCCTTCTTGATGGAGAATGACGAGCTGCTCAAAGGCTACAGACCAAACCCCAAGAAGCACCTAGTGGGCTCCAGCGAATAGCTAACAGGGCAGAACAGCCAGCCTATTATCTAGCGAAGCAGAGGGCAAAAGCGGGGATCTATCTAGCCCTAAGGGCAGAGAGGAAGTGCTTTTTGTCTTATCTTTGTGTGCATCAAAATAAACCAAGGCTCAACCATTTGAGTTATACTCTTATAGTAAATAATCCGACATTAAACCATATATGAGCAGAGAACATCGTCGCTGCCTGATCATCGGATCTGGTCCAGCAGGCTACACAGCCGCTATCTATGCATCACGTGCCAACCTATCCCCCCTCCTATACGAGGGGATACAGCCCGGTGGTCAGCTGACCACAACGACCGAGGTAGAGAACTTTCCCGGGTACCCCGAGGGCACCACGGGGACGTCCCTCATGACCGACCTACGCAAGCAATCCGAGCGTTTCGGCGCTGAGATTCGCCGAGGCATCGCAGTCAAGGCCGACCTATCCAAGGCCCCCTACCTCATTACATTCGACACAGGTGAAGAGATCACAGCCGACACGGTGATTATCTCTACAGGGGCTACAGCCAAGTACCTTGGCTTAGAGGACGAAGCCAAGTATGCGGGTATGGGCGTGTCGGCATGTGCTACGTGCGACGGGTTCTTCTATCGCAATAAGGTAGTAGCCGTAGTGGGTGGTGGCGACACAGCCTGCGAGGAAGCCCTATATCTAGCTAGCCTAGCCAAGCACGTCTACATGATCGTGCGCAAAAACTACCTCCGTGCTTCCGAGATTATGCAGGAGCGTGTACGCAAAGCAGAGAACATCACGATCCTCTTTGAGCACAATACGGTAGGTCTATTCGGGGAGAATGGTGTAGAAGGCGCTCATCTGGTTAAGCGCAAGGGAGAGCCCGACGAGGAGCAGGTAGATATCGCCATTGACGGCTTCTTCCTAGCCATTGGCCATACCCCCAACTCTGGCCTATTCGCCGACTACCTCAAGCTAGACGAAACTGGCTACATCATCACAGAGGGCCACTCGCCTCGCACCAATGTACCGGGCGTCTATGCCGCAGGCGACGTGGCAGATCCACACTATCGCCAAGCGGTAACGGCTGCTGCATCTGGCTGCAAAGCAGCGATCGAGGCAGAGCGCTATCTAAGCGAGCAGGGCCTCTAGGCATCATCACAGTAGAGAGCAGAAGGCGGTGTGTCGGGGCATAAATCTCGGCATACCGCCTTTCCCAATATATCTAGACAGGCGCATCAAGACGAGTTGCGACTTGTACCCTCCACTCTACCTCGTGGGTGGAGTGGGGACAAAGCTGTACCTTTGAGCCTCGTTAGGCAATGAATACAAGATGAATATAAATACAGAGAAGGGCAAAGGGCGCATCTGGGGTAGCATCTACGGTGCTCTGGCCCTTAGGCTAGGTTTAGTTTTTGCAGTCTATACCCTATGTAGGCTCATTTTCTACTTCTACAACAAGGACCTATTGGGCATAGACAGCTGGGCGAGCTTCAACCAGATTATGCTCGGTGGGCTCAGATTCGACGCTTCGGCCATTGCCTACACCAACCTGCTGGTCATCGTACTGCATCTACTGCCCTTGCGTATGAGGAGCAGCGCCAGCTATCAGCGCTTCACCGATTGGATCTATTGGCTATCCAATATACCGATGTTGATCCTCAACCTTGGCGATGTGGTCTACTATCGCTTCAGCGGCAGACGCACCAGCCTATCCGTCTTTGAGGAGTTTGGCAACGAGAATCCTTTCAACTTCGTCCACTTCCTTTGGAGCTACTGGGGCATTACGCTCATCGGCATCGTCATCGTGCTGATATGGGTATGGCTGTATCGTCGAACTCGCCCCACCCAGACCGTGCTAGTGCGTAGCCCTTGGCTCTACTATGCAGGCTCGGTTGCCCTAGCGGCTGGCTCTATAGCCCTACTCATCGGGGCGATGCGTGGAGGCTTCCTTGCAGCTACTCGACCTATCTCCCCTGCCAATGCCTCTGCCTATGTCGATAGAGCCGAGCAGAGAGCTATGGTACTCAACACTCCCTTCATGATGATACGTCTGGCGGATAAGTTCGTCCTGCCAGACTATCGGTTTATGGACGAGCAGAGGGCTAGGGCACTTTTCGACCCAGTACGCCTCAGAAGCGATAGTACGCAGTACACTGGGTTAATGAAGGGGCGCAACGTAGTACTCATCATCTGGGAGAGTATGGCACGCGAGTGGGTCGGAGCGCTGAATCGTGACATCGAAGGCTACGAGGGCTATACGCCTTTTATCGATTCGCTACTGCAACACAGCTACTACTTCGAGTGCGGCTACGCAGGTGGAGGCAAGTCGATTGACGCTATGCCCAACCTGATGGCATCGATCCCCAAGCCACAGAGCTCGTTCGTGCTATCGCCCTACTCTGGCAATCGCATCAGCTCGGTCGTAGAGATCGCTCGCCAAGCAGGCTATCAGACGGCTTTCTTCCACAATGCTCCCAATGGCTCGATGGGCTTCGATGCCATGGCTCGTCAGCTGGGCTTCGAGCAGTACTACGGCAAGACCGAGTTTGGCGATGATAGCCAGTACGATGGGAAATGGGGGATTTGGGACGAGCCCTTCTTGCAGTTTGTATGCGAGAAGATTGGTACGCTGCGTGAACCATTCTTCGCAGGCGAATTTACCACCACTTCGCACGAGCCCTACCAGCTGCCTGCGCAGTACGAGGACGTCTTCGCACATGGGCCTATACCCATTCACCGCTGCGTCCGCTATACCGACTATGCGCTCAAACGCTTCTTCGAGCGAGCTAAGCAGATGCCTTGGTACAAGAATACGCTCTTCGTCATCACGGCTGACCATGCCGTGCCGGGGCATCTCGAGGAGTATAAGAACTCTAGAGGCCTCTTCCGCATACCGATGATTTTCTTCGACCCCTCGGGGCAACTCGTTGGGCGAGATAGCACGACGATCGTCCAGCAAGCCGACCTGATGCCCACGCTCCTCGACCTACTCGGGCTAGATGCGCCCGTCGTGGCGTTTGGGCATAATATGCTTGACAGCAATGCCGACCACTGGGCGATGAGCACACTAGACGGAGCATATCAGATGGTGCGTGGGGATTATCTGCTACAGTTCGATGGCGAGAGAGTCATTGCTCTGTACAACTACAAGCAAGATCCGCATTTGCAGACCGACCTCCAGCATAGCGACTCCGAGGCTCTCGGTGAGCTTCTACCTCTGATGCAGAGCTACCTACAGCAGTTTAGCCAGCGTATGCGAGAGGACAAACTGCAGGTCAAGCCCTAGTTTTAACTTTGACTATATCGTACACAATAGGTTGATACAATGGATCTCTCGATTATAGGCGAGATACTCAAGTACTTATTTAATAAGTTTAAGAGGTTCTTTACCTCGCCACAAGCAGACAGTGAAATAGAAGAGGCTTTCCAGCTTGCACTCAACGACTATATGCCCAATGGTGCGAGCTTTAGCGATCGACTCCGTCTACAACGAGCAAAAGATGAGTACCTCAAGAATCCCTCTGCATACAAGACACCAAATACAGACACTCAAGAGTTTATCGACTGCCTCAAGAAAAGGCTGAGCGAGCAACCTGCTGCGCACAATTATCTGATGACCCTAAGAGCGGACGAGCAGGCAAGGAGCGAAGAGCAAAATATTTTGGGGCACCGCAAGACGCACGAGGAACTAGAAAGGATTATGAGTATATTGGAGGGAGTCGGGATAAAGCCAGAGGAGCTCCGAGCCCTTCTTCGAGAACTTCCACTCAAGGAGGGACAAGTAGCGACAGATTTGGCTCTGGAGGAAATGCTCCACACGAAGCGCATCCCCAGCGAAGAGGTCAAGCAGCTGATCGCTGAGTTTGTAAAATTCTTCTTCGATTATACCCATAACCTGACTGAGGAAATACAACGGTTGAGAGCGACTGGTGACAATTATCTTGCTGAGACCCTAGAGGACATTAAGCGAGTGTTGGCAGGAGAGAGTAAGCGAAGCTTGACCGCTATCCACGAGGAGTTCAAGGAGCGGAAGCGACAGAAAGAGATACAGGAAGAGACTAGGCTCCTTGAGGAGCTAATAGAGGCTGCTCAGCTGCAGTTCTCCTTCAAGGAAGCTTGCGGTTTCTACGAGCGTCTGCTTGAGTTAGCTCCAACAGCAGAATATCACTTCAATTATGCTCTCTTACTCCAAAATCTCAATGAGTTTGATCAAGCTAGGAGCCATTACGAGGAGGCACTACAGATATACCGGGATTTTTGGAAAAAACATCCAGAGGCATACAAGCCCCATGTGGCGACAACTCTAAATAACTTAGGGAACTTACTCAGCGATATCGGAGAGCTTAAGAAAGCACAAACGCATTACGAGGAAGCACTCAAAATACGCNAACTTACTCAGCGATATCGGAGAGCTTAAGAAAGCACAAACGCATTACGAGGAAGCACTCAAAATACGCCTAGAGTTGGCGGACAAGAATCCACAGGCACACAACCCCTATGTGGCGACGACTCTAAATAACTTGGGGATCTTACTCAGCGATATCGGAGAGCTTAAGAAAGCACAAACGCATTACGAGGAAGCACTCAAAATACGCCTAGAGTTGGCGGACAAGAATCCACAGGCATNCTTACTCAGCGATATCGGAGAGCTTAAGAAAGCACAAACGCATTACGAGGAAGCACTCAAAATACGCCTAGAGTTGGCGGACAAGAATCCACAGGCATACAACCCCGATGTGGCGACGACTCTAAATAACTTAGGGATCTTACTCAAAAACCTCGGAGAGCTTAAGAAAGCACAAACGCATTACGAGGAAGCACTCAAAATACGCCTAGAGTTGGCGGACAAGAATCCACAGGTATACAAACCCGATGTGGCGACAACTCTAAATAACTTAGGGAACTTACTCAGCGATATCGGAGAGCTTAAGAAAGCACAAACGCATTACGAGGAAGCACTCAAAATACGCNCTTACTCAAAAACCTCGGAGAGCTTAAGAAAGCACAAACGCATTACGAGGAAGCACTCAAAATACGCCTAGAGTTGGCGGACAAGAATCCACAGGCATACAAACCCGATGTGGCGATGACTCAACAGAACCTAGCTATCCTCTACTGGAAGCTAGGGATGAAAGAAAAGGCCGAAGAGGCTTATCAAGAAGCTCGCAACATCCGCCAAGAGCTAGCAAGTCTCAATCCCCAAGCCTACGGAATAGACTATGCCAGCACACTTGTGATGGGTGTTGTCTCGCTGGGTAAGCCGACGGGAGAACTTGAGGAGGCGAAGGCTATCCTACTCAAATACTCTGAACATCCCAAGGCAAAAAGATTACTAGAAATAATAGACAAGCGTCTCAAAGAGCACTAAAAATCAAAGCAAGGGGGCTGCGCACGAAGTCAATACTTCGGCACAGCCCCCTTAGCTTTTACTCGAATAAATGTAGGCTACTTCTTGAGTAGCTCGTCGATGCGCTCTAGATAGTCGAGCGAATCGTCGATGTAGAAGGATAGGTCTGGTAGCTTACGTAGCTGAGTGCGCACGCGCTGACCTAGGTCGTAACGAATCGTTTTGGTATTCTCTCGGATATTCGCGAGGAGCTCCTTGCCTCGCTCGGTAGGGAAGATCGAGAGACGAACACGTGCAATGCTCAAATCGGGGCTAACAGTAACCGAGGTGACGGTCACGAGTACGCCCGGCATCGCCGAGGTTTGTTGGCGAAAGAGATCGCTGATTTCTTTCTGCAGAAGCCGATTGATACGGCTCATACGGGTATTATCCATACTTATCTTTTGTCTTATTATTATGTTACTCTACTATTGATGATCGCACCTGCAAAGGTACTGCATCCGACGGAAGTGTATCTAGAGGCAGGATGCGAGGCGGTCTGATACGACTCTTAGCAGGGGAGAAAAGATCGCCTAGGCGGTCGAAGCGTTGCCTAAAGAGAATGCCAAACCCTTGGGTCGTCAGCCCCTGACGCAGATACTGGTACATCTGGTTGTAGTGGTTGTAGCCCTTGAGGCGAATCGTGCCGGGTCGGTTGAGCTTATACTCAATATCGAACTCGCCAATGTACGTATTGTTGAGATATGGATTGTCGTGGTAGCCGACGTTGGCACTGAAGAGCAGGCGATTGTCGAACCAGCTCCCCGAGAGCAAGAGCTCAATATCTGTATCCTCGAAGGCGGTATTGCGCGTCTTGATGCTCGTGCCGATGTTGATCGTTTCGCTTAAGTTGCCTAGCAGATACGACAGTTGCTCCGAGAGGGCAGAGGAGGCCACAGCAGTCCAGTTGCTCGTCGTATTCTTGCCTTCACGGGCGAGCTGATCGGGCGTGTAGAACTTACCAAGAGCAATCAGGTATAGCATCTGGCGCATCACCGCATCGTCTGTATTCAGCAGCGAGCGGACACGGCGCTCTAGCTCAGAGTCTACTCCCGGGAGTTCCAGAGCAAAGCGGACATTGGGGTGCGTGATTTCGCCCGTAATGCCGAGCATACAGTGCACGGGGATGTTCGTTCGCCGTGCATCGAGGGCAAGGTCTTCGTCTAGGTCGGCGATGTTAGCCGTCAGCGCGTAGACCGCCTTTAGGTCAAGATTGGCCTGCATCGGATTGCCACGGAAGACGATCTCTCCGCCCTCGGCGATGGTGAAGCGCTTATGCGCAAGCTGCTCTAGGCGGAAGGTGTAGAGCCCCTCGGTAATGTCGAGGCTCCCGAAGACGGTGGATTCTCCTAGATTGGGTACGTTAATCATCAGATTACCCTCTCCACGGCCTTTGATTTCGTTGTTGCCATCGTAGCCAAGGCGCAGAGTCATCTTGGCCTCTGGCGTCACGGTGAGGTTCATCTTCATATCAAACGCCATAGGCTGCTCCTCTAGGGCAAGGGCAAGTGTATCGGTCTGATAGAGCAGGCTATCGGAGCGTAGTGGTCGGAAGCGCATCAAGCTCTCCTCACGGCCAATCTGCACGGGGTTGAAGTCGAGTGTCAGATCCGTACCCGCCTCACTGGAGAGTGCCAGATCGATCGAGAGACGATCCTCATTGCCTCGTAGCGTCGCCTGACCAGAGCCGTACGCCGTGCCGTAGACGGGTATATCTCTATTGGTCGTGGTCTGTAGGAGCTTAAGGCGGTCAATGTCGTAGGCACGTAGTTGGATGTCGAAGTCGCCGAAGTGATCGTGCCCAATATAGCCCTCGAGTGTCCCCGCCCGCCCAGATTCGTCCCTTAGACGGAGCTTATCGAAGATCATGCGCTCAGGCGTGAAGCGCAGTTTCTGGTCAAAAAAGTACTTAGTCCCTAAAATCTTAATTCCGACTTCGCCCCCGTCTACTTGCGCTTCGCCCGCCACGGTCACACCCCGCTCGAAGGGACCAAAGAGCCTTACCGAGCCCGTGCCTCGTCCGCCAATGGTACTGAGAAATCCGTCTGTGAATACATGTACGAAGCCAAGGTCAAACTGCTCGGCCTTGAACTGTAGATCTATCCCTGCGGGGGGTTCGAGGCGAATATGTCCGTCCACACGTGAGCGCCCGCCAGCGAACTGATTGACCCAGCCGTGTAGGTTGAGGTTCATATCTTCATTATTCCAGTTCAGCCCGACATCAATCGCTGCGACATCGTAACCCGAGAGATGGAAATTCGGGCTAGTTACCTGCGCTTCGGCTCTGATGACATCGCCATCTAGACGAGCACGAGCTGTGCCCGTCAGATCGGTTTCGATCATCGTAAAGTCAATGCCCGATGCCTCGAGTATGTAGCGCAGATTGATATTCTCTAGTTGAGCGACGATCTCATCGCCGGGTAGCTTACCGAGCGAACCGTCTACCCTTAGGCTACGCCCCTCGGTCTGCAACCTCAGACCGTGTATGGCGACGGATTGGGCAGACAAATCGGCATGAGCTGGAGCTAGGTGCCACAGAGCAGAGTGAATACGTAACTTGGAGGGGTATAGACGGAGTTTGGCCCGCAAGTCTTCCCAGCTAGCGACTCGGCTAGAGGCTGCTTCTAGAAGTGTAGAGAGGTGAAGGACGCCATTCTCCTGCCCATCAGCCTCACGGCCTAGATTCAGTTTGAGCTCTACGCTGTCGCCACTTGAGGCAAGTGAGAGCTTAGATCCGAGGAGAGCTCCCCCACCGAGGAGCTTGACGTCACCACTAGCCTCTATCCGATTGTCCACAAGAGATAGCTGCAGATCCCGCAAACGATGCTGAGATAGCTCCATATCCTTAGCCGAGAGGGTAAGAGCAAGGTGGTCTTTGGCCTCGTCGTAGCTCCCCGAGAGGCTGAGTGGCTCTGTGAGGGCAAGCGAAAGCCCAAGATGACGGTCGAGGTGGCGAGGCAGGCTATCGACCTTGAGCTCTAGGCGTGCCCACTGTGCGCGGTCGCTATTCCTCTTAACTGGGGCAATGTGATGCAGCAGGGGAATATGTCGATAGAACGAATGCACCATTCGGTTAGGTAGCTCAGTAAGCTGATAGTCCCCCACTAGACTAAGCGAGAGCCACGGAGCGACAGCCGAGAGGTAGCGTTGATGCTCGTCCTTGCTCAGACTAAGGTAAAGATCTCGTAGGGTCATACTATCCGCTCGCTCAACGAGCGAGAAGTGCTTCAGCCTAAGTGTGCCCACTGCCTCCTGCATATCTAGAGAAGACAAATGTGCCTCAGCATCGAAAGTAAAGTAACGAGATAGCTCACCATCCTCTAGCCCTAGATGCCCAAGGTTAATACCTTCGCTCACGACGCCCAATGTCAAATCTCGAGGTGTAGAGCCAGTTAGAGAGAATGAGGCCTCCGCCGTGAGCTGAGCATTGGGGTCGGCCGAGTGTAGATCTAGCTGATAGCGTCCAGTTCGTGGGTTCGTAATCGTGGCTTGTAAGTCACGATAGGTGTAGCCACGCCAAGCAAGTTGCTCAATATCCACACGACCTGCTGCCTGCCATGCAGAGAGGCTATCGGGTCGATTGGCCTCGAGCTCCAACGCTCCTGACAATAGGCCTAGCTGCATGGTCTGACCAATGAGCGGAGCTGCATCGAAGCGTGGCGTACTGAGCTTCAGACGAACGAACTCCTGCCCTAGATCCATACGTTCCAAGAGCGCAAACGTTTGCCAACGTCCGAGGCCTGTACTGAGTAGGCCGTCCACCGCAAGCAATTCGTTTAGACGGATCTTGAACCCTCCCTGATAGCTCACTTGCCCGAGTGAGGAGAGAGCAGCCAATTGCTCCGTCAAACTAAAATTCGGAATGAACTTAGGCAAAAGCAATACCAGTGAAGAGGATAGTTGGAGCGGACTGGTATGCAAATCCGCCCCCTCAAATTGCCCAAGGCTATCTAGATGAATTTGCCCTTGGCTATTGAGATACATACGATTGTCCAGACGCATCTGCCACTCCTCGACATCAATATGGTCGCGTTGGCCCAGTAGCTTGGCTTGCACGGAGAGCTTAGCCTGCCCTAGAGCCTCTAGTGGGGCATAGAATGGTGCAATATCTCCGGCCGAGAGCTCCATGCGTCTTAGATCTAGCTCCTCAACGATCGCCAAACCCTCTCGGGAGGTATTGAGGGTGAGGCGTGGGATAGAGATCTCGCTCTCGTCGAGCTGAAGACCAAGATTGCTCAGAGTAATGCGGCTCTCACGCCCCTCGATCTGAGCCTTCATATCCCTGAGAACAAAGCCCCATGAGGTAGAGAAGTTCAATTCGTCCACGACTCCACCAAACTGATTGGGGGCGAAATTGAGGCGGCGGATCTTCGTATTCAGCCGCTCAAGTGCAAGTATCTGCCCCGTCTTTCGCTGTAGACTGATAGAGGCGTCACGCAGAATGATCGTATTGATGTCTACGACGAGCGAAGACGAATCCTCGTCCGAGCCACTCAGCCGCTCTAGAATGGGCTGGACGTTGAGCCGTCCCGAAGCACTATCTACAATCAGATGAATTGATGCCCCAAAAAGGCGCGCTGAGCTAACCCTCAAGCTCTGGCTTAGGATCAAGTCCGAGAGCTCGATACCAGCAAGCAAACGATCGGCCTTGAGAGCTGGACGGCTAAGGCTATCCAATACCAGAATATCATCGACCGACAAGTCGAGCCAACCATCGACACTGACACGCCCAATCGACACCTCTGTGCCGAGAAGCTTGCCCAACGTATGGGCGACCCGATCGCCAGCGCTACGCTGAATACTTGGTATAAGGAAGAGCAACGAGGGGAGTATGTACAAAAAGGCAAGCACCGCCATCGCAATGAATGCGACGCGGAGCCTACCGAGTACACGCCTATTGATCTGCCAATAGCTCATCGATTACTCAGATCTTCTTAGATGTAGCGTTGGGAATAGAGCTAATGCTCCCACCGAATGGGTTACTAATATCCTAGTCGCTCCTCTATCTTTGGTCGTAGCGTTGGCCTACCACTTGCCAGTCAATGATGCGCCAGAGAGCCTTGAGGTGATCGGCACGCTTATTCTGATAGTCGAGGTAGTAGGCGTGTTCCCACAGGTCTACGCCTAACAGTGGTGTTAGGTCACGAACTACTGGGTTACTCCCATTGGCCTCCTTGACGATAGAGAGTGTGCCAGCCTTGTCCGAGGCGAGCCAGAGCCAACCAGAGCCAAAGAGCGTCATGCCCTCACGCTCAAAAGCAGCACGGAACTCGGCCTCGCTACCCCACTGCTTCTTGATGGCCTCGGCCAATGCTCCTGAGAGTGCTTGTGGCTTGGGGGAGAACTGAGCAAAGTAGAGGTTATGATTGAGGAGCTGACCAGCATTATCGAATATCCCCCCCTTACTCTGCTTGACGATGCTCACCAAATCGGTCACGTGCTCAAACACAGTACCTGCTTTGAGGCGATTGAGGTTGTTGACATAGCCCTGCAAGTGCTTGCCGTGGTGTAGCTCGACCGTAGCCTTACTGATCACTGGTTCCAGGGCATCGGTAGCGTATGGAAGCTTCATCAGCTCGAAGCGATGCGCCTCTGCGGCCTCGGCCTTTACCTTGTGATGTGGAGCTGGAGTGCTTGCTAGGGCAGGCTGTCCCGCCAAAGAGCCTGCCAAAAGCAAGCCACTTAGCATAACTGTAAGCATATTTTGTACTAAATCTATTTGATGAAATTAACCATTGAATGAATGTCTATTTACGTTTCTTCCTAAGGAAAAACCCTAGAGCCTTCCAGAGTATACCACGGGTCTGTGTCATCAAGAAAGCCGAAACGACGGGGCGAGCGATATTATATGCCACACCCAAGTAGGGCATATAGGGGCGCACATAATTGAAGCCCCTAGTCAGCAGACCATCTTCCTTGGGCTGATAGGCCTTGGAGCGCAAGCGTGCTGTCTGCACGTTGGTACTGAGCTTAGTTCGCTCCTTGGAGCTAAACTGGCGCACCAGCGGAGCCACATAGCGATAGGCTGGCACAACTTGCTCGAGACGTTCGCCGATCAAGCTGATAGCAATGTCGGCATAGTTCTCTTGGACATAACGCACACCTACCTCCACATCGTGTCTAGCTACCTCAGATTTTCGCTGAGCCTCTAGAGAGCGACAGGAGAGATCATCATAGGCCTTCTCGCTGGCGATGACACACTCCTCCCTATAGGCAGGCGATACCACGAGCCATGGCTCTGTGTCGATCTGCTTATTGATAGCATCGATCGCATCAATAGCCTTACGAGCCACACGGTTCTGCACATAGGATTGTATCACCCCTCTGAGCAATATATATAGTAGGATTAGGACGGCATAGCCCGCAGCCACAATCAGCAATCCCACGGCTTGAGAAGCTTGATAGATCTCAGCGATATACAGCCCGAGGGCGATATTGAGGAAAAGGAAGAGATGCCAGAGCAAAAAAACCAGTATCACATACTGGACGATTTGACTCGTCGTTTGGGCACCACGAAGCCCCAAGAAGCTGAGCCCTTGGTTGAGCTTACTTCTTAGCAGGGAGACAGATGCCTGAGAGAGCTTATTGAGCGCTTGGCGTTCGGTTGTCATCATAGTTTCTACGAATAATTTGGGTAAGAGCAGAGCTTTCTACGAACTCCTAATACTACTAAAAAACAGCAATCCCAAGGGGCATGGCCACGCTTGAGATTACTGCACTAGATACACAGCTACCAAGATCCGCGAGGCAGGTAGCCCAAGAGCTGTAGGCCTAGAGATCGTTGATCTCGTCACGCACCTCGCTGAGTAGCTCCTCCGTTTCGTGGCTTAGGCGCTTGCGATAGCGGTCGTAGCGATCTTTGGCTTCGTAGTACCCCTCTACGATACTATCACGAGCTCGATCTACCGTGCATGAGAAGTCATCTGCGAAGCGCTCACGCTTACTACGATCCGAGAAATAAGCCACAGCGGCGCCGACAGCAGCGCCAATGAGCAGTCCTAGGGCAAACTTGCCTCCTCCATTTGAATTAGCCATAATTTTATTCTTTTTTTGTAAAACAACTTATCTTGACCATTAAACTACTCCGTAAAGTTAGTAATTATTGTCTAATTTTTAAACCCTTTTTGAAGCACATCTGTTCAGAAACGACGCAAATATCTTGCAAAAAGCAATCGGATACCCCCATTAGTGGGATATCCGATTGGTGCAGATAAGCTCCGTATATAAGGAGAGAGTGTAGCCCTTGGGCTCTAGACTCCTGCGACGAGAGTCGCCAGACGACTAGTCTTCGATCTGCTGAAGTTGCTTTACATAGATGGCCTTCTGCATCTTCTTACGCTTGATAACAGAAGGTTTGATGAAAGCCTGACGAGCACGCAGTTCACGCACTGCACCCGTTCTCTCAAACTTTCTCTTAAACTTCTTCAGAGCCTTCTCGATGTTTTCGCCCTCTTTTAATGGAACTACGATCATAATTACTTAATTCTTTATATTTATGTTATACCTTTCTTGATGCAAGAACCCAAGTTTGGGTCTGCAAATTTAGCTATACTTTATGTAAACACCAAAACCACAGACCAAAACTCCCTAGAATAGCCGCAACGTAGCCA
The DNA here is from genome assembly GCF_000769075.1 of Porphyromonas sp. COT-290 OH3588. Taxonomy (GTDB): domain Bacteria; phylum Bacteroidota; class Bacteroidia; order Bacteroidales; family Porphyromonadaceae; genus Porphyromonas. Next base: position 2,295 of record NZ_JRFC01000012.1, on the reverse strand, counting down.
CGCAAAAAGGACTCTCTACAGCAAGAATCGCAACAAAATAATCAAGAGCTATGTGAGAAGGCTCAGGCCTTTCGCATAGCTCTTGTAAACGTCCTATTAACGTAGGATTTATGCTTGAGCTTCCGTAGCAGGAGCAGCCTCCGCAGCTACCTCCTGCTGAGCAGGAGCATTCTCCGAAACCACTTCAAATGGCACCTCTACAGACACCTCCTTGTGGAAGCGTACCATAGCCGTGTAGCTACCAAGCTCCTTAACACCCTTGACGGTGATGAGCTTACGCTCTACATCGAAGCCCTTCTTGGCTAGCTCCTCTGCAATCTGGATGTTGGTCACAGAGCCATAGATAGCACCTGCTGCACCAGTCTTCATAGAGATCACAAGCTTCACACCCTCAAGCTTAGCAGCCTTCTCTTCGGCTTCCTTCTTGATAGCGGCGAGTTTGTGAGCACGCTGCTTAAGGTTCTCTGCCAACATCTTCTTGGCAGACTCCGTAGCCATGATAGCCTTACCTTGAGGGATTAGAAAGTTGCGCCCGTAACCATTCTTTACGGTTACTACGTCGTCCTTGTAGCCTAGACCAGCTACGTCTTCTTTCAAAATAACTTCCATTGTATTCTGTCTCCTCTCGTTAAAATTACTTAGTCATGTTGTCTGTTACGTAAGGCAGCAGAGCTAGGTGACGCGCACGCTTCACAGCCTGAGCCACACGACGCTGGAACTTGAGTGAAGTCCCGGTGATGCGACGTGGAAGGATCTTACCCTGTTCGTTGAGGAACTTCTTGAGGAAGTCGGGATCCTTATAGTCGATGTACTTGATACCGCTCTTCTTGAAACGGCAATACTTTTTTCTGTTCTTGTCTACCGATAGTGGAGTTAGGTAGCGAATTTCTGATTGAGGTGCAGCCATTGTTTAGTTTGCGTTAGATGATGACTTCAAGTTTCTTCTCTTAGCAGCGTACTCAGCAGCGAACTTATCCTGACGGAAAGTCAAGAAGCGAAGTACAGCTTCGTCACGGCGGAAGTTAGTTTCCAGCACAGCGATTGTCTCTGGGTTTGCCTTAAACTCTACAAGCTGGTAGAACCCTGTAGACTTCTTCTGGATTGGATAGGCCAACTTCTTCAGACCCCAATTCTCGTGGTTTACGATCTCGGCTCCTTCTTTCTGGAGCAGACCGATAAACTTGTCTACCGCTTCCTTCATCTGAACCTCAGACAAAACGGGAGTTAAAATGAAAACGGTTTCGTAATTGTTCATTGTTTATTGATACTGTTAGTTTGTTAAATAACGGCGACAAAGGTACAAAAAATATCACACCCACGCAATTAGCCGTAGCACTCGGTACAACTTCGAACGTAAAGCACCCTAAATCGCTGCCAATACGAAGGCAAACTTGGGCAACCTATTAGGTGTATTAAATGGGGCTGCAGCAAAAATGAATTTTGCCACAGCCCCACGACATTTGGGATATACTCAGCCGGCTTGATTGTCCAACCTCCTTCAGTTGGTCGCGCCTTTTCGGCGATACTTGCATAGCCCAAAGGCACATCAAAGATAGCTACTTATCCGAATGCCTACAAATGATTTGTGCAGAGTATTATGTACCTTTCGTGGGTTATAGCCAAACCTCCATACATATTATTAAGATGAAATCGAAAGCTTTTCAGGAGTACTATCCTCCTCAATTCAGCCACTGCTTCGGGTGTGGTACAGACAATGCTCATGGTCTGCACATCTTGAGCTATTGGGCGGACGAAGCAGCAGGCGAAACGATAGCCACCTTTACTCCTTCGGAGGAATACACTGGGGGATTCCCCGGATTTGTCTACGGCGGACTGATCGCGGCGATACTAGACTGCCATGGAAATGCGACAGCCTCTGCGGCTGGCTACCGGCACTAGGGCCGAGCACTAGGGAGCGAACCAGCCCTGCGCTACGTCACAGCTAATCTCAATCTTAACTATCGCCACCCTACCCCAATGGGTCAATCACTGGAATTACGGGCAAAAATTACAGCCACAACAGACAGAAAAGTCTGCATGAATCTCTGGCTAATAGCCAATGGACAGACGACAGTCGAGGGGACGATGACCTCCGTCCTCCTCCCCTTAGCCAATCAGCAACTACGATCTAAGGCATTTCAGCCACCTAGTAGCCCACTAGAAGAATAGCAAATCACACATTGAGACCGTTGCACGGCATTTTGCCTCTTTTCGGTTAGAAACGTTGTATATATCTCTGATTATTATTATCTTTAATATGTAATTACATTGTATCGACATGGCAACTAAACCAAC
>NZ_JRFC01000011.1 GCF_000769075.1 Porphyromonas sp. COT-290 OH3588 | reverse complement strand
TAGGGGGATAGTATTCAAGGCTCCCCAAGCCGCTCAAACACGCAAAAAACACCGAGAAAGATACAAGAACCTTTGAGCGGTGCATTGCGCAATAGTCTCCATATACGACACATCATCGTCTAAGATATGGAGCGCTCTCCATGCACAGCCTCTGCTCCCTATAAAAAGGATAGGCAGCCTGCCAAGATATAAATCCCGACAGCCTGCCCATCTAATGATGATGGATTGAGAGATAACTAACCTCTATATTTGCTCCAGTCTACATCTCGCATATCGCCCGTCTCGGCAATCTGCTTATGGAACGCAAAGCAAGCATCTAGACACTGAGGTGTCTGACCATTGACGCCTAGCTCTAGATACTGACGCAGTAGAGGGCGGTAGTCTGGGTGTACGCAGTTCTCGATGATCTCTTCGGCTCTCTGGCGCGGACTCTTGCCTCGTAGGTCGGCCACTCCGTACTCCGTCACAAAGATCTTGACGGAGTGCTCGCTGTGATCATGATGAGATACCATAGGTACGAAAGCACTGATCTTGCCGTCCTTGGCTGTCGATGGGGTCGTGAAGATAGATAGATAGCCACTGCGAGTGAAGTCGCCAGAGCCACCCAAACCGTTCATCATACGTGTACCATTAACATGGGTCGAATTGACATTGCCAAAGATATCTGCCTCAAGAGCTGTATTGATCGTGATAATACCCAAGCGGCGCACGACTTCGGGATTGTTGGAGTACTCCTGAGGGCGCAGAAGTAGCTTATCCTTGAAGAAGTCTAGGTTGGCATAGATGTCTTGAATCACTGGGCGACTCACAGAAAGCGAGCAACCGCTAGCGAACTTGACACGACCCTTTTTCATCAAGCCAATCACCGCATCTTGAATTACCTCCGTATAGACATTGAAAGCAGGGATACTAGGATTATCTCCTAGGGCACCGAGCACAGCGTTAGCAACATTACCGACACCACTCTGTAGGGGCAAGAACTCTGCGGGGATACGCCCTGCCTCAATCTCGCTCACGAGGAACTTGGCTACATTGTCGCCAATAGCCTTGGTTACCTCGTCCAGTGGAGCAAATTCGCTCTCATCGTTGGGCTCGCTAGTGCGTACTACCCCCACGATCTTGGCTGGGTCTACCTTGACGAAAGGTTGCCCAACACGGTCGTCTGCTTTATTAATGCCCAAATCTTGACGGTAGGGAGGATCTAGTGGCTCGCACAAGTCATGGATACCACGGATCTCCTTGGGGTGACGATCATTGAGCTCAACGATGATCTTGTCTGCCATACGGCAGATTGTAGGTAAGATACCCACACCGCTAGTAGGCACAATCTCGCCGTCCTCAGTAACGTCTGCTGCTTCTACGATGGCCACATTGACTGGGCCGAGGAAGCCGTATCGCATCTCTTGGGCAAGCATAGAGAGGTGCATGTCGAAATAAGGAGCTTCTGCGGCATTGATTGCATTGCGCATATCCTTATTCGACTGGTAAGGAGTGCGGAACTTAACCGCACCAGCTCGAGCAAGAGCACCATCGAGATGAGGGCCTGTGCTTGCCCCGGTAAACATGCCGATCTTGAACTCTCGTCCAGCGGCATGCTCTGCCTGTGCTCGCTTAGCCAGAGCCTCGGGTACTACCTTGGGACAGCCTGCAGGCGTGAACCCACTAAAGCCAACGTTGTCGTTGTGCTGTACAACTGCTGCAGCCTCTTCTGCAGTGATAAATTTCAAAGCCATAGCAATACTATAATAATAAGTAATCTATATATCCTCGGTGCTCGCAGACCCAACCCCTCGTTTCCGATCCCTTCGTTATATACTATCGAAACTATATTAACCAAACCACCGATAAGAAACTCCTAGAGGCAAGTCCGTAAGTTTTATTAATTTTATGCCGTCAAAATTAAGTATTTTATCTCGTAACAGAGCAGGGCTGTAAGGAATATTTGAGGCAGTTGGTTAATTACTTCATACTAGGTGTAGAGATACATAAAAAAGCGGAGCAAACTTCCCAGCTTGCTCCAACCTATTTAACCAAAACCTTAACTATGAAAAATCTTACATTTTCCTAGCACAAATATAGGAAGAATATTTTTGTTCTGCAAAAGTTTTGAGAAAATTCATCTAACTAAACGTTTTACTCTTATGAATCAAACCCAGACTCCGGACTCTAAATCCGATCAGTCTAAGACGGAAAAAAGTCTTTTTATCGAGACTTACGGCTGCCAAATGAATGTGGCAGACAGCGAAGTGGTGGCTAGCATCATGCAGATGGACGGGTTCTACCTAACCGAGCATGCCGAAACGGCCGATGCTGTCTTGATCAATACCTGCTCTGTTCGGGACAATGCCGAGCAGAAAGTACTCAACCGCATCGAGTACTACAATGCTATCCGCCGCAAGCACAAACGCAATATGATACTCGGTATCCTAGGCTGTATGGCCGAGCGTGTACGAGAAGAGCTGATAGACAAGCACGGAGTAGACCTCGTCGTAGGGCCAGACAGCTACCTTGATCTGCCAAATCTCATCGGCGCCGTAGAGCGTGGCGAGAAAGCCATCAATGTAGAGCTATCCACACAAGAGACCTATAAGGACGTGATGCCCCTAAAGATCGGCGGCGTGCACATCTCTGGCTTCGTGTCTATCATGCGTGGATGCAACAACTTCTGTACCTACTGCATCGTCCCCTACACAAGAGGGCGTGAGCGCAGCCGAGAGATCGAAAGCATACTGAGAGAGGTCAAGGACCTCGAAAGCAAAAATTACCGAGAAGTAACACTGCTGGGGCAGAACGTAAACTCCTATCGCTACGAGAGTGCAGAGCGCACATACGACTTTGGCGATCTACTGGCCGCAGTGGCCGAGGCAGTACCGGGTATGCGCATACGTTTTACTTCGCCTCACCCCAAAGATATGGACGACAAAGCAATTGCGACGATGGCCAAGTACCCCAACATCTGTCGCCATATCCACTTCCCTGCCCAGTCTGGCAGCAACCATATCCTCAAACTAATGAAGCGAGGCTACACACGTGAGTGGTACCTCAATCGTGTAGAAGCTATAAGAGCAGTGATGCCAGACTGTGCGATCAGCAGTGATCTATTCTGCGGCTTCCACGACGAGAGCGAGGAGGACTTCCAGAAGACACTACAGTTGATGCGTGAGGTTGGCTACGATGCCTCGTTCATGTTCAAGTACAGCGAGCGCCCCGGCACGTACGCCGCCAAATATCTAGACGACAACGTACCCGAGGACGTCAAGCTACGTCGCCTAAGCGAGATGATAGATCTGCAAAATCAGCTATCACTCGAAAGCAATCAGAGGGATATTGGCAAGACCGTAGAGGTACTGGTAGAGGGCTTCAGCAAGCGTAGCCGCGAACATCTATTCGGGCGCACCCAGCAGAATAAAGTGGTAGTCTTCGACAAGCAAGGCTATCGAGTGGGACAGTATGTACAGGTCGTAGTAGAGTCGGCCACCTCGGCGACCCTAATGGGGAAGCCAGCGAAGCCTGCCGAGGGCTGGACGCCTGCTCCAGAGAGCTAAACCCATATAGAATAAGTGTGCAGTATAACGATAAACAAATAGGAGATTGAGGCATGAAATGGCTTAGACACAATGACGACAACAGCAACTTCGAGGATCGAAGAGGTCGTCGCATCGGTGGTGGCAAGCTCGCCGTAGGAGGGATAGCTGGTATCGTCATCGTGATAGTATCCCTGCTGCTGGGCAAAGACCCGGGGCAGATGCTCCAAATGGCAGACTCTGTCGTAGGAGGCATGGGCAATGGTGGCTCACAGACCGAGGTCGTAGACCCCACGAGGGTAAACGAACACGAGGAGTGGAAAACCTTTACGTTAAGAGTCTTCAACAGCTGCAACGAAGTTTGGGAGCGCATCTTCACCCAAGAGTTGGGGCAGAGGTACGAGAAACCTACACTTGTAGCCTTTACCGACCAAACAACCTCGGCCTGCGGTGGCGCATCTAGCGCTATGGGCCCTTTCTACTGTCCTGCCGATAACAAGGTCTACATCGACCTTAGTTTCTTCCGTGAGCTAGCAGAGCGTTTTCGAGCTCCGGGTGAATTAGCAATGGCCTACGTGACGGCCCACGAGGTGGGACATCATGTACAGCATCTACTGGGCATCACCGACAAGGTACACAGATTGCGTGGCCAGATAAGTGAGAAGGAATACAATGCTCTGAGTGTTCGTTTAGAGCTGCAAGCAGATTTCTTCGGCGGATTGTGGGCACACTACGCCTCCAAAATGGGCATTATTGCTCTCGAGCAGGGGGATCTAGAGTCAGCTATACGAGCAGCTCAAGCCATTGGAGATGATGCACTGCAAAAAGCAGCTCAAGGCTATACTGTACCAGACTCATTCACACACGGGACATCGGCTCAAAGAGCAAAATGGTTCAAACTCGGCTACACGACGGGCAACTTTGAGCTAGGAGATACTTTCGCCAGCAGAGATCTCTAGCCTAAGGGGAACGACAATAGAATTAGGGGAAGGGGCTATGGCAGATTTGATTTTGCCATAGCCCCTTCTGAGTTCTTCAGAATAAGCAAAAACAAGGGTTGCATAGGTCGAGAGCAAGGGAGAGCTAGCTCTAGCTATGCCAAGGCAAGCAATGCTGCAATAGAGGGCGCTAGAGCCAAGGCCTAAAGCGAGGTCCTTGCCCAGCTGGAGAATAATGACACACAGCTAGGGCGAGGAATCAATGCGCTTTCGCGAAGGCCCGATTTATATTTTGGGTCAAACTTGCGGATATTGGTGGGAAAACACGGCTGGGAGTAGATGAAAATATGCAAACCTCGTATTTGGCCCCTAGAAAGCTCTACACGGCACTCAACCTCGTTTTGGCACTTAGTACCTGACACACAAAAACAAGCATCTAAAACAAAGACTCAATAAAACACTGTAAAACAAACATATAAAACATATATTTAAGTAATTCTACTTAAAAGAAGCCCGAATCTCAACATTTCCTCCCATCAATCTTACAGAATTGGGGGACACATCGCCCAAGACCAATCCATCAATCCTCAAAAATCAGCCCTTCAATTTTATTAGACAGCTCAATCAAACTTCGAGAATAGTTCATCTACTTCACCAAAAAACGAGGCAAAGCATTTACACATCTTAACGCAAAAGATTAAAAAGCGCTATCAAGAGATATCATGCCAATAGCACACAACAACGATTACATACGAGAAGCCTTAGCTAGCTGACTGGGGACATCGCCAATAGCATATAAACAAGGAAAGAGTTACTTTTACATACAAATTTTCCCAATCGTAGTAACAACAAAGGATGAACCTACAAACCGAACGCCTAATCTTGAGGCCTTGGCAAGAAAGTGATGCAGAAGCGCTCTATAGATATGCCCAAAACCACAGCATCGGGCCTGCTGCAGGCTGGCCTCCACACACAAGCATTGAGAATAGCCGTGAGATAATCAAAACTGTTTTGTCTGCCCCCAATACCTATGCAATTGTGATGAAAGAAACCGAGGAAGCAATCGGTAGCATTGGGATTATGACTCTAAGAAGCGAAGTTTATAGTGCGAACATGGCCAACGATGAGTGCGAAATCGGCTTCTGGATTGGAGAACCATTTTGGGGGCAGGGTCTAATCCCCGAAGCCGTCAATGAGCTCCTACGGCATATCTTTGAGGATCTAGGACAAACAGCTGTTTGGTGTGGTTACTTCGAAGGCAATACAAAATCCCAACGAGTACAAGAGAAGTGCGGTTTTACATATAGTCACACAGAGTACGATAGGCCCGTTCCATTAATCAACGACTTTCGTACCGAGCATTTCACCAAAATCACACTGCAAGACTGGATCGCCCAAAAGAATGCTGGTCTACGACCAAACGATGCGGTAACGCAGTAAAAACACCTAATCTGACAAAAGCCATAGTCTGAGTGGTAAACCTCCAACTCGGCCCTTGGCTTGGCGGAGAGTTTGGTGTATTTTTGTGGCTATAAATTAGCTTACAGCACATTTAGATGAATACATTCGGACGGATACTTAGGCTGACAACCTTCGGCGAATCCCACGGCATAGCTATCGGGGGCGTTTTGGACGGAATGCCTGCTGGTCTATCGGTAGATTTCGAAGCCATACAAGCGGCTTTGGCGCGCCGCAGGCCCGGCCAGTCGTCCGTGAGCACCACACGCAGAGAAGAAGATCGTGTTGAGTTCCTCTCGGGTATCTTTAATGGTAAAACCCTCGGCACACCCATTGGCTTCATTATCCGCAATCAAGATCAACGCTCGTCGGACTATGACGCCCTAGCCTCTGTATTTCGCCCCTCACACGCAGACTACACCTATCAAGCCAAGTACGGCATTCGTGATGCTAGAGGGGGAGGCAGAGCCTCGGCACGAGAAACGGCTATACGAGTGGTGGCTGGAGCTCTAGCCGCACAGCTACTCGCTACGCTAGGCGTCGAGGTACTGGCCTATACGAGCTCTATCGGAGGAGTTACCCTTACCCAAGGGTATCTAGACGAGATACAGAGAGCGGAGATAGAGGCTTCCATAGTTCGCTGCCCAGAGGTAGAGAAGAGCCGTCTGATGCAAGAGGAGATACACCGAGTGCAAGCCGATGGAGATAGCGTGGGAGGAGTAGTTAGCTGTATCGCACGAGGGCTACCCACTGGCTGGGGCGAACCCATCTACGACAAACTATCGGCTCGGCTGGCCTCTGCGATGCTCTCGATCAATGCTGCTCGAGCCTTTGAGCTAGGTGATGGCTGGGCAATGGCTAGCTCTAGAGGTAGTCTCGTCAATGATGAGATGACGACCGAGGGGGGGGGCATCAACCACCGCACCAATCACTCGGGTGGAGTCCTTGGGGGCATCAGCAACTCCGAGAGGCTTAGACTAAAGGTTGCCTTCAAGCCTACGGCTACGATCGCCAAGGAGCAAACGAGTGCTAATATCAATGCCGAGACGATTCGCCTAAGCGCAAGAGGCAGGCACGACCCCTGCGTCGTGCCTCGTGCTGTCCCCGTAGTAGAGGCTATGGTTTGCCTCGTATTGGCAGACTTCTACCTGCTCTCGAGATCATCGCAACCGATAGAGCGACACTAGGTATGGCCAATATAGTAGCACAAGAGAGCCTCAAGGGGACTATCGTCACTTATATAGGTGTAGCAGTTGGCTTTCTGACGACTTTCTTCATACTAACCAACTACCTCACACCAGAGGAAGTGGGGCTAACTCGCCTGCTTGTCGAGGTCGCTACCCTACTCTCGGGCTTTGGTCTTCTGGGGCTAACCACTTCAATCAGCCGCTTTTTCCCCTACTTCTATGACGAGGCTTCGCTCGGGGCTGGCCGGGGTAGCATCATACATCATGGGTTCTTTCGCCACATCAGCCTAGTGGCACTGCTTGGGTCGTGTATCACTCTACCTCTATACTACCTCCTGCGCGAGCCAATCACAGCCCTATTCGAGAGGAATAGTGCAATGTTCGTAGATTACTACTTATGGGTCATTCCCTTGACTCTACTACTTACACTCTGGACCATCTCGGAGCTGTACAGCATACAGCTACTCAAGCTATTCGTCCCCAAAACCATACGTGAGCTCATACTCAGACTACTGCTCCTTACCTCCTACATCATCTATGCCCTAGGCTGGGTCAGCTTCCCCCAGTTTATCGGGTTGTTTGTACTGGCATACGGGCTAAGTATGCTCACAAGTCTAACCTATCTAAGTCGCCTAACGAGGCTCAACTTTCGGCATGACAAATCGTTCCTTACCCCAGAACTAAAGCGCACTTTCGGGCGATATACCTTATTAGCCTTCTTGGCCACTGTCGGCACTACTCTAGCTGGGCGTATGGATCTCCTTCTCCTAGCCTTCGTCGATCGGGACGGACTAGCATCTGTGGCTGTATTCACCGTGGCCTTCTTCATGGTATCTATCGTTGAGGGTCCTACACGGGCGATCATCGGCATCGCCACTGCACGCATTGCCTCGGTCATGAAGCACAAGGACTATGCACGCACACGCCTCATCTACGAGCAAGTTTCGTTTTATCAGCTCCTGACAAGCCTCATCATCTTCCTTGGGATCTGGTGCAATATGGACAATATCTTGAGTATTATGCCAGCAGGAGCGAGCTATCTAGAGAGCAAAAACACGTTTCTCTTCCTCGGGTTGGCGAAGCTCGTAGAGGTAACCTTCACGGCGAGCCACCCTATCGTCAGTTGTTCCCCCTACTATCATTGGAATCTCTACTACACACTGTCGCTCATCATCGTCGCCCTTATAGCTAACCTCTTCCTCATTCCCATCTTCGGGACTATGGGCGCAGCGATGTCGACTCTCATCACAGCAATCGTGGGCTATGGCCTACAGCAAGGACTTCTAAGCTGGCGACTAGGTATCCACCCGCTCTCCAAGCGTATGTTGATTGTCCTGCCCATTACGCTGTCTATGCTGTTAGCCCACGAGCTACTGCCCGACCTTGGCTCTCCTTGGCTAGATATGGCACTACGCTCGGTCGTGCTGGGAGTGTCTGCCCTATTAGCTATCCTGCCCTTCGGGGTAATACCAGAGGTTAGAGAGTTCGTCCAAAACAAATACGGCTTGTGGCGATGAAGATATTGCTCATATCACGCACCCTAGAGGGCGGAGGAGCGGCTCACGCCTGTCGTAGGCTCTTCGAGGCACTATGCTCTGCTGGAGCTGATGTACGATTGCTCCTACTCAATGCTCCCAGCATCACGGACGATCGGATAGATTGGGTCAAGAAAAGCCTCTGGGATAGGCTTCGTGCTGACATCTACTTCGCAGGCGAACGGCTGGAGATACTCGCTCACAGCGGAGGGAGGCGGGAGCATCTATGGCGCATCTCCACAGCGAATATGGGCTTCGACGTGAGTGGACATCCGTGGGTAGACTGGGCTGATGTAGTGCATCTACATTGGATTAACCAAGGCTATCTAAGCCTCACAGGGCTTCGCAGACTTGCCCTATTGGGTAAGCCTATTGTGTGGACGCTACATGACCTATGGCCTGCCACTGGGCTATGTCACCTACCTCTATCTTTCGGGGAGAATACTCTGGCGCAATGCCACAGCTATACCACTGGCTGCGGAGCCTGTCCTCTACTATCATCTAATAGAAGGGGTGATCTATCGGCTCAAGTATGCAGGCGCAAAACCTTTCTCGCACGAAGTCCGTTTCACTACATCGCTGTTAGCCACCGAGAGGCCGAGCTATTCGGGCAGAGCTTCATAATGTACGGGAAGAGGCCAATCGTCATACCCCCTCCAATAGACCTAGAGAAGTATAGACAAGTATCTGAGTTACCTACTCCATCTTGGTACGACCCTAGCCGTAAGTATCTATTGGTAGCAGCAGCTCGGCTCGATGATAGCGTCAAGGGTTTCGAGCTACTCAAAGAGGTTACCCAACAGCTACGAATCATCGCTCCTGAGAAATGCAAGCATCTAACCCTACTACTAGTTGGTAAGATCAAGGCAGACGGCAGAGGCGATGACTTTGGTATCGACACTCGTCCGCTAGGCTCCATCAGTCAAGCTGAGCAGATGATACAGCTCTATCAACTCGCCGACCTCACTTTATCAACCTCGCTTTTCGAGAGTTTCGGACAGACCCTCACGGAGGCCTTAGCCTCTGGTTGCCCCGTGGTGAGCTTTAGGTCTTTTGGCCCCGAGGATATTATCCAAGACGGCAAGAATGGCTACCTCGTAGAGGCATACGACACGAAGGCGTTCGCCCAGCAAATACTCGCCGCTCTAGAGCCACACATACAGCGAGAGATGAGTCAAGAGGTTTGTCAAAGCAGCGTCGCCCACCTCTCCAGCCGATGTATCGCTAACGAACATCTAGAGTTTTATGGGCGATTTGCGGAGCCAATGGAGCTATAAAAGAAATAATTGTGTGATAGATGAAAGATTTAAGAAATAAAATCCTTACCTTTGCAGCCACGATCCGCAAGCGTCTTGCTCAGTGAGGCGGGAGCGGTATTAAGGTTTCATTATTAAATATAAAGAACGAATGTATCTAAATTCAGCTAAGAAGACTGAGCTCTTCGAGAAGTATGGCAAGAACGCCACTGACACAGGTAGCCCCGAGAGCCAAATCGCTCTATTCACCTTCCGTATCGCTCACCTAACAGAGCACCTGAAGAAGAATCACAAGGACTACAGCACTCAGCGCGCACTCAAGATGATCATCGGTAAGCGTCGTCGCATGCTCGACTACCTACTACACAATGATATCGAGCGTTATCGTGCTATCATCAAGGAGCTAGGTATTCGTCGCTAATCGTTTGAAATAACGATACACAAACCCCAAACGCAGGGAGAGGAGCCATCAGGCTCTTCTCCCTGTTTCTTTTACCAAGTAATCACTAGAGGCTACCTTAGTTTAGGTAGCCTCTAGCAAATCACAGAAATCACAAATCACTAGAGAACAGCATATTGCTAAAACAAGAGAAGGAAGCGCCCCAAATATCGCCACCAGCATTACTAACTAATTGGTAGCCTACTGGCCTCTATTTTAGCCTGATGTAGGTATTTCTAAGGCATATGTGATTGGCTAATTTTGCCTCCGAAATCTCTATTAATTTCATTGTAATGCTAAGAAAAAAAGTACTTTTTAAGTTGGGGATAGCCCTATTGATCGTCCTATCTGGGATATGGATTTGGGGGAAATTTGGCTCAACAACCAAAGTTGCGCTAGTCAACTTCCCGGGCTTCCAAGCCACGGGCATTGCACTATCCAACCAATCTAGCCATATCAAATACGAGCAGCTCAAACAAGAGGAGGTAGACAAATACGACGACTACGACTGCGTACTCGTCTTCGGTATGGGGCTGAATTGGTCGCAAGAGGAGTATGCCAAGATCACACAGATGACAGAGGAGGGCTTCCCGCTACAAGTCATCTATGCGACAACTCCAGAAAACAACATCATGGGGCTAGACTCCGTACAGGGAACCCGAATACTCGAATACCTAGACACAGGCAACAAGAAAAATTATCAAAATCTAGCCTACTACATTCGTAAATATGTAGACAAAAAGAAGTGGTTTGCTCCCGAACCAGAGGAGTGGACCGAGGGAGCAACCGACGTGTACTATCATCTCGATGAGCAAGTAGCCTGCAAGACTAAGGAGGAGTTCGATGCCTACCTACGCTCAAGCGGACACTACCACGAGGGGGCACCTAGCGTCATCATCGTCGGAGGATTTACAGACCCCTTTAGCGGAGCAAAGGAAAACTTGGATAGCTTGATCTCCAGCCTCGGCCAGTCGGGTCTGAACGTGTATCCAGTCACTTCCTTTAGCAAGAGGCTTGAGTTCATTCAGGAAGTCAAACCCGACATCATTCTATACCTTGCCCACGGCAGACTGCTTATGGGGCAAGGTGAGCGTGGCGTTGAATACCTCAAGGAACTCAATGCCCCAATGCTCACACCACTAGGGACGCTACAGAGCCGCAAGGAGTGGCGTGAAAATCCTATGGGCATGGTCGGTGGCTTTATGTCGCAGACCATCGTGATGCCCGAGTTGGACGGAGCCATCTATCCATATATGGTCTTCACTCAAGAAAAGAACGAAGATGGCTACGAGGTAGTCAAGGCAATGCCCGATAGGCTGAAGGTATTCACATCGCTTGTTAATAAGTTCATCGCCCTGAAGAAGAAGCCCAATGCAGAGAAGAAGCTAGCGATCTACTTCTTCAAAGGACCGGGACAAGAAACTCTAGCAGCTCAAGGGCTCGAAACCGCCCACTCCCTCTACAACACACTGCTGCGCCTCAAGCAAGAGGGATATAATCTAGATGGTCTTCCCAGCAATGTGGCAGACTTCGAGCGTGATCTCGCAGCTCAGGGGCAGGTCTTCAAGCCGTATGCCGAGGGGCAGATGCGTCGGTTCGTCGATGAAGTGAGTCCAGAGCTTATCCCTGCCGATGAGTTGGCACAGTGGATTGGCAGCGACTTGGATCCAGAGTTACAACAGCAACTAAAGCAGGACTACGGAGATGCCCCCGGAGTCTACATGACGCACGAAGAGAACGGCGTGCCTCATTTGATCGTATCACGCCTGCAATATGGCAATGTGGCCATACTGCCTCAGCCCATGGCAGGGATCGGATCAGATAGCTTCGCCATCGCTCACGGTGCCAAAATGCCTCCCCCTTATCCATACGTAGGGGCTTATCTGTGGGCTCGTCACCGCTTCGAGGCCGATGCGATGATGCACTTCGGTACACACGGCTCCCTAGAGTTTACACCTAGTAAGCAGGTAGCACTCGGCACAACGGACTGGAGCGATCAACTCGTAGGCGACACGCCACACTTCTACTACTACACTATTGGCAATATCGGAGAAAGCATGATGGCCAAACGCCGCTCGTATGCGACTACGATCTCCTACCTCACCCCTGCCTTCAACCCAAGTGGTGCGAGAGGTATCTACGCCGAGCTACAGACCGCTATCCGCAAGTACTTTGAAGCGAACTCTAGCGAAGCTAAAAAGTCACTATCACTAGGCGTCAAGAAGCATGCTATGGCACTAGGTATCCACCGAGAGCTTAGACTTGATAGCATACCCTCACAGCCCTACACAGACGAGGAAATTGAGAAGATCGACAACTTCGCCGAAGAAATCTCGGCAGAGAAAGTCAATGCTTCCCTCTACACCACAGGAGTAGCCTACACGCCAGAGCGACTACGCTCTACGGTTATAGCCATGAGTGCAGACCCCATCGCCTATGCCAAGGCCAAGTTAGACGCCCATCGTGCAGGAGGTAAGGAAGACTTTACGAAGAATAAGCGTTCGTTCCACCAGAAGTATCTCGCCCCTGCCAATGCCTTGGTAGAGCAGATCCTAGCAGGTAAGGTAGCAGACGAAAACCTCGTACTCGCCTACTCGGGAGTATCGAAGGAGGAACTTGACCGAGCCAAAGAACTGACCGCCCCTAAGCAACGTCGTGGTATGATGGGCGGAAATAAGCCTAGCGCAGGCAAATCCCAAGTAGCCAAGAGCAACAAGAAGGCAAGTTCAGGTGGGCATCCAGCTTGGATCCCCAAAATCGGCACTCGCCCCGAACATACCAAGAAGCCACAAGAGCAGGCCAAGCCACAAGAAGCCCACAAGACGGCCGATACTCACGGAGGCAAGAAGACCGACAGCACGCACAGCGCAGGAGCCAAAGTATCCGATATGATGGAAGCCCAGCGTGCTAGAGGCGAACAGCATGCCCAGATGCAAGCCGTGAGCAAGGAGGAGCTAGACAAGGCACACTTGATCCTAGAAGCGGAGCGTGCTATCCTCAACGTACAGAGATATAAGGAAGCACTCGCAGCCAGCCCAAAGCTCGAGCTAGACGGCATCGTCGATGCGCTCTCTGGGGGCTACATCGAGCCAAGCTCTGGGGGCGATGCCGTAGCCAACCCACAAGCCGTACCTACGGGGCGCAATCTATACTCTATCAGTGCCGAGTCTACACCAAGCGAGCGAGCTTGGAATAAAGGCGTCCTACTCGTAGAGGAAACACTCAAGGATTACAAGAAGCGCCACGGCAAGTACCCAACCAAGGTAAGCTACACCTTCTGGAGCAGCGAATTTATCGAGAGCCAAGGTGCCTCAATCGCCCAAGTACTCTATATGCTCGGGGTCGAGCCAGTAAGAGATAGCTTCGGCCGTGTATCGGATCTGCGCCTTATCCCCGCCAAGGAGCTTGGCCGCCCTCGTATTGATGTGGTGATCCAGACCTCGGGGCAATTCCGTGACCTAGCCGCCTCTCGCCTGCAGCTCATCACCGAGGCCATAGAGCTAGCAGCCTCTGCCCCCAAGGAAGAGCAAGACAACTATGTGGCGGACGGGGCTATCAATACGGAGAAGGCTCTCGTAGATGCTGGTATGTCGCCCAAGGAAGCGCGTGCACTCTCGACCAAGCGTATATTCGGCGGCATCAATGGTATGTACGGCACAGGTATCCAAGAGATGATTACCGCCGGCGACAAGTGGGAGAACGACAGCGAAATCGCCGAGGTCTACCTCAATAATATGGGAGCTTCCTACTCGACGATCGACGAATGGGGGCAGTTTAGCAAGCCACTCTTCCGTGCCGCTCTAGCCAATACCGATGTGGTGGTACAGCCACGCCAGAGCAATACTTGGGGAGCCCTGAGCCTCGACCACGTATATGAGTTTATGGGCGGACTTAATCTGACCGTACGCAACGTGACGGGCAAAGACCCTGATGCGTACTTCGCAGACTACCGCAACCGCAATAACTTCCGTATGCAAGATCTCAAGGAAGCCATCGGAGTGGAGAGCCGAACAACGATCCTCAACCCTGCTTTCGTCAAAGAGATGATGCAGGGTGGAGCCTCTAGCCTTGGCCGTCTAACGGAAGTTGTGACCAATACATACGGCTGGGACGTAGCTAAGCCCGAGGTAATCGAGGACGCACTCTGGAGAGAGATCTACCAAATCTATGTGGAGGATAAGCTAGGTCTCGACATTCCCAAGACCTACGAGAGCGTCAATCCTCGAGCCATGCAGGAGGTTACGGCCGTGATGCTCGAAACGATACGCAAAGGAATGTGGCAGGCGACCGAAGAGGAAGTCAAGCAACTCATCAAGACGCATACGGATCTGACCGAGAAATTCGGTGCTACCGGCGGAGGAATGGCCTCAAGCAACCAAAAGCTACAGCAATTCATCGCCCAGCGTCTGTCGCCTGAGCAAGCCAAGGTGTATCAGCAGAAGCAGCAGGCCCTCAGAGAAGCGACCGAGCAGACAAACAAAGATGGCGTCGTGATGAGCAAGAACGAACGCACGCTGGAGCAAGACGACAAGGGCTCTATGGGCTTCAATGGGTTCATCGTCGCAGGAGCATCTCTATTGATCTTCATCGCACTAGTTCTACTGCTGCGTCGTAAGCGCAAAAATCGCGAGTAATTAGACGCAATAAACAGCCCTAAATTTCCGTATATGCGAAAATTTATCGGAGTATATACAAAAAATTATTTTCGTATATACGAAAATTTATCCTAGTATATGCAGGAAGTCCGAAGACTATAAACATTCATCAAAATAATAGTTATCTCTCAAACATCAACAACGTAATGAAAAAGTTATTTCTAAGTCTGGCTCTAGTAGCCACAGGGGTATTCGCAGTATCTTGCGACAAGAAGAAAGACGAACCCAAGAAGCAGACAACCATGAAGGAGGTTAGCATCGACGCCACCGACTATGGCAAGTGGATGTATTTCTCACTCGAGCAAGGGAAGCTCGTTGAGGTAGCAGATCCTATGAACAGCAACGAATGGGATCTGGGCTTCCACTTTACCGACATCCGCACCAACAGCGGTGCTTCGGGCAAAGGACAAGGAGGAGCCTTCGCTACTGACCTCAAGGAAGTGACAGACGAACTAAAGACTCTGCCCAACGCCTCGGACTTCGTGGTGGACAAGGAAACCAAAATCATCACCCAAACTCACAACGAAAAGGGCGAACATGATATCAAGCAAGAGAAGGGCGGAGCCAATCCTCTACTGACGACCTTCCAAACCGTGAAGATCGGCTCAGACGGCAAACCTGAACTTGGTCCCAACGGCCTACCCATCTTCATCAAGGGTACGCTTGGAGCCATTGATTTCTCTCACGGTAGAGGTGGTGCTAAGTTCACACTGTCCAATAAGGTCTATCTCATTCGCACCGCAAAAGGCAAGTTTGTGAAGATCAAGATCGTGGACTACCGCAACGCTCACGCCAAGACCGTTCACGTTAAGATGCAATATGCTCCTCATCAGTAGCGTAAGACGAAGAAGAGATTAGGGAGGCGATAGTAGTCACCTCCCTAATCAAATAAGCATCTACACATTACCAACATTGTATTTACCAAGAGGCTAGTTGATGAGTAACGTAGGCTTTTACCTAATGGCAAACTCTATCTAGCCTCTTATTTTCTTTATCCAGACCTAATAGATTGTTATGCGTCTTCACTATATATATGCGATTCTACTGGCAGGGGTAGCCACATTCCCCAGTTATAGTGCTATCGCTCCCACCGACTCTATCCAGCATCTTGACGAATGCGTGGTGACGGGGACCTTGGCTCCACGTACACTCAAGAGCGTCCCCGTAATGACCCAGCTGATTACACGCCAAGACATCGACAGACTGAACCCCAGATCGATCAACGACATTCTACAGATGAGTATCCCCGGGATCCAGATCAGTATGCACGGAGCACAGACACGCATTACTGTGCAGGGTATGCTCGGTGACCACGTCCTCTTCTTGTTAGACGGAGAGCCGATCAACTCCGAAGGCAACGGAGCCGTCGATCTGAACCGAATAGATATCGCCAGCATTGAGCGCATCGAAATCCTTCGAGGATCAGCCTCGGCTCTCTATGGCTCCAATGCGATCGGGGGTGTCATCAACTTCATCTCCAAAAACGTACACAAAAAGCTCTCGGGAACAATCTCTGGCGACTATAGCAGCGAGGGCGCTCAGCGCTACCACGGACTGCTAGGGCTCAAGTTCGGCGACCTCTCCTCACAGACAACCCTAAACTTCAACCATGCCACGGGGTACAAAATCAAAACAGAAGGAGAACCCTTCGTCGTGCATGGCGGTAAGACTTGGAATGTAGGCGAGAAGCTGCGCTATCGCTCCGTAGACAACCGTTGGGACGCTACTCTATACGGCTACGGCAGCTATCGTATGCAGGACTGGGACGACAAAATCAACAACCACTACCTCAGTACAGACTTCGGCGGCAGGGTTAGCTATGCTCCCAATGCTCGGCACAGCATCTTTGCCTCCTACAATCACTCTGGCTACACTCACTCCTACTACTATTATACGGCAACTAAGGATCAGTATCTGCCACTCTTTGAGCTGGGGACCAATAGAGCCAGAGGACAATACAACTTCGGACAAGACGGGCGAGATAGAGTACTCGTCAATGCTGGCGTCGATGCCGTATGGGAGAGTGTTTCGGGCGACCGCATCAATGCAGAGGGCAATGTCTACAGCTCATCTACAATAGCTCTATATGGGCAGGCCGAGTGGCGCATCAAGCCAAGTCTATCGGCAACGATCGGCTTCCGAGAAGACTTCCACTCGGAGTTTGGCAGCCATTTTACACCTAGACTAACGATGCTCTACAAGCAAACTAAGTGGCGCATCAGGGCGAGTTACTCGGAGGGATTCCGCTCGCCATCTACCAAGGAGCTGCACATGGATTGGGATCACAATGGTATGTTTAGGATCAAAGGTAACCCTGAACTAAAGCCCGAGGTCAGCCGTATGATTAGTCTTGCTCCAGAAATCCAAATCGGCAATAACCTCAACCTTACCCTGCAAGCAACCTACAATCGTATCACGAACAAAATCTTCAACCGAGAAGAAGAGAATGGACGTGTACGCCGCTTCTTCAATGCTCGAGGCATCTCGGAGCTCTGGCAGACTCAGCTGAGCCTGCGCTGGCAGATCATCAAGCAGCTTCGCCTCAACCTAGACTATGCCTACATCAGAGATTTGCTCAAGGTCAAAAACAAGGCAGGACAAGAGATGCTCGCCGTCCCTACTCGTCCGCACAATATGACGGCTACGCTGAGCTACGTACACCGCTGGCAGGACTGGGGTCTATCCGTCGATGCCTCGACACGCCTCTCAGCTGCCGTATCTACAGCTCTATTCGATCAGAATCTAGGCGACTACACCCTAGTTACCTACGAGCCCTACAACATAGTGCGTCTAGGGGCATCGCTCGATTGGAGGCATAAGATTAAGCTCACGATGGGAGGCGACAACCTTCTCAACTTCATACCCAAGAGCGTCAATGCCTCATCATCTGTATCTCCGGGGCGTACGCTATTCGCTTCGCTTGCGGTGTATCTATAAAGACTCCGAATATACCTCAACTACCTAGCCTAATAGTAGATTACAATGGAGCTAATCGTCCAATTCTTGATGCTCATCGTCTGTCTTGTGGCCAGCGTCAAGCTCAGCCATGCCCCAAGGTGGGTGAGCTGGGTCTACGCTCTAGCCGTCGGGGTATTCCTCTATATGACCTCCGACTTGGCATCTAGCCAGACACGCTCGGGGATAGGAGGCTATATCGAGAACCGAGAGCTGCGTGAGTATATTGCTATCTTAGTCACGCTAGAGTCTATGATCTTCGTCCTCTTTACCTTTGTTTCTTTTCGTCGAGATCAAGGTAAGGAGCGCCCTTGCCCCAAACTAAGGCACTGGGTACAGGAGATCCTGACTTTCTACCCTTCTCTTCTCGTATTCCCTGCCCTATTCTACGCACAGACCAATCTGATCTTTGCGCTGCCCGGCATCGACTTTGGCCATATATCTCTGGGCCTTGCTGTCGGTATGGCTCTCTTTTTCGTCATAATGCCTTGGCTGATGCGCTACCTACTGCCCGAGCGAGAGATGCGTCTAGAGATTTTGTTCCTCTCATCGCTTTTCATCTTCGTGCTAGGGCTGATCACCACGGTAGACGACAAGATGACCTACGCTGCACCCGAATACGAATTACCTTGGCGTGGTCTACTACTTGCTCTAGGTCTATTCGTCGTGTGCTTCACCCTCGGCAGACTGATACCTTCACTTAAACGACTAATAACAAAACGATAAATGAATACTATTACACAAATGCTCTTCTGGGTATCGAACAGCCTGCTCATACCCAACATCATCATCTTGCTGATTCTATTTGTTCGCGCACTAATCCTACTCGGCAGTTTCTACAACACCTTCATGCTCCGACGTCGTAGCCGACTCGCCCTGCTCAATCTGGAGCAAAAAAGCAGCCATGACATCAGGGCTATGAGTCCAGAGCTAGAGGGGATCAAGACCAGCCTCATAGGCAAGTATGCGCTAGCACTCATAGGCACAGCCAATCTCACTCAAGCAGATGTAGACTACCAGCTCAGCCAATTCGAGGTAGAGAGCGATCGAGATCTATCTACCAGCAAACTCTTGGCTAAGGTCGGCCCAGTCCTTGGGCTTATCGGGACGCTCATCTCTATGTCACCTGCACTCATGGGGCTCTCCACTGGCAATATAGAGGGCATGGCATACAATATGCAAATCGTTTTTGCCACTACAGTCGTGGGGTTGGTAATCAGCCTTGTTGGTCTAGTAACCCAGCAGTACAAGCAACGCTGGTACGCTGAAGAGATGAATGCCCTAGAGCTAATGTCTGCACGACTGACTAACTAAGAGAAACCATGAGCAGAAAAAACAAACGTCGCAGCCTGCTAGGCAAGTCCGACGACGGAGATCCGCTAAGCGTAGTAGTCAATCTCTTCGATGTAGCGATGGTTTTCGCCGTGTCGCTAATGGTAGCGATGGTGATGCACATGAACATGACCGAGATTTTCGGCAAGGAGGACTTCTCTATCGTCAAGAACCCCGGCAAGGACAACATGGAGATCATCACCAAGGAGGGTAACAAAATCAACAAATATACCCCGAGCAAAGACCAAACGAAGAGCGGGAATAAAGGACGCAAGGTAGGCATTGCCTACGAGCTTGAGAATGGCGAAATCATCTATGTACCTGAGTAAATGAATTAGCTAGTCATAGAATCTCAAAAAGTATAGGGGCGAACTCGTTTGAGACCGTTGCACGGCATTTTGCCTCTTTTCGGTTAGAAACTTTGTATATATCTCTGATTATTACTATCTTTAATATGTAATTAATTGTATCGACAT
>NZ_JRFC01000010.1 GCF_000769075.1 Porphyromonas sp. COT-290 OH3588 | reverse complement strand
ATGTCGATACAGTTAATTACATATTAAAGATAGTAATAATCAGAGATATATACAACGTTTCTAACCGAAAAGAGGCAAAATGCCGTGCAACGGTCTCTAGGGGGCAAATACGAGGTTTACTACTTTTGTCCCAAGTGGGAGAGCAGTTGCCCACCAACATTCTGAAATATGTGCGAAAATATAAATCTTAATCCTTCGAGATATTTATCGGACTGCGATAGATACAGGGGTAAGGTAGACTAATGAAACCAATTAGGTATCTTTGAGCTATAGAGATACAAACTACCAACGTAAATGAAACTATACGAAAATCTAACTGAGCTTAGAGATCTCCTCAAAAGTGAGTCTGTGAGCTCTGTAGCTTTCCAAGGCCTCGATTTGACGACGATCGAGCGAGAGATGCTTGCTATAGACTGGCAAGATTGTCTATTCCTTGGGTGCAAGATGTCGCCGAGCTTGATGCTTCATCTGTATGAGCATAACCATATTTTCCCCTCGCTCGATGTCCCTTACAAGACCTATCCGCAGAGTCTATACACTGGTCTCTCGCTCTATGAGGGGTATGATCGATATAACCCTGACTCATACGCCGCCTGCTACGACAAAGCGGTCTACGACTACTATATTGCCTCAACCAAGCGCCAGTCGCTACTAGACTCCCTCTCACAGACCCTGCACGACCACTCCATATCGGAGAACCTCTCCAAGCTACTAGCCTCCTACCCGCCGCATCAAGTCGTAGCCATCATGGGTGGGCATGGGCTGAGTAGAACCTCTCCGATGTTTCGCCAGATTGCCCAGCTATCTAGTCTGCTCACCGAGCGAGGATACCTGATGCTATCGGGTGGTGGCCCCGGTGCTATGGAGGCTACCCACCTAGGGGCATGGATGGCAGGCCGTAGCCCGGAGGCACTAGACGAGGCGTTGGCGATACTCTCGGTGGCTCCAAAGTATGATGATGAGCACTGGCTCAAGACAGCCTTTGAGGTCATGGAGCGTTTCCCTAGGCTCGGGTACGATAGCCTAGGCATACCCACTTGGCACTATGGGCATGAGTTGGCAACTCCCTTCGCAACTCAGATAGCCAAATACTTTGCCAATAGCATCAGAGAGGAGGGCTTGCTGGCAGTAGCCAGAGGAGGTGTTATTTATTCGCCGGGGAGTGCTGGCACGATGCAGGAGATATTCCAAGACCTCGCACAGAATCACTACATCAGCTACGGTATAGCTAGTCCAATGATTTTCTTAGACAAAGCCTATTGGACGGAGAACAAGCCTATCTATCCTCTCATCGAGGAGCTCTCAACCTCTGGTAAACTCAATCATATAATCCTCTCCATAACAGATGACAATGAAGAGGTTATTGCCGAGCTGGAGCGTTTTGCTCAGAGCTGCGTCGTGTAGCTTGTAGGGAACGGAACAGGGGGGTAGTTACCTCCCCTTGAGGAATACTTCGGGGAGAGGAGTGTGTGTCTTAAAGTGTTGATATATAGATGATAATAGTTCGGTAAGTGAGGGTTATTGATGTCGTCTATATGGTTTGACCAGGTGTTCCATTTTTTTGTATATTTGCTCAACAAGTTACATCTCCCTACACTGGGAGTTCACTTAGGTACAGAAACAATGCAAATAAAGAAGTTGATCACCTCCTCGCTTGTAGGCTTAGGTCTGGCGAGTACTCTGTCGTTACCCTCGTGTACCGACAGGGCTTCCTCTAGAGTGAGCAATGAGTTGCTACAGCTAGATACTATCGTCAGCCAAGAGGTTTTTCTTGCAGGGGCCGATAGTCTGGGACCAAGTATGCGATTCTCGCTTCAATATGTTTATCCACTGGGAGATACTCTATTGGCCAATGCTTTGGCTCGTCAGATTTTTTCTAGTGATTTAGTGGCTGGGCTTACCTCTCCTCGAGAACTTGTTAAGGTATATCGTGATCAGGTGCGAGAGGACTTTATGATAGAGGCACAGCCAGTCGATTCGCTGCAAGAGGTAGATAGCGAACGTATTCCGTGGGAGTTTAGACAGAGCAATGAGTTCGTCTATCAAGACAAGTACCTAGTGTCCGTGACGATGTCGCAGTACACCTATGCTGGAGGAGCCCATGGGTACTATGGTACGGCTCATATTTGCTTGGATCGAGCCACGGGTAGATCTTTGAGCGAAACAGACTTGTTTGTCGAGGGGTACGAAGATGCCCTTGACCAAATCATTCGGCAGAGGCTGATGCATCAGTACAATGTTTCCTCGGACGAAGAGTTGGAGCAGGAGGGATTCTTCTCAGTGAGCGACATATCGGCCAATGGCAACTTCTACCTCACAGATGCGGAGATGATCTACTGCTACAATACATACGAGATAGCTCCCTATTCTATGGGGCAGATTATCGTGCAGATCCCATACGATTTGCTTAGCTCTATCCTACGCTCTGGGAGTATTTTGGAGGCGTACGTATAAGACTTAGATATGGTTTATGACAATTATTGACAGATATTTCCCCAACCTAACCGATGAGCAGCAAGATCGGTATGCTCGACTTGACGAGCTCTACCGCCATTGGAATGCTCAGATTAATGTGATTTCGCGTAAGGATATTGACCAGCTCTACCCACATCATGTCTTGCATTCGCTTGGCATCGTACAGATGATACGCTTCAAGCCCGGCACTCGGGTACTTGACTTTGGCTGTGGTGGTGGCTTCCCCGGTATCCCTTTGGCTATTATGTTCCCCGAGGTAGAGTTTTTACTAGTGGATAGCATTGGCAAAAAAATCAAGGTCGCGACAGCCGTAGCCGAAGCCCTTGGACTCGAGAATGTCCGCACCTTGCATGGCCGAGGTGAGCAAATCAAGGAGCAGTTCGACTTCGTAGTCAGTAGGGCAGTGATGCGCCTCGATGAACTAGAGCCGATGGTCCGCCGTCTTGTACATCATGAGCAGCGCAATGGTATGCCCAATGGGCTGATTTGCCTCAAGGGTGGTGAGCTACAGAGCGAGATACGCAAATACAAAAACATCGTCGAGGTACATGATCTGTATCCGACCTTCGACGAAGAATACTTCAAGACGAAGAAGGTAGTCTATCTACCTCTATAATCAACCTATGACGAGAATTAAAGTCTTTACATTCAATACCGTTCAGGAGAATACATATCTCCTATACGATGCGACAGGAGAGGCTGCAATCGTAGACTGTGGCTGTATGGATGCTCGAGAGGAGAGCATCCTGGCTCAGTACTGCCAGACCCATGGCCTCACCCCCAAGCTACTACTCAATACGCACCTGCACTTTGACCACGCTTGGGGCAACGCTTGGGCTATGAAGCAGTGGCCAGAGATGAGGGCCTACTGCCACCCTCGAGAGCTTACCGACCAGCCACGCCCTAGCGAGCAGGCTAGACTCTTTGGGCTAAACATCAAGTACGAAGATTTACCTGCCGACCTATATAGCCCCATCTCACATGGAGATAGACTTACCTTTGGGCATACCACCCTACAAGTACTCGATGTGCCGGGGCACTCGCCCGGCCACGTTGTGTTTTACTGTGCAGAGGCAGGCTTCGTGATTGCAGGCGACACGCTTTTCTACGAGGACATTGGTCGTACGGATCTTTGGGGCGGTAGCTACAACAATTTGATCAACAGCATTCGTGCCAATATGCTTACTCTACCAGCCGAGACCATTGTCTACACTGGACATGGAGATGGTACTTCGATTGGACACGAAGCCAATTATAACCCCTACTTCAAATAATCCTTAAAAAAACAATGAACACAAACGACTTCTCTCTCAGACATGTTGGGATTAGTGAGCTCGAAGCCACACAGATGCTCCAGAAGATCGGCGTTAAGTCCATCGACGAGCTGATTTCTGGCACGTTGCCTGCCAACATTCGCCTCCCACATGCTCTCGATCTCCCAGAGGCTATGACCGAGCGTGAGTTTGCCGAGCATATCGCAGACCTCGCCTCCAAGAATGAGGTCTTTACCTCCTACATCGGTCGTGGCTGGTACGACTGCGTAACGCCCCCCGTGGTACTACGCAACGTACTTGAGAATCCCGTCTGGTACACCTCCTACACACCTTATCAGGCCGAGATCTCTCAGGGGCGTCTTGAGGCGCTATTCAACTTCCAGAGCGTCATCACGGACTTGACTGGGCTGCCACTAAGCAACTGCTCACTACTCGATGAGGCTACTGCAGGGGCTGAGGCTGCATTGCTCCTCTACAATGAGCGCAGTAAACCCAAGGCCAAAGCTAAAGCCAATGTGCTTTTTGTGGACGAGCAGGTGTTTGAGTCTACACGCAACGTGATTTTCACACGTGCTATTCCTCAGGGCTTGGAGGTCGTCGTAGGGGACTACCGTACGTTTGAGTTCACAGAGGCTGTCTTTGGGGCGATTGTACAGTTCCCCAACGCCGAGGGAGAGGTCTGTGACTATGCCGACTTCGTAGCACGAGCTACCGCAGCTGATGCCAAGGTAGCAGTAGCGGCAGATCTGCTCAGCCTTGTCCTACTGACGCCTCCGGGAGAGTGGGGGGCAGATGTTGTCTTCGGCTCGGCTCAGCGCTTTGGTGTACCTATGTATTTCGGTGGCCCATCGGCAGGATATATCGCTTGTCGCATGGAGTACAAGCGTACTTTGCCCGGCCGTATCATCGGTATGAGTAAAGATCGCATAGGTAAGGACGCCTACCGCTTGGCTCTGCAGACCAGAGAGCAGCACATCAAGAGAGAGAAGGCGACAAGTAATATCTGTACAGCTCAGGCTCTGCTTGCCACGATGAGTAGTTTCTATGCTGTTTACCATGGGCCAGAGGGGCTCAAGCATATTGCTCGTCGTGTGCATTCATTCGCAGGCTACATCGCAGCTCGCCTAAAGGATCTTGGCTATGTGGTACGCCATAGCAACTACTTCGATACGCTCTTCGTAGAGCTACCAGAGGGCGTTAGTGTCGAGAAGGTGCGTAGCATCGCCGAGGAGTGTCGGGTTAATTTCTATTACCCTCATACAGGGGGCGTGATGTTCAGCCTAGACGAAACGACCCTCCCATCAGATCTGGGCGTGCTATGCTACATCTTCGGCGAGGCTATTGGCAAGGAGAGCAACTACGATGGCGAGTACTCCGAGCATAGCATTGCCGTAGACCGTAAGTTCTTGCGCTCGTCACAGTTCCTTACTTACGAGGTGTTCAATAAGTATCATACAGAAACAGAGATGATGCGCTACATCAAGCGTCTAGAGCGTAAGGATATTTCGCTCATTCACTCGATGATCTCTCTCGGCTCATGTACCATGAAGCTCAATGCCGCTAGCGAAGTGCTTCCGCTGAGCAACCCTGCTTTCTGCAATGTACACCCATACGCTCCAGCCGATCAGGTTGAGGGAACGATGGAGATGCTCGAGAATCTCAAGGAACTTCTAGGGATAATCACAGGTTTGCCAGCCGTATCTCTACAGCCGAACTCTGGTGCAGCAGGGGAATACGCAGGTCTACGTGCTATCCGTTCGTACCACGAAGCTAATGGTCAGGGACACCGTAACAAGGTGCTACTACCAGCCTCGGCACACGGCACTAACCCTGCCAGTGCATCGCAATGTGGATACGAGTGTGTTGTAGTCGCATCGGACGAACGTGGTAATGTGGACTGGGAGGACTTTATGAAGAAGAGCGAGGAGCATCGTGACCATCTGGCGGCTATGATGATTACTTACCCAAGTACCCACGGTATCTTCGAAACAAATATCATTGACCTATGTAAGCGTATTCACGACTGTGGTGCTATGGTGTATATGGACGGAGCTAATATGAATGCTCAGGTTGGTTTGACTAACCCCGGTTTCATTGGTGCCGATGTGTGCCACCTCAATTTGCACAAGACCTTTGCCATCCCTCACGGAGGTGGTGGTCCCGGTAGTGGTCCTATCTGTGCTACACGAGCTCTAGAGCCTTATCTACCTACGCACAGTCAGTGGCAGGAGATTGGAGTGCATGACAATGTCGTGGCTGCCTCTCCCTATGGTAGTGCTGGTGTCGATGTAGTGAGCTATGCATACATTCGCCTACTTGGCACATCAGGCCTAGAGAAAGCTACTCGTACGGCTATCCTTAGTGCGAACTATATGGCTGCTTGCCTCAAGGATACCTATGGTATCGTCTATACGGGGGCTACGGGTCGTGTAGGTCATGAGCTGATTTTGGATTGCCGTAAGCTACGTGAAACTACAGGTGTAGATGAGAGCGATATCGCCAAACGCTTGATGGATTATGGCTATCATGCACCTACCTTGTCTTTCCCCGTGCATGGTACTCTGATGATTGAGCCTACCGAGAGTGAGAGCAAGCAGGAAATCGACCGATTCTTAGAGGTAATGCTCAAGATCTGGGAGGAGATCCAAGAAGTGAAGGAAGGCAAAGTTGACGCAGAGGACAATGTGCTCAAGAATGCTCCACACCCAGAATACGAGGTCGTAGCGGACGAATGGACGCATAGCTATAGTCGTAGTAAGGCAGCCTATCCGCTGCCATACCTGAAGGATAATAAGTTCTGGATCAATGTAGCTCGTATCGATAATGGCTTTGGGGATAGAAATCTAATCCCAGCTTTCTGTTGTTGCATTGCTCCATCGGCCGAATAGCCTTGGACTAGACAAAACGAGAGGCTACCGCTCTGTATTCCAGCAGCGGTAGCCTCTCGCTTTATTTCGATTTTCGAAGATTAGAGTCTTACTTGAGATACTTACGGATTACTTCAGCCCAATGCTTATAGCCGGGTTGTAGCAAGTGTAGCCCGTCGTTGGTGAACTCTTCCCTCAGCTTCCCCGCACCATCTGCCATGCGGGTGTATAGATCAATATATATGTACTGATAGCGCTCGGCATTATTCTCTAGTACCTTGTTGATTAGTGGTATGAGCGAAGCCTTCTGCATCAATGTGGCAAACTTGGTAAAGCGATCATTCACGGGCAGTATGCTCTGCACATAGATCTGAGTTTTGGGAGAGTGCTCTCGGACATACTGCAGTATGGAGAAAATATTTTGGCAGATAATATCTGCACCAACTCCTTTGGCTATATCATTGACACCAATGAGTATGAATAGCTTCTTGGGTTGGTGCCGTACGACCTCATCAATTCTATCTAGTACGCCAGCAGAGGTGTCGCCACTGATGCCACGATTGAGAATATCTTTTCTCGAGAGTAGCTCTCCCCACTCAGCACCATCTGTGATGCTATCACCAAGGAAGAGAATACATTTGTTCTTCACAGGTAAGGAGCGGAAGTGGCTCACTCGTTGCTCGTAGTAGTGCGAGTGCTTAGTTTGGACCCTCTGTGCGGCTAGTACATTACCTCCCAGTAGAGCTAGGGCTAAGCAGTAGCAAAGTAATTTCTTCATCTTTAGCTTGTTTTAAGTTAGGACGAAGGTACATAAATTCTAGGTGCAATAGAGCGTAACCGAGATAAATATGTCCTTGGACACGGCCAAATCGTCTTATATACCAAGAGCCTCTCCTGTGTATTCGCCTTCATAGTTCTTTTATAATGTGATGATAAACTTAGGAGTAGTGAAGCAACCCCTAGGAGATAGTGCTTACAGATGCCCGATGATATGTACATTTGTGCCATGAAACAAATAAATAACTTGGAGTACGCACCCACGGAGCCAACCGAGGTCGTGGACGTCGTGGTAATAGGTGCAGGGCTTACGGGGCTATGTATGGCTCACTGGGCTAGAATAAGAGGGTTAAGTGTGCGAGTTCTGGAGAGTACTGGACGTATCGGAGGTCAGATACAGACGTACCGCCAAAATGGCTTCATCTATGAGAGCGGCCCCAATACTGGGATTATTTCCAACTGGCAGACGGCAGAGCTGTTTTCTTCCTTGGGAGATGAAACCCTATTGCAGACGGCCAAACAGAGTGCTAAGCGTCGTCTAATTCTCAGGCAAGGGAGGTTCGTCCCTCTCCCATCTGGCCTAAAATCTGCTATAACGACACCTCTTTTCGCATGGAGGGATAAGCTCAATATCCTAGCAGAGCCCTTCCGCCCAAGAGGGACAGACCCAGATGAGTCAATAGCATCTCTAGTTGAGCGTCGTTTGGGACGGTCTTATCTAACTTACGCTGTCGATCCGTTCGTCGGAGGTATCTATGCAGGCGACCCAACTAAGCTGACGACCCGATTTGCTCTTCCTAAGTTGTATGCACTAGAACAGGAGTATGGCAGTTTCATTCGTGGAGCATTTGCTAAGATGCGTATACCGAAGTCTGAGCTTGATAGGAGTGTGACCAAAGAAGTCTTCTCGGCTCGTGGAGGTTTGTCCAACTTGGTTGGAGCGCTCTCTAGAAGTATCGGTCCAGATCGTATTTCGTTGTCCTCCAAAATTAGAGAGGTCTTGCCAAGAGATACCTCTGGACTATGGTATATACACTACGATACGGCCGACGCATCGGTTGTCGTGCGTAGCCGATGTGTGATCTCTACCGTAGGGACCTATGCTTTAGAGGAACTATTCCCATTCTTGACTAAAAAATCCTTGCAACCTCTCGATGCGATGCGCTATGCGCCTATTGTACAAGTATCGGTAGGGTATAGGTCTTTTGAGGGAACAGACTTTGAGGCCTTTGGAGGGTTGATACCATCTGTCGAGGATAAAGATCTTTTAGGTGTCTTACATCCGTCCGCTTGTTTCACAGGGAGAGCTCCCGAGGGTGGTGCATTGCTCTCTGTTTTTTTAGGAGGTATGCGCTCGCCTAACCTTATTGATCGCTCCGATGAGGAGATTGAGGCTCTCATCAAAGGACGACTAGAGCAGATACTTGGTATTAAGGTAGAGCCAGACCTTCTGCATATCTTTCGGCATAGAAGGGCAATACCCCAATATGAGGCCTCTACGGGGGAGCGATTGGCCATGATTCGCCAAATAGAAGAGCAGTATCCGGGACTAATCCTTGGGGGCAATATGAGAGATGGTATCGGTATGGCTGACCGCATTACCCAAGCCTACAATATTATCTATAAGGAATTGGGTGCCCTCATCTCTAGAGTTTAGATCTATCTACACTATGAGCTAAACTTATATCATCTCATATATGAAAGGGCGGTGCATCGAAATAAATCAATGCACCGCCTTTGCTACTTATATCCTAGGACTTTACTAGATCCTAGCAGCCTTCTAGTCAAGTGTCTTTTTGATTTCGATCTCTTCGTAGGCTTCGATGATGTCGCCGACCATGATGTCGTTGTAGCCATCGATGTTTAGACCACAGTCCTGACCCATTACTACTTCCTTGGCATCGTCTTTGAAGCGCTTGAGCGAACCTAGAGCACCAGAGTACTTCACGATACCATCGCGGATAAGGCGGATCTTGTTGGAGCGCTTGATCTTACCCTCAAGTACCATACACCCTGCGATCGTACCAACCTTGGTAATCTTGAAGGTCTGCTGTACCTCGAGGTTAGCCACCACGTTCTCCTTGATCTCTGGTGATAGCATACCCTCCATAGCACTCTTGATATCCTCAATCGTGTCGTAGATGATCGAGTAGGTGCGGATCTCTACGCCCTCGGCTTCAGCCTTACGCTTAGCTGCCTGCATAGGACGAACTTGGAAGCCGATGATGATGGCTGAAGAAGCCGATGCTAGTACCACATCGCTTTCGGAGATTGCTCCTACACCCTTATGGATAACGTTCACTTGAATTTCCTCGGTAGATAGGCGAATGAGCGAGTCGCTAAGGGCCTCGATAGAGCCGTCCACGTCACCCTTGATGATGACGTTGAGTTCTTGGAAGTTGCCCAAAGCACGACGACGTGCAAGCTCGTCGAGGGTAAGCCCTTTCTTCGTACGGTTGTCTTGCTCTCGTTTGAGCTGTTCACGCTTGCTGGCAATGCTACGGGCCTCCTGCTCGGTTTCCATGACGTTGAATGTTTCTCCAGCCGTAGGCGCTCCGTCTAGACCTAGCACCAGTACAGGCTCACTTGGTCCAGCCGAATTAACACGCTGATTACGTTCGTTGAACATCGCCTTAACCTTACCAAAGTATGTCCCCGAGAGCACCACATCACCCGTAGAGAGTGTTCCATTCTGTACCATTACTGTAGCCACATAGCCACGACCCTTGTCGAGAGATGACTCGATAATCGAGCCAACAGCACGGCGTTTCGGATTGGCTCGTAGCTCTAGTAGTTCGGCCTCGAGCAGCACTTTTTCTAGTAGCTCCTCGATGTTGAGCCCTTGCTTGGCCGAGATCTCTTGGCACTGATACTTACCGCCCCATTCCTCTACAAGGTAGTTCATCGCAGCGAGCTGCTCACGAATACGGTCTGGGTTGGCACTTGGTTTGTCGATCTTGTTGATCGCAAAAACGATGGGTACACCAGCAGCTGCAGCATGGTTGATAGCTTCCTTGGTCTGAGGCATCACATCGTCGTCGGCCGCTACGATGATGATCGCAATGTCTGTAATCTTCGCACCACGTGCACGCATTGCCGTGAATGCTTCGTGCCCCGGAGTATCTAAGAATGTAATACGTTTGCCACTGGAGAGCTTGAGGCTGTATGCCCCGATATGCTGTGTGATACCACCAGCTTCACCTTCGATGACATTGGTGTTGCGTAGGCGGTCTAGTAGAGAGGTCTTACCATGGTCTACGTGTCCCATTACGGTCACGATAGGCGGACGACTCACTAGATCTTCTTCTCTATCCACCTCCTCGTCTTGGCTAATAGACTCGACCACATCGGCACTTACGAACTCGGTAGTGAAGCCAAACTCCTCGGCTACGATGTCGATAGTTTCTGCATCAAGACGCATATTGATCGATACCATAAGTCCAAGACTCATGCAAGTACCGATAACCTGAGTGACGGGGACGTCCATCATACTGGCTAGGTCGCTCACGGTCACAAACTCTGTGAGCTTGAGGGTGCGGCTCTCTTGTTCGTCACGCTCTCTTGCCTCCTCGGCTGCGTGGCGAACGGCGGTACGCTTCTCCTTTCTATACTTAGCTCCCTTGGTGGATTGCTTACCACTAGTTAGGCGAGCTAAAGTTTCCTTAACCTGCCTCTGTACGTCCTCGTCCGTTACTATAGGCTTAACGTCGGCCTTCTTTTGCTTCTTTGCCTTGCGTCCGACTTCTTGGTTCTGGGCGTTGGGGCGACCTTGGTTACCTGTATTGCCCATGCCACTGGACTTCTGGTTGCCTTGAGCAGAGCCAGAGCTTTTCTTCTTGCCTTGCCCGTTGGTGCTACCACTTACTTTGGCAGCCTCTGCCTTGACGTCTACGGCATTCTTATTGATCCTTTGGCGTTTCTTACGCTCTTCCTTAGCACGTTCGCTGCGAGATTTCTTGGCAGGACGCATAGAGTCGTTGATCGCCGAGAGATCGATTTTGTCCACGACCTTGAACTGGATATTTACCGAAGGCGTAGATGCACGATAAACATCGCTAGCCTCAGCTGTCGCCTCCTTAGGAGCCTCTACCTGTGGTACAGGCTCTGGCTTCTTAGGGGCTTCCACCTTTACAGCTTCTACTATGGGTTTAGGCTCGGGTTTGGGTTCTGGTTTAACCTCTGGCTTGGCTTCTAGTTGGGGCTTAACCTCCTCGGCCTTGGGCGCCGTGGTTACTTTAGGTTCTGCCGGTGTAGGTTCGCTCTTGGGTTTAGCCATCTCTTTAGGCTTAGCTTCTGCCGTAGCCTTCTTCGCGTCGTTGATATTGCCAACGATCTTGAACTGAGGCTTGAGGTCACTGGGTACTTTCGTTTCTACCTCTTGCTTCTTCTTCTCCTTGGCGGCAGTCGTCTTGTTCTCTGTGGCATCGGCCTTCTTGGGCTCTGCCATCAGCTCTTGGCGGATCT
The DNA here is from genome assembly GCF_000769075.1 of Porphyromonas sp. COT-290 OH3588. Lineage (GTDB taxonomy): Bacteria > Bacteroidota > Bacteroidia > Bacteroidales > Porphyromonadaceae > Porphyromonas. The sequence continues at coordinate 31,774 of NZ_JRFC01000010.1, read as the reverse complement.
GCTCGATCTTGTCCTTGCTAAGGCCCTTGCCATATTCGCTAATCATTTGATTCACGATGTCTATCCCGACACGTGTATTTGGGTTGGGGCTCTCTACAAGTCCTTTCTTCTCTATGGAACTACTGATGGAGGCGACACCGACGCTCAACTTGCGAGCAAGGTCTATAAGTTTTATCTCTTTAGGCATATTCTCTTGTCTTCTAGGTTAGTATTACGCCTCTGGAGTTTCTTCCGATGCGCCTTCTTCTTCGTCCTCTGTATTGTTGAAATCTTCATCGCCGAACTCACTTCTTAGTACTTGTAGCACGTTGTCGATCGTAGCTTCTTCTAGGTCGATGCTTGCGATGAGCTCCTCTCTGCTCTTCTTCAAGACAGACTTGGCTGTGGTGTAGCCATAGGTCTTGAATAGATCGATTACCCAGCTGTCGATTTCGTCATCGAACTCATCTAGGTAGATATCCTCCTCACCAGTTTCACCGTCACGGAATACCTCGATCTTGTAGCCTGTCAGCAGAGATGCTAGCTTGAGGTTCGATGCATTCTTACCGATAGCCAATGGCACCTCTTCGGGACGCATGTAGACCTCTGCTTGGCGATCCTCAGGATCGTCGCTAAGCGTGATAGCGGATATCTTGGCAGGGCTGAGAGCACGCTGAATAAAGAGGAGTGTATTGGAGGTATAGGTCGTAACGTCGATATTCTCTCCACGTAGCTCACGCACGATACCTCTGATACGAGAACCATTCACGCCTACGCAAGCGCCCACTGGGTCGATGCGATCGTCGTAGCTCTCCACTGCGATCTTGGCACGCTCTCCCGGTACACGAGCCACTGCTCGCAGCGTGATTAGTCCGTCTGCGATCTCGGGGACGTTCAGCTCGAGCAGACGCTTGAGGAACTCTCCACTCACACGAGAGAGTATAACCTTGGGGTTGTTATTTTCATTTTCTACACGCTCGATCACGGCACGCACGGTTTCTCCTTTGCGGAAGAAATCTCCGGGGATCTGCTCGCTCTTGGGCAGGAGCAGCTCGTTGCCCTCGTCGTCCAATAGCAGAGCTTCGCGCTTCCATACTTGATAGACCTCGGCAGTGATGAGCTGACCGATGCGATCCTTGAACTTGTTGTAGAAGTTGTCTTTTTGTAGGTCTAGTATCTTGCTTGCTAGTGCTTGGCGCAGATTAATCACCGCACGGCGACCAAAGGCCGAGAAATCTACAGCCTCAGTTACCTCTTCTCCTACCTCACAGTGAGGGTCTACGAGTTGGGCATCTTTGAGAGCAATTTCTCGAGCAGCATCTATTACCTCTCCATTGTTCACGACACGGCGAGTGCGCCAAATCTCGAAGTCACCTCTCTCGGGGTTGATGATCACCGTGCAGTTCTCGTCTGTACCATAAATCTTAGATAGCACGTTGCGGAAGGAATCCTCCAGTACGTTGATCATCGTTTCCTTGTTGATGTTTTTGAGGTCTTTGAACTCAGCCAGCGAGTCGATCATGCTCACTGTTTCTTTCTTTTTTGCCATTGGGATCTTATATTTTTATTATTCTTTTCGTCTGTAAAATCTCTTCCATCGATATGCTGAGCTCTTGCTCTACATCTTGCTTACGCTTAGCTCCCTCGGGCTTGATGCGGCGTACAACTTGTAGACCGATAGCCTCGGCGGTAGCAGAGAGCAGTACACCCTTCTCCTTGACACCACCACGACACAGCACCTCGACTTCTTCGCCGATGGCAGCTTCGTACTGGCGTAGCACTTTGAATGGGGAGGTGAGTCCAGCCGAACCGACCTCAAGCTCGTAGTCCTCCACTTCTCTATCCAGATTGCTCTCTATGTGTTTGGTAATATGCACACACTCATCGATGCCAACTCCTTCGTCCGAGCCGAGCTCTACGACGATTCTATTCCCCGGATGGACAGCAATATCGACGAGGTACAACTCTGGGAGTTCGCTCTCTAGATACTGGCTGACGATTGTTTCTACTACTTGCTTGTCGATCATAAGACTAAACTATTATAAATCATCTTAATGAAAATGGAGGAAGCCTTGCGCCTCCTCCATTCCCAACTACACGCAAAGGTAGTAATAATTATCTCTGCGACCAAAACCAATGAAAGCTACACCCAAATTTGAGCCTAATCTCTCGCCTTCAAGATACGCCAGATGTAAGGTGCTCGGAGAGGCCTAGGACGAAGCTCCAAGTCCTGACCAGTTAGGCAAACCAACCGCCAAGACGCACAGCTTCGCCTTGTGTTTAGCTCTAGTCTTTATATAGGAACATCTGGCATTTGACGCAGTCGAAACTCAGACGCAGTCGCTGCCCTCTCTGGCAGAGGTAGAGTGGCTCAGAGTAGGGTAGAGGCTTACCTTGCTCTCGTGTGCAATAGCCTAGATAGTGTCTGATGCAGTGTTTGGTACACATCAACTCTGCTCCTGAGACAGGCGCCAGCTCGTATGCTGCTTGTTGCTGTTCATAGCCTAGCTCTTGGTAGTGCTCTCTAGCCAGCCGATTGGATATATTGGCTTTGTAGTCGGCCAAGAGCCGAGGTCGTGGTGGTAGAGTGCTGCGATCTAGATGTTTCATCGCCAGTGTACGTGCACTACGATCTGGGCGTCGGTACAGCGTCACAGCTCGTAGTAGAGCTTGGGTCGTCATACGCCTTAGTTCACCGAGTATAGATAGAGGCACGAAAGGCGCCTGCCCTGAGAAGTCTACTATGCTCTCCTCGGCGACAAAGATGCTATCTCCAAGTTTGCTTATCTCGCTACGCAGACGCTCTTGGTCAAACTTCTTGGCAGGCTCAAGTTCTAGAGCCGTGCTTCTACTCACTCTAAGTCGAGGCATATCGATTAGCCACATCTCCAGTAAAAGCCCCCACGAGAGTTGGGATAATCTGATGCCCACAGGTAAGCGCCTTGAAGCAGAGGGGCTACTCAGTTGGCGCTCGAAGGCCTGATCTTGATTTCGGAAGACACGACTGCCTCGTGGAATGTCGATCGGTCGAGCTGGCTGAAATGCCCCGGATCCGAGAGCACGATTAACATTGACCCCGCCGACTTCCCCATGAGGGGTGATGTAGAGTAGGCCATCTCCGTTGCTCAGATCCGTAGTGTCGGAGAGCTGATAGACACCCTTGCTACTGCGGGTGAGGGTACCCAAGTACTCGCCTTGGCTCTTGGGTGAATATGGGTTGATGATGGTGTCGTTGTGCCTCTGAGGTGTGGCTAGGTGTAGCTGATACTGCGTAAAGCCTCTATTGAAGCTCTTGTATGGGTTGGGCGTAAACTCATAGGTGTGCCGCCCGAGCGATGCCCGTCGGTATAGCTCGGGGTGCTGAGCGATAATACTATCGAGTCTCTGGCGGTAGTGGGCTGTGATGTTTTTGACGTAGCTGATCCCCTTGAGTCGCCCCTCTATCTTGAGCGACGATGCCCCTGCTGCCAATAGCTCCTCTAGTATCTCCGCTCTATTGAGGTCCATGGGCGAGAGTAGATGCTCTTGGCTACGTATGACTTGCCCTTGGCTATCTACGAGATCGTAGGGTAGGCGACACTGCTGCGAGCACGCCCCTCTATTAGCCGAGCGTTTGGTTTCCTCCTCCGACAGATAGCATCGCCCACTGTAGCTCACGCATAGGGCCCCGTGTACGAATACCTCTAGTGGGCGGCTAACGGCTGCGTAGATACGTCTTACTTGCTCTACATTGAGCTCACGGGCCAGTACGATTTGTTCAAACCCAAGCCCCTCTAGATGTAGTGCGTCTTCTACCTCTGTTGTGTCGCACTGGGTGCTGGCATGCAGTGGTATAGGGGGGAGATTCATTTTGGTTACGCCCATATCTTGCACGATGAGGGCATCTGCTCCAGCACGCCAAATATCCCAAATAAGGGACTCTACCTCGCTTAGCTCATGGTCATATAAGATCGTATTGAGTGCTACATAGATCCGCACGCCATAGAGATGAGCCTCTTGGGTCAGGCGACGAAGATCCTCGAGTGGCACCCCTGCGGCCGATCGAGCACCAAATTTTGGGGCACCAATGTAGACAGCATCGGCGCCATGCTGGATAGCGGCCCGGGCTGTCTCGAGGTCTTTGGCTGGAGCAAGGAGCTCGATCGGGCGAGGAGATTTGATAGGCATCGTGGCTACTGGGCCTTATAGCTTCTCTCCATAGGCAAGGTCGCCAGCATCGCCTAGTCCGGGTACGATGTAGGCCATCTCATTGAGCTTGGGATCTATGGCTGCTACCCATAGATGTACGTTAGCCTCTGGGAATTTGCTCTGCAAATAGTCTACGGCCTCTTGACTTGCGATGATCGATACGAGGTGGATTTCCGTTGGAGTACCCTTGGTTAGAAGTGCACGGAAGGCTAGCTCCATCGAGCTACCTGTGGCTAGCATAGGATCTACAAGGATGAGTGTCTTGCCCTCTAGGCTAGGGGAAGCGATATACTCGATGAAGATATCGAAGTTGAGGCGATCTTTGTGTTTGCGGTATGCCGATACGAAAGCATTTTCGGCTCGATCGAAGTAGCTGAGGAAGCCTTGATGGAAGGAGAGGCCGGCACGCAGAATAGTCCCTAGTACTATCTGATCCTCAATGAACGCACACTCAGCTACCCCTAGGGGTGTGCGAACGGGACGAAGACTATAGTTGAGTTTTTTGCTGATTTCGTATGCCATGATCTCGCCAACTCTCTCGATGTTGCGGCGGAAGCGTAGAGGGTCGTGCTGTATCTCCACATCTCTCATCTCTGCAACAAAGCGGCTAAGAAGAGAATGCTCTTCAATAAGGTGTCTTACTTGCATAATAATAGTATGTATATCTCTACAAAGGTAAGCAAACTCTTACAGAGCTTGTCGCTCGAGACAATCAATGCAGGGCGAATATGTACTATTGCTTGCCTATGATACAAGTTTGTTTCTTTACATTCTGTTACAGTATTCGGTTAGTTTTGAGTGTTCTTGTCAATTGACAGCTCGGATCCCCAAAACGTGTATTTACCCTCTGGCAGGCCCTAGGTTGCTCTGAAGCTCTCTAGGGCACTTACCCCCTAAATCTGTGAATATAACCGCTTAAAACGGATCTTTTGTATGATGATGATATATAGTGCTTTATTTTAGTTTTTGGGGAGTGTTCTATGTGCTACTGGCACACTTTTGAGTATTTCTTCCCATTAATCTCTGAGAATTGATGGACATATTGCAGCGGATTGGTCCTACAATCCGAAAAAATGTTCCCATCAATCTCTCGAGGGCTTTAAATGATCTTTTCCAACTCCCCTCTTACTTATTCAAATTTGATATTAATCTGTTTACACTCCTTAACTAAAAAGGTGACAAATGAGAGGACAATACCTAGAGAGGATAGTAGGGGTGGGAGCTCTAGAACAGATCCATAAGGCGTCTATTCCTTGACTCGTCATAGATTTGAGTGATAGTTATTGTTGCGACCTCTACTGTTATTGTTGTGATTGATACTTTTTGTTATATTTGCGCTTAGCGAATGCAAAAGAACAAATAGGCACATACACCAGAGTTAATCTAGCGGTTTACGCTTGTCCCACTGTCCTCCGAGGAGCCGATAACTCTAGAGATAAGTCTATGTTGCTCCAATCTCGGTAGAAGACCTCGGTGCTTATCCTTACTCTTCCCTCTCGCATCACACGGCGGGAGGCTGCGCAGGTCAAATGGCGTAGATAAATGATCCTTTATGAGCTCCGAGTGGGCACAATCTCGCTTAGACTTGAGCTTATCTAGTTTCTACCCTACATGATTTTTTAATTTTTTAGCATGAAAAAGTATCTTCTTACCACATTGGTAGCGACGCTTCTGGCGCCTACACTCCACGGCGAGGGAGATACGCCTTTTGTAGACAAATTGAAGCTATACAGCCACAGAGGTGGAGAGCCAGTGAATGTAGCTTTGCATGAGATTAGGCGTATTTCGTTTGAGGATGGTAATATGACGATTCTTTTACACAACGAGAAGTCCGTCAGCAATCCCCTAACATCTGTCGCCAAGATTGTTTTTGAAACGAAAAACAATGTCGGCATTGAGTCTATACTAGATCAAAAGGATTTGCGTATAGCTAGCTCCGACCAAGGGGTGGCTATCTTGGGGCTTCCGGAGGAACAAGGTTTCCCCTTGTTAGTATTCGGTCTAGATGGTGGACTTGTACATCAGACCTCTTATTATCGCAATGGAGAGTGGATCTCTACGGCAGGCTTGGCCTCTGGAGTTTATCTGATCCGTATCAATAATCGTACACTTAAATTCAAGAAATTATGAAGAAGCTAACTCTATTCCTATCCGTCCTACTATTTGGCTTTGGCTGCTTGACTATGCTCCATGCACAGGACAATAAGAAGCATAAGATGACCCTACACTTCAAGCCTATTGCAGAGGGGTATAGGCCTGTGACACAAGGTTACTTTGTCGATAAGATCGACTCCATCACATTCAGCAATAGGGTGTACGATATGGGCTTCAAGATCACTTTCGACTATAAGGAAAGGGATAAAGGGGATATCAGTGTTCTCCCCCAAAAGGATGTCCAGAGCTGGAAAATGAAGGTAATCGAGGAGTGGAAGGTCAAGAATGCGCCAGACGAAATGCTGATCATGCGTCTAAAGGAAGATGTACAAGAGCCGAGCCGCTTTGGCGCTTTCACTGGCAACTTGCAGGGGCTGACACGCAAAACGACTTATACGGTCTATGCTTATGGAGAAGATGAGCAGTCTACGGTTGGGCCACTAACACGTTATACGTTTAGTATTCCAGATTTCCCTTTGGTTGGTTCTCCCAGTATAGAGGCGGAGTTTACAGACGTGACTCATAGTAGCTTCAAAGTAACACTCAAACCCAACAAAGATGTCAAGGGATACTATTTCCTTGGTGGTGAAAAGGAAAGTATGAAAGAGGCTTATAAGCAAACTCCTTTTGGCGAGTTCCCCAATCTAGAAGAGTATATCAAGGCCTTTGGTACAGACTTTAGAACAAGGAAGCCACATACAGGGAATGTATCTCTCAGCTACAACCAGCTAATCCCCAATACACTGCATGGGGTCTATGTGGTACTATTGGATGAGGCGGGACAGCCCTCCGATTTGCATGTCTTTGACGTTATGACCCTAAAGAAAGGTACGAGCAAGCCCTCTAAGCCAAAAATCACAATCCTAGAGGTAACCCACGATAAGATCAAAGCACAAGCAGACCCAGACGAGAATACCAGTGTCTTCCGCTTTATGCTGGTTGAGAAGGCTAAGTACGACGAGGATCCTGCCGGGTTTGTTCAGTTCCTCAAGGACCAGCCCAACTCTATCAACTTCCCAATCTCTACTACGACCGATGTAGGTGAGTGGCGTGACCTCCTAGCTAACACGGAGTATTATCTAGTGGCCATAGGTAAAAATGGCGATGACAAATGGGGTGAGCCTGTGCTAGCTCCGGTCAAGACGTTGCCAGAGCCAGCAGGCGGGAGTGTAAAACCCAAGGCTGATGTCGTGCCTCTACGCTCGACTACGGCAGGGCAGATACGCCTCAACTCTAACTAGAGATTTGAGATACGTCACAAGTATCCTAGGGGCTGTGGATAAATTTGAATTTGTCCGCAGCCCCTTTTAGGTACGTCAAAGTGTGTAAAATGTAAGATGCTAAGAGAGGTATCAAATGTCGCAAGTAGTTTTGGGAGGGTGCGTATTTACCATTAATATACAGCGCAATGCCTTGCCTTGGTGCTCTATGGTGTATCGCCATTGCTATGCGTGCTAACGGCTAAGTTAGCTATATTTGTTCCTTGTAATAAGATGATCAAAGCTTACTAGAGCATCCGAAAGGCTGGATATATAGGCCTATGCTTCCTCGCTCTGCGTAGGCAGTACTATAAACAAATACGTAGCAAAACTTAGACTGATGAAAAAGATATTTTTACTCCTATCGCTCCTACCACTACTGCTATCTACTGGCTGTACGAGTGGAGAGGGGAGTGGCCAGCATAGTCGTGTAGAGGGGGGGATAGATACTCTGGACTTTGCACATATCGTACACTTTGACCATGCTAGAGGCTTGAGTGTAACCAATGAGGAGGGCTACAAAGAGGTTGTTGTCTTCGCTCCAGACTCGCCCGACACACTAGCCGTCTATATTCTCTATCCTAGAGGGCACCTCCCAGAGCTTAATACAGTTCCCGCTCAAGCACGCTTTATCCCCGTGCCTGCACGCACCCTCGGCTGTATTTCCACTACCGAGATCGGAGCATTGCCGCTCTTGGGGTTACGTGATAGGCTAGTGGCTTGTGGCGATGTGCGCAACATTAGCGATAGTATCTTGAGGCAATATGTAAGCGAAGGGAAAATAGTAGATATAGGCCTCGGCATGAGCCGCAATGTGGAGCAGATCCTATCGGTTAGACCTGAGATACTGATACAGACCTTCACCGATGCCTCGGCCAAAGATGAGGATCTCATAGCCTCTGGTGTCGAGATTGTCCTCTTCAATGGGTGGAAGGAGCAGACCCTATTGGCCAGAGCGGAGTGGCTCAAGATGCTGGGCATGCTTTTTGGGCGAAACAGACAAGCCGAGCAGACGTTCCACGTTATTGAGCAGGAGTATCGTCAAGCTCAAGCATTGCTAGGCGGAGATCGTCAATCTATCCCTATTCTCTACGGTCAGGACTACAAGGGACAGTGGTATGTGCCGGGCGAATACTCGTATGTCACCGCAATGCTCCATGATGCAGGGCTTAGATACGACTACGTGCCCAATCAAGTTGCCAGCCAACCCATGAGCTTTGAGTATGTTTTTAGCCGGCACAGACATAGTAAGATTTGGTTAAGCTCTGTGGCAGGAGGGGTCAAAACCCTTGAGGACTTCATTGGTGCCAACGAGCGCTATGCTCATTTTGACGCTACCCAGACGGGCTCGGTTTGGGTAGACAATAAACGAATCAATGAGTATGGAGGTAATGATATATGGGAGAGTGGTCCCTATCAGCCACACCTCATACTCAAGGATTTAATCAAGATCGCACACCCCGATCTACTACCCGAGTATGAAACCACCTACTGGCAGGAGTTGAAGAGATGAAGGCACGTACTACACTTCTGTTCATACTTATAGCCGTTTGCATCTGCTTAGCTTTCGTCCTCGACATTGTATGGGGGGCGACCTCAATCCCCATTGGCGATGTGCTCAAGGCACTCTCTGGGAGTACTGATACGACCTACAACTATATAGTGCAGAATTTCCGTTTGCCCAAAGCGCTAGCAACACTCTTCGTTGGGGCAGGAGTCGCTATATCTGGGTTACAGATGCAGAGCCTATTTCGCAATCCTCTAGCCGACACCTCAATCCTCGGGATTAATAGTGGTGCTGGAGTTGGTGTAGCGGTCTACACTATGGCTTATACCCTTTTCCCGAGCTTGATAATCTCTTCAGCCGTAGCAAGTAGCTGGGGAATCATCGTAGCGGCTTGTCTAGGCTCGGTAGGGGTGTTGCTCGTTATTTCCCTCGTAGCTAGTCGTCTTGGTGATATGATCTCGATCCTCATCGTCGGCGTTATGATTGGGTTCTTGGCTAGCTCTGTGATTTCGGTATTACAGTTTTTTAGTAGCGAAGCGACACTCAAGACCTATCTGCTCTGGTCCTTCGGGAGTGTATCTGGTGTGACATGGCGGCAGCTTAGTCTAATGCTCCCTATTGTTGGGCTTGGGCTCGGGCTCTCTATGCTGATGCCCAAGCAGATGAATGCCCTTAATCTCGGCGAGCATTACGCTCGCTCGGTCGGCACTAACGTCACGCTCGCCCGTGTCGCTCTTGTAGGTATCACAAGTTTGGTCACTGGGTGCATCACTGCTTTTGTAGGGCCGATTGCATTTCTTGGCATTGCCGTACCGCACTTCGTCCGTACGATATTTCGCACGGCAGATCATCATATCCTTATTCCTGCGACTATGCTCTCGGGGGCGCTGCTACTGCTTATTTGCGATATCTTTACGCAGGTTCCCGGGTATCAATTCGTCCTCCCAATCAATGCGCTGACATCTCTATTGGGGGCACCTGTTGTGATTTGGGTTATTATGAGAGGGAGAAAGAATAATCAGGTATTTCGTTAGACTATGAAGGGCGAGAATATTCGAGTGCAAGGGCTCTCTACGGGCTATAGTAGCGGTCGATCGGCTCAGCGAGTGATCTCACGAAACCTTAATCTGTCTATCAGTCAAGGGGAGATGGTGATGCTTATGGGGCCAAACGGGAGCGGGAAATCCACTCTGATGCACACTATGGCCGGCCTGCTCCCATCCTTCTCTGGTGATATCCTCATCTCAGGGCAGAGTATTAGTCAGATGAAAATGAAGGACAGGGCTAGGCAGCTTAGCCTAGTGCTTACTGAGCGGATTTTAGTCGATAATATGACCGTATGGGACGTCGTCGTCATTGGTCGGCATCCACATACTGGCTACCTAGGTCACCTATCAGTACAAGACAGACTATGTATAGAAGAGGCTATTGGAGTGTGCAACCTAGAGGGGATGGAGGATAGGCCTTTTGGCTGGCTCAGTGACGGAGAGAAGCAGCGTGTACTTATAGCCCGAGCCTTAGCTCAGGAAACGCCACTCATATTGCTCGACGAACCCACCGCGCATCTAGATCTACCCTCTAGGCTAGAGGTCGTCTTGATGCTACGCAACCTTGCTCGGCTTATGGGGAAGAGTATTCTTATCTCCACGCATGAGCTTGATCTAGCTCTCGGGTGGGCAGACACCATTTGGCTCATGGATCGGTCGGGCCAGATATCCTCGGCTAGCCCCGAGGACCTAGTGCTACAAGGAGAGATAGAACGTGTCTTCGGCAGCGATAAGCTAAGCTACGACTCCGAGCGAGCCGAGTTCTCCGTGCAGCTAGAGCAAGCACGCCATATTGTCGTACAGGGCCAAGGCCTTCGATATCTTTGGACACTCAAAGCACTTAAGCGTGTTGGTTTCCTGCCCGTACAGGTAGATTGTATCACTACGCCTAGAGTGCTCGTCAAGGAAGATCTTTGGCTCCTACATACAGAGGACGCCTCGAGCCAGTATCATAGTATTACCGCTCTGCTGGAAGCACTAGGCGACTGCTCACAGAAGAGCCTATCGCCAAAGGAGGATCCGCAACAAAAATTGTGGAGTCAATAATATTTTATATATTTGCCTTAGGACTAATGGTTTACTGTTATGAAATGTTCTGTTGTCAATCGGCTATTGCCGACACGTAATTGGAAAGTAGCCGCCCTAGTTCTAGCAGGCTCTTTCGTTGGAGGCTTCGGGCTATTCCTATACCACTTGCGTGCGCACACCCTCGTCACAGACGCCCCCGCCGCTTGTATGAACTGTCACGTCATGACGCCCTACTATGCTTCGTGGTCTCATAGCTCACACGCTCGCAATGCAACTTGCAATGACTGTCATATCCCTCATGAAAACTTTGTGAGAAAGTGGGCTGTGAAAGCGAGAGATGGTATGCGCCATGTCTACGTTTTCCTCACCAATACCGAGCCAGAAGTAATCCAAGCTCACACTCCAGGTTCGCAAGTCATTATGAATAATTGTATTCGCTGCCACACTCAGCTCAATACAGAGTTTGTGACCACGGGAAGGATTGATTATATGATGGCTCAAGTTGGTGCAGGCAAAGCCTGCTGGGATTGTCATCGAGATGTACCACACGGAGGACAAAATGCGATCTCCTCCACTCCCTCGGCCATCGTGCCTCATCCTCCTAGCCCTGTCCCAGAGTGGCTAAAGAAAATGATTAATTAGAGCTATTCACTTAATACCTCGGATACAACAATGAAACGGAATCTTAAACCTTGGCAAAGCTGGGCATTGTTCGGAGGATCGATGATCGTCGTCTTCTTTCTCGGACTATGCGTTTCGGCTCTCATGGAGCGACGCGCCGAGGTGGCCAGCATCTACAACAACCGCAAGACCAAGATGAAAGGTATTGTGGCACGTAACGATTTATTCCGCGACGACTTCCCTCGCCAGTATCAAACTTGGACAGAAACCGCTCAGACGGACTTCAAGAGCGAATTTAATGGGAGTGAGGCTGTCGATGTCCTAGCACAGAGGCCCGAGATGGTTATTCTCTGGGCTGGATATGCATTCTCCAAAGACTACACTACTCCTCGTGGGCACATGCATGCGGTAGAAGATGTGACACGTACGCTTCGTGTTGGCTCTCCTACTTTTACGGGCAAAGAACCTCAACCCGCTACTTGCTGGGTGTGTAAGAGCCCAGATGTGCCTCGTATGATGCAGGAGCTAGGTGTAGCAGAGTTTTACAAGAACAAATGGTCGGACATGGGAGAGGAGATTGTTAATCCCATTGGATGCTCAGACTGTCACGACTCAGAAACGATGAACCTGCACATCAGCCGTCCTGCACTTGTAGAGGCATTTGAGCGTCAGGGGCGTGACATCTCCAAAGCGACACCACAGGAGATGCGTTCGCTAGTCTGTGCTCAGTGCCATGTAGAGTATTATTTCAGAGGAGATGGCAAGTATCTTACTTTTCCTTGGGATAAGGGCTTCACAATGGAAGATATGGAGGCCTACTACGATGATCATAGATACTACGACTATATCCATACCCTAAGTAAAGCACCGATCCTCAAGGCTCAGCACCCAGACTACGAGATATCACAGATGGGTATCCATGGGCAGAGAGGTGTATCTTGTGCCGACTGTCATATGCCCTATAAGAGTGAGGGAGGTTTGAAGTTTAGTGATCATCACATTCAGAGCCCTCTCAATATGATCGACCGCACTTGTCAAGTTTGTCATCGTGAGAGCGAAGAAACACTACGCAATAATGTTTACGAGCGTCAGCGCAAAGCCAATGAAACACGTAATAGACTAGAGCAGGAGTTGGCTAAAGCGCATCTCGAAGCTCAATTCGCTTGGCAGCATGGTGCAAAAGAAGAGCAGATGCATGAGGCACTACAACTCATCAGACAGGCTCAGTGGCGCTGGGATTTCGGTGTGGCCTCTCACGGAGCTTCTTTCCATGCTCCACAAGAGATTCAACGTATTCTCTCTCACGGGTTAGATCGAGCACAGCAAGCACGGTTGGCTATCCATAAAGTATTGGCAAACAACGGGTATGTCGGCGATGTGCCTCTACCCGATGTTTCAACCAAGGCTAAGGCTCAGAAGTATATCGGTCTAGATATGGAAGCTGAGGAGAGTGCCAAGGAGCAATTTATGCACACGACGGTGCCAGAGTGGTTGGCCAAAGCCAAAGCCGTTGGCAAACTCGCAGATGCTTAGCGCCTCATTGGTTATTAGAAAATAAACATCGCAGCTGAAGAACTATTAGGTTAGTCTTCGGCTGCGATGTTTTTGTTGTACTCTTGTAATAGCTATTATCTTGCTAGGCTCTCGATAAACTTTCTTGGATATGAATACCTAATTTGCCCTTCATCGTCAATGAGTAGGATGCTCAGTTTGCTATCGGGGACGAGCTTTTTGCTAGCCCCGTAGCAAGCATCGGTAATATAGCACATCAGTTTGTCGAGATCGTCAAGCCCTAGTTCCGTCCACAGTTCTCTAGCTAATGTGATGCGGTCTATGAGCTCATGAGCTTGAGCGCTACAAGCCGAGGCGGTGGCTGCTTGGTGCAGAAAGTCCCTATTCATAACTACCTTCTTGCTATGCGTGTCGAGATTACCCTCGGCTAGCTTCACTGCCTTACCAAGCATAATGCCCATATAGATACGAGGCACTCTATGCTCGGCTAGCTTGGCAAGGGTTTCGCCTATGAAGTTACCATACTGGACGAAGGACTGCGGTGGCAAAATAGGGAAAGCAGCCTTGAGGTAATTTTCACTTTTGGCACCGCTATTGATGACGATCGTATCTGCTCCAAGAGCCAAGGCTACATTCGTTTGGCGTGCTATTGAGGCGATGAAGGCTTCGGAAGAGAAAGGTTTGACTACCCCTGAAGTGCCTATGACGGATATCCCCCCGACGATCCCAAGCCTTGGATTAAATGTCTTCTTGGCGAGCTCCTCCCCATCTGGAATGCTGATACGTATATCCACGCCCCCCTCGGGGATTAGTTTACGGACTTCATCGGTCATCATTCGCCTTGGAGTGGCGTTGATAGCAGGCTCTCCGACCTCTATCCCTATGCCCGGGAGCGTTACTATGCCGACCCCTACGCCTTGTAGAAAGCGTACCTCGGATAGGTCGCTCGCCAGTGTAACCTCTGACCATATTTCAGTTCCATTAGTAACATCGGGGTCGTCGCCAGAGTGCTTGATTGCCTTGGCTAAATAGCCTTTGGCTGTCGGCTCAACACTCTGGATAGGGAGCGACACGGTTTCTCCGCTAGGCAGTGTTACCTCTGCCGAATCGGTTTGCTCGCCGTAGAGTAGCCCACGCAGAGCTGCCACTGTAGCTGCCGTAGCAGTAGTTCCAGTGGTAAAGCCCGTTTTTAGAGGGAAGAACTCTGGCACAATTCGCTCCACCGCCTTGCGAAGCCCTACAGGGCCATTGACCATTTGGTAGTGATCTGGCAGACGGGGGCGAGTAATCATATAGATAGGTACACCTGTGGCAAGTGCAGGAGCTATTTTTTCGTCAAAAAAACCACTCTCTCCACTTTCTTTTGTGATCACTGCATCGGGTTTTATTTCGTCGAAGAGCTTTTGGTCTTCTCCCTCGGCGAAGTATTTGATGTGTGAGGCTGGGAAACCTGCGGCTTCGGCTTTTTCTCGTGAGTCGTCACGATCGAGAATACGGAAGAAGGTTTCTCGCTTTGACCAGAAAGCTCTGAGGTGTGGTATCGTATTGACTCCCGTGAGCGCAAGTAGTCTATGAGCAGGCTGAGCTAGGAGGCGCTGAGCCATCTCCTCGTAGCTCTCGCAGGGAATGATACGTGGGTCGAGTGGGGGATAGCGACGTTCGTAGCGTACCACAGGGATCTCAAGGGTAGCAGTGGCTAGCCCAATGGTGCGGTGCAGCTCGGCTGCGAAGGGGTGTGCTGCATCAATGACAAGGCGAATATCCTTCTCTTGGATAAAGGTTTTCATCGCCTCCTCATTCATCGCTCCCGTGAGGCGAACCCCATGTACGAGGTCTACCTGCTGTGCATCACCTTTGGTTGAGTAGTAGTATTCACGCCCAGATTCATCAAGAACAGAGCAAACGACTCGCCCCTCGGTTGTGCCACCATAAACGAGTATCATCGGCGGAATAGGTGCTTAAATTCGTCTGCGTATAGGCGGGATAGCCCCTTACGATTGTCAATAGCTTCGCCTACGACGATCATTGTCGTCAGGGTAAGGTTATTGCTTTTGACGATCTCGGCAAGGTTTTGTAGCTCCCCTCGATAGATGCGCTCATCTGGCCACGTTAAGTGGTAGCATGCTGCTACTGGCGTTGTCGGAGGGTAATGTTCTAGGAGCTGAGCTTGCACATCGTCCACAATACCAGCTGAGAGGAAGATACACATCGTACTCTGTGAGCGAGCGAGCATGTGGAGCTTCTCTTTGTCAGGCATCGGTGTGCGCCCTTCCCCACGAGTAAGGATAATAGTCTGCGTTTTTTCGGGGATTGTGAACTGGGAGCGTAGGGCTGCTGCGGCAGCTTGGAATGAAGAGATACCCGGGGTAATATGATAGCTCATATTGTACTGGTCAAAGAAAGCCATCTGCTCCTGAATAGCTCCGTAGATGCAGGGGTCGCCCGTGTGTAGGCGAACCACTAGTAGCCCTTTGTCGTAGAACTCCTTCATAATGGCGAATTGCTCTTCTAGATTCATCGACGCCGAGCTCCTGACCGTAGCAGTTGGCTTGGCACAATCTGTCAGAGCGCGAGGGACCAAGCTCCCAGCATAGAGGATTAGGTCTGCTATCTCTAGGAACGCTCGGCCACGTATGGAGCATAGATCAGGATCTCCGGGGCCAGCTCCTACGATCTCGATGTGCCCACGTCGCTCAGCCTTGCGATCTATGGCGAGAGCAAATGTGAAGTCATTCCCTTTGTGGATCATACCTTTTTGCTTCTCGATGAGTATCGAGCCAAGCCGAGCTGATAGTCGAGCTGAGCTCTCCGCTACGCCATAGACGCCTGTTACCTCATAGACCTTTTGCGAAGGGTTCGGGATCTCTACGGGCGCCAGATCCTCGGCCGTGTAGATGTTGGCTTGGGCGATATTCCAGCGGCTCAATAGCTCGTGGAGCAGCGGTTCATCTTTCTTGAGATCAATCGTGCCAATGCGGCAAATCGCCTCGGGGAAGAACCCTCTCTCCCTAATCTGCTCTTCGATGTACTGTGGTATATCAAGCGGATCGCACTGATAGCGACACCCCAAGCCAAGAGTTAGGACACGAGGAATAAACTGTATCGTCGGAGTTGTGGTTTCGTATCGTCTTGGGCTGACAACAAGAATTAATTCATAGTCTTCTGGGCGGAAACTCTCCCTCTTGTAAAAAACGTCTACGTGCGAGGCTTTGCTACGCTCAAGGTCGAAAGTCCCTCGGTCTTTGACCTCAAGTAGCAGTGCAGTCTTTCGCTCGTTGGTGTATAGCGCAATGGGGCGGTTTAGCCCGTCGCAGTTGTTGATGGTCTTCCAGCCGTATTTCCGCCCGAGCAAGTCAAGTGCCCATAGCCCCGTATTGTCTGTTTGCGTGCTCACTACGGCTTCTGCCCCCAGTGTCGCAGCAATCCGATTCGTCAATTCGTTTGCCCCACCAATATGCCCAGAGAGAACAGAAACAACGAACCGCCCCGTACTATCTATGTTGATGACCGCAGGGTCTTGGTACTTGTGTTGGATATGTGGGGCGATGCTTCGCACGCAGATCCCCATAGCCCCGATGAAGACCCATGCGTCATACTGATGAAATCTCTCAGCTGTGAATGTCTTGATATCGGAGATTTGCTCTACGCTCTCGCCTGCATGAGGGGAGAAAATACTGATTTCTTGGGGATACTCGCCTAGAAGGAGGCGAGCTATCTGCTGACCTGCAGGAGAAACGGCGATGACTGCTATATTCATTATCTTGGCTTTGTTTCTAAATATATTATGATAACACAAACTTAGATAAAAAGGTCGAATTGAGGGTTTATTTTGGTATTGTTAGACCTGCGAATACGATAATAGATGAGGAGCATACCATGAGCCATCTATAAATGGCTCACGATATGCTCCTCCAAGACAAGTAGGCAGTATGCCAGACTATGCCTTGTGCTTGTGATCGCTAGGCTATTGGATACGCATAGGAGGCTTAACGATCTCTGCCTCTAGCTTGCGTCCACGTACTACGATGTAGATCTTGGTGCCTACTGTGCTATGCTCTTTCTTGACGTAGCCCATACCGATACCGATCTTCAGACTTGGTGACATCGTGCCAGAGGTAACTTCTCCGATGATGTTGCCTGCTTCGTCTGCGATCTCGTAGTGACTGCGGGGTACCCCTTTGTCTTTTAGCTTAAAGGCAATGAGTTTGTGAGCTACTCCCTCGGCTTTTTGCTGCTCAAGCATAGCACGAGAGGGGAAGTTTTTCCCTTCGGCAAACTTGGTAATCCAGCCTAGACCAGCCTCTAGTGGAGAGGTCTCGTCTGTAATATCGTTGCCGTAGAGGCAGAATCCCATCTCTAGACGTAGCGTATCTCTAGCGCCTAGACCAATAGGCTTGATGCCTTCCTCGGCACCAGCCTCGAAGATTGCGTGCCAGATCTTCTCACCATCTTGGGGGTAGAAGTAAATCTCGAAGCCTCCAGCACCTGTATAGCCAGTGTTGGATAGGATCACATTGTCGCAGCCTGCGAACTTCCCTACCTTAAACGTGTAGTAGGGGATTTGGCTTAGGTCTATATCCGTGAGCTTCTGTAGCACTTTCGTAGCTAGAGGCCCTTGTATGGAGAGCTGACCGATGTTGTCACTGCTATTCTCTAGCTCTGCTCCTACTTGATTATGTGCAACGCACCACGCCCAGTCTTTGTCCATATTAGCTGCATTGACTACAAGCATATATTTCTCATCTTCGTAGCGGTAGACGAGCATATCGTCTATGATACCGCCTCGATCGTTGGGGAAGCAAGTGTATTGGATATCGCCTACTTTGAGTTTAGAAACATCGTTGCTCGTGATGTCTTGTAGGAACTGAAGAGCCTTAGGACCTTTGACCCAGAACTCGCCCATGTGCGACACATCAAAGACACCCACACCATTGACTACGGTCATGTGCTCGTCAATGATGCCCGTGGTGTATTCAATAGGCATATTATAGCCAGCGAATTCGTGCATCTTAGCTCCTAGGCTTTGATGAATAGCGGTGAATGGAGTTTGCTTCATGATGAATTACATCTAATCGTTTGACTTTATTTTAGTAATACGTGGATAAAGGTAATGAGATTATCTCAAATCCGTAGCAAATCAGTTTGCAACATTTATACTTCTAGAGCGAAGGGGGGAGAGTGCCATTGGCAGCAAGCTCTAGAATAAAATAATCGGTGCCACACCCTTATGGATATGGCACCGATCTCTATAAGTTTCGCCTAGGGCGAGTTGGGTGGTTTAGTTGTTCACTGGCTGACCCATTACAAAGCGAATATCCTTAAACTCCTTGCTGGTAGAGAGGCGCATCGTCACGCGACCATCGTCCCAGTAGCTTGGGAATCCGCCGTGGATAGCGCCGACGAAGACTACCTTCACGGGGTGGAAGCCAGCCTTGAGGGCACGGCTCTTATCCTTACGGCTAAATTTCTTAACCTCTCCAGCATTGTCGATGAGCTTCTCTCCTTCGATCCAGAATTCGTCATTGTTGGTTGAGAAGAAGTACACACCATCTTCTGGTACCTCGATGTAGCCCTCGGCTACCACAGCCTTACGTGCGAACTCGTCGAAGTTATTCACTAGACGGTCTGGGATAATCTGGGAGATCTTCTCAATAGTACCCTCGGTCCAGTTGGTAGCCGAAGCAAAGTCTGAGGCCTGCATGTAGTCGCCAACAGAAGTTTTGGTGCGAAGACCATCCTTAACGCCCGTAAGCTCAACGGCTGGGCTAAGTGCCTGCTTCTCGAAAGTAATAGCTCGGATTGGGCTTAGCTTACCGCTTGGGAGAGCAGAGGCTACCTTGATGACCTTATTCTCTGTTACAAGGATAGGAGCAGTGTACTCGGTAGAGCTAGCAGTAGGCTCGCTTCCGTCTAGCGTATAGACAATCTTAATAGGTCTTGTCGTGGTAAGCTCTAGCTTAGTGGAGTCTACGAATGCGACGAAGTTGCAAGAGCCATTAGGCTGCTCTGGCTGTGGAATATGGTAGTTTACGCCATATTGGTCTAGACGTACATAAGCATTGTTAAGGCGACGAGAGAAGTCTTCATAATTCTTACGATCGTTGGGCGACCAAACAGCCTCTGCTAGAGCTAGGGTGCGAGGATATGAGCGGTATTCACGGATTGCATTGTCGTATAGATACTCTGCCCATACGTTTACCTGTGCCCCTAGTATGTGGTGACGCTTGTCTGGAGCAATGGCCTCTGGGATTGGGTGATAGTTATAGACCTGTTGAAGTGGCGCATAGCAGCAGATTGCCACGGGCTCAATTTTAGGATCACCCTGATAGTGGTCGATGTATAGACCTCCACTGCCGGGGGTCATAATTACGTCGTGCCCCATATTGGCACTAGTGATACCGCCCTCTTCTCCACGCCAGCTCATCACGGTTGCCGAGGGAGCAAGGCCTCCTTCTAGGATTTCGTCCCAACCGATAAGACGCTTACCATGCTTCTCTAGCATCTTTTGAGCTCTGCGGATCACGTAGCTCTGTAGCTCGTGCTCGTCCTTGAGCCCCTCTTCCTTGATACGCTTCTGGCAGTTTGGACAAACCTTCCAGCGATCTTTGGGGCATTCGTCACCTCCGATGTGGAAGTATTCGCTGGGGAATAGTGGAGCTACTTCGTCAATGACGTCTGCAAGGAAATCGAATACGCTCTCCTTACCAGCACAGTACACATCAACCTCTACCCCCCAGATGTTGCGTACGGAGTAGTCATTACCCTTCTGTGTTTTGGGGTTACAAGCTAGCTCTGGGTAAGCTGTAATAGCGCCCATAGCATGGCCCGGTAGCTCGATCTCTGGGATAATTGTCACGAAGCGCTCCTGTGCATAGCTTACGATTTCTTTCACTTCCTCCTGAGTGTAGAAGCCTCCGTACTCGGTGCCATCGCCCTCGATACGCTTGCTACCTACCTCAGTTAGGCGAGGATACTTCTTGATCTCGATACGCCAGCCTTGGTCTTCTGTGAGGTGCCAGTGCAGACGGTTGATTTTGAACATAGATAGCACATCGATATGGCGCTTCATTTCGTCCACCGTGAGGAAGTGACGGCACACATCTATGAGCATACCACGGTAACCAAACTCGGGTTCGTCCTTGATGTCTACGGCAGAGGCGTACCAATGTACGTTGTTTACCACCTTTGGGCTCTCAATCTCGGCAGGCAGTAGCTGCAAGAATGTTTGCATACCATAGAATAGGCCATGGGCGGTCTGACCTACGATTTCTACGCCCTCGGCTGAGCTTTTGAGCGTATAGCCTTCGTCCTTGAGCCCAAGGCTGGGGTCAATGCGTAGGCTAATCGCACCAGAAGACTTGCTCCCCTGCTCAACGGCAAGGGTATAGCCTGTAGACTTCTTGATCTTGTCAGCGAAGAACTCGGCTATTGTCTTGGCCTCGTCGCCCTCGACCATAAACTTACTCTTCTCGGTTAGTTCGTAGTGACCTGTGGCCTCTACGAGTTCTTTTGGAGTAGGAATGATGTTAATTCCCTTGTCGTACTCGGGCGTTGTCTTCTCTACCTGTGGGGTACAGCCCACGAGCAGACCAGTTACTGCCATGGCTACGCTAAGCAAAGTTTTTTTCATACGGATTTATATTGATTGATGTTTGATTTTAAGCACAAGGAGGAAGCTCCTTGCTCCGACCATTAAGCTAATCGAAGCAACGAGCCTCCTTCTTCTTGACTGCTTTGCTATTTGCGAATATGTCGAGGCTTACCAAGCGAAGATTGGATACTTAGTCATCATCTCATTGACCTCCTTACGGACGGCTGCGATCACAGCCTGATCTTCTGGAGCCGAGAGTACACGATCTATCTTATCTACAATGATCTCCATCATATCCTCCTTGACGCCACGTGTCGTGATCGCAGGAGTTCCGATGCGGATACCCGACGTTTGGAAAGCTGATCGGCTATCGAAAGGAACCATATTTTTATTCACAGTAATATCTGCCTCTACGAGAGCCTTCTCTGCCACCTTACCTGTTAGCTCTGGGAATTTGGCACGTAGGTCGATCAGCAAGCAATGGTTATCTGTCCCTCCAGAGATGAGCTTGTATCCACGCTTAACGAAGGCTTCTGCCATAGCCGCAGCATTCTTCTGCACCTGTGCTTGATACTGCTTAAACTCTGGTTTGAGTGCCTCCCCGAAGGCAACAGCCTTGGCAGCGATCACATGCTCTAGTGGGCCGCCCTGTACGCCGGGGAATACGGCAGAGTCGAGTAGGGCAGACATCTTTTTGATTTCGCCCTTGGGTGTAGTCTTGCCCCAAGGATTGTCGAAGTCTTTACCCATGAGGATAATCCCACCACGAGGGCCACGCAGGGTCTTGTGTGTCGTAGAGGTAACGATGTGAGCATACTTAATTGGGTTATCGAGCAGGCCAGCAGCTATTAGCCCTGCTGGGTGAGCCATATCTACCAAGAAGATAGCTCCCACCTTGTCTGCAATCTCTCGCATACGCTTGTAGTCCCACTCACGGGTGTAGGCCGAGCCTCCACCGATGATGAGCTTAGGCTTATGCTCTAGGGCACGTGCTTCCATCTGATCGTAGTCTACACGTCCGTCCTCTTCGCCCACGTTGTACTCAACTGGCTTGTAGAGTATCCCTGAGCTATTGACCAGTGAGCCGTGCGAGAGGTGTCCGCCATGTGCTAGATTTAGTCCCATAAATGTGTCGCCGGGCTCTAGGCAAGCGAGCAAGACAGCCATATTGGCCTGCGCTCCAGAGTGAGGTTGCACGTTGGCCCATTCAGCTCCGAATAGTTCCTTGAGGCGATCGATTGCAATCTGTTCGCTTTTGTCTACGACCTCGCAGCCTCCATAGTAGCGACGACCGGGATACCCCTCGGCATACTTATTGGTCATACAGCTACCCATAGCCTGCATCACGTCTTCGCTTACGAAATTCTCGGAGGCAATCAGCTCAATGCCCTTTAGTTGCCTTTGATACTCCTCTTGAATGAGGTTAGAGATGACAGAATCCTTCATTGTTGTTTCTGTTTATTGTTAGTATTGAGAACTATTTAATTAAAATGCGCACACATGTAGCGCAAAGATACTAAATACCTTTTGATGAATAGCTCCCTAGACCTTTATTTTTCTTTTGTTTTGCCTTATTTGTGGATATAAAATAAAAGCTGCACCACGAGCTCTCGAGGAGTTGTCGTGGTGCAGCCTTGATGGACTTACGAAGTTGGATTAGATCATTGGGAGCATCGTTAGGATCACTACCAGCAGAGCTAGGATCGCATACAGCTCTGGGAATACGGCTACCACCATAGTGCTACCGAATACGTTATTACCATTACCGATAGCCTGAATACCATTGGCACAAACCTGAGCCTGACGGATCGCAGAGAATAGACCTACCACACCGAGAGCCAGACCTACACCTAGGATTGCCCAAGCGGCAAAGGGCGTTACGCCACCTGCGCCGATCATATTGTCAATCGCTAGCTTGGCAAGGAAGAAGCCTACGAATCCATACAGCCCCTGAGAGCTGGGGAGAGCCGTCAGACCGATGTATTGCCCTAGGGCATCGGGATTCTTCTTGAGAGATCCCACTACTGCGTTACCGCAAATCGTCACACCGATACAGCTACCGATGCCAGTTAGGCCGACCATGAGAGCCACGCCTAAGTACGCCAACATTTCATTCATACTGATAAAACTTTTTAGGTTGTTTATTTGATTTTGTTTTTAATTATTTCTTGAGAGGTTGATAGGCCTTACCGCCACCCTCAAACTCGCTATTCTTATAGAACTCCACAAAGGTAAGACGAAGCGGATGAACGAACGAACTAATCATCGCCAAGCTGATATTTAGCCCGTGGCCAACCAGAAGGATTAGGAGCATCATGGGCACACGCACCAGCCAAGGCAAACCCTCGGTCTGCTCTACGGCAAGCTGGTTGAATACGCCGCCAAGGATACCCCCTGTCAGACCGATGGCAAAAAGACGAATGTAGGAGAGGGTATCTCCCAGCAAGCCCGATGCCATATTGTAGGCCGTCCATAGTGCCGAACCGAAGTTGAGGAATGGGTTCTTGCCCGGCATATTGTAGAAGAATGCCACAAGGGCAGACACGCCGACGATACCATATATAATATAAGGTACGAAAGCAGGTAGCTCTAGCTCCAAACGAGGTAGCAGAATCATAGCACCCAACCCCAAAAGCATCGCAATCCAAGCGAAGGGAGCAAGCGAGTACTTGACGCCACGCTGCACCTTGATCTTATAAGCCGCCACCGCCTTGGCAAAGAAAATCTGAATAAGCCCCAGCACGACCGATAGCTTCATCAAATTGTCTTGATTGAGGAAGTAATCCTCCGCCTTGGCATACCCTAGCGTCACACCGAAGAACGTCCCCATCAAGAGGCCTATGACACAGGCACCACCGCCTAGCCACTGCAAGAGGCGAGCCATATCTTTGCCGTCTTTGGTCTTGATGCGGTAGATCGTCGCAAGGACAAATACCAGTAGTCCGTACCCTCCGTCGCCGAAGCAAAGCCCAAAGAAGAGCAGGAAGAATGGAGCGAAGAGTGCTGTCTGGTCGATTTCGCTGTAATTCGGTAGCGAAAACATCGAAGTAATCGGCTCAAAAAGGCGAGCGAAGAAGTTATTCTTCAGAAGAATAGGGATCTTGTCCTCATCGACTATCTCTACCTGCTGGTAGTAGTAGCCCGTCTGGGCAAGAGCCTGCTCCATCGCTTCGGCACCCTCGGCTGGCACCCAGCCCTCAAGGAGCATCAGCTTGTCATCGGCTTGGCCTACGGCTTGCAGGCGTGCTGCGCCGAGCATATAGTCGTCATCTATGAGTTTATCGTAGGCCTTGAGCTCGATGAGCCTATCTAGAGCTGTCGCACGCAGAGCCTCACTCTCGGCTTCTAGACGCTGCTCTAGCATAGCAAGGTCGTTGTGCAGATCTGTAAGGCTATGGGTTGGCGGCTTGATCGCCTCGGCATCGGGTGCGGGGGAAGTGCCAGCCTGCTCTAGACGTACGAAGTATTGGCTAGCCCCATTGCGAGCTATGGCGATGGCATCGTACTCTGCTTGATAATCCTCGGTGAAAGCGGTCGCAGGCATCGTGTAGAATGCCAGACGGTAGCCCGCCTCGCCTAGACGCTCGATCTGTGCAGGGTCGAAGTCGCCCCAAATCTCCTGCTCGGCGATCTCCTGACGCTTGAGCTGTATGCTCGAGAGCGTTTTGCTGCGCTGTGCTAGATCATGCTCGAGCTGTTGTACAGCTGCCTCACCTGCCTCTTCACTTATAGTAGGCAGAGGCTTAGGCTCTGGCATATCCTCTGGCAGATAGTCCGCTAGGGTACGCCGCAGAGCCACCAAGTTGGCTCGCCGATCGAGCATCGCTTTGAGGTGATCGACCTCCTTGGGGTTGTTGCGCTCGGTGATATGCACCACGCCCAAGTCCCGTAATGCCAGCAGGAACTCCTCGTACTCCCTATGGTAGATGACGAAGGAGTATTTGCTCATGCGTTGTATCATACGGCTTCCTCCTCTTCTTTTTGCGCACGCTTCTCCAGATTGGCACGCATGATCTTCTGCGAACTTTTCGACAGACTCTCTTCGTCCTCTAGGAAGCGTTTGATTTTACGTATAGCGTCCTGATAGCCGGGTATCTGAACCTTCTCGAATAGATTAACCTTCTGAGTGGTTTTCTTACGGGCGTGCTCGAGGAACTCCATCTTTAGGCGGAGGAACTCGGCTTGAATGCCCGTAGTGGCTAGAGTCTTGAGCAAGTCAATACCCTGAGCGTACCATGAGGGTGCATTAAAAATGCTGAAGGGCTTGATCTCATAGTGGATGTCGTCTAGTACGGGTAGTACCACACCTGCGACTTTGCGCACGGATAGGTCTACACGATCCACACGAATAAGCTCGGGATTGAACTCATCCCACAAGCTCATCATGCTCTGATAGCCCCGAATATCTTCTTCGAGCTTTAGTTCCAATGCCTCGACCTCCCGCTTGGTTTGCTTCACCTGCTGGCGCAGAGCACTCTCCTTACTCTTGATCGTAGGCAGGGTGCGCACGCGCATCTTCAGGTTTTTCTCCTGTTGTTGGAGCGAAGTCTTGTTATACTGAAACTTAATAGCCATTTTATCTGTGTTCTTGCGAACTTATTTGTTGTTTCTTGCGAGCGTCAGTGTACAACATGCGTGGAGCAGGCAGGAACAGTATAATGAAGAATAGCATGCCCTGCGGAAGCCTACTCAGTGCGCCATCAACCACTCCGATAAACTCAAGGAAGCTAATCACTACCGTTGGCACATAGATAGCTAATGAGATATAGGTAACTACTCGCCATAACTGACTGGCGAAGAAGCGCACTAAAGCACCTCCCAATTTATTCTCTGCCATAACCTAATGCTTACTTTCGTTGTCCTTTTTACTGATACGGATATAGCTCCTGACAATACGGTAGCAGACAACGACGATGAATACTCGCATTGTGAATGAAGGGGAATGGTTCCCTTCTCAAGCACATGGAATGTCTGCAGAAGAGATAGTCCTGCTACAATAACAAGTACTACTCCAGCGATGTAGGCAGTCACCCTGCCACTTGGAGTCGCCAGAAAATACTTAATGCGGTTTCTAATACTTTGCAGTTTCATAGCGCTAATACAACTATCGTATTTGCTGACTAATCGCCTCTAGTGGCTACAGCCCTGCATCTGGTAGGCTACCTCCGCCGGGGGTGCTGCCACCGCCCGAATCGGCACCTGTATTTGGCGCACCGGGCTTGATGCCTTTCTTCTTGGCAGTAGCTGCGTTGCGAGCTGCCTCCTCCTCGGCGCTGATGCGCTCAAACTTCACGTCCGTAAGTGCCTTGAAGGCGGGCTTGGGGCGGAAGGAAATTTTGGGATCACGGATGCTTGCCTTGGCAGAGAAGTCCTCGCCAACGGGAACGCCCGACGAGCCGAATGTAGGGCTAAACGTGCCTAGCTCACCGCAGTCCACGCTCTCGCCGTCCTGCATGTGTCGGCGCAGCACTGTAACCATGCGGTCCAGCACCGCTTTGACGTCTGCGCTGCCCACGGTGCTTCCGTCTGCAATCTCCTCGCAGAAACGCTTGAACGTGATTTTCTTCGACGTAATCGACTGGGCAAATTGCATTTTCTTGCCCTTATCCTTGCCTAGTAGTACTTCTCTAGTAAGTACTCTGTATTTGATAGCCATATTCAGTAACTGATTATTTTATTATACCTGCTTCTTATTTCGCTAGCCTAATACCTCCTCTTTGCGTCCTATATAGCGTGCATTTGCACCCTATGGTGGTTGCGTCTGCACCCTATATACCGTGCTTCAGCACTCTATAATGGGTGCAAGCGGAGGGCGTTAGGTTATTTGTTTAAGCCTCTTGCTTAGTCCAATAAGTATCTACGAGTTGCTGCTTGATATTAACCTCCGAGGGCTTGAAGTACTTGCCAAAGAGTCGCCAAGCAGTATTGAGCATCTCTTCGGTGTCTACATTTACGTCGATAGCTAGTAGCTCACGAGAGTAGTCGTCGGCGAAGCTAAGCGCACGTTCGTCGTAGTCGGTCAGGTCGAAGCCGTTCTCCATCTTCGTCTGTGCGCCTGCGGCATCAGAGAATAGGCGTACGGCAGCATTCATCACCTGTGGGTGGTCTTCTCGGGTCTTCTTGCCGATAACGAGCTGCTTGAGGCGAGAGAGCGAACGGAATGGGTCTACGATCACCTTGCCTACGTTGGTGTCCCTACGCAGATAGAGCTGTCCCTCGGTGATATACCCCGTGTTGTCGGGTACAGCGTGCGTGATGTCGCCACCAGAGAGGGTCGTTACGGCAATGATCGTGATCGAACCACCGTCGGGGAACTGTACTGCCTTCTCGTAAATCTTGGCAAGGTCGGAGTAGAGCGAGCCGGGCATAGCGTCCTTGGAGGGAATCTGGTCCATACGATTGGATACGATAGCCAAGGCGTCGGCATAGTTGGTCATATCGGTGAGCAGAACTAGTACCTTCTCCTTTTTCTCTACCGAGAAGTATTCGGCAGCAGCCAGTGCCATATCGGGAATAAGTAGACGCTCTACCGATGGGTCTTCGGTGGTGTTGATGAAGCTGATGATGCGGTCAAGCGCACCTGCGTTGCTGAATGTATTCTTGAAGAACAGGAAGTCATCGTTGGTCATACCCATGCCCCCAAGGATAATCTTGTCGCTCTTGGCTCTGAGGGCCACCATAGCCATTACCTCGTTGAAAGGTTGGTCTGGGTCTGCGAAGAATGGGATCTTCTGCCCCGTCACTAGGGTATTGTTTAGGTCGATACCTGCTATACCTGTGGCGATAAGCTCGGAGGGTTGCTCACGGCGCACGGGGTTTACCGATGGGCCACCAATCTCGATTTCTTTGCCCGATACTTCGGGGCCGCCGTCAATAGGCTCTCCGTAGGCATTGAAGAAGCGCCCTACGAGCTGATCGCCTACCTTGAGCGAGGGAGCCTTGCCTAGGAATACGACCTCGGCATTGGTTGCGATACCCTCCGTACCACCAAAGACTTGTAGGGTTACTTCATCACCCATGATACGTACTACCTGAGCCAGACGGCCGTCTATGGTTGCAAGCTCCTCGTTGCCCACACCGCTAGCGTGGAGCATACAAGTGGCCTTGGTGATATTACTAATTTTAGTGTATATCTTCTGAAAAGCTGTTGCTGTCATATCCTTATTCTATTTAGCACGTTGGTTCACGATTTCGAGCATCTGTTGCTCTGCTTTGTAGAAGTCATCACTCTGATACTCGGCATAGTTCATCTGCTTGAAGGTATTGATCATCTCCTTGAAGTAGCCAGCTACCTCTGCGAAGGACTCAAATTCAAACTCTGTATTACATACCTTGATTACGTGAGCCACCATATACTCTTGGCGCTCTATTGGGCAATTGCAGTCGATACTATCGAAAGCGTCTTGCTGTAGGATCACAAAGTCGATGAGCTCCGCCTTCCAGAACGTAATGTGGTACTCCAAGGGCACACCGTCGTCCCCTAGAATGTTGATCTGCTCGGCGATTTCTTTACCCTGCTGTAGGCGTTGCTTCATCTCACCTACTTTCTCTACCCAGCCAGCACCTACACGCTCGGCTACGTACTCCTTAAACTCGGGGTACTCTAGGTATTTGGAATAACTATCAATGGGGTTCACCGCAGGGTAACGCTTGCGGTCGGCACGCTCCTGCTCTAGGGCGTAGAAGCAACGTGCTACTTTCTTGGTATTCTCGGTTACGGGTTCTTTGAGGTTACCCCCTGCTGGCGACACAGTACCGATGAAAGTTACTGAGCCAGTCTTGCCATTGTTTAGGTACACGAAACCAGCACGAGCATA
Organism: Porphyromonas sp. COT-290 OH3588; assembly: GCF_000769075.1. Taxonomy (GTDB): domain Bacteria; phylum Bacteroidota; class Bacteroidia; order Bacteroidales; family Porphyromonadaceae; genus Porphyromonas. The sequence continues at coordinate 3,071 of NZ_JRFC01000010.1, read as the reverse complement.
GAAGTTAGCCACAATGGCCGATAGGTCCATCGGGAAGGCATCAGGCCCCGGTAGCTCTTCTAGACGGTTACTCATCTCACGCAGTGCCTGCGCCCAGCGGCTAGTAGAGTCTGCCATCAGGAGCACCTTGAGCCCCATCGAGCGGTAGTACTCGGCGATCGTCATAGCGGTATAAACTGAGGCTTCGCGAGCGGCTACGGGCATGTTGGAGGTATTGGCGATGATGATCGTACGCTCCATCAGGTGGCGACCTGTATGTGGGTCGAGTAGCTCTGGGAACTCCTTGAAGATCTCTACCACCTCATTGGCACGCTCCCCACAGGCTGCGATAATCACGATATCCGCCTCGGCCTGCTTACTGATAGCGTGCTGGAGTACCGTCTTACCTGTACCGAAGGGACCGGGTATGAAGCCGGTGCCTCCCTCTACGATTGGGTTAAGAGTATCGATCACACGTACGCCAGTCTCTAGGAGCTTGAAGGGGCGTGGCTTCTCACGGTAGCACTGTATAGCCTTCTTCACGGGCCACTTCTGCTCCATGGTTACATCAATATCCTTGCCGTCCTCGTCCGTCAGGGTGGCGATCACTTCCTTCACGGTGTAGTCGCCTTCGCCCTTGAGTGCCTTGATCGTGTAGTTACCTTCGAGTACGAATGGTACCATGATCTTGTGTGGCTGATAGTTCTCATCAACCTCACCGAGCCAGCTACCCGCTTGTACTCGGTCGCCTACGCTAGCAATGGGTTTGAACGCCCACTTCTTGCCTTCGTCTAGCGGATAAGTGTATGAGCCTCGCTGCAGGAAGACACCGTCCATCTTGTCGAGGTCGTTCTGCAAGCCGTCATAGTTCTTGGCGAGCATACCGGGCCCGAGGGTTACCTCGAGCATGTGCCCCTCAAAAGTAACGGGGTCGCCGATACGCATGCCACGGGTACTCTCGAAGACCTGTGCGTAGGCGTTCTTCCCGATTACCTTAATCACCTCACTCATCAGAGGTGTACCTGCGACGGTGATGTAGCAAATTTCGTTTTGTGCCACGGGGCCATCTACCTCGATGGTGACGAGGTTGGAGACAATCCCCTTAACAATACCTTTTGTTGCCATATATATAATGTTATTTATTTCCTGTGAAAAAACCTTTTGAGCCTAGATCGAAACCTATCTGCGCCCCTTGATACTTCTGAGCAACAGACAACGCATTGTTGGAGGTAGCTCCGTACGGCGATCGACCGACTTCGTAGTCCTATATTGCGATGGGGCGGGAATTTGGGGACTAGAAAACGATTAGGTCATAGCTCATAACCGATCGAGCTATCTAGGTACTTGCTGCTTACTTCTTGGTGCTACGGCGAAACTCGTCGAGCGAAGCATTACTCTCGGCCTTGAGTCCCATGACGATACTACGGAAGCGAGTTTCGCCCTGCTTCTCGTCTAGCTTGAGCCAGCGCTCGATGATCCCGAGGCGTATGTAGTAGCTGAGCACGTTCTCTATGTCGAAAACCTTGACGAACGTTTCGTCATCGAGCCAGCGCCACTTGAGCATGTCAATCATACGCTCGCGGCGAGTAATATCTTCCTCCTCGGCGGCCTGAATGATTTGTGGCATATAAGGCACTTCCTCCCCAAGCTCAAAGTCTTTGGCTCGAGAAGTGCGTAGCTGCTCCTCGATATGGCTGTTACCCACAACAAATTGGTCTATTGGCCAGCCAAGACGGCGGCACGTGTAGACAGCCATGACGTTGCGAATTGTTTGATTGAGCCTAAACCAGTCGGCTAGGTACTGGTTGCTCGACTTGCTCGCCTCAGCATAGTAGAGCTGAGCAAGCCGATCCTCGGCAGAGAGAGGGCTTTTCTTTAGATTTTCGGCTTCGTCCTCGTCTTGAGGCTCGTAGTAGAGTTCGTGCACAAACTGGCGCATATAGTTAGGTACCTGCTTGCTTCTGCTAGCTTTTCCGCCTGCGGCTGCAGTACGGGCGATATGACGTAGTTCCTCGAGGGGTAGCAGCGTATCTATCTGCTCGGTGTCCTCGTCCTGCTTCTGCTCGACGAGCAGTAGCTCCTCTTGGTGCAAGCGTAGTAGCTCCCTATTGGCATCCTCTAGGTGAAGCCACTCTAGTAGCTCCTTATCCTTGGAGCTTAGGACGTCTTGTAGCTCTAGATAGAACTCCTCTTGCTCGTAGGGTAGCTTCTGGCCGTCTGCTGATAGCACAGGCAGCCCTGCTACCAAAGCGTAGTATTTACCCATTAGCGATGCTATTTATGGTGGTTATATATCGACTTAAAATAGCATCTCGGCTAACTGAGGACGCAGGAAGTTTTTGAATAGTTCGACGAACTCGGCCTCACCAATCTGGATCTTGAAGGCACCATCGGCAGGCTTTAGCACGAAGTCTGTGGGTTTGCCAGCAACGCTCTTGATTTCTAATCCCTGCTCTAGGATACCCTTGGCAGTGGAGGCGAAATAAGCCTTTAGCTCGGCGGCTTGTGCTGTTTCGATCACTACTCCCTTGTTTAAGTCGAAGCCTTTGACTAGTTCAAGAATTACCTTTTGCATGAAAGCTGGGTCTGCCATGGCTGCACGAACGCTTGATGAGGCGATCTCACCGTTCAGTTTGTCTAGCAGGGTAGACTTTACGGACTCTACCATTTGGCCTGCATAGAGTTTGAGTTCGCCTTCTGTATTTTGGCGGAGCTCTTGTGTGCGTTTCTCCGTATTGCGTAGGATTTCTTCGGCCTGCTGGCGTGCCTGAGCCTCTATCTCTTGAGCCTTTTGCTTAGCCTCTGCGAGTATTTTAGCGGCTTCTTCGTTGCCTTTCTGTACACCCTCGTTATAGATCTTAGCGGTCAGTTCTTGAATTTTTGAGTCCATAATATGCTATTTAGTTAATGTCTATCTATGCTATACGCCCCATCTGAAAAAATGAGCATAGCAAAGGTAAGTAATTTCCTTATAAACTCCATAGAGGTACAATAAGTGCACATTCCTCCTTCCAGCGCAACAATGTTGATCTAAGTTAGTCCTAAAACTTGGCTTGGCGTTAGGTATCCTAGCCGTTTTCTGGGTCTTCGAT
>NZ_JRFC01000001.1 GCF_000769075.1 Porphyromonas sp. COT-290 OH3588 | reverse complement strand
TAGTTGCCATGTCGATACAGTTAATTACATATTAAAGATAGTAATAATCAGAGATATATACAACGTTTCTAACCGAAAACAGGCAAAATGCCGTGCAATGGTTTCATCTTTGAGTAGTGAGACTCTGAGCTAGTAGATTTAGCCCGTTTACCCTTCTTTGTCTCTGTTGCCATAATCTCTGTTTTTTGTTCTCTAAAGTTACACGCTATTTCCGAACTAATTTAGTCCCCTACCAGTGCACTTTTGTTTGACAACATACACTAACTATGGGTGGGTTACCTCTGTGAGCTCTAACCCCACAGCTACTAAGCCCATGGCATCGGGCGCTTGCAAAGGCTCGACTACGCAGGAATACAAGCCTGCCATAGGTAGCTGACATATGAGATCGAGCCTTGTATTCATCTCCCTCATCGCCACGCTTGAGCGCACACGAGAAGCTCTAAGGTCTGGCAGCCTCAACACGACCGTATCAATGAGATACAGCCCGTATGCATTCTCCATACGCACTCGAAGAGGCAACTCCAAACTGTCCTGACGATTGTCTATCCGTGCGGCAAGAGTGACAACATAGGATGCCCTGCCTCGAGGCACGAAAAAATCAATCTGTATCCCCGACAGGTCAAACTTTTGCCAGTAAATCGAGCTATCCTGTTCGCTTTGTTGCTCTATACACGAACTACCTAGCCCGAGTAGTAAAAGACAACAACTAACCCCGAACACACTCTTACCTTGCATAAGTTTGCTATTCTTCTTGAGATGCACCCATGAGGCCAGAGCTAGGCCTACCATGAGAGGACTGGCGACCACTTTGCCCACACCTGCGCTCACCCTGAGGACGAACACGCTCGCCTAGCCTCTGCTCTGCATTAGGTCGAGCCGATGTGTGCTCTCGTGACCCACCCTCTCTGCGCCTGCCAGTATACACACTCTCTCGATTTTTAGGGCGACGACTACCGTTCTTGTGCCCATTACTATTGCCTTTCTTGTCGAAGCGTGTAAGGCTATTGTCCGAGAGGATATCTAGAGGCTTAGATTGAGGTTTCTCTCGCTCATTATTGAACTCTAATGTATCTGGCCTCTCCCCTTGCTTATTCATAGAGATAACCTCAAAGGCTCTCTGGGCAGATATAGTGACGAGCCCTACGGGGTGGTTAGCAACTGTACTGTAGGTAATCTGCCTCTGAAAGCTATCCGTTTTGAAGTGGTGGTAAGAAGCACGTTTCGTTTCTAGCACGATCTCACGGCTAGGGAGCGAACGCTGAGCCTCGGTATAGGCCTGCACCTCATAGTTCATACAGCACTTGAGTTTGCCACAGAGCCCCGTAAGTTTCTGAGGATTGAGGGATAAATCTTGTACACGGGCTGCACTGGTATTGACCGAAACGAATGTACTCATCCAGCTAGAACAACACAACTCACGACCACAAGGGCCAATCCCTCCGATACGGCCAGCCTCCTGCCGAGCACCAATCTGCTTCATCTCTACTCTGATATGGAAAGTATCCGCCAGCACACGAATAAGTTGCCTAAAGTCCACACGCCCATCTGCTATGTAGTAGAAGATAGCTTTATTGCCATCTCCTTGATACTCCACATCACCAATCTTCATCTCTAGTCCTAGATCTGCGGCAATCTGTCTAGTTTGTATCATAGTCTGATGCTCTCTTACTTTCGCCTCCTCCCATTTCTCCAAGTCCGCAGGCTTGGCTATGCGATAGATCTGCGGCATCACACCTTTTTCAGGGCGATAGCGATGCTTCTTCATGGCAAGCTCGACGAGCTTACCTACGAGCGTAACTTCACCTATATCATGTCCAGGAGAGGCCTCTACCGCTACGAGGTCGCCCTTCTTGAGCTCCAAGCCCTGAGCATTAACGTAGTACCCCTTACGAGTATTCTTAAATTGTACCTCAACAATATCGCACGAGCGTATAGCCTCTGGGATATCGCTGAGCCAGTCGTAGCTGCTTTGCTTCTTGGAGCAGCAGCCCTTGCAGCCTTTGGATGTCATACCACAACACCCCCTATTGGCCGTCGTTGTTTTATATATCATCTATAATAATTATCGTAGTCCAAATATAAAGCAAAGGTATTTATTTAATTTTAGAACCTAAGGGGCCTACCCTAGCCTACTCAAAGCGACACACGATTTTTGGACAAAGAATATCCGGGGCGGAAGTTGCCAAGTCTTTATGCTTCCTCTTACCAATCGACACCTTACTACCCTATCTAGTCACCCCTTAAAAAGCATTGGCAAGTGAGAAGTCATTCATCGATGGTCTCTCGCTTAGCTTTTCGCTTATTATTTTGAGCAGGTGTAAAAAGCTCTCATCGCTCTTTTGAAGTTATAAGCAGCTACTGCCAATAGTATGTTCACAGCATCCCCTGTCAATCCCTTCTAAAAGTTGCGACCTAAACGATGATCTGATTTCAAGTCTCCAATGGTAGGTTCTATGCCTGCTCGCTTGCAGAATAGTCTATGCTTCTTCCTCTTCTGATACCTGCTACCTGAGGGCTTGTGGGGCTATCTGGAATTAAAATCTGAGTGCCATTAATCTCTTTCTTTCCCCGATAACCCCTGTCGCCCGCTAATATTTTGATCTTTCTCTGGGTGAGACGTTCAACTTGCGCCAACGATGCTTCTATCGTGTGTCCATCATACTCATTAAGAAAAGATTGTGCGCCAAGAATGATTCCCGTAGCCGAGCGGATGATGGAGACCTTGTTGCCAAATTCGTACTTCTTGAGACCGTTGCACGGCATTTTGCCTCTTTTCGGCTAGAAACGTTGTATATATCTCTGATTATTAATATCTTTAATATGTAATTAATTGTATCGACATGGCAACTAAACCAACCGAACAAGCTCCGAGCTTCCTACAAGAAACTATTGCGCAATGCACCGCTCAAAGTTTCTTGTATCTTTCTCGATGTTTTTTGCGTGTTTGAGCGGCTTTGGGAGCCTTGAATACTATCCCCCTATCCCCATCCCTGAGGGATATTTCCCTCAGGGATGGGGATTTTACGCTTATTTGACAC